>DASXUX010000023.1:0-100409 GCA_036504595.1 Planctomycetota bacterium | reverse complement strand
ATGGCCGGTTCTTCATCGCCGAGGTTGATGGCCATCGACATCAGGCCGGCCAGAGTGATGATCAGGGCGTGCAGCAAAATCGAGACGATCCACCACGGTGTCTGCCCCGACACCGCGTATAGAAACGGCTGGTCGCCCTCCTGTTGAACTTCCTCCTCTTCGGGAACCTCGCCGTCTTCCACCTGATCTTCCAATTCCACTTCTTCGCGGCGTGCCATTGATGTGCCCTCCTAAACTGTCGCAGTCGAGTTCAAGAACGGTCTCTCTCTGCAAAAAGGGACTAATCTTCTAAGAGGCTTAACGTTTTGACTTTCATTTTCCTGCACACTTTCTTTCTTTTTGGTAAAGCATATTGACGTAAGCAGTTGTGCGATATGAGGTGCATAATTTCAAAAAAAATTAAAGCTCGTTTGCGGCCGTCTGTCCCTGTGTCTGGTCGTCTGGTGTCTGGTAACCGCCCGCGCAGCTTTGTCCAGGAGTGCACCATGTGCAGACGCTCTCACTTCAGCAGGTAGCAGACGTCCGCTCTAAGCCGACTGGGTAACTCTTCACTCCTGCGTCCGCGACGCATACTGAATATGCGTCAGCTTGAGCTGCGCCAGCGTCATGACCAGCCGCTCGACCTCGAGCATCGCCATCGCCTCCGGAATACGCAGTTTCACCGGCGTATCGATGCTGCCGTCGCCCTCCCCCTTGCGTGCGCCAACGCCCAGGCGATGTGTTTCGTCAGGTGCTCCGCCAGCGACTCATTCACCGTGCCCGTCGGCCCGAGCGCATATCGCTTATTGAAGATGTTCGCGTAACAGATGCCACCAACTTTCTCCAGGTTAATGGCCAGCCGGCCCTCGCAGACTATTTGCAGCGCTTGGTCAGCACGTGGTAGTCGCATCTGGGGATCGTTTGTCCCCACTTCTCCCACCACGATCAGGAACATCAGCAGCAGCGAGATAATGTCGATCATCGGAACCATGTCTACTTCGATGCGGTTCTCTTTTGGCGTTCGCATGGCGTCCTCCTCGCCTGTCCCAGCCGCTCCACTCGTCACCCGCCACTCGTCACTCGTCGCTTTTAGTGTGCCAGCGAAAAGTCCGTGATCCGGTAATAGCATTCGAGACATAGTGTGCTCAGCGCAGTCTGCCCCACCCTGCCCCATTCGGTCGCGTACGCGCCGACCGGATTCCAGCTTCCGGTTTCGTCGCCTTGCTTGCACTGATTCTCCAGCAGCGT
Organism: Planctomycetota bacterium; assembly: GCA_036504595.1. Lineage (GTDB taxonomy): Bacteria > Planctomycetota > SZUA-567 > H5-PLA8 > H5-PLA8 > DASXUX01. The sequence goes on along the minus strand of DASXUX010000023.1, from coordinate 99,182 downwards.
CGCCAGCATGGCCGTGTTCCAGCGCTTCCACACGTCGCCGCCTTGCTGGAAAACCGCCATCGTGGCGTAGTACCAATAATAGAGGTCCACCTTTTCGCCATTCGCGCCGTAGGCCGGCACGCCGCCTTTATTCACGAAGCTGTCCACGCTGCCTTGAAGATCTTCCCGCTTCCAGCCCATGAACTGCCGCGCCAGAGTGCCGATTGCCGTCAGCCGGTGCGAACTCTCCGCATGTTCGGCATTCGGCATGTATTTGTAATGAGTTGGAGCGCTGTAATCGGCGCCCTCTTTGACTTCCACGCTGTCGAGGAACCGGATCGCGCCATCGAACGCCATCGTCGGAACTTTCAGCCCCGCGACCTTTGCCGACTTCAGAGCCATGATGTACCAACCCGTCACCGACAAGTCGCCGGGGCTCTTGGGCGCGTATCGCCAGCCGCCTTTGCTCGATCCCTCTCCCGACTGGTGGGTGTTAACGCAGTAATCGATGGCCTTCTGCGCGGCAATCTTCGTATCGGGAATGTTCGCCATGCCCGCCGCCTCGCAGATCGCCAGTGTCGCGATCGCGCTCGGATAACCGATGCGGCGATGCCCTGCGCTATCGTCGCTCGTGTCCCAGATGCAGCCATCCGCCGCCTGCTTGCTCTTCAGCCAGGCCACCGAACGCTTCACCGTATCGCGAAACTCACCGATCTTCTCGGAATGCCCCGCGCCAAGGAACGCCAGCAGCGCAAAGCCCGTGACCGCTGTGTCCGTCTTCGGCTCCGCGCCGTATTTCTTCGCATCCCAATGGCCGTCCGGTTCCTGGTGATAGGAGAGCCAGCGGAGGGACTTCCAGGTGTCATCCATAATTCGGCGCACTTGCGTCGGGTTCTTGAGATGCTTGCCTATCATGTCCGCAGGTGCGCCGCGTTTCTTGAAGCCGTGACCAATATCGGGAAATCCGCCGTCCCTTCCCCCACCCCACCCGCCGTTGGAACCAGCCGTAGGCGCGCCGCCTGCGCCAATGATCGGGCTGTCCGCCAGTTCATTACCGTCGGTCCCGCCGCCATTTGAGTTGCCGGTAGCACCCGACCAGACAACCAGCGCGCGTTCATCCCCACGCAGGCCGAGATCCTCGTAGGGCTCGTTGGTTTTCGTCGCCCATATTTCTGCCTGGATCGCCGTGGCCAGGAACGTCGGATCAACCATCAGCGCCTCGCCTTTCTCCTCGTTTCCGTTTGACGGTTCTGAAACCTTCTCGGCGAGCACTTTCTCCGCCGCTGGCACTTGCGCCTTCGGCTCCTCCACGATCTTCGCTCGGTGACAGTCGTCACTCCATATGAGAACGAGATCGTCGGCATCATCGATATCTATGGCCACCGTCATCAGCCCCGCGAGCGTAATGATTAGCCCGTGCAACAGAAACGAGACGATCCACCACGGCGTCTGCCCCGTGACGGAGTAAAGAAACGGCTCTTTCTCCTCGGTCGGTACAGAGTTTCCCATGACGGCGCTTTCCGCCGCCTCCCGGCTCGCTTGGCTGTCCATGATGGTCTCCCCGATATGGGATTTCAGATTTCTGATTTTGGATTTTGAATTAAGCGCTAATCCAAAATCGAAAATCCAAAATCCAAGATCGCCGTTCTGCTCCACACTGCTCAACGTGCGAACTCACATTTTCTGGCGCGCGATTTTGGGATTCTTCGATAGAATAAGTCTCAACGCAGAGACGCCGAGACGCAGAGTGTTCCTTTATTATAGTCCGTTCTCTGCGACCTCTGCGCCCCTCCGCGTCTCCGCGTTGAGCAATATGCCCCCAGGAGGAGAACGTGTCCAAAACAACCAACGAGCCCAGCGCCAAACCGGCCCCCCAGCACTTCGCCGACCCCAAGGCCGAGACGGAAGAGCTCGCGCGACAGCTTGCTTATCACGATTACCTTTATTGGGAGAAGCACGCTCCCGAAATCAAAGACGCCGACTACGACCAGCTCCGCGAACGCCTCAAGAAACTCGACCCCAAACACCCGCAGCTTGAACACCTCGGCGAACGCACCCGCTGGAAGGACGCGCTGCACCCGGCGACCACTCACGCCGTCCCCATGCTAAGTATCGAAAAGTCCTTCAAGGCCGACGATGTCGTCAAATGGGCCACTGGCGCCGGAGCCTTCGCGCGCGACAGCGAAGACGACGGCCTCACCGCCTGCTTCAAAATCGACGGCTCCTCCTGCGCGCTCATTTATGAAGACGGCCACCTGCTGCGAGCCGTCACGCGCGGCGACGGCCGCACCGGCAACGACATCACGCTCAACGCCCGCCGCGTGATCGGCATCCCGGTCACCGTTCCGGCCAAAGTGCGATTCGAGATCCGCGGCGAAATCTTCCTGCCACTGGAAGCCTTCGAAGACTGCATCGCACGCCAGAATCTCGATATCAACAAAACAAACCCGCGCAATCTGTGCGCCGGCACGGTTCTGCAAAACGACCCGCGCGAAGTCGAGAAAATGCAGCTCCAGTTCATGGGCCACACCGCCATGCAGGCTCTGCCCGGCAGCAACGGCAAAAGCGACCTGAGCAACTTGAATGCGATGCGCGCGCTGGGCTTCGACACGCCGCTGGTCAAACACGTGCGCTCGGCGGAAGGGATCGCACAAGTCATCCAGGAGATCGACGAAAAACGCGACGCTCTGCCCTACGAAACCGACGGCGTGGTCTTCACGATCAACCGTTTCGCCTTGCATCAGGAACTCGGCGCGACCAGCCATCACCCGCGTTACCGCATCGCGTTCAAGTTCGGTCGGCAGCAAGGCGAAACCACGATTCGCGAAGTGCTTTGGGTCACCAGCCGCAGCGGGCGCGTGTGCCCCGCGATGCAGGTCGAACCGATCAAACTCGGCGGAGCGACCGTCACCGCCTGCACGCTGCACAACGCCAAGATCGTCAAGGAACGCGACGTCGCCAAAGGCGACCGCGTGTTGCTCGAACGCGAAGTCATTCCACATTTCGTCAAGAAAGTCTCTTCCGGCGGCGACGCGATGCGGCTGCCCGACAAATGCCCGTCCTGCGGTACCGAACTGACCTGGGATGCGACCGAGACCAATCTGCTCTGCGGGAATCTGGGCGGCTGCGGCGCTCAGTTGCAGGATTACCTGGAGCACTACGTCTCGCGCGGCGCAACCAACATGCTTGGCGTCGGCGAAAAGCTGATCGCCCAGTTCATCGCCGCCGGGCTGGTGAAATCGCCAGCCGATCTCTACCGCATCACCGAAGAACAAATCCGCGGCAAGCTCGAACGCCAAGGCGAAACCTCCGCGCACAACATCGTCGCAACGATCCAGGCGCATCGCGAGCAGACGCTCGAAATCTTCCTGGTCAGCCTAGGCGTGCGCGGCCTCGGCCCGTCCGTGGCCTCACGCCTGGTCGCGCACTTCGGCAAACTCGACACGATTCTTTCCGCCACGAAGGAGGAACTCCTGGGCGTCGAAGGCGTCGCCGAAACCATGGCCGCCCTGCTGCATGACGGCCTGCAACAACGAAAAGATCTGATCGCCGAGTTGCTCCAGTTCATAAAAGTAAAAGAACGCGAGAAGATCGAAGGCCCGCTGACGGGCAAGAGCTTCTGCCTGACGGGGCATGTCGAGTTTGACTACGAAGGCAAGCACTACGACGCGCGCCCCGACATTGAGGAACTGATCAAAGCGAAGGGCGGCACGATCAAGAGCGTCTCGAAGACGCTCGATTATCTCGTTGTCGGAGACGATCCCGGCTCGAAGGTCGAGAAGGCCAAGAAGGCAAATGTAAGCGTCATTTCGGGGCAAGAATTGCTCAAATTGATAGGTTAGTTACGGAAGCGCAATCATAAACCAGATAATCTTCCCATCAAAGGGTTGAAATGCGGAGGAATGCACTTAGCTTTACCGACACGGCTGTATGACCGTAAGTGCCGAAAGCCGGACGCGAGGAGCGTGGGCGCAATCAAATCCGTATTGCACACTGGCTGGGACATTCCTATGCACAAAATCATCAAGGCCGCGCTTGTCGTTCAGCTCGCCGAGCATTATGGCCTTCCCGAAGATTTCGGGCAGCGCATCACCGACGCGGCGACGGCGGGCGAAGCAGATAAGCTGCAGAGCATCATCGACGAATGGAGCGCCAGCAGGTCGAGCCGCAACATGCAACCGACGCTGACGAAGTTGCGCGCCGCGATCGTCTCGCTCGGCCGCGGGCTGCCCTTCCCTGAAGATTGCGCCGGCATGGTCGCCAATTACGAAAAGATGACCGGCAAGGAGTTCCTCAAGCCCGCGTGGCTGAGCGCTGAAATGCGGCGGGTCGAGTAGGTAGAGCTAAGCGCCAAGCGCCAGCAGCCTCTCCAGTTCCGCTCGGCACAGCTTCGTCGCCAGTGCGCGATGGCTCAGTGAATTCTTCTCGTCGGCGGTCATTTCGGCAAACGTTTTGTTCAAGCCACTCACGATGTAGATGGGATCGTAGCCAAAACCGCCAGCGCCGCGGCGCGTGGTTGCGATCTGGCCAGGGCAGACGCCGCGGAAGGTCTGCGGCGGGTGGCCCGGACGGCAGAGGGCAATCACGCACAGAAATTTCGCGCCGCGCTTCTCCACCGGCACGCCGGCCATCTCGTCGAGCACCTTGCGGATGTTGTCCTCGAAATTGCATTGCGGCCCGGCATACCGCGCCGCGTAAATCCCGGGCCGCCCGCCCAAGGCATCGATTTCGAGCCCCGTATCGTCGGCGATAGCCCACTCGCCGCTCAGTTTCATCGCGGCCTGAGCCTTAATAATCGCGTTGGCTTCCAGCGTCGTGCCATTTTCGTCAGGGTTGAACGAACCGTACTCGCCGGCAGCTTTCAATGTCAGGTCCAGCCCGGCGAAATGCGGCGTGATCTCGACGACTTTGTGCTTATTGCCTGTGCCGATGACTAATGTGCGCATGTATCCCTCTTTAGAATACGAATTAACGTCCCAGCACCGACAGCACCTCCGCGCCCAACGCTGCCTTTTGCAGCGTGATCAGCTCCCGAATGCCGCGCGAGGTGAGCTCCAGCAGTTTGTTGAACGACTCCTGGTCGAAGGGGCCGTGTTCGGCGGTGGCTTGGATTTCGATGAACTTGCCTTCTTCGGTCATCGCCACGTTGCAGTCCACTTCGGCGGAAACGTCTTCCTTGTAGCAGAGGTCGAGCGTGGGCACGCCTTGCACAATCCCGGCGCTCACAGCTGCGACGAAGGTTCCGAGCGGGTTCTGCGTCAGGCGGCCGCTGGCCTTCAGTTTCGCAATGGCCTGCGCGACGGCGACCATGGCGCCAGTAATCGACGCGGTGCGCGTGCCGCCGTCGGCCTGAAGCACGTCGCAATCGATCAGCAGCGTGCGCTCGCCAAGCTTGGACAAATCCACCGTGGGCCGCAGCGCGCGGCCGATCAGGCGCTGAATCTCGACCGTGCGCCCGTCCTGCTTGCCGCGCGCGCCGTCGCGCGCTTTGCGTGTGTGTGTGCTGCGGGGCAGCATGCCATACTCGGCCGTCAGCCAGCCTTGGTTCTTGCCGATCAGGAACGGGGGCACCGTTTCTTCGATGGACGCCGTGCAGATGACTTTTGTGTTGCCGCACGACACCAGCGCGGAACCTTCCGCATACGGCATGAAGCCGGGCTGAATCGTTACGGGGCGAAGGGAATCGGGCGCTTTGGGCATGTCTCTCTCCTAAATAGAGGAGAGGAGTCTCGGCGTTGAGCTCTGAAGTTTCAAGTAGGGATCAGTGCTGAGTCGCCGAAGCGAGCACGTTGGCCGCTTGCGACTCAGCACTCCGCACTCAGCACTCAGCACTCAGCACTCAGCACTTCTGTTTACAACGACACGCGGCCGGTCAGGTCTTCCAGCAGTTCCGGCAGGCTCTTGTGCGGAAGTTCCTCGCGAACCGTCAGTGCCCCGGAGCGGCGCAGAACGACGGCGGCGGCTTCAACGACCTGGGGATCGAACTGGGTTCCCGAACAGCGACGCAGCTCGGCCAAAGCCTCCTCGGGCGTTTTGGGCGTGTTGTAGGGCGCATGAGAAAGCATCGCGTCGTACGCTTCCGCGCCGTGAATAATGCGCGCGCCCAGCGGGATCTGATCGCCGGCCAGTTTGTCGGGATAGCCGCTGCCATCGAAGCGTTCGTGGTGATGGCGGATGTACCCGACCGCGCTTTGAAGCTGCTCGATCGGTTCAAGGATCGTGCTGGCGATGATCGAATGCCGCTGCACGATCTCGCGCTCGGATTTGTCGAGCTGGCCCGGCTTGTTCAAGACCGCCTCGCGAATGCCCAGCTTGCCAATATCGTGCAGGATTCCCGCGATGCCGATCCGGCGCACTTCATCGTCCTGAAAGCCCATTTCGCGTGCAATGGCGGCGGAGAGTTCGGACACCTTCTGCGAGTGAAAGCGCGTATAACGGTCCTTGGCTTCCAAGACCTTGGCCATGACAGCCAGGATGTTCAGGAACAACGTTTCGTTGCGGGCTGTCGAACGGCGCAGTTCTTTGCGCAGGAACCGCCGTGTCAGCAGTTTCTCCGCTTTCAGCAGAAACAGCTCACCGCTGACCGGCCGCAGAATATATTCATCCGCGCCCCGTCCGATGCCTTCGAGCGCCATGTGGCGGTCTTCGCGGTTCGTGAGCAGGATCAGGGCGATGTCGAAAACGTTTTTGACTTCCTCAAACGTGTCCAGCCCGGGGCGGTCCGGCAGGTTCAAGCTCAGCAGCACCAGATCGATCGGTTCCCGGTGTGCCAAGCCCATGGAAAGGACCCGAACAGCCTCTTCGCCCGTGCGCGCGACATGAACCTTTTCGAAGTGCTCTTGTTTGAGTTTTTCGATCAGAGCGCAACGGCTATCGTCCTGCGGGTCCACAATGAGAACCCGCATGACCTTTATTGCCTGGTGCGCGGTCAGCATTCAGACCTTTACCCCGCCGAGAAACGTCGCCGCAAAGAAGCAAACAGCGAACTTAGCTCGCCTTTTGGCATTTTGCAAGCTGCGGTGCCCTTTGCACAAAAACTATGCCATAGCTACTCGGCGAGCGAGGCGAGCAGGGCGCGCTGCACGTGCAACCGGTTTTCGGCCTGATCGTAAACGACGGACTGCGGCCCATCGATGACCCCGTCCGTGATCTCGTCGCCGCGGTGAGCGGGCAGACAGTGCATAACAAATGCGTTAGGGGCGCCTACCAGGAGTTCTGCGTTGATCTGATAAGGCTGGAAAATAGCGCGGCGCTTGGCGGCCTCATTTTCCTGCCCCATCGAAGCCCACACGTCCGTGTAGACGATGTCGGCGCCTTTAACCGCCTCCGCTGGATCGCTAAACAGCGCGATCCCGGAAGCCTTCACGAATGCCGGACTGAAAGCGAACCCATGCGGGCACGCGACACTAAGGCGCCCGCCGACTTTCGGCAGGCACTGCGCCAGCGAACGGCACACGTTGTTGCAATCGCCCACGAACGCCACGTGCACGCCTTCCAGGCGGCCGAGCTTCTCGCGGATCGTCAGCAGGTCGCCCAGAGCCTGACAGGGATGATGTAGATCAGAAAGACCATTGATGACCGGCTTGCTGGAATGGCGGGCCATCTCCACAACGGTCTCGTGCTTGTAGGTGCGCAGCACGAGGACGTCGAGATAGCGCGCAGAGACTTTCGCCAGATCCTTGATCGACTCGCGCTCCCCGATGCGCCCCGTCTCCGGCCCCATGTAGATGCAGTGTCCGCCTAACTGGCAAACGGCCGTCTCAAAACTCAAGCGCGTGCGCAGCGAAGCCTTTTCGAAGAAGATGCCCACCACTTTGCCGTTCAGTACCTGCGTGGAGCGGTAGATGTTCGGATCGCCCTTCTGGCTCGCAGCCAAATCCAACAGGGCCACAATTTCAGCCGTGCTGACGTTGTCGAACGAAATAAAATCACGCTTCTTCTGGCTGCTCACTGGTCCTCTCCTTCTATTCTGTCGACTGCTCTATGACTTCGTTTGGGTTCTCAATCCTGCGGCCGTTTTACGGGTATGGGGTATAGGGTATCGGGTCTGGTGGGCGATGATTGCTGCAAGCCATACCCCATAACCCAGACCCCATACCCGATACCCGCTCAGTTCTCCGCCAACGCTCTGTCGATGATCGCCAAACCTTCGTCCAACTCGGCTTTCGTCACATTCATCGCCGGCAGCAAGCGCAGCGTAATGTCATGCGTCACGTTGATCAGCAGACCCATGTCCAGGCAGCGCCCGAGCACCGGCTTGGCCGGCACGGATAGATCGATGCCAACCATCAAGCCGATCTGCCGGATTTCCTTCACCTTGCCAGAGTGCTTCGCGCGCAAAACGTTCAAAGCTTGGGCCAGATGCGCGGTTATCTCACGCACGTGCTTGATCAAGCCTTCGGCTTCGATCGTTTCGATCACCGCCAGGCCGGCAGCGCACGCCAGCGGATTGCCGCCAAACGTCGAGCCGTGCGTGCCCGGAACCATGTGCTTGGCGACGCTGCCCTTCGCGAGCATCGCGCCCATCGGGAAGCCGCCGCCGATCGCCTTCGCCAGCCAAATGACGTCGGGCGCCGGCGCCTTGAGCGTCTGATACGCGAAGTAATCCCCCGTGCGCCCCATGCCGCACTGCACTTCGTCGTACATCAGCAGAGCGCCCCGCTTGTTGCAGATCTCGCGAGCGGCCTTGAGGTAATCGGTCGAAGCGATGAAGATTCCGCCTTCGCCTTGCACGGGCTCGACCATGAAGCCAACCGTCTCGTCATCGAAAGCGCGTTCAAGCGCTGCGGCATCGTTAAGCGGCACGTACGTAAAACCGGGCAGCAACGGGTCGCAACCCTTCTGCAAATTCGTCTGGCCCGTGGCCGAAAGCGCTCCGTACGAACGGCCGTGGAACCCGTTCTGCACGCTGATCAGTTTCCACTTGCCGCCGTTTTGTTTTCCGTACAAGCGCGCAAGCTTGATCGCCGCTTCGCTGGCCTCCGTGCCCGAATTGCAGAAGAACGCTTTGGCTTCGTCGATCCCGGTCACGCGCTCAACCAGCGCTTTGGCCAGCAGCGCCTGCTGTTCCCAAAGATAGTTGTTGTGGATGTGCAGAAGCTGTTCGGCTTGTTTCTTGATGGCCGCAACCACACGCGGTGGGCAGTGGCCGAGACCATTGACGCCCAATCCCGGCAGCAGGTCCAGGTAGCACTTGCCTTCCGCGTCCCACACGCGCGACCCGGCGGCGCGCACGATGGCAATCGGCGCCCGGCCGTAGTTGCCGAAGACGTATTTGCCGTAGAGGTCTTTTACTGCGTCGCTAGTCATTGTCCCGCTCCGATTGAATTGCGGATTTCGGATTGCGGATTGCGGATTGATGCCGCGGTCCCCGCTCCTGCCTCCCGCCTCCTGCCTACCGCCTACTTTCGTATCTCCGTTCCGATGCCTTCCGGCGTAAAGATCTCAAGCAGCAACGAATGCTCCTGCAGGCCCGAAATGACGTGCGTTTTGCGCACGCCGGCATTCAGCGCGGAAACGCACGCTTCGATCTTCGGGATCATCCCGCCGACGATGACGTTGGTCTTCATCAAGTCTTCGCACTCGCCGACCGTGGCGCTGGTAATCAACGTCTCGGGTTTGTCCTTGTCGCGCAGGATTCCCGGCACGTTGGACAGGTACACGAGTTTTTCGGCCTGCAGTTCAGCGGCGATCTTCCACGCGGCCGAATCGGCATTCACGTTGTAAAGATGCATGTCGTCGCCGCGCGCGATCGGTGCCACGACCGGGATGATTCCGCCGGCCAGAATGCGCCGCGCCAGTTCCGCGTCGATCGCGCTGATCTCGCCGACAAAACCGAGATCCATGCCATCAAAACTCTTCTTTGTGCAGCGCAGGAAGTTGGAACCGCGCCCGTTGAGCGGAATCGCCTTGCCGTCTTCGCTCTGAATCAATTCAACGACTTTCGCGCTGATCTCGTCGATCAGCACCCGCTGAGCGATATCCAACGTCGCCTCGTCCGTCACGCGCCGGCCTTTGATGAAATTGGCCTTCAGCCCCAAGCGTTCCATTTCGGCCGTAATGCGCGGGCCGCCGCCGTGAACAATGATCGGCCAGACGCCGACTTGTTCGAGGAACACGACATCGCGCACGACGGACGGTAAGATCCGCTCATCCGTCATCGTGCTGCCGCCGATCTTGATGACCACGACCTTGCGGTCGAAGGCCTTCAGGTACGGCAGGGCTTCAAGAAGAACTTTGGATTTATCGAGTGCGTTCATGTATTGGTCTCTGGTGTCTGGTGGTCTGGTCGTCTGGTAGTCCACTCGGAGATGGCGCACCAGACTACCAGGCTACCAGACACAAATCGCTCCACACCTCATTCGTCACCTGCCGCCGCACCACTCACCGCTCACCACTCACCACTCCACCACTTCTCTTAAGTGTGATAATCCGCATTAATCGTGATGTACCCATGCGTCAGATCACAGGTGTAGAACTTCGCGCGGCCGGGGCCGTCGCCCAGAAGTAGCACGATGTTCACGTCGCGAGTCTTCAGCGCGGTCGCAACCATCTGCTTGTCAAACTCCACCGGTTGGCCGGCGCGGAACAGTTCATGTCCGCATACAGTCAGCACCGCCTCCTGCGGATCGAACGCCACGCCCGCTCTGCCCGCGGCGGCCATGATGCGGCCCCAATTCGGGTCGTTGCCGGCAATCGCGGTCTTCACCAACGGCGACTCGGCGATCGTCCGCGCGATCATGCGCGCGTCGGCGTCGTTGCGCGTGCCGCCGACATAGAGCGTTACGGTGTGCTTGGCGCCTTCGCCGTCCGCGGCGATCTGGCGAGCCAGGCTGTCGCAGACTTTGAACAAGCCTTCGCGGAAAGCTTCGTAGGCCGCGCCACTGGCGCTCGTCACGGGTTTGTTTTCGGCCAGACCCGAAGCCAGCAGCACGAGGCTGTCGTTGGTTGATGTGTCGCCATCCACCGTCACGCAATTGAACGTTTCGGACGCGACATCGCTGAGCGCCTTTTGCAGGACGACGGGAGCAACTGCCGCGTCGGTCACCACCACGCCCAGCATCGTCGCCATGTTCGGCGCGATCATGCCCGAACCTTTGCAGGCGCCGGAAATGCGAATGGTCTTGCGATTCACGCCCAGTTCCACGCCGGCGGTCTTCGGCGCCAGATCGGTCGTCATGATGCCGCGCGCGAAATCGCCCGTGTTGTCCTGTTCGCTGACGAACCCCACGGCGCGCTCGATGCCCGCGCTGACTTTGTCCATCGGCAGCTTGTGGCCGATGATGCCGGTAGACATCACCAGCACTTCGTCAGGACTGCACTTCAGGCCGTCGGCGGTGAGCTGCGCCATTTGACGCGCGTCGGCCATCCCCTGCTCACCCGTACAGGCGTTTGCGTTGCCGGCGTTGATAATCAGAGCGCGCGCGCGCCGCTTGCTTGCCTTCAGATGCTCGCGCGAAACAGTCACGGGAGCGGCACAGATGCGGTTCTGCGTAAAAACGCCCGCAGCCGCCGCGGCCACCTGGCAATAAAGCAGCGCGAGATCGGGCGGTTCTTCTTTGGCGGTCTTCAGTCCGCAATGGAGCGAGGCGGTCCGGAATCCAGCCACGTCATGAAGGCGGCCGTCCCAGGGTTGAACGCCGACAGGGGGCACCGGGGCCAGCGAGCGCTTGGCTTTCATGTTCCCTCCGGAATTAAGGCGCGCCACCGATGAACGCACGTGGACGCTGAGCGGAATCGACAATCCGGGCGGAACGACCCGCGTTCGCCGCGGAGTGCTGGGGCCCGCAGACGCCTCTTTCTCTTTCTTCTTTTTATCCGCGTTCATCTGTGTCCATCTGGGGCTAGTATTCGTCCGAAAACAATCCGGCCCCTCAAACCTTAGTGGAAGGGAGGGGCCGGCACGACAACTGAAATTCCGAAAAGCGATGGGCCAGTACGAACCTCCCGAATTAACGTTTGGAGTACTGGAACCTGCGCCGGGCGCCGGCCTGGCCGTACTTCTTGCGTTCGACCATGCGGGAATCGCGCGTCAGGTAGCCTTCGTCTCGCAGCGCCTTCTCAAGCTGCCGATCATACAGCAGCAGAGCGCGGGCGATGCCCATGCGGATGGCTTCCGCCTGGCCCGTCTGACCGCCGCCGCTCACAGTGCAGAATACGTCGAAGGCGGTGGCGAGCTTGGTGAACTTCAGCACGCCAGTGACGGCGTTGCGCTGGTTCTCGTTGCCGAAGAAGTTCTCGATCGGCCGCTCGTTGACGAGGATGTGGCCTGAACCGGGGCGCAGCCGCACTGCTGCTGTGGAGCATTTCCGCCGCCCCGTTCCCCAGAAATATCCACCCGTTGTATCTTCGTTGGTCACTGTTCACTCCAGTGTTCAGGGTTCAGCGTTCAGGGTCCAGGATCACAAACCTGAGCCATGACTTGCGAACCATAGGCATCTGCTAAGCCAGCGGCGCCCACGCCTCTGGTTTTTGGGCCGAATGCGGGTGTTCCGCGCCGGCGTATACTTTCAATTTGGTCAGCATGGCCTTGCCGAGCATTGACTTCGGCAGCATGCGCCGCACCGACTCCATGATGACCACCGCGGAGTTGCGCTCGTGTTGCTCCGCCAGCGTGCGCACGCGCAAACCGCCGGGGTAGCCCGACCATTTGCGGTAGGTCTTCTGCCCCATGCGGCGGGCATGCAAGCCGACTTTTTCGGCGTTGATGACAACGACGAAGTCGCCAGTGTCGATGTGCGGCGTATAGGTGGGCTTGTCCTTGCCCATCAAGCGCATCGCAATCGGAACGGAAATCCGTCCCAACACCTGGTCGGTCGCGTCCACCAGATACCACTTTTGTTTGATCTCGCCTGCCTTGGCGTGATAGGTCTTGAACTGCTTCGGCGTCTTAACGGCCACGGGCATGACAGTAAACTCCTCTCACGGCTGGGCTGCGCAATGCGATGGGCAGAGGCAACCTCGAAAAACACAAGTCCGCCCAAAGAGCCAGGGCGGAAGATAGAAAGTTAGACCACTGCGCGGGAAAGTCAAGGTCATAACTGCGAGTTTTTGGTTCTTAGTTCTAAGTTCTTAGTTATGGCTGCTTTTCCGCAACTCAAAACTGAGAATTGAGAACTGAGAACTTTGATCTCGCCCGTCATCCTCTGGCGCACGTCCAAGGCTCGATTAGACTCCACAGTTGTCCAAAATCAAACGGAGGATCCATGAGCGTGCCTGTTTCTCGCGAGAAAATGCCTTCACACGTGCAGAAAATGCGGGATTTTTACGACCGCAAGCCCGGCGCGCCGCTGTACCGGACTGAATTCGGCTACTACTGCATCGAGGCTTGGGAACAGCAGGGCTTGCCGAAGAACGCGCCTTGGGCGCAGCTTGCGGAGCTGTTCCAGTACGATAAAGGAGCGACGCACGGGCTGGGCGGACTCGGCTGGTGCGAAGCGGAACTCGTCCCGGCGTTCGATGAGAAAATTGTCGAAGATCGCGGCGAACATGAAATCGTGCAGGACTATGCGGGCCGGCACGTGTTGTACTTCAAGGGCCGCCGCAACGGCTTTATGCCGGAGTACGTCGATCATCCGGTGAAGGATTTGAAGACCTGGAACGAAAATGTTAAATGGCGGCTCGACCCCAAGACGCCGCAGCGCTACGCAACGCTGGATGAACGCATGAAGCGCGCTCAAGCCGCCGCGGCCGAAGGCCAGATGATCGTCTGCGGCCTGATCGGCGGGTACATGTACCTGCGCAGTCTAATGGGGCCCGAAGCGCTCCTCTATATGTTCTACGACCAGCCCGCGCTCATTCATGACTGCATGCAGACGTGGCTCGCTCTGGCCGATGCGGTGACCGCTCGCCACCAGCAGCACGTGACGATCGACGAAGTCTTTCTGGCCGAAGACATCTGCTACAACCACGGGTGCTTGATTTCACCCGACATGATGCGCGAGTTTCTCCTGCCGTACTACCAGCAGTTCATATCAAACCTAAAGTTGCGCCAGATCGACAAAAGCCGGCACGTCTTCGTGCAGGTCGATACCGACGGCTTCGCCGATCCAGTGATCCCGATTTACCGCGAAAGTATCGGCATGGATTACATGAGCCCCTTCGAGGTCGCGTCGGGCTGCGACGTCGTCGCCATCGGCCAGCGCTACCCGGATTTGCTCATCCGCGGCGGCATCGACAAACGCGTGCTCGCCGAAAGCAAAAACGCCATCGACGAAATGGTCGAACGCATCTTGCCCGCGATGCGCAAACGCGGCGGGTACATACCGTGCTGCGACCACGGCGTGCCGGCGGAAGTCCCGCTGGAGAACTACTTTCATTATCGGAAACGGTGCGTGGAGTTGGGCGGTTAGCGCTGTTTCGTCGTTTTGTGACGGGTGACGGGTGACGAGTGGAACGGCCGAAAACACACCAAACCACCAGACACCACCAAGTCAGCACAAAATTACCATAGATTGACAACAGGTTTATAGCATCCCCTTGCCCACTTGCGCTATTGTACCCTTGTGCTGAATTGGAGCGCGAGTGGCCATGTACCACTCACCGCTCCACCACTCACCACTCACCACTCACAAGGAGTTCCAACATGAATCGCAACATGATCCAGTGGCGGCAGCAGGTGATGAACTCTCCGAAAGTCCTCGCGCTTCCGGTGATGACGCACCCCGGCGTCGAGAAAATCGGCGCTACAGTCAAGCAGGCTGTGACCGACGGCGAGTGCCACTTCCGCGCGATCCAGGCGCTCACCGATCTGCCCATGGCCGCGGCCACGATGATCATGGACCTTTCCGTCGAAGCCGAAGCCTTCGGCGCCACGCCGCACTTCACCGATCACGAAGTGCCGTCAATTCTCGAAGCCGTCGCGCCGAACGCTGAAGCCATCGAACGGCTCGCGATTCCATCCCTCAACGCCGGACGCGTTCCGCAGTACCTGAAGGCTACGAGACTGGCCGCGCAGAACATCACCGACCGGCCGGTGATCGCCGGTTGCATCGGGCCGATATCGCTCGCCGGGCGCCTGCACGGCATGACCGAAATCATGATGGCCGTGCTGCTCGAACCCGACATGATCCACAAACTGCTCGACAAATGCACGCAGTTCCTGATTCAGTACGTCACAGCCTTCCGCGACGCCGGCGCTGACGGGATCTTCATGGCCGAACCGGCCGCCGGAATGCTCGCACCCGCTCAGTGCGACGAATTTTCTTCCGCGTACGTCAAGCGCGTTGTCGATGCCGTGCAGACCGACGATTTCGCCGTGATTCTCCACAACTGCGGCAATCCCGGCGCGCACAACAAGTCCATGCAATCCACCGGAGCGTGGGGCTTCCACCTGGGCAACAAGAACGACATCGGCAAAGCGCTGCAGGACTTCTCGCCGGAAAACCTCGTCTTCGGCAATATCGATCCGGCAGGCGTGATACGGATGGGTTCCGTACAAGACGTTCGCGACAACGTGCTGCGAGTCCTGACCGCCGCCGCCGGCCACAAGAACTTCGTCCTCTCCACCGGCTGCGACACGCCGCCCGCCGTCCCGTGGGCAAATATCCAGGCGTTCTTCTCGGCATTAGAAGAATTCAACCAACGTCGTCATTAGTCATCAGTCATTGGTCATTGACCTGCACATCTAACATTCGACACTCTGTGGCAGACCAGACACCAGACCACCGGACACCAAACCACCAACACCAAACAGTCGTTTGCCTCCCGCATAATGGCGCGCTAACATCTTTGCCCTGTTTGCCAAATCCAGGACTGATGCGGGAGAAAGCGCGACATGAGCAATGACACCAAGATCGTTCTCGACGAATCGGAGATGCCGCGGCAGTGGTACAACCTCGCCGCCGACCTGCCCCACCCGGTTCCGCCGCCACTCGGCCCCGATGGCAAACCGCTGACCCCCGACAAACTGGCGCCGGTCTTTCCGATGAACATCATCGAACAGGAAGTCAGCACGCAGCGCTGGATCGATATTCCCGAGGAAGTGCTCGGCCTGCTCGCGATCTGGCGCCCGGCTCCGCTGTACCGAGCGCGCCGCCTGGAGAAGGCGCTCGGCACGCCCGCTCGCATCTACTACAAGCACGAAGGTTTTTCGCCCGGCGGCAGCCACAAGCCCAACACCGCCATTCCGCAGGCCTGGTACAATAAGCAGTTCGGCATCGAGCGGCTCACGACCGAAACCGGCGCCGGCCAGTGGGGCAGCGCGCTTTCCTTCGCGTGCTCGCTGATCGGCCTGAAGTGCACCGTCTACATGGTGCGAGTCAGCTACGGCCAGAAGCCCGGCCCGCGCCTGCTGATGGAAACCTGGGGCGCGACCTGCATCCCCAGCCCCTCCGATCACACGCATGCCGGCCGCGAAATCCTGAAGCGGATGCCCGACACGCCCGGTTCGCTGGGCATCGCCATCAGTGAAGCCGTCGAAGCGGCCGTCAGCGACAAGACCGGCAAGACGCGCTATAGCCTCGGCAGCGTGCTCAACCACGTCCTTTTGCATCAGACCATCATCGGCCTGGAAGCCAAGAAGCAGTTGGCCAAGGCCGGCGAAAAAAGCCCCGACGTCGTCATCGGCTGTGCCGGCGGCGGCTCGAACTTCGCGGGTATCTCGTTTCCCTTCGTCTGCGACAAGATCCACGGCGCGAAGATCGATATCATTCCCGTCGAACCGGAAGGCTGCCCCAGCCTCACGCGCGGCAAATTCACCTACGACCATGGCGATACCGCTCGCCTGACGCCACTGCTGCCCATGTACACGCTCGGCCACGCCTTCGTCCCACCGGCGATCCACGCCGGCGGACTGCGCTATCACGGCATGGCCCCGCTGGTCAGCGCCGCGACCGCCGAAGGCCTGCTCACGCCCAAGGCCTATCCGCAGCTCAAGTGTTACGAATCGGCCGTGCTCTGGGCCCGCACCGAAGGCTTCGTCCCCGCGCCCGAAACGTCGCACGCGATCGCCTGCGCCATCGATGAAGCCAAGAAGGCCAAGGAAGAGGGCAAGGAAAAGGTCATCCTCTTCTGCTGGTCCGGCCACGGCCTGATGGACCTGCACGGCTACGAAAAGTTTCTGACCGGCAAGCTGCATGACTACGCGTTGCCCGAAAAGGACCTGCAGGCCAGCCTGAGCACGATCAAGGATTTGCCGAAGATTGGTTAGTGGTACTTGGTGAGAGAACGATACGATGAAAATCCTGACTGTCCTCGGCAGCCCGCGCGTGAAAGGCAACACCGCGCGGGTGCTCGATTGGGTCGAAGACGAACTGCGCGCGTCCAAACATGAAGCGTCGCGCATCGACATTCAGCCCGGCAACATGGCGCCGTGCAGTGAATGTTTCGTCTGCAAAGGCGTCGCCGATAAACCGGGTTGCTCACACCAGGACCAGGCGGTCGATATCTTCAACGACATGCTCTTCTCCGACTTGACTGTACTGGCATCGCCACTCTTCTGCTGGGGCGTCAGCGCGCAGCTCAAGACGCTTCTTGATCGCGCGTTTTGTCTCTTGAAGAAGGGCGATAACGGCAACTACCGCAGCCTGATTGCCGGACGTAGACTGGCGCTGGTGGTCACCGGCGGCGGAGAGCTCGAAGGCAATCTCGACCTCGTGGTTCCGCCCTACAAGGCCTTCGCCGAATACTTCCAGTGCAAGGACGCCGGAGTGCTGCTGCTCCCCTATTGCAGTGAGCCCGATTCGCTCGGCGCAGGCATGGAAAAACAAGCTCGAGAGTTCGCTCGGAAAATTGCGGGTTAGAGTTTTTGTTGAGCTGCGATACTCGCCGGAGCCTTGCGCTCCGGCGTTTCTGTTTACTTGGGCTGGCCCGCGTCCGACATCGGTCGGGGGCGCTCCGCCATGCTCTCTTCCGGCCGCCACCAGTCGCTCCAGGTGACATTCGTGTGCCGAACCACCAAGTCGCGATCGGGCAGCGGAATTTTGCCTTTCGGCGGGCGAACCGCCACACGCGTGGTGCCCTCAACAACGGGTGGCAGCGGCTTCTTGAAGGGCCAGTACCACGCTCGAGACTGATACGGCGCCAACCGGTGCGAATACCAGTAATTCATCCACGGCAGCGTCTTCGGCGGAAAGTCTTCGCCGGTCATCTTGCGTAACGAGCGGTGGACGATGCCGGCCATTTCCGGGAAGTCTTCATTCGTGCGCAGCTTTTGGATCAAGCGCGGCACGAACGTATCGTCGCCCAGTTCGTACAAGGCCACGGTGGCCTCGATGCCCACGCGCGTCTGGTCCCAGCGCGCGTACGAACGCAGTTTCGGAATCGCCCGCACGTCGCCGGTGTTGGCCAATGCGTGCATGACGCGGATCTGAATGAACCGGTCGTCTTCCTTTGCCAGCCGTTCCAGCAGGAAATCGAACATCGCCGGATCGTTCGCACGGTCGATCACGTCCAGCGCCTCGAGGCGTTCCGGCCGCGACCCCAGCGTCGCCTTGCGCATCAGATATTCGCGGTCGGACAGCTCCGCCGTCTCGCGCGGCGCCATCGTGATATGCCGCCCCGGTTCGGGCGCGTGCCGTCGAGCCAGCGGTGCGGGCGTGCACGCCGACAATGTCAGCAGCACCCCGGCACACGATATACAAGATATCAGTCGCAGCTTCATCCGCAGTAGTTTATCCGTTCCATATCATTTCTCAAGCGCCGTACTGTTCCCTCTCCCCCGCGAGGGAGAGGGCCGACGTGAGCGCCAGCGAACGCGGGGTGAGGGGGCCACCTTGCCCACCTTCCCCGGAATCATGCATCGTCCTTTTCCCGCAAACTCTTCAACGCATCGATCAGCCGCTGGCAATCCTCCCGCGTATGAGCCGCGCTCAAGCTCACTCGCAGGCGAGCCTGCCCCTTCTTGACGGTCGGATACCGTATCGCCGGCACGAAAATCCCGCGCTTCAGAAGCTCCACCGACCACGCCGTCGCGCGCCGTTCGGCCCCCGTCAGAATCGGAATGATCGGCCCGTTCCCCGGCACGACGTTCAGCTTCAGCCGACCCAGAGCCGCCCGCAGCGAATTCGAAATTTGCATCAAATGCGTCCGCCGCGCCGGCTCCGCGTCCACCAGTTTCAGCGCCGCCAGCGCCGCCGCCGCCGAAGCTGGCGCCAATGCCGTCGAGAACAAATACGCTCGCCCCGCGTGCACAATCGTGTCGATAATCGTCTGTGTCGCACACACAAACCCGCCCTGACTGCCTAGCGCCTTCGACAAGGTTCCCATGGCGATGATGTGATTTTGGATTTTAGATTTTGGATTTTGGATTCGCGGCTCTCCGCAGTCTCCCCGCGCCAACGCCACCCCGTCTCCCAGGCCAAGCCGTTCGCCGTTCGTAGCCGCGGAGCGGCGGCACACGGGTAGCCCACGGCGTAAGCCGTGGGAATCAGACCCCCCGGATTCAAGAGCCCCGGCAGGGGCGACAGAAAAGCCCGCGATCCCCTCTAACGCGCCGCGGCCACGCGCGCCCAGCACACCGGTCGCATGCGCCTCATCGACGAGGAGCAGCGCCCCCGCTTCGCGCGTGACCTCCACAATCTCGCGAAGCGGCGCTAGATCCCCATCCATCGAATAAAGCGACTCCACCACAACAATGCACCGCCGCGGCGCTTCGCTTGCCAACAACGCCTTCAGGTCTTCCACATCGTTGTGCTTGAACGCCCGCACGCGCGCGCCCGAAAGCTTCGCGCCATCAATCAAACAGGCGTGAGCCAGCCGGTCCACGATGATGCTGTCGTCTTCGCCCGCCAAAGCCCCCAGCGTCGCCAGCGCCGCCTGAAATCCCGACGGAAAAACGAGCGCCGCCTCGGTCTGCTTGAACGCCGTCAGCGCGGCCTCGAGTTGCGCGTGAACCCTCTTGTGCCCAACAATGAGCGGGCTGGCGCTCGCTCCCGCCCCGCTCGCGTCCAGAGCCGCCTTTGCCGCCGCAATCAATTCCGGATGCGTCGCTAGATCGAGATAATCATTCGACGCAAAGGACAGAACGTCCTTCCCGTTCAGCTTGAAGCGAATCCCCGCCCCCTCGCAGAGTTTGAGCTGGCGCGAAAGGCCCTCCGCGCGCCACGCGGCGAGGCGGGAGGAGAGATGAGCGGGCCAGGGCTCTTGGCTCTTCGTTTTCGGCTCCTTCGAACTCACAATGAACTGACATCCTTAGAAAAAGAGAAGCCAGACAACGGCTCCGACGGCCGCCACAAGAAACGATGGTGCCAGCACAAAGCCCCAAAGCAACCGCGAGCGCCGTATGGATCGCTCAAGCGCGCAACCGACCAAAAAAACACTGGCCACGCCAATGCCGATATCGCAGTCGAAAGGTGAATCTGAAACTTCTCAGGTGCGGGCTCGGTGCTCTGACTTTTCGCCTGAAGTAGCATTTTTCACCCGCGCTATTCGAGACGAGTTGGCGACACATTTCGGATGCGTCGCCTCGCGAAATACTCGGAGACAACAGCTACAAAAGCCACAAGACACGCCGCAAAAACCACGTCTACGGCAACAAAAAGGGGATCTGGATTTAACACAAAGGAGTTTCCAAAATGCGTGGGCCGGAAGTTGATGGGCCACCCTTGTCCTGGACACGTACCGGTGTGTTCGCCAGTTCCCCACCGGTATGCATCCGCTACGTATGGCGTGAGGTTGGCGCCAAGGAGCACGCTGGAGGTCAACGTTGCCAATACGAGCGTCAGTAAATGAAATCGAATACGTTTGGGCGTCGGGTCATCACCGCGCCAATAGCTATCCTCTCCCATTGTGGCTCGACGTTTCCGTCGCTCCCTCATGGGCAATCCGCCGCGCAAAATGCCGTCGCGTCGGCTGCCCGTGCCACACTCCTGCCTACTGCCGCTGCCTACTGCTTACTGAGATTCGCCATCACCCGCGTCGGCAGGCCAACGATCCGCAAAAAGCCGCTCGCGTCGTCCTGGTTGTAACTCCCGCCGGCTTCCATCGTCGCAATGTTCGCATCGTACAGCGACAGCGGCGACTTGCGGCCGGTCACGCGCAGGTTGCCTTTGTAAAGTTCGCAGCGCACGGTGCCGGTGACGCACTTCTGGCTCTCGTTGATCAGAGCGTCCAGGCACTGCTTGGCCGGATGGAACCAGAAGCCGTTGTAGACCAGCGCCGCATAGCGCGGAATCAGGCTGTCGCGGATCTGCATCACTTCGCGGTCCATCGTGATGCCTTCCAGGTCGCGGTGGCATTCGTAAAGAACCGTCATGCCGGGAGCCTCATACACGCCGCGGCTTTTCATGCCGACGAAGCGGTTCTCGACCATGTCGCAGATGCCCACGCCGTTGCGGCCGGCGATGACGTTCAGGGTTTCGAGCAACTGGACCGGCTTCATCTTCTTTCCGTTCACCGCGACTGGATAGCCCTGCTCAAAATCGATCTCGACGGTCTCGGTCTTGTCCGGAGCTTTCTGCGGCGGCGTGACAAGCTGGAACATTTCGTCGCGCGGCTTGTAGTTCGGGTCTTCCAGTTCGCCGGCTTCGTGGCTACGGTGAGCCAGGTTCGGATCGGTTGACCACGGCTTTTTCGAGCTGGCCTGGATCGGAATCTTGTGCTTGGCCGCGTATTCGATCGCTTCCTTTCGGCCGGGGATCAACGCGCGGAATTCGGCATCGCGCCACGGCACGATCAACTTCACGCCGGGAAGCAGCGCGTACGCCGCCAGTTCGAAGCGGCACTGATCGTTGCCTTTGCCGGTCGCGCCGTGAGCCAGCAGCGTCGCACCTTCTTTCTTCGCGACATCCACGATGGCCTTGATCATGAACGGCCGAGCGATAGACGTTCCAAGCAGATAGCGGCCCTCGTACTTCGCTTGAGCGCGCAGGCACTGGAACGCGCCGTCGCGAACGAACTCGTCCTTCACATCACAGACGAAGAATTTGACCGCGCCGCTGCCCAGAGCCTTCTGTTCCATATCCAGGCTTTCCTGCTGCCCGACGTCGATCGTCGCGCAGATGACCTGGTAGCCCTTGTCCGCCAGCCAGCGCACAATCACGCTCGTATCCAGCCCGCCCGAATACAGCAGCACAACCTTCTCACCCTTCGATGCCCGACTTGATTGTTTAGCCATGATCCACTCCTCTCCTGTGCAAAACAGTGAGCGCACAAGAATCTGTCATTCAGTCAAAAAGTCAATGAGACTTGAGGCTTGAGTCCTGAGGCTTGAGCCTTTGGGTCTGAAGCCGCGAATCCCTCTGTAAAAAAGTGCACCTGTGCTTACCCTCGCCCCCGCCGGGGATAGGGTGGCGAGCCGGGTGAGGGGCGCCTTGCGCTTCCCCGGTCGTCATCTTCTGTCCAAAACTGCACGTGTGCATCGTTCGCCATCAGTTCCGCGACGGTGAAGCCTCCCATCCGCTCACGAATTCACCCCACCTCATCTGTCCAAACCTGCACCTTGCGGTACTATCCTTTGCCCCTGACCCAAACCCTGTAAAAAAGTGCACATGTGCAGAGCCTAACTCAGTCAGCACTCAAAGAACACCCCGCTGCCCAGACAGAGTATCTCTTCCCCAGCTATAATATGACGTTCGAACTTCGATTTTGTTGCATCAATATTCGCTATATTTTTGGTAAATACAGAGGCCGATATAATAGGTCTGCGTCATTGCGGGTTAGCTAGCCGTTCCCGAACATCTGCTCAAACAGCGGGAACCCTTCCAGATGCGCTCGCACGGCGCGCGTGAGGCCCTTGATGGCCCGCGAGCTTCCGCCCGGGCAAAGCTGCAGCCGCGGCACCCCGGCTTGGGCGAACGCAGCCAGGAGTTCCCGCCACGATGCCACATCCGCCTCTCCGCCCAGCGGCACCTCGATCAACGTCGCCGGAGCCTGGTCGAACACCGATCCGGCCGCGCGAGCGAAATCGATGCGCTCAGCAAAGTCCTCCGCGCCCATCACCAGCCGCACCGCCGGCCCGCCGTCGTACGTCGATTGCGGATCCAGCGTGATCCCGTCGCGCAGGAAAAACTCACGGTCGCGGCGCCAAAGCTGCCGCGTCGCCTGCGGCAAGGCGCTCCCGACCAGCAGCAACGCCATGCTCGTCTCGTTGCGCAGCGTCTCGACCGCCCCGCGCACGACCGACAGCAGCGTCGCCGCCACCATACGCGTGTTGCGAGTGACCAGCCGGCATTCAAAACTCTCGCCCGAAAGCCACGCCGCCGCATTCCACAGTCCGCAGATCGCCAGCGGCAACTGCCGTCCGCGCACGGGCGACAAGCCAAAGTACTCTTCGCGCTCGCGGTGCGCTTGAGCGGCCAGGGCCACCGTTTGAGCCAGGCGCACCGTCGCCCGCGTCTGATCCCGCAGCGCTTCACGCACGAATAGCCCCGCCAGATTCAGCGTGATCGGCGAGCCGACACCCAGCGCGCGCGCGCCTTTCGCCGGAAGCAGCACGGCCTCTTGCGGATTGCTCGCAATCGTTGACGCTATCGCCGGCAGCGGTTTCAGCAGCACCGTCAGCCCCGGACTGGCCGGCGCATCGGGCGCCAGCGATGCCGGCAGCATCGCCAGAAATCGCGCCAGCTCTCCGTTGCGCTCGTCCGTGTCGCCCAGCACCCACAGCGTATCGGTCGGACGCGTGCACCACTCGCGGAACGCCGCCGCAAACTCCGGCGCCTGCGGATCCAGAGCGCTCAACCAGGCCGCGGTCGCCCGCGCCTCCAAGTCTCCGCCCCGGCCTCTGGGCACCGCCGATTTCTGCGGCTGCCGCGACGGAAATGGATGCAGCGAAATCAGATTTTCGCGTGTGACTCGAACGACATCCTGTGAATGCACGGCCTGCAGCCAGAACGCTTCCAGCGCCGGACCGGCCGCCGGCAACGCGCCGTCTTCGTCGGGTTCCAGATCGCAACGCGGCACGTGCCGGGCCGCGGAATATGCCACGCACCGGGCGCCGTAGACCTTCGTGTCCATGGACCGTTGGCTGAGCACCATTGCCGTGATCGCATGAATCAGCGCCGCTGAAATCCGGTCTTGATTCAACGCCACGATGCGCCGCTCCACCTCTCGAGCCACTTCGCCGGCCGGATCGCGCGCGATCCCCGACGCGCGAAGAGATTCCAGCAAGCGGCGGCGGTCCCACGGACAGCCCGCCGAGCTGCTGAACGGCGTGCCAGGCTCAACGACCCGCATCCGCCACAACAGACTGGACGCTGCGCGAGCGTGTTCGGCGTACGCGTCCGCCACTGCGTTCTGTTTGGTTTGCCGGAGAATCTGAACCGCCATGGCACGAATATCCGCGCTGGCGGGCACTCGCCTTGCATCCGCGACCAGAAACTGCCCGACAGCCGACGCAATTTCCAGGCTCAACCGGCGCGCCGATTCGGCCGTCAGGTCGGGGCGAGCCGCACTGACCGCACGCGCGATCGAACCGCCCAGCTTGGTGCTGTCGTAGGCTACTACTCGCCCGTCGTGTTTGCGTACCGCTTCAGGACAGCTCATCGTTCGATTGCGGAGTGCGGAGTGCAGGTTGCGGATCTAGCGTCCGCCCCTCTCTCCCCGCGTTCCCGTCCCCCTGCCCCGTTGGTCTCTACGGCTTGCCGGCGCGTTCCACAGTATCATCTACATTTTTGAATTTTGAACTTTGAATTTTGAATTTCAGCTACGGCTGTTTCCCCGTTTCCGCATCTAAACTGGTCTTGAAGTTCAGCAGCGCACCCGGTCCGCCGCGTCCTTTCAAAAACTCCTGCAGCACTTCCATGAACTCGCTGACATCTTTGAATTCCTTGTAGACGGATGCAAAGCGCACGTATGCCACCTGGTTGATCTTGCGCAGTTCGCGCATCACCAGTTCGCCCAAGTAGCTCGAAGGCACTTCGCGCTCGTACTTCTCGAAGGCATCCGATTCCACTGCCGCCACGGTCCTGTCGATTTGCTCCGCCGAAACGCTGAGATTCGAACACGCCCGCTCGATCCCGCGCCGGATTTTCTCGCGCTCGTACGGCACGCGCCGCCCATCTTTCTTGATGACCCTTAGCGGGTTTTCCTCGACACGTTCATACGTTGTAAAGCGTCGCTTGCACTCCAGGCACTCTCGCCGCCGCCGAATCGTGACTCCGTCCTCACCCGAACGGCTGTCCACGACCTTGTCATTGTCGGCCCGGCAAAATGGACAGCGCATCGTGGCCCCTCAGTCAAAGGACTTCCCAAACTCACAGCGCAGATTACAGAGTTGCGCCGAGTGGTCAACGGCAGCGTTCTGGCGGATGGCCGGGCCGCGGGTGCACGACCGGACTTGCGCGCATCCTTCCCTCTCCCCTGGTGGGGAGAGGGTGCCGCGCTGAAAGCGCGGCGGGTGAGGGGTAGCTCTACCGCTGCCCCCTCATCCCGGTCTCGCTTCGCTCGCTCGGCCTTCTCCCCGCAGGGGAGAAGGTAACTGCAACACCGGTCGTGCACCCCCGGGCCGCCAGCCAACCACAATACGTTTTACAGTTCGTTTATATCCGGTTAACCTTTGTTTATCCGTCGCCGCTGGCTCCGTTTTCGATCGCGTGAGGAAAGAAATGAAAGAACAGTACCTGGTAGAACTCGACCTGCGGCGCGTGCCATGCCTCTTTCCAGACGTCGTCGTCATTGGTTCCGGCGTCGCAGCCATCTCCGCGGCGCTCGTCGCCGCCGAAGACGCCTCCGTGCTGATCGTCACCAAAGGCGAAATGAAGGAGTCCAACACCTACTACGCCCAGGGCGGCGTGGCCGTGTGCCTGGACCCGACCGACGACATTCAAGGTCATCTGCAGGATACGCTCATCGCCGGCGCCGGCCTGTGCGATGAAGACGCCGTCCGCAAGCTCGTCACCGAAGGCCCGAAACGCGTGCAAGAGCTCGTCGATTGGGGCACGCCCTTCGACCGCGAGAACGGCAAGCTTGCTTTTACGCTCGAAGGCGGCCATTCGCACCACCGGGTCATGCATGCCGAAGGCGACGCCACCGGCCGCGCCATTGAAGTCAGCCTGCTGCGCAAAATCAAAGACCACCCGAACATTTCGATTCTCGAAAACCACTTCGCCATCGATCTGCTTCACAAAAATAACGTATGCTACGGCGTCATCGTCTTGGATGCCAAGACGAGCAAGATGCTCAAGATCGAAGCCAAGGCCACCATCCTCGCCTCCGGCGGCATCGGCCAGCTCTACCGCGAGACGACCAATCCTGATGTCGCGACCGGCGATGGAATGGCCATGGCTCTCCGAGCCGGCGCGACGCTGCAGGATATGGAATTCATCCAATTCCACCCGACGACACTGTATCTGGCTGGAGCCAAGCGGCACCTGATCACCGAAGCCGTTCGCGGCGAAGGCGGCTACCTGCTCAACACCCGCGGCGAACGCTTTATGTCGAATTACGACCCGCGCCTCGAACTGGCGCCGCGCGATATCGTCGCCCGCTCGATCTACCACGAAATGCTGCGCACCGGCGCGACCAACGTCTTCATCTCGATGAAGCACCTCAAGCCCGAACTGATCAAAACGCGCTTCCCGAATCTCTGCCTTATGCTCGGCCAATACCGTCTCGACCCGTGCAAGGACTTGATCCCCGTGCGTCCCGCCTGCCACTACATGATGGGCGGCGTCCGCACCGATCTGCTTGCGCGCACGGATGTGCAGCGTCTGCTGGCGGCCGGCGAAGTCACCAGCCTTGGCGTTCACGGCGCCAATCGCCTCGCCTCCAACTCGCTCCTGGATGGTCTGGTCTACGGCAACGAAGCCGGCAAGCAGGCGCTGCTGCTGGCCGCCAGTTCACAGGGCACATACCCGGACAAATGGGTGCGTCCCGTGTTGCCAAAGGACAACCTGCCGCTCGACCTCACCGACGTCCGCAACTCGCTGCGCAGCCTCGTCAGCCGGGCCGCCGGACTCGTGCGCGACGGCGAGACCATGCACAGCGCCCTGCGCATGCTCGATTTCTGGCAGAACTACGTGTACGCCGAGGAGTTCACGTCCGTCGCCGGCCTGGAATTGCAGAACATGCTCGCCTGCGCGCAGATGATTCTCCGCACGGCCCTGCGCCGCGAGGAATCCCGCGGCTCGCATCAGCGCAGCGACTTCCCCGCGACCGACGACGCCAAGTTCCGGAAACATCTGGGCATCTGCCGCAAGGACTTCGAATAAATTAAAAATGAAAAAGTAAAAATTAAAAATCAGGGACTAAATCTCTGTTTATGGAGGGGGCTATGGCAAAGGACAGTAGTGCGCGGGATATTCATGATAGGACGTTCAAATTTGCACTCAGAATCGTGAACCTCTGCCAGCACCTCGATGCAAGGCCGGGGGTCGCACGACTTCTCGGGCGGCAGCTTTTGCGATCTGGCACTTCCATCGGCGCCAACGTTGAGGAGTCTGTTGCAGGACAGAGCCGCGCGGACTTTGTAAGCAAGATGATGATTTCGCTTAAGGAGAGCCGCGAAACTCTCTACTGGCTCCGGCTCGTAGCCGCAGCGCGTATCGTGGAACCCGCGTTACTGGGAGATATCCAAAAGGAAGGCGAGGAAATCAGTCGCGTACTTGGGTCCATTGTTGTCTCGACAAAGCGCCGAAGCAGTCTCCTTACGGGTGGCATCCTGCTCGCCGTTTTGCTCGTCGTGTCGGCAGTTTTTAATTTTTAATTTTTACTTTTTAATGGAGTCATCATGTCCAGCGGTGAAAATGACAGCGTGCCGCTGCAGATCGATGCCTTCAACATCGAAAAACTGCTCTGGCGCGGCTCGCGTTCGACTGTCTACCTCGCCCGGGATACTCGCGACCAGGCGCTGGTCGCCCTGAAGGTTCTTTACGAACGTCCCGATTGCACGCTTGCGGAGCAGCACGAATACGCCGCCCGCGAAGCTGATCTGCTTCGGCGAATCGAACACCCCAATATCATCCGCCTGCGCAAGCACGGTGAGTTCAACGGCGTGCCGTTCTTAAGCTTCCCGTTTATCCAGGGGCTTGCGCTGGAGAAACTCGCTCAGCGCGCGGACATGGAACTGGCGGTCAAGATCCTGATCCTGATCAAGGTTGCGCGCGCCGTGCATCACGCTCACACCAAGAACGTCCTGCACCGCGATCTCAAGCCGCACAATATCCTGGTCGATGCCGCCGCCGAACCCTATGTCCTCGACTGGGGCCTGAGCTGGCGCAAGGGAGACGCTTCCACAAGCGGCACGAACACCGTCTGCGGCACGCCCGCTTACATGAGCCCCGAACAGGCGCGCGGCGAGGCAAAAAAACTCACCAGCGCGACCGACACCTACAGCCTCGGCGCGATGCTCTATGAACTGCTGACGGGCAAGCCGCCCTTCGAAGCGGAGAGCTCCTGGAAAGTCATTCAGTTGGCGATGGCCATGCCGCCCCGGCCGCCGAGCAAGATCGCGCAAGTCGATCCGCGCTTTGAACGCGTCGCGCTCACTTGCCTCGCTAAAGAACCCGCCAAACGCTACCCTTCAGCCGCCGCGCTCGCCGACGACCTCCAGCGCGTGCTCGATAATCAGGAACCCAAAGGCCCCGGCACCAGCTTGTTTGGAAGATTACTGCGCAACTCGTAGTGCCGACGTCTCGCAACCACGAATCATGAACTTTGGACGAGCGCCAGCTCCTCGCAGCACTTTTCCAGATGCAACGCGTGCGACCCTTTGACCAAAACCACGTCGCCGGGCCGCAGGCGCCCGCGCAGTGCCTTGGCCGCCTCAACGGAGTCCGCACACGGCGTCCAGCAATCCGCAGCCAAGCCGTGCCGTACCGCGCTGGTGCCGGAGATCGCAGCCGATTGCCCGACGGTGACCAGCCCGCTCAACCTGCACGCGGCCAGCTTTTCGCCCAACTCCGTATGATAGCGCGCCGAGAGTTCGCCGAGCTCCCGCATGTCGCCGGCCACCACAAAGCGCCGCTGCGCTCGCATGGAACAAAGCGTCTCGAGCGCAGCGGCGAAGCTGGCCGGATTGGCGTTGTATGCGTCGTCGATAATCGTCATGCCCTGCTGCTGGCGCACGGCAAAACGCCGCTCGACACCGTCGAATGCGCTCAGTGCCTGAGCTGCTGCGCTCAGCCGCATGCCGCTCGCCACCGCCGCCGCCAGGCAAGCCAACGCATTCGTGACCTGGTGGCAGCCCGGCACGCGCAGAGTGCACTCGACAATTTCGTCTTTGCACCGAACCATAAACTCCGCGCAACCATTGTCGGCGATTCGCAGATGTTTGGCCTTCATGTCCGCCGGTGCGTTAAGCCCAAAGCTCAACGTCTTTCCGCGCGCGCATTTTCGCCACGCAGCGATGTGCGGGCTGTCGGCGTTGAGCACCGCGGTATCGGTGGAACTCTGGAACGAAAGAATCTCCGCCTTTTCGCGAGCCACGTTCTCGATCGTATGAAACGCCTCAAGATGCGACGCAGCCGCACAGGTGATCAGCGCGATGTTCGGCCGGGCGACCGCCGCGAGCGGCCGGATTTCCCCTGGATGATTCGTGCCCAGTTCCAGCACGGCGGCCTGATGGGCCGCCGTCACGCCAAGTATCGTATGCGAAAGCCCGATCGTGTTGTTGAAGCTGCCCTGCGCCTTATGAACGTTGAGTTGACCGCCGGTCTTCAGCACGTGCGCCAGCATTTCTTTCGTTGTGCTCTTGCCGACAGACCCGGTAATCGCAAACCAAAGCGTGGAACTCAGCTCTTTCCGGTGCGCCGCCGCAATCGCCAGGTATCCTTCGCGTGTGTCGGTGACCAGGATCGCGCCTGCAGCAAGCGGCAAGCCTTCCGCTCCATCGATGCGATCGATCAGCACCGCCGCCGCACCGTGCTCAGTCACCGCCTGGTGAGCGAACCGGTTCCCGTCGAAGTTCTCGCCGCGCAGGGCGACGAACAACGCGCCTTTCACCGGCTTGCGCGTGTCGCTGAACAGTCCTGCAATAGGCAGTTCCGGCTTGCCGCACAGCAGCTTTCCCCCTGACGCCTTCGCCAGTTCCCCCAACGTCCACGGCGTCTTGCTCTTTTCACTCATCTCTCGTCATCTTTCTTGTTCTTATGTAAGCGTTCAGTCCGGTACAACAGAACAGCTTTCAACACAGAGGCACAGAGGACGCAGAATTTCACAGAGTTTCCTTTAGTTCTGTTTTCTCTCTACCCGCCTGTTACTGCTAACGTCCCAAATCCTCGTGGGACGCGAGGATTTTCCATGTTCAGCAGTCGCGCCTCTGGCGCTTTGTCGCCGCTCCCTTACGGTCGCGGTTCTGATTCGTCGTGCCGCCGTCCGCGTGTTGCAGAGAGCCCGTTTTGCCCCGTCTCCCCGTCTCCCCGTCTCCCCTTCTCCCCTTCTCCCCGTCCGTCCGTTAAGCACAGTGCCGCTTGATCGCCTGCGCGGCCTGTTCGGTGTCGGAGAAGTGCCGCTTCTCGGTTCCGAAGATCTGATAGTTCTCGTGGCCCTTGCCGGCGATCAGTACCACGTCGCCTTCGCGCGCTTCGCGGATGGCCATGTCGATCGCCTTGGCACGGTCGGCTTCAACGATGAACTTCTGCTGTTGTTTAATTCCCTGCCAAATCTCGGAGATGATCGCTTCCGGCTGCTCCGTGCGCGGATTGTCGCTGGTGATGATGCCGAGATCGGCCATTTCTTCGACAGCCTTGGCCATCTTCGGCCGCTTGGTCCGGTCGCGATCGCCGCCGCAACCAAACACGGTGATCAGGCGCGAGGGCCGCAGTTCCTTCAGCGCGCGCATGACGCTGCGCAACGCGTCGTCAGTATGAGCGTAATCCACCAGCACGCGGAAGGGCGCGCGCAGTTCCGGCGTATCGCCCACAGGCTCCAGACGGCCTGGCACTCCCGCAAAGGTCTTCAGCGCCTGGATGACTGAATCGAAGGGCACGCCCATTTCCACGACCGCCGCCACCGCGCCCAGGCAGTTCTGGACGTTGTGCGCCCCGACGAGCCCCCACGTAACGAACCGGTTGCCCCACGGCGTGTCCATCTGGAATTGCGTGCCGTGAATGTCCATCCGGCGGATGCGCCCGCAAAGCTGCGCGCCTTTCGCCGCATTCAGCGAGTAGCCCAGCACCTTTGCCGGCGTGCGCGACGCGTAGTAGTCGCTAGCCTCATCGTCGCGATTCAAGATCGCCGTTGCATTGCGGGAGAGGTTCCTGAACAGATTCGCTTTCGCTTCGCGATAGGATTTCATCGTGCGGTGGTAATCCAGATGGTCCTGCGTCAGGTTCGTGAACACCGCGACCGAAAAATCGAGTCCCGCCAGCCGGTTCTGGCACAGCGCGTGGCTCGACGCTTCCATGAATGCCGAGTCGCACCCCGCGTCCGCCATCTTGCGCAAATAGCTCTGCAGATGCAGCGACTCCGGCGTCGTCAGCGGTGCCTCGATTTTCTCCGAACCCAGATCATATTCGATCGTGCCCAGCATCCCGCAGCGCCGCCCACCCTGCTGCATCAGGTGCCGCACCAGATAGGCTGTGGTCGATTTGCCGTTCGTCCCCGTCACCGCGCCCAATTTCAGTTTTTCGTCCGGCCGGCCAAAGAACTCGCGGGCCATCAGCGCCAGTCCCAACCGCGCGTCCGGGCAGACCAGTTGCGGCAGCGCTGTCAGCAACTTCGGGTTCTCCGTCAAAATCGCCGCCGCGCCGCGTTCCGCCGCTTGCCGGGCGAAATGCTCGCCGTCCTGCTTGGCTCCCAGCAGCGCCGCAAAGAGGTTCCCGGGCTTCACGATTCGGGAATCGCAGCAGATGCCGGTAATCTCAACCGGCGCCGCCGGCGCCTGCAACACCTGCGCACTCGCCGCCGCCGCCAAGGTCTCAAGTTTCATGGTCCCCTCCCCCAAACTTACTCGATCTAACCGCAAAGACTCAAAGACGCGAAGAACTGAGATCTGGTTTTGGGTTTCCAGTTTCCGGTCGAGAAAAAGCGCTTGCGGACTCGATTCCAGTCATTGGAAACCAGAAACTGTCGCAAACCCCGCATCCTGACCCCGGGCCCTTTCCTTCTTTGCGCCTTTGCGTCTTTGCGGTTGATTTAGTGGTTCCCCGCCTCCGCCAACCGCATCTTCACATCCGCAATGGCCTTCTTCTGTTCATCGGCAGATCTGGGCGGCACATTGAGCGTTGTCAGACCTTTCCGCAAGACATCGCGCACGGCCGGACAAGCCACCGTGGCACCGTAATAGCCGCTGCCCTTCTTCGGCTCATCGACAGTCACCAGACAGACCAGGCGCGGATTGTCGGCTGGCGCGAACCCGCAGAATGAACCGACGTACAGCGTCGTGCTATACGTCTTGGTGGCCGGATCGATTTTCTTTGTCGTGCCCGTCTTGCCACCAATGGGCCACTCCGAACAGAACGCTTTGAGGCCCGTGCCGCCCGGCTGAACAACTCGCGTGAGTATCTCGCGCATCTGCTGGCTCGTCTGTTCGCTGATCACGCGCCGCACCGGCTGCGCATGCAGCGAATAAAGCTCTTCGCCCTTGTCGTTGACGATGCGCTGCACAACTTTCGGCCTGTAAAGCACGCCGCCGTTCACGACCGAAGCATACGCGGCGGCCAGTTGCAGCGGCGTCACGCAGACCTCGTGTCCCATCGCCACGGAGTAGAGGCTGTCGTTCGTCCAGACTTTTCGGGGGCGAACTCTTCCGTGCGCCTCGCCCGGCAGATTTACGCAGGTGATGTCGCCGAAACCAAAGGTTCTCACCGTCTCGTAAAGCCCCGAGACGCCCAGCCTCAGCGCAATTTTCGCCGCGCCGATGTTGCTTGATTTGGCGATCACGTCGTCAAAGCTGAGCAACCCGTATCGATGCGCGTCATGCAACGTGCGATAGCCGATCGTCCAATGGCCGTCTTCGCAATCGATCATCTCTGTGCGCTTCCACAGCTTGCGCTCCAACGCCATCGCCGCCGCAAACGTTTTGAAGGTTGAACCCGGCTCATACATGTCCGTGATCACGCGATTGCGGCGGTTCTCGGCGGGCGTGCTTGCCGGCTTGTTCGGATCGAAGTCCGGATAGCTGGCCATCGCCAGCACCGCGCCGGTGCTCACATCCATCAGCACACACGTCGCAGCCTTGGGTTGGAATTGCTCCACGATCTGAGCGAGTTCTTCTTCGGCCGTCTGCTGAACCCGCGCGTCGATCGTCAACGTGACCGAAAGTCCGTCGCGCGGCGATCGCCCACCGCTCGGCCCGACCGCGCCATCGCCGAGCGCGATTAAGCGCCGCGAGGCGTCGCGATACCAACGCACATAGCCCGGTGTTCCGCGCAGAATGGCATCCAGTTCAAGTTCGACGCCTTCCATGCCGTGATCGAGCCCGCGCCAGCCGATGAGATGGCAAGCCAGCGACCCTTGCGGGTACGTGCGTCGGTACGAATCTTCGTATCCGAGTCCGTAGAGCTTCAGAGCCCGGACTTTGTCCGCCAGTTCGGTCGGCAGATTGCGCGCTAAGTAAACCACCCGTTGTTCGTCACAGTCGCGATTCAGTTTCTCCTTTAATACGACAGGATCGAGCTTCAGCAATGCCGGCAGCTTCTCAACAATTTGCGCTTTTTCCTTTTCGCGTCCGTCCAGAAGTTTCAGATCGGCAAGGATAGTGTCGCACGGCAGGTCGAACGCCAGCGGAAGCTGTGTCCGGTCCGTGATTGAACCGGACGGAGCTTGCGCAGTTTCGCTGTAAACCTGCTGATTCTTGAAGTCCTTTTCCCACTTCGCCGCCTGCTTGACCTGAATCTGCACCAGCCGGAAGCCCAGGGCCACATACAGCGTTAGCACCACACCCAGGATCAGCCCCGTGCGCAGCTTCGCCCCGAACCCCGCGCCCGCGCGCCGCTGCCAATCCCGGCACGCCTGATGCGGCGCAGGCTGTCGAGCCTGCGAGGAACTGGGCAGGCTAACAGCCTGCCCCACTTGTCCAGCCGGCGAAGGCACTGTTGGAACCGCGGCCGTCGGTGATGTGATTGGATCGTTCACGGGGCCTTAGTGTCCATTCCTGTTGGGTGCGGGTGGAACCGTATGCGTGCCCGTCGTTGAATGCGCAGGCCCCAGCGATCGCACCGGAACGTTCATCGTGACATTGGGCAGACTTCCGCCGTCCAGCGGCGCCGGTTCGACGGGGCCAACCTTCAATTGCAGAGTTGTCGCCTGGGTCATGACGGCGCGCGGCGATTGCAGCGCGAGATGCTTGATTTTGCAGAGGTCGATCTGCGAGCGGACCTCGCGCATGTCTTTTTCCATCGCCGCGATCTGGTAGCACAGTTCGACCTGCCGCTGTCCGTCGTGCACGGAAATGAGTCCCGCGCAGGCGATGATTCCCAATAAAATGAAATGCCGGCCGCTCATGGTTAGTCCTGAGACTTGAGTCCTGAGCCTTGAGCCCGAAATCCTGGCTCGCTGGCTTAGCGCATTGCGCCGTAGCTCAGGACTCAGGCCTCAAGTCTCAAGACTGCTTTTCTGATTGCCCGCAGCTTTGCGCTTCGGCTGCGCGGGTTGTCTTTAAGCTCTTCCTCCCCCGGACTGACAAACTTGACTATTCTTAAGAATCGTCCGGTCTCGACCAAAGCTTTAAAGCGTTGTTTGACTTGTCGGTCTTCAAGGGAGTGAAAAGTGATGATAGCCAGCGTTCCACCGTCCGATAAAACCTCCGGCGCGCTCGTCAGCAGTTCCGTCAGCGATTCCAGCTCCTGATTCACCGCCAGCCGCAACGCTTGAAACACCCTCGTCGCCGGATGAATGCGCTGCCAGCGCTTCACGCGCAAAACGCGCCGCACCAGAGCTTCCAGTTGCCCGGTCGTCGTGATGGGCTCCGTCTGCCGCCGATACACAATTTCGCGAGCGATCTGCCGCGAGCGCCGTTCTTCGCCCAGGTAGAAAAAGATATCCGCCAGCACTTCTTCGCTGCTCTCACGCAGGATATCCGCCGCCGAACGCTGCAGGGAGGGATCCATGCGCATATCCAGCGGATTGTCGAAGCGGAAGCTAAACCCGCGCTCCGGCGTATCGAATTGCATGGAACTGACGCCGAGATCGGCGACGATCGCGTGCACCGCGGGCGAACCCAGATCGCGCCAAACCGTTTCGAGTTGGTTGAAGTTTGCGCGGAGCAGCTCGAGTTTGACGTTTGCCGCGTCTGCGAGCGGTTGAAGACGTTGCCGGGCAAGTTCGAGAGCTTGCGGGTCCACATCCAGGCCGATCAACCGGCCGCCTGGCTTAATATGTCCGATAATTTCAGAACTGTGGCCACCCGCGCCTAACGTGCAGTCGATCACACATTGACCCGGCTGCAACGCGAGTAGCTCGATGGTTTCACGAAGTAAGACGCTGCGATGCCCAGGTTCAGCTTCCGGCTCAGCTTCAGACATAGCTGCCAGTTTCGGTTCGTGGCCTGGAGTTTCAAGTCGTTCGCAAAATCGTGCGCAAAAGTTTCCGTCAGACTGGCGACAACTCTGAACCCCGACCGCTGAACTCTGCCGTTCAGACTCCCGCCACCGCGGCGGCGCTCGCCATGGTCAGCCGAACTGGCGGCAACGTCGAAACGCGCAGCAGGCTGCTCATGTATGGCGAGAGTTCCACGCCCAGTTTCTGCGCGCTCTCGCAGCGGCGAACCAGGACTTCCAAGTCTTCACGGCGCGATTCGGGCACGGGGGTTTCGCCATCCCACGTGTCCAGGTGCGCCTTGATACGATCGAAAGATGATCCTTTTCTCATGCCCCACCGTCCCCTTCCCAAAGGCCTCCACAGCCTCTCCACTCTCAACTACGGGTTCAAAACACTTGTGACTTCGGCGCTGACGGGCGACAGCTTCCCCTGTTCGCCCTTTTCAGCTTCCCGATACTGTTCTGCCGGCCAGATTTCAATGTGTGTGTGCGAGGCGCAGAAAGCCACTTCGCCGCGAATGTTCAGCGCGTCGATCCATCGTCCTGGGAGCACGAATCGGCCTTGAGAATCCGGCTCGATCGGCTCACAAGAACGGGCCAGCAGCGCGATGGCCGTTGACTTCTGCTCTTCACTTAGCGTCGGTTTTCGCTTAACTTGTTCGAGCTTTGTGTCGAATTCGTTCTTTGTGTATAAACGAAGGTTGGGTTCGTTCTGCCAGCGCATTAAGAGGAGTTGGTCTTCGTGAGCGTCATCGATCGCGCGCTTCATCACCTTCGGAATAGCAACTTGGTTGCGGCCGGAAACTTCGCGATAGAAGACACCGTAGAACGTTGCGCGGCGGGGTGCGGTCGTCGCACTCGGAGGAGAAATTGTGTTCGTCTCGCTCATTCCGCTGCTCTCACCAACTTTCCCCACTTTTCACTATCGGGCACGAAAGGAATCTACCTTGCGCGCTAAATATAGTCAAGGCAGAACTTTATGCTTTTTAGACAGGGATTGCTAGCTCCACAATATATAGGTTGTTGAACTCTGTACTTCCCCACTGCTTGTGTTTTAGACAAACGCTGTATTTGCTTATTTTTCTGTTTTCTCCTTATAGTGTGTGCGAAAAGCTCAATTTTGTTGAGGCCCTCGGGGGTCGTGTTAGAGTGTAAATCGTCACTACCGACAGGCAGGAGGGGTCCGCATGTCCAGCGACAACGTTGCTCAGCAGGCCGGCGAATTCCGCGAAGTGTTCGCCAAGCTCCGCGACGAAATTGGCAAGGTGATGGTCGGCCATCGCGAGATCATTGATGGCGTGCTCACCTGTATTTTTGCCGGCGGAAATTGTTTGCTGGAAGGCGCGCCGGGTCTGGGAAAAACGTTGCTGGTGCGGACGCTCGCGCAATGTCTCGATCTGCGTTTTTCGCGAATCCAGTTCACGCCTGACCTGATGCCCGCCGACATCATCGGCACGAACATCGTCACCGAATCCGACGACGGCAAACGCGAAATGCGTTTTCAGCCCGGACCGATTTTCGCGCAGATCGTTCTTGCCGACGAAGTGAATCGCGCCACGCCAAAGACTCAATCCGCGCTGCTCGAAGCCATGCAGGAACAGTCCGTCACCGTCGGCCGCACGCACTACAAACTCGAACAGCCCTTCTTCGTTCTCGCAACGCAAAACCCGATTGAACAGGAAGGCACGTACCCGCTGCCTGAGGCGCAGCTCGATCGTTTCCTCTTCAAGCTCAACGTCGGTTACTCGAATCGCACGGAGCTGACAGAGGTGCTGCGCCGCACAACGGAAACCGCCAAGTACGACGCCACGAAAGTCATCGACGGCCAGTCGCTGCTAAAGTATCGCTCATTCGTGCGCCAGGCTCTCGTCGCGCCACCCGTGATGGATTACGCCGTGCGACTGACGCTCGCGACCGTTCCCGGCGGAGAATACGCGACCGACGCGACGAACAAATACGTGCGCTTCGGCGCCTCACCGCGCGGCGCGCAAGCGCTGGTCCTCGCTGCGAAAATCCGTGGTCTTCTGGATGGCCGCTATCACGCCAGCTTCGAAGACATCGAAGCGATCGCTCTCCCGTCGCTGCGCCACCGCATCAT
The DNA here is from genome assembly GCA_036504595.1 of Planctomycetota bacterium. Taxonomy (GTDB): domain Bacteria; phylum Planctomycetota; class SZUA-567; order H5-PLA8; family H5-PLA8; genus DASXUX01. The sequence continues at coordinate 61,811 of DASXUX010000023.1, read as the reverse complement.
TCTCAACTTCGAAGCCGAAGCCGAACGCATTGACACCGACAACGTCGTCAAGGAGTTGCTGAAATCCGTGCCGAAACAACTTGAGGATGCGGCATAGCCGGTTCAGAGTTTATGGTTCATGGTTGGGGCAATCGCAACCACGAACCATGAACTATCTCAGCTTTAGATTCTGCAAGATCCGCTTTGTCGATTTCGACTTGTTCAATGTATAGAAATGCAGTCCTGGCGCGCCGGACTTGAGCAGGCTTTCGCACTGGCGCGTGGCGTATTCCACGCCGTAGGCCGCCGTGGCCTCGTCATCGGCGCCGAATTTTTCCAGACGGGCGAGCAACTCCGCGGGCATGTGAGCGCCACACAATTTCGTAAACTTAATAATCTGCGACGCTGAGAGAATCGGCAGGATGCCCGGAATGATCGGCACGTGGACGCCCAGCTTGTCCGCCATGTAATCGCGGAATTCAAAATAGAACGCGTTGTCGAAGAAAAGCTGCGTGATGACGAAGTCCGCGCCGGCATCGACCTTCATCTTCACGCGCTGCCAGTCCACGTGCTTGCCTTCCATGCAGTCGATATGGCCTTCCGGAAAACCGGCGACGCCGACTGAAAAGCCGCTGTGCTCCCGGATGAACTCGACCAATTCCTTGGCGAATTCGAAGCCGCCCGGTTCCCGCTTGAAGCCTTCTCCCGGCGGCGGATCGCCGCGCAAAGCCAGGATGTTCTTGATGCCGTGGCCGTGCGCCTGGTCGAGCACTCCGCGGATGTGTTCCTGCGTCGCCCCCACGCACGTCAAATGGCTCATCGCGACGATATTGTGCTGCCGCTGAATCCGGTCGGTGATCATCAACGTCTTGTCTTGCGTGGTCCCACCGGCGCCATACGTCACCGAACAGAAATCGGGCTTGAACGCGGCCAACGTCGGGATGGTTTTCTCCAGCAGCGTGCGATCCCCTTCGTCGGTTTTCGGCGAGAAGAACTCGAACGAGATCATCGGCCGCGCGAGTGCGTGTTTTTCAGCAAGGATGTCACGGATGTAGCGCATGTGCTGGTGGTCTGGTGTCTGGTTGCCTGGTGCCTGGTAACTGGTTTCTCATGCCCCGACGCGCACGCGTCACTTACATCTCAAAGGAACTGTCCAGCGGCGATTATTCCCGCAGGAGGAATAATCCTGGTAAGGCGTCAGCCGCGCAATAAAGAAGCGGTACGTTCCGGTCAACCTTTGGTTGTATAACAACCCACCAAGCTACCAGACGACCAGACCACCAGACACCATTCTTAACTAGTAACCACAAACCCGAAACCCGAAACTATCCGTTATGGGTTCGTCACATCCGTCTCGCTTGGAACGCATGCAGCACATCGCCAAGGATGGTGCGCCGTCTTGGTTCTTGCCGCCGGGGGTGAAGAGCAAGTACGACTTTCCGCGCGCCAAGGAAGGCAAGCGGGACCGGCTTGAATTCTGCGTCGGCGAACGCCACCCCGGCAAGCCCCGCCGCCTCGACAAATACCTGCAGGAGCGCTTCCCGGGCTATTCGCGTTCCTTCTTGCAGCAGATGATCAAAGCCGAGCGCGTTCTGATCAACGGCAAGCCGACCAAGTCGAGCTGGCATGTCATTGCCACCGAAGTCGTCACGATGCTGCTCTATCCCGGCGGAGCGAAAATCGCCGAAGACATTCCGTTCGACGTTATCTATCAGGACGAGCATATCCTGGCCGTGTGCAAACCGTCGGGCGTGCTTGTCCACCCCGCTCGCGGGCATAAGAGCGGAACGCTTTACAATGGCTTGCTTCATTATTTCAGAGAACAGCGCGCCGAAGATCCCTCATTTCACATCGGCACCGTGCACCGCCTGGACGAAGAAACCAGCGGCATCATGGTGTACGCGCTCTGCCTGAAAGCCCACAAAGAACTCACGCGCCTGTTCGAAAACCGCATCATCCGCAAGACATACCTGTGCGTCGCTCACGGAAAGCCGTCGTTCACTGAAACAACCGTGGACGCTCCGCTCGGCGCCGATCCAACAAACCGCCTGGCGATGGCCTGCAATGGCTTGTGCGCTCGCACGGCCCAGACGCGCTTCGTCGTCGCCGCCGTTTCGCCCTGCGGAAATTTCTGCCTGATGCACGCGCACCCGCTCACCGGCCGCACGCACCAGATTCGAGCACATGCGAAGGCGCTCGGCCACCCGCTCGTCGGCGATCTGCTCTACGGCGGCCAAAAAGAGAATCCTGCATTCGGAGACCTTCTGCCGCGCGTCTGCCTTCACGCCGAATCCCTCGCTCTCCCCCACCCCGCGACCAAACAGCCGATGACCCTCACCGCGCCCGTGCCGGACGACCTCCGCGCGATGATTGAACGGCTGGGACTGAGTTCGCCGTGATTGCGATTGACCACTGACTACTTCTACTGTCACCGTTTCTATTCGTTCATTCAGACTGGGCTCTTGGCTCTTCGCTCTTGGCTCTTGGCTCTTGGCTGCGCAAGCGAGATTCGGGCTGACTCCAGACTCCTGACTCCTGACTCCAGACTCTAGACTCCAGACACGTTTTGCGCTAATGTCCACTATATGGTGCACCGCGAGGATCCCAACGGACTGATCGTCATCACGCAGCTTGCGCATGCGTGGATTTCCGGACAGCTTTCGCGCGCGTGGGGCAACAGCGAATTCGGTTTGGTGACGCCGCAAACAGAAGTCAACTTCGCGGCCGAACAGCACGATCTTGGCTGGCTGGAATGGGAACGCGAGCCAACCCTCAACCCCAAAACCGGCCGCCCCTACACATTCATGGAACTCCCCGTTAGCATCCACACGCATCTTTGGGGACTAGCCGGCCCGATGGCGCTGGTGCAAGGCGGCCGTTACGCCGCGCTGTTGGTCTCCCTGCATGGTTCAGGGCTTTACACGCGCCGCGAACGCAAAGACGGCGATGAAGACGCCAAACTCGTGCGGGAATTCATCGCGAACTCGCGCGCGTTTGAGGCTGAGCAGACCGCGCTGCTGCAGGATGACAAAGCCTACGTACCGTTCCTCGCGCCCGAGGTTCTCGCTCGCAACCGCCGTTTGATCGCCGTCTGGGATTTCCTTTCCCTGCTGCTCTGCATGAACCTCAAAGCTCCACGGCCGCTCGAACGCGTTCCGACCGCCAACGGTGAAACCGCAATCACGGTCGCGCCGCTCAACGGCGAGGGGACGCACGTTTCGCTTGCGCCTTGGCCATTTCGTGAATCGTCGCTCACCCTGGTTTGCGAAGGCCGCCGGCTCCCCGAGACTTTCACCGACGAACACGCCATGCGTCAAGCGCTTTGTGCCGCGCCGCCGGTAACGATCAAATTTGAATTGAAGCCTGCCTGAGTGCGGGGCGGCCTGCCGAAGCCGGCCAGAAAGAAGCCAGCAGGCTAGACAGCCTGCTCCACGATTACGCGTGCAGCTTCATCAGCAACTGGGTGAGCTTGGCGCCGAGCGCTTCGACGGCGGCTTGCTGTTTGGCGTCTTTCAGCGAGCCGTCCGCGTTGAAAGCTTCGTGCGCTTTCACGACCGCGATCTGATCCGGCAGGACGAGCACGCGAATATTGCCGAGAATCGAACGGACCGTCACCAGGCCGCGCAACCCGCCGAGCGCGCCCGGCGAAGCGCTCATGATGGCAGCGGCCTTGCCATCGAAGCACGCCAGCGGCGCCTCGCCCGGCAGCGCACGCGATGCCCAATCGATGGTGTTCTTCAGCACGGCAGTGATGGAACTGTTGTACTCCGGCGCGGCGATCAGCAATCCATCGTGAGCCAGCATGAGCTCTTTGAACTTGCGTGCGTTCTCCGGCAGACCTTGAGCGGTCTCAAGATCCTCGTCATAGACCGGCATCGGCAGATCGCGCAGATCGATCAGCGTCACGTCAGCGCCGGCCGAGCGAGCTCCGGACATGGCGATGCGAACGAGTTTCTTGTTATAAGAACCCGTTCGCAAGCTGCCGGCAAACGCCAGTATCTTTGGAGTGTAAGCCACGGACCTTCCCCCTTTCGAGACCGGCCCGCCGCAATACTACTTCGTCTCGGCCGGAGCGGCTGCCGGAGCTGCCGCAGCCGCTGGAGCGGCCGGAGCGACCTTGGGCTTGAGCCGAACGGCTTCGGTCTGAAGCTTGCGCTGCGCGCGTTTCAGACGCTTGAGCGCCGTACGATACTTGGGGTCGATCTTGTTGAACTTGCCTTCCTTGGTGGCCGCTTCCTTGGCCTTGGCCAACTTGGCGGTCCGCTCCGTGATCTCCTTGCGCATTTCGATCACGGTCGGTGCGTTTTCAGGCGGCTTGGGGCGCGCCTTCTTTCCCTTCGGTTTTGCCATGTGCTCGAACCTTCCTGCCTAAAGCGTGGACTCATACCAAACAGAGTGTAAAACTCTACGTAACGATGGCGAAAAGTAAAACGATAAAGTTAAACGGAAGTCGAGAACGGTGCGTCGTGCGTTGGAAACACGACAGCGCCGATCGCCCCCTCACCCCTAACCCCTCTCCCTCGCGGGGGAGAGGGGAACCGGAGCAGCGGGCGGGACGGCCACGGTACGGCTTCTCGAAACAGCCTGGTTCTCCACGTCTGGACTTCTGTGCTTCTGGGCTATAATCCAAACATGAGCCCTTCCCGTCGCATCGCCGTTATCGGCGTCCCAATGGATCTTGGAACCAAGTTGCGCGGCGTGGACATGGGGCCGTCGGCGATCCGCATCGCGGGCCTGACCGAAAAGCTGACGGCGCTGGGGCTGCACGTTTATGATGAGGGCAACCTCACGACGCCCCACGCCCGCGCGGCGCAGCGCGATGCGCCATCCCCGCGCGGCGAGCGGCCCCTGCCGTTCGGCAAGCCGATCGTCAAGGTCTGCCGCGATCTGATGACGCTGGTCGAGACCGCTCTGGAGCGCCAGCAAACGCCGCTCGTTCTCGGCGGCGATCATTCCGTCGCCATGGGCACCTTTGGCGGCGTCGCGCGCTTTGCCCGCAAGCATAAGAAGAAATTCGGTCTGCTGTGGGTCGATGCTCACGGCGACTGCAACACGCCCGAAACTTCACCCAGCGGCAACATCCACGGAATGCCGCTCGCAGTGCTGCTCGGCCACGGCGCGAGAATTCTGCGTGCGATGCACGGCTACCAGCCCGCGGCCGATCCCAAGCACACGGTCTTGATCGGTGTTCGCAACCTTGATGCGGGCGAGCGAAAGAACATCCGCGACTTGGGGATTCACGTCTTTACCATGAGGGACATCGACGAGCGCGGCGTGTCGGCTTGCATGCGCGAGGCGCTCGCCCTCGTCACCAGCGGCACGGACGGCTTTCATCTCTCGTTCGATATCGACAGCCTGGACCCGACTGTTGCGCCCGGCGTCGGCACGCCCATTTCCGGCGGCCTGACCATCCGCGAAGCTCATTTAATTATGGAGATGGTTGCCGACACGCGCGCCATGATCGGTTGCGAACTGGTCGAGGTGAACACGGCCCTGGATATCCGCAACGTCACCGCGCAACTCGCGGCCGAACTGCTGTGTTCGGCGTTTGGGGCGAGCATTTTGTAGGACATTTTGCCAAAATTGTCCGAGCACCTTATGCGGAGCGACTTAGCGTTCCTCCCCAAACCGACTGAAGGTCCAAGGCCAGTCCTGCCATCGCCGGGCTAATCCGGCTTTCACAGGATTATTTACGACGTACCGTATCACTCGGCCAAGTTCGTTCTCGTCACGGACCCAATGATCGTAGCTTTCGTGCTGCCAGAACTGCCCGCTTCGCGCGAGAATCCGGTTGGCACGCGTAGCCGTATATAGTTTTAGCGAGTGCATGATTGAAGGTAGCGAGGCATACTGCGGTTGCAGCCCTTTAGTTTCCGCGCTGTTTTCTGGCACGACAATGCACCGCGGAGTAAACACCACATGGACGTGATTTGGCATAATGCAGTATGCAGCCAAGTCATAGACCGTGTTGTCTCGGAAACGCAGGCTCTCCGCCACCAAGGCGGCAATTCGCGAATCGCGCAGCCAATCCGGTCCAGTTCGCAAACGATCAAGCTCGCCCTCAAAGCGCAAGAAGAATGTTCTTCGGACTTGAAGTAATGCTTGATTCTTTTGATCTGAGTTGCTGATTCTAACCGCAATCGCGATTGCCCGTTCCCGCTCAGCAGCCCATTGCGCCAGCAGAAAAGCCGGAATCGAGCCAGCCAAGCGAAAAGTCACGAATAGGGTTCCGCCCGCCGGCTGAAGATGGGGCAGCTTACGTTGGTACGAAGATCTAAAGACGAACTGATCCATGGCTTAGTTCGATGTGCCACCGGACGGACAATTTTGGCAAAATGTCCTACTCCGCTGGTTTGTCCACTTTTTGGGGCAACGCGGCAGGGTCGTCCTTCTTGGCGGGTGGCGCTTCGGCTTTCTTTTCTTCTGGCTTCGGGGCGGCGTCGTCTTTCTTGTCGGGAGCGGGGGCGTCGGCCTTCTTTTCTTCGGCCTTTGCCGGCGGCTCTTCCTTCTTATCCAGCACCGGCGCGTCGGTCTTCTTGTCGTCCGGCTTGGGCGCGGGCGTTTCGTCCTTCTTCACGGCAGAGGACTCTTTCTTGTCGCCAGTCTTCGTCGCGTTCTCTACCTTTGTCCCGTTCGACGGGCTGTCTTTGGCACCCTTGTTCTTCAGGATGTAGAATGCTCCAGCGCCCAACGCGATCACGGCCACCACGGCGACGTAGATCAGCGCCTTGCTCTTCTTCGCCGGAACTTCCTCCCCTTCCGGCTTGGCGGACTTGCGCGACGACATCGCACCAGGCTTGCGCGGCATCATCATTTTGCTCTTACCGCTCGGCTTAGCCGATGGCGGCTGAACTAAAGTCTCGGCCAAGGCGGCCTCCGTCGCTGCCGCTACTGGTTCGGCGATCTTTTCTTCGGCGGCTGGAACTTCCTCAGCCAACTCCGTCGCCGGCTCGGCCGTCTGTTCCTGCTGAGGAGCGGCTTGCGCCTCCGCCGCCCGCTTGGCTGCGCGAGCCTCCTTCTTCAGCCGGATGCGCTCCTTCTTGGACAGCTTACGCTTCTTCTCTCCGCCCGCTTGTTCTTCGCTCTCCGCAGACTCAGCGTCCTCGGCGTCGGCTTCCTCGGCAGTCTCGTCGGTCAATTCCGCGACTGGGGCTTTCTGCACTTCCTCAGCAATGGGTTCAGCTTCTTCGATCGCCTCTGCTACTGGCTCGGCCGGTGCGGCTTCAACCGCCTCCTCCACGACCTCGGCCGGCACAGCCTCAACAAGCTCTTCCGCCGCGGGAGTTGCCGCTTCAACAGGCTGCGCGGCCTCCGCTGGAACAGCGGCCTCGACGAGTGCCTCCTCCACCGGCTGAACCGGCGCGGCGGGGGCGAGCACGGGCGGTTCAACCGGTTGCGGGGCAACAAACTCAGGCTCCGCCTCGGCCACGGCAATCGCGGTTTCGGTCGCGACCGGACGGGTGCTCGCGGCGAAGCGAAGCTTGCCGGCCAAGTTGGCGGCATTCTTGGGCGTGCGCAAAACGCGGCCGCAAGACGGGCACTCACCCAACTTGCCCAACCCCGGTTCGTCAACGCCCAGGATCTGTTCGCATTCGCAACGGAATACCAGCATCGGCAGCCTCCGGAAAAATGATGAAGTAGTATAAAGCGCTGGGTGTCTGCGGGAAGTGCGGAAACGGAGAGTGTGGCGGTCTGGTGTCTGGTGTCTGGTGCCTCACCAAGGCTGCCACTCAGGGAATTGCGCGGAATTTACAAGGACAGGTTGTGGCGAGAATGCGAGCCGTGTAGAGCGAACGAACGATGGTGTTGCGCGTACCGTCACCGCCGGCGTGGCGAAATTACACGACGGAGGGATGGCCTAGCGCATGTTTCACTTTTTGCAGAAGAAGATCGGAGTCTACCGGCTTTAGAAGGTAGGCGACGGATCCGACAAACGGCGCATAGAGCTTGTATATTGAGCTGTCGCAACCGGTCAGAAAAATGACCGGAGTGTGCATGCCGCGGACTTGCAGGGCTTCGGCGATCCAGAATCCATCTCGCTCCGGCATGCGGACATCCAGGATGATCAGGTCGGGGCTATCGTGCGTAAGCCGAGTCATGAACTCACGATAATCATGTGCAGTAGAGACGGAGTACCCCGCACTATCCAGGAGCTTGCCGACGCAGTCCAACGCGCCCTGGTCATCATCGCAAAGCAGAATTCGTCTCGCATCGGACCACGCCATGGTTTTCGTCTCCCTGCCATATTAAACGCACCCCGTGCAACTTTCAGGCCGCGGTCGCAAACGCCGCAACATGATAGGAAAAGACCCTGTTTCGAATTTTCACGTCAGGCAATGCCCAGGTGGTAGACTCATTGCTGTATAGAGAGCGCAGGTGCGAAGCTATGCGCAACGTCCTTCTCATTGACCCCGACCCGAGACTCCTCAGCAAGACACGCCAGATTGTCTGCACTGCCGAACCGGCCGCTACGGTCACCTCGGCGGCGGCGTTCGAAGATTCGTTGCGCAGCGGTAGCGTGGATCTGATCCTGTGGCAGCACCGGACCGTGGACCCGGCTTGGACGACGCTGCGTCAATTGCGCAAAGCCTGCGACGTTACACCGATCATTGCAGCCTTTACGGCCGAGCAGCAGTCTAACGCGCCGGCCGCCTTGCAGAACGGCGCGACCGATTTTGTGCTGCTCTCGGATGACCTGGAGCCCGCGCTCATTGCGGCGATAAAGCGCTGCAGCGAAGTCGCGGCGTTGCACGAGCGATTGTCCCGGGCGGAGGCCGAGTGCACGCGGCTCAAACAGATCGAAGAGGCGCGCACCGCATTCCTTTCGGCCGTCACGCATGAACTTCGCACGCCGCTCGTCGGTCTGCGCATCTATTCGCAATTTCTGTCCAGCGGGCGGCTGGGACCGATGTCCGCGGCGCAAACCGACAAAGTGGAGGCGATCTTCCGCAACGCCGAACGGCTCACACACTGCGTCGAGAGCATTCAGCGATACCAGCGGCTGGAAGCCCGCCGCCTGGAATGGGCGCCGAGCGTTTTCGATCTGCGCACGGTGCTGTGCGAAGCGATCACCACCGCCACGCGCGCGTGCATGGAAAAAGGAATCACGCTGGGGCAAAGCTGGCCCTTGGAGCCGCTCTACGTGTATGCCGATCGCGAGCTGATTCTCGAAGTCATCAACAATCTCGTGGAGAACGCTATCACCTTCACGGCGCCGAAAGAAAGCGTCAATCTGTCCGTCGTCCGGCGCGGCGATGAAGGCGTGCGCGTGGCCATTACGGATTCAGGTTGCGGCATCGATCCTCAGAAGCTGGCGCATCTTTTCGATGCGGCTGACGGCGGAATCGTGCGCTGGGAACGGGGCGCGGGCTTCGGCCTGGGGCTGGCGATCGTCAAACGCATTCTGGATGTGCACAGCAGCAAGATCGAGATCGTCTCCCAACCCGGCAGCGGCACGCGCGTCTCGTTCACGCTCCCGCTGGCTCGGCAACCGGCCGCCGGGTCTACTCCGCACGAAGAACAGGTTGAACCCGACCGGCGGCGCCGCGTCATCCTGGTGGTGGATGACGATGAAGACAATCTGGCTTCCACACGTTCCGTTGTCGAATACGCTGGCTACCAGGTGCTCGGCGCGAGCAGCTTCGAGGAGGCGCGCACGCAGCTCAACGACGCCCAGGTCGATGCCGTGCTCCTCGACATCGCGATGAAGGGCGCCGACGGCCTGCAAACGCTCCAAAACCTGAAACACTGCCCTGCGACGAGCAGCGTGCCGGTGATCATGGTCAGCGCTGAAGCCGACGACGCCGTCCGTGTCCAGGCCAGCCGTTTGGGGGCCGCTGGATTTGTGGTCAAGCCCTTCACGCCCGCAAAGCTTCTCCGCGAGATCAATACCGCGATTTCAACTCCCGCCGCTGCGTGCAGTCTGTAAGACATTTTGCCAAATTGTCTGGTGGTCGGGTGGTCTGGTGTCGCGTCTTTCAGACTTCTGGACTTCTGTTCGCGAAAAGCCTACACTCTGGGACTCATCGAACATCTGGGAGGGACGCCCATGCGACGCGGTCTGGCCCTTCTGCTTCTCGTGGCCCTCCTCGGTTCAAGGAGTCAGGCGATGGCTGGAGAGACACCTTCTGTTCTGCTGAATGCCGAGTTCGCCACCGATCCGGCGAAAGAAGGCTGGGTGCGCGCGGCGTTCGGCAAGCAGGAATTCTCCGGCGCTTGGCACCGCCCAGACTCAGCAGGGAACGAACCAGGTCACCTGGCGGTGAAGCGCGGCTATTGGCAGACTCCCGACCTGAAGGTCAAGCCGCTGGCGTACTATCGGCTGCGCTTTGCCGCGAGGACTCCTCAGCCGGCCTATTGGTCAGCGGTGTTTGTCGATGCTGCGGGGGCCGAGATTGTCGCGGACGTTTACGATTCAATCGACACGGCCAGCGCGTGGCAGAAAAATGAGTTCTGCTTCCGCGCGCACGCGCTGGCCACCAAAGTCCGCCTGCGCTTTCAGCCGATTGCCGAAGACTCTCTGCGTGTGAGCAACGTCAGCCTTGAGGACGTCGATGCCGCGACTGCTGGCGAGTGGATCGATGGGATCGCCGCCAACAATCCGCTGCTGCGCTTTTCTCCCGCCGCCGAACGCTGGGGCCATTTGCCCAAAACGATGCAGAAGCTCAAAGAAGGCGGCATGCTGAAAATCGTGCTGCTGGGCGACAGCATCGCCAACGATTCCAGCAATTCGATGTTCGAAATCCCGCTCCTGCGCAAGTACCCGAAGGCGAAGATCGAGGTCATCACGTCCGTGCGCGGGGGCACGGGCTGCCAGTACTACAAAGACGAAAATCGCGTGCAGGACTATGTGTGCCGCTTCAAACCCGACCTGCTCGTGATCGCGGGCATCAGCAACGGTTACGATGCCGAAGCCATTCGCAGCGTGATCAAGCAGGTGCGCGCGTCCATCGATCCCGAAATCCTGGTGCTTAGCGGCGCGATCTGTCCGGAAGAACTCTGCAAGAAGAACCATGTTGAACGCGCCAAGAACAAAGGTGAGGCGCTCGAACAGGTTGAGAAATTCCGTTCGCGCCTGGCCCGGATGACTCACGAAGAGAAGGTGGAGTTTTTCGACATTCGGGCGGTGTGGGATCAGTACATTCGCCTGCAAAATCATCCGCAGGAGTGGTTCATGCGCGATCCGATCCACGCGAACTCGCGCGGCAAGCAGGTCGTGGGGAGGATTTTGTTGAAGTATTTTGAGCCGAAGGAAGAGGAGTGAGGGGTGGAGTGGTGAGTGGTGAGTGGTGAGTGGTGAGTGGTGAGTGGTGGTCTGGTGTCTGGTGTCTGGTGGTCTGGTGAAGGAGGGGGTCATGCGAAAAACATTGTTTGCACTCTTGGTGCTGTTGCTGGTTGGCGTGACGGTGCGGGCGGAGGACTTCAAGACGGATGATGAAGGGTTTATCCGCGACTGGTTGGTGTTGGCGCCGATTGCGATTGAGAACACGGGCGCGGAGGATCTTGACAAGCAGCAGATCAAGGACGAAGGCAAGATTCAGCCCAAGGCCGGCGACAAAGTCACGATCGACAAGAAGGATCTCGTCTGGAAGAAGATCCACGCGAAGGACTACTACTTCGATTTTGGCGAAATACTCGGGCAGATCACCGAGCAGAGCATCGGCTACGCGGTCGCGTACCTGGTCAGCGACGCCGAACAGGCCGGCCTGACGCTGCAAATGGGCAGCAACGACGAAGGCAAGGTCTACCTGAACGGCAAGGAACTCGTGAAGTTCACGGAAACCCGCACTATCGAAAAAGATTCGGACCAGGCTCAGAACGTCACGCTGAACAAAGGCGTGAATGTGCTGGTCTTCAAAGTCATCAACGAAGCCAACAACTGGCAAGGCTGCATCCGCTTCACCGACAAAGCTAAGAAGGCGGTGAAGAGCTTCGCGATCAAGCTGGAACCGTAAGGGCAGGGTTCAGGGTTCGGGGTTCGGGGTTCGGGGTTCAGGGTTCAGGGTCTAGGGCGAGATACGGTTGTGCTTTGCGCCGCCGAAGGGTGGCATCGGGCGGTGCTGTCTCTGCAGACCGATGCGGAGAGCGACGAGATTGTGTATGGTGTCACGGGAAACCTTCGCACGGCTGCTTTCCGAGTAGTCCCTTCGTACTTGAATCTTGTGCTTTTTGGACAAGATTTTGAAACTCGAAGAAATGATGAATGAGGAATGATGAATGCGGAATTAGGTCTATGGCGTTGGCTCTTGCGCCGTTGCAGCCATATTCATCATTCCGCATTCATCATTCATCATTCGGATGCAGGTTCGGATTTCGCCGTGTCCGGCTTGTCCGATCTAGGAAGTCCCGCAACGTTTTGATATTTTCCAGGGCGATGCTCGACTTTGGCACGTCCCCGGGAAGCGCACGCGGTTTGCATGCCTCCGCTCGCAGTGAGGCCGTGCTTAATGCTTGCATATGTTATCGACTTCTGTTCTGGCGCGGCGCACACGAGCTTCAACCGGGGCCTGTGAATATGCCTGGAGCTATGGAGAACCGCCGGGAGGGGCGTTCGCTTTCTTCTCGTTGGCCCACGAAAGTTGCCAATTCGACGCACTCCTCTGTAACTCTTTCGACGCCTTTTGTTGAACGGAGGGTGGTATGAGCAAACCAGCCAACGTTCTGTACATCGCAGGCGACGGTACGGACCGGCAGCACTTTCTGGAAATGGTGCGTGACAGAGCGCTGGGCTGGAACGTGACCGTGGCTGAGACGATGGGCGCCGCTCGCGCGTCCTTGTCCGCTTCCCGCTTCGACGTGATCATCGCCGCCAATCACCTGCCTGATGGTGAATCGAAAGGGCTGTTGGGTGAGATTACGGATACACCATTTGTCCTGGTCACCGACGCGCCGGACGAATCGGACCTGGGCATCTTGGAACGCGGGGCCGACGACTTTCTAGTGAGGGATCCGGAGCACCATTATCTGGAGGCCTTGCCGTTTGCGGTACAGAAGACGCTGTACCGCAAAGCCATCCACGAGAAAGAGCGGCGACTGAGCCGGGAGCTGCGGGATAGCGAAGCGCGGCTGCGAGCGACCTTCCATAACGCCGCCAGCGGCATCGCCGAGATAGACCGCGATGGTCACTTGGTTGCGGTCAATGATTTCCTCTGCCAGATGCTCGGCTACACCCGCGAGGAACTGCTGGGGATGAGCGTTCACGATCTGACCTATCCCGAGGACCGTCCCCGGAGCGACGAGCTCAATGCTCAGATCAAAGAAGGCCGGCTGCCAATGTTTCAGTACGAGAAACGCTACTTGAAACGAGACGGCTCGCCGCTCTGGGTCCACGTCGCGGTTTCCGCCGTTCGGAACGACGCGGGATATTATCTTTATTCCGTGGGCACGGTCGTGGACATCGGCTCTCGAAAAGCGGCCGAGGCGCAGTTGCGCTTGCAGGCGGCAGCCTTGGAGGCCGCGCCCAACGCGGTCTCGTTGAGCAAGACCGACCGCCAAGGCACGATCGTTTGGGTGAATCGGGCCTTTACAGAGCTCACGGGATACAGTGCGGAGGAGGCGGTTGGCCGAAGTCATCGCATCCTCAGTTCCGGGCAACATAGCGAGGCCTTTTACCGCAGCCTGTGGGAAACGATCCACCGCGGCGAAGTTTGGCGCGGCGAGATACTCAACCGCCGCAAGGACGGCTCGCTGTATTACGAGGAGATGGGTATCACCCCGCTGCGCGATGAGCGCGGACAGATCACGCATTACGTGGCGATCAAGCAGGACGTCACGGCGCGCAAGCGCGCCGAAGAGGCGTCCAGAGAGAGCGCCGAGCGCTTTCAGACGCTGGCCGATAACATCGCGCAGCTTGCCTGGATGGCCGACAAGTCCGGGTGGACCTTCTGGTACAACCGGCGTTGGTACGACTACACGGGCACCGCCTTGAAGGACGTGGAGGGTTGGGGATGGCAGAACGTCCTTCATCCCGAACATGCGCAACGGGTGGTGGAGAAGATCGGCCAGTGTTTCGAGAGCGGCGAGGTCTGGGAAGACACGTTCCCGTTGCGCGGCCAGGATGGCCACTACCGCTGGTTCCTTTCGCGAGCGGTTCCGATCCGCAACGGCGCCGGCAATGTGACGCGCTGGATTGGAACCAGCACGGATATTACCGAACAACGGGAGATCCAACAGGCACTGACGGAAGCGCATCACCGCAAAGATGAGTTTCTCGCGGTGCTCGGCCATGAACTGCGGAATCCTCTGGCCGCCATCCACACGGCGGTCCATCTGCAAAAGCGCGCGGAGACGTCCGATCCGCTGCTGCTGCGCTCGCGAGGGATCATCAGCCGCCAAACCGCTCACATGGCGCGGCTCATCGATGACCTGCTGGACGTTTCGCGGATCTCGCGCGGGAAGATACAGCTCAAGCGGGAGTATATCGACCTGACGGCCTTGCTTTCCGATGTCGCGCAGGATTACGAATCCATTTGCGAAAGCGCAGGGTTGAAACTGGAGCTTTGCTTGCCGGAGCAGCCGGTCTGGATCTTCGGGGATTCCGCGCGCGTGCAGCAGATTGCCGGCAATCTGGTGAACAACGCGATCAAGTTTACCGATGCGGGCGGAAAGGTCAGCCTGAGTCTGGGCGCCGGAGAGCACAAGCGAGCGCTGATCATGGTCCAGGATTCGGGCATCGGTATCGAGCCGGAGACGATGCGCCGCATCTTTCAGCCGTTCCACCAAGCCGAGAGCAGCGTTGGCCGCAGTCGTGGCGGACTGGGTTTGGGGCTGGCACTCGTCAAAGGTTTGACGGAGTTGCATGGAGGCGAAATCCACGCCGAAAGCCGCGGCATGGGGCACGGCTCAACTTTCACAGTCCGGTTGCCGGTTGAGGCCGAGGCGAAACCCGAACCCGTCAAACCTGTTGAGCCCAGCGTGCGCGCGCACCGCATTCTGCTTGTTGAGGATAATCTGGATGCCGCGGAAAGCCTGTCGCTGCTGCTCACGTATGTCGGCCATGAAGTGAGCATCGCGCACTCTGGCATGGAAGCGGTTAAACGCGCGCAGGAGTTTCGCCCGGATGTGGTGCTCTGCGACATCGGCCTGCCCGGTGGAATGAACGGATACGACATTGCTCGAGCGATTCGTGCGAACCCCGAGTTGTCCGCGACGTACCTGATTGCCATGACCGGTTACGGCCAGGAGGAAGACCGGCGACTGGCCCAAGAGGCCGGCTTTGACCACCACATCACAAAGCCGGCGGACCCGGAAGCGCTGGAGCGACTGCTATCGCGGTGACGCAGCAAAAGAACGCCTTAGTTCACATACATCATTATATTAAATAAATCCAAAATCTTTGCAACATTTTGGTGGCTGGAACGTCATAGTTATACGGGGCGGATTGAGATACTCTGTCAATGCTGAAGTGTTCTTTGACAACTGATGGATTAGGGGTGTGCACATGTGCACTTTTTTACAGGCCGATGGGCGAGTACGGCGCATTGTGCAGAGTTGGACACTGGAGGCTTGAGGATGGAATCCAACAATCAACACACGTGCATTATTTTACAGAGCGGAGATGCGGGCGAGAGGTTCCGCACGGCGAAAGGGCACGCTTGAATCCGCGCCAAGGCGCGAACACAAGCGAGGCATCACCACATGTGCAGTTTTTTACAAGGTCAAGCGCTCAGTCTTCTGCAGATCGTTGTGTCGCCTCTCCGAGGCTTTTGATACCCAAGGTCATGCAACCCCGCAGCTTACGCTGCGGGCTACCCGTGTTCCGCCGCTCCGCGGCTACGGAACAGCACCAACACTGCATGGACAGTAATGGAATGTTTGCAGCGGTTTGGCCGAGAAGGCACTGCTGGGAACTGCGCTGAAGCGCTGTCGAGGCGGCGGTGCCGCAGCCGGATGCAGTGGCACACACCACATGTGCAGTTTTTTACAGAAGGGAAGAGCGGGCACGAGGTCAGGCAGGGTGAAAGGGCACGCTTGAGTCCGCGCCGAGGCGCGAACACAAGCGTGGCACCTACCACATGTGCACTTTTTTACAGAAGGGAGGACGGGGTTCTGGATGCGCCGGATACGTCTGCAACATCCCTTTCTCTGCTATCGTCCGCTCGATGTCATCGAGTTCGAGGGGCGCGGCGGCGGTCAAGACTTCGCAGCCATTTTCGGTTACGGCCACGGTGTCTTCGCAGCGAACATAGATCTTTTCTTCCGGCACCCACAGTTGAGGATCGACGGCGAAAACGCGCCCGGGTTCGAGCGGCTTGCCGTAATAACTGGCGGCTTCGTGCACGGCCATGCCCACGCCATGCGAGAGATGCCCCTTGAAATCGAGCAGCGCAAAGCCGGCCTTTCGCCAGGCCGGTTTGGAGAACGTCCAGTTTTCGATCACCGGCCGCATCTTCGCGGCGGCTTCCAGATGGATTTGCTCCGGCGTCGGGCCCGGACGAATCAGGGAGAGCATCGTCTTATGGTATTCGACGATCAGGCCGTAGAGTTCTCGCTGCGGCGGCGAGTACTTGCCATTGACCGGCCACATGCGCCCGATGTCGCTGGTGTAGTTGTTCACGTCCGGCGCATAGTCCATGAGCACCAGATCGCCGTCGCTCAGCACGCAAGCGTTGCGGAAATAATGCGTCAGCCAGATGTTGCTGCCGCCGGCGATAATCGCCCGGTATCCCGGCCCGCGCGCACCGTTGATTTCATAGATGTAGTCGGCGATCGCACCGAGTTGATATTCCATCACCCCGGGACGCGTGCTGCGCATCGCTTCCGTCACGGCCAGCGCCGACAGCCGCCCGGCCTGGCGCAGCACGGCGACTTCCGCGGGACTCTTGACGAGCCGCAAACCGTCGATCAGCGGCGAGAGATCGCGAATCTCTGCATCCGGGCAAAGGTCCTTCACGCGAGCGATCAGATTTGCTTCCGCCGACGGCCGCCGGTTCAACGGGTCGGCATCCACGCAGCGCTGCATGAACGAGAGCGTGTCGCGGCACATGCAGCGGCCCTCGGCGCCCGCATGCAAAAGGTAAAGGAGCTTCTGTCCCTTCAAGTCTTCCGGCAGCGAAGAGAGCGGCCGTACCTCGCTGACACCCGTCAGCTTCCGCGCAAGTTCGACGTCGTCGCTCGACAAACTGGGCCCTTCATTGCGCTCCTCTTTTTCATTGCGGGGCCGGAGATACAGCCGCGAGATGTCTGCCGCGGCATCGATCCACAGATACGCGTGCGGGGCTTCGACGCCGCAGAGATAGTAGATCTCGTTGTTCTGCCGGACCGCGTCGAAGCCCGCCGGCACAGTGACGCCTTGCAGCAGCGCCACGCCGGAACCCATTTTCTCCGTGAGCCGTTCGCGCCGCTTCGCCAGTTCGTCTGCTGTGAAATCAGTCTGAAACGTGATCCCGCGTGTGTCGAGGTTCTGCATGATCGATTCCGTGGCCCTTTCCAAGGAGGTGTCTGGTGTCATTCATACAGCCGCGCGCTCACGGGGCAACCTCCCGATGGAATTGGACACCTAAAAAAGAGGTTCAGCCACGCGACTTGCTTCGACAACGCGAGGCAGCTCCGCCTTTGGATGTCTCATCGCACATTGAGCAAAGTCACGTTTGTGGTACGATATGTTTTCGCGCGGACGTGGCGGAACTGGCAGACGCGCCAGACTTAGGATCTGGTCCTGAAAGGGGTGAGGGTTCAAATCCCTCCGTCCGCACCAACTTTATCACGACGCATTCGCTCCATCATCGCCAACAACATGGGTCACACTCTGCGCAGTCTGTACCCCACGCCGGCTTCGGTGATCAGGTGCTTGGGATTGGCGGGTTCGGCTTCGATCTTGCGGCGGAGTTGGTGCATGAAGACGCGCAGGTAGTTGATGTCTTCGGCGCAGCCGGGACCCCAGACTTCCTTGAGCAAGTGGCGATGCGTGAGCACTTTTCCGGCGTGTTTCACCATCACTGCCATCAGCTTAAATTCGAGCGGCGTCAGACGAACCTCATCTTTGTCCACGAAGACCTGCCGCAGCCCAAGATCGACCTTCAACGGACCCGACTCGAAGACGGGGCTTTCCTCGTCCGTGCGGCTGGCGTGCCGCATGGCAACTCGGATGCGGGCCATGAGTTCGCTCACGCCGAACGGCTTCGTCAGATAGTCGTCGGCTCCAGCATCCAGCCCCGCGACTTTGTCGGCTTCCTGGCCGCGCGCCGAAATAATGATGATCGGCACCTGTGTCCACTCGCGAAGCGCGCGGATGATCTCCAGTCCGTCCATGTCTGGCAGGCCGAGGTCGAGCAGCACCAGATCGGGCGGGGTGGAACTCGCTTCGCGCAGCGCGGCTCCGCCGGTTTCAGCTTCCAGCAAGACGTATCCTTCGCTGCCCAGAGTGGCGCGCAGGAAGCGCCGGATTTGCGGTTCGTCTTCAATAACGAGAACAATGGGTGCGTTTGATGCCATGCCCAATCAACGCCTTTCCTCTGACGAAGCAGTGCCCTTCCCTAACGGCAGCGAGAAGCGGAAGGCGGCTCCACCACCCGCCCGGTTTGCGGCTGAGATCTTGCCCCCATGAGCCTCGACGATTGCCCGGCAGATCGCCAGCCCCAATCCAACGCCCCCGGCGCTGTGGTAAGCGTTGCCCCGGTAAAACTTCTCAAACACGCGCTTCTCATCGCCGGCGGCGAGGCCCGGACCGTGGTCACTGACTTCCACGACAGCATCGCCGGCCACCATGGATGCCGTGATCTCGATGGCCGATTTCGGCGGCGTGTATTTTGCGGCATTGTCCAGCAGGTTGAAGAAGACTTGCTCCAGCAAGACAACATCGACAGGGACGAGTGGAAAATCCGCGGGAATTCGCGTCGAAACTTCGCGGCCGTCGAGCGTTTTTTCCAGCCGCGTCAGCGCGCCTCCAACGACTTCCTCCAAAGGGCAGGGCTCCTTGTTGACTTTGACCGCGCCGGATTCGAGCTTCGTCATCTCCAGAAGATTCGTGACCAGACGGCTCATGCGATTGGATTGTTCGTAAATGCTTTCGGCCAATTCCTGGCGCGCGGCCGGAGTCAGCCGCTGGTCGCCTTCCAGCAAGCTGCTGGCGGCGCCGCAGATGCCTGCCAGTGGAGTGCGCAGGTCGTGCGAGACGGAACTGAGCAGCGCGTTGCGCGACTTCTCGGTCTCCGCCTGAACCTGCGAGGCGTTGGCTTCGTCTGCCAGGCGGTCGCATTCAATCGCCAGGGCGGCCTGCGAGGCGAAGGTCTCCAGCAGGTTCATCTGCTCAACAGACAGCGGCCTGCCCAGACGAGCCGGACGGATGCCCAGCACGCCCACAGATCCCCGGTTGGCGATGAGCGGAATGTAAAGGGCCTCGGCACTGGGCAGCGTCTCCGTCCCCAGCCCCGCAGACTGTGCGGTGTCGAAGACCCACTGCGCGACGCCGCGTTCGCGCGCGGTGAGCGAGAACACCGCCTCGTTGCCGGCCATCACGTCCAGCCGGCCGCTGGCGTCGGGCATCAGACCCACCACGTCGCTTTCGAACACCTGGGAAACATGGCGAGCGGCAATGTCGAGCAGGCGCTGAGTCCCGCGGGAACTGGACAACTGCCGCGTCATGGCGTACAGCGCGGCCGTGCGGCGCTCCCGCGTGCTGGCGTCCGTGACTTGCGCCTTGATTTGCGCGGTGAGCGAACTGAAAAGCAGGGCGACGCCGAGCATCACGGCAAAGGTGAAGACGTACTGCGCATCGGCGACCGCGAACGTGAACGACGGCGGAACGAAGAAGAAGTCAAACGCGGCAACGCTGAGGACCGATGCCAGTACCGCCGGCCCGCGCCCCCAGCGCGACGCGACGAGAACCACGCCGGCGAGGTAGACCATCACCAGGTTCGCTTCAGCCACAACAGGACCCGGCCGCTCAAGAGCGCCCGTGCCCTTGGCACGTTCAACGACGAAACGGATCAACGCATCAATGCCCGTGCACAGAATGACCATTCCGACAGCCGATCCATAGCGCAGCCACGGGACCGGCCGCGTGGACGCGATCAGATCGGGCTTGGGTTGGGACTCGTCGGCTTCACCTTTGATGATAAAGACATCGATCTCGCCGCTGTGCCGAAACAGGTCGTCTGCAACGGAGCCGAAAAGCCGCTCGCGCCACCCCGTTCGCTCTGGCTTGCCCATTACAATCTTGGTGACGCTGCGCTTGCGCGCATAGGCAAGGATCTCGTCAACAATGCGTGTCCCGGTCAGCGTGATGGTTTCCGCACCAAGCTGCTCGGCGAGGTGCATGTTCTGCGCCGTGCGCTCGCGGTCTTTCTCGGGCAGGCCGGCCTGAGCGGGCGTTTCTACGCTGACGGCAATCCACTCCGCGCGCATCGCTGCGGCCATGCGTCGCGCTGCACGGATCACGCGCGCCGAGAAAGGGCTCGGACCGACGCAGACAAGAATCCGTTCCGCCGTGGGCCAAATGCCGGAAATGGATTTTTCCTGCCGGTAGGATTCCGCTTGCCGGTTGACGCGATCAGCGGTGCGGCGGAGAGCCAGTTCGCGCAACGCGATTAGATTGCCTTTGCGGAAGAAGTGCTCTGCGGCACGTTCGGCGGCCTGTTCGCCAAGGTAGACCTTGCCTTGTTTAAGGCGCTGCAACAGATCGTCGGGCGGCAGGTCGATCAGTTCGACTTCATCGGCTTCGTCGAAAATGGAGTCCGGTACGGTCTCGCGGACAACGACGTGTGTGATCCGCGCCACCACGTCGTTCAATGATTCCAGGTGCTGTACGTTGATCGTCGTGTAAACACTGATCCCAGCGCCCAGGAGCTCTTTGACATCCTCCCAGCGCTTCGCGTTCTTGCTGCCAGGCGCATTCGTATGCGCCAGCTCATCCATCAGGATAATTGCGGGCTTGCGCGCCAACGCCGCACCCAGGTCGAACTCACGCAGCTTTGTATTGCGGTATTCAACCCAGCGGGGCGGCAGAACGTCAAGGCTTTGCAGAAGCGCCTCAGTTTCCTTGCGGCCGTGCGCCTCCACGACGCCAACAAGAACGTCGAGCCCTTCTGCTCGGCGCGCCCTTGCCGCTTCGAGCATTGCATAGGTCTTACCGACGCCAGCGGTGGCCCCGAAAAACACCTTCAGCCGGCCGCGCTGCCGGCGCTGTTCTTCGGCTTGCACTTGCTGCAGCAGTACATCCGGGTCAGGGCGTGCTGGTTCCATCAACGCGCTCCCATTTCGTCGAGGACGTTCACGCGTGGTTCGCCCAATGCCTTTGGTGAACTGCGCGGCCAACTTCCGATTTTCATACACCCTTATGTTACGCATTTTCGCCACGCGCGGCACTTGGAAATTCGCAGCCGCGGGGCTTCTGTGGAAAACGAGCCCGAGGGAGTTTCCGGTCACAAGGCCGGCGACGATCCGTGTTCGCTTAAACCATTTTTTCGATCGTCACCTTTACGATTCTCTTGTCGAGATGTTCCACGTGCGTCTCCACATTCATGAACTGCTTCAGCACTTCAATATTCGTCGTCGCATGCTTGCTCAATGGCATCGTCGTGAACGATCCGCCTCCGGCCAATGCCAGCGGAAGCAGAAGTTGATCGGCCAGATGCTCGCCAACCGGAATGCCGGCGACGAGGTATTCGCGCGCGGCTTCCAACGCCTGTTCAGCGACCGACTCGGCGCGCACGCCGCGTTCGCCGAAGCCAGTGAACACTTCGGTGACGTGCTCCGATTCGATTTCAATGACGACGATGTTGCCCGGGCCTCGCGGCTGCGGCACTTCGTCAATCGAAAGCGCCGCGCGATCGATCGTCAGCTTCTGCGCGATGACATCCAGCTCACGCTGCGCGATGGAACGCGGCAACGCCGCCACGCGTGCCACGGCTCGCTTGGCCTTGATCTCGCCCCGCACGTTCAGATCAATCGGCGAGAGCTTCGCGGCAGTTTGAATGGAGACGTGGAATTCCCCGCCGCCCGCCGGATAGAAACCGGGCCGCACGAGCGTAGCCGTGACCTGCGGCCCCATGCGGTTGATCAGCGGCAGAAACGCTTTGATCAGGAAATCGAACGGCGGCGCGAACGGATTGTGCGTCCCGCCTTCCAGCTTCAGCGTCGATGGCCCGCTCGCCACCAGCAGCGGCGGCAAAATCGTCTGCAGCACCAGCGTCGCGCTGCCGGCCGTGCCGACGGCAAAAGCGTACTCGCCCGGCGTGACTTTCCCCGGCTTGAAGTCCAGCACCGCCGAACCGATGGATGCGCCTTTCACTTCCGCACCGCAAATCTGCGCCGCCGCCTGCACTGCCGTCAAATGCTGGCGCAGCAACCCCGGCTTCGGCCGCTTCGCCCGGATGTTGACGATCTGAAACGCCTGCCCCGTCAGCAGCGACAGACTCAAGCTTGATCGCAGGATCTGACCGCCGCCTTCGCCTTGAGAACCGTCGATGACGACTGCGGCTTGAGGCTTGAGACTTGAGGCTTGAGAATCCGATTCGCTCACAGGTTGCCTTTCAGAGAACGGACGAGCCCGGACAAAACACGAGCCGTCTCCTCATATTTTGCCGAAAGTTCCGCCGCACGCTCCCGCGGGATATAGCCCAAACGCGCGCTGAGATCGATGAAGTAACCCGTTTCACGCAACGAACCCAATGCAATCTGCAGGAACTGCAGATATTCCTTCTCTGACCCTCTCGCCGAACCTTCCACAATGTTCGCCGCGACTGATACAGCAGCGCGCCGCACCTGCGCGGTCAATCCAAATAGCTCGTCCTTTGGGAAAGACCTTGTCATCTTGTAGACTTCGATCACTAATGCATCCGCCAATTCGAACGCCCGCAACTTTCGGTGATCTCGGCTCATCGCCCCTCCTCAAGCCCCAAGCCTCAAGCCCCAAGCCTGCCGTTTTCAGTCATCGGCCTTATCCCCATCTTTGATCACAAACTTCGCCTTCAGCGTCGCCACGGTGCGCGCGAGTCCCGCTTGTTCGACGGACTTCAGCACTTCGCCAAAATCCTTGTACGCCGCCGGTGCTTCATCCTTCGGATATTGGCGGCAATTGGTGAGAATGTCGGCGCTGTCGAACTCCGCGTCCACCGTCTTCTGATCCAGCTCGCGGATCGCGGCCTTGCGGCCCTTCTGTCGGCCGGCGCCGTGGTTGACGCTATAGCAGCTCTTCACCGCGCCTTCTTCGGCGACCATCACCACCGAACCTGCGACCGGATTTCCAGGCAGCAGAATCGGATGTCCCGTCTCCGCGAAATGCGTCCCGCGCAAAGCCGGATGGCCGGCCGGAGACGCGCGCGTCGCGCCCTTGCGATGCACCCAGACCTTCTTGCCGTCGAAGAATTCCTGCCGCGCGATGTTATGGCTGATGAAGTACACAAGCTGGCCCTTCACGCCGGGGAAAACCTCCTGGAACGCTTCCAGCACCAGCGCGTTGATCAGCAGGTGATTGACCGTCGCAAAGTTCGCGCCCAACGCCATGTCGTCAATGTACGCGTCAGCTTCCGGGGTGCCGAGCGGCGCGTAAACAAGCTCGCGATCATTGCCGGGCAGAGGAATGCTCCACGTCTCGAAAAGATTCTGCAGCACGCGGAACTGGTTCGTCGCCAGAATGTTTCCGAAGCCGCGCGAGCCGCAGTGCGAGAGAAACGCGACGCAGCCATCGCGCAGCCCAAAGACTTCTGCGGCGGCTGCGTTCTTCTCTGACTTCACAATCTGGACCGCTTCACATTCGCCGAAATGATTGCCGCCGCCGTATGAGCCGAGTTGCTGGAGTTTCTCCGAACAGTTGCGCACGATGCCCGTCTTTTCAACGAACTCCATGCGCGCGGCCAGAGCGTCCCGCGAGCCATCATGGCCAGCATGATAGGAGTCTTCGCAGCGGCCCGCCCATTCGGCAGGAACACCCAGCGCCGCGCACACCGCTTCCGACGCGCCTTCAATCACCGCGCGCCGGCTGACTTCGCCGCTGACGCGGTGAGACTTAGGCACGCTGCGCTGGCCCTGGCCTGCGCCGGTGGGAATGCGCTCCGCAATAGCATTGATCAGCGTTCGTCGCACAGGCTTGGCCGACACCTCGCCGATCGGCAGATCAAGTTGCAGCAAGCTCATGGAGCACTTGATGTCCACTCCCACCGGGCCGGGATAAATATGCGTCGGTGAAGTCAGCACGCAGCCAATCGGCGCTCCATAGCCCTGGTGCGCGTCGGGGTTGACGACCACGTCGGCCACTCCCGGCGCCGAGCGCGCGTTCAGCGCCTGCTCCAGACAATACGCTTCCAGGCCGTCGCGAATCGCCTGCGTGCCGATAACCGTGATCGGCTTGCCGTTCTTCTCGCGCGCCGGAAGGATCGCCGTCGCCTCGCCGGTGGGGATCAGTTCAGGCTTGCTTGGTTCGTTCGTCATGTGTGTTCCTTGTAGAAAGAGTCCTGGAGTCTACCGCGGACAAGTTGTTTGGAGAAGCACGAGCTTAATGCTCCGCTCTCTGAACTTCCGCCGCCAGCGCCGCAACGATGCGGTCGCGCGCTTGCCATACTTCTTCGGGCGTCAGACTGGCCCGATCACGTTCATCGATCGTTAACCACATGTCGTGTACAGCCCTACCCTGGCTTGCGAACTCCGAGGGCCTGCGCGACCGCACGGAGGACATCGAGCCGAACATCCACTACGTACTGGAACAGCACGCGCAAGCGACCGGCGTTCGCGTCACGTTCAGCAAGGAGGCGCGCGACAAGTTCCTCGCCTTCGCCGTCGCGCCGGAGTCTATTTGGGCCGGCAATTTCCGCGACTTAAGCGCGGCGCTCGCACGCATGGCGACGCTCGCGCCCGGTGGCCGCATCTCGACCGAGATCGTGGACGAGGAGATCGACCGCTTGCGTCAGAGCTGGCACGGCTGCGGGAACACCGACACCAGCGCGGGAGAAGCGATTCTTGCGGAAGTCTTCACGCCCAGTCAACTCGCGGGCATCGACCGCTTCGATCAAGTGCAGTTGGCGGATGTGCTGTGCGTTTGCCGCGAGGCCGGGACAATTTCAGAAGCCGGCCGCATCCTGTTTGCCGCATCACGAAAACGAAAATCGGCCATCAACGACGCCGACCGCCTGCGCAAGTATCTCGCGCGCTTCGGGCTGGATTGGCAGACGGTGCGGACGTCTCAACACACCAACGGCCAGTGGAGCTACTGCTGCCTATTTTTCTTTTTCTCTTTCTTCTCGATCTTGTTGCCATCGGCGTCTTCGCCAGTCTCCCCGCCGAATGCCTGCGTCTCCTTGACGAAGGACGGATCGCGCGGTCCGGCGTGCACATCCAAGACGCCCTGCAGCCGCGCTTTGGCAGCCTTCGCCTCCGGACCGAGTGCGCCATTGCCAAGTGGATGCTTCTCCCAGTCGTCCTTCGCGACGTCGTAGAAGTCGCCGTTGCTGTAGAGCTTGTATTGTGCGTCATGCGCGAATTCCCGCTTTGCCGTCGCTCCGCCGCTTGGGTTGTACCATGCATAGAGCGCCTCGCGCGGGTGGCCCGCTTCTCCGCGCAATTGCGGCAGGAAACTGCGGCCGTCGATCTTCAACTCAGCCGAAACGTTCACGGCCGTTGCTTCACAGATCGTCGGAAGGAAATCCGTTGCATCGATCAAGTCCTGGCAGACCTTGCCGCTGGCAAAGCGGCCTGGCCAGTTGCCGATGCACGGAACATGCGTGCCCCAGTTTGTACTGCTGCCTTTGCCGCCGATCACATCGCGACCTTTGCACTTCGACGGCGTGCCATGGCCGGTGCCATTGTCGCCCAGAACAAGGAGCAGGGTGTTGTCTCGAAGGTTCAGCTCGTCGAGTTTGGCGACGAGTTTCCCAATCAGCTTGTCGGTATACGCAACCATGTCGGAAAAGTGACCGACGCTTTTCTTCCCGCGGCCGGATCTCGCATCCAGGTAGTCGGGGCTGTCGGGCGTCGCGTCGTAGGGCTCGTGCGTAAGCATCATCGGGTAATAGAGGAAGAACGGCTGGTCCTTCTTGCGCGTGATGAAATCCAGCGCGTAGTCGCTCACGATGTCCGGCCCGTACTCATTGTTCGAGTAATCCAGTTGTTTCCCGTTGATCTCAAGGCCCGGGTTCTTGTAGCGGCCGGGGCGGCGGTTGAGCTGCCACAGACAGTACTCGTCGAAACCGAAATGCGCGGGGCCGCCGTAGCCGTTGCTCAACTGCCACTTGCCGGTGATGCAGGTCGCGTAGCCCGCGGACTTCAACAGGTTGCCGAAGGTTTTCTGCGATGGATCCATGTGAGCGAAATGCGTGTAGTTGCGCTTGTTGCCGATCCCGGTCATCAGCGCGACACGCGTGGGCGTGCAGAGTGGCTGAACATGGCATTGGTCAAAACGCACGCCCGTGGAGGCAAGCCGATCCATCACCGGCGTCTTGTAGCTCTCGCCGCCATTTGCCGTGACGCATTCGTAGCCGAAATCGTCAATGAGGATCAGCACGACATTCGGTTTCGGCGCATCGCCGGCCTGCACCGCGCACAGGACCAACGGTGCAAAACATAGGACTGACAATAGGCTTTTCATTCGCCGGGCCTCAACCCTTTGTCTCACTAATTGCTACACTGCGTAAGGAGGAATGGCGCACCGTCGTTTGATCAATTGTTCAACAAGCGGCGACTTCAAAGAACACGGCCACTCCGCTATACTTTGGAAGACATCGATCTTCTGTGCAGATCCCTCTACCAGGAGGCTCAACATGAAAACGGCGGCTCTCTGCGTGCTCGCTGGCTTGTTTTCTGCGTCGGCCTGTTTTGCTGCCGGCCTGGAGGAAATCCCCAAACAACAGGCCAAAAAGATCGAGGATGCCGCGCCGGCGAAAGCGCGCGCTGAGCCGAAGAAGGCCCGGCGGGTGCTCATCTTCAGCACGCCCGCGCATCTGTACGACAAAGACCCACACAAAGGCTACTGCGTGCCTTACGGCGCGTACGCGATGAAAGCTCTGGGCGAAAAGACGGGCGTTCGAGCCCGTGCTCAGCACGGAACTGGCGAGCTTTCTGCCAGAGGCCATCAAGCAGTTCGACGCCATCGTCATGAACAACAGTTGCGGCGCCTGGATCACACCGACAGACGACGACATGGCGAAGGATGTCTTCAAGAAGCTCGGCGCGGACAAGACTGCTGTCGAACAGGCGCTGCGCAAATCGCTGCTCGATTACGTCAACGGCGGCGGCGGAATCATGGCCTTTCACTTCGCGATCGGAGCGAACGGGCATTGGCCGGAGTTCCGCGAGCTGCTCGGCGCACAGTTCACCGGCCACCCATGGAACGAAGACGTCGGTGTGATGATCGACGATCCTTCGCACCCGCTCGTCGCAGCGTACGAAGGCAAGGACTTCCGCATCACCGATGAAATCTACCAGTACGGCGGGTGCTTCGATCGCAAGAAAGTGCGCGTGCTGATGTCGGTCGATCCGGAGCGCAGCAACATGGGCGTGAAATGGATCAGCCAGCCCGACAGCGACTTCGCGCTCACCTGGGTAAAGACGCAGGGGCAGGGCCGCGTTTTCTACACGTCGTTTGGGCATCGCACCGAGCTCTACTGGGACCAGAAGTTGCTGCAGCTCTACCTGGACGGAATTCAGTTCGCCACCGGCGACCTGGAGGCAACGACCACGCCGCGCCCCGAGCGACTCACCCGCCGCGTGCCCGGCCCGACTCAGCCGGAACTCCGTCTGGCGAAAATGAAGGCCAAGAGCGTGCCGGTTCCATCCGAGGAGCAGATCAAGCAGATTGAAGCGGCCGCGCCCGATGCCCCTTCAGCCAAACCAGCGAAACCGCGCAAGATTCTAGTCTGGGGCCATTCGTGGACGCATCTGCCCAATCCTTACGCGGAAGAAGCGATACGTATCTTGGGCAAGAAGACCGGCGCGTTCCAGGCCACGATCAGCGACGATCCGCGCCTGTTGCTTGGCGACCGCCTGCCGCAGTTCGATGCGCTGGTGATGAACAACATCCACGAAAACGATCCGTTTCTTCCGGAGGACTTCGCGAAACTCGGCGACGAGCAGAAGGCCGCAGCCAGGAAAATGGACGCAGCCATCAAGAAGAGCATCATGGATTTTGTCAAAGGCTACAAAGAGGGCAACAAGGACATTTTGGGCAGAGGCATCGTCGGGACGCACGCGGCGACGTGTGCGCTCGGTAATTGGGTTGAGTACGTCGAAATGTTTGGCGGAAAGTTCGGCGGCTACATCGCGCAGGACTTGGTGATCAAGCCCGATGATCCGGCGCATCCGGTCAACGCGTGTTTTGGCGGACAGAACTTCAAGATCAACGACGAGCTCTACGTCTTCCCAGAGCCATACTCCCGCAAGAACCTGCGCGTATTGCTGAGCGTTGACATGGCTCAGACAAAATGGCCCGAAAAGGTCAACCTCCCGCGACCGAACTTCGAAACTGGCCGCCCGGACAAGGATCACGCCGTAAGCTGGGTGCGTCAGTACGGCACGGGCCGCCTCTTCTACACCGTGCTCGGCCACGAACCCGCCACGCATTGGAACCCGATGTTTCTGAAACACCTGCTGGCAGGAATTCAGTTTGCGATCGGCGATTTGCCCGGAGAGCTGGCGCCGAGCGAAAAATAGACATCTTGGGGTACTACAAATGGACTCCGTCTTTCTCGAAGTCATTCTTGTGTCAAAGGACCTTACAGCCACTGGCCCCGACCGAGGAGAAATTGCCGATGCCCTGGAAGAGGCGCTCGTGTCGGACGGGATCGGCGACGTGACCGGGGGTGGGGCCGGAATGGGACAAGCAAACATCGATATCGAAGTCCGCAACAATGATTTTGACGATGCCCTCGCTTTGATTAAGCAGGTCTTGAGTCAAGTGGGCGTGCCGAACAGCACAACGATAGTTCGGCACAAACCGGTTAGAATGGTTTATCGCGTGTATTAGCTTGATTCTGGCGTAGCTCTGCGTCTTTGCGTTTGGGATGGATTATCTCTCGATGACGGCCGGGGCTCGGAACTCTGCCGCGAACTCGGCGAGTTTCAGCTTGGCGGCCTCGGATTGAACGAAGTTGCGGACTTCCTTCGTGGGCGTGAAGAGTGCCACGTCGCGAGCCATGTCGCCCGTCTGATCCTGCACGCCGGCCACTGCGACGCCGACGATCGTGCCTTTGGCCGCATCGAAGACCGGGCCGCCTGAATTTCCGTGCCAGAACTTCGCACGCGCTTCCCACAGCTTGCCACTGACAGGCGGATCTTTGCTGACCAGTTGCCCGCGGCTCGCGCAGATCGGCACGCCCGCCGGGGAGCCCACGACCAGCAAAGGATCGCCAATGGAAAGCTCACGGCGTTCCAGCGAGCACAAGTAATCCAAGTCGCTATCGCATTGTAGAAGGCACAGGTCCAGCTTCTTGTCATAAGCGGTGACGCGGCAGCGCGTCCACTGCTTGCTGCTCAGCTCGATTTTCAAGTCGCCCTGCGCCAGGCCGGGACCTTTTTTGTCGAGTACCAGATGCGCCGCGGAGAGCAGAAAATGGCGCGCGCCGAGACCGTACGGCGAGAGATCGATCCCAAACGCCGAGCCATGGCCGGTGACGACGTAATCGCCTTCAACGGTATCAAGCCGCAGGCGCACGGTGCTGCGGATCGCCTGCTGTTCCACGTTTTCATCAGCGGCCAGTACGAGCGGGCCAAGCATTGATGCAATCAGCAGGACTGGCGCGAAGCGCAGCGGCATGGACATTCTCCAGGGTCTGGCTGATGAAATTTCCAACCGGCTGTATTATTAGACTGCGCGTGCGCCGCTTCCTTGCAGGAATTTTGTCAAAATGAAAAGAAGCCGCTGTTTTTAAGGCAGCGCCTGCATTTCTATCGCCAGGATTGCTGAAGGGTGGTTGCGGTACCGTCGATATCCAAGGGAACAGCAGCGCGCCGATAAAACTGGTATAGAGCACGATAATATCTTCGTTAATGTAATGAGCAATACTTCGGCGGCCCGCCCGAAGGGCAAATGCTTCGGGCGGGCCGCGACCGTCTGAGTTATTTCAACTTCGTTGGAAGGCCGATGAGCTTCCCGAATTTCTCAGGCGTGTGATTGTTGTCGCACATCACAGGCGACCAGTAGAGCGTCTCCGAGGCGTTGGCGCGGACGTGCAGAAGATTGAACGCCCAATCCGCCGCTGCTTTTTCAGTCTTATTGAAACAGGTGAATGGCAAAGCCACTTCGACGCACCAGCTTGCCTTCCCGACTTTCACCTTCGATTCGTACTTCGGCTCCCACGTCAGATCGGGCTCGGTCTGACCGGTCATGATGGCATCCCACGTGGTGCCCTTGGCGTTGATGATGATCTGGTAGTAGGGCCAATCGCGTTTGGCGGTTGGGTCGATGAACAGTTCGATTTCGTCGTCTTCCCAGATCGATTCAGTGTCGTGCTGCGTAACGTCCGCTTTGAGGGTCTTCAGATCGCTCTCTTTTTCAAAGCACTCCACGGCAATGTACAGATTCTTGTCGTCCTGCATCATCAGCAGGCGGCACTTGCCCTTGGGGGCCGCGCCATCCGACAGTTTGAAGTCTTCGGCAACGGCGGCCTCTTTCCAGGCTTCGTCATCCAGAGAACCGTCGATCTTCGGCGGCTCCTTCGTCAGCTTGGGAACTTTCAATTCCGGCAGCTTGTCCGCCGCGTAAAGACCAAAGGCAAACAGCACGGCTACCAGTGCAACGAGCGTACGCATGGTTCTTTCACCCTCCAGGTTGAAGTTGTCGGAACGTCTTATCAGGCGCTCGCGCTTTTGCCAGCGCGAGACGCGGGGTGTGGAAATCAGGACTCCTTATTGCGCGGCGACCGGTTCGTCTTCCTTCTTCGTCACCGGGAACCAGTTCAGCCGGCGCTGGTTGAAATAATACATATCGCCCAGAACTCGCATCTCCACCAGCATGAAGTACATCGAGATGAAAGTCATCGCGAACTTGAAGGCATAAAAGCCAAGTTCGCCCATCGAAATCAGACTGGCGATGAGGGTGACCAGGACCGCGGCGCCCATTGCGCATTCCCCAACGATCAAGATGACGAACACCAGCACGTAGTCCCGGCCGGCCTTCCTGATCGAAGAAAAGACGAATACCGGGTTCAGGACGTCATAGCTTCTGAAAAGAACCAGCGCCAGGATGGCCATGGGAACGTACACAGCGCCGGCAATCTTGATCAGATAGTAGATCGGTCCGCCCGCGCTCTCATCGGCGCCCATGATCAATGCCGCCAGACTTACGTCCGTAAACGCAGCCAGGTAAACCAAGGCCGGCAGGGCGGCGACGATCTTGGGGATGACATAGTACTGCGCGCCGCCCAGTTCGTGCATGTCCGGCCAGTCTGGTGGCGACTCGCGTCCGGACGCAGAGGTCCGGCAGACCTTGAGGTAGTAGGCCCAGATGTAGATCATGCCGGCGTAGCCATAGACGCCGGCGTACTGCATCATGTTGAGGTAGATGCCGCCCAGAATCAGCATGATCACGCCGGAACCCTTGAGCGGATAGCGAAAAGAGTCTTTGATCTTCTGCCCGAGTGTCTTCGGCGGGAATCCCTGGTCTTCCGGAAGCAGCGCGAACAACTGCGCGGCGCAATCCGGACACTTGGGATTATCTTCAATCATCTTCGCGCACGCGTCGCAGTACTCCTCATGGCAAATCTCGCACTTTCGCGTGGCCTTCACCTCTTTGTGATTCTTGCAGAAAAACGGCGGCTGCTTCCCGAACTTCGGGACGAATCTCGGCTCGGCCTCCGCCGCAGGTTCCGGCACCGGGGCTGGCGCCGGTGCAGGCGCGCTCTGCTGTACAGCCGCTGGCACGGGCGGAGGAGCACTTCGAGGAGCCGCGGGCACGGGAGCGCTCCGCTTCGGGGCTTCCGCTGCCGGCGGCGGAACCCATTTGGGAGCGTCCGGAGGCGGCATACTGCTGCCGCGCCGAGCGGCTTTATTGCGCAGGTTATCGGCGCAATTCGGACAGACTTTCTGTCCTTCAAACTCCACAAGCTGATCTTCGGGAGTAGACTGCATGCAGGTCGTGCATAACTGTACGCCGGCGCGCGCGGCTACTCTGCGGATCGGGCGCGTTTGGCGTTCTGTCGAAGTCACCACGACTGGCTGAGCAGCGGCAGACGCTTGGGCCACATCTGCGACATTGAACCCACAGCACGGGCAAATGGCCCGATTATTTCGCAATGCAGTTCCGCAACGACGACAGCGCCCATGCATGGCGGTGCTGCTCATAGCACTTCCCTTTCCGACAGACCTATAGAATTCCCAGTTGAGGAAGACTCTACGCGGCAGTGGTCTCCGTTCAAGAAAATAGTTCGCGTGACGACATTGGAAACGACCCGGCCTGCACGAGACGTTCGCGCAGGCCGGTTGATGTTCATCCAGGGAGGAACAGCGCTTACTTGGTCTTCATCTCGGGCATGCCAGTCAGTTTTCCAAATTTTTCCGGCGTATGAGCGCTGTCGGCGAAGACGGCGGACCAGTACATCATCTCTGATGCGTTGCTGCGGTTGTGCATGACGTTGAACGCCCACTCAGCCGCCGACTTTTCAGTCTTGTTGAACATGGTGAACGGCATCGCCAATTCCACGCTCCAACTCGTCTTGCCGACCTTCGCCTTCGCTTCGTACTTCGGCTCCCACGTCAGGTCGGGATCGGTCTGGCCGACCATGCACGCGTCCCACGTCGTGCCTTTGGAATTCATGATGATCTGGTAGTAAGGACAGTCGCGTTTGCCAACCGGATCGATGAACAGTTCGACGTCGTCGTCTTCCCAAATCATCTCCTCATCGTGCTTCGTGATATCGGCCTTCAGGCC
Organism: Planctomycetota bacterium; assembly: GCA_036504595.1. Classification (GTDB taxonomy): domain Bacteria; phylum Planctomycetota; class SZUA-567; order H5-PLA8; family H5-PLA8; genus DASXUX01. The sequence continues at coordinate 29,044 of DASXUX010000023.1, read as the reverse complement.
CTTCAGGTCTGCTTCCTTCTCAAAGCACTCCATGGCAACGTACAGGTTCTTATCGTCGCGCATGACCATCAGCTTGCACTTGCCCTTGGGCTTCTCGCCATCGGAGAGTTTGAAGTCTTCGGCGACCGCCGCTTCCTTCCAGGCTTCGTCGTCGAGCGAGCCGTCGATCTTCGGCGCGTCCTTGGTGATCTTGGGAACTTTTAGTTCCGGCAACTTGTCCGCAGCGTAAATGCCAAAGGCAAACAGCGCGACGGCCACGGCAGCGAGCGTACGCATGGTTGTTCCACCCTCCAAGGTTGATGTTTCGGTACGTCTTATCACGCGCCACGCGTTTTGCCAGGTCGTGAAGCTGACTCTTATCAGTCCGGACGCCGTACAATCGCCAGGACAACAATCTCTTCCCGCCGTGAGCCGTACCGCCAGAAGATCCGGTAGGCCCCGGAAGTGTGCTGTTGGGCGTAAGATTCGAATACTTCGAACCCATGCTGCCGGGACATTTCGCTGTGTTTGTGCGTATTCAGACCCGGGTGCCGTAGATTGGTCTCCATGTATCCCAGCGCTTTTCTCACCGCTTTCAGTTGAGTCCTCAGCGACGGATCCGTCTCCAACGACCGGAGGTTCTCGCCCGCTTCGCGGGTGGGAACAAGCCTGAAATGCATCTATTCCTCTTCGCTGCCGGACGCAAAGCTCTTCCATTTCGCGAGTTTACCCGCCTTGCTTTGCGCGATCCCGCGCTGCACAGACGCGAGTGCCACTTTGTCCTGATAAAGCCAGAGCTCCCTCTCAGGAATCGCTGCCATCGGAATCAGTGTGATGCGCCCGTCCGGTTCGTCGATGCGCTGGTATCCAATCACTCCCGGCCGAGCTATTCCGACGGAAATTCGCCCTTTTGCGTCCGGGCGCAGAATCTTGACAGTCATGGTGGGCTCCCATTCTCCTCCGAGGCCATGCTAGCAGCAAGGTGGGATAGAGATCAAGTGGGAAAATCCCACCCGCTACTTCTCCCCAATCTCGTAGCACATCCGCGCCCCGCCTTGCGCGTCGCCGGCGACGTCGGCGGTGAACTCGATAATTCCGGGATCACGGGTTGCACGCTCCGCAAAGCGCGGCACTTCGCCAATTCGTTTGCCGCTCGTCGAAAGCGCCCAGACCTTCATGTTTGGGTTGGAATTCTTGATGATGACCTTCGCCTTTCCCGCGCGGACCAGATGCGGCAGCTTGCCCCAGTCCAGCAACGTCTGGCGCGCTTTCTCACCGTATTTGATGTCGGTGTTCTGCAGGTCGGTGAGATGCGTGACCAGCAGGCGCTTGCTCTTGGAAATCGGCTCCTTGTCCAGAGCGCTCACCCACACTGTCGCGTCGGAATCCTGAATGCTGATGCTCACGCCCTTGTCGGCGGTGACGATGCTCTGCCCGGCTGGAGCGTACCCGCCGGCGGTGCGCGGCGTGTCCAGCAGCATCACGTTCTTGCCGGCATCAATCGTGATCTCGCCGGTCTCGCTCTGGAAAATGTTCTTCGTCGGATCCGTCGGGTTGCTGGCGCTCAGGATCCCTTTGCTCTTCAGCAAGTCCATCAGCGCGGGCACGTCCGGCTGATAGGCCTGAAGCGCCGCCAGCGGCCCAGCGGCGGTTCTCGATGCTTCTCCAGCCGGCAGCAGAGCCGTGATCGACTTGGGGTCGCCGCCGATCTGCGTTCCGACCTTCGTCACCCACGCCAGCCAGTGCCAGTTCGGCGCCAGCTTCGGCATGGGGCGGGTTGTCAGTGCTTCTTGTTCGGTCGTGGCGACGCTGACCGCGTGTGGTGCCGGCTTCATGTCGCCCCGAACGAACAGGCATAGCGACGCGCGTTCGGACGCTTGGCCGAGCGGATCGGTGACCATGTCGAAGTAGTTCATCGGCCGCGGTTGAAGCTCATTGTCGCGGCTATGGCAGTAGGCGAAGCGCCAGATGCCGCCCCAATTCTGAATCGCACCGAGCGCACCGGTCAGAATCCCTCCGACGCCGCGGAAGCGGCCGGGGCAGGAATAATTGTACTCGGTGATCGTAAACGGCTTGTCGAAGAGGCGCGTAAAGGTGGTATAGCGGCCGCCCGTGGCGCCGCCGGAGATCGGGCTGGTGTTGTCGCACTTGCTGGGCAAGCGCCACGGCTGTTCCAGAAAATGCGGATGATCGACGTAGAAGTGGTCGTCCACATAATCGTACGTCATGCGTGAGGCCTGATCGCTCAGGAAATTGGTCCACGCGTTTGCATTGGTGATCAGAGCCTTGCACTTCAGTTCCTCGGTCAGGAACTTGCGCATTTTCGCGATCATCTCGCGGTCCGTCGCTGCGAAGAAAGAGTGACAATCCCCCACCCTCGCCCCGCCCGCGTAGATGTTCGTGGGAAGCTCAACAGTGCCTTTCGTCTGATCTTCGCTGTCCTTCAGTTCATTTTTCCAGGCCGCAGCGAGCGCACCACGCGAGGGGTACTGTTTCTCCAGATACTTGTTCCAGGCGAGCGTCCACTCCGGAACCTTTCGCACCTTATCCATGAAGTTGCCGAACATGCCTTCGTTGATCATCGACAGCCACGCCAGCGCCGGGTCATCGGCATAGCGCAGCTTCGTGTAGGGGTTCACGTGGTCGAGCAATGCCTTGCTGAACGCCTTGAAGTTCTCATACGCGGCCGGCACCACCGGGACGAGAATCTTGTAGGTGTCCATCTCCACGTTGCCGGGGCGGTCGATCCCCACTTCTTTGTTTGGAACGGGTCGTGACACGAAAAGGTCAGTGGTGATATACAGTCCGCGCTTGGCGAAAGCGGCGAGCAGATAATCGAGCTGGTCCAGTTTTTCCGAATTCAGCGTCGTGGAATTCGGCTGGCCGCTGACCAGTTCTCCTTCGTAATGATGCACGCGCACGGCGTTGTAGCCCAGGCGCATCAATCGGTCGGCCAGGCGGTCGGCGTCTTCGTGCGAAATGTACAGCGCGCTGAAACAGAAATTCACGCCGTAGAAGCGGCGGGCCGTCTGCGGATCTTTTTCAAACGCGAATTGACCGTCTGGACGCGCGATGACGCGCCCAAACTTACCGGCTGGCGCGTCCAGCAATCCCATGTTCGAAAAATCGAGCGCCGAACCGGCCTCAATGTCGAGCTGCAGATTCAGCGGCACCCATTCGGGTCCGGCGGTGATTGTCACGGGTTGGTCCCAGCTCATCGCGATGCCTCCCGTTGCGCTCAGGTTAAAGCCGAGCTTCACCGTCTCGCCTTTCTTGTAGTTCTTCTCGCCCTGCGGCCCGATGCGGACCGAGACCGTCGGCCCCCATTGGCGGTTGTCCTGCAACAAGACTTGCGTCGGTTCGTGAAACGTCCAGGTCAGCGTCAAGCCGCGCGGAAGCTCAATGCTCAGCGTCTTGATCTCCCCGCTGAACAGTCCCGCGTCCTTGTACGCGTCGGGGAATTTCCCGTTCTTGTCCCCGGCGGTCCACTTCGCGCCGGCTAGCGCCGCAACGGGGAACTCCGCGCTGGCGTGCAGCGTGTGCAGGGAGACATCGCTGGCTGGCGTGAACTGGTACTTCGCGCCAACCGCGCCGTTCTGCTCGGAATACGTCGCGACGCCGTTGACGACGGCCCCTGTCGCCGTGCGGATGGAGAAGTTGCGCTCGGGCGTGTTGGAAATGGCGTACTTTGCCGGCGCCGTCGCGCTGGTCATCTGCCAGTTCGCCGCGAACGCGCCCAGTTCGATCTGGAAGAGCGGTTGGTTGCCTTCAGTGATCGTCAGCCCGCCGCTGCGCTGGACGTTTGCCGTCAGTCGCGCGGGTTCTCCAGCGAAAGACAATGTGGTGATTCCGAACACAAGCAAGCAGAATGTAACGGACACGCGCATGGGGATTTTCTCCAATGAACCTCTAAGGGTGTACACCTCGAATGCCGCATGAGACGCGTGGACTTATTCCGCCGGAAACGCGACGAGCCGCGCGAGGGCTGACGCGCAAATTCTGCCGAGAAGTCACGGGGTTGAGGTTCTCCTAAATCCTTTATAGTGAATAGCTAACGCGACAATCGTTTATTATAAAAAAGATATTGACATATTGGCCGGTCAAAGATACCTTTACTGCGATTTGTACGTAGCACAACGAGCGCACTTGGCGAGTCCGCGCGTCCGATTGCGAGGAGACCGTAGATGCCAGAAGCAATTCAGGCCACCGCGACCACCCGTTTTCCGGCAGCCACGCAACCCACGATTTACTTCATCGGGATGACGACCGGCAAGTCGTCGATCATGCGCGTCTTTCCGGCCTGGGCCCGGCACCTGAAGCTTGAGCGCGCCGTCATTCAAGGGATCGACTGCAAGTGGCACGACGATCCGGCCGTCTACCGTAACGTGGTCCAGTTCATCAAGAACGATCCCCTTTCCAAAGGCGCGCTGGTCACCACGCACAAGATCGATCTGCTCAAAGCCTGCCGCGACATGTTTGAGTTCCTCGACCCCTACGCGCAGTTGATGGGCGAAGCCAGCAGCATCTCGAAGAGAGTCTGGAGTCTGGAGTCTGGGGGTCTGGAGTCCAGGAATCCCGCGCCGTTGACTCCAGACTCCAAGACCCCAGACTCCAGACTTCTGTTGCGCGGTCACGCGAAAGACCCCATCAGCAGCGGCCTCGCTCTCGAAGCTTTTCTGCCAGAGAACCATTGGGAGAAAACCGGCGCGGCGGCGTTCTGTATTGGCGCGGGCGGATCGTCGATCGCGATCAGTTGCTACATGATGGACCCGAAGCGCGGCGCCAACCGGCCGTCGAAGATCGTCGTCTCCAACCGCAGCGAGCCCCGCCTGCAAGAGATCAAGGAAATCCATCACAAGCTCGGTTGCCCGATTCCCGTGGAATACCATCACGCCCCAAAAGCCGAAGACAACGACGCACTGCTTGAAAAACTCCCGGCAGGTTCGCTCGTGATGAACGCGACCGGACTCGGGAAAGACGCGCCGGGTTCTCCGCTGACCCACGCCGCCGTTTTTCCCAAGAACGCTTTGGCGTGGGATTTCAACTACCGCGGCGATCTGCTGTTCCTTCAACAAGCTCGTGCCCAGGCAAAGGAGCGCAACCTGCATGTAGAAGACGGCTGGGTCTATTTCATTCACGGCTGGACTCAAGTCGTTGCCGAAGTGTTTAACGTGAAGATCCCAACCAGCGGGGCCGGCTTCGACGAGATTTCCAAGATTGCGAAGGAAGTGCGGTAACAGAAGGCTTGAGGCTTGAGACTTGAGGCTTGAGACTCTTGAGGATAGCAGGCGCATAAGCGCGTGAACGAACAGGAGCAGTCATGATCGCAACCATTGCTGAAACCGAACTGATGACGCCGTGGTCCATCGATATCGACCTCGTGGAAGGCATCATGCGGCAGCCGAAACGGGTGATCGCGCGGCGCGCTTCGGACATGAAGGGCTACTATCGCGATGAAGCGGCTTTGCAGCGCCTCATCAAGCAGGGCGATCCGGTGCACTACGAGGTCTTTGAACAGCACATTCCCGAACAGCCGGGACATCTGCCGCTGTGCATCAGCAAGCTGTACCCAGGCCGCATCGGCGACGAGTGCTTTATGACCAAGGGGCACTATCACACCGTCAGCGGCACGGCGGAAGTCTACCTTTGCATTCGAGGCCAGGGATATATGATGCTGAAAACAGCCGACGGAAGATGCGTGGCCGAACCCATGAAACGAAATCGCCTGGTCTACGTTCCTCCGCATTGGGCCCACCGCTCCATCAACACCGGCAACGAACCCCTCATTTCGCTTTGCGTTTACCCCGGCGACGCCGGCCACAACTATGGCGACATCGCCACTGAAGGTTTCCCCCAGCGCGTCTTCATCCGCGGCGGCAAGGAGGTCATTGAGTAATGTCAAAAATTCTGGTTACGCCCCGCTCGATCTCAGTGGCCGGACACCCAGCGCTGAAGAAACTCGCGGACGCCGGTTACGAAGTCGTTTTCCCCACGCCCGGCAAACAACCGACGGAAGCGGAACTGATTCAATTGCTGCCCGGTTGCGCCGGCTACCTGGCCGGGGTTGAGGAAGTGAACGCGAAGGTGCTCGCCGCCGCGAAGGACCTAAAGGTCATTAGCCGCAATGGCGTCGGCGTTGACAACATCGACATGGCGACGGCCGTCAAGCAGGGCATCGTGGTTCATCGCGCAGTGGGCGCCAATGCTCGCGGCGTCGCCGAACTGACCATGGCGCATATCCTTTCGCTCGCCCGCTGGATTCCCTTCAGCGACAAGGCCATCAAGTCCGGCGGCTGGGAACGGCGCAAGGGCATCGAACTGCTGGGCAAAATACTGGGCGTTGTCGGCTGTGGCAACATCGGCCGAACGGTCGCGAAATTCGCCCTGGGCATGGAGATGAAGGTGTTGGCGCACGATCTCGCGCCCGACCGTTCGTTCGCCCCCTCGACCGACTTCCACTATTGCTCCCTCGACGAAATCTATGCCAAGGCCGACATCATCACGCTGCACTGCCCGATGCTGCCGGAAGGCAAGCCGCTTATCGACCGCGCCGCCATCGTAAAGATGAAGCGCGGCGTGTTCCTGATCAATACCGCGCGCGAAGGACTGATCGATCAAGGCGCGGTGCTCGAAGCGATCAACAGCGGCGTGATCGGGGGAATGGCGATGGACGTCTTCAAGTCCGAGCCGCCCAAAGACGACCCGCTCCCCGCCTGTGATCGCGTCATCGCCACGCCGCACATCGGCGGCTTCACGGAGGAGAGCGTCGATCGCGCCGTCTACGTCGCCGTCGAAAACATCCTGGCCGAACTGATGCGCAGCGGTAATCCAAACTGGCGCATGTCGCGCGGGGAATAACAAACAGCAGGGTTCAGCGTTCAGGGTTCAGGGGCTTGCGTGCGTCTGGAGCGGCGTCGTGGTTGGAAACGCAGGGGAGAAGATGATGACCTCCCACGCCGGCGGCGCGCACGCACTTCTGTCGGCTCCGCTGCCTGAAAACGTCCTTGGCTTGGCCTGGCTCGGACAAGCCGGCTTTGCGCTGCGTTTCGGCGGAAGACTGCTGCTGATTGATCCGTATCTTTCGGACCATCTCGCGCGCAAGTACGCCGGCAAAGAGTTCCCCCACATTCGCAGGATGCCGCCGCCGCTCGACTTCAATTCGCTGCGCGGCGTCGATTGCGTGCTTTGTTCGCACCGCCACAGCGACCACATGGACCCCGGCGCGCTGCCGGTGATCGCCAAGAACAACCCGAGCTGCCGCTTCGTCGTGCCGCGAGCGGAACTGGAGCATGCGCGAACGCTTGGGATTTCCGACGTTCAGCTCGTACCGATGAACGCCAGCGAAACCGTCGAACTCTTCTCCGAGGTATCTGTCGAAGCGATCCCCTCCGCGCATGAAACTCTCAAGTCAAACGAGCGCAGCGAACACCACTTTCTCGGTTTCATCATCCAATTGCCGAGTGCCGCCGAATCCAAAATCCAGAATCTAGAATCCAAAATCTATCACTGCGGCGACTGCGTCGTCTATCCCGGCTTGGCCGAGCGCCTTCGTTCCGCACACATCGACATCGCTCTGCTCCCCGTCAACGGCCGAAGCGAGTTTCTCTCCTCCCGCGGCATCGCCGGCAACATGAACTTCGCCGAAGCGCGCCAGCTTTGCCTCGACGCTCAAATCCCGATCTTGATCCCGCACCACTTCGGCATGTTCGACTTCAACACCGTCGATCCGGCCGAACTCGCTCGAGGGCTGTCGGCGCTCGACTCATCCATACTGCAGTGTATGCTGCCAACAGCCGATGAATACTACGAATTGAGTCTGGGGTCTGGAGTCTAGGAGTCTGGAGTCTTCCTCAATCGCGCAGTCGGCTGTTGACTCCAGACTTCCAGACTCCAGACTCCAGACTCCAGACTCTTAGCCGTGTCCCTAACCTTGATAGAAACACTCTGAGGATACACAATGCCCATTATGGAACCCCAAAAAGAACAGCCGCTCTTCAAGCCGACTGAACGCTTCTTTCTCGATCCGGGCTCGCCGGTGCCGTTGTATCACCGCATCGAACAAATCATCCTCGACCGCATCGCCGGCGAGAACACCGTCGGCAAAATGTTGCCGTCCGAAAAAGACCTGATGGTCATGTTCGGCGTCAGCCGCGCCACGGCGCGCAAGACGTATGAGAACCTCGTCACCAAAGGCCTGATCGAGCGCCGCCGCGCCCGCGGCACGCGCGTCATCGGCCGTGAAATCACCGAAGACCTTGGCCGGCTGAAGAGCTTCACGGAAGAGATGAAGCTCAAGGGCCTGCGCATCAGCACCGAACTGCTCGGCGCCGGCTTGCACGCACCCGACGAAAAAGTCCGCGAGAAGCTCGGCATCGGCGAAAAAGACCAGACCCTGTACGTGCAGCGCTTGCGCGGCTCCAGCGAAGTCTTTCCGATCGTGCTGCTGACCTCCGACATCCCCGCCAGTTTCGGCATCGACCCCGGCGAGGACTTCGGCGAATCGCTTTACCGGCTCATCGAAGAAAAATACCGCATCCCCATCGAATGGGCCGAAGAAGAAATCAAGGTCATGAAAGCCACGCCCGAAGAAGCGCGCCTCCTGCGCGTCCAACCCGGCGAAGGCATGCTGGTCATGGAACGCGTGACGTACACGCGCGCCGAAAAACCCCTCGAATTCATCCGCGCGGTCTACCGGCCGGAACATTACACCTTCGCGATACGCTTGCGCCGTTGAAAGACAGGGTTCAGGGTCCAGGCGTCAGGGTTCGGTGATGGAATGTGTGTCTTCATCCGCACCCTGAACCCTGAACCCCGACCCCTGAACCCTTCCGTTCAATACCTCAGCAAGCACTTCACCACTTCCCCACTCTTCACCGCCGCTAGAGCCTCGTTGATCTTCTCCAGCGGGAAATCGTGCGTAACGTAGTCCTTCGGATTCAGTTTGCCGTCGCGGAGCCACTTGCACAGTGGCGCTTGAGCTTCCCGTTCGCGGAAGCGCGTCGGCCACTGGTGCACGAACAGGTTGAAGTTGTACGGCCCCTTCGCTTTCTTCACGGGCAGCTCTTCGGCCGCGATCACGCCATACACGCAGATCGAACCGCCCATCTTGATCAGCGGCAGCCCCGCGTTGATGATGTTCGGGTGCCCGACCGCATCGATGACAGCGTCGAGTCCCTGACCCTTGCCGCGCGTCTTCTTCAGTTCTGCCAATTCCGGACTGTCCGGCGCGAAGACGGCATCCGCGCCCATCGCCAGCGCGCGCTTGCGTTTGTGTTCCAGCGGGTCCACAACGCCGATCCACTTCAGGCCGAGCAGCTTGCCGAACTTGACGAAGCTGAGGCCCACCGGGCCCACGCCGAAGACGAGAATCTCGTCGCCCTTCTTTAGCTGGAAATCGCCGAAGCCGCCGTAGACCTCACGCCACGTGCACAGCAGAGCCGCCGCTTCCACCGAGATGTCCTTCGGCACTTTGCGCTGAATTTCGTAGCACTCGAACCAGCCATGCTCCGCGTCGGCCACGCCGTCCTTCACCATCGCGTCGTGGTCGTTCACGAGCGTGTATTCGCAGAAGCCGCCCCAGCCACTTGAAAACTTCGGATCGGAGAACTGGAAGACCAGTCCGCCAATCGCGCGGTCCCCCGGCTTGAAGTTCTTCACCTTCTTGCCGACGGATTCGACGATCCCCGCGCCTTCGTGCCCCAGTACCAGCGGGTACTTGTCCACGCCCGGAAAATGCCCGGCGACAAGCTTGCCGTCCGTGGCGTTGCACAGGCACGCGACTTCCGTTTTGACCACCGCCTGATACGGCCCCGGCTTCGGCTTCCCCAGTTCCACGATTTCGACTTTGCCCGGTTCAACGACGGCGACAGCGCGCATGGTCTTCTCCTTAAAGAAGTAGTCAGTATTCAGTAGCCAGTATCCAGTAGCACGACAACGCTCGGCGGCCGACTACTGGATACTGACTACTGGCTACCGACTACTGCAGTTTCGCCAGGTCCTCGTACACGTCCACCAGCGCCCGGTAGCTCTTCTCCTGGATCGGCATGAGCTTCCTATAGCGCTTCTGGTTATCTGCAATCGGTTTCGCCACGTGCTCGACACGGATGAAGCGCTCAATGACCTCGAAGTTCTCGAACAATCCCGCGCCCACTCCGCCGATCACCGCCGCGCCCATCGATGTCGCTTCTTCCAGGAAATTGAGCGACTGAATTTTCGCGTCGTAAATGTCAGCCATCATCTGCCGCCAGATCTCGCTCTTCGCGCCGCCGCCGATGACCGTAACGCAATCGATCGGCACATGCTGCCGGAAGATGTTCACGATGTATCCCAGGTTCATCGTGATGCCTTCCATCACGGCCCGCAGCATGTCCTCGCGCTTGCTCGCCAAGTTCAGCCCGATGAACGCGCCGCGCGCATTCGGGTTCCACCACGGCGTGCGCTCGCCCAGCATGTACGGCAGGAAAATGATTCCGTTCGAACCAATCGCCGTCTTCGCGATCGCTTGATCGATCAAAGCGTACGGACTGATGCCCTGCGCCTTCGCCGCCTGATTTTCCACTTCGCACAGCGTGTTCTTCAGCCAGGTAAAGCTCGACCCGGCCGTCTGCATCGTCCCCGATGGATGCAGATACCCCGGCACGCAGTGGCACCAGTTCATCGTGCGCATCTGCGGATCGACGATGGGCTTCTCGACGGTCAGAGCGATCCAGCTCGATGACCCCAGATAGTTGTACGCAGTGCCCGGCTTGATGCAGCCCACGCCGACGCCCGCACAGCTTCCGTCGCCGCCGCCGACCGCGACCGGAGTGCCTTCTTTCAAGCCCGTCGCCTTCGCCGCCGCGCTGGTGATCGTGCCCAAGATCTCGGTCGAGGGTTTCACCGCCGGAAACATCTCGCCATCCACGCCGGCAATGTCGATGATCTTTTTCGACCAACTCATCGAGTTCAGATCGAACGCGTTCGTGCCCGATGCGTCCGAGAAATCCGTCGCGAACTGACCCGTCAGCAGGAAGTTGATGTAGTCTTTCGCGCACAAAGTCTTGTGAGTCTTCTTGTACAGTTCTGGCTCCGTCTCCTTGATCCACATCAGCTTCTCGATCGAATACGACGGGCTGACGCGATGCCCGACGATGTCGTAGAAGCCTTTCTGGTCGATCTTCGAAAGAATGTGGCTGGCCTGCTTGCTCGCGCGCTGGTCGCAGTAAAGGATCGACGGCCGCAGGCAGTTGCCCTGCTTGTCCACAACCGTGCAACCCATCATCTGGCCGCTTAAAGCTACGACTTCGATTTCGGCGCTGTTGAACGCGCAACCGGCCGTGTTTGCACCGGCCAGTAGGGCTTGGCTGGACTCACAGATCGCCTTCCACCAGTCCTGTGGGTTCTGCTCCGCCCAATTGCCGTTGAAGAAGTGGGTCTCGTACGCGCTCGTATGGCTGGCGACCAAGTTTCCGTCCACCGTATACAGCGTGGCTTTATTGCCGCTTGTGCCCAGATCGTGAGCTAACAGGTATCTCATGTCTTACGCTCCGGTTGCTCTGTAAAAAAGTGCACCTGTGCGTCGTAGGCCATTTTGCCAAAACTGTCCGCATCAAGCTCGGGCAATTCAGCGAACTGCCCTAGAAACTCTTGTCCAAAGCTGCACCGTGCGTCGTAGGACATTTTGCCAAAATTGTCCGCATCAAGCTCAGGCAATTCAGCGAAATGCCCTACAAACTTCTGTCCAAAGCTGCACGGTGCGTCGTAGGACATTTTGCCAAAATTGTCCGCGTCAAGCTCGGAACAATTCAGCGAAATGCCCTACGAACTTTTGTCCAGAACTGCACATGTGCAGCTCGCCGACCCCTGGACCCTGAACCTTACTTGTACCCAAACAGGTTCGCGCCCGTCCAACCAACCAGCCCAAGAATCGCCCCGCCAATCGCCCCGCCGAGCACGCACGCCAACACGCGCGGAGCCGACTCCTTAGCGGCCGCCATCTTCTCGCCCTTCTTCGCCTCGCACAGTCCGAACACCCACAGCCCGATGCAGATCGTCGTGCCCATGTCCACCCACGGCGAATTGCCTTGGTACCCTTGGTAGACCAGACCAAATTGTTTCATGACGCCGTCTGCATCCTTCAAGCACTCCGGATTGATTCCGAATCCCGGCAGCTTGTGGTTCACGATCCAGAACGTGCCGACGATGAACGCGGCCGCCAGCCCGCCGCCCATCGGCCCAAAATCCTCCACCAGTTTTCCCCAGCACAGGATCAGCGTGAACGTCACGCAGAACCCGCCGAAGATCGTGGTGAGTACACTCACCGGCGGCATCCCAATCGCCGGATTGTACGTGGAAATGAACTGTACAAAATCGTTCATGCGCAATCCCTTTCACGGCGTCGCCAGTTGTCCTATTTGAGCACTGCCTCTTCTTCTTTGATCGCTTCTGGAGCCTTCTTCGGTGAATTGAATCTCGGCAGCACTTCCTTCAGGTACGACGCCGCTACGCCGCCCAACGCTCCGCCAATAGCCAGACAGATCAGCGTCGGAAGACAGTGCGACAGCGGCGCGCCGAAGCGCACCACGCCCCACACAATTCCCGCCGCCGCAATGGCCCAGCCCTGATCCACCCAGATCTTCCCGGCCGGATTCTCGATCAGGCCCAAGTAGTGGTTCATGTACCACATGATGCTGATGCACACCGTCGCCGCCAGCCAGCCGCCCATGATGCCGTAGCTCTTCCACAGCTCCGGCCACACGGCAAACGCCGCTGCGCCGCAAATCGCCGAACCTACCATCGTGGCGACAAACCTCATGTAAGGATCCTCTCAGGAGTCTGCGTGATCGAAGATTGAAAGTACTTGCGCTGAAAGTAGAACGCGACGTTGACCAACCCGATCATCACCGGCACTTCAACCAGCGGCCCGATCACCGCCGCGAACGCCGCTCCGTGATGAATGCCGAACACCGCGACTGCCACCGCGATCGCCAGCTCAAAGTTGTTGCTCGCCGCGGTAAATGACAGCGTCACCGTCTTGCCATAGTCCGCGCCAGCCATTCGCCCCATCCAGAAGCTGACCAGAAACATGACGATGAAGTAGATCAGCAGCGGCAGCGCGATCCGCAGCACCGCGACAGGTTCCGCGATGATCTTCTGCCCCTGCAGGCTGAACATCACCACAATCGTGAACAGCAGCGCAATCAGCGTCAGCGGGCTGATCTTCGGAATGAACGACTTCTCGTACCAGCCTTTGTCTTTGATTTTGATCAGCGTGAAGCGCGTGATCATCCCGGCGATGAACGGAATGCCCAGATAGATGAACACGCTCTGAGCGATCTGGCGGATGCTGATCTGAACCTCGCGCCCTTCCAGCCCCAGCAGCGGCGGCAACACGGTGATGAACACCCACGCATACAGGCTGTAGAACAAAACCTGAAAGACGCTGTTGAACGCGACCAGTCCCGCCGCGTACTCGGCATCGCCTTTCGCCAGATCGTTCCACACAATCACCATCGCGATGCAGCGCGCCAATCCGATCAGAATCAGCCCCGCCATGAACTCCGGATAGCCGCGCAGAAACACAATGGCCAGCCCGAACATCAGCGCCGGCCCGATCACCCAATTTTGGATCAGAGAAAGCGCCAGGATTTTCGTGTTGCGGAAGACGTCCGTCAGTTCTTCGTACTTCACCTTTGCCAGAGGCGGATACATCATCAGGATCAGCCCGATCGCGATCGGAATGTTGGTCGTCCCAACGCTGAACCCTTCATTGAACGCCTTCACCTGCCCCGGCATGGCGTACCCAATGCCGACCCCCGCCGCCATCGCCGCAAAAATCCAGACCGTCAGATACCGGTCCAGAAACGAAAGCTGTTTCGAAATACCTTCACTCATGTCGTCAGGCTACCGTTTGTCGCTCGCACCTCGGCTGACCAAAATGCGGAATGAGGAATGATGAATGCGGAATGTGGCTTCTACTGGCAGAGCGCTAAATCAGCCTTATTCCGCATTCATCATTCCTCATTCATCATTCCCTTCCCGTTCAGCATTCCTCATTCAACATTTAGAAGTTCCACATTCAGCACTAGAGTTTGACGAACGACATCGTCGCCGGACTTTCGTGCTTCGTATTCACCTTGTCCTTGTGGTTCTCGCCGAACACCGCGTCGAAGTTGCTCACCACCAGCATCCCGTTCCACACGACCGGTTCGCCCGGCTCGTTCAACGCACCGTTGGCGCCGAACACTTCGCCATTCTGAGTCACCACGTTGATCTCGCCCTTCGGCGTGACCTTCGCAATCGCATTGTTCGAAAAATCGGCAACGTAAATGTTGTCGTTCTTATCCACGCAGATGCCATCGGTCGTGCGCATCTTCGCTTTCGTCGCTTTGCTCAGGAAATCCGGCGCCTTCGGGTCCAGGCTGTAATCGAGATCGGTCTTCGCGAAGAGCTTGTTCTCCAGCACGTTCCCATTCTTGTCGAACGTGATCTTGTACAAAGCCCCGTCGCCGAAAATGCCGACGAACAGGTTGCCCTTGCTGTCGAAGACCAGCCCGTCCGTCCCGTACTGGCAGTTCTTGTTGTACGAAAGGAACTTCGCGACGATCTGCTTGTCGTCCAGCGTGTTGCTAAGCTTCACGTTCTCGTCAGTCAGCTTGAAGCGCAGCACGACGCTGACCAGCAAGCCCGACGGATCCTTGACCTTCGACAGCATGCTCTGCGTCACATACAGATAATCGCCGTAAACTTTGCAGCCGTTCGGATGCTCCATTCCTTCGGCGACTACTGTCGTCTTCTCAATCTTGTCGTCCTTGATGCGTAGCCGCAGCATCCGCCCTTTGAACGCGCCCTTTTCCGTCCCGCTCCAGCCTTGGTTGTCGCAGATGTAAACGTCGCCGTCGGGTCCGAACTCCACGCCCATCGGACAGGCCAGCCCCGTCTCCGGCAGCGTCGGCACATCCACCCACTTGCTGACCTTCCGGTCTTTGCTGATCTTGATCAAACACGCCGGCTTCTTCTGATCGGCGTAGTTGGGACAGGCGACAATCAGGTTTCCGTCTTTGTCGATCGCCATTCCGTCCGGCGTCGCGACATAATCCGGCAACGTCACCAGAAGCTGCGCCGGCTGCAGCGTCACTTTCGAAACTGTCTCCTTCGCGTCCTGCTGGCCTTTGTCCTCACAGCCAGTGATTCCAAGCACCAAAACAAGCAGCGCAAAAGTGGCGATGCCGGTGTTTACGCAGCGGTTTCTCATGGTAGGCTTTACCCCCTCATCTTGGGTCCGAATCGTGGATGGTTGGCCAATGCGCAAGCAGAAACAGAAGCCACAAAGACTCCTCTTTATGGAATGCCGCCGCGCTCCCAAGCCAAACTATCGAGTCTCAAACAATGTACGCAGTATAGGTACGCGAGACATTTCTGCAATAACAAAAAGCAATTCGTATGATATTCATTCAAGTATCTGTGCTCACAGTGCTTTACGTATGTTTCAGCAGAGGCAAAATAGTTTATTTTTGCTCAGCGAAATCAAATGTACGGTGTATAGTACAAATGGCCAGGAAAACGTTCTTTTCAGGGAGGGTTGCTAGATGAAGTTCTCTACGTCCGCCGGTTCTCCTTTTCTCCCCTTCTCCTCTTCTCCCCTTCTGCCGCTGTTGTGCCTTCTCGTTGCCGCCAGCGCCAGCGCCGGCAACTCACCCGTCAAAGTCCCCACGTCACACCCAAAGGGCCAGACGTGGAGCTACATCTTTGCCAAGCCCGCTGACGGCTGGGAAAAGCCCGGCTTCGATGACGCATCCTGGAAGAAAGGCCAAGGCGCGTTTGGTTCGCCCGGAATGGGCAACACCACCATCCGCACTCCGTGGACAACCGCCGACATCTGGATTCGCCGCTCCTTTACTGTCGATAAGACACCCTCCGGCAACACCCAGATCCTGATCTATTACGACGAAGACGCCGACGTCTACGTCAACGGCGTGCTCGCGCTTCAAACCAAAAACTTCGTCGGCAACTACGTGGCTCTGCCCATGACGCCCGCCGCCAAGGCCGCATTGAAAGTCGGCCAGAACACCCTGGCCGTGCACTGCCACCAGACTGCCGGCGGCCAATGCATCGACGTGGGCCTCGGCGCCAAGCTTCCCCCCACCGAACTCGGCCCCGATCTGCAATCCGCTGCCTTCAACGACTGGGTCCTGCAAGACTCCCCTGAACCCAATGCCGGTTTCGGCAACGAAGAGGATTGCAGTCTCGAAAAAGCGACAATCGAGAAAGCCGCCAAAGACTTGACAGAACTCGGTGGCGAGGGCCATGCTTTCGCTGCCGAAGCGGCTAAGCTCGCCGCTGATAAAGTCGCCGGCAATGACAAGCGCTGGCGCGAACTCTACACAAAAGTCTGCGAATCCCGCCGAGCGCTCCGCATCAAGCCGCTCCAGGCCAAATGGCAGAAGCTCGCTTTCGCCAAGCACTGGAACGTCGGCGGCAGCCACTATGCCTACACCGAATGCCAAAGCGACGCGCAGGCCGAACGCAACTGGGTCGCCGGCTCCGCGCTCTGCATCCTTAACCTGAATGGCGTGTGGCCGGAAGTGCAAACGCTGATCGACGATCCTACCGGCTGCATCCGCAACCCCGATGTCACCTTCGACGGAAAAAAGATCGTCTTCGCTTGGAAGAAAGACGACCGTAAAGACGACTACCACCTCTACGAATGGGACATCGCCAGCGGCAAGTCCCGCCAGCTCACCGATGGACTCGGCTTCGCCGACTACGAACCGTGCTGTCTGCCCAACGGCGACATCATCTTCAACTCGACGCGCTGCGTCCAAACCGTCGATTGCTGGTGGACCGAAGTCTCCAACCTCTACACCTGCGACAAAGACGGAAAATACCTGCGCCGCCTGGGCTACGACCAGGTCCACACAAACTTCCCAACCATTACCGAGGATGGCCGCATCCTCTACACGCGCTGGGACTACAACGACCGCGGCCAGCTCTTCCCACAGCCGCTCTTCCAGATGAATCCCGACGGCACCGCGCAGACCGAATGCTACGGCAACAACTCCTGGGCCCCCACGACAAAGATCCACGCCCGCTCCATCCCCGGCTCAAACAAGATCATCAGCGTCGGCACCGGCCATCACAGCGACCAGAGCGGCAAGCTGCTGCTGCTCGATCCAGCCAAAGGACGCCAAGAAAACCAGGGCGCGCAGTTTATCGCGCCCATTCGCCAGGTGCCCCTCGATCACGTGGACGGCTGGGGCCAGGACGGCGATCAATTCCAATACCCCTACCCGCTCGATGAAAAACACTTCCTGATCACCTACTCCCCCACCGACCCCGGCCGCTGCGGCATCAAGGGTTTCGGCCTCTACTACATGGACGTCGATGGCAAACGCGAACTGCTCGCCTGGGATCCCAAGGTCTCCTGCAACCAGGCCATCCCGATCACGGCGCGCAGCATCGGCCACCTGAAGCCCACGACCGTCGATCTGCACAAGAACACCGGCTACTACTACGTTCAAGACGTCTACGTCGGCCCCGGCCTGAAGGACATCCCGCGCGGCGCCGCCAAGCGCCTCCGGGTCGTGGCGCTCGACTACCGCGCCGCCGGCGTCGGCAATAACGGCAACGGCGGTCCGGCCGGTGGAGCCCTCGTCAGCACGCCGATCTCGATCAACAACGGCTCTTGGGACGTCAAGCGCGTGCTGGGCTCGGTGCCGATCGAAGAAGACGGCTCGGCTTACTTTGCCGTTCCCGCGCGCACTCCGGTTTACTTCCAGCTCCTGGACGAAAAAGGCTACGTGATTCAGTCGATGCGCACCTGGTCCACGCTCCAACCCGGTGAAACGTTCTCCTGTGTCGGCTGCCACGAAGAGAAAAACGAGACCGCGCCGGCCGCTCACACCACCGTCCAGACCAAAGCCCTCAAGAAATCCGCCCGCGAACTCGAACCCTTCTACGGCCCCGTCCGCGGCTTCAGCTTCGCCAAGGAAATCCAGCCCATCCTCGACCAGAAATGCACCAGTTGCCACGACGACCGCTCAAAGGTTCCCACGCCTGACAACAAGAAAAATGTTGCCTACGAAAACGCCGCCGCCCCGCGAATCCCGACCAGCTATTCGCACCTTCAGGGCAGCGCCGCCGCGCCCAGCGATGGCATCGAGCCAAAGTGCTCCTGCGATCTGAACATCCCGCGCTTCACCTGGTGGGATCACAAAGGCACAAAAGAATGGATTCAGTACGACTTCAAACAACCCACGAAGGTCCAGGAAGCGAGCGTCTATTGGTTCGACGACACCGGCGTCGGAAGCTGCCGCGTCCCCGCAAGCTGGACGCTCCTCTACAAAGACGGCAACGATTTCAAGCCCGTCTCGACGCCAGACGCCTTTGGCACCGCCACCGACAAGTACAACAAGGTTGCGTTCGCGCCGGTGACCACGACCGCGCTGCGCATTGAAGTCCAACTCTCGAAAGATATGTCAGGTGGAATCCTGGAATGGAAAGTCCCGGGCGTTGACGGGGTGGTGCCGGCCTCCGCGCCGGCCGCGGTTGCCCAAGCCGGGGTAGCGCCGGCCTCCGTGCCGGCCGTCAAGAAAGCCTTCAGCCTGCTCAGCGAACCGAACGTGGACACCGGCGCCAAGCGCAAATGGAGCGACGCGTACCTCGCGCTCACTCAGCGCGGCCGACCCAACAAGATGGTCAACTGGCTCAACGTCCAGTCCATCCCGCCAATGCTCCCGCCGTACTTCGCCGGCGCTGCCAAGAGCGACATCCTGCCGCTGCTGGAGAAGGGCCACTACGACGTCAAGTTGACCAAGGAAGAACTCGAAAAGATCGCCTGCTGGATCGACCTGCTGATCCCCTTCTGCGGCGATTACCGCGAAGGCAACGCCTGGAACCAGGCCGACACCGAAAAGTACGAACGCTACTTCAATAAGCGCAAGACCGAAGAGGAACAAGAACGCAAGAACACCGACGAACTAATGGCCAAAGTCGGCGCTATGTGAGTGGTCCTGAAATGTGGCACGGGCAGCCTCCGTTCGCTGTTGGCTGCCCGTGCATCAGTACCGCGCGCGTCCTCACCTGCCGCTCCGGTTCCCCTCTCCCCCGCGAGGGAGAGGGGTTAGGGGTGAGGGGGAAAAGCCCGCTAATTTCATCTCAATGACCAATGACCAATGACCAATGACTAATGACTAATGACCAACCGCAGGCCGCAGCTCTATGCGCTGACGGTCATCAGCCGCACGATGCGCAATCGGAATCGCTAGTTCCATCCCGTCTCGCCATCGTGCTCATGCGGCGTTGCCGTCTTGACGACGCGGTTCAAATGCTTGGCCGTGCCGCAGCGAAGACAGGTCGAAGTCGCCTCCGTCTCCGCATGCCGCGTCGTCATCCGGCACCCACTGCAATAATGCAAACTGACATGCCTGCGTCTCATGGTTCCCTGCTTTCTCCTTCCCCCCTGAATGTAAGACGTTCGAACCCCAAATTCTTTCAACTGTCAACGTCATCTCTCGCCAAGAAATTACCTCACCACTCCACCACTCACCACTCACCACTCACCAAGTCCCAACAAAAACAAAGGGCCGGAGGTTTCGGGGCCTCCGGCCCTTTGCACTTTCAGTTGCTATTGCATGGTTCAGGCCGAAGGCTTTCGCCAGCGCGAAAGACTAATCTGACAAGCGGCTACTCTTACAACTTTGTTCGCACTCGTCTTCATCTTGCTGCCTGCCCAGACCCCGCCGCCTGAACATCCGTTCTTCACGTACACCTCAATAAGACTTAATCCCACTTTCGAAGGAGTGTCAAGCCTTCCCCGCCAATTTCGCAAGATTTCCCAGACGATTCAGCTTTGTTATTCAGGCTCACGCGACCAGACCACAAAACACCACTCACCACTCACCACTCACCAAGTCCGCCCTCACCGAACCCCACTATACTCCACATAGTCTTTCAGCAGCGAAGCCTCCGCCGTCACGCCACTGACGACATCCCGCAGCACCATCCGGTAAGTGCCCAGCGGCTCATTCAGCCCCAATGCCAGTTCGTAATTCCACTGCCCATCTTCCGCGATGACATTCTTGGCATAATGCGGCAACCGCTCGCCGGACGGAGCATACACTTCCACATGGAAAATATGTTTCCCCGGCGATCCGCCTTTCGCCACGACCACTGCATTCAGCTTGAATTTCCCGCGCTGATCCGTGCGCCGCACCTTCACGCTCAGCCGATCCACGCTGTACGGCAGCGCCGCCAACATCGTTGCGCGCAACGGCTCTACTTCGGCCTGTACCATCTGCCCAACGCCCAGATACTTCCCCGCGCGCACGTCGTACCAGTGCCGAACGCGCGCTTCGCCCACCCACAACGGCAGCTTCTCCTTCAATGGACTCTGCAGCCCGCCCGCCGTCTCGCTGGCCAGTGGCATCAGCGCATACAGACTGCAGCGCTCGCCCAAAGCGTACCGCACGCGCCGCAGGCCGCGCGGAGCCGTCCCGTCCTCTTTGCGAACGCGCAACGCACTTTCGCCCAGCGCCTCGGCCAGAATGTCTCCGATCACCAACCGCAAAGCCTCGCCGCCCGTCGGCTGGCCGAATTTCTGTTCGTAGTCTTTCGCGGTCAAGTCGTGGAACTCAAATCCCGCCGCATCGGCGCTCAGCCGCAGAGCCGGGTAATCCTGCATCGCCAGATTCAAGTACATGAAGCGCCCGGCTCCGGCCCGCTTGGAGATCAGCGCCGGCGCGCCCATCGCCGCCTCGCCCGCATTCCATGCGCCCAGCGTTGAGATGCCCGGCTCCAGCACCTTCAGATCCGCGCCTTCCGGCCCCGTCGCCTGGCCCGTGGACGCATCTTTCATCCGCACGCAAGCTTCCCGAGTTCCCCCGCTGTACGCTCCGCCGCATTCCAGCACCTTCAGGTCTTTCCGTGCGATCCCAAAGT
Organism: Planctomycetota bacterium; assembly: GCA_036504595.1. GTDB lineage: Bacteria > Planctomycetota > SZUA-567 > H5-PLA8 > H5-PLA8 > DASXUX01. The sequence goes on along the minus strand of DASXUX010000023.1, from coordinate 8,149 downwards.
CACGGTCCAGCACTCCCACCGGCCGCGGATCGCCGGCCAGCTTCCCGACCACGAGCACGCGGCTGCCCGTCCCGTCAAACGTGCCGCATGCGCCATCGGCAATCACAATTCCGCCGTTCTTCGCGAACTCCCGCAGCGCCCGCGCTTCCGCATCGCTGATCGACAGCACTTTCGGCAGGATCAGCACTTTGATCTTCTGCGAGGAGAGCTCGCCGGCGACGGCCTGCTGGGAACTGATAAAGCGCGGCGACAGACCAAGGTCCTCCAGCAGCACATGCCACGCGTTCATATCCAGCAGCGCCGAACTGCGCTTCGCTTCTTCCGCGCCGGTCCGCTTCAGCCAGAACGCGCCGTCCGCCTCGCTGTCCAGCAGCCAATGCAGCTCCATCGACCGCGGCGAGTAATAGATCGCAACCGGATCGCTGGCGCGTGAGGCCGTCTCGCGCAGCAACGTCAACCCTTGCGTAAACGCCTGCAGGTCCGCCAGCAGCGGCTGGACTTCCGCCGCGGGCTGATACTCCGGCGCCTTCAACCAGCTCTCCGGCTTCGGCAGAATGCAGCCGTAGTCGCCGCGCAGCCAGCGGTCCCACACCCGGTAGATGTCACCGTTATTTGCTGCATTGACGCGGGAAAGCAGACGAGCCCCGCTCACATCGCTGAGACCCGGCGCGCGCGTGCGTGAGGCCGAACGGCCCATCGAATTCAGCAGTTCGCGAGCCAGCACGCTGTCGTGCTCCTCGGCCCAGTCCAGCGTACGCGCAAGCTGCCACCAGTCCCATCCGCCCCACGGCAGCGGCGGCTGAGCGTCCAGCAAACCCACCTGCGCCGGCCCGCCCAGCTCATTCAAATACGAACGGTACTCGCGCAACACGCGTGAAAACGCAAAGTTGTTGAACTCCCGCCAGTCGCACCATGCCGCGAAATTCTCTTTGCCAGGCTGCACCGCTTCATCGGCGGCAAGCACAAAACCCGAAAGCCCGTCGCGTTCTTCAATCTTCGCCGGAGGAACCACCGGCGGCGTTGCGGGCGTCACTCCGCCAGTCGCTGTCGGCGCGGACTTCTCCGCACCGGGCGCAGGGACCAACCCTTTCGGCGCGGACTTCTCTGCCGCAGGCGCCGGTTTTTCCGTCCCCGGAACCGGCACAGGCACCAAGCCCTTCGGCAGTGTCTTCTCGACTCCCGGTGTCTTGACCGGCGGCGGCGTCGCCGCGGCGCCGATCGTTTCGGTTGCCGGCTTGGGACCAAAGCTGGGGTTGAGCTGCGCCAGGGCCAACGCGTAGCGCGGGTTCAGCGTTGCTTTGGTTTCGTCCGTTGAAATCGGCCGCACCTGCTCCCAGTTCAAATAGTGCGTGCCCCAAGTCTCGTTAAGCGTATACAACTTCGAATATTTGTCTTGCAACCAGTTGCGGAAAATGGCGAGCGTTTCTGGCGACATGTCGTATTCGAACGGCGCGTTTTCATGCGTAAGAGACAAGCTTTCGCCAATCGACCACGCCTGCGGCAGCAGCCCCTGTTTGCTCAGCACGCTCTTTTGAATGTTCAACTTGCCCGACGCCAAAGCCGCTTCGTCGAACAGCGGCGGTTGCCGCAGGCAGCCTTTTGCATCGCGTGACTTTGCGTATGCCTTCAGCAGTTCGTCGCGCTTGCCCAACCGGAACGGATGCCCTTCGTCCGGCAGCGCCTCGCTGTAAAACGGCATTCCATGCAAAATCCATCGCCCGCCCGATTCCTGCGCCGCGACCCCGCCGCCGCTAATCCCGAGCTCCGGCAGCACCTTCCAGAACGCCGGATCCGTGATTCCCGCGCCGCCCTCCAGCAGAAGCGAATAGTCCCGCCAGAGCTGCGCCTGCGGCAACAGAAACGTCGCCTGCGCCTCCACCTTATACGGTGGCACATTTGCATCCGCGCCATCCTGTGGCACGTTTGTGTTCGCGCCGTCCTTTTGGCGCGAACTCAAGCGTGCCTCATCCATCTTCACCAGCATCAGCCGCTGCGCCGTTCCCAGACAGCACGCCGGCTGTTTCAGTGCGAACGAGATCGACTCGGCAACCGGCGCCTCTGCCGAAGCCTTCTTTTCAATCTTCTTCCCGCCGCCGAGTGTCTCCACCGGCCAATCAGCCATTACGCGGTCGAAGCCATCAACCCACAACAGCCGGTAACCCACGGCCGAACCCGTCAGCCCCGTGATACGCCCGCACACGGTAGCACTGGAATCTGCGCCAGAAGGTTGCAGCAGCACAATCTGTGGCGACGCCGGATCGGGAACAATGACAGCCGGTTTGTTGTCTGAATCGGCCAGCTCGACCGGCGGTGCAGATTTAAGATCGAGCGTAGAGACGACGCGCGTCCTGACCGCAGGCACCGCCGCCTCGCGCCTCGATCCCCCGCAGCCGCTTACGGCCGCAAGACAAACACAGACAATCGCCAGTGCAGCGACTGGCAACCAGACGCCGCCCCACAGGTTCTTTTTGATCATGGCGCCGCATTCTAAAGCCTGCTCCGCAATTGTCCATCTGACGCGCATGCTTTTGACCCGTCGCCGAAACCTGAACTCTGCCAACCTGCTCGGGATATTTGCGTCTCGGTCCGGCGGAACCGTCACAAGCTGCACCCGATGCCCCATACCCGATACCCTATACCCCGCTCCCCGATGAAACCTCGAACTCTCCATTGTCCCTTGCGGCATCTAACGTTACAGTCAACTCCGCTGCCAAGTCACCGGCGGCACAACTGAGGACCGTCTATGCCGTCCGCACTGGACCTGTCGCAAGCAATTCTTCCTGAACTCATCGACATCCGCCGCGACCTGCACCGCCACCCGGAAACAGCCTTCGAAGAAGTCCGCACTGGCGGCCTGGTCGCTGATTTCTGCGAACGCCTCGGCCTCAGCGTGCGGCGCAACGTGGCGAAAACCGGCGTGATTGCCACGCTCAACCCGGATGCGTCCCGCCCCGCTCTCGCGCTGCGTGCCGACATGGACGCTCTTCCGATCCAGGAAGAAAGCGATATCCCGTACCGCTCCGAAAACCCCGGCAAAGGTCATCTCTGCGGCCACGACACGCACACAACCATGCTCCTCGGCGCGGCGAAGATCCTCGCCAGCCTAAAGGCGAAGATTCCATTCCCCATCCGCTTCATCTTTCAGCCCGCCGAAGAGATCCCGCGCGGCGGCGCAGAACTGCTGATTGAAGAGGGCCTTTTCTCCGGGATCGACGAGATTTTCGGCCTGCACATCAACCCGCTCATCCCCGTCGGAACGCTCGGCCTGCACAGCGGCCCGGTCATGGCCAGCATGGACAAATTTGAAATCGACGTCCACGGCGTCGGCGGCCACGGAGCCATGCCGCACCTCACGCGCGACCCCGTTCTCGCCGCTGCGGAGATCATCACCAGCCTTCAAGGCATCGTCGCGCGCCGCGTAGACCCGCTGGAGTCCGCCGTCGTCAGCGTGTGCCAGATCAACGCCGGCTGCGCCTTCAACGTGATTCCGTCCAACGTCAGCATCGTCGGCACCGCACGCAGCCTCTCGCCGGTCATGCGCGAGAATCTCGCGCGGTGGATCGAACAGATCGCATGCGGCGTCGCGCAAGCGCACAACCAGTCCGTGGACGTCCGATACACTCGCGGCACCCCTGTGCTGGCCAATCGTGACGAATGCGTGACGAAGATGGCACAAAGCTTCCGCGCGCTCGGCGGCTCCGTCATGGACATCAAGCCGACCATGGGCGGTGAAGACTTCGCCTTCTACACCGAACGCGTCCCCGGCTGTTTCGGCTTTCTTGGCGCCGGCGACGGCACTCCCGCCACCGCGCACTGCTTCCACAACCCCCGCTTCAACATCGACGAAAAAGCCCTCGCGTGGGGCTCCGCCCTCTTTGTCCAGTTGGTCTGCGAAAAAGCCAGTTTCGCGCTTTAGCAAACGTCGAGACATCTCACCGCAGAGGACGCGGAGTACGCAGAGGTAAGAAGACTGTTTCTGTTCCTCTGCGTCCTCCGCGCCCTCTGCGGTTGAAGTCCAGCTCGTTAGTGGGTTCACTTCTGTTTCTGCAACGTATACGTTCGCGTCCAAACCTCGCCGCTGCGCTTGCCGTTGCTGAAGAGCGCCGCTTTGACGGTGGTCGTCTTTTCCAGGCTGATCGGCTCCGCATAAACCGCTGAACCTGCAGCCGGGTCTTTTCCATCGAGCGTATACCGTATTTCGCCGTCGACTGTGGACTTTAGCGTCACCTTAATGGGTGCCGTGAAGCGGTCGTCCGGCGACGCGTCCGGCGCACTTCCCGAAACAGGGCAAAACGCGTATCGAGTCCAGAACGGATAGCCGGCAACCTTCCCTTCAGCGTCAAAGGCCTGAACTTTCAACTCAGTGCTTGTGGTCATTTTGATCGGCTCCGCGTACGCAGCCGAGGTCACTGTCGGTGCCTTGCCATCCAGCGTATACCGGAAGCTCAGGCCTTGCTGCCCCGAAATGCTCAGCGTCGCCTCCTTGTCGAACTGCGTGTCCACCAGGCTGCGCGTGCCTTCCGCTTTCACCCCGAACCGGTGCACGAGCAGCCCCAATCGACGGTCGCACTCCAGCAGGCGTTTCTCAAAGTCCTCATACGATTTCCCCGCACCCGGATTCCAGATGCGTTCCGACATTGGCGGGAGCCGCAGCCGTTCGTAAGGGATTTCAAAATGCTCTGGCTGTTCCCACGCGCACATTTGCGCGCCAAAAACTTCGGCTTCCGGCGCCACAACCACGCCCTTGTCCCCGCGCTTGGCGCCGTAGGGCTTGAACTGATTCAGTTGCCACTCGTAAATTTCATCCGGCGAATGCCCGCTGTTCACGACATAGAGCGGCGTCCAGGATGCGTTGATGACTTTGTAGCCGTCGCGAATCAACGCGTCAGGCATGTAGAAACGAATCTCATACTCCATTACGATGATATCTTTGGGAATCTGCACCGGGGATTTCGGCTCGCGGCCGAAGCCTTCCCATACGATCGTCTGTTTTCCGTTCTTCTTCACGATCTCGTTCATGTCGCAGACGAACTTGCGATAAAGCTGGTGCTGATTCGGCAGTTTGTACTTTTCGAACGCAGCCTTGAAATCCACGTTCTGCCCCGCCAACGCCAGATCGGCCTCGTCGCCGCCAATGTGGAAATAAGGGCTGGATTTGAAAACCTCGCACATCTCGCCCACGATCGTCGCCACCGCCTGCATCACGTCCTCGCGCGCAAAGTTGATCGACGCATGATGCTCGTAGGGCTTGGTGTCCTTAATGACGAACAAATCGTGCATCGCGCGGTTGGCCGCCCCGGAATGCCCCGGACATTCGTACTCTGGAATGATCGTGACGTTCCGCGCGTCAGCGTAAGCAACCAGATCATAGAGTTGCTCAAGCGTGTAGCTTGGGCCGCCGTGATGGTTCTTTGTCGTGAGCTGCGGATAGGCCTTCGACGGGAACGTGAACGCTGGATCATCGGTCAAGTGAAGCTGCAGATAGCGAATCTTGTAGAACCGGCAGAGTTGCACCATTTGCTTCAGGTTGTCAATTGAATGGAACCGCCGCGCCACGTCCACCAACAGCCCACGAAACGGAGTTTTCGGTTCGTCGTTGATCGTCACGCGCGGCACCGACACTGCTTTGTCTTTCACATTCAGCGCCTGAAGCAGCGTGACCGTTCCCCACGCCGCCGATCCGTAGTTCCCGCCTTCGATCAGCACCTTGTCATCAACGGTCAACCTGTACGCTTCACCCTTCAATCCCGCATCGAGTGCCAGCCCGATCTCGCCTGTGCCTGCCTTCCCCGCCCCGACCGCAAGCGACAACCCCGTCAGTTTCTGGATTTCCTCCGCCAACACCTTCGCCAACGGTTCAAGCTTTGGATCGGCGGCAACGATGCGGCTCTCCGATTGCAGTCCCAGCGCGCCATCGCCAGCCTTGATCGTTTGCGGCCACGGAACCAGCGGCAGTTCAAGTTCTCCCGCGAACACCGGCGCGCGCAACATGGCCAGAGAAAACAGAATCGCCGAACAAAAGGCTCGTTCCATTAGCATCTCCCTGAAATACGCATCGAAATGTCGTGCGAGCGCCAAAGCCCGCCGCTCCGGTCCACCTTTCCCCCGCGAGGGAGAGGGGTTAGGGGTGAGGGGGCATTCCAACCCAGCAGGATCACCACACTACACGCCCTTATCCTCAATCACCGCGTTCGGCATCGCACTGGACGGGACGTCAGCCAACACAGCCGCTTCCCCGCTGGCCTTCAGCCGCGCGAGCATGCTCTTGATGTCATGCACGCCTTTGTACGCGATGTAGATCGTGATCGTGGAGTACCACAGCATGCACGCCATCGAGAGCACGAACCAGAACATCGGCCCAAAATCTCTATCCATGCCGCCTCCTCGACTGCTCACCTTTCCACCACTCACCACTCCACCACTCACCGCCGTACCGCGTTCTTCAACATCGATCCCACCACCATCACCACCGCCGTTGCAGCAAAGGCGATGATCTTCGACCCGTCCGGCCCGAAGTGCCACGCCTTCATCGCGTCCTGTAGCGCCGAGTTGTCCACCTTCGAAAGCACCAGATACAGAACCGGAATCACCGCGCCCACGACAATCGCCGCATACGCACCCCAGTTGTTCGCCTTCTTCCAATAGCAGCACGCGATCAACAGAATCGACATGCTCGACAGATAAATCGTTCCGGTCACGGTCAGATAGTCCCACAAACTGTCGCTGAGTTCATACCACAGACCGTAGAAGAGCAGGAACACGCCGATGATCGCGACGATGAAGCGGTTCCACAGCAGGCCCTTCTTCTCCGACCACTGCCTTTTGTGAAACGGCGCAAGGATGTCGTTGTAGATCACACTGCCCCACGTCAGCATGTACGAAGAATCCGTGGACATGTCCGCCGCCAGCATCGCCGCGACCATCAGGCCCATCAGGCCCATCGGCACGACCTGCGCCAGATAGATCGGCATCGCAAACAGCGCCTTCGACTGCGCCATGCCCGGATCGATATCGAGCGCCTTGAACGCTTCGGGCGTCAGCATCGCCAGAGCTGCAATTCCCCATATTCCCGGAATCAGGAAGCGGCACACAAAGAAGAACGACGTTCGCGTATAGACCTGCTGCCCCGTCTTCGTGTCTTTAGCCGCAAGCAGCCGCGCAATCGTCGTTTGCCATGTCAGCACCGCCGCCGTGTTGATCAGCAATTGCGACAACACGTTCTCCCAGCCGAGGTGCGGATTCACGAACGGATTGAACCCGCCCGCGCCGTATTCGTGCTGCACGGTTGCGACCAGCTTTTCCCAGCCCACATTGTAAAAGATAAGGATGGTGACGGCGATCAGCCCCACGCTCATCACCACAAATTGCAGAAAGTCCGTCACCAGCACCGAGAGCATCCCGCCCAGAATCGTGTAGACCGCCACCATCAGCAGCAGCACGGTCATCGTGATCTTCAGGTACGAAATGTTCAGCCCCGTCGAGAGCACCAAAAACTGCCCGCCAACTTTCAAGAACACGCCCATGTTCAACAAGCCGCCCAGCACGATCACCACTCCCGCCAGCCAGCGCACACCCGAACCAAACTGCTTCTCAAACAGTTCCGGTATGGTCATCGCGCCCGAATCCCGCAGTGGCTTGACGCAAAATCCGGTATAGCCGACCAGAAACATCGCCAGCGCATTCAAGATTCCCGGCGTCGCTCCGGCGAAGCCATGCAGATACCCAAGCTGCGCCGTGTACATGCACGTGACAATCCCGAACTCCGTCGCCGCCAGCGACGCAATTCCCAGGTAGACATCCATCTCGCGTCCGGCAATCAGGAAGTGTTCCACCTTCCCGACGTACTTCCGCACCATGATCCCGGCCACCATCGTCGCCAGCAGGTACACGCCGACGATGGAGCCATCCAGCCACCAGGAAAAATGCATGCGCGCCTCCGAACAATGTGTCGCCGCATCGTATAGACTGCGGCACGCGTTGCCAAGAGGAGCTTGCGAGCTGTGGAAATTGGGTGCACGTCGCTGAATGCGCATATCTAAATAGCCGAAACCTCTCTTAAAGGGAGGGATGGGCTAATGACGAACAGCTACGACGAAGGTTTGGCGGCCTTTTTAGCGGAGGCGAAGGTCGCGTACGAACAGATGTTCAA
>DASXUX010000022.1:0-229881 GCA_036504595.1 Planctomycetota bacterium | reverse complement strand
GGACCAAAGTCGGCGCCGAAGCGGGCCATCAAGTCAAGGCGGCCATTCTCTCGCAAGACGGACAATGGGAACAGCGCTGGCCCCCGCCCATCCCCCTGCTTGATTTCGAGAAAACGGCTAACTGGAATTGAACACACCCCGTCCCCGAGACCCTCTACAATTTCCTTTGCGTCTTCTGCTCTCATTTGTTCTCCTCCTCTATCTTGGGTTCCCGTTGCTGGTGGTGACGTTCTGAGGTGTGGTGTGTATCGGGTCCGGTTTGGCGGTGAGCTTTGCTGTAACGAGTGTCGTAATTAAAGCGGTGAGAATCGCGAGACACACATTTATTAACCGCTCTTTCCACTTTTCCCGAGACAGAGACTTCTTGCTTTCGTGGTCCTTCAAGGCACCCGCTTTAAGTTCGGTGACCTTCTGCTCAAAGAATTCCTCAACAGGAAACACAAGGTCCACATTGTCCTTTAACTTAGCGTCAAAGAACGTTGTGGACCGTACCTCGTCTAAGAGCGTGGGGACAACCGAGCGGACCAAAACCTCCCGGAACTCATCCACCCGCCGTTTAGCTCGGGTAAAGACAAGAGGGACAGTCTCGGTCACATAGACCTTCCCGATTCTGTATCCGAACGCTGGACCGAGCCGGTCAACAACGTCCTGCGGTGTGCCGTAAGTCTCCCGCAACTGGTTACCGAGAACGTCCTCATAGTCAAACATCAACTTTTGCCGCTCTCGTTCACAGTTGAGGCGGGACTCCTCCACCAATTCCTCAGGGATACCCCATTCCCTCATTGTTGCAAAGAGTTCGTCCACCGGCATTGTCGGCTCCTCGTCTCTGATAATCGGCGTATTCCGGTATCAAAGCACTTTCCTTCTCCGCCGTCAATGTCCCTCCCGGATTCCTCGGCTGTGGCGCCGTCGGAATCTTTGCAGCGAATCAGGGCGTAAAAGGTAGAGCAATTCGGCCCCTCCAGACTTCCAAGAGCCGGCACGCTTAGAGTGGCGGCGGTGCCGCAGCCGAATGGGCGGATGGCCTGCCCCCTCACCCCTAACCCCTCTCCCGCGCGGGGGAGAGGGGAACCGAACGGCACGGCCGTGATACGAACGGCACGCAATCCAGGAGGATTGCGCTACTTTCCGCGTCTTCATTGAGCCGTTACTTGCTTCGCAGGCACCATTATACCTCGGAGTAACGGGTGGAGACAAGAGGGAGGCGATTCCGTTTCGGGGTAGGAGCTTGTTGATGCAAAAATATTATCTTAAATAACGCCAAAATCTTTGCAACATTTTTGCGGCTGGAACGTCATATATGGGAGGGCAGGGTTGGATACTCTGTCATCGCGAAAGCGTTCTTTGAAAATTGAACAACGGCAGGGGTTGGCGTGCGATGGCTTGGAGGCGGGTTTAGGTTTAGAAATGTGCACATGTGCGTTCTTGGACAGAGAGGGCTTGAGGCTTGAGACCTGAGGCTTGGGGAGGTCTGGAAATCACCACAGGTGCAGTTTTTTACAGAGTTGAGCGGAGGCGACGGGACAATCTTGGCAAAATGTCCTACATGCAGGGCAAACGCACGCTTGAGTTCGCGCAAAAAGACGCGCGAACACAAGCGTGCCACCGCACACGTGCACTTTTTTACAGGCGTCGGCGGCGGAGCGGGGGCGGAGCAGGACTGCGCGATATGGCCTGTAATTTCACGGCGAATCTGCTAATCTTCGCGCGTCTATATTGGCACCAATGAAGGTCGCGGACTTGTAGGAGTTGCCAGAGAAGTCATGCAGAGCCGCCGCACGGATAACGCCGCGTTATTCTTGAACGCGCTGCAGCTTGCGATGGACGCTTGCGCGTGCCTGCTGGGCTTTGTCGCGGCGTATTGGCTTTATAAAAACACGAGCATCCTGGAATCGTTCATGCGGCAGAAGCATGTGCCGTGGGCGGACGACTACTACTTGCCGGCGGCGTCATTTGCGGTGTTCGTGCTGGTCTCGTTTTCGGTCAAGCATCTCTACCAGAGCCGCGAAACCGGCCTGATGAACATGGACGAAGCGACGGCCGTGATGCAGGGGCTGTTTCTCTCATCGGCGGTGGTGATCTGCGGCAGCTACTTCATGGCCGACCCGGTGCGCACACGGATCTCGCGGTTGATCCTGGGACTGGGCGTCGTGCTGGGCTGCATGGGAGTGCTGGCGGTGCGAGCGCTGGGCTTTAAGTTGCGGCGCTACATGCAGACGCGCGGGCATTTCTTTCGGCGCGTGGTGATTTGCGGCGCCGGCGAAGCGGGACGCACGATCGCTCGAAAGCTGCTGCACAGCCCGAAGTTCCACATCCTGCCGGTGGCGTTCCTGGATGATGAGTTGGCCAAGCAGAACACGACGATCGATTGCCTGGTCGGATACGAGCCCATTCCGGTCGAGGGCCGGCTGCACAATCTGCCCGAGGTGATCGACAAGTACCACGCCGACGAAGTGTGGATTGCGATCACGCAAGCGGATCAAAACACGATCATCGATATTGCGCTCGCCGCCGGGGACTGCGATGTGCCGTGCCGGTTTGTGCCGAACCTCTATCAAATCCCGCTGGACACCCTGACCGTTGAGACCATGGGAGGTATTCCGCTGCTGTCGATCAAACCGCGCGACCGAGTGCAGCGCATGCCGTTCACCAAGCGGCTCTTCGACATCCTCTTCTCGCTGATCGTTCTGTTCAATCCGGTCTCGCTGGTGCTGTTCCCGCTGATCGCGCTGCTGGTTCGAATGACGTCGCCCGGACCGGTGTTTTTCGCTCAGCAGCGGATTGGCCAGGGCGGGCGAGCGTTCATCATGTACAAGTTCCGCACGATGCACGCCGACGCGCCGGCCTACGCAGTGACGCCGCGCAGTTCTGGAGACCAGCGCATTACGCTGCTGGGCCGCTGGCTGCGGAAGCTCAGCATCGACGAACTCCCGCAGTTCTGGAATGTGCTGCGCGGGGATATGTCCGTCGTGGGACCGCGGCCGGAGATGCCGCAGATCGTGGAGCACTATACGTCGCTGCAGCGCCAGCGGCTTTGCGTGAAGCCGGGCATCACGGGAATCTGGCAGATCAGCGCGGATCGCAGAAATCCGATCCACGAGAATCTCGATTACGACCTTTACTACATCGAGAAGCAGAGTTTCTTCCTGGACCTGATGATTATTTTGACGACGGGATTTTACGGAGCGAGAGGGGTGTAAGCGCGAGTCTGGTGTCTTGAGTCTTGAGTCTGGAGTCTGGGAACCCGGGTCGCACAGCTTTCGGACTCCAGACTCCAGACTTATTCCGTCACCATCCACGTGCTGTTTGGATTGAACAGCGACATGAAGCTCGTGCCTATCACGCCACGATCCTTCTGGTAGATGGTGCCGGTATTGCCGATGAGGAATGAGTTGCGGCCAGTGCCGTCGTACGAAGCGGGGATGGTGCACAGTCCGTAGCCGAGCGTCATTCTATTCTTGACGACGTAGTTGATCGTCCTCAAGGGCGCGCCCTGTCGCGTCAGAATCGTGAACACATAGCCGGCTTTGGGCACGCCGCCAGCGGGGACCGTTCCTTCTGCATGAGCGAAGTTTTTGTCGATGAGCGCGAGGTCGCCGGAGCCGGAGCTGGTTTCCAGCAGGCTGTCGTTTCCGCTCAAGTGCTGGCAGTATTCCAGAACGCCGTCGCGATTGTAATCGGTGCGATGGTAGATTTCCTCGGCTTCAGCGAAAGCCTTGCAAGCGGCTGCTGCGGCCGTTTCGTTGGCAGCCATTCTGGAGCGCAGGAGACTGGGGATCGCAATCGCCGCGATGATGGCGATGATCGCGACAACAATCATCAGTTCGATGAGTGTAAAGCCTGCGGTGCGATGTCTGCCTTCGAGTTTCATACGCCAGGACACCGCAACGTGCATACCATATTGAAAATATGGGATCTCCTATGGAAATGCCGTGCGGTGACAGTTTTGTGGTGCCAAAAGATGTCAGTCCGCGAGCACGCCGCGTCACTGCCGATGGCTGGATCGCCAAAAGACCAAGCTACATTACTCTCGTACGCGTTGTTCAGTGGTGGAGTGCGGTTTGTCCGGATCGGGGCCGGCCAGAGCGGCGCTGCCTTCGAACTGATCCGCGCGCGTCGCTTCGGCAGGAGTTGTGCGCAGCTTGCAGCAGACGCTTTGGCCGCCCCGAACGGAGTCGCCAATCTTGACGGTGACCTCCGCCAGCCACTGCGTGGGAATGTAGAGCTCCGTGCGCGAACCGAACTTGATCATGCCGTAGCGCTGACCGCGCGTGAGCGCTGTGCCGGGAGGGGTTTCGCACACGATGCGGCGCGCGAGCACGCCGGTGATCTGCTTGACCAGCAGAAGCACGTGTCCGGCGGTTTCAAACCCAAGCGAGACCGATTCATTCCGCTGCGGCGCTTCGGGGTTGTAGGCCGGAAGGAACTCGCCGGTCTTGTAGCCAACCGCTCGGACCGTACCAGCGCACGGGACGCGGTTGACGTGGACATTGAACGGTGAGAGGAAGATGCCGACGCGCGTGGCTTTTCCGCAGATGAACTCCAGCTCGTCGATCTCGACAATGTCGGTGACCGTTCCGTCGGCAGGGGCCAGCAGCAGATTTTCGTCGGTCGGCCCCGTGCGCTCGGGGTCTCGAAAGAACCAGATCACAATGGCAAAAGGGATGAGCGGCAGCAGCGCCAGCAGCGGATTCAGCAGCCAAAGCGCAAGCGCTGCCGCGCCGCAGGCGACGATTGCGATGAGCAGTTCGTCACCACCATATTCGGCCAGACCGAGTTTCCTCAATAACTTTCGCACGAAGAGCGATTCTAGTTCAAAGTCGTTGGATGAAAAAGAAAAAGCCGCTAACTTCAGAGCGCGCACAGCACACAGCCGCAACGGGAGATGAGGCGTGATCAAAGTCGCAGCGATCGGCGCTGGCCGCTATCTCACCCTGAGCCTCGCTCGTTGTTCGACGTTCGTCGTTCCGTTACTCGTATTGCTCAGCATTCAGCACTCCGCGCTCAGCACGGAAGTCGTTGAACTTCAATACTGGTCCGATCCGTACCAGATGCGGACGATGGCCGAAATCTTCGAACAATACCATCGCGAGAATCCCAACGTCAAAGTCGTCATCGGACAATCCGCGGCGCGCGACTTGGTCGCCGACCCCCAGCGCGTGCTCTGCGCGATCGTCGGCGGCGATCCGCCAGACGTCATTTTCTTCGATCGCTACGCCATCGGCGAATGGGCTTCGCGCGGCGCTTTCCTCTCGCTGAGCGATTTCGTTAAAGAAGACGCGCAAGCCGGCGACCCGGACGCGATCAAGCAGGAGAATTACTATCAGCCGTGCTGGGAAGAAGCCATGTATGGCGGAAACCTTTACGGCGTTCCCGCCACGACCGATGATCGCGCTCTTCTCTACAACAAGGACATGCTGGTGCGAGCTCGCCTGGTGGATGAAAACGGAGAGGCCAAGCCGCCGAAGACCTGGGACGAATTGCGGCAGTACGCCAGCAAACTCTCGCAGCGGCCCATGCGCGGAAGCAGGCGCGTGCTGGAAGTCGCCGGCTTTGTGCCGAACTACGGAAACTCCTGGTTGTACATCTACGGCTGGCAGAACGGCGCGAAGTTCATGAGCGACGACGGGCGCAAGTGCCTGCTCAATGATCCAAGCGTCGTGGGCGGGCTGCAATTCATGAAATCGATGTACGACGATTTGGGCGGAGCCGGCGATGTGGAAGGCTTCCAGACCAGTTTTCAGACCGACGCGCTCGACCCCTTCCTGACCGGCAAGATCGCCATGAAGATCGATGGAAACTGGGTGCTGACCGGGATCGCCCAGTTCAGGCCCGACATGAATTTCGCCGTTGCACCCGCGCCGATGCCTGACGCAAAACAGCAGCCGATCTCGTGGCTCGGCGGTTGGGCCTGGGTGATCCCCAAGGGCGCCAAGCATCCGCGCGAAGCCTGGAAACTGATTCGCAAACTCGCCAGTCTGGACTCGAACATGGAAATGGCGCGAATTCAGTCGCGCACCGAGGCGGCTCAAGGCCGCATGTACATTCCGCTCCTGAATGCCAACCGCCGCGTGACGGAAGCGCTGTTCGACAAGTACCTGCGCAAGAACCCGCAGGCTGATCCGAAGTTCGCCAAAGCGCTGCAAGTCTTTGTCGATCTGCTGCCGCACAGCAAATATCGCCCGGTCACTCCGGTCGGGCAGCTCTTGTGGAACGCGCAAGTGCAAGCCACTCAAAACGCGATTTACAGCAAGGGTCCAGATGAAAAGGTCTGCCAGGATGCGCTGAACCAGGAGACGCGTATCGTCCAGCGCGAACTGGACCGCATCTATAAACCCGTGGTCGGGGTCGAAGTAAGCTGGACGCACATGGTCCTGGCGTACTTCTGCCTTCTGGGTCTCGGCGCGGCCGGAATGCTCTACTGGTTCCGCACGCGGTTTCGCGGCGGACTGCAGGCGCGTCGCGAAGCGTGGGCCGGGTGGATGTTCGCGCTGCCGTGGTTCATCGGCTTCATCTGCTTTACCGGCGGCCCGATTCTCTGTTCGCTGGTGATGTCCTTCTGCAGTTACGACGCGATGTCGCCCTCGCACCTCGTCTGGGGCCGCAACTACACGGAAATGTTCACCGACGACCCGCGCTTCACAATATCGCTGGCCAACACCGCGTTCATGATCATCGGCGTGCCGCTGGGCATGGCCTTCGGATTGGGCGTGGCCATGCTGCTGGACGCGAAAGTGCGCGGCATGACGGTGTATCGCACGCTTTTTTATCTGCCCGCGATCGTCCCCGGCGTAGCCTCAGCGCTCCTTTGGCTGCTTATCTTCAACCCAAACAACGGAATCTTGAACGCGGCCTTTGAATACGTCGGCCTGCCGCGCCTGAACTGGCTGAAAGACGTCCATTGGTCCAAGCCATCGCTGATTTTGCAGGGCCTTTGGGGCGCGGGCGCAGGAATGATCGTGTGGCTGGCCGGCCTCAAGGAAATCCCGACGGACCTCTACGAAGCGGCGGCGATTGACGGCGCCGGCGTGTTCCAGCGCTTCCGCCACATCACGCTGCCGATGCTCACGCCCTACATTTTCTTCAATCTGGTCATGGGCTTGATCGCCACGTTCCGCATCTTTGAACCCGCGTACCTGATGACCGAGGGCGGCCCGCAAGATTCGACGCTCTTTTACGCCTACGCGCTCTTCAACCAGGCCTTCCGCTACATGCACATGGGCTACGCCAGCGCTCTGGCGTGGATTCTGTTCGCGGTGATCTTTGCGCTGACGATGTTCCAACTGTGGTCATCTAAACGGTGGGTTCATTATCAGGGTGAATGAGGCTTGGGGCGGCAGTTCGTGCTGAAGGGAACGTGATGGGTGACGTGTGACGCGTGACGGGTGATATGGCTGTTGGGCGGCGCGTTACAAGCCACTCCACTCGTCACCCGTCACCCGCCACACGTCACAAAGGCTCGGCTGGACGGAAGCATCTGCTATGGACGTAGAATACGGAAGCAAACCCGCCCGAACCGTGTATCGCCTTGCGATCCACCTGACGTTGATCGTCGGCGCGATCATCTTCTCCATGCCGTTCGTCTGGATGGTTTCGTGCAGCCTGAAAGAAGACGATGAGCAGATGACGGGCGACCTGGTCTGGATCCCGCGCCTGCCGCAGTATCAGCCTGCTAGCCCGTTCATCGATATTCGCGAAGGCACGACGTTGCGCAAGCCGCAAGAAGTCGCTTCCGGGCGCTGGACCCGCATGGAACCGGCGGTGCGCGGCGTCCTTGCTGATGCGCTCAAACCGTTCGCTCTGGATTGCGGGTGCACTCTGCCCGACGACGCTCGCGGCCTGCTGCTGGCGGGCTTGTGGCGCGATCTCTCCGGCAAGGTTCCGAGCGAGAAGCTGAAAGAAGAGGACGCTCTGCGCGACGACATCGCGCAGCTTTTTGAAAGCTCCGCGCGCGACCTGATCAGCGCCGAATCCCTCAAGGCGCCCGACACGTTGCGCCAGGACCTTGGCGCCGCTGGGAAACTGGCCAGCGCGCGGATTCCGGCGGATTCCTTGCGCGATCTCGCAAGCGTGAAAGCGCTGCTGGAGAAAGCCTGGCCCGAAGCCTGCCTGCAGATTCCACAGGCAAGCTTCTCCAGCCATGAAGACCTGACCGCTCGCCTGCGCGGCGTTGCCCGCGA
This sequence comes from Planctomycetota bacterium, assembly GCA_036504595.1. Lineage (GTDB taxonomy): Bacteria > Planctomycetota > SZUA-567 > H5-PLA8 > H5-PLA8 > DASXUX01. The sequence goes on along the minus strand of DASXUX010000022.1, from coordinate 221,701 downwards.
CGTTTCGCGGCGCATTACGAGCGAGCACTTCAAGACCGAAGAGGAGCGCACGCGCGGCATTTGCGAGTGGCTGAAAGGCGCGGCGAGCGAAGCGCAAATTCGTGAGTCGCACCGGCGCTTGTATCGCGGCCTGGCGCTCAGCGACGTCACGCTGCGAGCCGAAGGCCAGAACGACACGCGCGTGCTGGCGCGCGGCGGCACGCCAGACGGCGAACTGATCTGGAAGACAGTAGAGCGGGCGTCCCTGCCCGCCGAGGTGGGGCCGGCCTCCGTGCCGGCTAAAGGGAACGCCAAAGTTATTCCTGCCGGCGCGGAGGCCGGCGCTACCAGTTCGCTGCGCCAGACGATCTTCGACAAGAAATGCGACGAGGAACTCTGCTATCAGTTTTCCAGAACCGGCGAGCGCGCGACGGTGCAGGCCGTTGTTCCCTACGAGAACAAAGAGCCGCCCAAGTCCATTGCCGTCGGTTTGAAGTCCGACGCGTCGTGGAATCGCATGTGGTTCGCCATCGAGTACAACGGCAAGCGTTACGAAGCCACCGAACCGTACTGTCTGGGCGGCATGGGAAAGCTGTACAGCGAAGTGTACATTCAGCTTCCCAGTCCCGACGACGACGACGACATGCGCATCCGACATTGGCAGATCACGAAAGAGGTAGCGCCGGCCTCCGTGCCGGCAGGAATCGCTACGTATCACAATCAACCCGGCACCGTGAAGGTCGAGGCGAACGTCGAGAACACCTCCGCGTGGACCAAGACCTGGGACAAAGCGACGTACAATTATAAGAATTCCCTACGCTACATTCCGTTCTGGCGCTATTTCGCGACGAGCATGTTCCTGGTGGTGATCAACATCGTCCTGGCGATCTTTTCCAGTTCGCTGATCGCGTTCGCGTTCGCGCGGCTGAAGTGGCCCGGCCGGGAGATCTGCTGGGCGATTCTGCTCGCCACGATCATGATTCCCGCCCAAGTGACGATGATCCCCAACTTCCTGATCATGAAGTGGTTGGGTTGGTACAACACGCTGCGGCCGATGTGGATCGGATCCGCGTTCGGCAGCGTGTTCTTCATCTTCATGCTGCGGCAGTTCATGAAAAATATCCCAAAGGACCTGGAAGATGCCGCGAAGATCGACGGCTGCACGTACTGGCAGATTTACTGGAACGTGATCCTGCCGCTGGTGAAGCCGACGCTGGCGGCCATCGGCATTTTTACGTTCATGAACGTCTGGAACGATTTCATGAACCCGCTGATGTATTTGAGCGACCAGAAAATGTACCCGCTCTCGCTGGGCCTGTTCGCCTTCCAAACCATCGCCGGCCCATCCAACCAGGGCATGATGATGGCCGCCAGCCTGATGATGACCATTCCCGTCATCGCACTGTTCTTCGTAGCGCAGAAACAGTTCATACAGGGGGTCACGTTCACCGGGATCAAGGGGTAGGGATGGTTCGGGGTTCGGGGTTCAGGGTCTTGCACCCACGAACCGCAGGCACTCAGCCACACACCAGACTACCAGACCACCAAGACACCAGCTAGAATGAAGATCATGCCCAGCCCAGCCGTCCTTCTAGTGTGAAGGACGTTTCGGCGGTCGATGGACGGCGTCAGCGCTAAAGGATTCTCAATATGGCAAAACGGCTCAATAACCCGGTCACGCTAGGCATCATCCTTGGAGTTCTCATCGGTGTTGTGGTCAGCAAGGGCCTGGATGGCTGGCCAACGCGCGTGATAGCGGACACGAATGGCAAGAAAGCCGCCAATGAGCAGTCGCTCACGTTCCGCGCGGCAGCGAAAGCGATTGCCCCGTCTGTCGTGAATATCACGACCGTGCAGCGGGTCCGCTATGCCGAAGGCGGCGGGCTATCGTATAACCGGCTCGGCGTGCCGTTCTATTCACCGCCGAAGATTAAAGAAGGCCTGGTGCCGCGCGGCGTGGGTTCAGGATTCGTTTTCGATGCGGCCAATGGTTACGTGATGACCAACGCGCATGTCGTTGCCGAAGGCGAGGCTTGGGTCGTGCGCCTCTCTGACCGCCGCGAAGTCGATGCGAAGCTGGTAGGCGCGGACACGCAGACGGACATCGCGGTGCTGAAGATCGATACCAAGAACATGGTCGGCGCGACGCTGGGGGATTCAAGCCAGCTTGAAGTCGGCGATTGGGTGCTGGCGGTGGGAAACCCCTTCGGACTGCTGGACCAGACAGTCACGGCCGGAATCATTTCAGCCAAAGGCCGACACGGCATGGGCATCTCCAACTATGAAGATTTGCTCCAAACCGACGCGGCGATCAACCCCGGCAATTCGGGCGGACCGCTGGTGAATCTGAATGGCGAAGTGATCGGCGTGAACACGGCCATCTTCTCGCGCTCCGGCGGTTACCAGGGCATCGGCTTTGCGATTCCGATTTTGCAGGCCAAGAAGATCGCCATGCGCCTGGTAAAGACGGGCAACGTGACGCGCGGCTGGATGGGCGTGCAGGTGAAGGACGTCGATTCCACTGAGGCGAAGAAGCTCAACGTGGATGGCGGCGCAGTCGTCGATGGCGTGTTCCTGAAAGGTCCGGCGCAGAAAGCCGGCTTGCTCCCCGGCGACGTGCTGATGAAGCTCAACGGCAAGCCTGTGAAGAGTTCCGAAGACATCCGCGACAACGTGGCCGACATGGAACCCGGCACGAAAGTAGAACTGGTTGTTCATCGAAACGGCGAGCCCAAAACGCTGAATATGATCGTCGGCACGCAGCCGAAGAACTGGGGAATCAACCAGCAGAATGAAGAGCAGTAGTTTGGTGAGTGGTACTTGGTGAGTGGTGAGTGGTGCGCCGAGCGAGAGTTCGGCGCGTCCTAATGAAGCACTGCGGGAGAGTGTGCTGAAGCGCACTCAAGCCAGCAGTGGCACACATCTGCAACCCTGAACCCTGAACCCTGAACCCCGACCCCTGAACCCTATCTTCTGACCGCCGCCATAATCCCCGCCGCGTCAATTCCGGCTTGCGCGAGCTGCCAGGGGCGTGGGCCGTGCGGGATGTACTGGTCGGCGTAGCCGAGGCGCACGATCTTGCGGGCGTCCAAGCCTAGAGCGTTGGCTTCTTCCAGAGCGGCGCTGCCGAAGCCGTTCATCAGTTGATGGTCTTCCACCGTGATCACGCGGTCGTGCTTTTCGATCAACTCCCTAAGCAGTTCTCCATCGAACGGTTTGCAGAAGCGCGCGTTCGCCACCGTGATCTTCACGCCGTCTTGTTCGGCCAACGTGTCGGCGGCTTCCATTGCGTGAACCACCTGGCTGCCGTACGCAAGCACCGCGACTTTCTCGCCATGGCGCAGGATTTCGCCTTTGCCCAGTTCGATCCGTTTCAATTCGCTGGCCAGTGGCGCGCTCGGAACATTGTCGCGCGGATAGCGAATGACGACCGACTTGCCCGAATCGACGGCCCACGCAATCATCGCTTCGGCTTCCGGCTTGTCCTTTGGCGCGGCGAGAACCAGATGCGGGAAGACGCGCGAGTACGCGATGTCAAAAACACCGTGGTGCGTCGGACCGTCATCGCCAACGACACCCGCGCGGTCCAGGCAGACCACCATCGGCATGCCGCCCTGCAACGACAACTCATGCATGAGCTGATCGACCGCGCGCTGGAGGAACGCAGAGTAGATGAACACGGCCGGCTTGAGACCGCTCTTGGCCAACGCGGCGCCGAACACCAATGCGTGCTCTTCGCAGATTCCAACGTCGAAGTAGCGCTTTGGGAATGCCTTCTGGAAGTTGACCAGGCCGGTGCCATCGGGCATCGCGGCGGTGATCGCCACGACCTTCTCGTCTTTTTTGGCGACTTCAATGATCGCGTCGCTGATGACCTTCGTGTACGCGGGTGGAGTTGGAGCGCCCTTCTTGATGTGGGCGTCCGAACCTTCCACTTCGTAAGGCTTGGCGCCGTGCCATGTGTAGGGGTCTTTCGCAGCCCATGGCAGGCCGTAACCTTTCCGAGTGACGACGTGGAGCAGCTTCGGTCCTTTGACCGATTTCATCTCGGCCAGCCAGCGCAGAAGTGATTCAATGTCATGGCCATCGACCGGGCCGTAATAGCGGAAGCCCAGGTCCATGAAGATCGCGCCGGGCGCGTTGGCGGCCTTCTGCATCACTTCGAACGTGCGTTCGGCGATGCGTTCGACTTCCTTGCCGACGTACGGGATTTTTTCCAGCCACGCCTTGCTCTTGCCTTTGACCGACTTGAAGAAATGACTGGCCTTGATGTCGGTGCAGGTCGCCGAGAGCGCGCCGGTCGTCGGCGCGATGGAGCAGCCGTTATCATTGAGGATAACCAGCAGGTTCTCTTTTAGTTCGCCCGCATGGTTCAACGCTTCGTAGACCAGACCGCACGTCGCCGCTCCATCGCCGACCACGGCGACTGAATGATTTTGCCGCCCCTGAAGACGATCGCCGACGGCCAGGCCAATCGCGGAACCGACCGCGCAGCCGGCGTGAGCGGTCATGAACAGGTCGTAGGAGCTTTCGGCCGGATTCGGGTAGCCGGAGATGCCGCCTTGCTGGCGCAGCGTGTGGAACTTGGCGAAACGGCCGGTAAGCAGCTTGTGCGCATAGACCTGATGGCCAACGTCGAGCACCAGGCGGTCTTTCGAAAAATCAAAGACGCGATGCAGCGCGATCGTCAGGTCGGTGACGCCCAGATTCGATGCCAGATGCCCGCCCGTGACTTGCACGGTCGCATCGATCTTCTCGCGAATTTCCTGCGCCAGTTCGGGCAGGTATTCGACCGGAATCAGTTTCACGTCGGCTGGGCTGGTTAGGTTCTTCAGGAACGGACGAGCAATCGGGCAGGCGATGATGGGCCGCTGAGCGCCTACAGCCGCGCCGGCCCGGTGCGCAACGTCTTCCAGCGGCTTAAGAAGGCGAACCGGCGTGTGCAGATCCGGACCTGACACCGTATGCTGATCACTCATCGATGGCGCAGCCTCAAGCCCCACTGCAGGTAGGGCGGGCGTCCCTGCCCGCCTCTGTTTCCTTACGTGGCGGGCACGGAGGCCCGCCCTACTTTTACGACTGTCGTTCAACCACAAAACGGCCCAGCGCTTCCAGGTTGCGGCTGCGTGGGCCAAGAATCTTCAACGCCGCGAAGGCTTCTCTGGCTAAGCGGTCAGCTTCCTCACGGGCTTTTTCGATCCCCAGCACGGCAGGGTAGGTCGCCTTGCCCGTACGGGCGTCTTTGCCTGGGGTTTTTCCCAACGCTTCCGACGACGCGGTTATGTCGAGTATATCGTCCACAATTTGGAAGGCCAGACCAATCTTCTGGCCATACGTGCGCAAATGCTCGTGCTCCGCAGCATTTGCACCACCGGCCAAAGCGCCAGCTTCGCAGCATGCCGCGATGAGTGCGGCCGTCTTCCATTTGTGAATGGCCTGCACTGAATCCAAGGTCGGCGTTTTGCCCTCGCCCTGTATGTCCAGCACTTGTCCGCCCACCATGCCCTGGGTGCCGACCCCTTGAGCGATCGCGCGCACAACGCCGGAAACAGCCTCGGCTCGCCGAGTGCCCGTCAGCACTTCAAATGCGTAGGTGAGCAATCCATCGCCGGCCAGAATCGCCATCGCGTTGCCAAAGACTTTGTGGCACGTGGGCCGTCCGCGACGCAGATCGTCGTTGTCCATATCCGGAAGGTCGTCGTGGATCAGGGAGTACGTATGGATCATCTCCACAGCGCAGGCCGGAGCGACTGCGTCTTCGCGCGAGCCGCCCACTGCTTCGGCTGAGGCCAGAACCAGTGCCGGCCGCAAGCGTTTGCCGCCAGCAAACACGGAGTAGCGCATCGCCTTGTGCAGAGTCTCCGGGCTCACGTCCTCGCCCGGAAGAACGCGGTCCAAATGCCCGTTCACAAATTCGCAGGTGCTGTCCAGGTACGCCTTCGCCGTCGCGGCAACGGAATCCGCCGCCACAACCTTGCGCGCGCTCATTCGCGGAATGGATTTTCTGTTCCGTGTAGCCAATGAAACCTCCGTTCACGGGTTACGGGTGACGCGTGAGGGGTGATTGGGCCTGTGGCAAGCCGCTCCCCCCATCACCCGTCACACGCCACTCGTCACCTTCTGCAAAAGACGGCGTATTCTGTCGCTGCCGGTATCCCGCGTCAACAGCCTGCCAAAGGGAATCCGCACGTCATTAGAAGGGATCGCCTGATGCGGGCGGTTCGTCCGGCGGGGGAGAACTGGCTGGCTTCACCGGCAGGCGCCGGTTAGGAGTTTTTCCCTGTTCGGCCGGCAATTCGCCATCTTGAACAACCGGCTCTCCACCCTGCCCTTGCACCAGCAGGCGGATGCGCTTTTCGGCTTTGTCCAGAATGCCGTGGCAATGTTTCAGCGCGGCGACGCCTTTTTCATAAAGCGCCAGACTTTCATCCAGCGGTTTCTCGCCGCTCTCCAGTTCGGAAACGATCTGCTCCAGTTCGGCCAGCGCCGTTTCGAAGTTCTTTTCCGTGCCTTCCGCGGAATTGTTCTTTGCTGCCATGCGATACGTTCCTCTGCTCGATACTGGCAAGTTAACTCTGCGCCGAACCAAGTCAAACTCGCGCGCGCAAATGCACGATTTCCCTGAACCCTGCACTTGGAACATGGCTTGCGAACATCGATAGCGAAGGAGGCATGCCTATGCCCGTTTATCATCCTGAATTTGTGCATTTCCCGATTGCCTTGCTGGCGCTGTCGGTGATCTTCGATGTGATCGCGTTTGTCTTCCGGAGCGGCAACCTGCGCAGCACCGGCTGGTGGACGCTTTTCGGAGCGGCAGTCGGCGGTGTTGTAACCGTCGCGACCGGGTTGTGGGACATGTATAGCATTCCCATTCATGAGGGCGCGGAGCGCTACGTTGATCTTCACATGTGGGTTGGCTTTGCTATTTTGGCAGCGGCCGGAGCCCTGGCGATCTGGCGCGGTTATGTCTATGCCAAGCGCCTACCCGTTAGTGGTCCCTACGTTCTGGCCGGACTGCTGGTGTTGGCGCTCATCACCTTTCAGAACTGGCTGGGCGGCGAGTTGGTTTATGGCTACGGCGTCGGCGTCGCGCCGACTGGACAGAGCCGCGAAAAGCCGCAAGAAGCGCAAGCCCATTTGGAGGTGCTGGACAAGTACATCGCGCCCGTCGAGATCGTGCACGATTCTCGCCGCGAAGACAACGATCGCGGCACGAACGTGAAGCACGAAGAACCCAACGAACGAAGCGACAAAATGCAGGACCATTCGTTTGAAAGATGAGCATGCTTTGTTATTTGCCCCCCGCTGATATCGCCGACCTTCGTCAACTTGTCGGCATCGAGGGCACAATCGTCGGACGTCGATCACGGCCGCTGGAATACCTGTTTCCAGCCGCACTGAACATCCTGCGGAACCTCAAGTTTCTGCGCCGGTTGGTAGCACGATACATACGGCTTCTCGTTCTCGAACGTCATGACCATTATGTCATTATGTACCCAGCGAAAAACGACCGTATTCGCGTCAATGATTTTCGAAGCAGTGGATGAGATGCGAACACCCTCTGAGTACAAGATGAACTCGTTCTTTTCGGGGTTAAAAGATATAGTCCATGGGCCGTATTGTGCGGACTTCCATTTGCCAACGATCTTGTCTTTGAGCGCGATGTTAGCCAGTACGCTTGTTCCCTTGCTTGGCCTCGCCTTGATCTCCAGACTGTTAGAGAATGTGCCGCCAGATCCCTTGACCCCACCTTCGATTGTCTCGAAACGCTGCTTGATGTCCAAAAAGCCTTCCTTGGCCAGTCCGAGTTCATGACTTCCTAACGGCAGTTCTACCGTGCATGGAGTCTCCGCGTTTCGGCTTCCAGACGCCTTGGCGAACTTTCCATCAACGAAAACCGTCCAGCCTGGCTCATAAAGCACGTCGATCTGAGTAGTTGGAGCTGACAGAACGATCCTCTCTGGCTTAATGACCGTCTCACCGATCTGTAGCGCTTGCCTCACGGGCTTCCAGCCCTTGAGGCGGAGTTCGATCGTCTGCGCACCTTTCGGCAGGTCGATGAGGCTCGGGGTCCGTTTCCCGGTGTCCTTCGCTCCGTCGTCAGCGACGACGAGGATCGCCGCTCCCGGCGGTTCGGATTGAATGAACGCCCTCCCGTCGGTGGTGGCAGGTTTGTATACTGCAAGTTGTTCACTGCCGATCTTTGCCATCGCCGTAAGACAAAGCCCCATAGCCTTCTTGCCTTCGGTTGAATCGGGGAACCGGTCCGCAACTTCGAATAGGCGCACCGCCGCCAGCAGCGGTTCGGCTTTGGCCGCAAACGCCTCGGCCTTCTCCAGCATGGTCTTGGCATCAGTTCCCGCAAGCGGCTTGATGACTTCATCCAGTTTCTTGACCGCTTCGGGCTCTTCGAGCAGCTTCGTGTCGGCCAACGTCATGCGCTTCTTGGCCCAATAGAGGCACGAGTTGATCTCTGTCACCTTGGGCTCAGCGCCGACCTTCTCAAACAGGGCCGCAGCCTTGGCGAGAAGCTTCACCGCAGGCACCAGTGCAGCGTGATCAGTCTGCGCTTCGCGCAGCTTGGCAAGACCCTGCTTATACGTGTCGTCAGCGTTATCAGCATCGGATGCGCGGGCGGACGAGATCAGCAGGAGGATGATCGTGGCGGCACACAGTCGCGTGCTCATAGGAGTCCCTCCGGCGGACATAATAGCGAGCGCGCAAACGAAGTGAAGGACAAATCAACCTACAACAAAACTGCCTCCCGAAGGAGGCAGTTTTCATTTAGCGGGTGTGCACGCCGGCACGGAGGCCGGCGCCACCGGAGTTAGTGCCGCGGGACGTCGAGCTTCTCGCAGATCTTCTGGGCGCCCTTGAGCTTCGGTTCGAGCTCGAACGCGCGGCGCAGATGGAAGCGGGCCTTCTTCTCGACGCTGCCCTTGAAGTAGCTCTCTGCGATCTTCTTGTGCAAGTACGCTTCAGTCTTCTTGCTGACGCCCATCGCCATCACCTTCTCGTAGATCTTGACGGACTCGATGGGCTTGCAGCGCCGAGCGACCTTCTTGCAGTAGATGTCGCGGATGCGGTCCTTCACTTCTTCAAGGAAGAAGCGCATCGGCGAGTTCCGCTCGGCGTTGTAAACGTTTTCGTAGAAGCGCAGCGCGGCCTTCCAGTTCCCCTGGCGCTCGTACTCTTCGCCCATCAGGAACTGGCAGTCAAGGTAATCCTTCTGGTCCAGGTACTGCCACACTTCAAAGTTCTCGTCGCGTGCGCGCATGCGTTCGTAAATCTCGATCGCCGCTTTCGGATCGTCGTTTAGCAAGTTGTAGAGGATCAGGCGCGACTGCGCGGCCGGATCGTCTGTGCGCTTGGCCAGATTCTCTCGATACGGATCCTGGTAAGCTTTCAGGAACGGCCGGAGTTTGCGGTCGTAGTCGGCGCGCTCGGCCTCGTTCATCAAAGTATCGTAGGCTTTCAGGATGACGCGCATCTTCGCTTCGGCCCATTTCGTGCGCGTAGCGTTGTGATCAGGATGATATTTCTTCGCCAAGCGCCGGAACGAGCGTTTGATCTCGTCGGCGTTTGCCTCGGGCTGAACTTCCAGCACCTCATAGTAGTTGATCATTCCTGAAATCACTTCGGCCTCCTTCTCACTGACGACCGGTGCCGCATGACTGGCACCTTACAACCCCAAACTCGGAAAAGTCTTAGCGCACGCGCTTCCCCTCGCGTGCACCTTTCGGACCGTAACTTGTACGGGCCACAGAACTGATTTTAGGAAAAACGGCGAAAAAAGTAAAGATTTTTGTTTTCTAAATGACACTTTGAGCAGCATTTTTTCGTTCTTTGCCCATTTTGCCACACTGTGCACATTTTAACACAACACGTGCACGAAATGAGCGGAGAACATCTAAACCACAATAGAGTAGTGGTTTGCATGAAAATGTCACAGCGTCTTGTACTTTTTACAGGCGTAAACAATCATGTTTGCCTCGGTCTGCCGGTCGAGCACTGACTTGTTCGTAGGATCTAGCTTCAAGGCTTTGTCGTACATATCGACTGCCGATTCCAACAGGTGCATCGCCTGTTCGAGCACCTTATTGTTGTTACCGTTCGTTCCCTGCCGGAAACCGCGGTATGCCTTCATCCCCTCGTCGTATTTTGCATTCGCATCTGCAACTACTGAAGCCGCCGCGCCTTTGCCGGTGACGCCTTCGTTTTCGACGACGATTTCAATCTGTTCTTCGGCCACCAGTTCTCTGGCATTTTGCGCAGGTGCCGACTTTTCGGCCTTCTTCGTCGCCACGGCCACTGCCACGTCCGGCTTCTTTGCTTCGCTTAAGCGAATCGTGGACTTGAAATCATCGCGCACTTTCGCCATGATCTTGATTCTGAAAGATTCTACCTCGTCCTCGGCCACCGCGTAACTCGGCAGTGTGCGCAGCAGTTTGTTCAGTTCGTCCTCTACAAAGCGTTTCGCTCGCCCGCCGGCCAGCATCAGCGAGCACCGGTCGATCGCGCGGCGGATCACTTCCTTGCGGAAACTGTCTCCCAGATACGGATCGGCTTCGTGATCTTTGCCGCCATTGTAGGCGCGATTGAGGTACTCCAGACACTCGCGTCCAAGCCCCAGCCGTTTGCTGATATAGACCAAGTCATAGTAGTCCGTGCTGCGCGTGATGCTCGCGCCACTTTCCAACCCGCCAAGAAGTTGCAGGAAGTCCTCGCGGCGTTGATCGAGCGTGAGCGCCTTGCGCGCCTTGATATCAATTGCCGGTATTGGGATTGTCGTCTTTCCCAACGACGCCGGGTTGGTGGCCGGCACCACCTGCAGAACAATCTGGTCGTCCGTCTGCGATTTGATGATCCCGCGCATCTCCCGGCCGTCCTGCGTCTCAACCACAAACGCATTTTCTGCCGTCGCGAAATCCGAAATCGGGATGTGGTGCGTAGCCGCGTCGTACTCCTTGGCCTTCTTCTCCCAGCCGGCCGCGTTGTTCTTCATCGTGAGGCCGATCTTCTTCTGGCCGGCTTCGTTAAAAAGTTTGCCCGCCTGCACAAAGTCCAGTTTCTCCATCAGCGCCCGGCCGCGCTCAACCAGAGCCTTTGCGGCATCATCTTCCGGGCCGGTCTGTGCTGCGCCCAAGGCGGGCGGCGGAACGCCACGTTTGGTCTCAATGGGTGCCGGCGGTTTTGCTGTGGGGGTTAGAACTTCCGGCTCAACGACTTTCGGCGGCTCCACAGGTTTCGGTTGCACAACGGCCGGCGGAGGTGGAGGAGGCGCCGGCGGCGGATTCAGCAACGCAATTAACTGATCTTTGAAAACGATGCCCATGCCCACCGCCACGCCCAGAATCATGACGAAAATAAACGCCTTGATCATCCGGCGTTGAGCCTGCCGCGCTCTGTAATCCGCCCCTGCATCCCTGCCATTACGTTTTTGTTCTGCCATAGTTGTCAGCCCACAGAGTCCTTCTCACCAAGCACCACACACCAAGTACCAGTCCCACTACCTTTGACGCTGCTCGTCGCTTTCCATCAGTAGAAAACTTTACGCCTGGAGACAGTTTTGCATTGGGATTATAAAAAGGCTGCCCAAGGCAGTCTATGCAAGAATACTGCCGGCTTAATGTACGGGCCGTGGCGCTGCAGCGGACAGGAGTGGCACGCACGTGATTGGCGCCGGCTTCTTGGCGCCAATCTCGTGCGTGCAGAGGCGCTAACAGAACCCGCGGGCGCGTGCAAGCGGCACCAGCATACAACCCGGACAGGAGGTCGAGCATCCCAGTGTTCTCTTCCGCTTATCTCTTGCTGCTGGCGCCACTATATGGGATTTTCCTGGGTCGCACTTGGCGGCATGAACGCCGAAACGCCGGCCCATCCACGCGACTGCGCCATCGCGCCGACCGGAAAACCGTGATGCACGGACTGGCCGCTTGCGCGCTCATCCTGGCTGCTTCAGGTCTAAGTATCCCACGTCACGCGCCCAGACAACAGTTGGTGATTGCCGCGGACGTGAGTGCCAGCATCTTCGATCTGTCCACGCAAAACGTCCGGCTGCGAGAACTGCTGAAAGAGATGGACCCGTCCAGCCTTGAGGTCGCCGTTGCGGTTTTCGGCGCGAATTCAGGCACCGAACGCCTGATGGGTCCTCTCGCAGCGCCGTCTTCAGGTCTGCCGGAGAACAAGCGCACCGCCGATTCGCGCAGTCCCTTGCCTGACCTCACGCGGCCGACAGCCGTGGTGGAACGCTCCGGCACGGACATCGGAGCGGCCATAGACTACTCGCGCGGCCTGTTTCCCAGCGAACAGAACGAACCCGCCCGCGGCATCTTGCTGCTCAGCGACTTCCGCAACACCCGCGGCTCACCCAATGCCTCAATCGCCGGATTGGCCGGCGCAAAAATCGACCTTCTCCCCAGTCCCGCCGTTCTGGGTGCCTCGTCCGACGCGTACATTGCTGCGCTGCGCGCGCCGGAAAGCGGCCCGCTCGGCCGCGCGCTGCCCATCGAAGTGACCATCGGCGCACAGTCTCCGTGCACCGTTCGCGTGGCGCTCTGGCGGCAGAAAGCCGGCGCGGCCGAGGTCGCGGTGGACTTCAAGACAGTCTCTCTTAGGGCCGAAGCCGGCGTGCCTGGCAACGAAGTTCGGCAGGTCGTGCGCTTTATCGATCAGCCCGACAGCCCCGGAGTGGCGCTGTATACCGCTCGGCTCAGCGGCGTCGATGGCGACTTGCCTGGAGATATCAGCAGCAATAACAGGCTTTCAACCGCCGTGCGCGTCCTCGGTCCCTCGCGCTGGGCCGTGCTGACACGCAGCGGCTCGACACTCGATCGTCTGGCGCGAGATTCCGCCAAATCGTTGGGCGTGGAATGTGCCGTATACGATGTGAACTCTCTCCCCCAAAGCGCCGCCGCGTACGAAAACTGTGCGGGAATCCTGGTGGATGGGCTTTCCGCAACAGAACTGCCGCAGCCCGCGCTCACCGCCCTATCCGGCGCAGTGGAAAGCGGCAAGGCTCTGCTGGCTGTCGGCGGCGAAAAAGCCTTTGGCGCTGGCGCGCATCACGACGGCGAGTGGGAACGGTTGCTGCCGGTGGAAATGACGCCGGAGGACGACCGCACGCGCTCAGTGCTCTTCCTGATTGATGTGTCCAAATCGATGGACCAGAAAATGGGCGCCAGCGGCTCGGGCGTGCGGAAAATCGACTTCGCCGCCGAACAGCTTGCGCTCGCCGTGCAGAAGCTCAAGCCGCTGGACCGCGTGGGACTAATCACCTTTTCCGGCAGCGCGCAGTTAGCCGCGCCGCTGTCGCTCGATTCCTCGCATGCCGCGTTTCTATCTGCGGTGAAGAAGATCGATGTGCAAGCCAACACCGATCTGCTTGCACCCCTGAAGAAGGCTCAGGATGTTCTGCGCGATGATGACGCCGAGGAGCAGCTCGTGGTCCTGCTCAGCGACGGTGTGCAGACCGCCTCGACGTCCTCAGCCGATATCCTCGCCGCCGCGCGCGAACTTTGCCGGGTAGCGCCGGCCTCCGTGCCGGCCGGCAGAGATACCGGCGCCACCCCGCGCCGCACCACGCTCTTCACCTTCGGCATCGGCGTCGATGCTCAGGACGCCGACCCCACCGGCGAAAAGATGCTGAAGGAGTTGGCGCAAGCCGGCGGCGGAACGTACTCGCCAGACTTCCTGAAGTTAGCGCAACGCCTGGAGCAAGCCTTCGAGTCCCAGAAGAAAGACTTCTTCGTCCGGCGTGAGAACTTCGCCCCGCGAGCCGCGTACATCCATCCGCTGCTTCCCGTCGGCGAGTGGCCCGTGCTGCCCTTCCGCAATCGCGTTCGCGCCAAGCCAAATGCCGAGACGATTCTAGGGAGCGCGGTAGCGCCGGCCTCCGCGCCTGTGGTACGACGCCCCGATCCGCTGCTCGTTCTCTCCGGCCCGGAGTGGCCGGGAACATCGCGCCGCGCGGTGCTGGCGCTCTCGCTGGACGGCGCGGCTGGATCCGCCCTGTTGGCCTCTCCGGCTGGACAGCGCTTATTGCCCGCCGTCCTGGAGTGGCTGGAGTCGCGCGGCGAAACTCAGCTTCCGGGCTGGACGGTCGAAGCGCAGAGCAACGACGACGACACCCTCGCGATCGAAGTGAAGGCCCGCGATCCTGTGACAAAGTTGCCGCTGAGCGGCAAGAACGTTTCGGCGCTGCTCAGCCCGCTGTTTCCAGCACAGGACGGCAGCGCCCAGACCTCCGCGGCGGCTCGCGTCCCGCTGCACCCGTCGGCTCCCGGTGTCTACCGCACCCTGCTCGCCGCGCCCGCTCAAGGCGTCTACCGTCTCTCGATTCTGGAAGACAATCGCGTACTGCACGAGCGCTTCGTCACGATCCCCTTCCCCGCCGAACTGCGCCGCTTCGGCACCGACCGCGCCGCGATGCAGCAACTGGCCACGCTCGCCGGCGGCCACTCGCGCGTGATCGAATCCCCACGCGACTTGGCTCAATGGGCCGCCGAACGCCAAACGTCCCGCGAGCGCTACGTTCTCGCCCCGTGGCTGATCGGCCTGGCCTTGGCGCTCCTGCTGGCGGAGTATGCGGCGCGAAGGTAGTTATTCGTTATTAGCCGCTCGATCGAGCATCTTTTTCAGTTGCAGTCGCAGTAATGATGTGGTCTTTCCTTCGCGCGCTCGAATTAGAGCCGTTAGAAATTCCCGGACATCCGTATCGCCGAGGATCATGTTTACTTGCGAATTCGACAGTGCCGCCTCGAATATGGACTCTACCTGAGCATCGCTGAAGTCCGCGTACTTCGCTAGATTGGCGATTACCAGATGGGTTTGGGCGAAAGTGTTGCTTTGGCGCAGATCCTCAATAAGGCCGTCTCTTGCTAATTCGCTGGCTAATTTGATCTCCGGAAATTTCTCTCTAAAGAAAGCTGACAATTTTCTAAAGAAGAACAGATTGGAGGATTTCTGGCTGCGCCATTCAAGGCTGAGATATTGATTAAACTGATATTCATCAAGGGGTGAACAGTAATCTGAGTCTTCGGAGACGAAATACAAATCAGACTGCGTCGGCACATCTGACAGCAGAATTTCCCAGTTAACAGCATCTCCCAAAGAGCCGCTCTTCCCCGGGGGATTGCCGAGTTCCAGCCGCAATCGAGCACGTTCGACAACGCCGCTACTGATAGGATGTTTTTGCGCCTTCGAGAACAGCCCTTGAATGATAGCGTCCGCATGTAGAGTGACGGCTTTAACATCGTCCGCCAGCTTGTTTGACAGTCTTGAATGGTTCTCACGGAATGCCTTAATTGATTCCCTCAGTAGCTCATACTCTGGGTAGTCTTTGCAGGCTTGTGGAAACTGGGAAGGCATAGCCTGCTCGCGCAGCCGCTTTAGAGCATCCGCTATTTTAGATTCCCGATTGCGCCAAAACTCATCCTTCACCTGGTCAGGCAAGTGCAGCACGAGTCTGCCTTGATCCATGAGCACAATTAACTTCCTAAGCTCCTCCAGTTCTTCGCTGGTCAGATGATAGAATGACAGAAAGATGTTCGTATCTACGAACAAGTGCATAGGCCATGCCTCAGCCGAGATAGAATCAGAATGACAGCACGCGGTGCCAAACACACAGCCAGAGCCTCGCCGGGTGCCGCCGCACTATGGCGCCACCGTCTGAAACACGCGGCCGACCTTGCGCAGATAATCCAAGTCGCCCTTCTCCGCCCGGCGTGCGACCTCAGCCAGGAACCGCACAGCTTTGGGCTCCAGACAGACCTCTGTTGGGTCGTCGGCTGGATAGACGACCTCCACCGCGACCTCCACGGCGTAATCGCCGCGCTGCACCCATCGTTTCCGCTTCTCGCGCCGCGCTTTCATAGGTCTTCCCGGAAGCAGACTCCAGACTCGAGACTCCAGGCTCCAGACTCGTCCTTAGAACGACAGCACGCAGTGCCAAACATACACGTAGGCCGCCGCGTCCACGTCTTCCCAGACTTTCTGCACCAGTTCCGGGTTCGTCTGAATCGGTGGCAGTTCTTTGACTTTCTCTTGCCACGGTACGCACACACCCGGTTTGCGCTTCTGCGGCTTCTTCGGTTCCATGTTAGCCGGCCTCCAATTCTGACCTCTGACCTCTGAACTCTGAATTCTGAATTCTAATACTGTCCGTATTCCAGCGTCGCTTCCGTCAGCGCGCGCATGTTCTCAACGGTGGCGTCGTTCTGCACGATGGCGCTGGCGTCCATGATGTAGCCGCCGTCTTTGGCGACGCCTTGAATCACCTTCTTTACGCGCGCGCGGACTTCCTCGGGGGTGCCGACACCGAGCAGGTAGTTCGGGATTCCGCCACTGATCGCAAACTTGTCGTGCAGCTCGCGATGAACCTGGAAAATGTCGTCCTGGTCGCAGTGATAGATCACGCTGCCGGGCTGCAATTGCTTGAATGCGTTCAGGTGCGCGCCCCATTTCCCCTCGGCGTAGAGCAGCACCTGGTGGCCGTTCTTCCAGAGTTCGTCCAGCATCGGCTTCAGCGTCGGCCAGTAGATGTTGTCGAACTCCCTCGGCGAAATGAACGGCGTGCAGCCGCGATGCATCCAGATCGAAATCGGCAACTGCTTGTTGGGATCGGCGCTGGAGATCGCGAGATGGTACAGGTGCGGCATCAGCGCTTCGCAGGCCGCGATGACTTTTTCCGGCTGCTCCTTCAGGTCCATGCACAGGCCCAGGTAGCCGCGAAACTTGTCGGCGAGAATATCGAGCGGCGCTTTCAACATGCCGCAGATCGCGTGAACCGTCCCGCTTTCCTTGCGCAGGCGAGCGGCCTGCGTGCCGAACGCGCCGAAGTAGCCCATCATCGCGATGCCGCCCTTGAGGAACGACATGTTGTTTCGAAACGTGCTGGGCTCCCCCGGCTTGACCACATCGCCGGAGACGCGCGGCAGCCAGACATTGAATAGATAACCGGTCGGGTCGTCGATCAGTTGATCGTATTCGTCAGCCTTCATCCACGCTTCTTCTTCGGAAGGCTCGCGATACTGGAAGCCGACGTTTTCGCCAATGTCGATTCCCGGCACGGCGTAGTACTTCAGCCCGATGGCCTGCACCAAGCCCATCCAGCCATAGACCATGTTGCCGACTACGGCGTCCCAATCGAAATCGGCGGCGCACTTGCGCGCGGCGTCGAAAGCTTTCTCGTAATCCTGCACGACTTCCTGGCAGGTGTAGCCGGCGTACTTTGCGGTGAATTCCGCGACGAATGGCCGGATCGGCACGCGGTCGGGCTTGCCGTTGCACATGGCCGTGGTGTAGCGTTTAAGCCGCTGCTGATAAAGCTGCTCCATGTCCTGAGCCATCGTGTGCTCCCCCGAATCCAGTGGGCAGGAGGCGGGAGGCAGCCGGCAGGAACTTCGGCGCGTATCGCGCTTGCCAGATGACTTCCGCTTCTTTGCGAACAGTTTGGAGAAGCATAACTGGAGCGCCGAACGTGCGCTAGGAGCCACGCGCCATGTTGGTGTATTTTTTCAGCATGGTGGCACGCTTGTGGCCGCGCCGTCCGTTTGGCGCGGGCTCAAGCGTGCAGAAGGCGCGATACACGCATGAGTTCGCGCATACTGCCGCGCGATCACATGCGTGCCACCATCCCGTACTTGTCTATACGCCCGTTCTGCTTCACAATTCATCCATGCCGGAATCAGACATCTCCATCCTCATTCTCGCCCACAACAAAGCCGCCTACACGCGCCGCTGCCTGGAATCCCTGCCGCTCAGCACCCTGCGGCCCTTTCACGTGGCGCTCGTCGATAACGGATCGACTGACGACACGCCGGACGTGCTGGACGAATTCGAAAAGCGCGCCGCTGCGCAACAGATCAGCGTCTCGCGATTGCGGCTGGAACAGAACGCCGGCGCGATCGTCGGCCGCAACCGTGGCATGGAATTGATGCGCGGGAAATACTGGGTCTTTCTGGACAACGACGTCGTCGTGCGAACGCGCTCGTGGCTGGAACGGCTGCGAACCGTTCTGGAAAACGATCCGCGCATCGGCGTCGTCGGCCCGAAGCTCGTTTACGCGCTGCCGCCGCACGATATCCAGTGCGCAGGCTGCGAGGTAACTCGCGGCGGGCGAGTGGCGTTTCGCGGCCGCGGCCGGCCACGGTTACACCCGGAGTTCTCTTCGCCGCGAAACTGCCAAACGTTAATCAGCGCCGCGTGGATGCTGCGTGCTGACGTCGCGCAGAAAATCGGCCCGCTGGATGAACGTTTCTCGCCGGTGCAGTTTGAGGACATCGATTACTGTTACCGCATTCGCGAAGCAGGCTACGTCTGCCGCTACGAACCGTCTGTCGAACTCTATCACTTCGAGAACGTGACCACCGGCCGCACAGGCACGCTCAACTATCCCTACTTGACCGTAAAGAACGGCCTGAAGTTTAAACAAAAATGGGCACACTGCTTCGAGAAAGAAAACGGTCCGCCGGACGATGCGTGGTCCTGGGCAAATGTCGCGACAGTGAGCTTAGAAGACGTGCCCGCTAATCTGGAAACTCTGCCATAAGACGCGGGTTGCGGATGGAACGGCCTGAGTGGGCGCCGTTCCTGTCTACTACTATTCCGGCGCGTCGCCTTTCAGGCGGCGGAGCTCTTCCATCAGGATACGCACTTTGGTCTTGAGCTCTTCCTGGCTGTCCTTCTGCTGCGTAAGAACCTGAATCAGCCGTTGGACTTCGGTTTGCAGTTCCATGATCTTCTCTTCGCGGGAGATGACGGTCAGCTTCACGTCGATCGTGCGCGGGAAGAACTTTCCCTGCGGGTCGGCGGCTACGGCGTCGCCCGGCCTCCGGCTGCGACCTTGCGGCATGTTGTCGTTCGCCGCGCATTCGTCGTCGGCTTCCAGCCAGAAGACGATCTGGTCGCCGGGTTTCACGCCCAGGCCTGCGATGTCCCACGTGAAGATCGTCGGCGGAATGACGCGCGGGAAGCGAGCGGCGCGCGTGGCTTTCTCGGCTTCCTGCTGCGCCTTGGCCTTGTCGAGGCTGTAGCGTTCGATCAGCTTCGCCGCCAGGCCGTCGGCCGTGCCATGCGTTGCGTTGAGATCCTCGTCGGTCAGCTTGTCGAACTGCTTGCGGATGGCGTCGGCGACCTGTTTCCAACCTTCTGGTTCCAGTGGCCGTTCGACGCGCTTGATTTCGCCCAGCGAGTCGCCCTGTACTTCGGACTGGACCCGGTACACAATCCAAGTCGTGCGCACGCCCCAGTCGTCACGGGCGCTGAAGCTGACATTCAACTTGGCCGTCGGTGTGACAGTGAGGTCCTTGACCGGTCGGACCAGCTTGATGGATGGCGGCATGTCGGGCCGCGCGTCGATGGGATATTCCACCGGCGGCTGGCTGTTCTTCAGTTCATCGCTGTCGGTCAACGTCATGTGGAAGCTGCCGGTCTTGTCGATGGGCAGGCTCGCCAGTTCCCACCATTCGACATCCACGACCTTGCGCTTCTCGCCTTCGCCTTCTGTGCGTTTCTCCACACGTTTGGTGAACGGGAAACTGCGACCGTCCGAGCGATCAAGCGAGGCAGAAATAAGCGGCTTGGTCGCGAGGAACTTGATCGAGGCTGTGCTGCCGGCGAGCATGCTCAAGCCGCCAAAGCGTTCGGGATGCGGATCGTTGTCGTGCGTGTACGCGGGCAGCCGGTACTGAATGCAGTCGCCGCTGGCGCCGATGTCCACTTCCGGCCGCGGGGTGACGCGCAGCAGATACGGGTCGCTGCGAAAATCACCAATGTCGATGCGAACGGTCATGTCTTCCAGGGCCTTGGTGAGCACGCCTTTGAACACCGCTCCGCCCATCGGCACCAATTCAATCGGCACAATCACATCCCGCCCCGTCGCCTGGCAGTACGCCGTGCCGGGTTGCACCGGGACGTCGCCCTCGACAAGGACTTCGATCGGCACGTCCTCGCCGCGCACAACCAACTGGCGCATCTTCAGCTCTTTCAAGCGCGTCTTGGTGGGAAAGTGCGCGTTAGGGTGCACCAGCCGCACACCCAGGGCTGAGAAATAGTCCGGGAATTTCCAGACGAGCGCGCCCTTGATCACGATCACAAGCACCGCCACGAGGGCCAGCCGCACCAATGTTTCTGTGTTGACGATGCGGAAGAAGTCCATCGGCTCGGACATGCGCACCGTTTCTTCTTCCAACGCCGCGAGCAGTTCGGGCGAGCCGACATATTCTCCGTGATGAGAGGAGCGCGTGAGCTGCAAGGTTGAGATCAGCCGCCCTCGCAGGTCCGAATTGCGGGCTTCGACACGCAGCGCGATTTCGTCGTCGTCCTGAATCCGCGCCAGTTCGCGCAACAGGTACTTCCAGAAGACATATCCGACCGCGGTCATAGCGCCCGTCGCGAACACCAAGCGTGCCGCATACGGCAGATCGAAAAGCCAATCGACCAGGAAATAGGCCAGAACGGCAAAGGCCAGCGCCACCACGCTCCGGAACAAGCCGGAGGCCAGCACCACGCGGCGTTCCTTGCGCCGCACGGCGGCGATTCGCAGTTGTAGATCGGCAAGCGTCGCCATAACAGCAAATCCTGAGTGCTGAGTTCCGAGTGCTGAGTCGCAAGCGTCTTGCCTGCGCCGCCTCAACACGTCCGCACTCTGCACTTCTCTCCCGTATTGCCCCTGAGTCCCTCCGTGCGTGCTGCTACCCAGCACTCAGCACTCGGTACTCAGCACTACAAAAGGTCGCTCCGCTTCCGGAACAGCCACTCAAGGCCCATGAACAGCGTGAACAGGATCAGCAGAAGCGGCGCGTCCCACAGCGTCATTTCTTTGTGCTCCTCTACGACGCGCTGGGCCTGGTGCAAGTCTTTCAGCAACTGCGGCACCTGGTCGGCGAAGTACATTCCGGCCTTGGTCTCGCCCGGAGCGGCAGTCTTCAGCGAACTCTTGGCGATGTTGTCCAGCAGCTCCTTCTTCATGTCGGGTGTTTCCATTTCAAGCTGCGGAATAATGACCGTGAAGTCCGCATGCGCGCCGGCATCGTCTTCAACATCCTTCAGTGTCACGCGGAACTTGCCTTCGTGCTGGGCGACGAATTCGCCGCGGAACACGCCGCGCTGCCCGGGTTCCGGCGTCAGTCCAACCTGGTACTGGTTGGCTTCGCTGTCGGCGTCGGTCGCAACGGCGGTGACGTGATCAGCGTCGGAGTACATCATGTCCTGCCCTTTGAGCACGCGGGCGTTGACCTTGATGCGGTCACCGATCGCGTACTCCTCTTTATCGGTGTTGATCTCGACCTTTGCCGTGCGGCCGAGCAGCTTCGCCAGGCCAAGATATTGGACCACGTGGCCTTGCAGGCGTTCGAGCGCGTCTGGGCCGAGTTCGGCCGGGTAGCGCATGCGCCACAGATCCGCGAAGGCTTGGTAGAGCACGCGGCCGCGGCCAACCTGGGAAGTCACCAGCAGCGGCGGCGGTCCTCCGCGCGTTTCACGGCCGCCTTTTTCGACTCCGGCCACCAGCAACGTGGACGCGCCAAGCTTCGGGCGCGTCGCGCGGTGGTACCAGTAAATCTCCGGCACCAGTTCCCACAACCCTGCGTTAGTGTCGTCGCTGCCTTCCGCGGTTCCGATGTCCAGGCGCGTGACGCTGTGCGAGCGGCCCTCCGGAGTCAGGATCAGCCGGACCGGTTCGGTGAGCGGGTTCTGCTGTTCGTCTTCGGCGGTGACCTGCTGGTTCGTCTCGAATTCGATCGGCAACAACATTTCCAGCTTGGAGTCTTTGTAGCTGTCGGGCATGTTGTTCTTGCCCGCGATGAACCACATGCCGCCGCCCTCTTCGATCACGAAGCGGCGCAACGTCGTCAGGTCGGTCTCGGTAAAGAAGCCGTCGTTGGGCATGTTGCCGAAAATGATCACGTGGTACTTGAACAGATCCGTCGGCGGCGGGAAGGACTGCAGGAACGGCGTCGGCGCTGGCTTGCTGGGGTCTGTCGAGCCGCCCTTGCCCAACTCGTCCATGTGCGGCACCCGCAGCAGAATCCGGCAGTTCACCCGCCGGTCGCGCAGCAGCGCGTTCTTCAGAAAGCGATATTCCCAGCGTGGCTCGGATTCGACCAGCAGCACGTTCAGCTTCTGATCGATCACTTCGACATCCCGCGACTTGAAGTTGTTGCCCGGTTCGCTGTCTTCGCTGGCAAGCTGCCGCAGGCGGACTTCGACGCGGTAGGTGTACTTGCCGGCTTTCTTCGGCGTGACGGTGACGATTTCATTCTGCTCGCCGGCGTCTTTCAACGTCACTTCCTGCCGGCCGATCTCTTCGGTGTTGGCGCTGACAATCAGGTCAGCTTTTTCGCCGTTGAAACCGTGCTGTTTAAGCCGCACATAAATCGGCGCACGATCATCAACGAAAATCTTGCTTTCCATGAACACGTAGGAGATCGCTACGTCCCGCGCTTCCGGCACGCCGATCCCGATCGGGTAGATGCGCGCGGGAGCATCCTGGGCGACGATGGCAGGCTCTTCGCCCTTATTGTTGCCGCCGTCCGTCACCATCACGATCGCCGAAAGCGCCTGGCCTTTCAGGCGGTTGAGTGTGGCGCGGATGGAGCCGCCGATTTCGGTGACCATGCCGTCGGCCACGAGCGAATCGACGACGGTTGGGTCGATCTTCTTGCCGCCGGGGTCGAGCGACTTCATGTCGGCGGCGCGCGAAAAGCTCCACATTTCAACGTCGTACTGCTTCTGCAACGTCTCGAGGAACTTGAAGTCTTTGTTGTGGAAGATCGATTTGGCCAGATCAATGCGCTTGGTCGAGGCGACCGCGGCCTCGGCTTCAGCGTTGACTTTGTTCGGGTCGGTCTCCTTCAGCGGAACCTTGCCCAGGACGTGCGCGGCGACCAGTTTGTCTTCGGGCCGCGAATACTTGTCCTGGCGCGTCATGGACAACGACGTGTCCATTAACACAACCACTTTGCCTTTGACGTTGTTGTTCAGTGTAATTTTCAGCACCGGGCCGGACAGAATGAACAGCAGCACGGCAACGCCTGCGCAGCGCAAGCCCGCCATCAGGCGCTTCTTTCGCAACGAACAATAAGCCGGCTCGCGTTTGTAGAACCACCAGACGATATAAATCACCAAGGCCGCGGCGAGCAGGAAGATGAGTTTCTGAAATGGCGTGGCGCAGTTGGAGTAATGGATAGACCGCTCGACGACCTTCGCGTCTTCGATCGACCGGATGCCCATTAATCGCAACAACAAATCCATTGTTCAGTCCTGAACTGGTGAGTGGTGATTTGTGAGTGATGAGTGGTCCTGCCGCCCAAAGCTCATCCGGCTCGCAAATCGCTCCCTCATCCCGCAACCTGCTCTTCTTGTTCGCTCCTGCCTACTGCCACTGCCTGCTGCTTACTGGTCGTTAATCCCTCGGCGCCCAGCGGTTCGCCAACAACGACTCGGCGGCCAACAGCAGGAACACCATCGCCATCAAGTATGGCCACAGTTCCGATCCACGCCGCTGACTGGCCAGGCGGTTCGGAAAATCGGCGCTGGAGGCCACGTACGAAAAATCAAACTCCGGATAGTTCATCTTTAACTGCGCCTGCAGAATGTTATCCAGATTCGATTCGACTTCGGTGTTGGCGTTCAGCGCATAGGTCATCTGCACGCGCGGCACGCGGTCGAGCACCACGTCGTAGAACCCGGCCTTGTCGGTCTCGGTGTAATCGAACGCCGCGCGTCCGTCGGTGGTGCGTTCGGGGCGCATCTCTTTTTTCTGCAAGGGCGGCGGCGGCGTGATGCGCACAATCGTATTCAGATCGACGGCTGAAACAGTGCCGTGCAGCGGCAAAGTTGTCGGCAGGTTCTTGGGCATGCGGTTGCCAAGCGTGAGCATGTTGACGGCGCGCAGCATCAGGATCGGGAACACAGGCTGCGTCGGCAGGTTCGTCCACGACGTGGTCGCGGGGAACCCCATCAACAGCACGAAGCCCGCGCCGACTTTCTTCTCGACGATGGCCGGCTTTCCGTTGCTGAGATACGCGACCGTCCGCACGGAATCGTCCTTCAGCGGAGTCAGGTCGAAGCCGCGGTAGATTTTCACGGCGGTGAGCAGTTCGGCGAAGTCCGAGCCGGCGAAATCGGTCATGATCGGGTGCGAGAGCTTGTCCATCGCAAACGAAAACGCTTGCGGTTCCTTCGCTTCCCCAATGGCCGGCGCCTCGCCCCACGTCGGGCCGATGACCGCCGGAAGCAACTTGTTGCCGGCCTCTCCAAGCATGCCGTTGAGCACCGTGGGCTCCACCTGATCGCCCAGGAAAATCAGCAGGCCCATGCCCGCGCGGACCTGGCGCTCCAGAGCCGTCAGCGCCGACTGAGGGAGGCTGCTGATATTCGAGAGCACCACGGCTTGGTAGTTGAGCAGGTTGCGATCGCTGAAGCGCTGCTGGCCAACGGTTTCAGTCACGACCGGGCTCTGCTTGTCCGGATTCTCAGGATCTTTCGGCGAAACCGCGAAGCGCAGATAGCCGGTCTCGTTCGAGAGCGGATCATCCGCGCGTTGATCGCGGCCGTCCACCAGGAGGATGCGCGAGTCTTCGACGACTTCGATGGTGCAGAAGCGCCGGTTGTCGGCCATCAGGCGGTCATTGGCCAGCCGGACTTCGATCTTGTGGTCACCGCCCTTGTTGAAGCGCGCTTCAAAGGTCACGCTGGCTGTTTCGCGGGAATCGACGTTGACGGTGGCGCGCTCGGCTGGCTTGTCATCCTTGCCGGTGGGATCGATGTACAGATCAACCGCCAGGCCCCGCACATCGCTCTGCCCGTAGTTCTTGATCTTCGCCACGAAACTGATCGGCGTTTCCACCGCGGCGAGCGTGTCGGTGGGGGTCAGGTCCAGAAGCGCGACGTTCTCGCTGCCGGCGTCGCCCGCGTTGATCAGGTAGATGGCTGAATTGGTGCTGAGCTCTTTCAGCAGCGGGCGGAACTGATCCGACACGTCCTGCCAAGGCCGCGCCTGCATGTCGGTGATCAGGTAAATTTCACGGTTGGCGAGCTTGTACTCGCGGTGTGTATCGAACAGCTTTTTGGCGCGCTTCAGAGCTCGCTCGATATTTGTGCCGCCGTCCGAAAGCTGTACGGAGCGGTCCAACTCTTGTTCCATGTAGGCGAGGTCCGGCGAGGGCTCGCCCAGCGGCATTTTTACATCGTCACTGAAGGCATACAGCCCGCACCACGAACCCGGCTCAAGCTGTGAAATGATCTGCTTGGCCAGCCGCTTGGCGCCGTCGAAACGCGTCTCACGACCGTTGTTGTAACCCATGGAGAGACTGTTATCGAGCAGGATGATCGCGCCGGTCTTCATCCCGCTGCCCAGCAGGCCGCGCGCCGATACCGCCGGCCGGGCCAGTGCCAGGGCCAAGCACACGATGGCCATCGCGCGGATGAGCATCAGGATAATGTCGCGAAGCTGGAGCCGGCGCTGGTTCTTCTGAATGGCCGAAAGGAGGAACTCCATCGCCGCCCAGACCACTGGCCGGAAGCGGCGCTTATTGAGCAAGTGGATGATGATCGGCACTGCGCCGAGCACCGTACCCACCAATAAGAAGGAGTTTAGAAACATCCTTGCTCCCGGGAAGTACGAAGGACGAAGTGCGAAGTTCGAAGCAAGGCTTTACCTGCTTCGCACATCCACTTGTCTCTTCAACTTCCGACTCGCACTCCAACCTTCCTTGCCATCCACCCTTCGCACTTCATACTTCGCACTTCGCCCTTCGTTACCGGCTCGCCCTTCTCAGCAGCCGGCTCTGCAAGAACGTCCGCAGCGCCACTTCCAACGGCTGAGCGGTGTTGATGAGCGCGTAATCCACTTTGTTGCGCTCACACGCGGTCTTCACGGCCAGGATGTGCGTGTTCAGCGCTTCCAGGTAACTCTTGCGCAACATGCGCGGCTGACACATCACTGGATCGTAGCCTTCCAAGCCTTCGAACTTGATGTTGCCGTCGAACGGGAACTCCAGTTCGTACGGGTCCATCACGTGCAACACCAGCACGTCATGCCGCGCGAAACGCAGATGGTTGAGCCCCTGCATGATGCGTTCGGGCTTGTCGAGCAAGTCGCTGATCAGAACGACGATGCCGCGGCGTTTGATTCGGTCGGCGAAGTTGTGCATGATGTCGCCGACATCGGTCTTTTTGAGCGGCTTGGTTGTTTCAAGTTCCCGGCAGATCCGATGAATCTGCGCCAGCGACTGCTTGGGTTCGATATAGCTCTGCAGTTTCTCATTGAAGATGCCCACGCCCACGCTGTCGGTCTGGCTGACGATCAAGTACGACAACGCCGCGGTCAGGAAGTTCGCGTAGTCCAGCTTGTTCACCGGCGCTTTGCTGGAACCGTACAGCATCGACTCGCTGGCATCGTGCAGGATGTGCGCGACGAAATTGGTTTCGACTTCGTACTGCTTGATGTAGTAGCGGTTCGCCTTCGCGAAAATCTTCCAGTCCAGATGGCGCGGGTCGTCGCCCATGCTGTACTCGCGGTGCTGCGCGAATTCGACCGAGAAGCCGTGCAGTGGCGAGCGATGCCAGCCCGCCATGAAACCTTCGACGACCAGTTTCGCGGCCAGCTCGAGCTTATCGACGTGGTTGAGCACCTTCGGGTCGAGAAAGCGCGAGAGCTTGAACTCTTTTTGAGCCTGGTTGGCTGTAAGCAGCGACATTCAATTCAGTCCTGGGTGCATGGTGCCGAGTGTAACCGGTGCCGACTACTCCCCCGCCGCCGCTGCCGAAAGCTTCTCCGTCTTCGGGATGCTCTGCAGCAGTTTCTCGATCACCTTGTCCGTCGTGATGCCTTCGGCCTGCGCGGTAAAGTTGCAGGCGATGCGATGCCGCAGGATGGACGGCGCGACGGCTTCAATGTCCTCGCAGGAAACGTGGAACTGGCCATTCAGGATCGCGCGGGCTTTGCCGGCGAGGATCAGGTAGATGCTCGCGCGCGGGCCGGCGCCCCAGTTGATCCAGTTCTTGATGAAATCCGGCGCTTCGCCCATGTTCGGACGCGTGGAGCGCACGATTTTCTTGGCGTAGGCGAAGACGTGGTCGGCGACGGGCACACGGAGAACGATTTCTTGGAGCAGGTTGATCTGTTCGCCGTTGATCACCGGCTTGATCGTCGCCTTGCTCGGCGTCGTGATGCGCTTCATGATCTCGAGTTCTTCACTGTCGGATGGATAATCGACGAAAATCTTGAAGAGGAAGCGGTCGAGCTGCGCTTCGGGCAGCGGATACGTGCCTTCCTGTTCCAGCGGATTCTGCGTGGCCAGCACGAAGAAGGGCAGCGTAAGTTTGTGCTGCGTGCCGGCGACAGTCACCGACTTTTCCTGCATGGATTCGAGCAGCGCGGCCTGGGTTTTTGGAGGCGTGCGGTTGATTTCGTCGGCCAGCACGATGTTCGCGAACACGGGGCCCTTGATGAAGCGGAAGACGCGCTCGCCGGTGGTCTTGTCGTCCTGAATGACTTCGGTGCCGGTGATGTCGCTGGGCATCAAGTCGGGCGTGAACTGGATTCTCTTAAAGGAGAGATCGAGGCAGCGCGCCAGCGAACTGATCATCAAGGTCTTGGCCAGGCCGGGGACACCTTCCAGCAGGCAGTGGCCGCGCGAAAACACGGCGATCAGAACCTCCTCGATCACCTTGTCCTGGCCGACGATAATGTTCGCGATCTCTTGCTTGAGCGCGTCGTATGCGGCCTTGAGATGCTTGACGGCGTCCATGTCGGACATTTGCGAATCGGCCGGCGCCTGCTGCGCTTCGACCGAGCCCGCACCCGCCTTGGGCGCCAGCAGAATCGCGCCGCACTTGCATTTCACCTTTCCATATTGCTCTTCACGCAGGTTGAAACCGCGGCCGCATTCTTCGCATTTAACGATCGGCATGTGACGATCTCCGCTCTGATTATTTCAATCCACACCCGCGCACGGGCGATGAAACAAACAACCACCTTTTGGTGTCCGTTCTCTCACTACACCGCGATTTGTTTTGTGTTGAGTGTAAAGTTGGTGAATGACAACGTGCACACGAAATGGTTGAACTTCGGACGTTAGGTCCGAATAATATGTTTGTGAAAAACGTTCCGTTCACATTGTGGCCGTGGAAAATGTTCGCCGTTTTGGTTCCGCTGCTCGCAACCGGCGCCGGCGTCGCCGTGGCGTTGGAGCCAGGCTGCGACAAGCAGCTCGTTGCTCCGGCTGTTCTCGGGCTCCTCGGTTCCGGGAATGCATACATCATTGCTGTTGCAAGCGGCAATCTGGGGCGGACCATGCTGGCGATTCCGGTGGGCGTCACCGCCGGATTCCTGCCGCTGGTCATCCTTGAACAGCCGGTGGCGCTCATCCTCTACGTGGGCTTCGTGGCGATCTGGGGGCTGGGTTCTCTGATTGAACGCACGAAGTCCTGCCTCGGCTGTCTCGCGCTGCCTTTCGTTGTGTTCATGTTCGGCATTGTGCTTGTTGTCAGCGGCGCCCACGCGTCGGCCGACGGCGCGCAACGCGTGCTCGCCATTCCACTTTGCTATCCATTTGAATGCGCTTGCATCGCCGCGTGCATGATTACCGGCACGCGCTACAAGGGCGCCGTGGAAGGCTTTTGCGACAGCATTGGCGCATCCGTCCGAGGCTTGATCGCTGCGGTCGTGGGTCTGCTGCCCGTCTCGATTCTCGCGCGGATGCTGCCGGGCGATGAGTCAGGCGCGATCGTTGTGGGCGCGGCGTCCCTGGTGATCTGCAATTACTTCTTCATGAAGAACTTCTTCTCTGCGATCGTGCGCGACACGACGCCAGCGCAGGCGGCGCCCGAGCCGGAAGCCGTTTCTCCCGACGAAAGTGACGCGTGACGAGTGGAATGGCTGACAATGGTTGCGGCATCTTCCCCTTCACCACTCAGCACTCAGCACTCAGCACTCACCACTCACCACTCACCACTCACCACCCACCAAGTACCATTCACCAATTTGCATTTTGAATTTCTAATTTTGAATTATGATGCGCGTATGCCTCAAGAAACGACCAGCACCGCCTTGAAGCTCCCGACTCCGGACAAAAACGCGCCGCTCGAGAAACTGCTGTTCCTCAGGAAAAGTCAGCGCGACTACAAGTCCCGCCCCGTGACACTTGAACAGCTCTCGGCGCTCTGCTGGTCCGCGCAAGGCGCGCTGCCGGGCGGTTTGCGCGTGGTGCCTTCGGCGGGCGCGACATATCCGCTCGATCTGCTGGTGGTGCTGAACCAGCCCTGCGCCGCTCTCCAACCAGGAATCTACGCGTACCTGACTGCCCGCCATGAACTGCAGCTTGAGCAAGCCGGCAAGTTCACGAAGAAAATCGTGGAGGCCTGCTGGAACCAGATGTTCATGGCCCAAGCGCCTCTGCTGCTGGTGATCACCTGCGCGCCGGAGCGCATTACTCCGCGCTATGGTGAACGTTCGCGGCGCTACATCGATATGGAAGCCGGGCACGCGGGCCAGAACGTGGCGCTGATGGCCGCACAGCTCGGTCTGGGCACGGTGATGGTCGGCGCTTTCGACGACGCCGCGCTTGCAAAAGTGTTCGCGCTGCCGAAAGGGCAGCAGGTCGTGTATCTGTTTCCGATTGGCGAACCGGCGTAAGACGTGGGGCAGGCTGTCCAGCCTGCCGAGTCGCAACCCAGCAAGATTCAGCAGGCAAGACAGCTTGCTCCACTGTCGGCAGTAGCGCAGCGCGCCCACATGAAATATAGTCATCGATTATGGAACGCTCACGGAGCTCAACGAGGTCAAAGCGACAGAACATGAACGACTGGTCACCCACGTCCTGGCAAAACAAGAAAGCAGCTCAATCCGTCAAGTACCCCGACTGCCAAAAGCTTCAGCAAACGCTGGCCGCCATCTACGCTCTGCCGCCCCTGGTCACAAGCTGGGAAATCGAATCCTTAAAGGAGCAGCTTGCGGCCGCTCAGCGCGGCGAAGTCTTTTTGCTGCAAGGCGGCGACTGCGCCGAACGCTTCGCCGACTGCCGCTCGGACCCGATCGTCGCGAAGCTGAAGATCCTGCTGCAGATGAGCATGGTGCTCGCGTATGGCTCGCAACGCCGTGTGATCCGCGTCGGCCGTTTTGCCGGGCAGTACGCCAAGCCGCGTTCGTCGGACACCGAGACGCGCGGCGGCGTCACGCTGCCGGTCTACCGCGGCGATCTGATCAACCATCCGGAGTTCACGCTCGAAGCCCGCACGCCCGACCCCGACCTTCTCCTCCGCGGCTACGAACGCGCCGCGCTGACGCTCAATTTCATCCGCGGCCTGGTCGGCGGCGGATTCGCGGACCTGCACCATCCGGAATGGTGGAACCTGGACTTCGCCAAAACGGCCGCTCACGCCGGCGATTACCAGACGGTCGTCGATCACATCGCCAACTCACTGCGCTTTCTTGAAATCGTTGCAGGCCGGCATCTGGACGAAGTGCGGCGCAGCGAGTTCTTCACCAGTCACGAAGGCCTGTGCCTCGACTATGAGCAGGCGCAGACGCGCCACGTGCCGCGCCGCGAAGGCTGGTACGATCTGAGCACACATTTTCCATGGATCGGGAACCGCACGCGGCAGCTCGATGGCGCCCACATCGAATTCTTCCGTGGCATCAGCAATCCCATCGCCGTGAAGGTGGGTACCGGCACCACGCCGGACGAATTGCTCGGGCTTATCCAGGCGCTCAATCCACGCGACGAACCGGGCAAGCTGACACTGATCCACCGCTTCGGCACGCAAAAAATCGCGAAGGAACTGCCGCCGCTTATCGACGCGGTCAAGCTGTCCCGGCGCACCGTCCTGTGGTGCTGCGATCCGATGCACGGCAATACCGTCAGCGCCGAATCCGGGCGCAAGACGCGGCGCTTCGAGGACATTCTCAGCGAAATCGAACAGGCTTTCGACGTTCACAACGCCTGCGGCTCCTCGCTGGGCGGCGTGCACCTGGAACTCACCGGCGAAATCATCACCGAATGCACAGGCGGAGCGCGTGGCCTTTCGGACGGCGATCTGGAGCGCGCGTACGCGTCGGAAGTCGATCCGCGCCTGAACTACGAACAGGCGCTGGAGGTGTCGTTACTCATCGCGCGGCGAATGAAGGGAAAATAGGGTTCATACCTTTTTGGCTATCGCAGACACCGCAGCTTCCAGAGCGGGATACTCGAACTCCTCCTTACCCTTGAGACCCAGCACAAGGGAAAACCTGACGGCCACGCCACCGAAGACCTTGGCCATTGGAAAGTCCTCGGTTCCGATGAGCGCGCCAAACTCCTGGAGCGCTTGGGCGATGGCGACAGGCGGAGTCGAGTCTTCTGCGATTACATCCAGGTAACTCAGAACATTGTTGCCGCCGGGCGGCAAACTCGTTGTCTGTGCCACGAGGGTGCCAGGATTGTCGTAGACGACCCGGTCAACTTCCTTGTTGTCCCAGGAAGCATCGATCCCAAGCAGGCAGCCGTGCCTGTGAAGAAAACAGTTGATGCCCGTTGCTCCGCTGCCGGGCGATGTCACGCGATGCGCAGTGATGTACACGTTTGCATCCTAGGCGGCGACGTAGCGCCGCACAGCTCCTGGATGGCGACTGATGTCAACATCCACTACACTGGTAGTCTTCTGCTCTCCCTGAATCAGGTCGGCACGGGGCGGCTCAGCCGAAATGCTTCTCCGCTCCTCCTCACTCAGACTCCACCATACTCCGTCCATTTCATCCAGGACGGCGTCCTCTTCATCGGAGTCGTGCCCCAAGTGCGTCCAGCGAACCCACGAGAGCTTATCCTGGAGCTGACGGTAACCTTCGAGCGCGTCAGACATGGCACATCTCCCAATCATCGCGCGTTCCGTGGATCGCGGCTTGGTATTCACAAAAGGCACATTCCGCCCGTGGTTCCATGAACGCGTGCGCAGCATTTTCGAGGCGCAAGGTCAATGTTTCTGGCAACGCGGAGACGGGATAACGAAATAGCGGGTCGCGACCATCCCCGCCCAAAGCCCATGGTAACCGATGTTTGGGCAACCTTTTGGGGTCATCAGGGGTGACCGACATCCCGCCCGAACACGGCGCGACTCTGCCGTCCGCGCTCAATGGAATGTCGCCTTCCGGTGGAGCGCCAGGTTTTGCGCCCAGCGTCCGGCGGGAGTTCCCCAGCAGCGGTGTGCCTCCGTCTGCTTTCATCGCCCTAAACACGTGTTTCACTCTTTATCCCCGCTGCGCATCACGGTTCTTTTTGCTTCTTCTGAATATGCCCTTTCAGACGGCGGTCGTCAAGGACTCTCCAGCCTGCGCGCCACGCTCCGAATTTTCGATTCAGAGCGTGCCTATCCGACCCTATTGTTCCGTCTTGTCAATTCCCGGCAACCGTGTAGCCTCGCAGGAAAAGAAGGACGTGCGATGGCAACTGAGCGGCGCACCAAGACCCAACGGGTGCAAATTCATCTGGACGACACGCCCTCAACAGCTCTGCGAGTGCTGTTGCTGTCCGTCTCGGGCGAACTCGGCGGCGCGGAGCTGTCGCTGGCCGAAGTAGTTGCCGCAATACCCCCTGAACGCATCGAACTGCATGCCTGCGTCCCGCATGACAGCCCGCTTTCACGCGTGCTGCAAACCAGCGGTGTGCGCGTGCATGAGCTTTCGCTGCGCCGATTCCGCCGCACGATTCATCCGGTTCTGATGGCCGGACAACTCCGCGCCATGCACCGGTCCGCGCGTGAAATCAGCGAAATCTGCAGTGAACTGAAGATCGATCTGGTGCACGGGAATACCAACGCTGCCGCACTCCTGGCGTGGGAAGTCACGCGCCAGAGCCAGGTACCGCACGTCTGGCACTGCCGCGACATGATGCCGATGCACGGAATGGCGCGTATCCTCGGCAGATCCGCAGTCGGCGTCGTGGCCATTTCGCGAGCGGTCGAAACGTATTTGCTGCAAGGCCGCGTTCCCACTTCCAAGATTCACCGCATCGACAACGGCATCGATCTGCGCCGCATTCCCGAACCGAAAAAATGGGCCGAGGTGCGCACGCGGGTGCGATCCGAGCTGGGCATCGAAGCGCAGCGGCCGGTCGTCTTGAGCGTTGGCGCCTACGTGCCCTGGAAAAAGCACGAGGATTTCTTCGCGGCTCTGTCGGCGATACGCAGCGTTGTGCCCGGCACGGTTGGGCTGCTGGCCGGCAGCGACCAGGCTGGCGAGAATGCCGCGTACGAGGAACTCTTGAGGGAGCAGGCGCGCAAGCTGGCGCTCGGCCCCAGTGCGCTGAAGGTGCTCCATCAGCGCGAAGACGTTCCTGAACTGATGTGCGCCGCCGACGTATTGGCTTCGTGCAGCGAGAACGAGCCGTTTGGGCGCGTGCTGGCCGAAGCCGGCGCGGCCGGCTTGCCAGTGGTCTCGACGAACTCGGGAGCGAAAAGCGAGATTGTGGACGACCACGTGACGGGGCTCTTGACTGCGCCCGGCGACGTCGGCGCGATGGCGAGCGCGTGCGCCACCCTCCTGCGCGACCGGGAGTTGCGCGCCGAGATGGGCCGGGCGGCCCGCGAACGCGTGGAGCGTTTGTACGATGTCCGGCGCACCGCCAATGAACTAACGATGCTCTTCGAACAGCTAGTCCAGAAGTCTGGAAGTCTAGAAATCTAGAAGTCGAAGGCTTCCTTGATCGGGTACTCCCGAAGTGTTCAGCTTGCTCTGATGGCTCGCGATCAGCCATAGACTACTCGACTTCTCGACTCTAGACTCAGGAGTCTGAAGCGGAGCCGAAATGAACTCACAAGAAAAGAAGCTCGAGATATTCAAGTTCTTTGAGGCCGCCATTGATCGCGGGGCGAGCGACATCATCTTCACGGCCGGCGTGCCGCCTTCGGCTCGGTTGAATGGCGCAGTTGTGCAGTTCGATCTTCCGCCGCTCACCCCCGACGATTCGCTACGCCTCCTTTATAGCGTGCTCTCGCAGGACCAGATCGCGCAGTTCGAACGCGAATGGGAGCTGGACTTCTCGGTGCAATACCGCAGCAAGGCGCGTTTCCGCGGAAACGCATATCGCCAGAAGGGCGCCAGCGCATTCGTCTTCCGCCTGATTCCGGCGCTCATCCCATCGCTGGACGACCTGAATCTCCCGGCGGTCCTTACCGAGCTGGGGATGCAACCGCAGGGCCTGCTTCTGTTCACCGGCCCGACCGGCCACGGCAAATCGACGAGCCAGGCCGCTCTGCTCGACCTGATCAACCAGCACCGCCGCTGCCATATTGTCACGGTCGAAGATCCGATCGAGTACCTTCACACGTCGAAGAAGTCGATTATCGACCAGCGCGAGGTCGGCGACGACACGCACACGTTTGCCGCCGCGCTGAAGCACGTTTTGCGCCAGGATCCCGACGTGATCCAGATCGGCGAGTTGCGGGATCTTGAGAGCATGTCGGTGGCGCTGACCGCCGCGGAAACCGGGCACATGGTTCTGGCGACGCTGCACACGAACTCCGCCGTGCAATCCGTCGATCGCATTATCGACGTCTTCCCGCCCCATCAGCAGAACCAGATCCGCACGCAACTCAGCTTCTGTCTCCTGGCGATCGTCTCGCAGCGCTTGCTGCCGCGGGCCGATGGGAAGGGCCGCATCCCGGTGGTCGAGGTGCTGCGGAACGTTCCGGCCGTGGCGAACCTGATTCGCGAAGGAAAGACGCAGCAAATCGGCACAATCATCGAAACCCACGCGAAGATCGGCATGCAGAGCCTGGATTCCGCGCTCAAGGACCTCTATCGCCGTGGCGTGATCACGCGCGACATCGCGCTGAAGTACATCTCAACATCGAAGGCGTTGGACTGATCGGTCTATGGGGATCTGTCGTGATGCGGTGAACGACCGGCGTCAGCAGCACGCCCATTACACTGATAAACACCAAGCCGCTGATCCGTCACCTTGCCGTGCTTGCCTGATGATGCCCTGCTCTCAGCCCCCGCAAAAAATCGTCCCCCGAAAAAACTCGCTTCCCGCTCCTGGCGTTCTATAGTTTTTCTGAGTTGGGGGCTCGTCATTATTCAACTTTTTGGAGGGGTCAGACCATGGCGATCAGCGAAAGTCTGTCGGCGGAGTTGGCGCAGGAAGCCAAGGCGACGCGCAAGATGCTGGAGCGCGTTCCGGCGGCGTCCATGGATTGGCAGCCGCACGCGAAGTCCATGACGCTCCGCAAGCTCACCGGGCATCTCACCGACATCAATGCATGGGTCAAGGACATCGTGACCAAAGACCGCCTTGCCATCGAAATGGGCAACTATAAGGCGTTCTCGCCGGGCAGCGTCGCGGAGTTGCTCGCGAAGTTCGATGGCAATCTGGTCGGCGCCACGGCGGTCCTGAAAGGCGTGCCCGATGCAATCTTCATGCGCCCGTGGACCTTTGCCGTCGATGGCCACGAGGTCTTCACGCTGCCGAAGATCGTCGCGATCCGCACGATGGTGCTGAGCCATGCCTACCACCATCGCGGGCAACTCTCGGTCTTCCTGCGCCTGCTTAACGTCCCGCTCCCCAGCGTCTACGGGCCCACGGCGGACGAGCAGTAGGGTTCGGAGCGGGGGTATGGGGTATCGGGATTAGGGTATGGGGTTCGGCCTGTGATTGAAGCATCCACGCCTATACCCGAACCAGCCAGGCTGCCGACGGCCCAAGAGGCTGCCCGTGGCACATCAAGGTCAACACATGCAGAAAGGCGGCCGGAGAGTGAGCCGCCTTTCGTTGGGCACGGCGCACGGAAGGATCAGCGGGCGGGCTGATTATCCAGTACGGGGACAAACCACTCGTGAGAACAGGTACTGCACGGATCCAGGCAGGTCTTGCAGGCCGGCTTTTCTGCGCAGCCACAGTCACTTGCCGTTGGAACGCTGCACGTCGTCAGGCGCCAGACTTTATGTCCGGGATCAACACAAACCTGCTTGGTGCGGGTTTCATAACGGGCCGGGATGTCGATGCGGCGTTTTGATTCCGGCGATACGCAGACACGCTTCTCGACCGTCTTATACTCCGCGGGGATCGTCTCCCACCACTTGCTGGCGGGCGTCACGAGCACCTGGCGCGAGCAGGTCTCAAACTTCGCTGGAATCGTGACCAGCCCATAGCAGTCACCTTTGTGTTCGCCGCCGGACAAATCGGCATTGCAGCAATCCACCTTCTTCCATTCGGTGCGCTCCGCGCACTTCTGGACACTATACGTTTCGGTCTTGTACACGGCGGGAACATCATGGCAGCGTTTGCTCTCTTCACGGCAGCAAACGGTTTCGCACTGGTTTTCGTACACGGCCGGAATGGTTTCGTATCGGCAACTGGCCTTCTCGACCATCACTTGCTCACAAACGCTTTCGAACCGCGCGGGCGTAGTTACGACGCACCAAACCTCACCGGGTTTGGCGATACTGGGCATTTTCCCTCCTTCGTAGGGGAACTCACTTGTGGAAGCCAGGCAGCTACCCGCGAGCGCTGCGATGGCACAGATACAGCCGATGTTACTCAACTTCATCACGTGCCCTCCTCTTGAATGGCCTGCCAGCGCTTGTGAGCCTGGTAGCACCGGACAACGGGACTCGCCTTCGAAAACCTCCTTGGGACTCCCAAATAGGCGTGAGCCCCGTTTGCAGATTGGATGTCAGGCGCTCGGACTTTTATGCCAGCAAAATGTCAAGTTCAGCATTTACAAGTTATCCTCGAATGAAAATTATGCTGATTTGGGCGACGGTGGCCTTGCTCTCTGGCAACCTTCCCCTTTGTTTTCACCCGGAGCTCACCGCACATGTGCAGAGAATTTTGGGCGAACTTCAGAGAAAGCGTCAAACAAACACCTGATTCATTGCGTCAAGGGATAGAAGATTCGTGATTTGAGGCTCTGATTGAGGGTTATAGCGATGTGCAATCCATTCCGAATGGCCGTGTTGCTGGTCCTGGCCGGGTCATGCAGCTTTGCTTTGGCGTTAAGCGAAGATGATTACTTCAAGCCGCTCGGCCGCCCTCCGGAAGCTCACAAGAACCGCCTCAAAGGCGGCGAAGCCGTGGCGCCACTGCCGCTGCCGGCAACACCGTTGCGGCGCAGCGAGCGCAAGCGCGAACCGATGCCGCCAACGTTGATCGGCAAGGTGCAGTGGGGTGCGTCGGCCGATTTTACGCTGGAAGACGGCTCTAAGGCGAACGTGGCGGACTGGAACATGGCACCAGCCGATTGTCAGCAGCTTCTGCGGAAATCGTCACAGTACCTGAAGCTTCAATACAACGTCGTGGATACCAACCTGAACAGTTTCAGCGGCGACCCGGCGGAGATTCCGGTGCTGTTCTTTTCTGGAGGCCGCACGCTGAAGCTTCCGGAAGAACAGATCGCAATGCTGCGCAAGTATGTGCTCAACGGCGGCATGATCTGGATGGATTCGGTGGCGGGAAGCCCGTTCTTCTATGAAGGATGCGTGAAAACACTCAAGCAAGCCTTCCCGGAAGAGAACCTGCGCAAGATTCCGATGGATCATCCGATCTATCACATGATCACAGACGTCGATAAGGCAAACATCCCATCCATGGGCGGCGCGAAGATGCCGGAACTGGAAGGCATTTACTGCGGGTGCCGAGTGGGTGTGATCGTCAGCAAGTGGGGCTTGGGCTGCGGCTGGGACAACTTCACGCCCGACTTCCGCATCAAGCAGGCCGTCTACTACGATATTGAGAGCGCGACGCTGCTGGGATTGAACATGGTTTCCTACGCAGTCGGATATTCAGAGCTCGGAAAAGCCCACGCGCGGCCGGAACTGTACGGCACGAGCGACCAGAAGTCTCAGGGCGACGAGTTCGTCTTCGCGCAGGTCAAGCACAACGGCGTGTGGAACAGCGATCCGGGTGGGCCGGGCAACCTGCTCCGGGCATTGGCGACGAGCACGAACGTGAAGCTGACCTTCCGGCGCAAGACGGTGGCTCTGGGACAGGATAGTTTGCAGGGCGTGCAGTTCCTGTATTTCGCAGGCTGCCATGATTTCTCCCTGAGCGAAGCGGAAGCGGACGCGCTAAAGGGCTTCTTGACGCGCGGCGGGACGCTGCTGTTGGACAATTCGCAGGGCCTGAAGGCGTTCGATATTGCGGCGCGGCGAGAGCTGAAAAAAGTTCTGCCGAACGCGGAACTGAAGCAGATTGATGCCGATCACGAGGTCTATTCGAACTACTACAAGATCGGCAAGGTGGAGTTCACGCCGGCGGTGCAGCGGCTGGAACCGAAGCTCAACACGCCCCAGGTGGAAGGCATCTTGATCGACGGCGATCTGCGCGTGCTCTACAGCCGCTACGATCTCGGCGGCGGCTGGCAGGGCAGCGAGCACCCGCAGGGCAAGGGGTACGCACGCGGGGATGCGCTGCGGCTGGGAGTTAATATTGTTACGTATGCGATGACGCACTGAACGAAAAGTCTGGAGTCGAACAATGAGGCGCTCCGCAATGGGTTGGGTGGGGGGCCAATGGCACCGGTTACCTGTCGCTTCGCGAATCCTAACTCCTCATCGGAGATCTGAGAATCGTCAGCTTCCTACAAAGAGACGTACGGAATCCCAGTTTTGCGGATTTGCTATTGATACGCCCTAACCGCGTCTGCCGAGTCACCTCGCGAAAGGCCCTAATTTCCGTGTGCGAGTAGTTGTCCTCAAGCGGATCGTGCACAGGTGCAAAATAAATGCGTGTTCCATCGCCCGATGACGCCATTTCGGGGACATCCGCTACGATCACCATGGCAATGCCGCAGTCTTGGAGTGCAGGCGGAAGAACATCCTCGGGAGCAGTGCAATACTTGCTGCGATTCGTCGACTGATCTGGACAATCAATTTCTGTCGGCTCAACCATCACCATACCAGTACCGACATGAAGCTTCTCAAACCATAAAAACAAGCACTCTGTGGCGTCAAACGCCTGGTCCTGAACGAGACTGCCGTCCTGGTTACGCGTTGGCGCGGATATGGCCATTTATTTTTTCGACCGCTTCTGTTAAGGACGCCTCCGTGACATCCCAAGCTTCAACGTGTTCCACATCCAAAGAAATCACTGCCGCGATCTCACCTGTGTTGTAGCACTCAATCAGGGCGTAGCGTTTCCCCGAAGAAAACGAGATGCCTACGCCTTCGTCAACTGAGGGTAATACATTCGCCGGCGCAAGCCCCAAGTCCGACAGCTTATCGAGGACTTCTTGTGCGCACGTGATCGCGACCTGATTCGGTGCAGCCGAGCCCCGCCCATTCCAGCCATCACGTAATTTCGCCATTTTCGCCAATTTCCTGCTATTCTCCGAAAGCCAGGAGCCGCGCAGAGCTGAGTATCGTCCACTACGCGATGCTGCTGAACACTGAGATATGGAGTTATTCACTCGTCCCGAAACAAACTCTATCTCAGGGGTAAGGGAGGACATTAGGCAGAAGGCATAGCCTGCAACATGTAGCAACGCGGGCGCATTGGGCGCTTGGTTATTGTACGCGCCATCCGCAAGTGACTCACCGCTAGGATGGCTTTGGGTTGACGGGCTGTCCTGCGGCATTTGCGTCCTTTTCCTTTTCATCAAGCCGTTTCAGTATCCAGTTGGCAAGGTTACGCGCCACCGCCGGCTGCAAGATCAACTCGACCTCGACCTCGCGCACCATTGCATCTCTAACCACACGCTCTGAGATAATCTCTGCATCTAACTGCCCATTGGGAGTTAGTTGGTTGGTAATCTGCTTAGGGATTGGCCATCGCTCGTTGCACAGCGCAATCTGGAACATCTGTCCGTTTGGAGTGAATCCGCCAAATACGTTCTCCACATAGACGACCCGGAAATCGTTAGCTTTAATATAATCGAAACGCGCACATGCGGCTTCGCGGTCAAAACCGGGACGTGGCGTCTGTTCTTTCTGTTCTTCGCCCATGACGGTCTCTCCCGCAGAACCGAACCACGTGTTAGTTAAATCTGACGGCCTTGCGGTGTCAAGGGGCAAAGTACCACAGCCCACGTTTGGAAATCGTAACTGGCTATCCCATCCTGCGAATATCGTGGCTGCATGGAATGATCTCGCGCGAAAACGGCATATTTGTTAAGGATATGTCTAAGGAGGCGCACTATGAAAATGATCAAGGAGTTCCGAGATTTTGTCGCGCGCGGAAACGTGGTGGATATGGCGGTGGGCGTCATTATCGGGGCGGCGTTTGGCAAGATTATCACCGCTCTGGTGAACGACGTCATCATGCCGCCGATCGGGAAAGTGATGGGCAACGTCAACTTTTCGGACCTGTTTGTCAGTCTCGATCCCGAGAAGACCAGAGGCATCACGTCGCTGGCGAAGGCGAAGGAAACGGGCGCGGCCATCATTGCCTATGGCGCGTTCATCAACACGGTCATCGACTTCATCATCGTCGCGGCCTGCATCTTCATGCTGGTGAAGATCGTCAGCATGCTGCGGCCGCCTCCAGCGCCAGCGCCCGAAACGCCGAAGCGGCCCTGCCCTGAATGTCTCCAGGAGATCAACGCGAAGGCAAAGCGGTGTCCGCACTGCACGTCAGAGGTGCAGCCGGTGTCGTGACCCGCGCTCGCCGCAATCAGGGGCGCTCTTCGATCTCTATCGGTTCGCGGTCTGGCGACTGGTCGTCTGGAGCGAAGGCCAGGTTGGAACTTACAAAGAAGGCCGCGCTTTGTAATGCGATCGCCCCGGTTGCCAATTAGTGCAGCACTCTTTCGCGTGCCGGCACGGCGGAGAGCACACGTTCCAGGGCGGCGAGGTCGGCAGGTTTGGTCAGATGCACATCAAAGCCTGCTTCGCGAGCGTGGCGCTTGTCCTGCTCTTGACCATACCCCGTCATGGCCACCAGATAGATTGCGCTCAGCATCGGGTCGGCGCGAATTCTTCGTGCGACAGCATAGCCATCCATCTGACCAGGAAGCCCAATGTCACACAGGATGACATCCGGGTTGAAGCTGCGGGCTTTTTCCAGGCCACGGGGACCATCGGGAGCGGTGTCAACCTGGTGGCCGTCAAGCTCCAGCAGCATGCGAGTACTATCCGCGGCGTCCTGATTGTCCTCGATGACCAGCACGTGAAGGCTGCGCATGTGGCTCGGCTGCAGCCGCGCTCCTGCAGACGTCATGGGCGGCGCCACCATCGGCAGTTCCACCGTAAAGCGAGAGCCCCGTTCAGGTCCTTCGCTGGCCGCGTTGACAGTGCCGCCGTGCAACCCAACGATGCCCTTCACGAGTGCGAGGCCGAGGCCCAGGCCGCCTCGGCTGCGAGCCAGATCCTTTTCGGCTTGAGCAAAGGGCTCGAAGATCCGGCTTAAGATCTGGGCGTTCATCCCGATGCCCGTATCTTGCACGACCAACTCGGCGGTTTGGGACGCGGCCTGCGCGTGCAACGAAACCGTGATCGCGCCCCCCGAATCGGTGAACTTCTGAGCATTCGCGAGCAAGTTACTTAAGACCTGCGAGAGACGCGTGTCATCGCCGAGCACCCAAACGGGCTCCGCCGGCACCAGCACATTGAACGTGATGATTCTGGCTTCGATCCCTTGGTGAAAATCCTCGGCGCAGGCCCGCACGAGGGCGGCCCAATCCAGACGCTGCTGGCGAAGCGCGAATTTTCCGCGAGCAATTCTGGAGACATCCAATAGATCGTCCACAATGCGGCTGAGATGTGTGATCTGCCGCTCGATCATCTCTCGTGCGTGTTGCGCACGCGGATCAGGCGTGCCGAGCAACTTCAGGATCTCGTTCGCATTGCGTATGGGGGCCAGCGGATTGCGCAGTTCGTGGCCCAGCATCGCCATGAATTCATCTTTGCGGCGCGCCCCATCCTTCAGTTCCTCTTCCGCGCGCTTGCGCTCGGTAACGTCCCGGACAATTCCCTGCAGCCTGCCATCGGGCAGTTGCCTGCCTGCGACTTCCCCAAGGAACACGGAACCGTCTTTACGCCGGAACTGCCACTCGCTCCGCACGACCTGCCCACCGGTGAACTTGGAAATCTCGGGCCCAAGGCGCGGCACTTCGTCGGAGGTGATCACGTCTGCAATGCTCAACCGCAGAATCTCCTCGCGTGTGTAGCCGAGCATGGCCGCGCCAGCGGAATTCACATCGAGATACCGGCCTTGCGTGTCGCTGACGAAAATCCCATCGGCAGCCTGCTCCACCAAGTTGCGAAGCCGCTCTTCGCTTTGCCGCAGTTGTTCCGTGCTCTCGCGCAGGCTCGTTTCAATGCGATGACGGCCAATGGCGATTGCGGCGATATGGGTGGCCAGATCGATGAGGCGCCGATGAGCCTGTTGTGGAAGCGCCGGCTGCCGGTAATACATCGCGAACGTACCGAGCACCCGTCGCTGTGCGTCAAAGATCGGCGTGGACCAGCAGGCGAGCAAGCCGTGCGGCAGCGCCAGAGCCTTGTAGTCGTTCCATAGCGGGTCGGTGGCGATATTTTCAACGAACACCGCCTCCCCACGATAGGCGGCTGTGCCGCACGAACCGGCGTTGGGCCCGATGGCGGCGCCGTCGATCGCATTCGTATATTCCAGCGGCAGGCTGGGCGCCGCACCGTGACGCAAATGAACGCCGTCCTCGTCGAGCAGCAGAATCGAACCGAGCATGCCGGACGCGTGCGCCTCGATGAGTTGCACCAGGGCAGCCAGTGAGTCGCGCAATGGCGCGCGTGTGGCGACGAGTTCCAGCACCCGTCTCTGCCCGTTCAACAAAGCTTCGGTTTGTTTGCGGTCGGTAATATCCCGGACAATCGCCCACATGGCTTCCGGTTTTCCGGATTCATCCCGAAGCAAGAAGGTTCGCAACTCCACCGGAAAGACCGTGCCGTCTTTTCTTCGATACTCCTTCTCGTAGACCTCGGAGTACCCACGCGACAGGATCAACTCATGGACAATCCGCGCTTCGTGCTCGTGCCATTGTGGCGGGGTCAGGTCCTCATATGAGAGAGAGCGGAGTTCGTCCTCAGAGTAGCCCAGCATCGCCTGGTAGCTGTGGTTGAACTCCTGGATGCGCCCGTTCATGTCCACGCTCACAAACGCATCGGTCATGCTTTCGTGCAAGCGGCGGTACTTGTTCTCGCTGCGCCGAACCGCCTCTTCCGCGCGTTTGGTCTCGGTGATGTCCTGAACATGGGTGATCATGTAAGTTGGACGTCCCTTCAAATCGCGCAGGAACGCCGTGCTCATATCGCCCCAGACGATACCGCCGTCGCTGCGGATGTAACGTTTCTCCATGCGGAAGGAATTCTGTTCTCCGCGGAGCATCCGTGCGACGCCTGCGCGGTTTGCCGGAGCGTCCTCGGGATGTGTGATACTGTAGAAATCGCGGGCCAGCAGGTCTGGCTCCGTGAAGCCAAGCATCTGGCAGAAGGCGGCGTTGACCTTCAGCAGTCTGCCATCCGGTGCTGAGAGGGCCATGGCGATCGCGCCGCAATCGAATGCGGTGCGGAAGCGCTCGTCGCTCTCACGCAACGCGTCCAGTTCTCGTTTTCTTGCGGAAACCATCGCCGCCGTGAACAGCCCCACAAACGCGACGGTCGTTAGAAACAGTTGCAGCGACGCAAAGGCTTCGCGCGGAGACAAACCGAGCACGTACGTGGCGGAATGACCCTGCGTCGCATACCAGGCGGCAATCAAAGCGATCCCAAAGCCGGCCAGCGCGGCGCCACGCGGTCCCCAGCGTATGGACGGCCACATGACCAGGGGGATCAGCAGATAGTCGACCGCAAAATTGCCGTGCCAGCGTGGATCGCAGATAAACACAGTACAAAGAACGATGATGGCCGTGGCGACGATGGCTTCGAGCGTCTTGGCCGGCCACACCGAGCGGGGCGACGTGCCGCTCGCTGGCCACCATGTCAGAAGCACAGGCGCCAATACGAGAACGCCCAGTACGTTGTTGCTCCACCACAGAACCCAAGTGTCCCAATACGAATCCACGCCATCTGCTACCGCGACGACGCTTGTTCCCATCGCTGCGCTCAACGTAGTGCTTCCCATCGCGGCAAAGAAAACCAGGCCAATCACATCGCGCGCGCGGGACAGGTCAATGGGCCGCTCGACATAACGCCGCACCAACCACGCTCCGCCGACGGCCGCCAGGCAATTGCCGCAGTAAAACAGAAG
This sequence comes from Planctomycetota bacterium, assembly GCA_036504595.1. Classification (GTDB taxonomy): domain Bacteria; phylum Planctomycetota; class SZUA-567; order H5-PLA8; family H5-PLA8; genus DASXUX01. The sequence continues at coordinate 177,587 of DASXUX010000022.1, read as the reverse complement.
ACTGGGGAAAAAGGGATGACTGCAGAGCAGATCAAAGCCGACGTTAGCCGGAAGCGCGGCCAGAAGGAACACGGGCCACTGCCGCGTTTCGTTAAGCAGCAGAGTTGCGACAAACAAGCCGCTGGGAAGCCAGAAATTCGCAAACGGGCCGGGCTTGAGCGACAGGAAACTGGCTAGAACCGCGCACGCGAAATACGCCAGACAAAACAGTGTGGCGCGTGCCCACGCTGTTGCCGGGCGGACTGGGCTAACGCTCTGCATGTTGTTGTCCACCCGAACACTCTCATAAACGTCGTAGAGATAAAATCAATATTCCCACACGCTGCTGCGACGAAGTCATCCTCACGCAACAACGCCTTTATTATACTTTAGTTCTGACCAATGGAAGACTTTTCGGGAAACAATCCTGTCGGGTTCGGCGGGTTCTACGGCTCCGCAGTTCGTCCCATTCGTCATTTCGACGAACGAGATCGCAGGCATCATGGCGCCGAAGATCGTTTTGACGGCCAAGGGGAAGACGAGCATAGCGATCAGCGCAGCGAAGTAAGGCGCACGATCGGATGCCGCTCTTCGTCATCGCCATGAATCGACGGAGCTGAAATCTTAGCGTTTCCATGCGATCGAATCCATTGTCTCACCCGGTCCATTTGGCCGGGTGAGTGATCCCAACAGCCCTGAATCGCTTTACCGGAAATTTGGTCGCGCGTGGCTGGACATTCCTGTTTGGCGGTGTCGCCAAGTTAATACAAAATGTTGAGGTATCAAGAGTTGTGATTTTACAGCGGACTGGAAAATCCTGGCCTCCTTGTTGCCATTCTTCCCGGTGGACTTGGGAGAAAAAGGAGACCGAGATGAACACGAGAGTACTGATCTTTGCACTAGCCGCCGTACTGCTTGGCGCGAGCCTTTCTGCATCCGAGCGCCTCAGCGGCCGGGCCTTTGACCGCCGACCTTCTGCGACACGCGACGATAGCAGCCCGACCGACAACGTCCGCCGAAGCAGGCAGCCGAAACATATCGCCGCGAAGCATGCCAAGCCGGCCGACTTGCCGATAGTTCACCACGATAAGCCAGTTGATCGACCAGTCGATCGGCCGTTCGATCGGCCGACTGATTGGACGCGCGATGACGGGTATCGGCCCTTCGACGAACCGTGGTTGGTTCCGGGCACGGTGATTCAGATCAACAACGACGCGCCGGTCGTTCCGATCAATCCGCCGGCCGCCAATCCGCCGGGCGACACGGTGGCTCCGCCCACTTCCAACACCCCGGTCACGCCGGCCACGCCAACCACGCCGGGCGAAACCGTTGCGCCGCCGACGTCGAATACGCCGGCCACTCCGGAAGAGCCCCATCGCCCCTCGCAGACCGATCCGCTTCCGGCGGACTTGGCGCACTATCCGAATCTCTCTCCGAGCAAAGCGTATGTGCTGGCGTACTACGCGGACACGGACGGCTGCGGGCATGGCTTCATCAAGGTGCGGCCGTATGAGACGCCGGGTGCGTGGACGGGCTTCGGCTATTATGGCCGGCGGGACAAGAGAGGCATCTTCAACGACACGCATCACATGTGGAACAGCAAGGTATGCTACAAGATCAACGAGGATCAGCTCAAGAAGATCCTGGACCTGAACGCCGAGTGGAACGGCAAAAAATACGACTGGTGGAAGTGCAACTGCGTCTCGTTCGTCCGCGCGGTTGACAAGGCGGTCGGCACGGATCTCTTCAGCTTCTGGGACAAGGTCGATGTTCCGGATGTGTTGGACAAGGACATTTGCGGATACTCCGAACACATCGTCAACCCCGGCGGAACGACGAGCACCGCCGAAGTGCAAGAGACCGACGCGCAGATCATCAAGACCTACTACACGCCCAGCGCAAATTCGACTCCGACGGCTGGCGTTGCCCCGGCGACTTCGGGTTCGGGCGTCGCCCCTGCCACGTCGGGTTCGTCGGGCGGATCGAGCAGCGGTTCCTCCTCGGGCTCGAACACCGCGCCGGCGACCAAAGGATCGAGCAGCAGCTTTGATTTTGGATCGGGCTCCTGCGGCTCCAAGTAGACCCTTGGACCCACAGCAGAGAAACGCGCGGCCCGGATGGGAGTCTGGGCCGCGCGATGCGTTTGAGGATGAATCTGGAATCCAGCGGGAAACGTGCTATTCAGAATGGCATGCCTGACGAAAACGTGACCCCAACACTAACGCCGGCGAAGCGGTGGCGGCCACGGTTTTCGCTCGGGACGCTGATCCTGCTCTCGTTGACGGTGAGTTCGATCATCCTGACGATGTGCGCGTTTCGCGAGACGCGGGTTCTGCGGGAGGAGAACCGCAAGCTGCGCGAAGAGACGGGCGCGCTGGTGATCGCCAACCCGCAAGCTCGCTACGTGCGTTCGGTCCGCACGCTGGAAGACAAGACCTGGCGCTGGCGAGTGTACTTGCCTGCGCCGGGAAAATATTCGCTGCGCTGCATCACCGATGGCGTTCCGGAGAGTGGTTTTCCAGCGTCGTCTTCGACGTTGACGAGGGAATTCGCCGCGGGTGAGTTTGAGATTTTGGCAACAGTGAACCGCGATAAGGATGGCAACTGGCGAGCTGTGGTCGCGTGCCCCGGCGGCTCGTGCAGTCCGGGAATCAACGCAAGCGCGGCGGGGTGGATTACCAATGGGTCGCACTGCTCGACCGGCGCGCCCGATACGAGCACGGAATTCGGCCCCATGGAGACGGTCGAACTGCTGCGCTTGCGGCAGATGATGAAGACCGCAACAGGATCGGACACGTCGAATCCCAATCCGTGCCCGGGGCTGCTGATCTGGATGGTGGGGGAATAGAGCAACGCCGATGCACATGTGCAGCAGAATTCCCCAGTTTGAGCCAATTAAACGCGAAAACATCTCGTCGGAAGTGTAGAGGGCTAACGAGGGCGGCGCTAGAATTTGGGAGCGTTTGCCCCCTCACCCCTAGCCCCTCTCCCTCGCGGGGGAGAGGGGGACCGGAGGGCAGGTCAGAGGCCTGCGGTACCGTGTTTTGGAGGGATTTTTCCCCATGACGAACTCATTGCGAATGGCGGTGCTGTTGGTGCTGGCCGGATCGTGCGGGCTGGCGATGGCGCTGAGCGAAGACGATTATTTCAAGCCGCTGGGCCGGCCGCCGGAAGCTCACAAGAACAGGCTGAAGGGCGGCGAAGGCGTTCCACCGCTGCCGCTGCCGGCGACGCCGCTGCGGCGCAGCGAACGCAAGCGCGAACCGATGCCGCCGACGTTGATCGGCAAGGTGCAGTGGGGCGCCTCTGCCGATTTCACGCTGGAAGACGGGTCGAAGGCGAACGTGGCGGACTGGAACATGGCACCGGCCGATTGTCAGCAGCTTCTGCGGAAGGCTTCGCAGTATTTGAAGCTTCAATACAACAGCGTGGACACGAACCTGAACGGTTTCAGCGGAGATCCGGCGGAGATTCCGGTGCTATTTTTCTCGGGAGGCCGCACGCTGAAACTTCCAGAAGAGCAGATCGCGATGCTGCGAAAGTATGTGCTGAATGGCGGCATGATCTGGATGGATTCAGTCGCGGGGAGTCCGTTCTTCTATGAGGGATGCGTGAAGACGCTCAAGCAGGCCTTCCCGGAAGAGAATTTGCGCAAGGTTCCGATGGATCATCCGCTCTATCACATGATCACGGATGTGGAGAAGGCGAACATTCCGTCGCTGGGCGGCGCGAAGATGCCGGAATTGGAAGGCATCTACTGCGGTTGCCGGGTGGGCGTCGTGGTCAGCAAGTGGGGCCTGGGCTGCGGGTGGGATAACTTCACGCCGGACTTCCGCATCAAACAAGCCGTTTACTACGATGTCGAAAGCGCGACGCTGCTAGGATTAAACATGGTTTCCTATGCGGTCGGATATTCGGAACTAGGGAAAGCTCACGCGCGGCCGGAACTGTACGGCACGGGCGACCAGAAGTCCCAGGGCGACGAGTTCGTTTTCGCGCAAGTGAAACACAACGGCGTGTGGAACAGCGATCCGGGCGGGCCGGGCAACTTGCTGCGGGCGCTGGCGACGAGCACCAACGTGAAACTGACGTTCCGCCGCAAGACGGTGGCTCTGGGACAAGACAGCCTGCAAGGCGTGCAGTTCTTGTATCTGGCCGGATGCCACGACTTCTCGCTCACCGAAGCCGAAGCGGACGCGCTGAAAGGCTTCCTGAGCCGCGGCGGGACGCTGCTGATGGACAATTCGCAAGGACTGAAGGCGTTCGATATCGCGGCGCGGCGGGAGCTGAAGAAAGTTCTGCCGAACGCGGAACTGAAGCAGATCGACGCCGATCACGAGGTCTATTCGAACTACTACAAGATCGGCAAGGTGGAGTTCTCCCCGGCCGTGCAGCGGCTGGAACCGAAACTGAACACGCCGCAGGTGGAAGGCATTTTGATCGACGGCGATCTGCGCGTGCTGTACAGCCGCTACGATCTCGGCGGCGGATGGCAGGGCAGCGAACATCCGCAGGGCAAGGGGTACGCTCGCGGCGATGCGCTGCGCTTGGGCGTCAATATTGTTACGTATGCGATGACGCACTGAACGAAAAGTCTGGAGTCTGGAGTCGAGAGTCTGGAGTCCAGACAACCACGAGGCGGGGCGAAGCGTGTGGAGCACATTCGCCCCGTTTTTATGTCTTTATGCGGCGGCGAAACGGCAATTGCCAGGTTTCGCAATAAGCAGCACAGCCATATGGCGCAAACTTAATGAAGATAGCAGACACGCGTGACGCGAGTGCACTGTATACTGGTCTCGGTTTCGGTCACAACTTGTGAACGCGGAGCGCTGCGACCAGCGCATATCAATGTTGCGAATTGCCTTATCGAAGCCGCTGGAGTGTAGTGATCAGGATTGCCCTAGGTTCTCTGAATTCGTCTGAAGCAGCGCACATCCTAGCATCTCAGCCCGGCACAATGGACCAAACTACTGGCAGCGAAAATGCCATTCGTGGCAAGCGCCTTCTTTTTCGGCGGTGTTGCACGTCATCTCTTGGAAGGAGTCCGTCAATGAAGTCAGCGAAGGTCGGGGGTACTGGAAGTCACCTCTTTTTGAAGGAGCCGGTCATGGTGTTCGCGAAGGCGTGCAGGGGTGGGTTCATTTGCCTGGGGTTGCTTTTGGCCGCCGGGATCTCGTCACCGGCTCGGGCCGAAAGCCTGACCATCACGACAGTCGCCGGGGCGGTTGATTCTCCCGGTGCCATTGACGGCTCGCTGAGTGCAGCGCGGTTCAGCAGCCCCGACGGCGTTGCCGTGGACAGTTCGGGCAACCTCTACGTTGCGGATACCGTCAATAATATCATCCGCAAGATCACGTCCGCAGGCGTGGTGACAACACTGGCGGGGCTGGCGGGAATAACAGGCAGCGCGGACGGCACAGGCATTTCGGCGCGGTTCAATGGCCCAGAGGCCCTAGCCGTGGACAGCTCTGGCAATGTCTACGTCTCGGACAGCGGAAATTTCACGATCCGCAAGATCACGCCTGGCGGCGTGGTGACGACGCTGGCGGGGACGGCAGGAAGTTCGGGCAGTGTCGACGACACGGGTAGTGCCGCGCGCTTCGCTTACCCGCTTGGCGTGGCCGTGGACGGCTCGGGCAATGTCTATGTCGCAGACATGTACAACCAGACGATTCGCATGATTTCACCCGCCGGGGTGGTGACGACTTTTGCGGGTACGGCTGGCGTCTCCGGCAGCGCAGACGACACCGGGACCGCGGCGACGTTCAATTATCCGAGCGGCGTGGCCGTGGACGGTTCCGGCAATCTTTATGTTGCAGATCGTTTCAACTCAACGATCCGCAAGATCACGTCCGCAGGCGTGGTGGGAACGCTGGCAGGCACGGCCGGAAATACCGGCAGCGCAGACGACACAGGCACCGCGGCGACGTTCAATTATCCGAGCGGCGTGGCCGTAGATGGCTCAGGGAACATTTACGTCGCGGACTCCAGCAACAACACGATTCGCATGGTGACTCCCGCGGGTGTGGTGACGACTCCGGCAGGCACGGCTGGGACTTACGGCAGTGCAGATGGCACTGGCGGCGCGGCTCAGTTCTACAACCCTATGGGAGTGGCCGTGGACGGCTCGGGCAATGTCTACGTTGGAGACGCCAATAACAATGCGATTCGTCAAATCACGCCCGACGCGGTGGTGACGACATTGGCAGGTATCCCGGGCGGCCTGGGCCACGCGGACGGCACCGCATCCGCGGCGCAGTTTTTGGGCCCTACAAGCGTGGCCGTGGACAGTTCAGGCAACTGCTACGTCGCCGACTTTAACAGCAACACCATCCGCAAGATTACCGCCGCAGGCGTGGTGACGACGCTGGCGGGTACGCCTGGGGTCCAGGGCAGTGCAGACGGCACAGGCGCTGCGGCACAGTTCTACTTACCCCAGGGCGTGGCCGTGGACGGCACAGGAAATGTCTATGTTTCAGACTACGGGAATAACACGATCCGCAAGATCAGTCCCGCAGGCGATGTGATGACGCTCGCGGGTACGGCTGGAATTTACGGCCATGCGGACGATACCGGAACGGCGGCGAGTTTTGGCGCGCCGGCGGGCATTGCCGTGGACAGTTCGGGGAACGTCTATGTCGCGGAATGGGGCAACAACGCGATTCGCATGATCACCCCTGCAGGCGTGGTGACTACGTTCGCGGGTCAGACAAACCCCACTGGAGGCTTCGTCGACGGCACAGGGACCGCCGCGTTGTTCAGCGGACCGTACGGCATGGCCATAGATAGCGCAGGGAACCTCTACGTCGCCGACGTCGGCAACAACGCAATCCGCGTGATTACACCCGCAGCGGTAGTCAGCACACTGGCCGGGGCGGGTCCCGGAATCAAGGGCAGTGCGGACGGCACAGGCAGCGCGGCGCAGTTCAATAACCCGAATGGCGTGGCCGTGGACGGCTCAGGGAATGTCTATGTCGGAGACTCTTACAACCACACGATTCGCAAGGTCACGCCCGCCGGCGCGGTAACCACGGTGGCCGGTTCTGTTGGAACTCACGGCAAGGCAGACGGCACCGGCAGTAATGCGCTTCTGTACTATCCAAGTGGCATGACCGTGGACGGCTCAGGCAATCTCTATATCGCGGACGATGGGAACGGTCTCATCCGCAAGGGCGTTCCCGCGATTGACGATGTGGCCACGATCAACGGATCTACCGGCTCGGGCAGCGGCGCGGTCGGGTCGGTCCAGCAGTTGGATACCAGCCCGCAGACCGCCACAAGCTGGCAGTGGAGCACCGTCCGCAATCCGGGCGGCTCAACGGCCGCCTTGTCGTCCACGACGGTGCGCAATCCGACGTTCACGCCGGACATCGCGGACGTGTGGGTGTTCCAACTGTTGGCGACCGATGCCAGCGGCCACACCTCGCTCAGTTTCATTCATTTCACTGGAAACCCAGCCGCCGCGGCGAGGCCGACGTTCAGCCTGGCTTCGGGTACGTATGTCGGTTCGCAGTCGGTGACGATTTCGTGCACTACGCCAGGTGCGACGATCTACTATACGACCGATGGCACGACACCCGATTCGTCTTCACCGCAATACTCGACGCCGATTAACGTGACGGCCAGCCTGACGATCGCCACGTATGCCGCCCACGCCGGGATGTACAACAGCTCCACGGCTTACGGCAACTACTACATCAAGGTCGAGATCCCGACGTTCACCCCCGTGGCGGGGACGTACAGCAATGCGCAATCGGTCACGATTTCGTGCGCGACGAACGGCGCGACGATCTACTACACCACGGACGGCCTTATTCCCTCAAACTCTTCACCCCAGTATTCGGCGCCGATCAACGTGGCGACCAACATGACCGTCCAGGCGTACGCCGTGAGCGCCGGGCTGTACGACAGCGACGTCGGCAGTGCCACGTACAACATCACCAGTTCTGCGACGGTGGCCACACCCACGTTCAGCCCCGCGGCGGGAACGTACAGCGCTGCTCAGTCAGTCAGCATTGCGTGCACGACGAGTGGCGCGACAATCTATTACACCACGGACGGCAGCACACCGACGATGTCTTCGCCGCAGTATTCAAGCCCGATCAGCGTGACGAGTAGTAGAACGCTCAAAGCGTATGCGTGTCATGCAGGGATGAGCAGCAGCGCGGTGGCTACTGCGGCGTACACGATCATGACGACCGTGGCCACGCCGACGTTCAACCCCGCGGCCGGGATCTACAGCAATGCGCAATCGGTCACCATTTCCAGCACGACGGCGGGCGCGACGATCTATTACACGACCGATGGCAGCACGCCGACGATGTCTTCGCCGCAGTACTCAAGCCCGATCAGCGTGGCGAGTAATACAACGCTCAAGGCGTACGCGTGTCATGCAGGGATGAACAACAGCGCCGTGGCCAGTGCGACATACACATTCGGATCGCCGCCGGCGATCACCAGCGCCACGTCCGCGACGGGGCTGAATGGCAACTCGTTCAGCTACACCATTACCGCGACCAAAAATCCGACGAGTTTTAGCGCCTCGGCTCTGCCCGCCGGCTTGTCCCTGGATTCCGCGTCTGGCGCGATCACCGGCACACCAACGGCCGCCGGAGTCACGAAAGTTACGATCAACGCCTTCAACGCCTACGGCTGCGGCAGCGCGACGTTGAACATCGACATTGGGGCGCAAGGACCAGCCATCACTTTCGTGAATGCTTCCATGAACCCGGTGTTCTTCGGCCAGGACACAAGCCTTTGGGCTGAGGCCACCAATCCAAACAATGGAACGCTGACTTTCACCTGGGACTACGGCGATGGCACGGCGACGGAAACTGGAGACGTCATCTATCACTACCATTCCGCCCCGGTCTCCGGCCAATACGTCGGCACCGTCACTGTCAGCGATGGCAAATACAGTTCCCAACCTTGGCAGTTCGTGATCATTGTTGAAGCGCCCGATTCAGGCGGCGAGGGCATCCAGAACGGGCTCGATGCGCTGGGCGCGGTCGTCAATTCCCTGAACTCCATTTCCCAGAGTCTCCAAAGCGATGGCGACCTGGTGAAACTGTTCATTGACCTGACCGGATTCATACCGCGCTCATCCTATGACGTCTCCACCGAGTTCTCGCTGCCATCGCGCTCGTCAGCGACTATCTCGGGCACCTATGCTGTGGCCAAGCTCAACGAACCCAGCGTGTACGTGGCGAACTCGTCGGTGTGCGACAAGGGCACCGCCAACGTCAGGGGCAGAGCGCGGCTCACGATCCCCATGAGCAATCGCGAAGTGGGCTTGCCGGTGAACTACAAGGCGGAGCCGAGTTCGTATGGCATCACCTGCACGAGCATGAAGGGCAAGTTTGGCTTCAGCGCTGCGGCAAAAGCCAAAGGCGACTCGGTGTCGCTCAGCACCACGGTGGAGTTGCCGGAAGGGCTGGACGTTTCGAAGGAACAGGAGTTGACGATCGGCATCGGCAACGTCCTCGACCACGTCATCGTAGATAGCCACGGGAAGGGGAAGAGCACCGGCGACAATGGCCTGTTGAAGCAGGTCACCATTAAGTACCCCAAGGTGGACAAGACGACGAAGCTGACGGCGGGCACGCCGGACAAGCGTATCGCCAAGATCGGCGTGACCTTGAACGCAAAGGAATTGACGGCCAGAGGCTTTGACACAGAAGGCGTTGATCCGACCATGGATGGCAAGCCGCTGCAAATTCAGGCTGCTTTTGTGCTGGCGGGAGTGGCTTACCAGACCCGAGTTCCCGCGAGTCTTAAAGTCACCCCGAAGAAAGATGCCGGGGCAATTAGCCTGGGCCGAAGGTAAGCGATCGGAACAACCAATCGGAACAAGTGGCGCTGCGCAGGAACGGCAGCGCCCACTTTTTATCTGCGCTCTGTCGGCTGGGTGTGCCACCCGCGCGGCTATTGGCGCGGCGGTGGGCCGTGGGGACATACGGGTCGGGCCACCGATCAGTCGAACAGGAAGAGTCTGGTGGCCCGTCCCCGTACGTCCCCTTATCTTCGTCCTGTATCTTCCGTGGTGGTCTGGTGCGGGGCGAAGGGTGTGGAGCACATTCGCCCTGCTTTTGTTTATGCGCGAGAAAGATGCGTGCACCTCCAGAATCTCCATTGACGGATCGTGATTTCTGGTTTCTAGTTGCGGTTGCCTACGCGGCGATCTGCGGGAGACGATGGCACAAGACTTCCTTCACCCCGATAATCTGCGACCAATCGAGCGGCCATACGCGATTCAGCGGCATATCGCGCATCTAGTGCTGGGACTCGCCTTCATCGCGCTGTTCTTCACTGAAGGGTGGCTAAGGTGGTCACTGGAAGGGGAGAACTTCATCGCCTCCACCTTTGGCATACAGTGGATCGCGACACCGGCAGTGCTGGCGCAATTCGGTTCACGGAGCCTCGGTGACACGCAGGCGTATAACGGTTTTGCGAATTCGGTGTGCTGCGCTGCGTACGCAAGCAGCGCACTGCTGCTGCTGGCGTTCCTTGCGGGACTGTGGGGCAAGGAACCCATCCGAGATTGTCTGGCGGGTTTTGGACGCAAGAACGTGTGGCTGCACATTGGCGCGGTAGCGCTGATCTGTATTTTGGGTGCAAAACTCATCGAGCTCTTGGGATTCTATAGCGGTGATCCTGCGCGACCCGGGCGCGTTGTGCCGGCATGGGCTGCGGTGGCCTTGTTCCTTACCCCAAAAATCGTGGGCCCGATACTGGAGGAAGTAGTCTTTCGCTTTGGAGTCTTCCGTTTTATGCGAAGGAGACTGTCATTCTGGATCGCGGCGGCGCTGAGTTCAGTGCTGTTCGGCCTGGCACATGCACGCTATCCGGATCCAGCCAAAATCGGCCTGGCGGCGCTGGCTGGATTGCTCTTCGCCTGGAGCTACGAACGTACCGGCACTTTGGTGACACCGATCGCGATACACATGTGTAGTAATCTGCTAACGTTGTGATAGCTCAGCGGAAAAGGCCTGTGTTACGGCCGCAACGACTGGCGCGCGCGAAACAAATCGGTGACAGTACAAGCCAACCGCGCGGCTACTTGCGCGGCGGCTGGCCGGGTTTGAGGCGTTTATCGAAGAACTCATCCAGCACGGTTTTGGCGTACTGGGTGACGCTGGCGTGGTTGCCGCCTTTGATCGAATAGAATGTCGCGTCAGCGCCTGCCTTCTTGAGCGCGTCGAGAAGCAATTTGCCTTGCGAAATCGGGATGGTCGTATCGGCATCGCCGTGGACGATGAAGAACGGCGGGCAGTCTTTGGAAACGTAGCTTAGCGGTGAGGCTTTCCTGGCCAGTTCTGCCTTGTCCTTGCGCGGATCACCGCCCAGCAGGCGGAAGGCTGGGCCGCCTGGATTGTTGTGGCGCTCCGGCCAGTCGGGGGCGAGGAAATCGACGGCCGGACACATGGGGCAGACGGCCTGGACGCGGCTGGAGAATTCGGGCCAGCCGCCGGCGCCGTCGAACTCCTTCATTCCGCCGGTCAGGCCGATCAAGGCTGAAAGGTGGCCGCCCGAGGATTCGCCCCAAACGCCGATGCGGTCGGCATCGATGTGGTACTCTTTCGCCTTGGCTCGCAGAAAACGCACGCCGCACTTGGCGTCTTCAAGCTGCGCGGGGAATACCGCTTCGGCGGAGGTGCGAATCTGAATCGCCGCGCCGAAGTAGCCGTGTTGCGCGGCGGTGCTCAGTTTGCCGATGGCGAGATCCTTGTTGTCTTTCATCCAAGCACTGCCGTTGATGTAGACGAGCGCCGGCATGGGATCCTTGGGCAGTGTCTTTGGACGGACGATGTGCAGGGCTAGTTTCTGAGTTCCGCCTTTACCGAACTCAATGTTGCGTAACAGCACGACGTCGGCGGGGACTTCTTCCGCATGCCAAGTCGCAGGCCAGGCGAGCAGCAGCGTGAACAGAATGCGTGAAAGGCGCGGGAGAAGTTCGTTCATGGTGGGACTCCACGGTTGACCCAAGCGATGGTACTCGAAAGCAACGCGTTTCGGCCACTTCAAATCACCGCAACATGTAAGCGTTTTGGTAGCCATGTTGGCCTTGGCCAATGGGTCCATTTGGACCGGAAAAAACCTTGCGGCGAGCCAACTTAACGGCGATAGACTCACGGCGCGAGGTGTATTAAATACGCTGCACGGCGGGGCGTGAATCGGCGCGACGGAAGACATTCCTCTGCTTTCGTTTGTATGCAGGAAGCGGGGTGTTAAACCAGTCTAGATTTGGAGTTAGAAACGGCAGGCGTGTGGGTGGTGCGGAGAGCGCGAGCATGGCGGTGTTTACGCTGGAAGTGATCTCGGGGCAACATGTCGGGGCGCGGTTCAATCTCGAGGGAGAGGTGATCTCCATCGGCCGCGATTCGACCAACAGCATACGGCTGGAGGACAATGGCGTCTCGCGCCGGCATGCGCGCCTGTTGCCCAGCGACAGCACGTGGCTGCTGGAGGATCTCAACAGCAAGAACGGCGTGCATGTCGGCGGCAAGCCCATCACCAAGCATCCGCTCAAGCCCGGCGAAGAAATCGTCATCGGCGACGCCAAGCTGCGGTTCATGACGGAGATTCTCGACGCCGAGCAGATGGAGGAAGTCACGATCGCCAGGCCAGCGCCCGCAGCCGCGGCGGCGCCAGCGCCATCGGGGGCAGTGGTGGCAGCGGCATCGGCGGGCGCGACGAAGCCGGTGATTTCACCGGCGGCGGGCACGGAGGCCCGCCCCACGTCGGCACCGGCGGCGGCGAAGAAGTCGGCTCCACCGGTAGTATCCGCGCCGACAGCGATGGTGCCGAAGAAGCCTGCAGGGCCGGCGCCAACGCTGCCCGAAGACGAAGCGCAAGCGGTGGCTCACGTGCGAGCGGCTCGCGAGAAGATCCTGGGCGAAATTGGCAAGATCATCATCGGGCAGACCGAGGTGCTCGATCAGATTCTGGTCGCGATGTTCAGCCGCGGGCACTGCCTGATGGTAGGCGTGCCAGGGCTGGCCAAGACGTTGATCGTGCGCACGCTGGGGCAGGCGACCGATCTGGACAACAAGCGCATTCAGTTCACGCCGGACTTGATGCCGTCGGACATCACCGGCACGCAGATTTTGGAAGAAGATCCGCTGACGCACCAGCGCACGTTCCGGTTCATGCGCGGGCCGATCTTCACGCACATTCTGCTGGCCGACGAAATCAACCGAACGCCGCCGAAAACACAGGCCGCGTTGCTGGAAGCCATGCAGGAGTACCGCGTGACGGCCGGCGGGACGACGTACCAGCTTCAGCAGCCGTTCTTCGTGCTGGCGACGCAGAATCCGATCGAACAGGAAGGCACCTATCCGCTGCCCGAAGCGCAGCTCGACCGCTTCATGTTCATGATCACGCTGAGCTATCCCAAGCGCGACGAAGAGATCGAGATCTACCGCGCGACCACCGGCGATGCCCAGATCAACATCCAGCCGATTCTGTCGGCCGAAGCCATCCAGCGCGTGCAGAAGATCGTGCGGCGCGTGCCGGTCAGCGATCACGTGACGGCCTACACGGCCGACTTGGTGCGGGCCACGCGGCCGAATGAACCGAATGCGTTCAAGTTCGTCAAGGATTGGCTGAGCTGGGGCGCGGGGCCGCGCGCGGGACAGTACCTGCTGTTGGCCGCGAAGGCTCGCGCGGTGCTGATGGGCCGCATGAACGTGTCGTGCGAGGATGTTCGCGCGGCCGCGCACCCCGTGCTGCGCCATCGCATCTTCTGCAACTTCAATGCGAGTAGCGAAGGGATCGATTCGGACAAGGTGATCGACCGGCTGATCAAGGAAGTGCCGGAGCTGAGTGAGAAGGATTACAGAAAGTAGTCAGTAGCCAGTAGTCAGTAGTAACAGCAGGTCTGCGGATCGCGTTCGGGCAAGGATTTCCCTCGTGGCTACTACCGGATACTGGCTACTGGATACTGGCTACTGAGTCACCATGGAACCACACAAATACACCTACCTGACGCCCGAGACCATCCAGAAGTTCGAGAACATCGAGCTGCTGGCGAGGGGCATTGTCGAGGGGTTCATCACCGGGATGCACAAGTCGCCGCATCACGGGTTTTCGATCGAGTTCGCTGAATATCGCGAATATGTGCCGGGCGATCCGGTGCGTCACATCGACTGGACGGCGTACGCGCGTAACGACCGGTTGGTGATCCGGCAGTATGAGCAGGAAACGAATCTGCGCGCGACGATCTTTGTCGATTGCTCGCGCTCGCTGGACTACAAGTCCACATCGCCCGTGACGAAATTTCAATACGCCTGCTACAGCGCGGCAGCGCTCATCTATCTGCTGCACAAGCAGCAAGACGCAGTGGGGCTGGTGAGTCACGACGGGAAGATCGGGAAGATTTATCCGCCGCGCACCAGCGCCGCGGCGGTGCGCGAGATGCTGCTGCATCTGGACAATCTGGAGCCCGGCGGCGAGACCAACCTGGGCGACGTCTACCACGAGATGGCCGAGCGGCTGCCGCGGCGCTCGATGATCATCCTGCTGACCGATTTGTTCGACGATCCGGAACGCATCGCGAGCGCTCTGCGGCACTTCCGGCACCGGCGGCATGAAGTGCTGCTGCTGCATTTGCTGGATGATTCGGAGCTGAATTTTCCGTTCCGCGGGCTGATTGAGTTCCGCGATCTGGAGACGCAGGAGCGGATCGAGATCGAAGCGGAGTTGGTGCGGGATGCGGTGAAAGAGAACGTGCAGAACTTCATCCGCGACTACCGCAAGCTGTGCGGCGACTGCAACATCGACTATCACGTGCTGAACACCGCGGATTCGGTGTTCAGTGTGTTGTCGGCCGCGCTGGCGAAACGGTTGCATGTTTGATAGCGCCGCCTCAATGTGGGAGCGCGGACGGCGTTGGATGCGGGGGTATCGGGTATCGGGTATAGGGTATGGGGATGGCTTGTGACGGTCACTCGGTCAGCTTACCCGATACCCGATACCCCAAACCCGGTCCCCGGCAGTTGAGGTAATGGATGTTCGCAAACCCAATCTTTTTATGGGGTGTGCTGGGGGCGGCGGTGCCGATTATCGTGCACCTGATCTTCCGTCGTCAGCGCACGGCGATGAATCTGCCGACGCTGATGTTCCTGCGGCGCGTGGAGATGAAGCTCGCCAGCCGCAAACGGCTTAAAGAAATCATTCTGCTGACGCTCCGAGCGCTGGCGATCGCGCTGCTGGCTCTGGCACTGGCACGGCCGGGCTTTCAGAGCGCGAAGGGCGTGGGGCCGAGCGGGGCGACGGCGGACTGCGTGATCGTGCTCGACAATTCGGCATCGATGGGGCTGAAGTCGCCGATGGGCACGCGGCTGGATGCGGCGAAGGCCGCGGCGACGTCGGTGATCAGCACCTTGGGCGCTGAAGGGCGCGCCGCGGTGCTGACGTACGTTTACAGCGAGCCGGGCCAGCAGATCGCGGCGTTGACGGGCGAAAAAGAGAAGCTGCAGAAGGCTCTACAGACCATTACGCCGACGGCGGGAACGGGCAGCATCTCCGGCATGCTGGCGCGCGCGGCGGAACTGCTGGAGCAATCCTCGAGCGCTCCGAACCGCGAGATTTACCTGATCAGTGACTTTCAGGGGAACGCCTTCAAAGACGAGTCGTCGATCAAAAGCGCGGCGGCGAACTTGCCGGCGAAAGTGGCGCTGTTTCTCTGCCCCGTTGGCGGCGGCGCGCCGGAGAGCAACGCGTCGATTATCGGCGTCAGCACCGATCCGCGGCCGAAAGTCGCGGGGCGGCGCATCACGCTGATGGTGAAGGTGAAGAACAATTGTCAGCATGAGATGACGACGTCGGTGAGCGCGGCGCTGAAAGACCAGCCGCCCCAGCAGATCAACGCGACGATTCAGTCCGGCGCGGTGCAGGAAGTGCCGCTGCCGATCACGCTGGGGCAGGAAGGCTTTTTGTCGGGTGAAATCAAGCTGGACCCGGACGACGCCAACTTCGACAACGTGTGGCCGTTCTGCATCGACGTGCGCGGGCCGATCCGCGTGCTGGTCGTTTCGCCCGGCGGCGAAAAGCGCGAGGAGATGGAGGAGTCGTTCTACTTGCGCAAAGCGCTCGACCCGACTGGCGACGGGCGGCTGTCGGGCATCCGCGTGACGCATTTTTCGCAGCAGAACGCTCCACAGCAGACCCTGGACGGCTACGACGCGATCATTCTTTGCGGCTGCTTTGGGTTGCCCGAACCGACGCTGAAGCTGCTCGATGGCTTCTTGCAGCGCGGCGGCGGCCTGATGGTCTTCGGCGGCCGGCGCGATCTGGGCCTGATGGATAAGCATCCGCTGCAGAAGTTTTTGCTCGGGAAAATCAGCGGTGAGACGAGCGCGCCGAAGGATCAGAATCCGCTGGGGCTGCGCGCGCTGCAGATGGCATCGCCTTACTTCGAAGATTCGCGCACGCTGGAAGGCCGCGTCGAATTCAAGGAAGTGTCGATGCTGAAGGCGCTGAAGGTCACGCCGGTGGAAGGCGCGAGTGTCATCGCCGAGTACACGAACGGGCAGCCGGCGATTTTGGTGCAGCAGCGCGGAGCCGGGCGCATCATGTATTGGACGGCCAGCCCGAACGCGGAAGATTCGAACTTGCCGCTGATGCCAAGTTTCCTATCGCTGCTGCACTGCAGCGTGTCGGTGCTGTGCAACGTCCAGTCGCAGAACATCGAGCGCAAAGCGGGGCAGCCGATGCTGCTCGATCTGAGTTCGGCGATCACGAAAGAAGCGTTGCCGACGGTCGTCACTGTTTTCGATCCTGAGGAAAAATCGTACGAGGTCCCGATGGTCGGCGGGCGCATGGCCTGGCGCGACACGGGGCGCGTAGGCATCTATCGTATGCAAGCCAAAGGGGTAGCGCCGGCCTCCGCGCCGGCCGGCAGGGACGCCGGCACCACCCGAGCCGTTACGCGGGCCGGGCCGAGTCTGATTCCGCCGGGGTTTGCGGTCGTGCCAGATGCGGACGAAGGCGACCCGTCTTATGTGCCCGCTGAAGAGGTCAAGAAGATGCTCGGGATGAAGTTCTCGTACGTCATCCCGGCGGGGACGGATGTGGTGAGCGTGGTCGGACAGACGCGGCAGGGACGGGAACTCTTCGGATGGTTTATCGCCGGGTCGCTGCTGATGGTCTTGGCGGAGGCGATGTTGGCCAATGCGATCGGGACGTCGAGCCGGCAGAAGGGGCCAGCTCCGGCAGCGCCCGTTGTGGCTAGAGTGCCGGAGGGGCCAGGGTTGAAGTTGAGGGCGGAGAAGGAAGAAGTGGGAAGCGGCAGTGGGCAGTAGGCAGTAGGCAGTAGGCAGTAGGCAGTAGGCAGGAACGGAACGGCGGAGGCAGGAGGCGGGAGGCAGGAACAGAGCGCGAGATTGTTGCGACAGTGTCGCAACAATTTGCAGTGCGACAATAGTGTCAACACTGTCGACACAATTGCGGAAGACGACGGACGAATCGAGTATGGCAAGCGGCACGACAGCATTGGCGATCAGGCCGGCGCGACGACGCGTAGTGACGTCTACGCGGCTGCTGCGCGATGTCCGCAAGTTGATTGTGTCGGCGCGGGAGCGCACGGCACAGACGGTCAACGCGGGACTGGTCGCAATGTATTGGGGAATTGGCGCGCGGATCCTGAGGGAAGTGCTAAAGAGCAGGCGAGCGGAGTATGGAGAGGAGATTGTTGCGACACTGTCGCGACAATTGGTGACGGAATTTGGGGATGGATTTTCACGCTCGAATCTGTTCCGCATGGTCCGTCTTGCCGAAGCATTCCCCGATATCAAGATTGTCGCGACACTGTCGCGACAATTGGGCTGGTCGCATTTTGTAGAGATCATTCAGCACAAGGACGAGCTTCGCCGGGACTTCTATGCGGAGATGTGCCGCGTTGAGAGATGGAGCGTCCGAACGTTGAGGGAGAAGATCGGCTCCATGCTCTTTGAGCGCACGGCGCTATCCAAGAAGCCTGCGAAGATGGCGAAACAGGAGCTGAAGGCGCTGCGTGAGGAGGACAAGCTCACGCCGGATCTGGTGTTTCGCGATCCATACGTGCTCGATTTTCTAAAGCTGCAAGACACATACAGCGAGAAGGATCTGGAGTCGGCAATTCTGAAGGAAATCGAGCGCTTTCTGGTGGAGATGGGCGGCGGATTCACGTTTGTGGCGCGGCAAAAGCGGATCACGCTGGATGGCACGGATTACTACCTGGATCTGCTCTTCTTTCACCGGAGGCTGAGGCGGTTGGTGGCGCTGGAACTGAAGCTGGGAAAGTTTCAGGCCGGCGATATGGGGCAGATGGAGCTTTATCTGCGCTGGCTGGATCGGCACGAGCGGATGCCGGAGGAAGAGGCGCCGGTCGGAGTGATCTTGTGCGCCGAGAAAGCAACGGAACACGTTGAGTTGCTGCAATTGGAAGGGCGTGGTATTCGCGTCGCGGAGTACTTGACCGACATTCCGCAACGAAGTGTGTTGCGAAAGAAATTGCGCCAGGCCCTGGAGCTGGCGCGCGAGCAGCTTGCTCAGCGGCAGCGCGAGCGAAAGACATTAGCTCGCGAGGAGGCAAGCGGACTATGATGCCTCCGATGATCGGATCGATCGGCATTAGTTTTCAGACTGCCTTGTGGTGGGGGTGGGCGGCGCTGGCGACGGTGGCGGCGGCGGTGGTGCTGCTGTGGCTGTACCGGCGGCTGTTCACGCTGTATCCGAAGCAGCAGGCGGGGCTCTTGGCGGGGCTGAAGATTGCGGCGGTGGGTGTGCTCTTAATGAGCTTGCTGCGGCCGGCGCTGTTTCATGAATCGAAGAATCTGGCGGACGCGCGGCTGATCCTGCTGGTGGACGACAGCCGGTCGATGACGACGCGCGACGGGGCGATCGGACAGCCGCGCATCGATGACGCTCGCAAGCTGGCCTTCGATACGATTCTGCCGCGGATGAAAGACCGGCTGATGGTGACGACGCTGTCGTTCGCCGAAGGCGTCAAGACGCTGGACAAGGCGGAGCAGCTTACTGGAAAAGGCGAGGGAACAGATATCCCGAACGCGTTGCTGGAGAGCGCCAAGAGCTATGTGAAGAGCGGGAGCATTGGCGCGTATCTGCTGGTGACGGACGGCGGGGACGCTCGAACGCTGCCGCCGGCGTTGTCGGTCGGAGCGCCGGTGTTTTCGCTGGCGATCGGAACGGATTTGTCGAAGGCGGACGATCTGCGGATCGGGCAGGTGGATTATCCGGAGCGCGTGGACTCGAAGACCGAATTCGATGTGAAGGTCGAGTGCAGCGCGGTCGGTCGCACGGAGTTTTTCGACCAGATCAAGAATCTGTCGCTGTCTCTTTCGGAAGGCGGCAAGCAGATTAGCGCCAATGTGGTGCGGATCACGCAGTTGGAGCGGCGCGACATCATCACGCTGCGGGTCAATGCGGGCGATCCGGGGATTCACCGCTATCTGCTGAAGCTGCCGACGTTCAAGACGGAAATCGCGACGCTGAATAATGAGCGCACCTTCACGGTGGAAGTGCAAGACCCGTCGCTGCGCGTGCTGTACTTCGCGTCGAAGCTGGGGCAGGGTTACAAGCCGCTGCGGAATGCGCTCAAGTCGGACCCGGGGCTGCATATCACGGGGCTGCTGCGGGTGGGTGCCGACCGCTTCCTGCTGCAAGGCGAGCGGCCGGACGACAAGTTGCCGAATGAGTTCCCGACGAACGTCGATACACTGAAGAAGTTTCGCTGCATCGTGCTGAACGACTGCGAAGCGAAGGACATGAGTCCGGCGGGCATGAAGGCTCTGGAGCAGTTCGTATCGGAAGGCGGCGCGGTGGTGTTCATCGGTGGGCCGTCGGCCTACGGCGTGGGCGGATGGGCTCCGACGGTTTTGGCGCCGGTGTTCCCGTGGCAAGTCGCGGCATCGGAACCGGCGTACAAGAGCGAGAGCATTCAGGTGGAACTGACGCCACTCGGACGCGCGCATGCGATCTTCCGCGATCTATCGGCGGCGATGGGGACGGCGAGCGTTTCGAAGATGAACGGGTACAACTCGCCAGGGTCGCTCCGGCCGGGCGCTCAAGGGTTGGTGCAGGGCGCACTGGCTAGCGGCGAGCGGCCGGCAGTTGTCGCGTTCACTCGATACGGAAAAGGCAAAGTGCTGGGCATCGCGACGCATGCGATGTGGCTGTGGAGCGAACAGGAAGCTGAAGGCGGCAAGGCGTACAGCGCGTTCTGGCGGCAGGCGGTGCGCTTCCTGACCGGGTCGGAAGACGGCGGCGGATTGCTGAACCTGACCGCGGACCGGTTGGGACGATATGCGCCGGGATCGCGGGCGACGGTGACGGCGAGAGTGCTCGACAAGGGCCTGGCGCCGCTGAAGGGCGCGATACTCAATGCGACGCTGAAGAAGCTGGACGGGTCGATCGTGAGCGCGATCAATTTCCGCGACGACGGGCCGCCAGGGTCGTACTCGGCTCAGATAGATCTGGCGGCGGCGGGCGCGTACCGGCTGCAGGTCAGCGCGTCGGATTCGAAGGGCTTGCTGGAGACGCGCGAGATTTTGCTGGAAGCCGGCGCGGGAACGGGCGAGGGCGCATTTCCGGCGGTGAATACGTCTTACCTGACGGAACTGGCAAATAAGACGGGCGGCGCGTGTTTGCCGCAAGATAAGGCTGATGAACTGCTCTCGAAGATCGTCGAAGGAGTGAAGGCCGAAGTGCGGCGGCGGGAGATCAGCTTACTGTGGGACCAGCCGTGGTACTTCTTCTTGTTCTTGACCCTGATGACCTGTGAGTGGATTGCGCGGCGGCGGATGAACATGATTTGACGGACAGTCTGCAGTCTAGAGTCTGGAGTCTGGAGTCTGGAGTCAAAGGCAGAAGCCGGTGCACATGTGCAGTTTTGGGCAGAGAACGGCAGGGTTCAGGGTCCAGGGGTCTGGGGTCAGGGTCGGCTGAAGTGAACGGAACACCACACGTGCAGTTCTGGACAAAACAAAGGACGCACAATTTAGCAAAATGTCCTACGACGCACGGTGCACTTTTTTACAGGGCTCAAGGACGTGAGGGCTTGAACATGAACTATCGAATGGCGTGGTTGGCACTGTTCGCCCTTCTGATGGATTCGGCGAGCGCGGTGGAGCGCCGGCCGGGGGCGGTGAAGACGTCGGACGGGATGGAGTTTAAGGGGGACGTTTGGTTTAACAATGCGGAGGCAAAGGTTTACGAAGGCGAAGACGCAGCGGACGGACGCTATCTGAAGGTCAACCAGAGCGAGATCGCCAGCATTGTCTTCAGCATCAAGAAATCGTCGATGGAGAAGCCATGGCGGTTCCCGAACCCCGGCAGCGACCTGAAGGAATACCTGCCGGGCGAATACCCGGTGGTGGAACTCAAGTCTGTGACGACGCTTAAGTCGGGGCAGATCGTCAAAGGGCATCTGGCGGCCTGTCCGGTTTACATCAGGGCTCAAAGCCGCGAGAACCCGATGGACTTCGATAACAAGAAGTTCTTCCTGAGGTACCAGTACAAAGGCGAGGTCGGACAGACCATGAAGGACATCGCCTATGTGAGTTCGATCGTATTCGACGACGGCTCCAAGATCACCGGGTCGGTCACCAGCGGCAAGATTTTGGGGACCGTGGTGGCGTTGGGTGCACCTGAGCAATGCGCGGCGTACGGGATCAAACGGGGCCGGGCGTTTGAGGGCACGGTCGATGCCGCAAAAGGCACATTTAAAATCGAGAATCTTCCTGACGATGTCTATGATGTTTCCGTCCTTACAGATAAGGGAATCTATGTCGGCATGTCGGACATGGGGCCCACGCCTGCCGAGGAGGCGCGGCCGATCGAAGCGGGGGATTTGGAGAACATCGACAAGCACTGCAAGACCATCCGCGATTTCTTCGATGAGATCCGGGCTTTGGCGGTCAAGGGCGACCGCAGTTTCGCGAAAGTGCTGGTCTTCCAGGCTCGCAACAAAGAGATGTACGACGAAGAAGGACTGAAGGGCAAGAAGGTGAACCGGTTGGACATCTGGAACTGGCACATGCGGCAGACCGAATGGGTCATCAACACCAGCGCCAGAAACAACCTGTTCCGCTACATGGAACCAGCCGGCGGAGTGCGACGCGAGATCCGGTTGATCCAGAAGTTCGGCGCGATTCCGGTGACGCTGGAGACGAAGGAACTGAAGCTGGAACCGGCGGATGCGAATGTGCCAGCGCTGGTGAACAAATAGGGTTCGGGGTTCGGGGTTCGGGGTTCAGGGTATAGGGTGCGGCTTTCGATGAGGAAGCCGCCATTATTCCCTAGACTCGATATCCACGCCTCAAAACGGGGCACGGGCAGCCAACGGCAAACAGAGGCTGCCCGTGGCACAGAGACGGTGAGAGGGGAAGGCCACGATGAGCGAAATGCCGACGGCCCCATCGCTGGATGTGATCCAGTCGCAGCTTAACCGCACGCGGCGGATCTGGCGGACCTCCGAAACGCTTTCGCGTTCCTTCATTTGGGTTGGCGCGGTGCTGATTGGCGCGCTGGCAATCTGCGGCGCGGACAATCTATTTCGCCTGCCGAGTGAACTGCGCCTGGTGCTGGGGATCGCTCTGGTACTCGGCGCTCTGGCGTCATTGTTCTGCTGGCTGCTGCGGCCGATGTTCTGGAAGATCAACGATCAGGCGGCGGCCGTGTATTTGGAACGCAAGCTTCGCCAGCACGAAAACCTGATGATCAATGCAGTGCAGCTTAGCGATAAAATGAACGATCCGGATGCGCCGTTTTCGCAGGGAATGGCGCAATCCATCGTAGAGCACGCGGCGACGCGAGCTCAACATTTCAGCATTCAGAAGCTCTGGGACAAGCAGAAGCTCAAACGGCTGGCTGGAGCGGCCATCGTTGCGGCGCTGCTTTCGGCGGCGTATGTCGGACTGCTGCCCAACCACGCCAAGAACGCTCTGCTGCGCCTGGCTAGACCCATGGGCGGCGTGCCGCCGATCTCCAACATCCGCGTGTACTCCAGCCCCAGCGGCAAGATCGAGATTTTCGGCGGCGATCGTCTGTCGGTCGAAGGCCTGGCGATAGTCGATCATAAACACGCGTCGGAAGACGTGGTCCTGGTCGCCCGGGTTGACGGCGAGAGCCATCGCATTCCCATGGCGCGCTCGGCGAGTTTGAATCCCACGTTGATGAAGGAGGCCGGTGACCTAACGTCGGCGACGATGCTGGAAGGCAAAGGGCGAATGGCCCAAGGTTTCCTATATGAGTTCCCCAACGTCTCGAAAACGTTCTCGTTCTATCTTGTTTGCGGCGACGGCGAGTCGTCCCCGTGCCAGGTGTCCGTGCGGGAACGGCCGGCAGTGCAGGGCGATGTGAATCTCGAGATCATACCGCCGACGTATACGGGCCTTCAGGTGACGCGCGAGCCGTCGGCTAGCGGCCTGATCCACGCCTTGATTGGTTCGCGCGCGTCGTTTGACTTCAAGCCCACGATGCCGCTGAAGTCCGCCATCCTGGCCTTGCCCAATACCAGGCTCGAACTGAAGGGCAGCAAGGAAGGCTACTGGGGCGGAAGCTTCGCGATTGAGAAAGAAGGCGCGTACAAGCTGAGCCTGACGTCGAAGGAAGGCATCGACGCACCGGAGGCGTTCCAGGGGCAGATCGCCGTGCGCGCGGACGCGCTGCCGAGCGCCGGATTTGAGAACTCATCGCTCAACATCGCGGTTGTGCCTGGCGCGACGGTGCCGCTGGCCCTGAAAGCTCAGGACGACTTTGGTTTGAAGTCGGTGAAGCTGGTTATCGAGAAGGGCATGAGCAACGTGGATAGTCCGGAGACCTCCGCAAAATCGGACACCAAGGAGATCAAGAGCTGGAACTTCCCGATCCCCGGCCCCAAGAGCGTCAACGAACTGTATCCGCTGGCTTTGACGCCCGCAGCCTACCCCGTCGGCGGGACGTACGTCGTTTACGCGGAAGTGACCGACCATTGCCCGGTGGGCAAGCGCACGGTCCGTTCCGGAGCGCTGATCATTCGCGTGCTGACCCCGGAACAGATGGCGCTGCCGGCGGGCAGTCCGCTGGCGTCGGTGTTCACGCGCATTCAAGACTTGATCGAGCAACAGACGAAAGCTCGCGGCAAAACGATCACGGCCAAGACCTACACCGAGAACCTGGCGTTGGACAAAGCGCTGGCGGCGATCCGTGAGGCGCAGGTGAATATTCAGAAGAATACCGACAAGCTGGTGACCGATCTGAAGGGCAACAAAAAGGAAGACCCGAAGAATCCGAACAAGATGCTCAAGGAGCTGGACGCGCTGAGCCGCGAGACGATGACCAAGGCGATTACAAACTTGGCGGTCTCGGCGGATGTGCTGAAGAACAAGGACAAGGCGCTGCCGCTTCTGCAAGCCGAAGAGAGCATGCAGACGGAGATCATCAATCGGCTGACGGCGCTGCTGGGCTCGGTGGCTCTAGCCGACAAGAACAAGAAGCAAGAGAACGCCGATCTGAAGGACGACCAGGACAGCCAGCGGTTGCGCGACAAACTGGAAGAAGCCCACGATAAAGTCGGCAAGTTCATCGAGGAGCAGAAGAAGGTCATCAAGGCCACTGAGGAGCTGGAAAAGAAGAACCCCGATGATTTGACCGAAGAGGATAAGAAAAATCTGGGCGACCTGGCGAAGACAGAGACGGAGTTCGCGAAGTTCTTCAAGGAAGTAGGGCAGGATCTGTCCAAAGTTCCGAACCAGGACTTCTCGAGTTCGAAGATGTCGGAAGAGTTCAACGAAGCGTACCAGGAAATCCAGAAGGCTGCCGAAGCGTTGGTGGCCAAGAACAGTGAAATCGCTGTGCGCGCCGAGCAAGGCGGTCTGGAACTGGCCAAGCAGATCGAAACGAACCTGGAGAAGTGGCTGCCCGACAAGCGGGACAACATCAAGTGGAGCATGGAAGAGCCGAAGGGCGAGTTCGATGTGCCGCTGGCGGATCTGCCGAAGGAGCTCGAGGACATCATCGGCGATCTGGTGGACGAAGAAGAAAAGATGACTGACGACGTCCAGGATACGTCTTCAAGCTGGATGGACAGCATGGATAAGGGCGCCGGCTGGGATGCCGGCGACGGGCCGATCAGCAACATGTCGGCGAAGGGCGTGACCGGAAACCAGTTGCCCAACCAGCAGGAAGTGGGCGGCCGGTCGGGCGAAGGACGTTCCGGCAAGAGCACCGGGCAGTTCGTCGAGGATACCGCTCAAGGCAAAGGCGGCCAGCAGACGCCCACGCGCAGCACGCAGGATCCGTACGAAGAAGGACAGGTGAAGGACACAAGCAAGGATCCGCAGGGCGGCTCGACTGGCGGCGGCAAGGGCGCGGGCTCTGCGGCCGGCGGTCTGCGCGGCCAGCCTCCGCCGCAGACGAAGGAGAAGATGGAGCGGCTGAAAGATCAACAGGCGGACATTCGGCAGAAGGCGGAGAAGGTCACGACGCAACTGAAGGCGTATCACCTGCCCGCGAGCGATTGCGAGGAAGCGGTTCGCCGCATGAAGCTGATCGAAGACAATCTGAAGGCGGGCAAGGGCTTCGACCTGAAGCAGGCGCACGCATCGGTGATCGACAACTTGAAGGAAGCGCAGAAGGTGGTTGGCTTCCAAGGTGAAGTGAACCGCGAGCGCAGCCGCGATTTGCCCAAGCATGTCCGGAACAAGATCATCACCGGCATGCACACGGAAGCGCCGGCGGGGTACCAGGATTTGATGGAAGCGTACTACAAAGCCTTGGTTGAGCCGGACAATAAGTAACGCAATCCTCCTGGATTGCGCGCCAAAATGATGAATGAGGAATGATGAATGATGAATAAGGATGAAGCCGCAAGCGTGCTATCGAAGGACGCCACAGGAATCAGCCGCATTCATCATTCCGCATTCATCATTCCGCATTCCGCTTTCGTCTTGATCGTCCTAACTGCCTTGGCGAGTTCTGCGTTTGCGTCCCAAGGTTGGAAGCCGGCCGAGAAGAAGGACGATGCGCACTGGTATCCGGAGATGCCAGAGGGGCCGATCAACGAGACGCTCATCAACGGCAGTCTGGACGAAGCAGGCGCGCCGGAAAAAGGCGCTCTGCCGCACCCGAAGGGCTGGGCTCATCCGGACAATTTTTGCATCACCTGGGCGGGTGGCGGCCATCCGGGCAAGTGCATCATGCTCGACACGCAGATCACCGAAGAGCAGGCTCGCAAACGCCAGCAGCAGATGCGCGATTGTGTCGCGCAAGGCGTTGACGTCCCACCTCCACCGAGCAAGGCGGCGCTGTCGAAGGATGGCTACGAAGCGATTGGCGGAACGTACGGCGTGTCGTTCTACTCGGAGAAGTTCAAATGCAAGCCGAAGCAGGCGTACAAGATCAGCTTCGATTACATGGGACCGGGCGGCGGCGCGAAAGTGTGGGTGCGCGGCTGGGGCATGCTGGACCTGACAAATCAAAAATCGATGAAAGAACTCGAACAGGAAAAGGAAGACGCGGCCGCGGGAAAAACGGCGGAACCGGTGAA
Organism: Planctomycetota bacterium; assembly: GCA_036504595.1. Lineage (GTDB taxonomy): Bacteria > Planctomycetota > SZUA-567 > H5-PLA8 > H5-PLA8 > DASXUX01. The sequence continues at coordinate 151,081 of DASXUX010000022.1, read as the reverse complement.
GAAGGAGCGCGACAGAAAGCTCTTCGACACCTGGGTCGGCTGTTATGCGGCCGGCGACGGCTGGCGGCACTTTGAGCAGCCGTTCCATCCCACGCGGCGGCCGGCCGGCAAGGACAAAGAAACCGGCAAGCCGAAGTACGGTTATGCGGAAGTCCACTACCTGCGGATTATGCTGTACGCATACTGGCCGCCGACGCAGTACCACTTCGACAATATCAAGGTCGAGGAAATCAGCGATGAGGAGTATGAACGCTTGAAGGCCATCCCTGCCGATCGCAAGTAGTCCTCTCCAACGCCAGAAATCTGTCGCAATTTACCAGATTGCAGGGCCACCGGTTTGCTGGTGGCGAGCTTGGCACATAGAATGCAACAAGGAATGTGCTGGGCAGGGACATGATTGAGAATGTATAGCGCGACTGATCGGCGGAGCGCGCCACTTGGTGCCCGCGCTCGAAAGGGCATGTCAATTAGCCACAAATGACAAAGGCGCAAGAATTTCATGGCTGGCGTACCCGTATTTGTCGAACTGCTGCAAAGCAAAGAAACCGCGCCGCTGCAAATATGCCGCAAAATGATGGCGGCATGTTTTCGCCGGAAGATTGCGCCTTTGCCATTTGGATCGTCGGTTGAAGAAGTTCGTTCCGTCCTGTCGTCTTTGCGCTTGAAAGGCGTGCAGCCGGCTATCTTCGTCATCAACTGTCTTTGGGCGGAAGAACTCCTTCCGGCTCTCGACCCGCTGATCGGCCCCACCCCCGCCCTGCTCTTTCGGCGCGACATCTTTTCCGGCGGTGCGAGCGTGGATATCGCCACTGCGGTGCCGATGGTCGCGCGGCAACCGCTGTCGGATATTCTGCGCCGCATGTCTCCACGGCCGCAGATTGTCCTCGGCTACGGTTCCCGAACGGCCGACGCCGTCGCCGAAAAAGCCGCGGGCGCAATGGAACAGTATCTTCGCGATGGCGATTTCGAACGCTTGCTGCGTCTCTCGCCGCAAAGTGCCGCCTACGACGTCGCGCTCGCCGCCGCCCGGCAGAATCTCAGTGAGTTCCGCAGTGCGCTGGGCAGCGACACGAGTACGGCCATCGCAAAAGCGGTCACCGTTCCGCCTGCCACTGCTGGCTTGCCCCGCACTGCCGCCGCGGCCCCGGCCGCGCCTGCCGGGCGCAGAGCGATCCACGGTTCGCTGGAACATCTGGCGCTCTCCTCGCTGCTCATCATGCTGGAGATGGAAAAGAAGACCGGAGAGTTGCTGCTGACTCACGGCGACGAACATGCGCGGCTGTTTCTGCGCAAAGGACGCGTGCTTTCAGCCGTGCTGGAAGGCGGCAACGCGGCGGCGGAACTGCGCGACGGACCTGAGGCTATTTACTACGCGCTGGCGTGGAAAGACGGCGGCTTTGACTTTGGGCAGCGCGATATTGAAATGGAAGATACGGTTAAAGCTCCCGTCACTGCCCTGCTGATGGAAGGCGCGCGGCGCCTGGATGAGTCCGCCAGCGGCAGTGCCGCCAACTGAAGTTCTTCTATTCTGATACTGGAGGAAGATCATGGCCGATTCCGCTGCCGACCTTGCCACCCGCGTGCGCTCTGCTCTGGAGAAAGAACCGCTCGCCATGACGCTGCTGCTGGCTCACCAACTAGGTGTGCCTGAAGCGGAGATCGTGCGGGCGCTGCCGGACGGGCGCTCGTGCGAACTGGAGCTCTCGCGCTGGGAGGAGCTGATCCGCTCGTTTCCGGCCCTCCAGAAAGTCCACGTCATCTGCAGCAATGCAGCCGTGACGCTGGAGGCGGTCGGCCAGTTTGGCGGATTCAGCACGGCTGGCATTTTCTTCAACGTTCAGACGCCCTCGATCGACATGCACATCCGCCACGCCCAGCTCGGATCGGTTTTCGCCGTGGAGAAACCGGGCCACGTGGACGGCGTGCCGACAGTCAGCTTTCAGTTCTTCGACCGCGCGGGCCACGCGGCGTTCAAAGTCTTTCTAACCTTCGGCGGCTCGGCTCCGGACCCGAAGCGCATGTCGCAATTCGTGGAATTGCGCGAGAAATTCCGGGCGCACCGAGCGTAGGTGGCACGCATGTGTCCGCGCGTCCGTTTGCGCGGACTAGGGTGGCACGCATGTGTCCGCGCGTCCTTTTGCGCGGACTCATGCGTGCGATTGGCTCGCGGTTCCGCACGCACGAGGCTGGCGCAAGAAGCCGCGCCAGTCACGTGCGTGCCACCTGAAAATTGCTTCAACACCGCCCACTTCCAATGGTAGAACATTCGACTATGCAAGTCCGCCTTGCGACGCCGTTCCTTTGGATTGTGCTTGCCACGCTTGCGGCGCTGTCGCTTCCGGTTTTGGCAGAAGACGAAAGCAGGGCGCTGAAGTTCCCGGAAACGTTGCCCAAGCTTGAAGCGCGCGACAACTGGCAGCAGTCGCTTGATGAACTGACCGCCATCGGCATTCCGCATTCGTGGCTGTTGATCGGGCCGATTTCGGACGAGCACTTCCGGCAATTTGAACGCCGCCAGGGGCTGGAGCCCGACAACACCGACGACTGGACGGCGCAGAAGACCCGGCGCTGGACGCGCCCCGCGCCGGATGCCGACCTTCTCCCTGGCGATCCGGGAACAGGCCACAGTTGCTACGTTGATTTGACCGAGGCGCTCGGAGTGCGCGTGGACGCGCTCGTCTATGCCCAGGCCGAAATTGACTGGCCGTCCGGCGGCCCGGCGCTGCTCTGGTTCGACAGCAACGGCCGCTCGGTTGTGTATCTGAACGGCCGCAACATCGGCTTTGACGTCTTGAAAGCGCGCAAGCGGACCGTCAATCCGTCAGAAGACAGTTTGCTGCCCATCCCCGTCGTGCTGAAGCCCGGCAAGAACATCGTGAAGGTCAAAATCGGGGCCGAGCGCAAGCATTTCGAGGGCTTCGGCTTCTACTGCCGCGTCGAACGCGACGATATCGCCTGGCGCACGGAACTGCTCACGCGCCTGCGCGAACTCTACCCCGAAGAAGCCCGCGGCTGGCGCGGCGCCGAAGCCCTGCTCGAAATCGCGCGCCGCCACGAACGCGCCAACCATCGCGACGACGCGCTGGCCGCCTACCAACAGGCGGCAGCAGTGCTCAAAGACGATCCCGGCTACCTGGCCGAAGCTGAGGCCGGCGTGCAGCGCATGCAGAATGCTCAGCGCGAGTCCTCGGATCAGATCTGGCAAAACTGGAAGAAAGTGGACGAACAGTTCAAGGGGTTGCTCCGGGTGGCCGACACCAGCGGCGCCGACGCGCTGATGCGCGACTACATGAACAAGTACGGCCCGCACGAGAGCGTCGGCAACGCGCTGATTTTCCGCGGCGGCTTGCGCGAAGACTATTGCGCCCTGCACGCCAGCCGCCCCTTCTACGAACGAGGGTTGCGCGAATATTCGCAGAACGAGTTTGTTGCGGAGTTCGCTCAGCGCGGGCTGGCCTTTGCGCGGAATTTCCGCTTCGGCAAGGCGGACGTTGAAAAGCCTTACGACATTCAAGCGCTCATCGACGGCGCGCGCCGGCAGATCATGAGCGGCGACCCAAACGATGTCGACAGCGCGATCCGCACGCTGCTCGACGCGCTCAACCGGTATCCGGGCTCGTGCGTTCGCGTCAGCGATTCGGAGCTTTATCCGCTGCATGTCGGTTTGCGCCAGTACGTGCGGTCCCTGGCCGGCGCGAGCGGCGGGCAGGCGCTGGCGGCCTTGCGCCGACAACTGGAAACGGAAGCTTCGGCGCGCCTCGAAACGGCAAAAGCCCTTGCCGATGTTCATGCGCTCGAATCGGTCGTGTGGGAATTCCCCGGCACTGCGGCCGCAGCCAGTGCGCTCAGCCGCATCGGCGATCTGGAAAGCGATCGCGGTCAATGGGCGGAAGCGGCGCAGGACTACAAACGCCTTCAGCGTGAATATCGCCTTCCTGCCGGCAGCGCAGCGCTGCTCGCAGCCAAGCTTGCTCGCGCAGCGGCGTTGAGTGGCGACTCCTCCTCTGCGGAAGACGCCATCGCAAAACTCTCGACTGACTTTGCCGCGCGCGAGTTCCCATTTGGCAGCCAGAACATCACCGGAGCAGCTTTTTGTGAGCGGCTTCGCACGCTGCTGCGGAACAAGGTTCAGCGCGCGAGCGCTGCCGTCCGGCTCGCTTCCCTGGGGCGAGCCTGGACACAAACACCCTTGCGCTCCGCCTCCGCTCAGACTGCGAGAAGCTTCTGGCCTGAAGACACCCAATTCGCGCATCTGCAGTCGTTCCCGATCGCTTCAGGCAACCACGTTTTCGTTAGCGCACTCGAAGGAATCCAGAACTTCGATCTGTCGAGCGGACGTTGTGTCTGGCAGCAGTCATGGGACTCGAAGGGCAGCCTTCTGGCGGAGAAACGCTCGGGCATTCTGTTCACCGGATTCCCCGTCAGTTGCCCGGCGCTCAGCGACGGACACCTTTATCTTCGCACTCTGGAAGGCAGCCAGTCGGCGCTGCGTTGCTACGCTCAGTCATCCGGCGCGCTGCTCTGGAATACCGCGACCAGTGCGCCCCTTCGCGACATGGTCTGGCTCAGCGACCCGCTGATCACCGGTGGCCTGGCGATCGCGGTGTTTCTGGAAAATCCGCCCGGCAACGAAGAGCCGTCGTTAAACACCCATGGCGTAGCGGCGCTGGATGCCGAGACTGGCGCGTTGTGCTGGAAACGCAAATTGGCCACCGGCGCGATGGGCCGCGTTGTGGAACGCGTCTACGGCCGCGACAACAAGCAGTACGCCACGTATCGCTCCGTGATGCAACTGGGTCCGCCCACGGCCAGCGGCGGAGTCGTGTACGCGCCAACTGGCCTGGGCAGCCTGGCGGCGTTGAACGCGCAGACGGGCGAACTGATCTGGCTGGCCGGCTATCCGCAGTTCCGCTCCGAAAGCCTCGAGAAAGGAAATTCGGAGGTCGGTCGATTTCTTCCGCGAATGCTGAAGATGCTTTCGCGCGGCCCGTCATCGCCCGTCATCGCCGGTGACGTCGTGGTGCTTGCGCCCAAAGACTCGCCGGGAATCGTCGCCTTCGATCGCCAGAACGGAACGTTGCGCTGGCACCGCGAACTGATCGACAGCCGTTTCGTGGCAGGAGTGTGCGATGGCAATCTGCTCGCCGTGGACAGCACGGTTCACGCCCTGTCCCTGAAAGACGGCCGAACTGCGTGGGAGTTCACGCCTAAAACCGCGGGCCGCGGGTTGCTCGCGCAGCCGGCTCTCGCCGCCTCAATGCTCTATCTGCCCTTCGAAGACAGCCTGCAAATCGTGGACGCGCGCAGCGGTCAAAGCCGCGGAAGCCTGGCGTGGGACGCGGCCACGGGGCCGCTTGGGAATCTGGTTTTCGCCGACGGCTTCATGGTTGGCGTGAACAACAAGGTCGTTGCGGCGATTCCAGTAAGGCGCGACGAATAAATCTGTTTAGGCAAAAAACTCTGCGTCCTCCGCGTCCTCTGCGGTAGGAAGCTCTCGTTCACCTCTCCCGCGTGATCTTCACCGCGATGTCCGTCAGCACGGTCGGCACCGCAATCGTCAATTCACCGTTGAGCGACTGCGCTCGCTTGGCGGGATGGACTGGCCCTTTTGCCGTGTCCCACCATTCGACTTTGTAGGCGCTATCGCACAGACCGCGCACGACAAGTTGGCAGTGCTGCACGCGCTGCGGCGGGTCGAAGTTCTTCGGATCGTAACGCGCAAACTGGCTCTGCAACCAGAGCAGCGCCTGCGTGTCGTCCTGCACGCCATAGGTGCGCAGAGCCGGAATCTGCTTTCGGCCGTAGCCGTTGAAGCTGTATTTGCATTGCAGCCAATCGCCACCGTCGTTCTCGATCCAGACGCGGTGTTTTCCCGCCGGAACCGGCACCACGTATACGCCATCGTACTCATGAATCGTGTCCTTGCTGCCGGCACGGCCGGGAAATTCAAAGCAATAAACCAGTTCGTCATCCAGATACGCCAGCAGTCGCGCGCCCCCGTACGGGCTGACGCCGTCCAGCGTAACTCCCAGCAGCCACGGTTCATCGCTTTCTGTCACGAACGTCACCGGGTTGTGAAACGCTGGATGATTGCCGTAGCCGTGAAGATACATGCTCAGGTTCTCGCCGTTCACCACGGTTCCGTCGCGCAGAACGGTCAGTTCCTGCGGGGTATTGGAGATGTGTTCCTGCCAGGCGCCTTGCGTGCCTTCCACGGTGAAATCGAACGGCCGCACCTGCGGCTCCGCATACACGATCTCCGCCGCCACCGGCCGAAGATCTCGTTTGTTCCACGGCACATCGGCCACGAACCTCGCGAGCGGCGCAAAATGATGATAGAGCTGCTTCGGTTCAACGTAATTGTCCCACCACCAGATCATGGCCCCGCCTGCTGACAAGGACAGCGTGCTCGACCAAAGGCCCTCTTTCAAATGCTGGCCGGTGAGATCCGCTCGATCGCCCGTTCCGCCGCCGTCCAGGCCGAATTCGCCGACCAGATGTGGTTTTCCAAAACGCAGCGCCTTGTTCAAGCAGAAGGCGCTCAATGCAGCCGCCACATCGCCCGCGCCGTAGTGGTGCGTCTGCATGAAGTCCATTTCGGGCAGGCTGTCGATGCGCGAGTCGCCGTCGGAACTGGCGAAACTTGTTGTCAGCATGTGACGATTCGGATCTATCTCGCGCAGGTACTTGGCCATGTCAATGTGCCACTGGCGCACTTCATGCGGCACAAACTTCTCGATGATGTCCACTTCATTCCAGAATTCCCACGCCAGGACATGCGCGCTGTAGCCCCAGCGCGCCACGATATACCGCAGCCGGTTCCGAAACAGCTTGCGAGCCTCCTGGCTTGGGAAGAAATCCTCCGGATTGTCACACGGGCCGCCATTGAGCGCGTTGTATGGATATTTGTGCCAGAATTCGTTCGGCGCGCTGGCCCGCAGGCTGTTGAACGATTCAAGGCAGAATTGCAGTTGGATGCCGTGCCGCGTGGCGAGATCGGTCACATAATCCAACCGCCATGCGTTTGCAGCATCGTACCGGCCGATACTGCCCGCCTTCTCCAGCGTGAAGAGATCAAATGGCCCAAGCCACAACCGCGCGTAATTGCCGCCATTGGCGGACAGCGACTTTATCCAGTGGTCGTAATCGAAGGTCGAACGTCCCCAGCAGAGGTTCTCGCCGACCGCAAACCATGGCGTGCCGTCGTCGAACTCGAAGGCGCGACGATTTCCCCCGACGCGGAGAAATCCATGCTTGTTTCCCCCAGCGCAGCGAAAAGGAACGGCTTCCGACTCGGCATAAAGGCCCAGCATCCGCGCCTCGACTGTCAGCGTGTGCTCACCATGTTCGACAGGCGCGTATCTGATCTTCCAGGCCGGCTTCCCCACGGGCGTGAGTTTCTCGCCCTCGCCGTCGCGTGTGCGCAGAAAGTCCTGGTGATAGAACGCGGGCACCACCACTTGCCGGCCGGACGGCGTGTGAATCACTCCAGTGACGTTGATTTCGTCGGGGTCGAACGGGTTCTCCGCGCTCATCCCCATAATCTGGAAGGTGGCCTCGAATTTCTCGTAGCGCTGAACGCTGGCGGCGCTGAGTTTGATGTCCGACACGACCGCTCCGCCAGCGTGCTGTGAAGCGCAAAAGGAGATGAGCGGGATCAGCCAGCGAAGGATAGAACTATATGACACAACGGGCCCCAAGACGGAGATTCCCCAGCGCAGTCCACGTTACCCGCACCGCAGGATTTTCAAAAGGCAGTTTTGAGGTCACAAACGGTTCGAGGTTTGTGGTCCACGGTTCGGGGTTCGCGCAACCCTGAACCCTGAACCCCGAACCTTAAGTTACAAACTCTGGTACTTCAGGCTGCCGTACATCAGCATGGAGGTCTTTTCCATGAGCTTCTCAAGCTGCGCGTCGGGCTTGCCACTGGTGGCCTGATCGAGCAATTGCAGCGTGCGCTCGAATTTCGTATGAGCGTTGCGCAGCATCTCGTTGCGAGCCGGGCCGCGTTCCGTGCTGTCGGCAGTCGCCTTCTTGTAGTCCGCCAGACCTTCCTGCAGCGTTTTCTGCGCCTCCTTGAACTTCTCGTCACTGCGCGTGCCCAGCGCGCGCACATCCAGGCTGGAGTCTTCCACCGTGCTTTCAGCGGCAGCAACGCGCGTATTGATGACTTCCGAAAGCGGCTTGTCCTCAACAGCCGGCATGGCAGTGGCCGCTGCAGCGGCCTGTGTTGCCGCCGTTGCCGGTTTCTCCTCAGCCTTGGCGGATGCGTCGGCAGTTGCTTCCGGCTTCAGCACCTTCTGCAAGTCCTGCTCGACCGCCGTCGCGCAGTCCAATCCGAGCGTATCTTTGCGCAAGCCCTTCGCGACGGCCGTGCGCGTGTGAGACTCTGCCGGCATGCCGCTGGCCATTTCCGCGAGCTGATGCCAGCGGTCTTTTACATTCTTTTGCCCCGTCTTGGCGCGTTCGGGTTCCGGACCTTTGAATGGCGCAGCCATCGAAAACTCGATGTATCCTTCGCGCAGTTTTCCCTGAGCCAGCATCTTCTCGCCGCGGCTGGTGTGGTCTTTGAAGAAGCGCTCAATGTTGCTTAGCGTGTTCTTCCAGTTGGCAACCGTGCTAGCAATGGGAGTGACAGAATCTGGAATGGTTTGTCCGAGGACAGCGTTGCCGTATTCATCCAGCCATGCAATCGCCGGCAGCGTCTTCAGCTTCAGCCTTGTGGTCAGTTCCTTTCCTTGTGGACCGTCCGCGTTGACTTTCGCCGCAGCCATCGCTTCCTTGCTCAATTCGATCGCCTGCGGCCAGGAAGTAAGTTTCTCCACAAGCTTCTGGTCGTCCGGATTGGTTGTGCGCCGAATGACTGCCATCACCGGCACGTGCTCCTTCGCGGCGTGTTGACCGGCATCCTCGATCGAGGAGTGCCAGAGGAAATCGTTTGCAGTCGTATTATCGTCAACTCGTTTCTTCCCGCCGCCACCACCACCGCCGCCGCCACCACCACCGCTATTCTTGCCGCCGCCGCCCCCGCCTCCACCCCCGCCGCCCTTGCCGCCATGTTGTCCGGCGTAAACGCAATCCGCACCCAGCCAGCACAGCGCCACAAAACAGAGGGTCAAGAGCGAGTGATTTCGGTTCATAGTATCCCTTTCAGTCGGCAAAGATGCCTCTTCAATAGAAGCATCCAAACACGGTTCTGCTGCATGAATTAAGGCGATTCCCTCACAAAGCGTTTGCGGCTAAAATAGCATTAATGAGCTTTGACGCGCATCTTATGTCAGACACCAACGCGCCTTCACCGGAGTTGCAGCAGCTCGACGGTGCAATTTCACACGGACCTGATGCCGGTCAAGCGCGCCAGCAACTCCTGACAGCCTATCCGGAAAAGCGTTGGCTGCACGCTCAGCCGCTGGCGCATCTGGTTGGCGCGGAGGACTCCCGTTTTCCCGCCAGCCATCCTGCGGTAATTGATCTGGAACTCGCCGGGCAGCCCCTCTTGGATGCCCTCAGGCGCCCACCGGCCGACTGGTGGCCGCTGATGCAGTCCCTGGGGACCGCTCATCAGTGGCTGCATTTCCTTTTGCCGCCCGGAACGGTGGCGGCGCAGCCGGTTCGTTACCTCTCGGGTCGATTCCCTCAAACGCCTATGCTGATCGATGCCTTCATCCACGGTCCACAAGGCGGCTGGCAGGCGCACGTGCGGCTGGCCGAACAGAGCAACATTTGGGTCACGACGCGAGGCTTGCTGCTCGATCAAGGCCTGTGGACAGCGCGCGCCGCATCCGAAGCCATGCACTTCGCGATGGGCGAAATCGGCGCTAGTAAGGTGCTCTTCGCCTCCGGAAGGCGCTGGAGCCAGCCCATTTTCGACGCTAGAAAGTGGCTGCAGGAGCTAGGCACACTGGACGACGCGCAGCAGAGCCTTATTCTGGGGGAAAATGCGCGGGAGCTGTTTGCGCCGTAACGCAGGCATCCGGCCTGCCCGTTGTCCGTAGTGCGGGCATCTTGCCCGCTGCTGTTCGCACCGATCGAACGGAGGGCTCGCCCATGCATACTCTGCTCACACGCCTGGTGCTCGGCGGGTTGGCTGCCTTCTTCTGCTCAACAGTGCTCGCGGAAGATACGCCGAAACTCAACACAGAAAAATATCCACAAGACACGCCGAAAGCCGCGATGCAATCGCTGATCAAGGTGCTCGAAGCGCGCGACTTCGAATACTGGATCAGTTGGTTGATCACCCCCGCCGACCGCGAACGAATCGTCAAGAAACATGGCAGCCTTCTGGCCGCATCGATCTACAACGCAGACGACCGGCACACCGAACGCATCAAGCTGCAGCGCGAGATGATGCAGAAAATGCTCTCCGCCGGCGCGCTCACCGAAGGAGAAGACCAAGACGTAAAATGGGCGCGTTATAAGATGACCACGCCTGAAGGTGAACGCAGCCTGCAGTTCGAGAAACAGTCCGACGGCCGCTGGTGCATGAATATCCGCAGCGCCCGAGCAGCCGTCAGCCCGCCGCCAGAGAAGAAGTAGCTGTAGCAGCTACTTCTTCTCCGCGCCTCGAACTTCGACGTCCTTCTCGCGTTCCTTCGGCGTCACTTGCAGATCGATGACCTTCCCGCCGCGCACTTTTCCTTCCACAACCGTCTGGAACGGTGCTCGCAGCCTGAATTCCGCATCCCATGTTGCCGGCCATGCTGGCAACAAGATGATCTTCTTGCCATCGGTCTGCATCAGCATCACCTGGTACGTCGTCAGCAGATTGCTGCCGTGATCCTGATCGGGCGTCCAATCGTAATTCGGTCCCCAGAACGCAGGGAAGCGGCACGACGGGTCGTGACTTCGAGCCCGCGCGACCAGATTGCCTTTCGCTTCGTCAGTCAAGCCCAGGTACGCCATGAACATGTCGTCCTGCCGCCAGCCGCTGTGGCCCTTGTCGCCGCGGTTGTGCAGAGCTTCGATGCCCCACTCCACGTTGGGCCGGTTCAGCGCAAAGAGCCGGAAGGGGAAAACCGCGTACAGTTCCGGATTTTCGCAGTTCGATTTCTTGTCGAACTTCTCCGCCGGCGCGAGCGCCTTCTTGCCGTTGATCTCGCGCGTCGGAATCGCGGGCATCTTGTCGTGCAGCCGCTGCCATAGCGTTCGCTCAGCCGCAGGCACTGAGTCTGCTCCGATCGTCAATGCTCGCTCAGTCACGGCGAGACAACCGGCGACCTCTGGCATCGCGTTCGTGCAGGCCCACCACGTTTCCAGCGCCTGAGCCGGATGCATGACCAGTTTGCCTTGCTCGTTCGTTTTGTAGTGCTGTTCGAAGAACGTCAGCACTTCGTGGATCGTCGGAATAGCCGTTTTCGTCAGGAATTCCCTGTCGAGCGTGTGCTCATAATAGTCGAGCATCAGCCAGCACAGTTCCAGCGCGCCAACCCATTCCCACTTGTGCCAGCCGCTGGCCTGAATCTTGTCGTCGCCGCGCTTGTTCCAGGGCGTCCAGCCATACGTCTCGCTGAACATCGGGCCCCAAAAGTAAATGCACTCCGGGAAGTACGCGCCATCGTGGCCGCAATACAGCTTCGTGCGGTACTTGCACATCTCCAGCACTTCGCCCGCATACATTTTGAAGAGCGGCTGCATCATTTCGTAATCGCCGGCCATCGCCATGCTGTAGTACGGCAGCCGCGTGTTCTGCCACCAGTAGCCCGGACCCCAGCGGCGATAATCCGGATCGTGCTTGGGATCGGGCGGCATCGTGAAGATCGAACCATTGAACTTGATCGGATAGTTCCCGCGCCCCGAACACGCCGCGATGAAGCGCTGCAAGTGGTACATCTGGCTGACGTAGACCGCTTCGTCGCCAATCGCTGCCTGTCCACCGCCCGCGGCCGCCTGCTTGCCGTTCACGTAAATCCGGAAGCTGCCGGTTTTGGGATCAGCCGTCGCCGCAACATGCGTCCACGTTCCGGCTGGCAACGCATCCTTGATGTTCAGTTGCGTGCTTCCGCAGATGAAACGCAGGCTGTTGCCTGGATGCGTGTCGAGCAGAAAACCGTCTGAGCCGCCGATCGTAATTTTGTCCGCGATGCGCCCGCCGCCGGCAGAAAGTTTCTCCGGCTTCAGCCAAGCCTCGACCGTCAGTCCCGGCGCAAAGTCCCAGTCGTTGGAACCCGTGATCGCGCCGATCCCGACGTCGTTGCCGGAGTGAAGCTGGCCGGGAATGTTCGCGATGGTCTTCTCGTGGCTCTGTTCAGCGAGCGCCGCGATGTCTTTGTCGCTCAATGCTCGGGCAAAGACGCTGATGCGGCCCAGTTCGCCTTCGAAGCGCGTGACGCCGCTTTGATCCATGCCCGCTTTAACAGGGTGATTGTTCGCCGGAACGATCGACGCCGACTTGGCGTCTTCGCTCGACGTGGCGCGGATAAAACTGCGATTCCAGAACTGGTTCCACCAGGTCTCGTGCGCAGAGCGGCGCGTCTTGAATTCGGTCGCTTCTACCTTGCGGATCGTCTCGTCCATTTCGCTGAGCCACTGCTCAGGCGTGGACGGATATTTCGCAACCACGAAAACGTCGAAACTGTGGTGGGTTCCTTTGGCGGAACGCAGCCGCAGATCATCGAGCCGTTCGCCTTTCGCGGCCGTGATGACTCCGCCGAACGTTCGGTTCAGCAGCGGATCCTGCTGCTTGAAATCGGTGAGGCCCTGGATTTCGGCGAGAATCTGTGGCCCAAACGATTTTGCATTGTGGTGATACCAGTCGATTCGGTCCTTCTGATCTTTCAGCACAACATCCGGCTCAATGATCGTCGGCTTCTTCTGCGCTGCCGGCGCGTTGGTCATGATGTCGCTGCACTGCAATTCCGCATATTCCTGCTGCTTTGTACGCCACAGTTCAATGCTGGCGGTGGCCTCAACAGGCGTTCCGCTTTCGAAGGTAACATGAACCACTGGATTGTTTGCATCTGCCCAAAGCTGCACCGCCGTCTTCGCGTCGCCCTCGCCCGCCTCAATCTTCAGCGTCGCGTCGCGCAAAGAGAGCGTCTGCTTGAAAGGCTTGCCTTCGACGAACGGATTCGGGTCAAGCTGCACACGCACCTTGCCGACTTTCACCAGACGCGCGTTGTCGTCCCAGGCGTCGGTGCGGCTGATAATGAACTGTACGCTGCCGTCCTTTTCGGCCCACGCGTTCAGCCCGATCTCCCCGTTGCCCAGAGGCATCGAACCCAGCGCGTTCTCGCTGGGGCTGTCCCAGACCACGTTGTATTTGTCGAGCCAGTCCAGCGCGCCGCCTTCGGCCGCAGCCAAAGCCAGCGGCAGCACCATCAGCCCAGCACTCAGCAACAACGTGATTCTCATGGCATCCCCTTCGGTTCTTTGCTCCTGCTTACTGCCGCTACCGACTGTCTACTATCGCCGCCACGGCCTTGCGCACCGATCCCCCGCTTTTCTCCAGCGCCTTTAGAGCAACCGCCGCATCCGCCCCTGTTTCCTCCATGATCAGGTTTCGCGCGCGTTCGCGCAGCTTGTCGCACTTGATCTGCAGATCGACCATGCGGTTGCCCTTCACGCGGCCGAGGCGCACCATCGTCGCCGTCGAAATCATGTTGAGAATCATTTTTTGCGCCGTGCCGGCTTTCATGCGCGTCGAACCGGTCACGACTTCCGGCCCGGTCAGCGCCACGATCGCGATTTCGGCGTACCGTGGAGCAGGCTGTCTAGCCTGCTTGCACTTGGCAGGCTGGACAGCCTGCCCCACGAGCGGACTGTTCTCGTTGCAGGTAATGCACGCCGTGAACGCTCCGCGACGCCGAGCCTCCAGCAGAGCCTGTTGCACATACCGCGCGCGACCCGAGACCGACAGGCCAATCACTGCATCGCCCGCGCTGATCTTGCGCCGCGCAATATCCGTCACGCCCGCTGGCCCGTCATCTTCCGCGCCTTCCTTGCTGCGCGTCAGCGCCGAAAAGCCGCCAGCCATGATTCCCTGCACGAGCGTACGCGGTACCCCATAGGTTGGCGGCATTTCGCTGGCGTCTAGACAGCCCAGCCGGCCGCTGGTCCCCGCGCCGATGTAAAAAAGGCGACCGCCTTTTGCCAGACGTTCGCTGACGGCAAGCACCGTCTTCTCGATCTGCGGCAAGGCCCGACTGACCGCGCGCGAAACCATCGCGTCTTCGCGATTGATGACGCGCAGCAGTTTGCCCAGCGGCAGTCTGTCCAATCCCGCGCTCCGTGGATTGGGGCGCTCAGTCGCTAACGATGTCAGGTCAACGGAAACATCTCGCGAACTTGTCTTGCCCAATTCGTTGCTCTCCGTTCTCTGCGTCTCTGCGGTGAGTCTTTCATTTCTTCCGTTTGGCCAGTTCCTTGAACATCGCCTCCAGCCGCTTGGCGTCACCTGAATCGGCTGCAAACAGCGCTTTGACGTCCGTGGCAACAGAATCGGCCGTCGCGCCTGGAAGTTTTCCACAGCACGCCGCCGCAAACTCGTCATACAGTTTCAGAAGCTGCTGCGCGTCGATTCTGGCCTGCACGGCCGCCGCAATGGCCTTGAGCGCTTCGGCTTTGTCATCGGCGCTCCATTTCTCTTTGCTCGTCACCGCTCGAAGCTGCACGGCGCACAGATAGCGGCGAAATGTGCCGCGCAGCGTGCCGAGTTTCTCGTCGTCGGCGCGCGCTTGCAGCCATTGGACAAGGTCGGCCGTATTGGTCTTCTTGTCCGGAATGGAGCGCAGCTTGTCGAGCCAGCGCTCGGTCGCGTTGGCAGACGGGCCGGTGCTGAGGAAATCTTCCATGTACCTGAGCATCGCGCGTTCGTCTCCCATACGAAGGGCGCGATCAAGAAGCGAACTGGCTGCTTGCCGCGCATAGATGCGAGCGGCGTATATCTTTCGCAGCTCCTCGTCTGTTTTGCCCCAGTGTTCCAAGGCGCTCGCTGGATGGATCAGAAGGGAATACTCCATAACCGGAACGAACCCGAATGGGGCTTTATCGGCGGCAACGACCTTATCTCCACTCCGCAAATGATACGCCTTCCGCTCCGCCGCCGTTCTTCGCAGCCCAAATTGCGGGTCGCCCACGATCATCAATCGCCACGGCCAACTGAAATACTCTCCGCTGCGCTTGCGAAACGTGGCGGCAAGCGGCGCGCCTTGAGCGAGCAGCGGGCCGTAATAGCTGGGCGGTTGGAAGGCGGTGAGGAAGGGCTCGGCCACCGAGCCGAAATACCAGAACGCGCCGCCCCAGATGGCTCGGCCGGCGAGCGTATCCGAGTTGTACGGATCGGCGGCCGAACCGGAATGCGTGACGTGAATCGCGCAGGGCACACCGACCGGAAAATCGTCCGCCGTTCCGCCCCCTCCGCCCACGGACCAGTCCGTCGCGCCACCCGACGAGTTGATCGTGATCAGGCCGAACTTGTTCCACGGAAAGACCTGCTGGCGGAACGTGGCGATGCTCGCATCGTTGCCTTTCAAATGCGTGATCGTCAGGCGATCTTTCAGCGCGGCTTCCGAGAAATCCATCCGGTACGCGCCCCAGATGGAACGTGGATTCAGGCCGTACGTGTTGAAGAGCAACGCCGACTGCGGCTGCAAGAACAGCGAGCACATCGCCTGGTACGCGCTGCGGGCTTGATCGCCGAGCAACCGGCCCGTGACGGCGATGCGCGCGGAATCTTCCCCGCGGCCCAGCAGATCATCCAGCGCATACGTGTTGCCGAACTTGTAGCCGTCATCGTCGCCGCGATAGCGGAACGGGTATGGCGCGGCGAGCGTGAGATATGCCCAGGTGTCCTCGCGCGACAATCCCCAGCGCTCCAAACGGCGCGCGCAATCCAGCATCATCGCCCGCGCCGCATCGCGAGACAGCGTGTCCGACGGTTTTGCGGGCCGTTCACTGTCGCCGCTGCCCATTCTCGGGAGCGGCAGGAATTCGAAGCCCTGAAAGCGCCCGGCCGCCAGCGCCAATCCGCCGGCCGTTTCGCCGCTCAAACCGTCGCCCACCACCACACCGAGCGGCTCGGCGCCGATCGCCTTCAGCCGCACGCGCAGTTCGTCGTCGTTGTGGACCAACGGAGGTTCTTTGCGCGAATCGTCCGGATTTTGCCAGCTTGCGAGAAGCGTGCTGCGGATCTGGGCTTCGGTAAGAGTGGTAGCGCAGGCCTCCGTGCCGGGCCCGGCTACGGCCGGCACGGAGGCCGGCACCACTACAACCTGCGCGGGCTTGAAGGCGGCGATGAAACGCGGCGCATACAAGTCCTCTTCAAACAACACGGGAAAAAACGTCTTCTCGTCCCAGCGCGCAATGGCTTTGGCAAAACTAGGCAGGTCGCGCACGAGCACCACCACATCCAGCACTTGCCGTTCGGCCCACCTCGATTCGTTCGGGCCTTTGCCATCGGCCAGCGCGCGCATCGTGCGAGCGGCGCGGAAAAGCGTGGGGCTTTCGCCATCGCCTGCGGCTTTCTCGGCCTCTTTCCAGAAACGCTGCGCTTCCTCACGCGCACCGCTGGCCAGAGCGTTTTCCGCCAGATCGAGAAATGCGTCGGCAGCCACGCGGCCGACCGGCGCCTCCTTTAGTATCTTCTTCGCGAGCGGCAGACGTTGCTCCGACAAGTCCAGTTCCATGATCGCGAAGCCGAGCGGCCCCGCAGCGCACAGGCACTGCTGGCGCGTCATTGTTCGCGCCAGGAGATCCTTCACCAAGCCGGCCGCGCGCTGCTCGGCTTTCTTGTCGTCCTTCATCGCCGCCTGCGTGCTCTTCAGAAGTTCGCGAAGCTGCTCCTTCAGATCGTCGGGAAAGCCTTTCATCTGGCGTTCGAGCGCGACCCGGCGGCTATGCCCCGGGTTCTCGTCCGGGTCGGGTTTCACTTCCGCGGAAGACGGGCTCGGGCTGGCGCGAGTGGCCAGCAGCCGCTTCAGCGCAGGTTCCAACTCCGCACGCAGCGGCGGAATTTCCTCAACGCTGAGCAACTCTCCTTTGGGCGAGAGCAGCGCCAGTCCCGCGCGCGGAGCGGCTTTCAATTCCTGCGGCGCCAGTGCGCCGGGCGCGAGCATCACGCGATGCACTTTATCGAGAACCTTCGCCAGAGAGTTTTCGCGCAGCCAATGCCCGGCGTCGAGCGAGCCGATATCCGCCGGATGACGCAGCAGGACGAGCACCGGCTGGCCATCCGCGCTTGCGGCTTTCAGCTCAGCGGCGAAATCTTCGGACCACGTTAGCTTGTCATCGGCCGACCACGCGACCGACAATGAAAACAAGAGGCAGCAGGCGAGCGCGCAAAGGACAGCAGGGTTCAGGGTTCGGGGTTCAGGGTCTAGGGTAAAGGCGTTCACTGAACCCTGAACCTCGAACCCCGAACCCTTCTTCCTCTGCGCCTCAGCGTCTCTGCGGTGAGAAAAGAAGTTCTTCATCATGAGCGCAGATCATCCGTTCAGCGGGCCGCGCGGTCAAGGTGGACAACGCAGCGGATTTTACAATTTCGTTACAACCGTGCCGCGAATTCGTGCGACTATTAAGATGTCGAGTTGATGATTCCAAGGAGGGAACTATGAACTCTCTACACCAAACCAAGAAACACCCGTCCGCGATCTTCTTTGCGCTGCTCGCGTTGGGCATGCTGGTTTCATGCTCGGACGACAAGCAGCCGGGTGCCGATCAAGCGCCCGCGCCAGCGGCGGGATCGACCGTGCAACTGAGCGACGAACTTTATCTGGGCAAGCCGATCGTGGCGGAAAACGTGACGGTCTGGCCTGTCTATTCGAAAAAACCCCAAGAGGACGTTGGCGAGTTCCTGACGCTGGCTCAAGCACAGGAACGCGGCGTGGCCGCCGTCCGCGAAAAAGGCGCCACGGCCGACGGGGCCGCGGGTCAGCAGCGCCAAGCGCGCGAACAGACGCGGAATCAACCCAACCGGCCGCAGACTGCGCAGCCGCCAGCCCGGCCGCAGACTGCGCAGCCGCCAGCCCAGCCGCAGACTGCTCAGGCCCAAGCGCAAGCTCAGCTTGAACAGCAGGTCGCGCCGCAGCAAGACCAGACGCGCCAGCAGCAAGCGGTGCAGGTCGAGGTCGGGAACGACGCAGGCCAGCAGGGGCAGGTGCTGGTCCGGCAGGGCGAAGTTGATGGGCAAGTGAACGAACTGGTCATCGACAACAAAGGCGAGATCCCCATTTTTGTGCTCGCCGGCACGCTGGTCAAGGGCGGCAAGCAGGACCGCCAGATCGCGCAGGACTTCATCATTCCGCCGAAGCAGACCGTGCCGGTCGGAGCATTTTGCGTCGAACACGGCCGCTGGACTTCTCAACGCGAAGGCAAAGCCACCGCCGGCCAGTTCGAAGCCCAGCAGATGCTGGCCAACAAAAGCGTCCGCGGCAGCGGGCAGTACAAACAGAACCAGGGCGAAGTCTGGAACAAAGTCGCCCAGGAAAATGCCGTTGCGCAGAAGTCACCGTCCACCGGAACGCTCATGGCCACGGTTGATGAAACGGACAAAGATGCGCTGGCGCGGCGCGAGCGAATTCAGAAAACAATTAACAGCGCGTTCGATGAACTGTCGAAGAAGAATCCGCCGCCGCTGGGTCTGGCTTACGCGGTGGATGGGAAAATCCGCGAAATTCGCAGCTTTGCGCACCCAAAGATTCTTGGCCTTTATCGCCAGACGCTGGTGAACACGGTCGCCATGGAAGCCGACCTGGCGCAGCGGCAGGCATTGGCAAAGAAGACGCCGGTTTATTCGGGCACAGCCGATGCGCAGAAAGCCGTCGATCTGGTCAAGAATGCGGAGAAGCTTAAGGAGGACAAGCGCGACTACATCGGCAATGCGAACGCCTACAAGCAAAACGACGCCGTATGGAACGCGAAGACGTACGCCAAGTCGCCTGAAGGCGCCGCGAAACCCGCGCCGATGAGCCAATCGTATCAGCCGGCGGAGTGAAACGATTGCGGATTGCAGATTGCGGAATGCGGATTGCGGATTCACGGCAGCCGCAGATGAACGCAGATGATCTTTAGCCCGGGGCTAGGGGTGAGGGGGCGTTCGCCCGCCAGTCCACGTGCGTAGTTCCCCTGCCATGAAGAACGCTCCGCGCTATAATGTCCGCCAAATTAAGGAGACTCGCGCGGTGCTGAACCGAAACCTGATCATCGTCCCGTTGCTGCTCGCCTTCACGTCCGCCGCCGCCGAACCGCCCGCGCGCGAACTGCTCAAACCCAGCAACGATATCCCCGGCCTGAGCAACTTCGCGAAAATCTCGGACGCGCTGTACCGCGGCGCTCAGCCGGATGCAGCCGGCTTCGCGAAGCTGAAAGAAATGGGCATCAAGACCATCGTGAACCTGCGCTCGTTCCACAGCGACCGCGACAAACTCGAAGGCAGCGGCCTGCAATACGTCCACCTGAACTGCAAAGCCTGGCACGCCGAAGAAGAGGACGTCGTCGCGTTCTTGAAAGTCGTGCAGGACCCGAAAAATCAGCCCGTCTTCGTCCACTGCCAGCACGGCGCCGATCGCACCGGAATGATGGTCGCCGCCTACCGGATCGTCGTACAAGGCTGGAGCAACGACGACGCCGCCAAAGAAACCCACAATTTCGGCTTCCACGAAATGTTCGAAGGCATCCAAAAGGCGCTGAAAGCCCTTCAGCCCGAGGACATCAAGAAAAAAGTCGAGTCCGCCAAAGCCAAAAAAGTCGAAGTGATGAAGTAGCTAACCGGCTCTTCGCTCTTCACGGCGACATCCCGAACTCGCTTGCGCGGCCAAGAGCCAAGAGCTAAGAGCCTCCGTCTACGTCCTCAACTGCCCCGCCCCATCCCCCAGCCACTTGTACGTCGTCAATTCCTCAAGCCCCATCGGCCCGCGCGCGTGCAGCTTGTCGGTGGAAATCCCAATCTCCGCGCCCAGTCCAAATTCAAACCCGTCGTTCAGGCGCGTCGAAGCGTTCACGAACACGCACGCGCTATCGACCATGAGCTGGAAGCGGTGGCCGCGCTCGGGATCGCGCGTGATGATCGTCTCGGTGTGCCGCGACCCATGCTTTTCAATGTGGTCGGCCGCCGCTTCGAGCGAATCCACAACGCGCACGGAAATGATGCGATCCAGATACTCGTTGTCGAAAGTCTTCTCGTCCGCAGCCTTGATCGTCGGACCGCTCACGCCCGCGCCGGAAAGAATCTTCTGCGTCTCGAGACACACACGCAGCTCGCAGTTCTTTTCGACCAATAGCTTCGCCATCTCCGGCAGAAAACGCTGCGCGACCTTCCGGTTGACCAGCAGCGTCTCCGCCGCATTGCAGACCGACACGCGCTGCAACTTCGAATTCACCGTGATGAGCTTCGCCAATTCCAGGTCCGCATCTTCATCGACGTAAACGTGACAGATCCCCTTGTAGTGCTTGATCGTCGGGATGCGCGAATTCTCCGCGACCATGCGGATCAGACTCTCGCCGCCGCGCGGAATCACGAGGTCGATCAGCCCTTCGAGCTTCAACAGTTCGTTCAGCGCCGCGCGGTCCGTGGTTTCGACAACGCTGATCGCCGCCGCCGGCAACCCGGCTTTTTCCAGAGCGCCCCGCAGCACTTTCGCCAGCGCCCGATTGCTCGAAATCGCTTCGCTGCCGCCGCGCAGAATGCACGCGTTGCCGCTCTTCAAGCACAGCGACGCCGCTTCGACCGTCACGTTCGGCCGCGATTCGAAAATGATCAGGATCGCGCCGATCGGCACTCGCACACGCCGCAGCAGCAGACCGTTCGGCCGCACCGAACGGCTGATTTCCTGCCCGACCGGGTCAGGCAATTCGATCACTTGCTGCACGCCCGCCGAAAGCCGTTCGATCACGCGCGCATCCAGCCGCAGCCGGTCCAGCATCGGCGCCGCCAGCCCTTTTTCTTTGCCCCGCGCGATGTCTTCCGCATTCGCCGCCTCAATCGCCGGCCGCTGCTTATTGAGTTCCTGAATCGCATACTCCAGCGCCGCGTTCTTCTGCTGCGTCGCCGCCGTCAGAAGCGCCCGCGCCGCCTCCCGCGCCGCCTTGGCCAGAGTTCGCATTTCCGCAGACAAGTCCGTCATCATGAAATCCTTTTTTGCCACAGAGGACACAGAGAATATGGAAAGGTCATTAGTCATTAGTCATTAGTCATTGCGTCTTGCTCTTTGCCGTTAATGACCAATGACCAATGACAAACAAATGACGTCTTTCATTTCTTCCGCGTCGCCAATGTTACCAAGAGGCACGGCCCGCCGGAAATGACGTTCAACCCCGCCTGCGTGGCCTTCTCGACGGCTGCGGGACTCTCCGCGCCCGGCTGCATCCAAATATTCTTCACGCCGGCCGCAATCGCTTCATCAACGAGTTTCTCAGTCACCGCCGGCGACGTGACAATGGACAGCGATTCCACCGGCTGCGGAATCGCAGACAAACTCGTAAACGCCGCCTGACCGAGAACCGTCTGCGCGACCGGGTGAATCGGGTAGACATTCCGCCCACTGTTCTGCAGCGCCGCAAAACATTTATGCCCATACTTCTCCGGATTGTCGCTGGCCCCCGCCACAGCGAAATGCCGCGCGCTCAAAAACTCCTCAATCTGGTCGTCCAGTGTGCTCACGTTCAGTACCTCCCGCTTCATGATACCTGTTGCCGCGATGGTGTAAACCGGCCGAGTGCCGCTCGCTTCAGAACCGCGACCGTAAGGGAGCGGCGAAATACGGAAAGCCGCCGGATTGTTAATGAAGGCCGCGCCGCAGCTTGCGCCGTCAAGGGTGTCGTTCTGCGCCTTTTCGTTTGGACCGATGCGAGAACTCCATCTCCGCCGCTCGCGTTATTCCGTCACCGCCCCTGCTCGTTACAGAAAACCCAAAACCAAGAACTTGTTTTTCTTCGCGCCTTTGCGTCTTTGCGGTTCAATCGTGAGTTTGCGCTCAATCCAAAATCCAAAATCAAGAATCCAAAATCGCTCCCGCCGCCTGCCTCAGATCATCAATCACCCTCGGCATCGCCGCGCCGGCCGCCCGCAGTTCGCTCTCCGTCTTCGCTCCGTAGCCCGTGCGCACCAGAATCGGAATCAGCCCCGCTCGCCGAGCCAGTTCCAGATCGCCCGGCCGGTCGCCGATCATGTACGAGCCTTCCAGCTTCAGGCCCAAGTCATTGATCGCGCGCTGAACGTGGACCGGTTC
Organism: Planctomycetota bacterium; assembly: GCA_036504595.1. Taxonomy (GTDB): domain Bacteria; phylum Planctomycetota; class SZUA-567; order H5-PLA8; family H5-PLA8; genus DASXUX01. The sequence goes on along the minus strand of DASXUX010000022.1, from coordinate 128,921 downwards.
AGGCTTGGCGTCCGACAAATCGGCGTAGCACGGATGGCACGGTTCCTTCGCGCCGATGCTGTAATAAATCGCATCCGGCTGCGCATCGATTCCGCCTTGCTCCGCCAACAAACGGCACATCCGATCGTTCACTCCGCGCACCGTCGTCTCCGTCACGAAGCCCCGCCCGATGCACGCCTGCATCGTGATCACCGGCGTTACGAATCCAGCCTCGTGAAGTTTCCGCACCGCATCGGCCGAACCGGGGATGAGCGCCATCTCCTCCGGCCCGCCGCGATACGCCGGCAGAACGCTCAACACGCCATCCCGGTCCAGAAACACCGCGCGCTTTCCCTGCTGAATAGGCTGCTGGAGGAGCGACACGGTCTCCATCTTCACGCCGTGCTCATCCACGTCGTAAATGCGTATTGGGTGCGGAAATTCGCAGAAGGCCGGCCCGGTGGAGAACCAGCAGTTCGCCTCGCGAAGCAAATCTGTCCCGGGATGATAGTGCCCCGACAAACAAAGCCGCACATTCCCGCTGCGCACATTCCACGTGCGAATCTGCTCGTGTTCGAGATACGTGTGCGGATAGCCCTGATTGAGTTCCGGCGTGATGACATAATGCTGAAGATGAATCTGCGGCAACGATCCGAAAACGCTTTTCTCGCCGCTCGCCAACGCCGCGCCCGTTGCCGTCAGCCCCAGCAAATCCGTCCAAAGCTTGCGCTCGCGATCCAGCCGCCGCGGCACATTGCGTTTGCCTTCGCGGTCGCAAATCCGGGCGATCTGGTATCCGCCGCACTCCGTCACGTGCGGTAGGGGGAGCCATCCTGCCGCGCTCCGGTCCCCCTCTCCCCCGCGAGGGAGAGGGGTTAGGGGTGAGGGGGTCTGCTCGGTTCGCTCGCCCCTCTCCGCCGGTAGGACGGGCATCTCTGCCCGCCCGAACACTCGCCAGAACGCCGCTTCCAAATCATGATTTCCCGGCAACACCATGTAAGGAACGCCGCAGCCGTCGAGCATCTGCTTCAGCGCGCGATAGTCAGCCTCCGCTTCCGCGTACCACAGCCGCGGCTGCCAGTCGTAATAGTCGTCGTGCTTGAGAATGTAGTCGGGCACGTCCAGCAGATCGCCCGTGAGCGCTAGAAAATCGACGCCGCGCCGCTTGATTTCCGCCAGCGCCCGCGGAAGCAGCGCGAACATTTCCCGGCTGCGCCGCCGCGGAAAATTGGACATCCCCGGCATCGCGTGCCGCGCGTGAAGATCAGTGATTTGAGCGATGCGCAAGGAAAGGCCCTTTGAACCGCAAAGACGCGAAGACTCAAAGAACGGTTCATGGTTCAGAGTTCGTGGTTCAACAATCCGCCGCTGAACCCTGGATCCCGAGCCCTGAACCCTGCCGTTCTACGTGTTCAGCGTGAGCGACTGGAACCGCTCCTTCGCCTGATGCCACGCCGCGGCGTCCTGCGGCTGATAGACCGTGACCGGGAACGAATCGCGCACGACTTTGCGCAGCTCATCCAGCGACGAAAGATGGCCGAGCCCCAGCGCCTGAATCAAAATGTTGCCGATGGCCGTGCCTTCCACCGGTCCGGCATGCACGGGAATTTGCGTCGCGTTGGCGCTGAGCTGGTTCAGCAGCGTGTTCTTGCAGCCGCCGCCAACAATGTGCAGGCGCGAGAACGTGCGCCCGGTCGCATCCGCGAATTCCTTCAACGTCTTGTCGTAGAGCAACGCAAGGCTTTCCAGCACACAGCGCACCGTCTCGCCCACGCCTTCCGGCGGCTTCTGGCCGGTTTCGCGGCAGTAGTCAGCAATTTTCTTCGGCATGTCGTCCGGCTTGTAGAAGCGCGCCGCCGCCGGATTGATGAACCGCTGCAACGCCGGCGCTTTCTCCGCCAGCCCAGCGAGCTGCGCGTAATCGTACGTCTGCCCCGCCTTCTCCCACGCACGGCGGCATTCCTGCAGCACCCACAACCCAATGATGTTCTTCAGAAACCGCACGCTGTGTCCGACGCCGATTTCATTGGTGAAATTATACTGCCGGCTCTTCTCATTGATGATGGCTTCGGCGCTTTCCACGCCCAGCAGCGACCACGTCCCGGAACTCAAGTACGCCCAATCCTGCCCTCCCTCGGCCGGAACCGCCGCCACGGCCGCGCCGGTGTCGTGCGAACAACTCGCGACGACCTGTACTTCCGCCGGCAATCCCGTCTCGGCCGCGATGGCCGGCAAAACGGCACCCAGCTTCGTTCCCGACGCAACAATCTCCGGGAAAATCTTCGCCGGCAACTTGAAGTTCTTGATCAGCTTCTTCGACCACGAGCGCGTGCGTGGATTGTATGCCTGCGTCGTGCTGGCCAGCGAGACTTCGACTTTGCGCACGCCCGAGAACAGGAAGTTGAAGTAGTCGCCGATCGTCAGGAACTGTTCGGCCAGCTTGAGCAACTCCGGCCGCTGCTCCAAATCCGCGATCAACTGATAAATCGTATTGATCTGCATGAACTGGATGCCCGTCTCATCGAAGATCGTCTCAGCGGGAACTTTCTTGAACGCGCGCTCCAGACCGCCGTCAAGCCGCGCATCGCGGTAATGATACGGCAGGCCGAGCATCGGCTCCTTGCCCGCGAGCAGCACGTAGTCCACGCCCCAGGAGTCCGTGCTGACGCTGGCGATCGGCAAGTTACGCTGAGCGGCCTTGCGCAAGCCCGTCTTCAGTTCATCAAAGATGCGCAACACATCCCAGCGCATGGAGCCCAATATCGTGCTGGCCCCTGTCGGAAAACGATGAATCTCCTCGATGGAGACCTTCCCATCCGCCAGCGTGCCCAAAATCACGCGCCCGCTCTCAGCGCCCAAATCGCAAGCCAGGTAATGGTGAGTGCTCATCGATCCCCCTCTCTGTTAGAAACAGCGACGCCAAGGCGCAGGACGCAGGGCGTTATGTCAGGTTGACTTTGCTGTCGCGGTGAACTTGCACTTCTTGCTGACAAACTCCGGGTCCAGATCAACTCCGCAATCCCATTCGATGGTGTCGAACGCGATGCGCACCTGCTTAAAAAGTTCGCAGTTCCTGAGTTTCGCGAAGGCTCCGAAGCCAAGGTACGGCTTCATATCCAGGGTACCTTCCTGGCCGTTGTCGAAGCCTATTGCCAGCGTGAAATCTGCCAGTGGCGCCACTCGAATGACGGCTGGGTACATGGAACACCTCACTGCAGGGGCTGGATCGTGAATGGATACTGTCCATTCATCACCCGATTCCAGTTTGCCATCAATTCGTCCTGATGCAACTCCGCCCAAGCCAATACCAGCTTCCTCTGTCGCTTAGGCAAGTCACCCTCTGAAATCTCACCTGTGCGAATATCGACGATCGCTTTGAACTCATTGTAATACACGTGGAAATGCGGCGGGTTGTGTTCGCCCGGGGCAAAGTAAAGCCGGATGACAATGCCATAGAACGTCGAAATCGTCGGCATCGAGAACCCAACCCGCCGCAACCCCTAAACCAAGAACCACGAACTCTGAACCATAAACCAGTTCTTTGCGTCTTCGCGTCTTTGCGGTTGATCGCTTACACTTCCCCGCAGATCGCCACTTCCATCCCCAGCTCCTTCATCGCCGCGGCCTTCGCGTACATGGCTTTCTTCGCGGAAGCCTTGTCGTTGCCGTAGACGACCAGGATGTGGTTGGCCTTGTGGCGAGCCATGAACTGATCGCGAGAAATGCCCGGCAAAACCGTGTGCATGATCGGCCACTGCGGCGTCGTCAGCTTCAGGCGCTCTTCGGTCTCCTGCTCCGGCAGCTTCACAACTTCGCCGATGCCCGTGTCGTACTTCAGCTTCATGTCTTCGACAAACACGCGGCTCCACACGATCCATCCCGGCCGGCTCACACCCTTCATCGTCCCGCCGCCCAGGCGGAAGTACATCGGCGGCTGGCGCTCGCTGACAGTGCCCTTGTACCCGCCAATGAAATGCGCCGGCGGAGCCCCGCCCGAAATGAGGAACACCCAGACGTACGCGTCGAGCCCGTTGCCTTTGTACTGGCGGCCCCAGCGGACGTCGTGCAGCGTGCTTTCCGGCGGCAGATCCAATTCGCGCCAGAGATTGTACGTCACGATCGCGTCCAGGCCGATGCACTCGTCCACTTCGTTGAAGTGCGGCAGCGCTTCGCCCGCGAACAGTTCCTGGCCCGTGGTCTCGTGATAAACCGGCGGACGCTTCACATTATTGAGCATGCCTTCGACCAGATCGGACGCCGGCGCGAGGTCCTTCAAGCCCTGCTGATACTGAATGCCGATGCAGGAACAGCCGAATTCGTCCGCGATGCGCACAGCCGCGATGTACATCTTGCACTGAGCGAGCACCTGCGATTCCGTCAGTTCGGTCTCTTCGTTCGTGCCGAACTTGAACGTCACGCCTTCCTTCAACAGCCAATCATAAACTTTGAGCGCTTCTTCATCCTTCACCGTCAGCATCTTGGCGTAGAGCGCCGACTGGCTTAAACGTTCCTTAAACACGCCGGTCTTGTTGAGCAGATGATCGGGGATGATGGCGTTGTACATGCCCATGCAGCCCTCGTCGAAAATGCCCATGATCATCTGGCTCTCGCGGAGCTGCTGCGCGAACTTGGTCCCGATCTTCGCCGGACCGGCAGGCACGTCCGCCTTCGCATACGATTTCACGTGCGAAGTGTTGTGCTTCACATAGCCCTTCGTCAGCCACGCGCGCAGGCCCTTCAGGAAGAACTCGTCAGTAAACTCTTCGCTCCACAGCGTGCTGTACTGCACGCCCATCGCGGTCAGGCTGCCATTGAGGTTCAGCATGCCCACGAGGCCCGGCCAGGTGCCGCTCCAGTTGGCGATCGTCAGGATCGGGCCTTGATGCGCGTAAAGTCCCGGCAGAACGTGCTGGCTGTATTGCCAGACGACTTCGGCGACGATGATCGGGACGTCTTTGGGGATGCTGCGGAAAACTTCGATGCCGTACTTCTGGCTGTCGATAAAGCCGTGCTTCTTGGCGGCATCGTACGGGTGCCCGCGCACGACCTTGTAGCCTTCTTTTTGAATGGCGGCGACGAGTTTCTCTTCCATCGCGGCCTGTTCAGCCCAGCACTTCTGATTGGCTGTGAGCCGCAGGTCGCCATTGGCAATCAGATAGATCGTTTTCTTGGCCATTGTGCTTTTGATCCTGTGTTTGGCGTGAAAGTGCGCAGCCTCCCCCGGCCGTGCACCTTGAAGCGCGACGTTTACCAACGTGTGGAGCTTAAGAATGCCACCGATGCCTGCAAGGCAAAATCGGCGGTTACAAACTTTGCCGCCGTTTGTACTCCCGCGCGACGCCTGATCATGTTAGCTTTTGCGCCGGTCAAGTGCTGACGATAGTTGGGGGAGCCGCATGGAAAAACAAAATCGCAGTCCCGTCCGAGGTCGTTCCTCCCGCGGCCGCGGCCCGAGTTCCCTCTGGGGCTCGCTCTTTCTGTTCGTCTTCAGCCTGCCATTCGCGGGCGTCGGAGCTGCCGTTCTGTGGATCGTTCCGCGCTTCGACAAGACCGAATTTCCCTGGCCCTTTAAGTTCATGTTCGGCGGAATCTTCTTTGGCGTCGGCGTGCTGATGGCCTTCGGCGCCTTGCGCAGCGTGTACCAACATTATCAGCGCAAGAGTCTCGCGGAAAAGTACCCCAACCAGCCGTGGATGCTCGATTACGACTGGGATGTTCAAGGCGCAATCGACAGTCCGGCGAAGAAAACCAGCAATCTCATTATCGGCGGGCTGGCGTTTGCGGCCTTCATGGTGCCGTTCAACTGGCTGATCGTCAGCGAAGGCGCGTGGAAATTCGTCTTCCCGGCCATCGTCGTCGGCATCTTCGATTGCATCGTCCTATTCCTCTTCGGCCTCGCCGGCTATCACCTGATTCAAGCGTTCAAATACGGCAGCAGCAAGATCCGCTTCGGTAAATTCCCGTTCTTTCTGGGCGAGACGATGGATCTTGAATGGACCACTGAACGCCCCATTGGCGCCTTCAGCCGGATCAACATCAACCTGTGCTGCGTCGAGGAGTTCAAGACGCGCGATTCCGACGGCGATTCGAAGACCGAATTCCGCGAGATCTACAGACAGGAGCTCCCCATCGAACAGGCCGGCGTGCAGGAAAGCGTCGTCACGCTGCCAATCTCGCTGCAATTGCCCGATCAACCGCCGCTCGGAACCAAAATCACAACGCTGGAAAACGCGCGCTACTGGGAACTGGAGATTCACGCCGACACTCCCGGCGTCGATTATTCCGCCGTGTTCTTGGTACCGGTCTACGCGAAGTTGGTCAGCGCCTCTGCTCTTGCGAACTGACGCGCGAGGAGCAGTGCTTCAGTCACAGTGATGGCTTGCGTTTCGGCTTGGGCAGGGTTGCCATCTTCCACAGCAACCACCCCCCGGCGATCATACACGCGAGCATGGAGACGTGACCCAGAAAGCGCGTCAGGCCGCCGATCTCTTCGCACATATTCAATAGACCCATCCGGCCGAAGAGGAAGTGCCAATCGTGGATCTCCTCAATATGTCCAGAACCGCCTCCGACCGTCACCAGCGGAAGCGCCATTTTCTGAGCATCCGCCATGTAGACTCCGACGCTTACGAAGTTGATGCTCAGCCAGCCAAAGCAGACGCTGATCCCGAAATAATCGCGCTGCTTCAAGAAAACGAAAACCGAGATCACCGGCACCGCGCATTGCAGAAAACTTCCGGCTGCAGCGCAGATGAACTTGCCCATTCCGCCTGTCAGCAGATGCCCGCCTTCGTGAATGCCCAGGTTGATCGCAGCAAAAAGATTCTGTCCGGCGTACATCGGATCCCAAAATTGCCTTACGCCCACATACGCCAGCCACGACAGCAGCAGAGCTCGCAGCGGCCAATGTCGTCCGGCGCACCAGTCCAAAATGTCAGCGTGCGTTCTCTCCACCAGCGCACTCATGACGCCGGGCTGGGGATCTTTGAAGTACTTTGGCGTCGCCACGTGTTGGCCTCGCGCTAAAAGACGGCTGAGTTTACTGCCACCAGCCGGCGCTGCCAGATTCGGATTCACTCTTTGACAACCGTGCCCAAACGCCAGACGCAGAATTCCCGAAACCTTTCATAGAGCAGTGCGTCTAAATGCCCACGGAGGAAACCAAAATCATGTTTGCTTACCGCTTCACCCTCTTTGCGTTACTTCTGGCGCTGGTCGCGCATGCAGCATCCGACAAGGACGCGCCTATTCCGCCGCCAATCGAGCTCGGAGAGATGGCCTACACAGGCGGCGCGTTCACGTTCGACGGCCAGCACTTTGTCTATGCCGTCCTTCCCAGAGACCCCGCGCAGGGCAGCGAACTGCGCGCCGCTGACACGAAGACCGGGAAGGTGGAGTCGCTTGGGTTCGTCCCGCTGTTCAAGCAGCAGCCGGTCAATGCGGACTATTTCCGCTGGTCGATCGGAGTCTTCGCGGCTGACAATAATCTGGAAGTTGTCTACATCGCGCAGTTCGGCCCCGAGGAGGATCTGAGTTCCAAAACGGCGGTAGCCTGGAGCATGAAGGAAAAGAAGGTGCTCGCCGCGAAGCATTTTCCGGACTTGGAAGCGCTGCGCAAAGAGCGCTCCGCTGCGCCAGTGGGCGTAAAGCTCAATCTCACGGATCTTGACGCCGATGCAGCCAAACAGCGCAAGCAGTACGTGCCTGTCGAAGACGTGCCCAAGCTTCTGGGAAAAAAGCAGTTAACGATCCAGCTCAGCACGGGCGGAAAGGAAATTCAGATCGACGCGACCGGCGCGTTCCGCGATCTGTACGCAACCGCGGTCGCCGATTATCCCAAGTCGCGCATGCAGATGGACTCGGGCAAGGTGCTGGTGAACGACTCCATCGAGGCCGTCGCTCAATGCGGCAAATGGCTGATCGTGCGCTGCGGGTTCTACGCGCACTACGGCATCCACGGTCGCGGTTACGATCGCTTGGCGTTGGTCAATGTTGAAGCACCGAGCATGGCGGCATACCCCGGCATTGGAAGCCACTCCGCCAGCGGCGTGCGGACAGGCCCGATCGATACGGCCTTCATTCGCTCGCCCGATGGAAAATGCGTGGCGGGCATGAGCAACGGGCGAGTAACATTGTACCGGTTGCCGGAGTAAGCGGCCGCTTGTGCCCCCTTCGCTCTTAGTGACCCTGGAGAACCAATGAACGCCATCGCGCTTCTACTCATGCAATTCGATCGTAACTGGAATCACAACTGGGAGTCGTTGCAATCAGTGCTGAAGGACGTCACGCCCGACGAAGCGACCTTCCAAGGGCCCTGTTACGCGGCGGAGGAGCGCGAAGCCAATATGCCACCGCCCGGCAGCATCCTCGGGCAGCTTGTCCATATCCACTGGTGCAACTTGCATTACGCGAACGTGATTCGGTTGCGGCCGCAGAAAGAAATCGCCGATCCTCCTCAGCCGCCCGTCATGTCGCTGCAGCAGACCATTGACGCGCTGCACGGCAGCCATGACGCCTTGCGCGCAGAAGTTGCTAAGCTGACCGAAGCCGACTTGGCGGGCGCGTGTGGACACGGCGCCAAGACCCTCGCCGAATTCCTGGCATCATGCCTGCGTCACGAAATCTGGCACGCCGGACAAATCGCGCTGGCGCGGCGGCTGTATCGCCATCGACAACTGCAGCAAGCGTAATTCAGAACGGCGCGAGGACAACGAAGTACATCGACCCGATGGCGAAACCGTGAGCGCTGAACTCACTTCATATCCTTAAACGCTCCACGCCATTGAGCGACATTGGGGCTCAGCGCTTTCCGTTAAACGCAGAGTTCAAGAACTCTAGTTCACGACGTGCGAGAAGCGCTGGCGCCTTCGCGTGTGATGAAAGCCAGCGTTAACGCCTTATTTTCAGTAAAACGATTCGCTAGCAACCACTTCTCCCAACGCTCAAGATTCAACCCGCTAGGCTGAGGCCAGTCCTGCTCACGCAGGAATTGCCAGACGTATTCTTGAATTAACCCTTCATTTCGGACATTGACGAGCCACTGGAGGTACGCGTCGGATGCTTGCTTCGTAAGAGGCTGTGTGCCCCAAAACTCAGCCATTGCGTCCCGAGCAAAATATTCCTCGTCAAATGGAGACGTTCGTCCACATCCCTCAGGAAACTGCTTCGCAAAACTGCCGTCTCGAACCATCGTCTTGATGCCACCATACACCGTCCAAGCCGCAGCCGTCTCCACGTTTGTCTGGGCGGCGCCTTCCAGGTGGACCGTCCACTTCGGCTTCTTACGCTTTTCTCCAAAAAGCCATCCGAACATACGTAAGCTCTCCCAGAAAGACGAGACCTTGGCAGGCGTCTGCCGGCACTGGCAAGCGCCGCGAAAAGCAGTAGCGCGTGCCAGTGGCACCAAACTCACGGCCGCGCCCACTCGAAAAACCCAATCTCCTGCAACTCGCGGCGAAGCGCGTCGCGTTCCGATTTGTCGAGCGTCCGCAGCGGCAACCGCGCCGGGCCGCAGTCCAGGCCGATGAACTGCATCACGACTTTGAAGGCGGCCAGGCCGCGGTAGCGGTTCAGCACGCGCAGCATCAGCACGGCCTGAGCTTGCCGTTTGCGCGCTTCGTCCATATCGCCCCGTGCAAGCGCATCCAGCATGCGGCGGTAAAGCGGCGCTGCGAAATTGTATGTGCTGCCGACCGCCCCCCGCGCGCCAATGTTCCACGCGCTCAGCAGCATCTCGTCCACGCCCCAAAGACAATTGAGCGGTGGCACGTTTGTGTTCGCGCCGTGTGGCACGCTTGTGTTCGCACCGTTTTTTTGGCGCGAACTCAAGCGTGCTCTCCCAAATTCCAAACAACTCTGAAATTCGTGCAGCGCAGGCGAGGTAAACTTCATTCCCGCAAAACTGAGAATCTTCTCGGCCGCTAACCGCAAAATCTCCGGAACGTCCAGCGTGACGCCCGTCAGGTGCGGAATGTGATAGTAATAAATCGGCAACTCCGGCGCGCCCACCGCCACCTCGGCAAGGCAATCGACCATCGTGCGCGCGGAATCCGGTTTAATGTAGCTCGGCGCCATCATCGACACGCCCGCGGCCCCGATCTTCTGCGCGTGAGCCGCCAGTTCGCGCGATTCGCGCAAGCTGTTGTGTCCAACCTGCACCAGCACGGGAACCCGCCCCGCGGCCGCGGAGACGTACGCTTCGGCAATCGCCCGCCGTTCCGCACCCGTCAGTGAAAGCCCTTCGCCGGTCGTCCCGTTCACGTACAGGCCCGACACCCCTTCGCGCAGAAGCTGTTCGACGATCTTTCCGGTTCGATCAACTGCCAGCGCCCCATCGTCCTTCAACGGAGCACAGGTGGCTGCGATCAGCCCGGTTAACGACTGCATATTCGACATGTTTTGCGTCCAACCTCACAATCCGCCGACTTCTAGACTCCTCGACTTCTCGACTCTTCGACTTTTCGCTCTCACTTCACCGGCTTCCTGTACGTAAAGCGAAACCGCTGCTTCGTGTTCACGCTGCCCAGAATGCCGGAATTGTAGTCCACCGTAATTTCGTACTCGTCATTGTAATTGCGGGCCGGCTTGAATGTGGTCGGCGCCAGATCGCCGTTGGGCAGCACATCGTAGCGGTGCGATCCAACGGGGATGCTGCGATCGGCTCGCATTTTGGCGTCGGCCATGACTTGCGCGATCGCGGCAGTGACCGGAATGATCTTGTAGTTCTCCGGAAAATACTGTTCGCTTCCCGCGCCAACGAACGTCGGCGGACTGACAATGATGAAGTTCTCGTCCACCGCCTTTTCCGGGTTCGCCTTGGGCTCCGGCTTGGCTACCGGCTTCGGCCCCGCCTTGACCGTAAACCGCGCTTCGACGTCAGCGCCCCACGCCGGCGCCGCGGTCTTCTCGCCTTCAACGGTGAAAGTCGTCTTCTCGCCTTTCTTCATGTAAACGATTTCTTTGGCGCGTTCGAACAGGCCAAAGGTGATGTCATACGCCCCCGCGGGAACTTTGATCTTGCGGCGGCGCTCGTCGAACGCAAACGAACCCTCCGCGCCGCTGATGATGATCATGTGCGTGTGCAGGTTCTCGGCTTTCTGCGGCGCTTTGTGTTTTTCGAAAATATCGACGTAGCCAAGAGGAAAGTTCTGTTCGGGCACCGGACGGACTTCGATCAGCGTGCCGGCTTCGTGCACGAGCAGTTCAAAAAACTTGTTTCCAAGCTGCACGTACTTGCCGACAAAGGCGACCGGCGCGTCGCCCGCGATCAATGCGTCCTTATCGGCCTCGTTGTACTTGCCGTTGCCGTTTTCGTCGAGCAGGACGAGTTTCTGGCCGTTCACTTCCGCGACGCGCGCGCAGGCGCGCTGAACCGCGTATTTATCGTCTCCAAGTGACTTCAGCCGGAAGCTGTAAGGCGCAGCGGTGCCGTCTTCATAGTGCAGCGTGCAGGAGAAGACATCCGTGTAGCCATCCGCTTCCACGGAGCGGGTTTCGTCGGCGGACGCGCGGCCGTCGCCATTGAAATCAACCCAGACGAAGTGCTGCGCGATCCGGGCCGTCAGCGCCGGATATTCCTTGCCGTTCTTGTCTTTGCCGGCGTGCGGCAGTCCCAGATCGGCCGGCGTGCCGTCTTTTGGCAGAGTGACAACTTTCAGCAGCTCATGATCGAATAAGCCCGGCGAGAGAATTTGTCGCGGCTGCGCGATGGGCACAAGTTTGGTTTCAATTTTCTGCCATTCACCGCCGGGCTTGACCGGCGTGTCGGACTCCGCGGCCAGCGCGAGTAACGGTGCGCACAGCAGCAGACTCAACGGAACTTTCATAATCCACCTCCAGCCTTTGCCAGAGCGCGCACTCAGCAGTCTAGAAGTCGAGAGTCCAGAAGTCCAGAGTCGGAGGCTTGTGATGAACGAAGCTCTGCAACGATCCTTCGACTCCTCGACTTCTGGACTTCTGGACTTCTGGACTTCATCGTTAGTGTCGCAAAAGCGTCCCACGCACACATAAAAAAGATATAGATCGAAAATTTGATAAGTCATCGTGCACCATCCTCTTGCATTCTGCACAAGCTTCTACAGAATGGGGCGCTTTGCTGCGAACGATATACACAACGCAGCGGAGGGGAAATTCATGGCTGCAGCCGGCGGACGCGGTTTTGGCATCATTGGCATCGGCACGATCGCGGAGTTTCACGCGAAGGCGATCCAGGCGATGGAGGGTGGCTACCTGGCCGCCGCGTACGAACCCATCGCGGTTTCACGAGCCGAGAAGTTCAGCAAAGATTTCGGCGTCCCCGTTTTCACCGGCAAGATCGAAGAGTTCCTCAGCGCCAAAGGCGTGGATGTCGTCACGATCGCGACCCCGTCCGGCACGCACATGGAACCGGCAGTCGCGGCGGCCAATCACGGCAAACATGTGATCTGCGAAAAGCCGCTCGATGTGACGCTCGAACGCTGCGACGCGATGATCAACGCTTGCCGCGAAAACAAAGTCATGCTCGCCGGCGTGTTCCAGTCCCGTTCATTGGCCGCCGTGAAGACCGTCAAGGCCGCGCTGGTCGAAGGCCGCTTTGGCAAAATCGTCTTCTGTGGCGCGCTGATTCCCTGGTGGCGCGAACAGGCCTACTACGACGCCGGCGGCTGGCGTGGCACCTGGAAGCTCGACGGCGGCGGCGCCCTGATGAATCAATCCATCCACAATCTCGACTTGCTTCAATATCTCGGCGGGCAGGTCGCCGAAGTCGTCGGCTTCGCCGGCTGCCTCGCTCACAATCGCATCGAAGTCGAAGACACCGGCGTCGCCGCGCTGCGTTTCCAGTCGGGCGCACTCGGCGTGCTGATGGGCAGCACCGCCTGCTTCCCCGGTGAGGCCGCCGAAGTCTGGATCAGCGGCGATCGCGGCACGGCCAAGCTGCGCGGCGGCTATCTCGCAAGCTGGCAGTTCAACCAGGAACAGCCCGAAGACGCCCTGCGGCGCATCGACCTCGCTCCGCCCGCGGGCCTGCAAAGCGGCGCCGGCGATCCGAAGGCCATCTCCTTTGATGGCCACCAGCGCCAGTTCGAAAACTTCGTTCGAGCGCTCAACGGCAAAGAGCCGCTGCTGGTCGATGGCACCGAGGCTCGCAAGTCCGTCGAGCTCATCCTGGCCGTTTACGAAAGCGCTCTAACGGCCAAGGCCGTGAAACTTCCCTTGCGCAAAACGCCGGAGCGTGCGAAGTTCCAGTAGCGCAATCCTCCTGGATTGCGCCGTAACGTAATTTGCGAATTGCGCCAAGCTGGGAGAACTGCGCTACAACGCCGCAATCCAGGAGGATTGCGTTACAAAGACCATGCCCCAATTTCAGCCCTTCGAAAAAGTCCTCATTCTCGCATTGGATTCAGTGTGCTGGGAGTTGCTCCTGCCCTTGGTCAACAGCGGCGTCATGCCGGCCCTCGGCGCCTTTCTGAACAAAGCTCACTACGGCATTCTCGAATCGACGCTCCCGCCGCACACCGCTCCGGCCTGGACAACATTTCTCACGGGACAAGACCCTGGCCGCCATGGCGTGCTGAACTTCGTCCACTACGATCCGATCGGCCACAAGTTTCAGTTCAACGACAGCAGCGCGCAGCGGGAGATGAATTTCCTGACGCGCTTGACCAATCAAGGCACCACCTGCGGGAGCATCTTCCTTCCACGCAGCTACCCGCCCTATCCGCTCAAAGGCGGCTACATCGTCAGCGGTTTTGAAACGCCCAACACCGACGTGCGCTTCACCGAACCGGAGGAGCTGCGCGATGAAGTGCTCGACGTCTCGCCCGGCCTCCACTTCAACTTCGAAGAAGACTGGGCTGACGATCGCAGCGAAAAGGGTTTCGAAGGCAACATCGACCGCGCCATCGCCGCCATCGATCTGCTCGAACGGCTCGCGATTCATTTTCAGCGCGAGCGGCCGACCGATCTACAGGTCGCTTACCTTCAAGCCACCGACATCCTCTTCCATAAAGCCTGGAAGTGGTGCGACCCCGCAACGTCCTCGGCCAGCCCCACTCGCCGCGACCAGGTCCACAAATTCTTCCGCCGCGTGGACCAGATGCTCGGCCGCGTCTTCTGCCTTCATACCGACTCGCGCACCAGCCAGCGCTTTAAGCCCGGCGTGGACGAGCGCACCCTGCGCGTGCTGGTTTCCGATCACGGCCATGGCCCCAGCCGCGGCCGCATCTACATGAACAATCTTCTGCGCGACTGGGGTTTCCTCAAGCCCCTCGGCCACCTGCGCAACATGTCGCATCGCATAAAGCTGCTAACGATGAACGCCGCAACCCGCCGAGCCCGTAGCCGCGAACTGCTCCTCGACTGGTCGCGCACCAAAGCCTATCTGGCTCACGCCGCAATCTACGGCTTCGTCTATGTGAACCTGAAAGGCCGCGAGCCCGAAGGCAGTGTCGCGCCGGAACAGTACGAGTCCGTGCGCCAGGAACTGATCGACAAGTTCCTCAGCGAAAAAATTCCGGGCACCACCGAACCACTTTTCACAAAGGTCTACAAAGGCGAGGAAGTCTTCGCGCGCAAGCAGGAGCTGAATCTGCCCGACCTCGTTGTCGTTCCCGCCGATGGATTCTTCCCGCGCCAGAAGCTGACCAGTTCCGCCCCCGTCAAGCCCGCTCCGAATTCCCCCGGCGGCGTGCACCGCACCGACGGCGTCTACGCCATGCAAGGCACGGGCATCACGCCTTCGCAGGGCCTGAGCGCACGAGCCAACATCGCCGACATTGCGCCGACAATTCTCGCCGCCATGGGCGCGTCGATTCCCAGCAGCATGAGCGGGCGGCCGATGCTGCACCTCTTCAGTGACCCGCCGCAGATCCGCATCGACGTTGAATCCGCTTCGCCCGAACATCCCCAGACCAGCCCCGTTTACAACCAGGAAGAGCAGCAGGCCGTCGAGAAACGCCTCGCGGACCTGGGCTACCTCGAATAATTCAGCAGCCGTTCTCCCTCCCCGTTTCGGGGAGGGGCCGGGGATGGGTTTTCTGTCGGCGCTTAAGGTCACCTGCTTTTTCGCCATCGAGGCGCACGCAAAACGTGTAAACATGGGTATTTACATCTCGATAGTCGCACTGTTTCCGCCAGAATTCACAACTTTGGCATAATGTCCGGTGTATCGAACAAAAGCTTAGGAGGATCAATTCATGCGCCCAGCGAAAGCTCGCTTATTGCTCAGCCTTGCTGCAACACTCACCGTGACAGCATCCGTCTTCAGTGCTGCGCCGGCGCCGTCCTTGTATTCCAAGCAGCCAACCTGGTCGGATACG
This sequence comes from Planctomycetota bacterium, assembly GCA_036504595.1. Classification (GTDB taxonomy): domain Bacteria; phylum Planctomycetota; class SZUA-567; order H5-PLA8; family H5-PLA8; genus DASXUX01. The sequence goes on along the minus strand of DASXUX010000022.1, from coordinate 113,646 downwards.
ATCCTCGCCATGCGCGCCGCGCTCAACCCCAAAGACGCCGCCTTCAAGCCCTATCTCGGCGCCATCCTGCAAAGCAAGGACGCGCCGCTACCGATCTCCGTCGATGTCTCCGGACTCAAGGAGCTCTGGCTGCTGACCACTACGCCCGGCCGGGAGGGCGACGACCGCGAGTCCGGCCTCTGGGCGGATGCGAAACTCATTGACGCCGAGGGCAAAGAAACGCTGCTGGGCACGCTCAAGCCCTCCTTTATTCGCACCGGCCGGCACGATATGTTCGTCGATAAAAGCCGCGAAAACCGACCCCTTAAAATCGGCGAGAAGCAGTTCACCCGTGGCTTGTGGGCCGTCGCTAACGCATCCATCTGCTACAGGCTGGACAGCAAGTACAAGCGCTTTGAGGCAACCATTGGCGTCGATGGCATCGTCGGCAAGGGCGGCCAAGTGCGCTTCGAAGTTCGAGACCGGCGTGGAAACGACTTCTACTGGCAGCAGATCGAAAACGATTTCCCGCGCGAGTCGGATTGGCTGCTGCAAGATGCCGGCAGCGACCCTGTCGTGCTGCTCCAGGCCGAATCGGATGCGAGTATTGAGAAGAAAGCGATCGCGCACGCGATTGAGGAACTCGGGCCGCGTGCCACTGCTGGCTTGCCTAGCAGTGCAGCCGCCACGTTCAAAACGGAACTGAATCAGCTCACAGCCGCAAACGTTCCCGGGAGCGACGCGCGCTGGCTCAATCTTTACGCAAAAGTCTGCGAAGTTCGCCGCGAGATCCGTCTGCGGCCGCTGCTGGCGAAATATCCAAAGATCGTTTTCACAAAACACCATATCATGGGCGGCTCGCATTACGCCTACACCGAAGCGCAATCCGACGCGCAATCGGAGCGGACCTTTATGGCCGGCGCCGCGCTGTGCCTGCTGGAACTCAACGGCACGAGCGCCACCATTCGCAATCTCCTGGAAGAGCCCAACGGAGTCATCCGCGATCCGGACGTGTCGGCCGACGGCCAGCGCATCCTCTTCGCATGGAAGAAATCAGACCGGAAAGATGACTATCACCTGTATGAGATGGAAGTCAGCAGTGGAAAAACCCGGCAGCTTACCGACGGCCTCGGCTACGCGGATTACGAAGGCGTCTATCTGCCCAACGGCGATATTGTGTTCAACTCAACCCGCTGTGTGCAGACGGTGGACTGCTACACGACGGAAGTCAGCAATCTGTACACCTGCAACAAGGACGGCAAATACCTGCGCCGCCTCGGCTACGACCAGGTCCACACCAATTTCCCCCAGGTGCTCAATGACGGCCGCGTCGTCTACACGCGTTGGGAATACAACGACCGCGGCCAGGTCTACGTGCAGGGCCTGATGCAGATGAATGCTGACGGCACATCGCAGACGGAGTTCTACGGCAACAACTCCTGGTTCCCCACGACAATCCTGCACGCCCGGCCGATTCCTGGCTCAAACAAGCTCGTCGCCGTCGCGTCCGGCCATCACAGCCGCCAGACCGGCAAGCTGATCCTGGTGGACAACGACAAAGGCCAGCAGGAAAACTCCGGCGTGCAGCTCATCGCGCCGGTTCGCGATACGCCGGCGATCCACGTTGATGCCTACGGCCAGGATGGCGAGCTCTGGCAGTATCCGTACCCGCTTTCAGAAAAGGAGTTCCTGGTAACCTTCGCGCCCCACGGCTGGGACCGTCAGCCGGTCCTGTTCGGGCTCTACTTTATGGATCTCGACGGCCGCCGCGAACTGCTCGTCGCGGATCCGAAGATTTCCTGCAACCAGTCCGTTCCGCTGGCCCCGCGCAGCAAGCCCCCCGTCCGTCCCAGCCTGGTGGATTACCGCAAGACGAGCGCCACGTATTACATGCAAGACGTCTACACCGGTCCGGGCCTCGCCGGCATTCCACGTGGAACCATCAAGAAACTGCGCGTGATTGCGCTCGACTACCGGCTCGCTCTGGTCGGTGGCAACGGAAACGGCGGCCCGGCCGGCGGCGCGTTCGTCTCGACGCCGGTGGCGATCGGCCACGGCTGCTGGGATCCGAAGATCGTGCTGGGCGACGCAACGGTCTACGAAGATGGCTCCGCCTTCTTTGAAGTCCCCGCGCGCACGCCGCTGTATTTCCAGGCGCTCGATGAGAAGAACTATATGGTCCAGAGCATGCGAAGCTGGTCCACGCTGCAGCCCGGTGAGAGCGCTTCGTGTGTCGGCTGCCACGAAAACAAGAGCGCCACGCCCCTGCCGCCGACAAAATCGACGTACGCCTTCAAAGCCGGCGCGCAAAAGCTGCAGCCGTTCTATGGCCCGGCGCGCGGCTTCAGCTTCGTGAAGGAAGTCCAGCCGATTCTCGACAAGCGCTGCGTCTGCTGCCATGACGACCGGAGCACCACGCTCCCGCTTGGAACGATCCGTAACGATACCTGTGAGACCATCTCTCCCGTTGGCGCCGAGTGGCAATACGCGGCCGAAAATCCCCCAGCAGGTTGGGAGCGCCCGGAGTTCTCGATCACGCAGTGGAAAACCGGCAAAGCGCCGCTGGGCGTACGAGAAACCGTGACAAAAGTTACTGGCACTGACGTGTGGATGCGGCGCACGTTCGAGATGAGCAAAGACCCCGCAACTGGCAAGGTCTTGCTTCGCGTGGGCCACCAGGACGATGCCGAAATTTATCTTAACGGCGTGCTGGCCTGCAAAATTCGCGGCGGCGACCGCCGCTATCCCATCTTTCCGCTCTCAAAGGAGGCGCTCGCCGCGCTGAAGAAAGGTTCCAATCTGCTGGCGGTTCACTGCACGCATTCGCGCGACCTGTGGGTGGATGTGGGCGTTGCCTTTGCCCCCGCGTCGGCTATCGCTGGCAACGCTGACCAGCCGCATTCGTTCAGTTTGCTTGGCACAGAGACACTGGATGTGCCCGCCAAGCGCAAATGGAGCGACGCGTATCTGGCGCTGACGCAGGCGCAGATCGATCCGTCCGGGCGAAACTGGGCCGGTGGCCATCAAAACGATCTGATCACTTGGATCAACGCGCAGTCCGCACCGCCGTTGCAGTCGCCCTATTTAACTGGAGCCGCGAAGAGCAAACTCATGACGCTGCTCACCGGCGGCCATTACAAGGTCACGCTCTCTAGAGAGGAGCTCGACAAGATCGCCGCTTGGGTGGATCTGGCCGTTCCCTATTGCGGCGATTACCTGGAGGCCAATGCCTGGTCCGCCGACGACATGCAGCGCCACGAACGACTCGACAAGAAGCGCAAGCTCCAACAGGATCTTGAGCGCAAGGCCATCGAAGAGCTCCTCGCCAAAGACATGACGGCCGAGAAATAGCAGAGTACCGCAGGCATCCGACCTGCCGTCCGCAGTGCGGGCGCCGAAGCCGCTGCTCCGGTCCCCCTCTCCCCCGCGAGGGAGAGGGGTTAGGGGTGAGGGGGCGCTCTCGTTACGGCGCTTGATACACGCGCGTCACGTCAACGGCCGAGACCCAGTCAATCTCCGGAGCCCACGGCAACGGATACGCCACTCCGGTTTTCCGAAACGAAGTCGCGTAGATGCGGTGGATTGGAATGGCCGCATCGACGGCAGGCCCCTGCGTCTTCCCAGAGAACCAGGTCTTGTCCAATTCCGACGGCTCCGACGCACCCAGGTAATGCCAGCAGCCATCCCACACCTCAACCCAGGAATGATTGCCGCCGTGCCGGCCTTGCGCATCGCCTTTGCCATCTTTCCAGGCTGGAATTCCCGCAATGCGCGCAGGAATGCCGCACGCGCGGCAGGCATCCACCAGCAGCACCGAGAGGCCCGTGCAGGAAGCAAAGCCGGCCTTCATGCTTTCGGCGGGACTCTGGTTCGGCTTGGGCCGCTTGGTCGCATGATACTGGACGTTCACTTCTCTAAAGATCTCGGAGTTGAGCTTCACGGCCGCTTCGCCAGGGCTCTTGCACGCCCACGCTCGCGCACTGAAACGATCGAAGAAATCCTTTCGCCACGGATCGCGCGCCTCGTCCAGGCTGGCATAGGCGAGCACATCGTTCAAAAAAATGTCGGCAGGAATGCTGCCTTTCCACGGCGCGCCGTCGCGTGCGCGGTATGCAAGGCGAACCTCCTCCGCCAATCGCTCTCCAGATAGCTCCTTCAGATCTCGAAGTGGCATGTTCGCGATCAGGAACGCCAAGCCTACGCGCTCCTCGCCGGCCGATGATTCCAGCGCCGAGAGAATGCCATCCGCGTTCTTCCCCGCGCGAAGCAGCGCATCGAGAACGACAGATTCGTTTTCTACCGCCAGTTTACCGACACGTGCTTTGAGGGCCTCGAGTTTGGTATCGGACTCCACGACTGCCGCCTCCCCGCCGTTCACCAAAGCGTTCGTGAGGAACAAAATCGCTGCGCTGAAATGCAAAAACATTCGAACCACAGAGTGTCTCCAAGAGCCGATCGCAACATGCTACACCGAATCTGAAACTCGTCGACTTTGAGAAACAAATCTGCGAGCCCACTCGCGCACACACCCAATAAAACTGCTCTGTGCTTGCGCCCCGGCTTGTGTCAATATCCTGAACATGCCGAAGCTGGAGATCGCCGTCACATCGCTAGAGGAGGCGCTGCGCGCAGAAGAGGGCGGCGCGGATAGCGTGGAGGTTTCCGTCAACCTGGCAGTCGGCGGAACGACCCCGCCCATTGAGATGGTCGAGGCTGTCGTTCGAGCGGTGCGGATCGACGTTCACGTCCTCGTGCGGCCGCATGCCGAAAGTTTCCACTACTCCGCCGCTGACATCGACCGCATCATTGAGGATTGCTCGCGTCTCTCGAAACTGAAGATAAAGAGCATCGTCTTTGGCGCGTGGGACCGGCAACACCGCCTTGACCTGGCGCTCATCGCGAAAGTACAAGCGGCCGCACTGCCGGCGCCCGTCACGGTTCATCGCGCGCTCGACCGCAGCCTGAATCCCGAAGATGCACTGGATGCGTTAACGAAGCTGGGAATTAAACGTGTGCTGACGGCCGGCGCAGCCGCAACCGCATGGGACAGCCGTCAACAGCTAGCGCAGTGGGTCGCGGCGTTTGGCTCACAAATAAACTTCGTCGCAGCCGGAAGTCTGCGGCTGCTGGAAATTCCCGAACTGATTTCGCAAGTGAACGCCCACGCCTATCATTTCGGCTCGGCCGCGCGTTCCAATGGCCGCGTTGATGCCGCAAAAGTCCGAGAGCTGCGCGCGGCGCTGCACACCGATAGCGCCGGTCTGACCGAAAGAGCATCCTTTCCAGGAGAAAAACGGCAGTGAAAACTCTTTACCTCTTTCTCGTCGCGATCGGTCTGCTCGCACTGAGCGCTGTCTTCTGGCCGCTGCCGGCCCGCGCAAGCTATTACTCTCTGGTCGCATCCTCACACGAAGCCAAGGAGTGCATTATTTTCGATGTGCGCTACCCGTATTGGACGAAGCAGATTTACATCGCCACCTACCCAAACCACAGTTTCTCAAAGGAAGGCTGGACCGCTCCGTATTACGGCGGCATCGTGAGCGACACGGGCACGGATGCCAAACAGCTCATCCAGTTCGCCTCCTGGCAAATGGGCGGCAAAGGCGCGCCGACGAGCGGCATCGATTTCGTCCATGCCGGCCCCTACATGGGCTGGCAGCGTTCAACCTGGGAAGGTTCTTCCGGCGGAATCAAAGGTCACTGGCCGAATGACAAATTCCAGCCCGGGCAGTGGTATCGTTTCGTCCACCGCGTCTGGACGCCAGCCACCCCCGTGCCGCACCTGGGTTATGCCGGCGTGTGGATGAAAAGCCTTGAAACCGGCGAGTGGTCTCATCTCGCCACGTTCAAGTTTCCGGCGGAGTTGACCGGCTTCAACGACATGGGCGGCTTCATGGAGTACTTTGGAGGCCAGGCTCCCGACAAAGTCGCCGCCGAGTTCCGCAACAGCTACGTCTTCTGCAACGGCCAGTGGACCTCAAAGCCTGCCTTTTCCGCGTTCAGCCACAAGGCAGACGGCATTCGCCTGACTCCCGGAGAGAACAACCGCAGCATCACGCTCGAAACAACAAAGAACCCGATCGATCCCGAGACCAAGAAGCCGAAACTGACTCCCGTGGTCACCGAAAAGTTCACGCTGCAACAACCGGAAAAGCCCGACTTCTTCGACGCTGCAAAAATAGAAGCAGTGTCCGCCGAACGCATGGGCAACCAACTGGTCGTGCGCTGGAGCGTCGATTCGAAGTCGTCACCGCAACTCGGTTACTCCATCGAGGTGTTTGACGGAGCGAACTGCATCGCCAAGGCCGCCGAGAACGATCCCGAAGCCCGTCAATGCAACATCGCGTTGCCCGCCGCCCCTCAGGGCGAGATCAGCGTCCGCATGACTTTGCGCGACATCTGCAACCAGACGTCGCCTGAAGCACGCTGCGCCGTTACGCCCAGCGTGCCGCTGACTCCCAGCGCCGAACAGAACCTCCACGCCGGCCTTTCGTACCGCTACTATGAATCCGAAAAAGCTGAAACATGGACGGCGCTGCCGGATTTCGCAAAGCTGACCCCAAAACGCAGCGGCACCACCGCTGCGCCGGATATCACCCCACGCCTGCGCCGAAACGGCTACGCGTTCCAATTCGACGGCAGCCTGCGCGTCCCGACGGACGGCCTTTACACGTTTAATCTGGTGGCCGCCAGCGGAGCGAAAATGGCGCTCGCAAACAAGACAGTGATCGACGCGGACGGCAACCATTCAATAGCTCGGCACACAGGCACCGCTCCACTCAAAGCCGGCCTCTATCCGCTGTTGGTGGCCTACTATCACGGCCAGGGACGCTTCATGCAGGCCGACGACTTCCTGCAGATGACCTGGTCCGGCCCCGGCTTCGCCACGACGCCCGTACCCGGAACGGCGTTTGCCCACGCTGCTGCGGAGAAGGAGCCCGCGCTCACGGTCGAAGCACGCATTGTAAATGGAATTCGGCTGGAACTCTCCAGCCGCCTGACTGGTTTCACGGGCAAGCTGAAGCGCGTTGAATATTATGCCGTGAACGATCAGTTCGATTACTACTCACAGCAGGGCGCCACTTCCGCCGACTACTTCCTGGCCGCGACGGACAAGCCAGAAGAGCGCTTGAGCGCACCGATCTGGGGTGGCGCAAACAAAATCGTTCGTGCCCGAGCGGTGCTCGATGACAATCGCACCGTGGACAGTCCTGCGCTCGTCGTTAGCGACACGACGCCGGCTCGCGCGACGGACGAGAATGGCATGCAGCTCACCTCTCTGGAGCACCATCTCTACCCGATGAACAGCGCGACCGAAGACGGCAGCGTCACGATTGTCGGCGAATCGATGGGGCTGCTGACCCGTCCTCACAAAGGCGACATCACGCTGGTTGCGCACCTGGCCGGCCTCACCTCCAACCAAGCGCTGCCGGACGGTACGCGCCTTGAATCCGCCGGCAACTGGTACTCCGGAATCATCCTTCGCGAAAACCTGAACGCCCGCCCGGGCGAACCCCTCGGCGGCGCGCAGATTCCATACATCGCGCTGCTGGCTTCCGCCGATGGCGCAACACGTCATTGCGACAGCACAATGATCAACGGCGCCGGCAATCAACCCTCCGGTGACGTCGGCCGCGCTTCGAAATGGTTCAAGCTGACCCGCAAAGGCGCGGAGCTTTCAGCGTTTATTTCGAAGGACGGCAAGGATTGGAAACAGGTAAAGACAATCACGCTCCCAAAAATGAAACCCGACTATGAAATCGGCTTCGTCCATTATGCGCTTCCATCCGCGACCCCCGCGATACACTGGGCGAAGTTCGACAACATCTCCATCCACAAGGATGCTCAATAACGATGAAGATCAAAACGCTCGCCATAGCCGCGCTCTTTCTCGCTGTCGCCGCGACTGTTATCGCCGCCGACAAACGGCCGAACATCGTGTTCATTCTTGCCGATGACCTCGGCTACGGCGACATTGGTCCTTTTGGGCAGAAGATCATCCGCACGCCAACGCTGGACAAACTCGCAAGCGAAGGCATGAAATTCACTCAGCACTATACCGGCAGCCCCGTTTGCGCACCGTCGCGCTGCGTGTTCATGACTGGCAAACATGCCGGCCATGCGTTTGTCCGCAACAACTCCGAAGTTGGGAAATGGGATTCCTTTCAGGGCCAGCTTCCACTGCCGGCGACGGAGACAACGATTGCATCTCTGCTGAAATCCGCTGGCTACTCGACGGCGGCGTTCGGCAAGTGGGGTCTTGGCGGAATCGGGTCGGAGGGTGACCCGCTGAAGCACGGTTTCGATCACTTCTTTGGCTTCAACTGCCAGCGCCACGCGCATAACTATTTTCCGCAATACCTGAACGACGACGAAGGCAAACTCCAGTTGCCCGGCAACGCAAATGTTTCCGAAAAGGCTGGCTTGTCTCTTGCACCTGGCGCCGACCCAAACGATCCCGCCAGCTACGCCAATTTCATCGGCAAGCAATATGCGCCCGATTTGTGCAACGAACGCGCGCTGCAGTTCATCCGCGATAACAAAGAAAAGTCGTTCTTTCTCTACTACCCAACCACGGTGCCGCACCTCGCCCTGCAGGTTCCGGAGGATTCCCTGGCGGACTACAAAGGCAAGCTCGACGACAAGCCTTACGTCGGCGGCAACGGTTACCTGCCGCATCAGTCTCCGCGCGCGGCCTACGCCGCCATGATCACGCGCATGGACCGCGACATCGGCAAGCTGGTGCAGTTGGTCAAAGACCTCGGTCTGGAAGAAAACACGATTTTCATCTTCACGTCCGACAACGGCGCCGTGTATCCGCTCGCCGGTGTCGATTCCGCTTACTTCAAGTCCAACGGCGACCTGCACGGGCACAAGGGCGATATCTACGAAGGCGGCATCCGCACGCCGCTCGTCGTCCGCTGGAAAGGCCACGTGCCGGAAAACGTTACATCCACTCGCGTGACCGGCTTTGAAGATTGGATGCCAACGTTGCTCGAACTGGCCGGCGCAATTGACGCGACGCCGAAAACCGCCGACGGCATCAGCTTCGCGCCAACGCTGCTGGGTGGAACTCAAGAGGCGCGGCCATTCCTCTACCGCGAATTTACCGGCTACGGTGGCCAGCAAGCCGTCCGCGTCGGCGACTGGAAACTGGTGAAACGCAATCTCGTCAAAAAACCGGCCAACCCCACGACCGAACTCTACAACCTCACGTCCGACCCGGCTGAAAAAGACAACGTCGCCAAGGAGCACCCAGACATCGTGGCGAAGCTGGAAAAACTCGCGAGCGAGCAGCACACGCCCTCAAAAGAGTTCCCCTTCCCGGCGCTGGACAAGAACTAGTCCCGGTCCCCCTCTCCCCCGCGAGGGAGAGGGGTAGGGGTGAGGGGGCATTCAGCGCTGCCGCAATGCCGACTTTGAGACACCCCCCTCTCTTTCCCGCTTGCCAATGACCGGCGACAGCGTTAGCACAGGTGCCAGACCAGCCCACCCAGGCACTTGCATGTCGTCGCGCAGCAATGCGGCTCACTCGGAGGAACACGTGCGGAAGAGATTTGCCGGAGGCCAGTTCCTTTTCCTTGTTTCCCAAGTCCGTGTTCTTGTCATTGCCGGCTTGGCCCTTCTCGCATCCGCCAATGTTCTGACCGCAGAGCCCGTTGTCGCCAGCAGCGCCACCGCTTTCTCCTATGACCAGAACAATCGCGATCTGCAGATCGTCGACGATAAGGACTGCAAGAGCGGCAAAGCCTTGGAACTTCGCTTCCACGGTCGTGCGGTGCTGAATGCTGCGTTGCCGGTCATGGCCAGCCCTCCTGCAGGTCCTCTCACTCCAGGCCTCTATCGCGCCACGATACGCCTGAAAATGCAAGGCATGCTGCGCTCCCTGGGAACCGGAATCATCATCGGCATCAACGAATTCAACACGGCCAGCAAGAAAGCCGGCGCCGTCTACACGTCGCGCACGCTCTATCTCAACGAGTTCACGGCCGAAGACGCCTGGCAAGAGTTCTCGATCGACTTCGACGTGCATCCGGGCCTGCTCGCACGCACGCGCCTCGACGAGGCTGCCGCCGATGCGTTCCTGAAAGCCGACCGGCGCGTGGCGCAACTGCCCGCGGAACGCTATGCGGCCCTGCGACAGTGGATTCTGGCCAATCCTATGCAATCGCTGCCGGAGAAGAACGCGCCCGGCAAGATCGAACCACAATTGATCGCGCAGCTCAATGCAACCGGTGCAACGCCGCCTGTCATCGCGCTGACGCTCAGCATTGCGCAGAACAAGCCCGGCATCGGCGGATCGCGCGGCAACTCCAGCCCCTTCCCTTCCCTGCGCCGCTTGTATGCCGACAGCGTCACGATTCAGGCGCTGCCCGATCCCGCCGTGGTTGTGCGTGATGTCCGCGCACAGAAGGCGTGGTTGCGTCCCGGCGAAAAGCAGAGCTTCACCGTCGATCTGCACAACCGCAGCGGCGCGCCGCGGAACGGCCAGATCCGCATCTCCATCGAGGCCGGCCTCGGCGCCACAACGGCATTGCCACCCGCGTCATTCGACCTGAAGAATGGCGAGTACAGCAGCGTTCAGGTGGAATGGAACGTCCCGGCGACTCACAGAATTTGGGGACAAACAGCCATCGCTTCCGCCGAAGTCGATGGCAAGCCGGTCAGTTCGTGGCGCACGTGGTTCACGGTTCATCCGCGGAATATCCCAGTCATGATCCCGTGGTCGGATACTTACGCGGCGAAGGAAAGCTGCAACTTCCAGCACCCCACGGCCAGCAAACCCAACGTCGCTAATCTGTACGAAGCCTGGGCGCCAACGCCCTACGATGCCGCCGGCTTGGTGCCAGAAGATCTGAAGCAGCCCTTCATGGCCGGAAACTCCGGCAAAGTGGAGAGCCTGGTCAAGCAGGCCGAAAAGGTCGGCAAGCTCAAAGATGCGGGGATCGCCAGCGTGTTCTACTGCGAGGCGCACGGCACGGGCCTGAAAGCCTGGGACACCTACTGGAATCACCCCGACTGGTGCGCGCCGTCTGAGCCGACATCCGATCTCTTCTATATCAAACGCCGCGATGCCTGGCCGCAGGTGAAACTCTGGTATCTGCAGCAGGAAGCGAGCAACAAGAAGAACCGCGGCGAAACCTTAAACGATGAGGAGCAAGCCGCCCTGAAGCAGCCACAAGTGCAGCGCATGCCTGACATCGTCCACGTGGGTTTCGTCACCCTGAACGGCTTGGCCAAACCCGTCGTGGACACGATCATTCAGGGCCACATCACGCTGATGGACGCCGTTCCGTATATCGGCTGCCGCTGGGATACGGGCAAGCCGCTGGACTGCTTCAACACCGACGCGCTCGGGCACAATCTGGGGAAAACGCCAGCGGACCTGGAGCGCCAAACGCTCGAAAATCTGGAGCGCTACTTCAAAGAAATCCGCGCGAAGCACCCGGAACTTGAGATCGGTCTCAACGGCGGGCATGGCGAACTGATGGGCAAGCGCGATGACCCGTTCGATTTCGAAGCGGCGAAGAAAGTCATCGATAGCGATCCGGTCGTCAAAAAGATTCTATCCGACGGCGGCTACATTCTCGAAGAAGCCTGGGGGCACGCGTTCGAAGTCTGGAACGACTACAAGATCGTCGCGCGAAACTACCTGCGCGCGTGCCGAGCCGAAAGCGCGGCGTACAAATACGCCGGCGGCCAGCACGGCCACATGTTCCGCGACAATGGAGTGGAATATACGCCGGATGATATTTACCAGCAGATCTTCTCCCTGCTGGGCGGCGCGCATCTGTGCACGGTCAACTATGGCCCGTTGCCCGAAAGCACCTATGACCTTGGCGTGTATGCGGCTCGTTTCGGTGAGTTCTTCTGGGATCCGAAGCTGCGCCAGTTGACAAAAATGGATGAAAAGGTCCGCGTCGAAACGGACACGGATATCTGGGCCACAGAAGCCGGCTTCGAAAAAGACACTGACGAGGGCACTCGCCTGTACGTGTTGCCCTTGATCAATCCGCCCGCAATCGAACGCTGGCTGAAAAACCGCTACGGCCTGCTGCCCGAACCCGTTCGCCGCCCAATCGCGGTGACAGTCGCCGTGCCGGAAGGCTACAAAGGAGTGAAGGCCGTCTACCATCTCGAAAACCGCCCATGGCCCGAAGTGAAGATCCTGAAATTCGAGACGGATGGCAAGGAAGTGCGTTTCGAGATCCCCGAACTCGTGACCTTCAAAGTCGCCGTCGTGGAGTTCACACGATGAAAGTCAAAAGTAGAAAGTCAAAAGGCAAAAGAAACGCCATCGCGAGCCTTCCTTCTTTTTGTTTTCCTCTTTTTCCTTTCTTCTTTTTCCTTTTTACTTTTTCCTTTTTACTTTCCCCACTCGCCCACGCCGCCAACGAAGGCGTCCACGCCAGCCTGATCACCGACGAGGACGGCGACGAGGCCATTCTGATGGAATCGGAATGGATCAGCATGCATCTGCTCCCGTGGCGGCAAGCGCTGATCAACCGTTTTGTTTTCCGGCCCACCGGAAATGACATCGTGGAACCCACGAATGCCAAACATCGCATGGGCGGCGGTGGCGGGATACTGATGGATTGTTTCTGGGAGCAGGATTGGCGCTTCCAGGAGCTGGCCTATAAGCAATACAAGTACAACGTCACCAAGAACGGCCCCGACGAAGCGCAGGTCGTTTTCGAGACGGACATCAAAGGCTGGCTCGGCAGCGACAACAGCGGCGTGATCTCGAACCTGCTTTCAAATCTGACGCTGCGCCGTACCGTGACGCTCAAGAGCGGGCAGCCCTTTTTTCGTTTCGATTTCGAATTCACCAATAATGACAAGTACGCCAAACGCCCCACGTTTTGGGTGCACAACAACAGCTACGTTGCGCGCGGCGGAAAAGACACCGTAGTGCGCCCGACCGAACGCGGCTTGTGCGCGATTGGCGGCGACCAAGAGGCTTACGCCGGTCCGCAAGGAGCGCAGTTCATCGACTTCTTCAATCACGGCTGGACCGCCGACATCTCGAAGGAACGGCGCGAAGGCATCATCTATCTGATGGACTACGACTACGTCGAAAAGCTCTATAACTGTTTCGATAACCACGGGCTGTGCGGTACCACCGAGTGGTGGTACGACAGCATTCTGGCGTTCAACAACCGCCCATGGAAAGGTCGTGTGTACATCCTGCCGATCATTGGCCTTTCGCGCGTGGACTACGCCAACCGCTACTTCATTTGCGCCGTGGAACCGAAGCGCGAGGACGGCCGGCTCTCCGTCGATTACGCCCTGACTGCGTCGTATGAAAGCGCCGCCAAGATCACGCTCAAGGCCGAAATCGAGTACGATCTGGAGAAGCCGGCGCAGGACCACAAGAAACAGCCGCTCGGCGTCGTGGAATTCGACGGGCTCAGCATTCAGCCCAAGCGCGAGAACATGGCCGCGCCGTTCACTGCCACCGATCCGCTGCTGCTCAACATCACTGCTTTGGTCGAACTGCCCGACGGCAATGTCGAGAAATGCTTTTTCCAGCGCTTCTATACCGGCGAATACAAGCTGAAAGGAAATACGACCCTGCTCGGCGCGCCGCTGGTAAAGTTGCAGCGCAAAGTGCGAGACCCGAAGGTGCCCGAGGTTCCGCCGAACCTCACGATCAACCGCAACGCCTTCAACGTTTTTGCCGTCCACGGCTTCGGCAGCGTGCGCCTGAACCTGGAACAGGCCGTGAGGCAGAATATCCCGAATTCGCGCTATGAAATCGGCTACTGCACCGGCATCGCCAGTTCACAGAACGGATTGACGGATTTCCCTTATGATTACGAACGGCTGTACGATTGCCGCGCGGTCGTATTCTCGAACATTCAGGACAAGGAATTCCGCCGCATCGGCGCGTCGGTGCTGGTGCCCTACCTGGAAGCCGGCGGCGGCCTGGTTGTCGTCGGCGGACAGTATGCTTTCTCGTATGAACTCGAGGAACACAAGATCAACCAGTACTACCCGGTGCAGGTGAAACCCGACAGCATCCAGCGCGGCCTCGTGCAGTTGCAGAAGCCCGATGTGCCGGATCACCCCATCTTTCGCGGCATCGATCTGTCCAACCTGCCATATCAACTGTACGTTCACGATATCAGTCTAAAGCCTGGCACTGACGCTCGCGTGCTGATGAAGGCCGGCGACAAGCCCTTCCTGATTGAAAAGCGTACGGGAAAGCAGATCACGATGGTCGTCGCCGCCAATCCATTCGGCGATGCCGCTGATTTCGAGGGGAAATTGCCGTTGCGCGATTGGCCCGAGTGGCCGAAGCTCTTCGCCAACATCGTCCGGTACGCGGGTCAAGAGAACGGAATGATGAATGCAAAATGATGAATAAGGCCGAACCCGCCCGTGCGGTGCCCTGCGTCAGCCATCTTCATCATTCCGCATTCATCATTCGTCATTCCCGGAGGAACTACCTTGTCCGACACGGCAATCCAGATCGATGAAGCCCGCTTCCGCGAACTGAGCGAGAAGATTGCGCGAGTCCGCGCCGAGATCGCCAAGGTTATCGTGGGCCAGGATCACATCATCGAACAGATGCTGATGAGCATTCTGGCCGGCGGGCACTGCCTGATGATGGGCGTGCCGGGGCTCGCGAAGACGCTGATGGTCAGCACGTTCTCACAGGTGCTCGAACTCAATTACAAACGCATCCAGTTCACGCCGGACTTGATGCCCGGCGACATCACCGGTTCGGAAGTGCTGGAACAGCAGGAAGACGGCCGCAAGAACTTTCGCTTCGTCAAAGGTCCCTTGTTCGCCAACATGATCCTGGCCGACGAAATCAACCGCACTCCTCCAAAAACGCAGGCAGCGCTCCTTGAGGCCATGCAGGAACACAAGGTGACGGTCGGCAACAAGACCTACGCCTTGGACGAACCCTTCTTTGTGCTGGCCACGCAAAATCCGATCGAGCAGGAAGGAACCTATCCACTTCCGGAAGCACAGCAGGACCGCTTCATGTTCTTCCTCGCCCTGGATTACCCGGAAGCCGACGAAGAGGTCCAGATCCTGGAGCGAACCACTGGCAACCGCGCCGCCAAAGTTGCTCCGGTACTCCACGGCAAAGACATCCTCGAAATCAACCGCATCGTCCGCGAAATTCCCATCAGCCAGCCGCTCCTCCATTACGTGACTCGCCTCGTGCGCTGCTCACGAACACGCCGGGGCAACGAAGGCGACGCGGCCGTGCCGGATTTCATCCGCAAGTACCAGCAGTGGGGCGCCGGTCCGCGCGCGGGTCAGTATCTCGTGCTGGGCGCAAAAGCCCGCGCATTTCTGCACGGACACTCGCACGTGGCGGCGGAGGACATCCGCGCGGTGGCTCACCCCGTGATGCGTCACCGCATCATCGTGAACTTCGCGGCCGAATCCGACGGCATCACTTCGGACAAGTTGATCAACATGATCCTGGAGCAAGTCACGGAATAGTTTGTGGTTCATGGTTCGTGGTTCGCAAGCGGCTGCGCATGACACAAACGATGAACATGAACGACGGCGGATCAAGAGCCATGAACCCGGAACCCGGAACCACAAACCTGCAGCCTTTTGCGCTGTTCACCGGTGAACTGGCCGACCGCATCCGCGAATTGGAGCTGTTTTCGCGCCTGCGCGTGCAGGGCGTGCTTCAGGGCAGCAATCCGTCAACCCTGAAGGGCTTCACCTCCGACTTCCGGCAGCACCGGCAGTATTATCCCGGAGACAATCTCAAATATCTGGACTGGCGCGTCTACGGCAAATCGGAACGGCTCTTCATTCGGGAATTTGAAGAACTCACGAACGCGCAGGTCACCGTCGTCCTCGACATCTCCGGTTCGATGGCGGTAGGGCGGGCGTCCCTAGCTGCCAGCGAGCACGGAGGCTCGCCCTACAGCAAGCATGATTTCGCGGTTCGAAACGCCGCCATTCTGCTCTACCTCGCCTGTCTGCAGCGCGACCAGTTCTCTCTGGCGCTGTTCCGCACGGATCGCGTGCTGCATCTGCCGTTCCGGTCCGGCCGCAGCCACTTGTTGAGAACCTTCGCCGCGCTGCTTGAACCCGAAGCTGCCGGCGGCACCGATTTTCTCCGCGGGCTCGCCAATTCGACGGCGCACGTTCGCCGCCGCGGCTTGACCGTGGTGCTGTCCGATTTCATGGACGACCCGGAGTTGATCGTGCGCCAACTCTCGTCGCTGCGCTTCCGCGGCAGTGATGTGCTCGCGCTCCAGGTCTTCGATCCGGCCGAAGCCGACGTGGACTTCAACTCCGTCACGCGTTTTCACGATCCAGAAAATCACGATGTCGTGGTCGTCGATCCACTCCTCGTTCGCCGGGAGTACCAGCACGCGTTTCTCGCGCACCAGGAGGCGATGCGAGATGCCTGCCGGCAGCGCGGGTTCGATCATGCCCTGCTGCCGCTCGGCGGCGCATTCGAGCGCCCGATTTTCGAATACCTGCGCTGGCGAACTGCAACCGCGGATAAACGCAGATGAACGGTACCCTTGGCTCGTTGCCCATTGAAGCCGTCATCGTCACCGCGCTTGCGCACCAAGAGCCAAGAGCCAAGAGCGAAGAGCCATGACTTTTCTCGCCGCCAGTTATCTCTGGGTGCTTCCCGCCGCGCTGCTGCCGGTAATCATCTATCTCATCTTTCGGCGGCGCCGGCGGGATGTGCCGTGGGGCTCCATGTACATTCTGCGCCGCGTGTTGGAGACGCGCAGCCGCGTCCGAGCCTGGCTTCAATACCTGATCCTGGCGCTGCGCACATTGGCGATCGCAGCGCTCGTGGCCGCGTTCGCGCAGCCGGTGGGCTCGCGTTCGCAGCCGCCCGCCGACGTATTTCCGCCGCCGCCACCCTCCACACATCGCATCGTCTTGCTCGATACCTCCGCAAGCATGGCCGGCCGGTACGAAAGCAGCACCCGCCTGGAAAGCGCATTGAGCCTTTGCCGAAAATTCATGAACTCCGGCTGTGTTCCGGCGCAACTCGACATCCTGCCGCTTGACGGCCGCACGGCTCCGATCCGTTGTGCCAGCCTGCCGCTGTCACCATCGGCCAGCGAAGAACTGCTGGCTGCGTGCAGCACGCCGTCCGGCGCCGCGGACCTGGCGCGCGCCTTACGCACAGCGACGGGCCTGTTCCGAGCCAGCCCGATGGAGCACAAGGAACTGTATGTGTTGTCCGATTTCACGCGCACCAAAGTGTCCGATCCGCTCGAGACCGCAGAACTTCTTGCGTTGCTTACGGCCTCCGGCGTCCGCGTCCGCTGCCTCACATACACTCCGCCGCGTACCTGCAACTTTGCGGTGCTGGACCTGACCGCGAACAGCGACGTGCTGCTCGCCAATCAACCCTCCCTCTTCTATGTGCGTGTCGGCTGCTACAGCACGCTGCCATCGGCCGATACTGTGCTTACGCTGGAGGCCGATGCCGGCACGCCGATGTCGAAGGTGTTGCGCGAAGAACCGTTGTCGATGGCGCTGGGCGAAAAGACTCTCGTATTCCCCCTCGGATTGCCTGCGGGCCGGCACACGATCACGGCCTCTGTGCGCCCCGATGACCTGCCGTCCGACAACCGAGCCACGCGCAGCTATACGGTTCGGCCGGCTCTGCGCGTTGCCATCGTTCAAGATCTGCTCGATGCAAAAGGCTTCGAAAACCCGCGCACATGGCTTCAAATGGCTCTTGAGAATCCGAAATCCGCAGACAGCAGCGCCGCGAAAATCAACTCGACGGCGGAGGCGGTGGCCGCGGCAACGCGGCAATCCGTCAACGCGGACTTTAAAGCGGCCGATGAAGCGGGAAAGCCTTGCGAGATTCTTCTGGAAGGCAAAATACCCGAGCAGCTCAACCCCGACCTGCTGCGCGAACTCGATCTGGTGATCATCTCCGGCGTCACTCGGCTGGAGAGTTCGGTGCTGAAGGCCCTGCAGGATTTTATCCGCCACGGAGGCACGCTCATTCTGGCTCCCGCCCCGGGAAACGACATCGCCGCATTTCGCGCAACGTATGCCTCTCTCGCGCCGGCTGCCATCGATGCGCCGCGCTACCGTGACGTGGAGGTCGAACGTTACGAGCACTGCGTCGCCGAAAGCACGGAGTACCCTTTGCTGCGCGAACTCGAGTCGGCCGAACACGGTAATTTGTCAAACCCTCGCTTCTATAACTGGTTCACCTTGAAGGCGCAGACGCCAGCCTCCCTGCATGCCGGCACGGAGGCTGGCACCACCCTTCTTGCGCTCACCGACGGCGCACCATTGCTGCTGGAGCGGCGCATCGGCCGCGGAACGGTGCTGCTGTGGACCGCTGGCCTGGGGCAAGACTGGCATTCGATGGTCGTGCATCCGGTCTACCTCGTCTTCCTGGTGCGTTTCGCGGGCCTGGCCGCGGGCCGCCGGCAGTTCCCGAGCAATCTCGCGGTCGGCACGCCGATCTTAATGCCGAGCGAGGCGCTCGCCGTGCGCGTCGTTCGGCCCGATGGCCGTTCCGCAACGGTCAGCACCACGGCGTTGCGCGACCGGCGCTTCTTGCGCTACGACGAGACGGACGTCGCGGGCGTCTACGATGTGCGCGAGGACACGGAGAGTGCTACGCCCGGCGTGCTGTTTACGGTGGCGGCCGATACCAAGGAGTCCGACTTGCGGCCACTCACACCGGGAATCCAGGCACAGGTAGAGGCGGCCGCTCAGTCGCCATTCCTTCACAGCGAAGCGGAACTGGTCCGCAACGCCGTCGAGACCTATCCCGGCCGATCCTGGCTGCTGACGGCGGCGCTTTTGATGGCCGTGTCGTTCCTGTTGGAAGCGGGACTTTCGAGGCGATTCTTCGCGTGAAGCAGCTAGCCACCGATTGGCTCGTCTACAGCGAGACCGGCCTGCCAGGCTGGCTGATCCTGACCGGCTTTGCGCTGGCGCTGTGGGCCGCTCACATCTGGCTGCGAGCCGAACGCCGAAACCACGGAAACTGGGCCTCGCGCGCGCTGCCCTGGACACTCACGGCCTCGCTGCTTCTCGCCGCACTCGTGCTTTGTCGGCCGGTCGTGGTTCGTACCACCACGTGGGAGAACACCGCCGAAATCGTTGCGATCAGCGATCCGTCACTCAGCATGCAACTGCCGCTTCGCTCCAGTGGCTTTACCGGGCAGTTGGATATCGCCGCCGTTTGGGACTCGGGCGCCACAACCGGCCGCAACCAGGCCGCGCGTGACTTGCGCGAAAAACTCGCTGCGCTTCGGAAACGCGCCGCCGAAATCGCCACGAACGTGGAGGCCATGATCGAAGGAGCCGATCAAGGCGTGCCCTTCGGCGGCGCGGCTATCGCTCAAATGGACGACTACAGTGCGTTGAGGACATCGGCCCGAGTGGACGTGGCCGCCGCAGCAGCGGCTGTACAAGTAACGCAGTCCTCCGGGATCGCGCCGACGCAACGCGCAATCCGGGACGAGTGCGCAACTGCGCTTGCCGCAGTGGAGAAAGCACTCGCCAGCCTTCCGGAATCTCTGTCATCCGGGACAGCACCGACCGCGGATCAACTCCGTGCCGTGCTGTTGCCATTGCTGAGTCTTCAAAGTGCGGCGGATGCGAGCCTTCGGCTACTCGATCGATTGCAGGAAGACTCCGATCGGGCGTTCTGCGAGGCTAACAAGGCCAGAATCACGCCAGTGCTCACCGCCGCTGCAACACGAACCCGCGCCGACTTGGCTGCGCACGCCGCGTCGATGTTGCCGCCTGGCACGATTGCCGCCCCCGAAATCGGCGACCCCGAGCAAACGGATTTGTACGAGCAGGTCAGCAGTGCGGTAGCGGCGCGGAAAGGAAACGTCATCTCGCATTGTGTGCTTTTCTCCGATGGAGCCCACAATGGCGCGCCCACGTCGGCTGTCGCATCACGGCTGAAGAAGGATGGAATCAAGCTGGTGACCGTCGGCACCGCCGTGGCCGGCAAGGATGCTGAGGACATTGCCGTGCTGGACTGGCAACTGCCGCGCGTATTGCGCGCTGAAAAACCCGCCAGACTGCGCGCAGAGACTAAGGCAAGCTCCGGGACGCCATTCAAAATCACGCTGTCTGCCGGCGACCAAACGCTCGCCACTGCCGAAGCAACCGCCGGCGCTGAAGGAGTGACAGCCATCACGTTGGAATTCAAAGCTCCGGCGGCGGGACGGCGAGTGTTGCACCTGGCTGTCAGCGGCACGGTGGGGCCGGCGTCCCTGCCGGCCGGCGCGGAGGCCGGCACCACCGCACAGATTCAGGTGGATTGCAGCGAGCGCGAAACGCGCATGCTGCTCGTGGGCACAGTGCCCGACTGGGACACGGCCTGGCTTAGCCTGGCTGCCAGGCGCGCAGGCGTCACACTGACACAAGTGTATACCGCAGGCGACGCGCCAAAACGCGGCGGGCTGAGCCGCGCCATTCCGTCGAGTCTGCTGCAGTGGTCGCGTTACCGGGCCGTGATCCTTCACGGCGCCGCCTTCTCCGGGCTTTCCGAGCAGGATGTGACTGACCTCTATCGTTTCGTCACCGAGAAAGGCGGCAACCTGCTCGTGTTCGCCGGCGAAGCTGCCGGATTTGACGTGGCATTGGCCAGCCGCTTCGGCTGGGTAGCGCCGGCCTCCGTGCCGGAAGTAGTGACGCCGCCATCTCTGCGCTTTTCGCCGGCGTCCGCGGGGCTTCCCTGCGTGCGCCTGGGAACGGACGGCCCGCAAAGCGCCCGCCTCTTTGCGGCGCTGCCGCCTCCAGGCGCTGCGTTCATGGTGCCAGCGCAGGATCTCGTGCTGGTGGAAACGGTGCACGGTCAACCGGTCTGCTCGCTTGGGTTTTATGGCCGCGGGAAAGTGCTCCACTGGGGAATGCGCGGTCTGCATCGCATGCGTGAATTCGACAACGCCCAAGTCGTGGATCGTCTGCTGGACGATATCGTGGGCGAGATTGCCGCGCCACTTCTCGCCGACGAATCCAAGGATCCATGCGCCATCTACCCGCCGCTTCCGGAATCCGGGCACGCGGTCCTGACCATCGTTCCATTCACACCCGAGAAACCCGCGCCAGCGCGCATCAAGTTTGGCGGCCAAGACATCGCGCCGCTGCGTGTAGATCATGCGAGTGCCCTGTTCAGAATCACTCCGAAGGCTCCGGCGGCCGAGATCGATGTGGCCGGACAACGGTTGCGCGTGCCGGTCGCCAACAATCGCGGCCTGGAGATTCTCTGCTCCGATTTCAACGAGGATTTTCTGCGCAGCTTTGCGACAGCGGCAGGCGGAGAATATGTGCATGCGCTGAAAGCGCGCCAGACGCTTGAGTCTCTAACCGCACAAACCTATGTCACACAAACGTCACGGACGTGGCACCCCGGAAGCTCGACAGTTCTGCTGGCTGGACTCATTGTCGTCGCAGCCCTGCATTGGGTTCTGCGCAAACTTGCGGGATTGGCGATTTAGCTGGAGATTGAATGGACGGACACGCGGTACGTCATCTTCCGGAGCATATGCCGGCCGATTTGCGGAAAAGTCTTTCCGCGTTCGGACGATGGATGCGCCTTCGTGATGCCGCCGTGGCCCTTGCACTCCTCTTCTTTGCGACTGCCGTTCTCTTCGCGGCCGGATGCGCGGTAGACCGAGTCGTGGATATCCCCGGTGCGTGGCGCCTTCCATTCACCTGCCTGACCGGGTTGGTTGCCTTGGCTTTGACGCTGCGGTTCCTCCTCGTGCTGTGTCGTCCTCAAAACTACGACCAGCTCGCCCATGCCCTTGACGTGGCCGCCGGCGACTCGCGCGGGCACCTGCGCTCGCTGCTGGATTTCAGCCGCCGTCAGCTTCCGCTCGACTCCTTCGCCGGAATCTCCATCGCGCGTGCGTCTCAGCTTTGGCGCACGCGCTCAGTGCGCTCGTGCGTGAGCCGCCGCCCGCTCCGTCTAATCTGGGGCGCGCTCGCGGTTGCGGTCATTCTCGCCAGCGTATCCCAGATTGAAGCCGTGCGCGCCGACCTGTTGCTGCGCCGCTTTCTGGATCCACTGGGAAACTACGCGCGCCCGACATCGACCTGGTTCGAAGTCGAAGCGCCGTCCTCCAAACTTGTGCATGGCGGAGACGATTATCTCATTCGCGCTCGCTTGCGAGGCCGCGTGCTTCTCAATCCACGCCCGCTTGCACGACTGTCGCCAGCCGAAGCGCCGCCATCGGTCACGCGGATGCAAGCGGCAAGCGATGGGTTCTGGGAACTGCCGCTGAAAGAGTTGCGCGGCGATCTCGACTTCGAGCTGACGCTGGGTTCGGCGCGGAGCGCCAGATACCACGTTCGCGTCGAGCCACGACCCGTTATCGAAGGGATACACCTGGCCTACCAGTTCCCCAACTACACGCGCCTTCCAGACCGGCAAGAGGCCTTGAGCGGCCGCACCATCACCGCGCTGGAAGGAACGAAAATCAAGATCGAGGTGCGCTGCAACATTCCTCTGCAATCCCTGGCCGGCCTGTCCGAGAAAGAGCAGCGGACGTTCACGCTCGACCCGCACGACTCGCGAAAGGCGTGGCGCTATCACTTTGTCTCGTCCAACGAACGCATGGAGTTGCTGTTGAAAGCGCGCAACGGATTGGACAATGCCAAAGAGCTTCCGCTGAACTTCCGGCTGATTCCGGACACGCCGCCGGTGGTCACAATTACGAACGATCCCGGCAGCCGCGCGTTCTTTCCCAATGAAGTCGTCAGCATCGCCTACAAAGCGCAAGACGATCTGGGACTCTCCGAGGTCGCACTGGTGGCAGCACACGGCGACTTCAGCCAGGAAGCCGAACTGGAAAAGTTTGGCGCCAGAGAATCCGCCGGCACGATCCGCGTACCGGTCTCCGCGGCGGTGCAGCCCGGCGCCAGTTCGGCGCAACTGCGCGTCACTGCGCTGGACACAAAGGGACAGCGTGCTGCCAGTCCGCCGGTGACCCTCAAGATCGCCTCAAACTCCTACGACCGGCAGCTCCGCGCCGCGCTGCGCGCCTTCACCAGCAGCGAGCGCTCTGGAAATCCCCAGAGCGGTGAGCGGCTCGGCTTTCCGGCGCTGTTGCGGCAAACGCAGAAGCTCAAGGATCTGCGCTCAACCAACGCGAAGATCACCGTTCTGCGGGAACTGCTGAGCGACGGTGCCACGCCGGGCTCGGGCGAGTCGAAACAAATCAACGAAGTGCGAATGCTGCTCACCGGCGCCAACAATGGCACGCTGGGGCCGGTGTTCCCGTACCTAGTGCCGTTTGTCACACCGGGACACGGCGGAATCCGCGCCATCGATGTGTTAGGGCGCGCGCCCATGTTGCCGCGGCTGCAACGGATCGTGCGGGACGCGGCCTGCGGAGCGGAACTCGCCATTTCGCGCGAGGAGTTGAGCGCTCTGTTCGAGAAGGCTATGACCTCTGCCAACCCAAAGGCGGAACTAGGCAGTATCCAAACGCTGCTGGCTGCGGCGATAGCGCGTCAAGAACCGGTGACGTCAGCACTCGGGAACGAATACCGCATTCTCCAACTGGAGCTCGCCGGGTATCTCGCCAGCACGCTCGATCTCACTCTCCGGCGCGCCGGAAAGACTGGCATTCCCGACAACGACGAGCGCGGAGCCGCGATGAGCAAGCTGCGGGAACTCGGCGCCCTTCTGGCCGGCCCACTTGCGGAAATCCCCGAACCCGCCCAGAAGGCCGCCATCGAACAGGCGCTCAAAGCCCCTGCCGAACAGGATGCTCTGGCGCAGGCGCTTCCTATTCTGAAAAGCCTCGCCGTGCGGCTGGCCACGGACGCAGCACCTCAGAAACTGGATGGACTGCCCGTCGCTGATTACTTGCGCGCCGTGGCACCCAGCCCCGGGCTCGATTGGAGCTCCACGTACGCGCTCTGGCTGGACATCCAAACGGACGACGTCGATGCCGATGAAGAAATGCTGCTTCGGCACGCCCTGACCCAATTAAGGTTCGCGGCCACTGGCAAACTCGTCCCACCTGAATTTGAAGCCAATAGCCGCCCAACGTGTTTTCTGTACTCAACGCTTTCGCGTTTTGCCGCTCAAGCGGGAGCTCTGCGCGTGGCGCTGGCCACTCAACAGACCACTCCGGGAGAACCGGGATTTGAGCCCACGTGGCTGCGCTTGCGCGAACTTGCTTTTGAACTGCGCCGGTTCTGCGAGAGCGCGCCTGATCGCGAAACTCTGCAGGCCTTCTGCACTTCGCTCACCGCGCTGAATGACTGGCTGCCGGCAGAGGAAAGCGTTGGCGCACTTCCGCTGACGCTCGCGCAGTGGGAAACGCGCGCCCGCCAGGTCGCGCGGCCTTTGGTTCCAGACGTTCGCCGGTGCCTGCAGGCGCTCGTTGCAGAAACATCCAATTGGGCCGGCGATCTATCGGCCGCCATCGATCGCTATCGAGCGGCCATCGACGAACAGAAAGCGATTCTGGAGCAAACGCGAAATGGAGAACTGGCGCACCACAACCTGCCGGTCATCGGCGAGCGTCTGAACGTCCTCGCGTGCGCGGTGCTGAAGACCCTTGACATTCGCGAGGCCGCGCGGCTGAACGGAGCCGCTAGCGACAAGCTCGATTTGGATCGCCTGATCGCCGTGCGCGTGGCGCTGCAAGAAGCGCAAGAGCATCTGGATCGCACGGTCGGCGCGCCGATTAACAACGTCGGCAGTACGGCGCTCTCAAAGAGCGAAGTCGAAAAGACCGGCTGGATCGGCAAGATGGGATCTTGGGAAGAACACTCCAAGCTAATCGCGGGCGTGCGCGGCTTGCTGGCCCCTGACGTCACGCCAGACGCCATTCAGCAATACCTGAAGAGCCACGTGCTTCTCCACCGGTTCGAACAGGAGCGCCGTCTCATCGCCCATGCCGTCTCCGCGGTGGATGCGCCAGCCGAGAAGCCTTCAGCGCTTTTGGCCAGCACCGGAACCGACAAGCTGGCGGCGCCGGCCTTTTGGGGAAGCGTGGTTTTCTCCGGCGTGGCCCTGCGGCACACCCTTCTTTCCGCAGACCGCAACGCCGCCGTGCAGCGCTTGAAGGACGTACAGGATTTGATCGCGCAGGCCGGAACGCTGCCGCGCGAAGCGCGAAGTTTGCCCGCACTTCAGGAACGTACTGCAGAAGGCCTGCCCGCCGACGAAGCCGGCTTGCGCAACGTCGCGACGGAGCTCGAGGGAATTCTGAGCGAGCTTCGGCCGCTGGCCCAGCCGCCACCGGTCTTCCCGGATGAAGAGTCGCGCCAACAGCAGCAATTGTCAGTCTGGCAGGCGCGATTTCAGCTCGCCTTCGCGCCCCAACAGAGCGACGCGCGCGCCGCTTTGGCTGCGGCGGTGACAGATTTGGAGTGGAATCGGCGCAAGCACGAGACGGCCAGTCGCCAGGTGGGCATCGGCGGATTGTCCGCGTCCGGCCAGGACGAGCTTTTGAATCTGAAGCTCCCCAAGCATCTGTACCTGGAACTCAAGCGGGCACGCGAAGGCGGCATGCCGGAACTGTTCCGCGAGCGCAGCAATCGGTATCTCAACTCCATCATGGAGAAAGCGCGATGAACCATCTGGGATTTTCGATTTTTGATTTTGGATTAAGACCGAGTCGGTTGCGTCGATCAATCCAAAATTCTAAATCCAGAATCCAGAATCGAATGTGGGTTCTCGTGCTCTGCGTGACGGCGCTCGCCGCCCGGCCAGCCGAACCCATCGCGCCTTCTTCCCAGACCCAGACCCAGACCCAGACGCCAGAAGCCGCGCGCCTGCGCGACCAGGAGCGCCGCAGCGAGATGGTGGAACGCGGGCTGAAATTCCTCGTCGGCATCCAGAAAGACGGAGCACTGGGCGATAGCCGCCCCAAAGCGGTCACAGCTCTGTTCCTGCTCGCCTGTCTGTCCAGCGGTCACACGCTCGATGACCCGGTCTACGGCGCGCCCATGCAAGCTGGAGCCGATTGGCTGCTCAAGAACAGTCCGCAGTCTTTTCTCGGCGGAACGGAAGAGCCCAGCGAAGACCACGCTCTGGCGGCGATCGCTTGCCTTGAACTCACCGGCACCGGCGGCGACCCAAAGCGAAATCTGGCGCTCTACAAAAAAGCACGCGCGGCCCTGGAGTACTCCCTGCAGGCGCAGGACAAGTCCGCCGATCCATCCTATGGCGGCGGCTGGCGCCCGGACGACAAAACGCGCAGCAACGACCGCATGCTGAGCACTTGGTTCCTGCTGGAAATGAGCGGCGCGCAACTGCGCGACGAGCCGCTGCCCAAGAGCAGCATTGAGCGTGCGGTCGAATACGTCGGCGCCAGCCAGCGAATTGCTCCGGACGCGAAGCCGGAGGAAAAAGGCGGTTTCTCCGTGGACGCGGCGGGACTGACCGTGCGGCACGTCACCGGCGCCGGAATGCTGAACTATGCGCTGTTCGGCTCCGACGCCGATAAAGAGAAACTGCGTCTGGCGCGCAACTGGCTGCAATCCCACCCGCCGCGCTGGCAGGGGCCGCATTTTTATGCGGCGCAATTCTTCGCCGCACGCGGGCTCTATCACACCCGAGCCGAGAGTATGGACGACGCCTTCACGCCGTACTTCCAACGCCTGGTGCGCATTCTCCGCGAACGGCAGGACGCCGATGGCAGCTTCCCCTTTCCGCCCGGCCACGGGCAACCCGTACTTAGCATGGGCCGCGGCTACAGCACGGCGCTCGCCATTCTGATCCTCAACGTGGACCGCGGCTTCCTTCCATTGGATGGCCGCAGGTAACCGTTGAAGCTTTAGCGCCATTCCTGGTCTTCAAGTGAACGCAGGTACTCGAACGATTCGTCCAGCGTGCACACGATGGCGCCCGGACGGCGGCCTTGATCGTCCAGATCGCGCAGCAGCATCAGCTCCTCGAAGTCTTCCGCTTCGCGCAAGCGGCACGCCGCTCGGTGGCCCAGCGTTCCGGCACGCAGAAGATGCGCGTCCATGTGATGTGCGATCAAAAATTCCGTGCGTGGCGTAATGGCGCCTTCCAGCGCCTGCAGGCCGGCAGTGACGTGGTCCGCCGGGTCGAGCGCTTTCCCAATGTCGTGAAGCAGCGCCGCCAGCACGAACTCCTCGTCCCACGGACGCGCCTCGCGAGCCAGTTCGAAGACCTGCAGGCTATGGTACAGCGCGTCGCCTTCAGGATGGTACTTCGGATTCTGCTTTACATTTTCCAGCGGCTGAAGAAGCAAGCGGTAGAGATCATAGCAGTCGATCTGCTCCTCAAGCCGCTGAGCTTCTTCTTCCAAGTCAATGTCCGGGTATTCTGCGCGCAGGAATTGTTCCAGTTCCGGCAACGTCGCGCGTTCGATCGCTTTGCCGGTGATGGAACTCTTGAACACGTACCCGACCTTGTCCTCGGCGTAGATCGTCAGTTCGATGCTGAAACGATCCGCAACGTGAACGTGAGTAAAGACGCGCTCTTCGTTGTGCTTGACCACGCGCTTGTGTTCCACGTCGTACTGAAGGCCGAGGTCATCCAGAACCAGCGTGACCGACGAAAGCTGGTCGGAGAACACGTGGATGTCGATGTCCGATCCTTTTCGGATGTGTCCGGTCAGCACGCTGCCGATCAACGCCGGCCGGAAACGCCGCAGCTTTCGCATCAGCCGCAGCGCATCCAGCCGCATCATCTGCAAGTTTTCAAAACGTTTCTCGCCTTCGTACATGCAGGCTAGGATTTGAATGTGGTCGCGGATTTCGCGGTTAGACGGCAGGTCTTTGGGATGGAAGCGGCAATCCAATCCGATTTGTCTGGCTGCTTTTCGTTTGGCGGTGAAATACTCGGTTTCGAGGCGTTCATACATGAGCTGTGCGGCGATACGTGCGATGTGTTCCCGAACTCTTGGATCAGACATTCCTTTCTGCGCCGATATCAAGCCCGTTCAATGCGGCGCGGGGCTATGGCACGAAGTGTGCCGCAGGACACAATACCAAACTCAGCCGCCAGAAGTCAATGACAGAGTTGCTTGGGTGAATCACCGTATCTGCGGCTGCCGTTTCCCTCTCCCCTGCGGGGAGAGGGTGCCGCGCCAGAGGCGCGGCGGGTGAGGGGGCCGATCGGGGCACCCCCTCATCCCGCGTTCGCTTCGCTCACGTCGGCCTTCTCCCCGCAGGGGAGAAGGTAACTGTCACTTCGCCGTCAGCTTTGCCAAGAAATCCGCGATCTTCCGACGCCACAATTCCACGTTCTCCGCAGCCGGCGTGTCGATGCCCGCGCCCACCAGCGCGCCGGCGTCGGCCGATGCCAGCCCTTTGACTCCGGGCAATGTTGGAATGGCGTTCCGAGTTGCGTTCAGGAATTGCGCGGCTTCCGCCGCAACGGGCGATGCTTTGTTCTCAGCTATTGCCTTCTCCAACGTCAGCAGCCAGGCGTAATCGTTGATGCCTTCTGAAACGTTCAAGTAGCACGATTTGAAAAGCATCCCGCCGGGATACTCAAAGCAAGGCGCCCGCAGCGTGAAGGCGTCGTTCGCGGTGAACGGCGTGTACCACTCGTTCGGACAAGGATAGCCTTCCGGCCCACTGCCGTCAGTAAAGCACCAATGCCACTCCCAGCGGCCTTTTGCGTTCATCCGCCATGCGTAGAATCCCCAGGAGAAGCGGTCCATGCCCGTGTTGTAGAACCAGAGCGTTTTGTTTTTCGCCTGCGTAGCCTCGATCATCTTCTTCGAACCGGCATAGGCGTGAACAGAAACAATGTCGAGATGGTCTGTGAGCGAGGTATAGTCTTTGCCGCCTTGCGAGTCGCCCATTGGCGTCGCGAAGATCTTCAGTCCGCCCACGTCATGAATCCAGTCCGCATACGTGCAGGTATGCTCCAGATTACGGTTCCACGGATTGGGAACTTCACGCGGCTCGTCAACGACTTCGACTGCGACGGGCACGCCTGTGCTTTCAATGAATGCGCGATATTGTCGAATGGCGTCCTGGTAATACGCCTTCAGTTCCGGCCGCTGCATCTCGCAGCCCGGGTTCTGATCGACTTTTGCGCCCAGCCGCCGCGCAATCGCTCGCGCCATGCCCAGGCTGTTGCCCATCGAATACTGCTCGGGCACGCGTCCCATTCCCACTTCCTTCGCCACGTCGAAGAGCATCGGATCGAACGCCACCGTGACTTTGTCGCGGCCTTTCAGCCCAGTGAGATTTCCCGAACCCACGCATGTGCCGGTGAAGCCGATCTCGCGCATGAAGGTGTGTTGCTCGACCGCC
The DNA here is from genome assembly GCA_036504595.1 of Planctomycetota bacterium. Taxonomy (GTDB): domain Bacteria; phylum Planctomycetota; class SZUA-567; order H5-PLA8; family H5-PLA8; genus DASXUX01. Next base: position 84,447 of record DASXUX010000022.1, on the reverse strand, counting down.
ATCTTGCGCCGGTCCACGCCGGCCGGAAAATCCCACAAGCTATAGTACATGCCCAAACTCAGTGGCAGCTTGTCCTCGACTTTGAACGCGCACACGTCGAGCTCAATCGGGAAGTCCTTCGCTCCACCCTTCTCCGGCGTGAAGGTTGCCGTCGCCTTGTAAGTGCCAGGCTTGGCGTCCGCGGGAACCTTCAACCACAGCCAATACGCCCACGTGATCCCCGGCTCGAAACGAATCTTCGTCCACGGCAGCAGCCCCATCTCGCTGACAGAAGTCCCGGAGATGCGGTAGTTCTGATAGTAGCGGCGAATGCTCGATGCGGCGATCGTGCCCGGACCCGTCAGATCCGAAACAGCCAGATCGCCTTTGCCCAAATCCTCAAACGCCGTCACGCACAACCTCGCGACGACGCGCTGTCCGGCCGCGGCAAGCAGCTTCATTTCTTTCGTGGCGCGATCTTTTTCGGACGGACCCGTCCAAGGACTGATCGTTGCCGTCGGCGCCGGTGTCCACAACGCGTACGAACCGTCGCCAGCACCTTTCTTCGGTTTCTCATGCGGATCCAGGTACAGGGATTTGTAGAAGTACTTGATGCGCTGTGCCTTGATTTCCTCGGCCAGAGCATTGAAAGCGGCCTCGTCCCTGGCAGGCATGACGATCAACGCGGACAGCCAGTGGTTGGACGCCTCAATGCCAAGCTTGCCGCCGGCGACCTTCACTTTCAGGCTCAGTCCGGGGCTGACGCTGTCCACATAATCCAACCAGAGCGCGTTTGGACGCTCGGAGTACTGCGTGCGCATGTGCCGGTACAGGTATTTGTCGCTATAGAAATCCTTCGGCGTCACAGTCTCGCTGCACAGGGTCTTGTCGCCGGCCTTGAGCACATACGGATCGCCGAGGCGCTCCGGGTCGAGCACCTTGCCCGCGCTTAGCCACACGCAGTATTCGCCATCCGGAACAGACACTTCGAAGCGGAAGGAACCTGACTTCGCCGCCACGCCGTCGCCGGTCAGCGGGTCAGGCCAGCATTTGCCGGTGACCTGAAGGTCTTTACCGCTGAACCCAAAGCCGGCCTTTTCATCCCATGCGGTCTCAGGTCCGGCGTGCGTGAAGCCGCGAACGAGCTGACTCTTTGCGCCAAAATCGAATGCCTTGGCGCCTTCGGGCAACTTGACCTCAAGCTTGCCTCCGACGGCGTCCTCTTGCAGCAGCCGCAGGTTGTCGATCCAAAGCACCGTGTCCCCGCCATCCTTGAACGGCGCGAAGAAGAACTTGGCTTTGGTCAGCCCGTTCATCTGCATCTTGTCTTTGGGTTCGAGTTCGCTCCAGTCGCGTCCTTCTTTGCCATTCCTTCTAGCGCGGTTGATCTTCCACATCAGCGCATTGCGGCCCTTGTGAAGCTGCGTGTCTTCGAATGTGCAGCGCGTGTGATAGTTCTTGGTCAATGCATCCCATAGCTCAAAGACAAACGTCAGTTTCGCATCGCGATCATAGAACACGTCCAGCGCCAGGTAGTCGAAGCCGCCCCAGTTCTTGATCTTCTCGCCGCGCAGCTCAAGGGTCGCGAACTCCGCGCCCTGTTTGGCCACCAGCCGGCAGCAATTTTTGCCATGAGTGACACCATTGTCCTGAACCACATCGAACGCCAGGTTCTCCGCTTGCGCCGCAAGCTGTGAAGCTTCCGCGACGTCTTCGAAGCTGTAGAGGAGCCGAACTTCTTTTCGTTCGCTGGTGGCAGCCGCATCCGCGGCGCCGGCCGCCGCCATCGCAGACACCACGAGCACCACAACGAGGATGGGTCTCATCGCAGACTCCTTGTTTGTGCGCAGGGATACCCGTTCGATTGTGCAGCGTTATGCGCGCGAATTGTATCCGCTGGCCCCTGACTGCAAGCCAAAGTGCCGGCACTCACGCGCGCGCCACAACTGTCTATTTCTGAGGCGTCGAGGGCGGCGCGGGATCGCGCGAGCCTTCCACCTCCATGCAAATATCGTCCACGTAGAAGTTGTGTCCCTCCGGATCGTCGCCGCCGAACGCGATGCCGCCGCACACATCGAGAATGAATTCCGTCTTTCTCAGAAACTTCGTGATCGGTACCCGCACTTGCTGATAATCCGTCTTGAGCTCCTGCAAGAAGCCGTCTTTGATCAGCCATACGGCGCTGGAAAGGTGCGGTTCGTGGCCAGCGCTGGGCGCATCGGAGAGCATTACTTTCACGTCCGTCTTAGATGCCGCATGTCCTTTGATCCAGAAGCTCACGTAGTCCATATCGGTCAGGTTTTTTCCGGCCGTCCAACTCGACCCCCAGCCGCTGACCCACGGGCCGCGGGCCGAATGCACTCGCAGGCAGCGCTTGCCCGCATGCGCGTCGGTCTCGATTTCATCCACGATCCCATTTCGCGGATCAAACCTCTGGTTGTAGGTGGAGCGGCAGCCGTCCGCGAGCTTGCCGCCCCAGCGCACGTTCTCGCCGTCCCAATACACAAAGCTCTCGGGCTTCGGCAAAACGTACAGCGGCAGGTTCTCAGCAGTCTGACGGTTCTTGTCGTCGCGCGCGGAAACCTGGATGATGATCTCGCCTGGAATTCCCTGCCGCCGGTCGTGCCAGTTGGCGGGAAAGTCCTTGCCCATCGCAAACGTCCCCGAGAACACGCCGTCGAGGGTTTGGCCGGCGTCCTTTCCTGCCGGCACGGAGGCCGGCGCTACCAGAGCAAAATTGCCGGGCCCGCGAATGTGCCCGATGTTGGCCCACACCTGCTTGATTTTTGATTTCGGGTCTTTGTCGAATGGCAGCACCTTGGCTGTGAACTGAATCGGGCCGTCCTTCACCCACTTCACCACGCTCGGCGTGATCTCGCACGAGACGATCACCGGCCCTTCAGCCGGGCCTGCCAACCGCCCGACGTACAACTGGCCGTTGATCGATGCATACAGCACCTTGCCGTTAGCCGACGCGCAGACGCTGGCGCCTTCCTTCACCAGCGGCCCGTCGAACAGTCCGCTGTTCTCGGTCCACCACGTTTTAAATTCGTCGCGCGAAGCGACCAATCCATATTGTGCCGGGTCGTAGGCATAGAGCACATCATCATTAATGTCGCGGCCAAAGGAGCCGAAGATGGAAGCCCACTGCCCGTCTTTGGGAGGGCCGACGGGCTGCCAGTCCGGGATAACCTCATGGTTCGCGATGGCCACGCGATGAAGCAGCTTGCCCTTCTGCACACCGAACCATACGCCGGCGTGTTTAATGCGGTTGACTCCCGCGGCCGTGCAGCGGACGTCACGCGCGCTCTCGCCGAACGTTTCACCGCTGTCCTGACTCTGGTAGATGCCCCACGTGCCGTCTTCCTCGCGGCGGCGAGCGCTCACGAGTATGTCGCCGGCTTCCAGCAGAATTTCCTGCGCGCACAAATGCTCCGCAATACCGAACCACGTCTTCCCGCCGTCGATGGATTTCGAAATGCCCGCCGCCGCATCGCCATGCGTTGCATAGAGCACGCGCGTCCTGCGCTCCTCTTCATCGCAAGCCAGGCGCAGCACCTGAAGCGATTTGAGGCCGTTTGCCGGCGTCCCAAGTACTTGCCAGGTTTTGCCGCCGTCTATGGAGCGAAAGATCCCGCGTTCGCGCGACGCCAGAAGTATGAGTTGCGCATCCAGCGGCGCAAACAGAACGTCCGCAATGCGGCCGACCTCCGTGGGAGCCGTGCTGGGCAGAAGTTCCCAGGAGCCGCCTTCGTCGCGACTCTCCATAATGCCTTTAGCTGTGGCGACCCAGACGTGCCGCGGCTGATGAGGGTCAGCGAAAATCCTTTCGGTGCGCCGGACGCGCAACTCCGGCTCCCAGACGAAGCGCCCCTCCGAACTGAGCGAGGGCTCCGCCGAGAAGAGCTCACCACAGAGGACGCAGAGGACACAGAGGACACAGAGGGAGGGAAGAATTGGGGTAGACTTCTTGTTCATCTGCTCTGCTGTTCTCTGCGTCTCAGCGTCTCTGTGGTGACAAAACTACGGATTCTTTTCTGCTTTCTCCAACGGCGCCGGAGGCGGCTCAGTGTTCCCTTGCGGCTTGCCTAGAATTACTTTCCTGGCGTGGAATCCGTCGGCTTTTTCTTCACTGCCGGCCAGCGGAGTGAACTGATTATTGGCGAAGACGGCTGAGCCCTGGCGATCGCCGTTGTCGTCGAGCTGCGCGTGTTCGGCCGGCATGCGGCGGCCCTGCCAGTGCGGACCCCACTCGCCGAGCTGCGGTTCGGCATCCTCCGCATTTGCGTCGAGCGGGTCGGCCATGGCCTTGTCCTTCACGTTGCCATAAAACTTCTGCCAAAGCTGGCGCGACTGCTTCCCTTCAATGCGCCAGCCGGTGTCCTCCAGATACTGCCGCAGATACCATTTTGGGCACTCCGTCGCGGCGTAGTTGAATGCCTCCAGCAGATCGACGGTCCCATTCTTGTCGGCGTCGGCCGCGCGATTCTCAAACGCCTTCAGCAAGAACTCCATGAAATACGTTTCGTTTCCTTCGGCGCTGCTGTTGGTTGCGGTAATGATCACTCGCCCCGGCAGGCTGCATTTATCTACAAAGCTGTACGATGCGCAGGCGCTGTTGATGAACACGACCTCGCGATTGGGCAGTTGCCGCAGCAGTTCAGCCGTCTCGTCGCTGGTGAGGTCAGGCCCCGGCAGGCAGAGCTTGCCGGTCTTGCTCTGAGCCGTGCCGTGCCCGATGAATACCAGCAGGAACTGGTCGCCCGGTTTGACTTTGGTCTTCAGATCACCAAAGGTTTTGATCACGTTCGCTTTGGTGCTGACGTCGCTGACGATCTCCGGCGCCAGTTCTTTTTTCTCCATCAATACGCGCACGTTCCCCGCTGAAATTCCGCAATCAGTCGTCAGCAATTTGTGAAGGCGCACCACCCAGTCGCGGTAGTTTTCACTGAAGTTCGGCTCGCTTCCTTCGCCAGCAACGATCAGAGCGTACGCCTGGAATTTCTGCGGCTCACCCGCGGTCAGGCTGCCACAGATCATGGCCAGCACACCGAGCCAACTCAACAAGAGACGGCGCACGCTCGTGTTCACCGGGGACTTCTCCGTATTCCGCAATCCGCAATCCGCATCCCGCAATTTCCTCACGCCAGCCCCGCTCGCCGCCGAGCGCTCCATTCAACGCCAAGGCATAACACCAAAACGATGAAGAAAATCGGCGCGTCCCACAGATCCTTCTCTTCCACGTATGTGCCGGCCCGTTCCTGTTGAGCCAGCAATTTGCGGATTTCTCCCGCAAGTCCACTCGTGTCGCTCTCGTTGAAGTACTTGCCGCCGGTCTTCTCAGACATTTGCCGCAGCAACGATTCATTCAGCCCGGCGTTGTTGAACTCCAGGAACGGCTGCGTGACGTTGAACGCCGTCTCCAGATCGATAGCCTTCAGCTTCGGGATTTCGACATGCACCGAAACTTTGTGCTCGCCGTGTTCTCGCGTTTCATAGCGGCACTGATACACGCCGTCCTGCGTCAGGATCCACGGCATATCCAGATCCTCGATGTTTCCGAAGGGATCCTGGATCTTCGCCTTCACCGATGCGTCGTTGACGGCTTCCAGCGCCATGCCCAGCACCGTCGCGCGCAAAATCACAGGCTCGCCCTTCGCGTACACGTCGCGGTCGAGCGTCACCGAAACACTTTCCTTTGACCCCACCGCCAGCCAGCGCACGAATTGACGCCAGAACTTTTCCTGAATCTCATCTTCGACCGGCACCGCCATGCGCCACGCCCACGAACTGCCCGTGCAGAAGGCCGCCGCGCGTCCGCGGCCGTAGGGCTGCACGGCCAGAATCGGCTGACCCGTTTTCGGATGAACGCCCAGCGCTTTCGCCGCCGGCTTTATGCCCTTCGTCGCGTTGTAGCCCTGAAGTTCCGGCACATGCTCCCAGACTTTCTGGTTCTGCTCGGGGTCGTCGTCCTGATGCAGAATCGGATGCCGCAACGCGGCCTCCGGCACCTGCATCCTGAAACGTTCGAACGAATAGGAACTCTTGCCGCTGTCCATCGTCACCGGCAGCAGAGCTTCGAGCGGCGTTCCGATATAGCCGCCCAGATTGAACGAGTTGACGCCGCCCAGCATCACAAACCCGCCGCCGCGTTCGTTGACGAATTCCGCGGTCATTCGCAGTTGTTCGGGCGTAAAGAAACTGGCCTCGATATCGCCGAAGATGATCGCCTCGAACTTGTACAGCAGATCTTTGGTGGTCGGATATCCTTTCTGCAATTCAGGCATGTCATCGGCGCCCTGTACGTAGAAGCGCCCGCGTCCGGTGCGCAGGATCGACACCATCCGGAAATCCTGGTCTCGGAACAGCGCTCGCCGCACGAAACGGAATTCCGTGCGCGGGCTGCCTTCGACGTAAAGCACCGGCAACCGAGTCTCGCTCACTTCGACCGTGAACTCGCGCAGATTGTTCTCTTTGACCTTCTCGTCCGGCGCAGGCTTGATGTAAAGGTTGTACTTCTGCTGTCCGGCCTGCTCCGGATAGAACGTGAAGCGCACCTGATACATGTCTTTGCCGGCGACAGGCCGCACCGGCATCGTTGACAAAATCGCCTCGCCCTGCCGCAGGAAAACGGTGAATGGGTCCTTGTAGCCGGTGCAGCGCACGGTCGTGAACGCTTCCACCTGTGAGTTACGCCGGACTTTCTGCGGAACGGCAACGCGCACGATTTCATAATCGTTGGGAGGATTCGGGCTGCCGAAGCCGACGCTGAACAGCTTGATCTTCTCCAATGCGAGTTGCGACGCCATTTCCAGCGGCGCGCCTGCGCCGTTGTTGCCGCCGTCGGTCAGCAGTACGACCGCAGCCACGGGCAAACCGCGCAGTTCCTGATCCACATCACGAAGCGCCCGGAACAGGTTAGTGCGTTCGCCGTCCGGCGCGATAGCACGAAGATCGCTGGTGCGCTTGGCGCCGTCGGAAAATGCAAACACGCGCACCGCCGAGCTTTTTTCCAATTCGGCCGCCAACCCGTCACGGCCTTTATCGCCCATCACCAGTCTTGCGGCCGCATCGAAACGCCGCCCGCCGGCCTTTGAATCCTCGATCGTCATGCTCTTCGAGGCATCAAGCATTACAGCCACAAACGTTTCTTCGTTCTTTCGGTTGGGCAGGCGCAGCGCCGGGCCGAGAATCATGACGATCAGCACGATGATCGTGATTGAACGCAAGCCGATGAGAATCTTCCGGCGAAACGGCGAGAGCGAACCACGCGAATGCTTGTAGAGCCAGAAGACCAGCGCGGCCGCAACGGCGCAGAGCAATACGCGCACTTCTGCAGGCATGCGCGCCGAAAAGCCGAGTTCGCCTTTCTGGAAGAGCTCCTGAGGATACTTGAAAAGGTGTTCAAACATGGGTGTCTGGTGGTCTGGTATCTGGTCGCCTGGTCTTCGGTGAAATGCAGCGCTTGCGCACCAGACCACCAGACGACCAGACACCAAGCACCAAGCTATTCCTTTGCCAGCCGTTCGTAGTACTCGTTGACCATCTCGCGGTACTGATTCGGCGTCTGTTCCCGTTGCGCCGCCGACAAACGCTTTGCCTTCAGCACGCTTTCCAGCCTTCCTTCCAAATGCGAGGAGACGGCCTTGACGGTGACCATGTAATTGGCCAAGCGCGGTTTTTGCTCGGGCTTGAACATTCCGTGGAAGGCCCGCTCGTCCTTGGCCTGGTTCTGCATCTGGTCCTGCAGTTTCGCCTCCAACAATTTGTCTTGCCCAAGCCGCCGGGCAAGCCGAGCGGTATCGCGATATAGCTCCGCCTTCAGCTTCTCTTGCTCTTCAGGCGTCAACTCCTTCTTCGCCGTCGTCTTCTTATCATCTCTCTTCTTGTCACCGGTTTTCTTGTCGTCCGTTCTCTTCTCGGCCGTTTGCGTGCCCTCGCGTTTCTGCTCCGCGTCCTTTGCCGTTCCTGCCTCCTGCTTCCTGCCTCCTGCCTCCGGCTGTTTCTCCCCGTCCCCCCGTCTCCCCGTCTCCCCGTCCTTTTCCGCCGCTTCCTTACGGTCGCGGTTCTGTTGCTCCCCGTCGGTCAGTTTCTCGGCCTTGGCCAGCAGATCCTTTGTCTCACTGAGCGCCCGCTTGAGTTTCTGTGCCTGCGTCGCGGCCAGTGCGCTGTTGGCGTTCTGCAACGTCATGGTGACTTTCGTGAGCGTCTTCTCAAGCTTCTCGTGGTTGTCCTTGGTGTCGGCCAATTCCTGCTGGCCCATGTTGACGGCGGCGGTGACCATCGTCGCAGCGAGCTCGTCCTGCTTCATGACCCGCGCCGCCTTCTTCAGCTCGTCGGCGGCGTCTTTCTTATGCACGTCCTCGGCCCACTTGGCGACATCGGCGACGTAATTCTCAAGGTTCTCAGCGTTTTTCTGGTTTATGGTCTGCAGCTTGGCGAGACCCTGCATCTTCTGCGCTTCTTGCGGCGTCAGTTTTGGCTCTTCCTTTTTCCCGGCGGGAAGCGACGCTCGCGCTACCGCGGCGCGTTTTTCGGCATCTTCAGCCACGCGGTTCGCAGCATCCTGAATCTTCTTCTGCTCCTCGGCGATCTGCAGGGCGCGTTCCTCGGCCGCTTCGACGGCTTTTTCCAAGCTATCGTATTGAGAGACTTCGAGTTTCTCGGCAGCCTTGACGAGTTCGTCCTTGGCCTGCTCGCCGCGCGCAGCGGCTTTTTGCAGATTGTCTTCCTTGATCTGCTTGGCGGCTTCCTGCATTTCGCTGGCAGACTTGCGGAGATGATCCAGGACGTCCTTGGACTCCTTGTCCGGATTCTGAAGTTTCGCCGCAAGCTGGTTCGCAAGCTTTCGGGCCTCGTTGGCGAGTTGCTCCTGCTGCTTCTCCAGCGCCTTGCGGCGTTCCTCACGATCGGCGGAATTCTGGTCCTGCGCAGCCGGGTCAGCCTTGCGCTCGTTTCTCTCAAGCGGCTTCCCTTCGGCTCCATCCTTCGTATCCTGCGCGGCCTGGTCCTTCTTCTCGTCAGACTGTTTCTGGTCCGCAGCCTTGCGGTCGCGGTTCTGATCGTCCGCCGCGTCTTTTTTCTCGTCGGGCTTCTGAGCGACCTGCCGGTCCTCTTTCTTTGCTTCCTGATTCTGCTGCGGCTTCTCCTCTTCTTTGGTCGCGGCCAATTTCTTCGCTTCGTCGATCAGTTGCTGCTCTTTCTTCTGCAGCTTCTGCGCTTCCTCTTTCAGTTGCTTCGCATCTTCGCTCTTGATTGCGCGGCGGTACTCCGGCAGCTTCATTTCGTACGGCGGAGCCGGGAATTCGGCCATAGGGATGTCCATCTTCACAAAGCCCAGCGCGTCCTTCATCGGGTCGAAGGCTTTGCCGTCCACCACGCCTTCGCCGATCTCGCGAACCGGCATCTTGTCCTTCCAGTCCAGCCCGGTTCCAGCCCGTTCGTACAGCGCCAGAGCCTGCCGCAGCTCGGCAACAGATCCGCCGGCGTCGTGTTTCTTAAGGATGTCAATGCCGCGCGCGACGTATTCGTCGCCCTGCTTCACCAGAGCGGCCTTGTCAGGCGGCAGGAGCTGGATCTTCGGCTTCTTGAACTGCCGCGGTTTGCCGCCGTCGGTCATCTTGCTCCACAACGTGTCGCAGCGCTGCTCGTATTCAGCCTTCTCGACGTGCTCCTTCTGCGTGTGCACGTTCCAGATCGCCGCGATGAACAACATCAGATCCAGCGGCGGAGCATGTGCGCGTTCGTGCGCTCCACCACTGGGGAACGCGCCGGCGATTTCGAACGGCCGCACCTTCAGCATGAAAATGTCCGAGACCGCTTCCTGGCCTTTCAGGTCCTTGACGATCATGTGGTAGAACATCGTGTCGCCGGCTTGTACGCGCGGCTGCAACTCCGCCAGCGACAGCGCAACGCTCAGTTCGCGCTCGCCCGGACCGGAGTCCTCGATCTTGAACGGCACGCGGGTGGCGCCTGCGTCCTTGCCCGCCGGCACGGAGGTCTCCGCCACCGTGGAAAAGTTGTAGACCAGCTCGACGCTGCCGATCCCAACGTCCTCCTGCACTTTGGCGGTGAAGTCCACTTCGGCGCTGGGGTGGCAAGCCATGTCCGATGCCGGCGCAGCCACCGTCAGAATGGGCGGCTCGTCCTTCAAAGCCTTGATCATGAACGCCGCGCTCGGCTCCGAATCCTGTCCATCCACGCTGTGCAACTTGACCGTGTACGACGCATCTTTTTCGATGGTGAATTCGGCGACGGCGCCGCCCTTGCCGGTCTCGCCGATGAGTGGCAGCGTCTTCGCGTTGTCGAATTTCAGTTCGCCCTTCTCCAGCGGGGTGTTTGCCAATGCACGGAGCTTCACCGTTGTTCCGATCAAAGCCGTGATGTCCGCGGCCTGATTGGTTTCAACACTCGTGGGGAGCTTCGTGTAGGCGGGCGGCGTCAGCGTCATTTCATAGCCTTTGATCTCCAGCTTGTCGTAGACGCCGATCGTGTTTGTTTTCGATACGTCTCTGCCGCTTTGAACGATGAATTCGAGATCGTCGTTGATATCCGGCAGGCGGACGGCGAAGGCGTTCACCTCCTCGATCTCTTCCATCTTCAATTGCTGGAATTCCACCGCTCCTTTCGAGCGGAACTTGACGCGCACATCCTCGCGGGACGCCCGGCTGAGCCTGACTTTCACGCTGGCTGCGGAGCCGCGCAGGACGCGCGGACCGGGCGTGACTGTCACATCAAAATCAATCTGCGGCTCTCCATCGAGATGCGCGCCCAGTGCCCGGCGGTCCTCTTCGGTCACCTGCCACGGCATCAGCAGGCGCGTCGCTCGTGAGCCGAAGAAGCGCGAGAACTTTGCGGCGCTCAAACCAAAGCACAGCAGCACGATAGCCGCGGCGATGGCGTACTTGCGCAGCTTGCGGATATCGAGCAGCTTGGAAAGCTGAATGCCGCCGGCTCTTGCCACCGCGGCGAAAACGATGTTTTCGACAATGAAAGTGTAGAGCGGCGAGGAACTCTTGTTGTCACCATTGCCAAAAGCCGTCGCCGAGAGCAACGCGCCTTCGGTGTCCTGCTGCCGTTCTTCGATATATAGCGCAATCTGATCGTCGGGAATGACGCGCAGTAGCGGCCGCAGTACATGCCGGATAAGCAGAAACGCGAGCACCGCGCCCATGGTCGCTAACAGGACCACGCGTCCGGTTTGCGGCAAAAGGTAAATGTAATCGACCAGGGCGAAGAGCAGGAACATGCCCAAGCCTTCGATGACGACGGCCGCCAGTCCCTGCAGGGCCGCGGCGCGTTTCCAGGCCCAGCGGACCCGGTTCAGGTGTGACTGCAATTCAATGTAATGCGCCACGGTCCACCTCGAAGAAAGGCCAGTTGCCTCTGCTATACGTACACCGGCCGTTAATGGCCCGTACCGACCTCATCGCCGCGATGTGTTATTCGCGAGCACGTGTTCCGCGAACAGCAGCGCCAGCAGCGCGATCAACAGGTACCAGCCCAATTTCTGCCCGCTCTCGATGCGTTCGCGAACCGAATTTGAGGAGGCCACCCAAACGTTGTGGCCTTCGATCACTTTCTGCTGGCCCGCGATATCGGACGCGACCGCCGCGATGAGTTCCTGGCCGTCCATCACGGCCGGTTCCGATTCAGAGCGGGGGATGTTCGCGGCCAATTTCTCATCTTTATCGCTGGTTTTGACGGCGTAAATACCGGGCATCGGCACGGACGCAGAAGGTTTCATCTTCTCGCCGTCGGGCCTGATGATTTCGGCGTTGGCACTCAAAGCGACCGTCTCGCCGACCAGGGCGGTGGTGGTGCTGTCGCTGTGGACGGCCAGATACTTCATGGACTCGTGGATGAACGGGACGAACACGCCGCCTTGCAGGCAGAAGTCGTTCCATTTCATGCCGGCACTGGACGTGAAGAGCAGACTGTTGCCTTTGCCGATGCGCTGTTCCAGAAGCGCGGGAGGGCCATCGATGAAGCGCGCGAGCACGTGAGCAGCCTGGGAATCGGTGACCGAAAAATACTGGCTGAACCTCGCGCTCGCAAAGTCGCCGCTTTGTGGCGTTGAGAAGTGCTGAAAAATAGGATGGGTCAGTTCGATCTCGGCGATCGTCCAGCCTTCGCTCTTCTCGTCTTTCGCACAGACCTGCTTCAAGCGGCACGGAATCAGGCCGGCAAAGCTGCGGTTGAAATCTTCCGCGGTCACGCGGTCGCCCGGAAAGATCATCATTCCGCCGCCATTTTCGATGAACGTCTTCATCGGCCCGGACATTGATTGCGGAAGATTGCCGACGTTGGTGAAAATGACCGCTTGGCAGCCGTCCAGGTCTTTGGCGGCGAGCGTCTGCGGGGCCACCTCCCGAACCTGGAACGGCGTTCCGGGCACCGAGAGCGCTTCTCGCACGAAACGCCCGTCGTCTTTGGCCGCCGCAGCATTGGGACTGCCGTTCACCAGCAGCACCTGCACGCGCGGCAAAACACGCGCGTTGAAGAACCAGGTGTTGTCGTCGGGGAAGTCATCTTTCGCATCGACGACAATCGTACCCGAGCTGTCGCCGGGTTTCTCAAACTTATAGGTAAAACGGACGACTTCGGTCTTGCCCGGCCCAAGATTGATGAACTTCTCGTCGATCTTCGCGCCGTCGATCGTCAGGGAGACCTTGACCTCCTTGCGTTCCTGCCGGCCAAAGTTGACGACCTGCAGGCTCAGTGGTTCGGCGCGTGTCGAAATCACGCTGTTTTTCGGGATGGCGACCTGCGTGATCGCGACATTGTCGGCGGCGCTCAAGGCGACCGGCTTCACCTTCAGCGCCGTCCCAGGCATCACGCGCCAGTCGCCATGGAATTGCGACCAGCCACTGCGCTGCAAGTCTGAAACTAAGACGATCTCGCGCGCGACGTGCCGGTACTCTTCCGCCTGCAATAGCCGGTCGGCCTCGCGCAGCCCGCTCAACAGGTTCGTACCGCCGTAACCGGCCTCAAGCGCATTGATCGCGGCGCGGATATCCTCAAGATTGTCCGTGAAATCCACGACGCGCCGCGCTTCCTGATCGATCGACAGCAGCGCCACGCGGTCGATGTGTGCCTGGTACTTGTCCAGGCTCTCCAGCGCTTGCTGCCGCGCTTCCTTCATGCGCGAACCGATGCGCATCGACGCGGAGAAATCGATCACGACCACGCCGGCTTTGCCGGCACTTCCCGCCGCGGCGCTCGCCTCGCTCGGCTTCATAAAAAACGGACGCGCCAGCGCCAGAGCGAGCAGGCCCATCGCCGTCGCGCGCAGAATGAGCAGGATCAGTTCGCGCAGTGCCTGAGTCCGCGTGATTTTCCGCGATGCCCCAAGCAAAAACCGCGTGGCCGGAAACACGATGCGCCGGATGCGATCGCGCTGCAGAATATGAATCAGGATGGGAATGGCGGCGGCGGCCAAACCGGCGAGATACCAGGGATTCAGCAGATTCATCGGTGCGTGCCTTCCCTCATCTCAGTACAGCCTGCTCCGCTGGTACAGGTACTCGCTGAGCGCCAGTTCCAGATTGGCGCCGGTGTTCATGATTTTGTAGTCCACGCCGAGGTCGGCGCAGCCCTTGCGGTACGGGCCAAAGAAGCGGTCGAACTCGCGCAGGTACTCTTCGCGAGCGGACTGCGGCGCGACTAGAACCTGCTGCTTGGACTCGCTGTCGGTGAACTCGGTCAGGCTGTCGAATGGGAAGTTGATCTCGTCGTTATCGAGCACGTGGAAGACGATGACTTCGTTGCCTAAGAAACGGAAGTGCTGCAGCGCGCCCATGACTTTCAGCGGATCGTCGAGTAAATCGGAAATCACGACGATCATGCCGCGCTTCTTGAGGCTTTCCGCCAGGCCGTGCATCGGACCGGCCAGGTCGGTATCACCCGTGCCGGCTTTGACGTTGTCCAGCGTCGCGAGAATAAGCTGCCGGTGCGCCGGACTGCCGCGCGCGGGTAGGACTTCGCGAATCTTGTTGTCGAAGGTCATCAGGCCAGTCGCGTCGCGCTGGCTGATCATCAGGTACGACAGGCACGCGGCCATGCGGCAGGCGTATTCGAGTTTGGTCCAGGGCGCGCCTTCGGCCTTGTAGTCCATCGACGGGGAGATATCGACGAGGATATTGCAGGCCAGGTTTGTTTCTTCTTCGAACTGCTTGAGATAATAGCGGTCGGATTTGCCGAAGACCTTCCAGTCCAGATGCTTGATGTCGTCGCCCGCGGCGTACTGGCGGTACTCGGCAAATTCAACGCTGAACCCACGGTACGGCGAGCGGTGCAGGCCCAGAATGAAGCCTTCGACGACGCCCTTGGCCAATAGCTGCATGCTCTTGATGCGGCCCAGCGTCTCGAAATCCAAGTACCGGAATTCAGCCATTTGCGCTCTCTAGCTCTTGGCTCTTCGCTCTTAGCTCTTGGCCTCGCAATTCGGAGCGTCGCTCCCAAGAGCTAAGAGCCAAGAGCAAAGAGCAGCCGTTACAACCCGCTCGCGGGCGGCTTGACGTACTCCAGCAGCCGCTTGATCAAGTCCTCGCTCTTGATGCGCGCCGATTCGGCGCGGAAATTCGTTACGATGCGGTGCCGCAGCACGGGCATCGCGACGGACTGAATGTCTTTCACCGAAACGTGGAAGCGGCCGTCGAGCACCGCTCGGGCTTTGCTGGCCAGAATCAGGTAGATGGACGCGCGGCAGGAAGCCCCCCAAGAGACGTTTTCGCGGATGAAGTCCGGCGCGGTCTTCTCCGTCGGACGGCTCGCCGCGGCGATGCGCACGGCGTAACGCACGATCGGTTCGACAACGGGGACTTCGCGCACGATGCGCTGATAGTGCAGCAGTTCCTCGCCGGAGAGAATGCGGCTGAGCTTCGCCGTGGTTGCGCGCGTGGTCTGTTCGATCACCTTCACTTCGTCGGCATGCGGCAAGTGGCCGATGATGGACGAGAACATGAAGCGGTCTTGCTGGATCTGCGGCAGAGCGTACGTGCCTTCCTGTTCGATCGGGTTCTGCGTCGCGAGCACGAAGAACGGTTCGGGGAGCTTGTACGTGACGCCCGCGACGGTCACTTGGTGTTCCTGCATGGCTTCCAGCAACGCGGCCTGCGTCTTCGGCGGCGTGCGGTTGATCTCGTCAGCCAGGATGATGTTGCCGAAGAGCGGACCGTGTTTGAAGCGCAGCGCGCGCTGATGCGTGCTCTTGTCTTCTTCCAGAACTTCGGTGCCGCAAATATCGGAGGGCATCAGGTCAGGCGTAAACTGGATGCGCCGGAACTGCAGGTCGAGGATTTCGCCAATGCTCTTGATCAGCAGCGTCTTGGCCAGACCCGGCACGCCGGTGATCAAGCAATGCGTGCCCGCAAAAAAGGAGGTCAGGACTTCATCGACGACCTGCTCCTGGCCGATGATGACCTTCCGCAGTTCGGAGAGGATGTTGGCCTTGCTCTGCTTGAGCTTTTCGACCAAATCCTTGACCTGTGCTTCACTCAGTTCTGCCATGCATTTTTCTCCGAATCTGCAGCCCGACAGTTTGATGTGCTAGGCATCGCAGGTTACCGCATCCCACTCCTGGTTGCCGTCCATCCACTCGAAGGCGTAACGTCGCTCGTACAGCAATCCGAGATTAAGATCTTCGGGCAGTTCCTCACCCTTGCGGCGCGCGATATTTGCATAGCACCAAAGATTGTACGTGCGATCATCTTCGTTGAGAATCTCGCCCGGTGAGCGGAGCTTCGCGCCATGAATGAACTCGCTGACATTGCTCCCCAACGCAGGGATGATCTCGTCCACCAGCCGCTTCGTATCACATCCATGCGTCGGCAGGCCGAGCACATCGACCTTGCGAATCATCCAGAGCAAGGTCCACTCCGCTTCTTGGTGCCAATGAAACTTGCCGCACTCCTTTTCGGAAGGACGTGAGTTCGCCAGAAACTTCTTCTCATTCGCCGTGACCGCTTTCCACAGGCCTTGGCTCTTGAACCATTTCGTTATCGGCTCCGCATCAACCCCGCAGCCAGTCGCGACGACGCCCTGCAAGACCAGCGCGCGAGTGGCAATTTCTGCAGCATCGCGCGCGTAAGGCGTCTTGTGGCTCTTGATCGCGGCAAGAACGGGTTCCGGTGACACGCCCTTCATCCTTGCCCATTGCGCGGTCTTCATCCGTTGACTCCAAGACTCCAGACTCGAGACGTCCAGACTCCAGACTGCTGTTACTTCGGCGCCGGCACGGCCTCTTGCAGGCGCTTGATCAAGTCTTCCACCGTCACTTTGTCCACTTCGGCCCGGAAATTCATTCCGATGCGATGCCGCAGCACGGGTGTCAACACAGCTCTGACATCCTCAAACGTCACGGTATTTCGCCCGCTGAGGGCGGCCTTGCTCTTGGCGCCCAAGACAATGTTCTGCGACGCGCGCAGGCCGGCGCCCCAGGTGATGTATTCCTTCGCGAAGTCAGCCGCTGTGGACTCGCCGGTGCGGCTGGCGGCGACGAGCTTCACGATGTAGTTGGAGGCTTCCGCCGGCAAAGCAACGTTGCGGATGACGCTCTGCGCTTCCAGCAGTTCCTCGCCGCTGATCACCGGCCGCAGGCTGACCTGCTGCGCGCCCGTCGCGGCCTGAACGATCTTGGTTTCCTCGTCCTCGGTGTTGTAAGGCATCATCACGTTGAACATGAAACGGTCTTGCTGTGCTTCAGGCAGCGGGTAGGTGCCTTCTTGCGCGAAAGGAATCTGCGTGGCCAGGACGTAAAAAGGCTGCGGCAGCGCGTACGTCTGGCCCGAGAGCGTGGTCTGCTTTTCCTGCATGGCTTCGAGCAGTGCGGCCTGGGTCTTGGGCGGCGTGCGGTTGATTTCGTCGGCCATGACGATGTTGGCAAAGATGGGGCCTTTGACGAATTTGAGCTCGCGGTTGCCGGTCGCTCGATCTTCTTCCAGAATTTCGGTGCCCGTGATATCGGCGGGCATCAAGTCGGGCGTGAACTGGATGCGCTTGAAGTCCAGTTTCATGATCGGCGCGAGGCTGGTGATGATCAGCGTTTTGGCGGCGCCCGGCACGCCGGTAATCAGGCAGTGTCCGCCGGCGAAGAACGCCGTGAGCAATTGGTCAATGGGCTCATCGTGTCCAACGATCACGCGCTTGAGCTCTTCGACGATTCTGATTCGGGCATCGCGCAGGTAAGCGACGTCGATTTTTCCTGCTGGCATTCGCAGGGCCTCCGCATGCAGCCTGTTCTGAAGCTAAAGACTCATCTGTTTGGCATACAATGAGACGAGCCGGGTTGCTGAACCTTTTGCGAAGAATTGCCACGCGACGGTTGGCGAACGTGGAAGACGCGCTATACTTTTAGTATGGAGGCGTTCAGCCATGCCAACAGCAACTTGGACAGCCCAAGAAACAGAGAAAGCCAAGGCAACCTGGGCCGAATACCAAAAGAGCCATGATGTCTCCGCCTGGAAAGACCAGACTGCTGGCATCGATCCAGACAGCGGGCGCGTCTGGTTCGGAGAACGGGCATCCGACATTGTGAAACAGCTTGATGCGGAAGGCATCAGCGCGCTCCTTTACTTCGTTCGGGTTGGCTACGACTGGTACGAGCGCAAAGGGGGGCACCGTTGATCACTGGCAGGGTGAATACCCTCGGCGTTCCTGCTATCACTTTGGACGTAGCCGGCCAGAGTTGGAACGCGCTGATTGACACGGGATTCAACGGCGACCTGGAACTCCCACGCCGCTTGCGCACATCCCTCGGCGCAAGGTGGATTGGTACTGTCACGTCAATCCTGGCGGCCGGTCAGACGGTTGACGAAGATCGATATCAACTGCCCTTTTCATTCGACGGCAAAGTCACGCTGGCTGAGGCGACGTTTGTGGCTTGCGAGGAGATTCTGATCGGCACCCATCTGCTTCGCGACCATCGGCTGGAGATCAACTTCGTTACCAAGGATGTGCTGATCGAGCGCGTGCGATGAATTTGCTCGAACACTTAACTCTTGCAAAGCGCCTGCATTTTCGCTAGGTTTACTTTCGCTGTTCTCAGCGCCACGCACCGAGGCGGAACCCAAATGCGGCGATCACAACCTCAATACCGGCCGTTGAGCGACGGACGGCGCAGTTTCTTGAAGAAGTCGGCCGCGATGCTCGGCGGCGCGGCTTTTTCCAGCGCGCTCGGCGGGATGTTCTCCAAACTTAAGGCTGCTGAGGACGGAGAAAACGCAGCGGTCAAAACTGGCGAGCTGTTCTTTCCGCGCCTGAAGTTTCACGTGCGCGACCGCAGGCATGATATCTGGAACGTGGGGCCCTCTGGCGACACAATTTTGCGCCGCAAGCTGATGGAACTGACCAACATCAACGCCAATCCTGAACCGGTCGTGGTCGAGCTTGAGGATCTCGACAAAATGGCCCGTTATCCGTACGTCTTCATGACCTCGGAAACTGAATTCGATCTGGAATCCAGGCAGGCCGATAACCTCCGCGAATTCCTGATGCGCGGCGGCTTCGTACATGCCGACGATTGTTGCCATCCCAACATGAAAGCACGGGTTGTAAAATCCGATATCGGCGAGAACTTCGAGTTCAAGGACCGCGAACGAAGCAATACCGGCGTAGACGGCGACCGCTTCTTCATGGATTACGTTCGCATCATCAACTCGCTGTTTCCCGACAACCCGATGCGGCGCATTCCCGACAACCACGAACTCTACCGCTGCTACTTCAACTTCCCCCAAGGCTGCCCGATCATGCAAGGCGTTGACCACGGCGCGTGGGGTCTTTTCGAAAAAGGCACCGGACGGTTGATGACGGTCGCCACACCCGGCGACCTGCACTGCGGCTGGATGTCGATTTATTTCGGCTCCACACGCGACACCGAAGCGATCAAAATGGGCATCAACGTGCTGATGTACTACCTGACGCACTGATCCAACAGAGTCGAGAAGTCCAGAAGTCGAGAAGTCAAGAAGTCGGCGGCTTTTTTGCGCGATGACTTCCGAGGACTCCACGAACCGACTGTCGGCCGTTCACTTTCCCGAAGTGGGCGGTGCTTTGACGCTGTCGGCATCCGACGACAGGTCTTTGCGTTGCCAGACGCGAACGTAATCCAGCAGATAATCCGCGGGGAGTTTCGTGTCATCGACCGCGTTGTTGTCCCAGCCGCCTGTGGTGAATTCGATGATGAAGTACGACGGCACGGTAGAGACGCGCTCGCCCTCCCAGCGGAACGCTTCCTTGCCGTTGCTGTAGAAAATCATGGAGCCGGGCGTCCAGAGCAGGCCCGCGGTGATGTAGCCATCCTTGTCGGCGGCGATGTAGTTGTTGGTCGTGCCGACCGACTTGTGCTCCTTGCCGTAGCCGTCCCAGTGCAGGGCGATGTTGTAGCGGTACGGGCCCCAGCGCGTCAGGTGCTCCATGATGTCCAGTTCCTGCGCGCCGTTGCCGGTGTCGCTGCGCGCACCTCCGGCGGCGACGCCGCGGTCGGGCATCATCCAGAAGGTCGGCCAGAGACCCGGAGCAGTGGGTAGTTTTACGCGCGCTTCGAAATAGCCGTAGCGTTGCACAAACTTGCCGAGGGTGTCGAGGTAGCCGCAGACGTAGTCGGACTCGTTCTTGCCTGAAAGCGTCTTGGGGCTCTTCTCATTCGGATCGTCGTTGTGGAAACCGCGCTTCTTTTCGAAATGCAGCGTCACGTTGCCGTTGCCGACGCTCAGGTTGTCCTTGCTCCAGTGAGTGGCCTTGTCCCACCAGTTCGGGCCGTAGATGTTCCACTTCTTCGGATCGATAGTCGTGCCTTCGAAGTCCTCATTGAAGGTCTGGGACCACTCGCCGTCAACGGGCGGCCGCTTGCCGAGCCACTCGGGCATTTGCGCGGGCGGCGCGTCGGCGATGATCGACTGTACCAGCAGCGTGGCTTCGCCGTCCTGTTTGGTCGTGATCTTCACCGCCGATGTTGCATCACTGGTGAAGCCGGTGCCGGTGCCCTTCTGAGTGCCGTAATATCCGGCTTTCGGAACAGGCATGCCTTTGGCCGGCACGGATGCGGCGAAGGGGACGATGATTTCCGTTTCGGCGCCGGGCGCGAGCGGCGCGGCGATGGTCACAGAGTCGGTTGGGCCGCCGTTGCTGAGCAGTTGAATGCTGGGCGTCGTGGGCGTCTGACCGTCGTTCTTCAGTTTGACGCGGACCTCGTAGGCTTCGACCAACTCCCAGCGGCCGATGGCAGGCTTGAACGCGACGAACTGCTCGCCTTTGGCGGCAGGAAAAACGGCGCGAAGCGTTTCCCCGGCGACGCTCGCCTGCGCGCCGCCTTTGGTCTCGATCTGCTTGGCCGGATCGGTCGCCACGCCGGGGCCGAGGATGACGCCGCCCTTGGGGCGGATGCGCACGGAGTTCGGATCGACCGGGGGCTTTTCGCCGGCGGGGCCCGTGGCGACGATGGAATCGACGCGGAACGAGAGAGGCTCTTTGGCCTTTGTCGTGAAGAGCAGCAGGTTGCTGACGGCTGCAGACTTGAGCGCGTAGCCGGGCTTGCGGCCGTAAGAGAAGCCGAAGATCACAGTGATCGTGCCGGACGCGCCCGGGGCGAGTTCGACGGACTCAGTGTTCCAGGGGTTGTCGCGCCAGTCGCCGGCATTGTCCACGCGCAGATTCAAGCCGACCTTTGACGCGCCGGTGTTCGTTACGTGTGCTTCGACACGTCCAAAAGCCGAAAGATCCCACGCCGCGCCGTCAGGTTTGATGGTGATGCCGGGCCAGTTCGCCGGACCGGGCTGAATCGAGATTTCCAGCGCTTTGCCCTTGGGACCGTCGGCAATCTTGAAGGTGGCGCCGGCGTTGCCGCCGTCACTGGCGATGCGCGCGTCGGCACCCGGCGCGCCGAAATCGATCAGCGGTTTGGCCGGGATGGTTTCGGCACAGAAAGCAACGGCTGCAAAAGAGCACGAAAAGAAGAGAAGAGCGAGCTTCATGAGCGGGATCCTCAAAAGTGGATCGCGGCATTGTATGCGCTTTGGCGAAAGTGGCAAAAGACTCCTGTAGCTGGCAGCGGGCGGGACGGTGTATGTCACTATTTGCAGAATTGCGGCGTTTCCGCAAACCCCTCCCCCGACCCCTCCCCGAAGCGGGGAGGGGAGAACAGCAACGGGCGAGACGCACGCACTACAATTCGCTACATGAGGCCGGGCGGGACGCCACGAACGGAACGCAATCCAGGAGGATTGCGCTACCACGAGATTGTCGTAAAAACATTCAGCTTTTGCGCAAATGCGCGTTTCGCGGAAGCGACGCGGCGCACTACATGAAGGTGGAGGGAAAACATGAACTATGCGTCACGAATTGCGATCGTTCTCACGGCATGCGTGCTCACGTCAGCCGCTCGCTCCGCGCAAGAAGAGATGGAACTGCCGGAAGTCGAGTTGCGAGGCTACGGCGCTGTTTCGGCCAAGTTCACGCGACTAGGAGCGAATGGGTCGCAGTTACGCATCCATTGTGCGAGCGACGAGAAGGCGAAACTGGTTCACGCGAAATATCTTTCGGACCTGCACGCATTGCTGGACGTAAAGGACGCAAAGCTTTCTGTGGAAGGAATCGAACTGCCGGTAGTGGACGTGCCGCAACAGGGGCAAGTGGCGGCCTTCCGCAGCGGCAAACAGGTCTTCATCGTTTCGGGCGCGGATGCCGCGGCGTTGGCGAACGTGGTGGAAACGTTGAAAGGCAAACTGGAGGGTGCGGATCTGGCGCCGTCGGCGAATGTGCCGATGTATCTGGATTCGTGGGACAAGTACGGGTTCCGCTTCTACTACTGGCCATTCCAAATGCCGCAGCCGAAAGCCGGCGAGAAGCGCGGCGAGTGGCGGGACTACAACGTTCTTGGCGAATTTGACTTCGCGCAGAATAACAATCACGCGGGGCTCATATGCTGGATGAATGAGGAGCGCTGCGATTTTGCCGAAGGGATGACCAATCAGCCGCTGTGGGACTGGGCGGCGCGCGCGTCGGCCAAGCGCAATCTTCCGTTCATCGTGAACAGTTGCACCAGCGACTGCACGTGGCTGCTGAATCGCTATCGCAATGAGACGCAGATGCGAGCGCCGGATTATTGCGGCGGCTACTACACGGCGGGCGACTCCTTCCACGCCGGCTTCGGTCATCTGTCGTGGTGTGCGGGCGCGGGGTTGGATGCGTCGCTGGCGGTGATGCAAAAGAGTTGGCGTGAGTATGCCGCTCGGGACAACGTTATCGAGTTTCTCGAACCGCACGGCGAAATTCGCCACGGCGAACATGACTCTCTGACGGAATATGGCCCGCTGGCGGACAAGAGTTATCGCGTATGGCTGAAGCAGCAATACGGCGAGGCCAAAGCGGTTAGCCGGCGCTGGTACGGCGACGAAGCGAAGGTTCGTTCCTGGGAAGACGTGCGAGTGCCGGAGCTCGCGAATTTCCTGGGGTTTGATTCGGACGCCGTCAGCTTGTCTGGCGCGTGGCGCGTTCAGCGCGAAGAAGTAGCGCCGGCCTCCGTGCCGGCCGGCAGAGACGCCGGCCCCACCGCTCCGGAGGACTGGTATCTGCCCTCCTTTAAGGATGAAACCTGGCCTACGATCAACGCGCCGAATTCGGACATCGCGATGTTTTTGGGGCGGCGGCCGACTGTGTTTCGGCGGCACTTCAGCGTGGACGCCGCGTGGAAGGACAAACACCCGCGTGTGTGGCTGTATGTGTGGGATCTCAATCGCGGCAAGAAAGTGCCGATGCCGCTGTACTTGAATGGGAAGAAAGTCGGTCAGAGCACCATCGAGAACATTCGGCATTGGACGGCGGTGGAGGTGACGAGCGCGCTAACGACCGGTGAAAACATGCTGGCGTTCCGCCTTCCGGAAGGGTTCATCGGCTATCGCGTGTACTTGTCGGGGCACGAGCCGGTTCAGTATCCGTATCTGGGCGACGGCAAGAACGCGCAGTGGGCGGATTTCGTGCGCTGGCAGGCGTGGACGCGGATGGATTGCGTGCGGCGCGGGTTGGAAGGCATCCGACAAGTCGATCCGAATCGCTCGGTCATCTGCATGGCGCCTGACGCGTATTACGCGGGGCTGAAGCGGATGAATGAGGACTATGGCGGACACTTTCACAACACCGGATACATGGCCGGCTGGTGGGCCGATCCGCTGCCGATGCTGATGCGTTCGAGCGACATGCCGTTTTCGTCCGAACCCGGCGGGCCGGCGCCGAACCTGTCTGAGTTCAAGATGTTCATGGGCAACTGGATGACCGAAGGTGTGAACGCGATTCACTACTTCATTCACATCGGCGACGTGTATTGGAATGACGAAATCCGGCCGTACTTCACCGAGATGCAACCAGTCATCAACGCGATCGGAAAGATCCACGTGCCGAAGGCAGACGTTGCGATGCTGCTCAGCGACGATGTCGAGAATCTGACGGGCTATCCGTGGGAACGCGGCGGCAACGGGACGCTGCCGTCGGGTTATGTGCCGCACCAGATCAACGTGGCGCTTCACAAAGAATTCCACATGGATGCGCTCACCACCGACGACTTCGCGCGCGGCAACGCGAACCCGTACCGCATGGTTGTGGATACGAACACGTGCGTCATGGATGAGAAACAGGTTTCAGATATCGAAGCGTGGGTGCGGCAGGGCGGCGTTTTCGTGACGACGACGGAAACCGGACGTCACACGCCGGAGAAAGCGGACGCGTGGCCGATCAGCCGTCTAACCGGGTACAAAGTGGCGAGCGTGATGCGGCATCCGAAGAGCCAGAAATTCGGTTTTGTTCCGGAGCAGAACGTTTTCAAGCCGGAAGCATGGGACGCGGGACAACTGACGCGCAACGGGTTGACGCTGGAGAAGACCGATCCCGCGTGCGTGGATCTGGCGAAGTGGGCGGACGGATCGACGGCGGTCGGCATGCGTAAGATCGGCAAGGGCGCCGTCATCCACATTGGGTTTTACTTCAACTACAATCCGCTCGCACAGCGGCAGATCATGGAGTGGCTGAAACTCAAACGCCTCCCGGCGCTTTGCGACAACAAATCTATCTTCACGACACACATGATCAGCAACAATGGGCTGTACGACGTGTGGGTGTTGTGGAATCAGGACCGCAGCAAAACCGTGACGGCCGATTTTGTGTTCCGCGACGGACTGAAGCCGACGGCATGCTTCGATTTGAAGACGAAGCAGCCGGTTGCTCTTGTGGATGGCGTACGGATCGCCGACCTCACGTTCCAACCGTTCGACATGCGCGTGTTCCTGACGCCGCGGCAGGCGATCGCCACGGCGGGGCTGGACTGGCTGAACCTGCAGCGCGGCTGGTGGCGCGGGACAAAGAAGCCGGCGAAGGAATTGCAGCCGTACGTGCCGCAGTTCGCGTGCGACCTGACGGACGACTGGAAGATGAAGCCTCTGGCCGAGGCTGACAAGGCGGATACTGCGCCGATGGCGGCGGTGGCCTTCGACGATGCGAGTTGGAAGACGGCACGGCTGGAGACGTGGCTGGTGCCGGACGAAGCCGATACGCACCGCGCGTTTTTCCGCAAAAAAGTAAAGGTCCCGGAAGCGTGGAAAAGCGGCGAGATCGAGCTGTGGATGCAGAACTGGACGAGAGATCCGGTGCGCGGAAAGCTGAAGGTGTGGCTGGATGGAGAAGCTCTGACGTTCCAGGGCTCCTCTATTAGTGCGCTGACGTTGACGGAGAAGCTGACGCCGGGGTCAACGCACGTGCTCGCGGCTGAAATCTTCAGCGAAGGGCAGGTCGCTGGATTTATTGGCCACGCGTGGCTGGCATACCTGCCAAAGCCTGCGGCGTCGCAAGAATTGTCCGGCACGTGGGCCACGACGAAAGACGGCCTGAGTTGGACGGGCACAACCACATTGCCGGGGCCGTGGGATTTCTCGATGGCTCGCCGGACGGTTGCCGTTGATCGCGCGCAAGCCAACCGAACGGTCATGTTGCGTTTTGAAGTGGATCAACCCTGCGGCATCTACGGCGCGCTGATCAACGGCCGCTGGATCATGAAGCTGCACCACGATGTCGGGCCGCGCACGTACTTGAACGTGACGCCGTGGATTCGGTTTGGAGAAGAAAACGAGATCTGCCTCGTCCGGCGCGACGGGCCGGGCAAGGGCACGATCAAGATGGTGAGGCTGGATTACTTCAAGCCAGAATGAGTAAGCATGGGAGCGCTTAGCTCAAGGCTCTTAGCTCTTGGCTCTTTGCTCTTTGCTCTTGGCTCTTGGCCAAGGACGCGGCGTCGCGGGGGTTATTCGAAACCCCAGAGCGTCAGCGAGTCCTTGTCGCGGATGTAGATCTTGTTGCCGGCGGGGACGGGATAGGCGTAGGTCGCCACGCCGACTTTGTAGCTCGCGAGCTTCTTGAACTCCTTTTCGCTGGGCTCAACAATGGTCAGATCGCCTTCGGGGGCGAGGGCCATCAGCACGGAGCCGGCATCGACGATGGAACCAAAGCCGTTGGCCGTGAAGGGCGCGGTCCAGAGCGTCTTTCCGTCTTTGGCATCGACGCAAAAAAGAGCGCCCTTTTGCGTGATGCCGTAGATGCGGCCGTCCTTGAGGACGGGGCTGTTGAACTGGACGGCCGTGTCGGGGACGCTCCAGAGTTCCTTCGCCGCGAAGGCATCGCCGGCCTTTTCGATCTTCACGGCTTTCATGCCGCGAGCGGCGCCGGTGTAGATGACGGTCTGGCCGTCGATGATGGGCGTGGCGGAGTTGTAGGCGCGCTGCTGCGGCGGGAAGGCGGCTTCCCAAAGCAGTTTGCCGTCGGCGACCGAAATTCCGACGATTTTCTTCGCGGTCAACGTTACGAGCATCGGAACATCACCGGCCGTCATCGTGGTTGGCGAAGCGTACCCGGTGCCGTCGCCTTCCCATTTCCACTTCTGATCGCCAGTGGCCAGATCGTAGGCGACGATGCCGCCTTTGTCGTCGCCGCCAAGCTGCGCGATGCACAGATTGTTCACGATGATCGGCGATGAAGACGTGAAGAACTTGGGCCACACTCCCGCAAAATCATCTTTGCGCCACAGCATCTTGCCGGTGGCAGCGTCCAGACAGGAGAGCGTTCCGCGAACGCCATAGGTCACGACCTTGCCGCCGGCTACGGTCGGCGTGCTCCTCGGGCCGGGGTGTTCGCCGCGCGGTTCGTTGGAGGGCAGGGCGTCGTACTTGCCCTTCCAGAGTTCCTTTCCTGTGGCGGCGTCCAGGCACAGCGTGACTTCGCTTAAGTCGTCGCGGGTGAAGACAAACAGTTTGTCGCCGACAAGAGCGGGCGAGCCATCGCCGCGGCCGACGGTGACTTTCCATTTCTGGACCAAGTCCTTCGGCCAGGTCTTCGGGGCTTCAAAGCCAATTGCTTTACCGTCGCGAGCTGGACCGCGCCACTGCGGCCAGTCGCCGGCGGACAGGGATGCCGCAACGGAGAGAACAGCAATCACAGAGAATGAGGCTCGGGATACTGTCGTATGAGTTCTCATGGTGTGCTCCTGGGTTGGAGACGGTGACCGGTTGAGTACGCGACTAGAGTATCGCAGCGCCGGGGCACATCAAGGGCCGCAATTGCCGGCCGCGGGGTAGTAGGTATTAGCTCCATCGCGAAAGGGTTCTTTTATGCGGAAGTTCACGGGATTAGCTGCTGCGCTGATGGTGGCGACAGTGGTGGCTCAGGAATTGGCGCCTTGGGCATCGAACACCGAGCCGGGCGACAAGCCCAAACAGCACACGCAGGACATCAGCGCAGGCAAGCACGAATACCGGATTGTCCAGGGCGGCACGATGGACGGGCGGAATTGCCGGTCGCCGATGGGGTGCGGAATGGCGCGTGAAGGAGCGTTCTATCAAGTGTGGGAATCAAACCGCTGGGTGCGGATGGAGAACACGGGCGATTCGGACGTCATCAATCCGTGGCTGTCCAATGGCTGGAACAATTTTAGAACTGCGGATGAGATCGTAAAGTCAGCGCTGGCGCCCGACATGACCGACGCAGAAAAGGCGATGGCGCTCTGGTTCCAGGAGATCCGGTACCGGCACCATGCGGGCGGGGACAACAACGAACTCGGCGATCCGGTCAAGGTGTTCAACATTTACGGCTACAACACCTGCGGGAACGATTCGATCTGCATGGCATCGTTGTGGAAGGTTGCCGGGATGAAGGCGGCGCCGGTTCGCGCGGTGGGGCACTGCATCTCGCAAGTCTTCTACGACAACGCGTGGCACTTCTACGATGGCGACATGCACAGCGTATATCTGCTGCGAGACAACCAGACGGTCGCGGGCGAGCAGGACATCGTGCGAGATCACGATCTGGTGAAGCGGACACATTCGGAGGGGATTCTGTTTCCGGACACGTGGTGGCAACCGCTGGACATGCCTTCGATCTATTTCTACGAGGGCGCCGTCACGGGCGACCGAGGACGAAAGGAAAACGCCACGATGAACATGACGCTGCGGCCGGGCGAGGCGATCGTGTGGCGCTGGGGACAGACGACGCCAGTGAAGTACCACGGCGCTCCGCAGAATGAGCCGACATACGTTCGAGTGCCGTACACGATCTGCAACGGTTTGTGGGAGTACCGGCCGGACTTCAGCACGGAAACGTGGCGCAAAGGCGCGAAGGCCGAGAACGTCGCGAAAGGCCCGCAGGGACTTTCGGCCGAGGAAGGAAAGACCGGGACAATTGTCTGGTCGATGGCGAGCCCGTACGTTTTCGTCGGCGGGCACCTGGAGACAGAAGGAACCGGCGCGAAGTTTTTCATCAGCCAGGATGGCAAGACGTGGAAGCCAGCGGGCGACAACCTGGATACGTGTTTTCCGACGGTGGGACCGCCGTGCTATTCGTTCCAGTTGAAGTGCCAGCTTGAGACCGGCGCGTGCCTGAAGAAGTTGGCGATCATCAATGACGTGCAAATGGCGCCGCTGGCTCTGCCGGAGATGCTCGCAGGCGAGAATGTTTTCACCTACAGCGATCAGTGTCCCGGCGAGCGCAAAGTGCGGGTGACTCACGCCTGGGTCGAGCGAGCCACATCCAGGCCACCGGCGGCGCCGGGCGCGGCGGTCAATCCGCCGGACGGTGGTGAGAGCAACGGGACGGACATTGTGTTCCAGTGGGCGACGCCGGAGGTGCCGGGCGGAGGAGCGATTGGCGACTACCAGTTCGAGCTATCGCGGCGTGAGGACATGCTGCTGCCGGTATCCATGGACTTCTACAAGCTGATCTCGCGGACGGCCGATGCGACCGTCACAAAAGGCAAGGATGGCAACATCGCCAGCGCGAAGTGCAAGAGCCAGTACACGCTGGCTCAGCCGGGATTGCTGACGCCCGATCAAAAATACTACTGGCATGTGCGCGCGATGAACGAGAAAGGCGTGTGGGGCCGGTGGAGCAAGACGTGGAGTTTCACGGCGCGCGGAGTGGCGTATCCGACCGACGTGACGGTGGATTTCGATCCGGCCAAGGGATTGGGGACGCTGAAGTGGAAAGCCAATCCGGTTGGTAAACGGCCGGCGAAGTATCGCGTGTACGGCAGCGACGAGAAAGGCTTCACGGCGGCCGATCAGCGTTTTCAGGGCGTGGTGGGCGTTACGAAGCAGGAAATGGCAGCGTGGAATCCGTGGTTTCCGGCGAATTTCATCGCGGAGATAACGGCGACTGAATGCGCAGTGCTCGGAAGCGAAGTCAGCAACCCGGCAGCGAACAAGACGTACTATCGCGTCGTGGCGGTGGATGATCAAGGCAAGCGCAGTGGGCCATCGGACTACGCGACAGCGCCGCGGCCGGTCATCTTCAGCAAACCGGAGACGACGGCGAAAACCGGCGCTGGATACAAGTATCTGGTGTGTGCGAATCGTTCGCTCGGAGATCTGACCGCTCAGATGAAAGGAGGCGCTCAAGTCAGTGGGTACTTTGAAATTGAGAAGCTGCAGTTCGCGCTGACCGAAGGGCCGAAGTGGTTGAAGATCGACGCTGCGACGGGCGTGCTCTCGGGCACTCCGGATGCGGCGGGGAAGTTCAACGTGGTGGTCTCAGTGACGCTGGAGAAGCCAGTGCGGAAGATAGACGAAGGCGCGCTGAAATGGGGGAACTTGAAGATCGCTTCCACCGGCACGGAGACGCTGGGGCCGGCGACGCAGAAGTTTGTTATCGATGTGGGCCAGTGACACAGGGGGGCTTATGAAGACATCTGTTCAGGCTTTTGTACTGATAGGTTTGGTCGTGGCGCTGCTGCCGATTCAGGTGGCGGCGGGCGAAGCGCCGGGGAAAGATGAGGCGAGCGCGGGCAAGGTCACGCCGCTGCAATGGCTGAATAGTCTGCCGAAGCCCTCCTTTAAGGAGGGGCATACGCTGCCGCCGCTGACGCGGTGGGGCTGGGCGATGTCGTTCGATGTGGCGAAGGAGCTGGCGAACAATTGGGGCTATGCCGTGGAATTTTCCGGATACGTCAGCGAGAAAGTCGCCGACGAGGCTCTGGCGAATCCGAAAGGCAGAAATGCGCAGTGTCTGGATTTGGTGCAAAGCGATCCAAAGAAATACAAACTGGGCGTGCTGCTGGAGCGGCAGTTTCCGAAAGAGATGCCGCCGGAAGCGTATCTGCGCGACGCGCAGGGGAATTTCATTCCTGAGAAATCAACGCCGAAGAGTCTGAGCCCGGAAATGCCGGACGAATGCTTGAAACAAGCCGCACACCTTAGTGCGGCGGGCCTGGCGAAGCTGCACACGCGCTGCCCGATTGCGATCATTCAGAACGGCGGCGAATACGGACTGAACGTGCTGGGGTTTGCGCAGAAACTTTGGGAGAAGGACCCAAAGGTAATGGCCGGGAAAGGCGAACGGAGCTGGTACCAATACATCACGCGGCAGAAGGCTCGCGAGCAGAAGGCGGTCGCGGATGCGGTGCGCGCGGCAACGCCGGACCGGCTGCTGTATGTCTTCTACACGTGCGGCGGAGACACGCACCGGCATGGAATCAGCGACAAGTACCAGACCGACTGGGCGTGGGACTATTCCGACATGCGCGCGTGCGCGGACATCGCGACGAATGAGTACTACTACCACGACTTCAACTCCGGCTGGATCGGCAAGGACGACATGCTGACGCAGGCGCTGGGCTCGAAGGGGTATGAGCTGCGGTTCGGCATGAAAAACAGCTACGACTATGTGTGCCCGGGTTACAAGCAGGACGAGAAAGCGGCGACGCCTCCCGTATGGGATGCGGCCGCGGCGATTGAGAACGACGCGAAGGCTTTCGGCGATTTGCGGCTGTACGAAGGCTTCCTGAAGTGTCTTTACACGGAAGGCATGCTCGGCGCGGTGGCGGGGTACTTCTCGTATCCGAAAGGCGGGTTTGATGCGGCGTTTTCTCCGGAGAAGCCGCCGCAGTTCTTGATGCAGATGGTGATTCTGGCGCGCGTGCATGCGCAGTTCTCGCAGCTTGAAAAGTATGTGCGTGAAGGAGAATTGCTGAGCGGGCCGAACAAGCATTCCAAGGTCACGGACCAACCGGCGTATGAATTTCCGACCGGGAAAACAAACTGGCGCGTGCTGGCTCGCAAGATGCCGAAGGAGCCGAAGTGGCTGATCACGGCGTGGGCGGCGGACGGCGTGGAAGGAACGGCGAACGTGGAGATTCCTGAGTTGGGGCCGGTGACCGTGGAGGCGAAGGCGGTCGGCAGTGTTTATGAGGCGACGATGAAGGACGGGAAGGCGGTGATGGGGCTGGCGGGCGGGAAGTGAGATTAATTTGCGCGTGAGTGTCTCGCAATCCTCGCGTTTCGCGAGGATTGCACGGAGGGTCTTCGTCGCGCCGTTTGCGCTTTGCCGCCGCTCCCTGACGGCCAAAGGTACTGATTACAGTTCCACCGTCCAGCCGGAGCGGTAGTTGCGGCGGAGGAGTTTGTCGGCTTCGGGGCAGTTGGGGATCTTCAGGTTGGCGGCGTCCCATTCGAGCTTCTGGCCGGGGCAGCGGATGGCGACGGTGCCGAGAATGATGGCTTCCGCCATCGGTCCAGTCTGTTCGAAGTGGCTTTCGGTTTTCTCGCCGCCGAGGCAGGCATCCACAAAGTGGTGGTAGTGATTGCGGCCTTTGAGCTGCGGGCGCGGGGTGCCGACGAACTTCTCCTTTGGGTACAGGGACGGCCCGCACTGATGCGGCAGCAGCACGCCGCCTTCGGTGCCGATCGAGAACGAAGCTTCTTCCGGATATTTTTCGAGGCCAGTCATCTTGTGGAACTCTTCGGGCGGATGGAATTCACCGTCGAACCATTCGATCTGAACGTCACCGTCGGTCTTCTCATTGCCCGGGAAGATCCAGGTGATGTGGTTGCTTTGCGGCCAGTTATCGGCACGGCGCTGGGGTGAGTCCTGCCAGGACTTCTGAACTTCGGCGATGACAGTCTTGGGCGCGGTGAGGCCGAGGCCCTTCCAGACGGCGTCGAAGATGTGACAGCCGATGTCGCCGGACCAGCCGGTGCCGAAATCGAGCCAGCAGCGCCACTTCACGGTGTGATAGATGCCGTTGACGAAGGGGCGCTCGGGCGCGGTGCCCAGCCACAGGTCCCAGGCCAGATTCGCCGGGACGGCGTCGCTCTTGGCGGGGCGCGGGCCCAGCAGGCGGTACTGTTCAGCGCCGCTGCGGTTCGAGCACAGCAGCACGCGCTTGATCTTGCCGACCACGCCAGTCTTCAGGAAACCGACCGCCAGGCGATCGCCGTTGCTGCTGGCGACCTGCGTGCCGA
This sequence comes from Planctomycetota bacterium, assembly GCA_036504595.1. Lineage (GTDB taxonomy): Bacteria > Planctomycetota > SZUA-567 > H5-PLA8 > H5-PLA8 > DASXUX01. The sequence goes on along the minus strand of DASXUX010000022.1, from coordinate 52,708 downwards.
GCTGCGTGACGACGCCGGCTTTCTTCGCGGCGCTGGCGACGGCGCGGCATTCGGCGACGTCGTGGCAGAGCGGCTTCTGGCAATAGACGTGCTTCTTGAGTTTCAGCGCGGCGAGCGTCGCGGCGGCGTGCATGTGGTCGGGAATGGTGACGTTGACGGAGTCGATCTTATCGCCTTCCTTGGCGAGCAGTTCGCGCCAGTCCTGATACTTGCGCGCGTCCTTGGCCTTAGCGCCGGCGGCGTCGAGCGAACCTTTGTCCACGTCGCAGATCGCGGCCATCTGCACTTTTGGGTAGCCGAGGAAGGTGCCGAAGTCATGGCCGCCCATCATGCCGCCGACGCCGATGCAGGCGTGGTTGAGTTTTTCGTTGGCGCCCCAGGCGTTGCGGTAAATGGCCGCGGTGACACCAACGACGCCCGCCGTTTTCAGGAAACCGCGCCGTGAAATCTGTTTGGCCATGATCTGCTCCTTAAAGGAATCTTGACGCGCATCTATACCCCTTCCCCGCCCTGTGCGCTAATGCGGGACGCTCAACTGCTGATACGATTGTCTCACGGGGTTGCGGAGCTATAATTCGCGCCATGCCGATTCACCGCGAACCCGTGTCCCCGCCTGCGGAGCAGTCTTTCCGGCTGCTGCACTGGAAGCAGAACCCTGTGCAGATCGAGATGCTCGTCAGCCCGGGGCGAAGCGTGCCTTTGGCCGGCGCGGCGGAGCGCTGGCACGCTCACCCGGCGATGGAACTAACGCTGATCCTTTCAGGGTCAGGCACGCGATTCATCGGGGACGAAATTGCGCCGGTCAGTCCTCCGGAGCTGGTGCTGATCGGGCCGGACATGCCGCACTACTGGCGGGGCCTGCGTCCGTCATCGGGGTATGTGGCGCAATTCGAATTCGGCGAGCATCACGCGTTCTGGCAGTTCCCCGAATTTCAGAATCTGAAAACGCTGTGGCAGAAGTCGGCTCGGGGGCTGCTATTTTCGGGGCGCACGCGCCAGCGCGTCATCGAACTGCTGGACACCATGCCTGCGCAACGGCAGGTCGAACGGTTTGCGACGCTGCTGCGCATTTTCGCGATTCTGACGGATGCGCCGGGGAGCGAGCAGCGGCTGCTGAGCAGCAAAGTGTTCCGGCTGACGGCGGGCGATCCACACCGCGCTGCGATCGAGAACGCGATTCACCTCATTGCCGATCATTGTCAGGAAGCACTGTCGCTGCTGGACATCGCGGACGCGGTGCACATGAGCCGCGCGACGTTTTGCCGGCATTTTCACCGGCTGACGGGGCGCTCGTTTGTGGGCTTCCTGAATGATGTGCGGATCGATCACGCGCGGCGGCGGCTGGTCGAAGGGCGGCTGGGGGTCGCGCAAGTGGCCGATGAGGCGGGGTTCGGAAATTTGTCGAACTTCAATCGGGTATTTTTGCGGAGGATGGGGCAGACGCCGTCGGAGTATCGGCGGCGGGCGGCGATTACGCAGGTTCGTCCCCCTCACCCCTAACCCCTCTCCCTCGCGGGGGAGAGGGGAATCGAAGGACACGCAATCCGGGAGGATTGCGCTACTTTTGCGCGGTCCCGACGGCGTACTTCTTTGTGAGGTCGGCGGCCAGTTGTTCAAGCTCCTGCTTTCCCTTCTCGTCGGCGGGCATAATTCCGGCCTTCTCCGCCAGCAAAAGCGTCAGCATTTGATTGAACAGACTCGGCCCGCCTGCCGCGGGATGACCGTTGTTCCCGTCGGCGCCTCCACCCATCATGAACAGCCGTTCGGGGACCAGCGGCTGAGTGCTATGCGCGAACTGTTCGGCCACCAGGCTTAACGCGAACAGTTTCGGATCGCCGTAGGCCCGGACCTTCTGCAGCGAAACGGCAGCCTCGGACAGACCTGTCTGCGCGATGCGGGACGCTTCGCCTTTGCCGATCAGCTCCTTGGCCTTTGATTCTCCTTCCGCCAGCAGCACTTTCGTGCGGGCCTCGCCTTCGGCCCGGGCGATGTCGCGCTTGGCGAGCCGCTGCGCCTCGGCGAGCTGCGCTTCGGCCTTGTTGCCGGCGATTTCGATGCCGATCTTCGTCTGCGTCAGTTCGGTCTGTTTATCCGCCGCGGCCTGCACGTCCCGCAGCTCGCGCTGCTTGGCCGCCGCCTCTTCCTGCTTGCTGAACGTCCCGACCTGCTCGGTCGCCAGGCGGCGCTGGCGCAGTTGATCGAAGAGCTTTGCGATCGGATCTTCCTCGCCGGCTTTCGTCTTGGATTCCGGCCGGCCGATCAGGACGGCGATGCAGTTGATGTCGTAATCCTGGAAGCGCCGTGCCAGCTCCTCGGTCGCACGCCGTTGGATTTCGTCGCGCTTGGTCAGCAAGTCCAGCATGTGCGACGTTTGCGCGATGTCGCGGAAGTAAGACGAGAGGATCGGGTCCAGCGTCTGGCTGATCAAGCGGCGCACATCGCCGAAGCGCTGAATGACGCGCGGCGCTTTCTCGTAGTCGATATGCAGCACCAGGGACAGCGGCAAAATCGGCTCGTACCCGTCCGCTGTGATCAACTCGATGCTCTTCAGGTGTTCGTCATAGCGATGCTCCTCCATTTGCCCGGTGATCCAGCGCAGGACGAAGTTCACCGTCGGCACCATTTCGATCTTCAGCGCGTACGGGTTGAGGGCGTACTTGCCCGGCGGCAGCGCGCGCTTCCAGACGCCGCGCTGTCCCGACTCGACCTGTTCGCCATAGCGGAAGGCGGTTCCGGTCAGGTCCATGCCGGCCACGCCGTAGTAGGAAACGACGACTCCCACGTAGCCGATCGGCACCATCGTCTTGGGGTGGATCTCGATGGTGGCGAACCAGCGATTGATAAAGTAGGTGCCGTCGGTCAGCACCTGGAGCTGTTTGCCTCGATGTCCTCCAAGCGCCAGGAACGCTTCGAGATCCTGGTAGTTGTTGTGATCCTTCTGGCCGGCGCTGGCCGTGACTTCGGGCGCGATGATTTCGCCCGAGGCGATGGACGGGCCATCGTGAACCGTCACGACGCCAATGTCGTCGCCGGCGAGCATGGCACCCGTCTCCGCCGCGCGTTCGCCATTCTGTGGAGCCGCGAACTTGCCGATCACGACGGGTGTGAAGCCATCGTGGATTCCCAGTTGGGCCTGCCAGGTTTTGTAGCGCTCTTCATCGGACTCGTGAACCGGGCCGGTGTAGACGCGGTTTTCGGTGATCACCACGAACTGCGCCGTGTTGATCGCGTAAACGCCTTCACGCAGAATTCCGCGCTGCCGTCCGCGCTGGCCGCCGCTCGTCAGGAAGACGACTGCGTCCTGAAAGGCGCCGCCATTGACGATGCGGGCGAGGGTCTGCGTGGGTGGCAGCGGCTCGCCATCGCGCGCGTAAAGATAGCCGATGCGGTTTTCGCCGATGACGACCAACGGGTGCTTGTGGATGCGATACTGCCACGGCACGTACCAGAAGTGCAGGCCGCCGCGCAGCAAGTCGGCTTGAAAGCCGGCCCGGCCATCCACGGCGATGATGTGGCCACCGCGCAGCGAGCCTTTGCGGGACCAGAGCTTTTCAACAATTCCCACGCGATCATGGGGAATGTACCGGATTCCCAGCAGCCAGGGGACCAACAGCAGAACGAAAGCCGCTATGGCAAGGTAAGTGTATAGCATACCGCCCTCCTTCCGTGCGCAACCCTTCCCGGATTGCACACCTTCAGCCGTGGCGCAACCCGGGAAAGATACGTTACAGGTCGCAATCCAGGAGGATTGCGCCACGAAAAAGTGGGCGTGAACGATTGCTGGCGCGCCCTCAAGTATGCCTACGAGGTTAGCTGACGGGTTAGGGCCTTCAGGTACCCCTCCTGCCTACTGCACAGGATTCACCCCACAATTCTGGTTCCCCCGCTCCAGCCCGCGACACGGGCCAGACTAGGCTTATTGAAAGCAACCAAACCACATGAAAGGCGCAATGTCAAGGAGGCGTGGACGATTGCGGATTGCGGATTGAACTGCGCGATACGGCCATGCCAGAGCGGCAGGCTGGACAGCCTGCCCCACGAACAGCACGCAATCCAGGAGGATTGCGCTACTTGACGTCGCCGTAGTCGGGTGGTTCTTCGGCGGCGAGACGGGCGTCTTCTTCGTCCAGGGGCATTTGCAGGGGCAGGCGGAGCTGGTGTTGGGCATCGACGAGGCGTTGGCGCAGGCTGGTCACGCGCTGGCGGGCTTCGACGCGATTGACGGCGATCGAAAGGGCTTTGCGGGTGCCGACGATGATGACGAGCTTTCGGCCTCGGGTGATCGCGGTGTAGAGCAGGTTGCGCTGAAGCAGGACGTAATGCTGCGTGTGGACGGGGACGATCACGACAGGGTATTCGCTGCCCTGGCTTTTGTGGATGGAACAGGCGTAGGCCAGCACCAGTTCGTCGAGCTCCTGAAAATCGTAGACGATCCGGCGGCCATCGATCTCGACCGTCATTTCCTGCTCTTCTTCGTCGAGGGATTCGACGCGGCCGATGTCGCCGTTGAAGACGTCCTTCTCGTAATCGTTGACGGTCTGCATCACGCGGTCGCCGACGCGGAAGGTCCAGCCGAAGCGCTGCACGGATGGGCCGGTGGGGTTGAGCGCGCTTTGGAGGACTTGATTGAGGTTGCGCGCGCCGAGTTCGCCGCGCTGCATGGGCGTGAGGACCTGGATATCCGAGGCTCGGAAGCCGAATTTTTGCGGGATGGCTTCACCGATGAGACGCAGAATTGTTTCGATGGCTTTGGGCGGCTCTTCGACTTCGAACAGATAGAAGTCGCTTACCGGCCGCTCTTCTTTGCCTTGCGGGAAGACCGGCATCTGGCCGTGGTTGATCCGGTGAGCATTCTGAATGATATCGCTTTGCGCGGCCTGGCGGAAGACTTCGGTCAGGCGGCAGGAGGGGATCACGCCGGAGTCGATGATGTCGCGCAGCACACAGCCCGGGCCGACGGACGGAAGCTGATCGACGTCGCCGACGAGAATCAGCGCGGCGGTTTTGGGGATCGCTCGCACGGTTTGATACGCGAGCGGCAGATCCACCATGCTGGTTTCATCGATGATGAACACATCGCCTTCGAGCAGGTTGGACGAGTCGCGTTTGAAGCCGCCGCTGGCGGGGTTGAATTCCAGCAGGCGGTGAATCGTGCGTGCTTCCATGCCGCTGGTTTCGGAGAGGCGCTTGGCGGCTCGGCCGGTGGGCGCGCAAAGCACGACATCGAGATTCTTTGCTCGAAAAACTTTCAGGATCGCGTTGACGAGCGACGTTTTGCCGACGCCGGGGCCGCCAGTGATGACCAAGGCTTTGGTGCGCGTGGCGAGGGCGAGAGCGTCGCGCTGCGCGGGGGCGAGCGTCAGCTTGATCTGCTGTTCGACCCACGCGATGGCTTTCGCAGCGTTGATCGCGCCGCAGGGGTGAGTTCCGCGCGCGAGTTCCACCAGATGCGAGGCGAGCTGGCGTTCGGCGGCGTCCATCGCCGCGAGGTAGATGAGGGTGGCGGGGGCGTCGCTGCCGGCCGGCGCGGAGGCCGGCGCTACCCCGTTGGGGCGCTCGACGAGCTCGCCGATCTGGATTTCGTGCGCGATGGCTTTTTCGACGATCAGCTCGGGAATTTGAAGAATCTCGATGGCGCGCTTAATCAGGCCGGGGCGCGGGAAAGCGCAGTGGCCGTCGTTGGTGAGTTCCTGAAGAACGTACGCGACGCCGGCGCGCGCGCGGAGGTCGGATTGCTTGTCCACGCCCAGACTCATGGCGATCTGATCGGCGGACTTGAAGCCGACGCCCCAGATGTCGCGGGCGAGGCAGTAGGGGTCTTCGCGGACTTTGTCGATGGCCTGCGCGCCGTACGTTTTGTAGATGCGAAATGCGCGACTGGTGCCGACGCCGTGGCTGTGGAGGAAGACCATGATTTCGCGGACGGCCTTCTGTTCTTTCCACGCGCCGAGGATGCGTTCTTTGCGGACGGTGCCGATGCCGGGGACTTCGCGCAGGCGTTCGGGGTGCTCGTCGATGACTTTGAAGACGTCCTTGCCAAAACGTTCGACGAGGCGGCGGGAGAATTCGGGGCCGATGCCTTTGATCATTCCAGAGGCGAGATATTTTTCGATGCCTTCGGCCGTTTCGGGATGAGTCGTGCGCATCATCTCGGCTTTGAACTGCTGGCCATGTTTGGGATCGACGACCCACTGGCCCTGCGCGTCGATCCATTCGCCAGCGCTGACTTTGGGGATCGTGCCGATGACGCTGACCGGTTCGCGCTGCCCGCGGGCGATGACCTTCAGCACGCAGAAGCCGGAGTCTTCGCTGTGGAAAACAATGCGGTCTATGGTGCCGCTGAGATGGTCCGGGGGCTGCATGCTTTAATGATATCTCCGCGCGTACGGGAACGAAAGGGTATGGTGTCTGGGGTATAGGGTATGGGGGCGGTTTGTAATGGCAGAATCCATCATTATACCCCCTACCCTATACCCGATACCCGATACCTGCTGCCTCGCATTGAACTGCACAAGAGTGTGCGCTAACCTGCACGCATGCCGGCAACTTCAGAGCCTGTCATTCGCATGGAGGGGATCACCAAGCGCTTTCCGGGCGTGTTGGCGCTGGACGGCGTGAATTTTGACGTGCGGCCGGGCGAAGTGCATGTCTTGCTCGGCGAAAACGGCGCGGGGAAGAGCACGCTGATCAAGGCGCTGAGCGGGTGCTTTCCGCTCGATAGCGGAAACATTTTCATCGCGGGACAAGCGGTGCGGACGGGCGTGCCGCAGGAACCGCTGCGAATGGGCGTGCGGTTCATTTACCAGGAACTGAATCTCGTCCCGCAATTGGACATCGCGCGGAACATGTTTCTCGGCGCGGAACCGATCCTGTGGCCGGTCCTGGGAATCGTTGATCAGAGCGAGCTGTATTCACGCGCGGTAGAACTGCTGCGGCGGCTGCATATCGCGCTCGACCCGCGAACGCTGGTGAGCGAGTTGAGCGTGACGCAGTGCAAGATGGTCGAGATTGCACGGGCGCTTGCGGGGCAGGGCGAACCGCACGGGCAGCCAACAGCTAACAGAGGCTGCCCGTGGCACAATACGCCGCGCGTGATCGTTATGGATGAGCCGACGGATGTGCTCGAAGACCAGTCGCGCAACGAATTGTTCGGCGTGATCCGGCGGCTGAAGACGGAGCATCAGGTCGGATTCGTTTACATTTCGCATCGCTATCAGGAAGTGTATGAGCTGGGCGACCGCGTGACGATTCTGCGCGATGGGCGAAACATTGGGACGTACGACATCAAGGACGTCACGCTGGACGAACTGATCGCGAAGATGATTGGCGGGCAGATGAAGCAGCAGTATCCCTCGCTGCCGGAACCGCAGGCGGACGACAAGGAGCCCCGGGCGCCCTCGCCCGGGTGGCGGGCGGGGGCGCCCGCCGCTCCTGCGTTGAGCGTCTCGCACGTGCGGCGCGGCAGCATTCTTAACGATATTTCACTGAGCGTGCGAAAGGGCGAGATTGTTGCGGTCACGGGGCTGATGGGAGCGGGGAAGACAGAACTGGCTCGGGCAATTGCGGGGGTGGATGCGATCGGCGGCGGCGAGATTTCTGTCTGCGGGCAGCGCGTGCCGAGCGGCGATCCGGCGGCGGCGATTGCGTGCGGGATTGGGTTTCTCACGGAAGATCGCAAAGGCGAAGGCTTGGTGCTTGAGCATAGTCTGCGCGACAACTACGCGCTGCCGAGCGTCCGGCGCTTCAGCCCGTGGGGTTTGATGCGCGGCGGAGAGATCGATGCGGAAATCGCGGCGCATGTGCAGCGGCTGCAGATCAAGGCGCCGGGGATTCACTGGCCGGCGGGGCAGCTTTCGGGCGGGAATCAGCAGAAGGTGGTGATTGCGAAGTGGCTGGGCGCGCGCTGCAAGGTGCTGCTCTTCGATGAACCGACGCGCGGGATCGACATCAAGGGGCGCGCGGAGGTGTATCATGTCATGGCGGAGCTGCTGAAATCCGGCGTGGGGATTCTGATGTGCACGTCGGATTACGTTGAAGCTTTGGCGATGAGCCATCGCATCGTCGTGCTGGTGCGCGGGGAAGTGCGGCGGATCTTCAAGCGCGGCGAAGCGACGGAAGAGGACTTGTTGAGGACGGCGATTGGGGCGGAACAGGGGACAATGATGAATGCGGAATGATGAATGATGAATAAGGTTGAAGTGGCGCCCTGGACTTCATCGTCAGCCATATTCATCATTCATCACTCATCATTCCTCATTTGGTCGCGAGTGACAGAATGACGACGGACACGCAGAATACTGAAGTGCCCAAACAGGCGAGCGGCAGAGTGGCTGCGACACGCTTGATGCAGCTTAAGAAGAGCTTGCAGGCGGTGTTGGGGCTGGTGCTGATCACGATTCTGTTCTCGGCGCTTGCACCGACGTATCGGCAGCGCGAAACGTTCCTCAATATTTTGCAGCAATCGACGGAACTGTCGATTCTGGCAGCGGGCGCAACGGTCGTGCTGATCTCCGGCGGGCTGGATCTTTCGGTCGGTTCCATCATGGCGTTGTCCACCTGTGTGGCCGGCAGTCTGCTGGCGGCGAAATGCGCGGTGCCGGTGGCGGTCGGGGCAGCGGTCGGGGTGGGGTTGCTGGTGGGGCTGGTCAACGGCACGGTCATCGTGGCGACGGGCGTGCCGCCGTTTATCGTCACGCTGGGCATGATGTTGATTGCGCGCGGGCTGGCGCTGATGCTGGGCAGCGGGCGGAGCATGACGGACTTTCCGGAGAGCTTCAAGGCGCTGGGGGTCGGGGCGGATGGGCTGGTGCCGATCGGGATCATGGCCGCGGTCGTTGCGGTCACGGCGTTTCTGTTGGCGAAGACGCGGTTCGGGTTCAATGCGTACGCCATCGGCGGCAACGCGGAGGTCGCGAGGCTCGCGGGCATTCCGGTCAAGCGCTACAAGGTTCTCTACTATGGGCTGGGCGGAATGCTGGCGGGCTTGGCCGGGTGCGTACAGACGGCGCGCTTCGATATTGCGGCTCCAAGCCGCGGGGAGGGCTGGGAACTTCAGGCGATCGCGGCGGTGGTGATCGGCGGGACGAGTCTGTTCGGCGGGATGGGCGGCGTGGGGCGCACGATCGTCGGCGCTCTAATCATGGGTTCGCTGAGCACCGGCCTGACGCACTGCCACATGAAGCCTTATTCGCAGATGGTCACGATTGGGGCGGTGATCATCCTGGCGGTTTGGATCGACCGGCTGCAGCGGAAACAATAGGCGTAAACGAAGTGCTGAGTCCTGAGTGCTGAGTCGCAAGCGCGGCAGGAGATTCAGGGTTCAGGGGCTCGTCATATTCAAAAAAAGGAGCGCGAGATGAAGATCGGCGTGGCGGTTCTGCTGATGGTGGTTCTGGCGGGTTGCGGCGGCGGAACGCCAACCACTGGCGGCAAGGGCGGAAAGACGATCGCGTACGTCGGGTACTCGTCATCGGCGCCGTTCTGGATCGTTGTGAAGAACGGAGCTGAAGCGGCGGCGAAGGAGCGCGGGGCGACGCTGCTGGACCTTTCGTTCGCGAAGCCTGACATCCAGAAACAGCACGAAGGGATCGAGAACGCGGTCTTGCAGCGCGTAGACGGCTTGATCGTCGGTGCGGTGGATTCGCGAGGACTGGCGGCGCCGCTGAAGAAAGCTCACGAAGCGAAGATCCCGGTCGTCACCGTGGACACGCGCGTGCCGGACGACAAGGTTTTGTGCCACATCGCGACGGACAACGTCAACGCGGCGAAGCTGGCGGGCGAATACATCGCCAAGCGGCTCAACAACAAAGGCAAAGTGCTGCTGCTGGGCGGACAGCCGGGGTCGCAAACGGCGGACGATCGGCAGAAGGGTGTCGAAGACGTTTTGAAGGCTAAAGGCATGGAGGTGATTTTTCGGCCGGCAGACTGGGATGAAGCGAAAGCAAACGAGATCGCTCAAAATGAGCTGGGGGCCAACGCCGATCTGGGGGCAATCTTCGCGGCCTGCGATCCGATGATCATCACGGCCAAACAAGCGGTCAAAGCGCAGGGGAAGCTGGGTAAGATTGTGCTGGTGGGCTTCGACGCGATCGAAGCGTGCCTGACCGCCATCAAGAACGGAGAAGTGGATGCGACGATTCGGCAGGATCCGTACCGGATGGGATACGAAGGCGTGATGCGCATGCTCGACCATCTGGAAGGCAAGGAGATTCCGAAGGACGTGCCGATCCAGGCAGAAGTGATCGACAAGAGCAATGTCGATAAATTCCTGGGGAAGTAAAGAACGGACTGAACCGCAAAGACGCGAAGACGCGAAGAGTTCTTTGTTCTTTGTGACTTGGCGTCATTGTGCTGAGCAGCGCTGTGTGAAGGAGCCGTGCTATGAAGACTTTGACAGCATTGGTTGGAGCAGCGGCATGCGTTCTTCTGTCTTGCAGCGTGTGCGCGGGCGATGCTCAGGCGCCGCTGGGATCGCCGGAATATTTTCCTTCGGCGGAGCGGCCGGTGGGGTGGCGCGGGGATGGGACGGGGCATTATCCGGGGGCGACGCCGCCGACCACGTGGGGGCGCACGCCGGCGGGAGAGAAGACGAACATCGTCTGGGAGACGAAGCTGCCCTGCTACAGTTGGGCGACGCCGATCATTGTTGGCGAGAAGATCTTCGTGCGGTCGGACCCGTACGATTTGATCTGCTTGAACAAGAAGGACGGGAAAATTCTGTGGATCCGGTCGCACGGACCGCAGATCGTCATCACCGATGAAGAGAAGAAGGCCAATCCGGCGCTGGCGGCGGCCGATCCGCTCAATGCGAAACTGAAGGAAGTGAACGACGCATATGTAGCTCAAGGTTCGACGCCGGAGATTTTGAAGCAGAAGCACGATCTGCAGCATCAGATCGACGACATCATCAAGAAGGCGGACCGGAAGTACAGGCTTCCACCGGACATGTGGGTCGAGAGTTCGTCGGGCTACACGGCGGCGACGCCGGTGTCGGACGGGAAGTTCATCTGGCTGATTTCGGGAAGCGGCGTGGCGGCGTGCTACGACGTAGATGGAAATCTGAAGTGGGCGAATTTCGTTTCGCTGGCGGACGGCTGGGGCGAGCACGGCGACCCGCTCTCGCCGGCGCTTGTCGGCGGCAAGTTGATCCGGCACGGCCCGACGGCGCTCGACCCTGCGACTGGCAAGGAGATCTGGAGCGTGCCGCTGCAGAACGCTCGGGGGCAGAACTGGGCGGTCGTCCCGTTCAAAGTGGGCGGCCAGGATTTCGTTTCTGTCGGGAATCAGTTTGTGCGCGTGTCGGACGGAAAAAGTTTGTTCAGGATGGACGGCTTCATCATCACGACACCCGTGCCGGATGGGAGCGACGTCTATTATATTGCCGCGACGTTCTTCGCGTGCGCTCTGCGGTGCCAGTTGCAGGGCGCAGACGGCTTGAAAGTGACGGAGGAAAAACCAATCGAACTTCCCGGGCCCACGGACCCGGCCAAGAAGTGGGACCCAGCGGCCGATTATTATGTGGCGGCGCCGCTGTACAACGACGGGCTGCTTTATGCGGTGGGCAACTGGGGCAAGTTCTCTGTCGTGGACATGAAGAAAGGCGAGCGGCTGTACACGCTGCAGGCTCCGTACGAATTCCGCAACGGCTTCCATCGCAAGACGTACGGCACGGGGATCGGGTCGGGCATCACGATGGCCGGAAAGTACATTTACACGACCGACAACGCGGGTTGCACGCTGGTGCTCGAACCGGGGCGCGAGTTCAAGCTCGTGTCGAAGAACAATCTCGACTACATGCACCCGAAGGGATGGACGGGCTGGGAGCAGAAGCATTGGGAAGGCCCGCGGCACGAGGTGACGCTTTCGACGCCGATTTTTGAAGGCAATCGGATGTATCTCCGCGGGGAGCAGAATTTGTACTGCGTTGGGGAGAAGTAATTAAAAAGTAAAAAGTAAAAATGCAAAATGGTGGCTGAAATGGCGCTGCCGCAAACCTAACCCCCGGCCCCTTCCCTCGGAGGGAAGGGGAGAACGGCTGCGGGCGGTGCGCTGTCAATTTTCTGAGATTGTGATAAGTGCTTCTTTCATGCGACGCGTTTACATCATTGCCAATCCGAAGCGGAAGCCGGGGGTGGTTCCGATTCTGAAGGAACTGTTGCCTTGGCTGCGGAAGATCGCGACCATTGTCAAAGTTGACCAGAACGGCGAGAGCGACTTAAGCCGCATCCATGCGGACATGGTACTCGTCTTCGGCGGCGATGGGACGATCTTGTCGGCGGCTCGGCGGTTGTATGGGAACCCGGTGCCGGTGTTCGGCGTCAACCTGGGGCGGCTCGGGTTTCTGGCGCAGACGTCTCCGGCGGAAGTGAAGAAGGTATTGCCGGCGGTGCTGCGCGGGAAGTATGTGCTTTCGCCGCGCATGATGCTGAACGTCCGCGTGACGGGCAAGCCGGGACAGGCCAGCGCGAAGCCAGTTCGCGAATTTGTGGCTCTGAACGACGCGGTGCTGCTGCGCCAGCCGAAGGCGTCGATGATGACGATCGACGTGCGGGTGTCGGGGCAGGAAGTGGCGCGCTATCGCGGCGACGGGTTGATCGTTTCGACGGCGACGGGATCGACGGGGTACAGTTTGTCGGCGGGCGGGCCGATTTTGAGCGAGAGTTTGAAGGCGTTCGTGGTCACGCCGATTTGCGCTCACACGCTGGCCAACCGGCCGATCGTTCTTTCGCACGAAGAGAGTCTGGAGATTTGCGCGGAGAGCATGACGGGGTCGCCGGTGGAACTGGTGATGGACGGGCAGACGAGTTGTTCGCTGAGCAGCGGGACGTGCGTGACGGTGTCGCGCGCGCCGTTCGAATGCAACCTGGTGACGCTGGGGCGCAAGGGACGGTATGAGATTATTCGCGACAAGCTGCACTGGGCGGGGTGGGTGAATCACGGCAAGTAGGCAGCGGCAGTGGGCAGTGGGCAGTGGGCAGTGGCCAGTGGCCAGTGGGCAGGAGGCAGGAACGGCACGATGCTCAAGTGGCCGTTTGATCAACCACAGAATTGTGCGGTCGTTACGCTGCGCTCAATCGTTTTTGACGGCGAGCCAATCCTTTATGTGTCGCACGACATCGAAGATGACGGCTGGCAGTTTCTGGACGGCAAGCCGTTCGATATGGCGAACGCGGCTCTCGTGGGACTTGGCACGATTGTTCGCCATGATTCTTCAGTGTTGGAACTCGCAGACCTGCCGCCAGGATGGTGTGCGACACGCACCTCAAAATCTGCGGCATGGCAACGCCAACCGGAGAGCTGACCGAACCACAAAGCAGGCAACAGCGCAAATGTGCTCAAAGTTTAACCAAAAATAATATGAAATATATGCAAGATTGTCTTCGCTGATACGTCACTATCTATGGAGGTCGGGTTGGTAACTCTGTCTTCGCAAAAGGAGTCTTTGAGTGTTGGTGGGTTAGGTTTGTGCACATGTGCACTTCTTTACAGGCGGGGAGAGCTCAACGGAACACGACCTGCAGTTTTGGACAAGAAAGCGAGGCTTTGGACTGCGCCGCTCCCTTACGGTCGCGGTTCTGATGCGCACGGTGCAGTTCTGGACAAATGCGTGGTGAGAATTCTGGGGTTCGGGTGCTGAAGGCATCGTCTGCAAGCAGAAAAGGTGCAGACTGGTTTTCGTGCACAGGTGCGCTCTTGGACAGAATTTCGCCGGAGCGCACGCTTGAGTTCGCGCAAAAGGACGCGCGAACACAAGCGTGCCACACATGTGCACTTTTTTACAGGAAGCGTTGATGAAAGCTGGGCGCTTTGATGGCTGAATGCACGGTGTAGCCAACGGCGAACAGAGGCTGCCCGTGGCACACAATCAACACATGTGCACTTTTTTACAGCACGGCGGCAAGTTTGATTAAGCGTTGTTCGCGTGCTAAGATCGGCCGCGTTAAAGGCGATGAACTAAGAACCCTGAAACCATAAGCCAAAGAAAGAACCATGAACCACTCTTCTTCTGTCCGCGTCCGATTCGCTCCAAGCCCCACTGGATATCTGCACGTGGGGGGCGTGCGCACGGCGCTGTTCAACTGGCTGTATGCGCGCAAGACGGGCGGGAAGTTCATCCTGCGCATTGAGGACACGGACATCGAGCGCAACAAGGAAGAGGCCACCCAGATTATCCTCGATGGCCTGAAGTGGTGCGGCCTCGACTGGGACGAGGGCCCGGACATCGGCGGGCCGAGCGGGCCGTACTACCAGAGCCAGCGGATGGAGCGGTATCGCGAAGTCGCGGCGCAGTTGGAGAAAGCCGGCCACGCGTACTGGGCGAAGAAGGAGGCTGGCGGGCCGCTGCCGGAGTGGAAGATCGAGAAGCTGAAGAAGCAGGGCAAGTGGGACGAAGAGAAAGCTCAAGCAGCGGCCGATCCGAATCCGGCGCTATACCTGAAAATCGATCTGAAAGGCCGCACAGAGATCGCGTTTGAGGACGCGGTGCGGGGGCACTGCGGGAAGCCGGCGGATACGTATATGGAGGAAGCTCCTGCCGGCACGGAGGCCGGCGCTACCGACGGAAAGGCGGGCACGGAGGCCCGCCCCACGAAAGACTTCGTCATCATGCGCGGCAACGGGATGCCGATCTACAACTTCGCGTGCGTGATCGACGACATCGACATGAAGATCAGCCATGTGATTCGCGGCGACGATCATGTCGAGAACACGTTCCGGCAGATCTTCATCTACGAGGCGCTGGAGCAAAAGCTTCCGGTGTTCGCGCACCTGCCGATGATCTTCAGCGAGGAAGGCAAGAAAATCAGCAAGCGGCGCGATCCCGTCGCGGTGACGCTGTACCAGCAATGCGGGCTGCTGCCGGAGGCGTTCATCAACTTCGAGGCGCTGCTGGGCTGGTCGCCGGGCGACGGGCGCGAGGTCATGCCGCTGCAGGAGATCGTGCGCGAGTTTTCGCTCGACCGAATCAACAAATCGCCGGCGCAGTTCGCTCTGACGCGCAAGCGGCCGCCGCCGGTGCCTGCGGGTGGAGCGACGACCGATCCGGCGGTTGAGGCTCAAATTGTGCAGTGGCTTTCAGAGTGCTTGAACGGCACGAAGCTGGAGTGGATCAACGGCGAATACATGCGGACGCTGCCGGCCGATCAACTGCTCGAACGCGCGCGTCCGTGGCTGATCAAGCGCGGGTACGATCTGTCGCTGTCTACGCCGGGATGGCTGAAGGACGTGCTGGGGCTGGCTCGGGAGCGGTCGAAGACGCTGAAGCAGCTTGCGGAGAGGTGCGAACTGTTTTTTGTGGCGCCGAAGACTCTGGACCCGAAGGCTGTCGAGAAAGTTTTGAAGCAAGGCGACGGGCTGAAGGTTTTGCGGGCGGCTCGCGAGATGCTGGGCAGCGTGGACGAGTGGTCCGGGCCGGCGATCGACGAGGCGCTGAAAAAATTCTGCGAAGCGAAGCAGGTGAAGCTCGGCGATGTGGCTCAGCCGATACGCCTGGCGGTCACCGGGACGCTGGCGAGTCCGCCGATTCACGACACGCTGTATTTGCTGGGGCAGGCGGAGACGCTGAGGCGCATTGATCATGCGCTGGCGGTGGTCAGTGGTCAGTAGCCATTGGGAATGGCGAGTAGGCAGTCGGCAGCGGCAGGAGGCAGGAGGAACGGCACGAACTGCGGAGGCAGGAACCGCGGGGAACCCCTCCCCCGGCTCCTCCCCGAGGCGGGGAGGGGAGAACGGCGAGGGCGCCTACGGCGCAACTATTTCTTCTTATAAACTTCCTTCGGGTCGAAGAGTTTTTCGCCGACGACGGTGACTTTGCCGTCGCGTTCCACTTGGAAGGCGAAGCAGGAACGGAAGCCGAGGTGGCAGGCGCCGCTGACCTGGCGGCACTTGGCGACGATGGCGTCGCCGTCGCAATCGACGGTCATGCTGAGCATTTTTTGTGTGTGGCCGGACTCTTCGCCTTTGAGCCACATCTTTTTGCGGGAACGCGAGTAGTAGTGCATGAGGCCGGTTTCGAGGGTTTTGCGGACGGCTTCGCGGTTCGCGAACGCGACCATCAGGACGGCGTTATTGTCGGCGTCCTGAACGACGATCGTGACCAGGCCGTCGGCGTCGTATTTCAGCGCGTCGAGGAAGCCGTCCACGCTGGGTTGAGCGGGGATGCGGTCAGGGAATTCTTTGCCGGAACTCATGCGGGTCTCCTTATCTCTCCAAAAAACAGAGCGGGGAGATTAGCACGACAAGGAAGGAGTGCAAGAGTGGGTGTGACGGACAGTTCTCAGTTTTGAGTGGGCAAAGCAGGAAACTAAGAACTCAGAACTAAAAACTAAGAACTGTTGTTAGTGCATGGGCGCGTCTTTGCCGGGAACAGTTTTTCGGACGAGGAACACGACGGGCAGCAGGGCCAGGAAGATCACGGCCATGGCCATGAAGCAATCGAGGTAGGCGAGCATCGTCGCTTGCTGGTTGAGCTGGGCGTACATGAGGCCGTGGGCTTGCTGAGCGGCTTGCACGGGATCGGCGGTCTGCGCGGCGAGATAGCTGGTCGTGCGCTGCAACTGGTTTTGATAAGCAGGATCGTAAGGCGTCAGATGTCCGACGAGCATGTTTTGATGAACTTGCGCGCGACGAGCCAGAAGCGTCGTGACGAGGGCGATGCCGAAACTTCCGCCGAGGTTGCGCGCGAGGTTGATCAGGCCGGAAGCCTGGTTGCGCTGCTCCTTTCTAATGTACGCATAACCGATGCTGTTGATCGGCACGAACAGAAAGCCCAGGCCGCCGGCGACGATCATGCGCGAAGTGGCGGCGGTCCAGAAATCGATCTGCGTGTTGAAGCGCGTCATGTAGAAGAGGCCAGCGGAGACCATAGCGATTCCAAAAGCCACCAGCCAGCGCGCGTCGTACCGCGAGAGCAACAGGCCGACCAGCGGCATGCTCAGCATGGTCACCATGCCGCCGGGGGAGAGCGCCATTCCCGCGAGCGTGGCGTTGTAGCCCATCAAGGTCTGCAGGAAGAGCGGGAGCAGAACGGTGCTGCCGAAGAGAACGACGCCGAGCATGAACATCAGCAGCACGGAGAGGCTGAAGTTGCGGTCTTTGAGCAGATGAAGTTCGACCATGGCTTCTTCGCGGTGCAGTTCCCAGGCGATGGCGGCGATCAGCGCCACGCCGCCGATGACCGACATGATCAGGATGAAATGAGACGCGAACCAGTCTTCGCGCTGGCCTTTGTCGAGCACGATTTGCAGCGCGCCCAGGCCGAGAGCGATCAGCGCGAAACCGACATAGTCGATGCGCACCTGGCTAAGCGGCTTGCGCGTCAGGTAGGGCGGATCTTCGACCATTCGCGAGGTAAGGAACAGCGAGAGCAGACCGACCGGAATGTTGATGAAAAATATCCAGCGCCAACTGAAATTGTCGGTGATCCAGCCGCCGAGCGTCGGGCCGATGATCGGAGCCGTGACGACGGCGATGCCATAGACGGCCATGCCCATGCCGCGCTGCCGAGCTGGAAACGTATCGACCAGAATGGCCTGTTCACTGGGCTGCAAGCCGCCGCCGCCCACGCCCTGCAGGATGCGGAAGAAGACGAGCATCCCCAGGCTGGACGCCAGGCCGCACAGCCCGGAGCTGACGGTAAAGATAGCGACGCAGGCCATGTAGAAGCGCTTGCGGCCGAAGATCATCACCAGCCAGCCGCTGAGAGGAAGGACGATCGCATTCGAAACGAGGTAAGACGTCAGTACCCACGTGCTTTCGTCCACGCTGGCCGAGAGATTGCCGGCAATGTGCGGCAACGCGACGTTGGCGATGCTGGTGTCGAGCACTTCCATGAACGTCGCGAGCGTGACGGTCAGCGCCACGAGCCAGGGATTGTGGCTGGGACGCCAGTGGGCGTGGGCAGTGTCTGGAGAAGATGCGTCAGCAGCCATACCGCGCTAAATCCGAAATCCGAAGCTCGAAATCCGAAGGAAACAGCGAAACGGCAAAAGACAAAACGGCAAACCGAAGCGGGCCCGAGAGCGGTCAACCTTCTGTTTTCAGTTTGCCGTTTCCTTCGAGTTTCGGATTTCGATTTTCGATCTTGTCGTCGCAGAAGCGTCGTGCGCTTTCACGTTCACTTCGGGCACGACCGACATCCCCGGGGCGAGCAGAAAATCCCGCGCGGCCGGTGCATCGAACACGATCTTTACCGGCACACGCTGGACGACTTTGACGTAGTTTCCGGTGGCGTTTTCGGGCGGCAGAAGACTGAAGCGCGCGCCGGTGCCACGCTGGATGCTGTCCACGTGCGCCTTGAATTTCTTTCCCGGATACGCATCAACGGTGACGTCCACGGCGTCGCCGGGCTTCATATTCGTAAGCTGCGTCTCTTTGTAATTCGCTGTGATCCAGACGTTGGAAGGAACCACGGCAAGCAGTGTCTGCCCAGGCTGAACATACTGGCCGGGTTCGACCATTTTGCGTGTGACGTGACCCGGGTCAGATGCCTTGATCACTGTGTACGAGAGATTGAGTTCGGCTTGCACCAGCGTGGCTTTGGCTTGCGTCACATCGGCGGCGGCGGCTTGAGCGGCGGACCGCGCGACGGCAATTTGCTGCGGCGCGGACTTGGCGGCTTCCAGCCGGGCGAGCGACTCGCCCAGCGAGGCTTTCGTCTGCCCAACTTGCGCCTCGTACTGCTGCACATCGGCTTGCGCGCCGTGCTGCGCGGCCTGCGCCTCGGTCAGTTTGGCTTCGGCCGCTGCGACGGCTTTGCGATTGGCTTCCAGTTCGGCCTTGGAGACGTTGGCCGCGGCGACGGCGTACTCAAATTGCTGCCGCGTGGCGGCGTTGCTGGCCATCGCGATCCGGTAGCGTTCCACGTCCTGTTCGTTCTTGATCACGGTCGCGTCGGACGCGCCGACCTGGGCATTGGCCTGAGCGATAGTGGCTTGGGCGACGGTCACGCCGGCCTGAGCCTGCTCCAATCGCTGGCGGCAGGAGCTGACGGCGGCCTGAGCGGCTTCGACGTTGGCTTTGGCGATTTCCACCCCGGCTTGCGCTTGCGTCAGTCCGGCGGTGGCGGTGATTTCGATTTGCGCGGCCGTGCTTTCGGCGGATTTCTGTTTGGCTTCAAGATTGGCCAGCGCGGCTTTCTTCTGATCGACAATCGCCTGGTAATCCCGTGGGTCGATTTCCAGCAGAAGCTGGCCGGCTTCGAGATGCTGGTTGTCGTCGATCAGGACGCGCGCGACGTGTCCGGCAATGCGCGCGCTGACCGGAACGACGTGGCCATCGATAAAGGCATCATCGGTAGACTCGTAGTTGCGCGAATATTCGTAGTACCGCCAGCCGACAACCGCTGCCGCGATCAGCACGAGAATGAAGATGATGCTGACAATGCGCCGACGCCCTCCGTTTTTGAGTGGAGGCGCCGATGAGCGCTCGGAGGGAGCGGTTTCCGCGCCGTTCATGTGGCGCTCCTGGCCTCTCCGCCGGGATTGGCAGCGGCCATTGCTTTCAGCGCGCCGAGGGAGAAGGCCGTGATATGCGCCGCAACGTCGTCGATCATCTGTTGCGAATAGTCGGCATTCGCAGTCATGCGTTCGATGACGGCGCGAGAATGGGCATAGAACAAACATTGGCCGGAGATGCTTGCCGCCGCGTGATGGATAGCCTTTTCCGTTGCGCCGGGCCCCAGCAGATTGCGGACGATTTCCTGAAGCAGCGCGAAACTGGGCCGGAAGATGTCGTTGATGATGCTGTCGAGAGCCGGCGTGGGATCGACGACTTCACGCACGGCCAGTCGTCCGTGCCAGGCCGGCCGGCCAACGCCGAGAATGCGCATCAGGAACGAGTGAATGTACAGGCGCAAACGTTCCTCGGGCGCTCGATCGCGGTTGGGTTCCAGCGGGAACTTCTCGCGAGCACGTTCGAATGTGTACCGCAAGACGGCCGCGTAAAGGCTGGCTTTGTCGCGGAAGTGGTAGTTCACCGCCGCGACGTTCGCACTGGCGCGGTGGCAGATTTCGCGAATCGTCGCGTCCTGGAAACCGCGAGCGGCGAAGACTTCACCGCCGGCTTCGAGAAGGCGTTGTCGGGTATCGGGTTGTTCGGCCATGATCTGCTCCTTAGTTTCAAATATTAGTATAAAACGTTTGTTTTAGAGGTCAACACAGGATTTCAAACAGAAGTTTCTTGAGGGGTCAACTTGCGACGGGTGACAGGTTTAGGGTTTCGCGAGACGGCCAAGGAACAGGATTGCCCCGCTCTGTTCGTGGCGGATCAGGAAGATAAACGGATGGTCAGCACGAAAGATTTTTGGCTGAGGTTCGCGAGGGGGCATTCCGCGCAAGCCCATCACAACGGCCGACGCGGCGGCGGCTTCCGTGCCTTCTTCGTTGACGTCCACGAAGGCCTTGTGCAGGACGGCGGTGATGAACAGGTCGCGGTTGCCCGTCATGCCGGAAAAATCGGCGTCAGCAGCGCTAAAGGCGTCCTTCATGCCCAGGCTTTGCAGCACGGGGGCGAGCGAGAATTGCGCTTCCACTTTGAAGCGGGGCAGCGAGACAATCACGTCGTTCTGCTTCAGTTCGCCCAGCCACTTGGCGGCGTTCTCGGCCGTCAACTCGCGCTCCAGGTCGGGCAAGCCGTCCACCGCGCGCGGCAGCAGGACGATCATGGAAAGTTCGCGGCCCTTGTACGGCAGTTGCACGGCTTGGAACTTGTCGCTTTCGGAGTAGGCGTATTTGCCTTTGCGGGTCATCAGGGAGCAGTTCACTTGCTCCGCCGCGCTGATGTGGAAGGGTTGGTCGCGCGTGGCTTTCTTCTCGAACTGATCTTCCCATGTTCCCTTGAAGTAGATCGCATTGGTCAGGACCAGACGCGTCAGGTCGTTCAAAATTCCAACGGGGATCAGATCCTTGATCTTCTCATGCGTCTGTTTTTCGACCCAGCCGTTGATCGTCGCTCGCGCGGCGGGTTCGTTCGCGAAATCAACATCTTCCAGTCCCGCGCCATAGTTGTCTTTCACCAGTTTGAGGAACGCCGGCTGGAAAGCGTAACCTTTATGGCCCCACAAGGCGTTTGCGACGGAGAGTTCGAAGCTACGCTTACCTTTCCCATTCAGCTCACTGATGAGCGCGGCCAAATCCTGATGCAGCGCGTCGCCTTTTTGCGGCAGATGCAAAACGGCAGACATCTGCGCCGCAGTCTGGCCACGCGCGCCGGCGTAGGTCATGGCCAGAGCGGTCTCGAGGCTGTTGGGCGAGAAGAAGAGGTTGCCGGCCTGCGGCGAAAGCTTGGCGTAAAGTTCCACGGCGAAGGCGTTATTCGCCGCCGCGACCCATTTGTCGCCCTCTTCACCGCGCGTCGCGAAACTCAGCAGGCCCATAACAGCAGCAGCGTAGCAGAGGGGTTTGAGCACGGCTAGTTCTCCTGTTTGGAGGGATCGGTCAAGCGACCCAGGAACAGAATCGCGCCGCTTTGTTCGTGGCGGATCACGAAGAGAAACGGGTGATCGGCGCGGAATACTTTCGGCTTCGGCGGCGGCCCGCCGGTTTTGCCGATCACAGCGGTCGCGGCGGCGGCTTCGGTGCCTTCCTCGTTGACCTCAACAAAGGCTTTATGCAGCACTTCGCCGACGTAAAATTCTTTTTTCGGCTCGATTCCAGTGAAGTCGGCATGTGGGTAAACAAAGGCATCCTTCATCCCGAGGGCTTGAAGATCAGACTTCAGCATGAAGGCCGCAGTCATCTTGAAGCGCGGAAACGAGACGCTGACCATCGGTTCGGTCATGCTGCCGATCCAGGCTGCGAGATTGGCAGTCGTGAGATTGCGCTCCAACCTGGCGAGATCGTTCGTCTTGGGCAGGAGGATGATCATCGAGAGCTCTTTTCCCTGGTACGGCAGCTTCAAGGCCTGCAGGGTCTCGTTCTCCATATAGAGGTGATCGCCGCCGGCGCTCATCATCTGACAGGGAACCTGCTCGGCATCACTGATGCGAAAGGGAGCTTCTCGCGTCGCCGTTTTTGTGAATGGCGCTTCCCACTTGCCCTTGAAGTAGATCGCGTTGGTCAGGACCAGGCGTGTGGCAGCATCGAGCACGCCCCGCGGAATGAGATTCTTGATCCTGTCTTTTGTTTGCTTTTCGACCCACGTGTTGATCGTCACCCGCGCCGCTTCGGATTCGGCGAAATTGAGTTCCTCCAGACCGGCGCCGTAACTTTCTTTGTTCAGCGAAAGGAAGGCGGAAACGATGGCGTAACCCTTCTGTCCCCACAACCGGTTGGCGACGCTCAGTTCAAAAGCGCGCGGTTTGCCGTCAGGGCCCGTCGCGGCGTTGAGCCCCTTCAAAAAGACTCCCAGATCTTCGTGGACTTTATCTCCTTCCGGCAGATGCAGAACCTTGGCCATCTCGGCGGCGGTGTTGCCGCGCGCGCCGGCGTAGGTCATGGCCAGAGCGGTCTCGATGCTGCTGGGCGAGATGAACAGGTTGCCTGGCTTGCTCGCCAGCCGCGCGTACAGTTCCAGGCCGAAAGCGTTGTTAGCTTCGCCAACCCAGTTGCTTTCGCCCGCGGAAACGAAAGCACTGACCAAAAAGATGGCGATCACGAAAGCGATACGCATCATAGAAACCCCCTCCGTTTCAAGCTTAGACGCCGCCGCTCGAAAAAGGTTTCGCTCTTACCGTGTGGCAAGTTGACGGCCGGAGGGGCTGCTTTTCCGCCGGGCCAGCCACGCGGGCGGATTGCTGACCGAACGCCGCATAGCGTCCACGACGGGCTGAAAGTGAGCAACTTCCACGCCGGCATCTTCCAGCATTCGCTGGACCTCGTTGGGCACGGTCAACGGCGGCGGGCGGTGGGAATCGCTGCCGATGCTCAGTTTCGCTTTCAATTTTACCAGCAGGCGCGTGGCATAGAGGCAAAATTCATAGCAGCAGGGCGCGTGATAGCAGAGATCGGTCAGATTGATCTCAACAAACAACCCATGCTCGCCGGCCGCGTCAACCAGGCGAGCCACTTCATCGCGCGGAAGGAACTCCTCAGAGGTCGGCGTGCTTCCGCTGGTCGCCAGCGTGCTGAACTCCAGAAGACGATCGCGGAAGGGGTGATTAATGATCCCTGGGCGCCTGGCCGGTGCGATCTTTCGCGCGAAAAGCTCGATCAGTTCGGCCGCGCGCATCCCAGGCGTATCGCGCGTCGAAAGCGGCGGCAGATGGAAGCAGTTGCAGAAGTACTCGGGAAGTTCCAGGAACGCTTCCGGCACACGCCCCGGCTCGCGCAACTCCAGGCCCAACGCGATCAGCATCTCCTGGCCTTGACGCAATTTGTCCAAGTCGCGGTAAAGCGCTTTCAGCCCATCTATGCTGTCGTCGTAGAGCTTCAGGCCATTGCGCGCGGCGTGAGCGCGGAAGGCGGTCATCCACTCGTTGTCGTCCTGGATGAAAAATTCGACGTGATCCAGCATCCCGGCGGCGCAGACGTCCTTCCGCTGCAATGCTTGAAGGAACGCGCTGGGGGGAAGCCCATCGCGCTCATTGCCCACATGCACGTGGAAGTCGTAACAGAAGATATCGTCCATCGGGCCTTTCTCATCTGGCGGTTTGTACGAACCGCGCGACTGTTTGCGCGTTTCGTTCGCCGAACCACATTCTAGCGGCATGCGCGCTGAAGGCGAGAAAACTCCGTCGGCGGAACACTTGCGCGCCCGCCATCCCGGGATAGCTTGGAGCAGCCCATTTTTCGCCTATCAAACGCGAAGGAGATCCGTCGGAGGGATTATGAAGACCAAATTTGCTCTGCTCGCCGCCGTGCTGCTGGCCGCCGCAGGTCTACGCGCCGGCGAAAAACCTCAGCCCACGACGATTACAAATACGGAGGCCAAGAAGTGGGTCGAGGAAGCGGAAGCCGCCGTCAAGCAAGGCGATCTGGAAGAGTCCTTCAAGTGCTACGGCAAGGCCGCGAAGCTCGAGGATTCGCTGCCGCTGCACCGGCGCCTGGCGCACTTCTACTTTGACACGGCCGAAAAGACCAAGAACGACAATTGGGCGGAGTTCCAGGCCAGCGTCGAACGCTGGAACAAAGCCAAGGACGGTGCGATGGAAGACCGCCGCAGCCTGTTCACCGGCAAGTATAAGAAGTTCAACCCTGAAAACAGAACCTACGTGGACGCCACGACCAAGCATCAGAAAATCCTGGACGTGATCGAGATCTGCTTCCCGCTCTACGACAAAGCCATGGAAGGCTTCAACGCGATCATGCGGCTTTCACCGCACAACAGCGATTTCGACGCCGCGGGCCACATGCCGCTCTGCCTCGCGAGCAAGGGCGAAGTCATGATGCGCATGCGCACGCGCCAGCTTTTGAATGCGTTCTTGATGGGCTATAAGCCCTCAAACGACGCCGAGAAAGCGCTCTACAAGCGCTGCCAGGACATTCTCGATAAGTGGAATCGTTAAACGCGCGCTTCGTCAGCGGTTCGCTTCCAGCCAACAGCCAGCAGCGTCACGGCCGCGGCCAGCATGAGTATCAGGACGACAAACTGAGTCGCTCCGGCCGGGGTGCCAAAGTCCCTGGCGCGCCCCGACGCCATATACCACGCGCAGCAGCAGAGCTTGCCGGCGGCATCGACAAAGAACGGACGCACGCCGTCGTCGCGCATGAAACCAAGGAATCCCGTCAGTAGGAAAAGCGCGAGCGTGTACTGCAGTCCCCGTTGCGGCCAGTGCTGCTCCAGCCACTGCCCCACGAGCGGCAACCCCAGCGCGAACAATGCGGTCAATGGCAGCAAATAGCGATATGTGGTGACGTGCAGATCGCGGTAGCAGAGCCAGAACAGCGTCTGCGAAACGACCGCCAGGATAATGGGGAGCATCAGGCGGCGTTTGTCAGTTGTCGGTTCTCCCCTGTCTGTGGTCCGATGCGCAGCCTTGCGCCACCGGAATTGGCAACCGAGGATAGAAAACAAACCCAAGACCAGCCAGGGCGTGCGCATCAGCCACACCGCCATCCTGCCTAAGTTCTCCGGAACGTACCGCGACAAGAAAAGAACGGGTACGAATTCGCCATAGGCCAGTGCGTATCCGGTCCGCAGCGGGTGACCGTAGCGGACGTAGTTCATCGTCAGCAGGAGCGCTGCGCAGCCAAGGGGTGCTGCGCCGAGCAGCAGCAGCGGGCGCAGGCACTTCTGCGTTAGGCCGTAATCAAGCAGCAGAACGAGCGCCATGCCGATCCCCAAGCCGGCGGCGATAGGCACGGCCGCGACGTGCGAGACGGGCATCCAGCCCGCCATCAATCCGGCTCCGAACAACCAGAGTTGACTCCCACCCATGCGCCCATGTCTGAAGCACAGCATCGCCGCAATCACACAGGCAAGCACGAGGACATCGGCATAGAAAAATTGCGTATAGGTGAGCAGCGGTGAGCTCATGCCGAACAGAAGCACGGACCAGAACGCCACCCGAACGCTGCTCTTCAATGCCCGGGCCCAGCAGAAAAGCATCCAGCACGCCGCGGCGCCAAGCAGTGGCACAATTGCCGCAATCAACCCACGTTCGCGCACCGCGCCACCCGTTGCCATCGTTAGAAAGTGAGCCGCCCAAACAAACGGCCCGGAGATGATCTGCAGGCCCAGTGCATATCGGTTGTACGTCGGTGGATTGTCAGTCAGGCGCAGATCGAATTTCAGCCACAAACGCTGCGCATCGTCGAGATATTCGCGAACGTCCAGGTATCCGCCGTCTCCGCCGAAGAAGGCTAGGAAGATCAGCAGCAGGCCGCAGAAAAGAAGCGCATCAACGCACCGCGACCGGCCCAGCGCTGCGCTCAGGATCTCAGCGCTGGCAACATTTACGGGGCATTCTTCCCTTCCTGCTTCCTGCATCCTGCCTCCCGCCTCCGCCGTTCCTGCCTCCTTTTCACCTTCCCGAGCTGGAGTGTATACTGCCCAAGCGGAGATCTGAATGCCCAAGGTACCCATCTTCATCGTTGCGTACAATGCCGAGTCCACCGTCGAGAAGTTCCGCGCGATTCCCCCACCCTACCCTGAAGCGATCGGCAAAAACATCTTAAGCCGAATGCTGCTGGCCATTCACCGCGCGATGAACTCGATGCTGCCTTCCATGTTCGCGTACCAGTTCCTCGTGGTGGCGCGGCCGCTGCCGACTGTCCGCCAGTTGCTGGACACGGCGATTACGCGTTCCAAGAATCGGGCGGAACAGCTCGCGGCGCCTGCGGACGGCGAGAAGATTATCGAAGCGAAGACGGCCGAAGAAGTGACGAGTGACGAGTTGCCGCTGCTATTCCTTGCCGCTACGTTTCCCGAGCGCATACCGGATGAATGAACAGAGACCCGCGAAGCGATAGCTCGGGTCCACGTAGTGTTCGATCACGTAAAACGCGAAGTAGTATGCGCGCGCGAAGCACCACACCGTCAGCGCCAACAATGCGGCAAGCTTGAGACTGGGATGCTCAAGCAAAATCAGCGCGGCCGATGCGGCGCCGCAAACAACGAAGAGGAAGCCCTTAAAGTAGAGCAACCGCGGGCTGGTGATGTCTTTGTTGAGCATGAGGCGGAGTCCTCCACGGACTTCTACGGTTAAGATGTTGTCAAGTTCGGCTGACCTTCGCGGTACTGATTTGAATTTCGCCGCCGCGTTCCTAGAATCTCCTTTCGCTGAAAGCACCAGCGCTGGCGAGAGGAGCATACCTTTGGGTCTCATCGAATTCACGGCCAATCACACGGATCACTCCAATTCGAACGGGTACCAGTTCGAGTTTCACTGCGACCACTGCCATAACGGCGTGATGACCACGTTCCAGACCAGCAAGCTTGGCCTGGCCGGCGGCTTCCTGCGCGCGGCCGGCAGCCTCTTCGGCGGAGTCTTCGACAGCGCGGCTCACGCCAGCGACCAAGTAAAGGACTCGCTGCGCGGCAGCGCGCGCGACGATGCGTTCAACAAAGCCGTGCAGGAAGCCAAGCCGCAGTTCAAGCAGTGCACGCGCTGCGGGAAGTGGGTTTGCGAGGCCAAGTGCTGGAACAAGAAGCGCAACTTGTGCGAGGCGTGCGCGCCGGACCTGGAAGAAGAAGCAGCAGCGATTCAGGCGCGCGTGGCCGTCGAGCAACTTGAGGTAAAAGCACGCGCATCCGACCAGACCGGCGGCCTGGACGTGAGCAAGCCTCTGGCCGTCGGCGAATGTCCCCACTGCGGCGCGAAAACCGGCGGCGGCAAGTTCTGTCCCGAATGCGGCAAGGCCACCGCTCAAGTGAAGGACCGCTTCTGCGGCGAATGCGGCGCGAAGATTGTGGGCGGCGCGAAGTTCTGTCCGGAATGCGGGAAGCCCGCGCAGTAAAACCACCAGACGACCATGCCACCAGACACCCGACCACCAGGCACCAAACGTGCACTGGAAATGTGGCGCGTCGTCCAGACACTGGAACTTCGGACAACGCAACCAGGAGACAAGATGGCATTCGTCAACGATAATTACCTCAAGCTGAAAGCGGGTTACCTGTTCCCGGAGATCGGCCGGCGCGTGAAAGCGTTTTCGGCGGCCAATCCGCAGGCGAAGATCATCCGCATGGGCATCGGCGACGTGACGGAGCCGCTCGTGCCGGCGGTGATTGCGGCGATGCACAAGGCCGTCGATGAGATGGCTCGCCGCGAGACGTTTCAGGGCTACGGCCCCGAACAGGGATTCGATTTTCTGCGCGAAGCGATCGCTAAGAACGATTTCCAGACGCGCGGCTGCGACATTAGCGCCGACGAGATTTTTGTGTCTGATGGCAGCAAGTGCGACACGGGCAACATTCTGGATGTCTTCGGCGCGAACAACACGATCGCGATGACCGATCCGGTCTACCCGGTCTACGTCGATACCAATGTGATGGCCGGCCACACGGGCCCGGCAAACGACAAGGGCGAATACGCGGGTCTGGTCTATCTGCCGACGACGGCCGAGAACGATTTCACGGCGCCGCTGCCCAAGCAGCGCGTGGACATCGTCTATCTCTGCTACCCGAACAATCCGACGGGGACGGTGGCCAGCAAGGCGGCGCTGAGCAAATGGGTTGAGTACGCTCGCGCGAACGAGACGATCATTTTCTTCGATGCGGCGTATGAGGCGTACATCACGGACGCGGCGGTCCCGCATTCGATCTACGAGATTCCTGGCGCGCGGGATGTGGCGATCGAGTTCCGCAGCTTTTCGAAGACGGCAGGCTTTACCGGAACACGCTGCGCGTTCACGGTTGTGCCGAAGACGCTGAAAGGCAAGGCGCGCGACGGCTCACCGGTGGAAGTTCACAAACTTTGGACGCGGCGGCACACGACGAAGTTCAACGGAGTGTCGTACATCACGCAGCGCGGCGCCGAAGCGATCTACGGCGGCGAAGGCAAGCAGCAGATTCGACAGGTGATCGCGTTCTACCTGGAGAATGCGCGCATTATTCGCGAAAGCCTCTCGGCGCTGGGCATGAAAGTCTACGGCGGCGTGAACGCTCCGTACGTGTGGGTCAAGACGCCCGGCCAGGCGACGAGCTGGGACTTCTTCGACACGATGCTGAAAACCGCGAACGTCGTCGTGACGCCCGGCAGCGGTTTCGGCGCGTCCGGCGAAGGCTACTTCCGCGTCAGTGCGTTCAACAGCCGCGCGAATGTGGAGGAAGCAATGGGCCGGATCAAGGCGCAGGCGAAGAGTCTGGGGTTATAGAACAAACTGCTCCGCAGCAGTCCTTCGGAGGGTGAGGCCGATGGACGAAGTCGAACTGGTCGGCATTCGCAAAGCAATGGAAATCCTCGATGTCAACGAGGAGCAACTCCAGGTGCTGCTCGCCGAAGGACGTGTCAGGGCGCTGCGCCAGTGTGAAGACTTCGCTTTCAAGCGCTCCGACCTTGAAGAGTACGTGCGGCGCGAACAGGATTATGTCACCTATAAGCAAACGATGATGCTGCTAGGCATCAACGAGAATGCGTTGCAGTCGCTGGTAGCGGAGAAAAAACTGCGCGCCTATCGGGAGCGGGGCGCGATGATGTTCAAGCGTGCCGATCTGCGGGCGTTAAAGGGTGAGAGCGCCGAGGCCGGACCGATCGTCAGACAGGAGGCTGGCCCACCCGCGGCGCAATCGCAGCGCGCCAAGTCGGAGACGTTGCGGCGTTTCCTGACCATGCGGCTGCCGGGGGAGCGTGGCTACAGCTACGAAGCGCTGGATGGCAACGGCAAGCCGGTGAAAGGCGTGATTGGCGCGTGCTTCAAGGATGAGGCTCTCGAAAGCCTTCGCGCCGCGGGATATTTCGCCGTGAAAATCGGGCATCCGCTGGAATACGACTCACTCGAGATGGCCATCTGGTCCTCGCGGCGCGGCTCCTCGTTTACGACTTGCGCCGGCGCGGCGCTGCTCGCTCTGGGCGTGCTCGTTTGGTTGGGTAGCTCCCTTGCCGCGGGTTCACCGGACAGCGCGCAACCGGTGCTGCCGCTATCCTCTCTGCTTACGTTGATGACTCTGGCGCTGTTCGGCGGCGGAGTGGCCCTCCTGCTTTGCCGCTGGGGCTTGCGGCTGGACTTGAACAAGGGAACAGCGACGGCGTGGTGCGGAATTCTGTTGCCCATGGTTCGTCAGACCTGCGCACTCGACGCGCTGACAGCAGTGGTGCTGTCGAGCGCGACAGCAGAGTCAGGGCCTGTTTTTTCCGTGCGCCTGACCGGCGCGGACGGATTGGAACTCAACCCGTTTGCGCCGGATTTCGCGATTGCTGACGAGAAGTCTGCGCGTGAGACGGCCTCATACCTCGCGAGCTATCTGGATGTCGAGTTCAAGGATTTGACACAGGCGGGATCGTCAGCGCCGGATGCCCCCAAAGAAACGATTCCTGACCCGCAGGCAGGCGCGTAAAGTTCTTTGCGGCAGAAGATTGGTGTTATCTCGGTTTCAGCCTCCGCCGCACGATGGACTTTTGAATTGGCAGGAATAGACTAAGCGCGCGAAGTGGAGTTGCCTATGGAAGCTTTCGAAGAGAAGATGCGGCGAGGCGGCGCGGCAGCGCTGGAGGAGGCGTGCCGGTTCTTCATGAAAGACGATCCCGTACACCGCACACTTAAGCGCCTGACGCAACGCCTCGATGCGCTTGGAATCCCTTATGCGATTTGCGGCGGCATGGCGCTGGTTGCCCATGGGTATGAGCGCACGACCGTGGATGTGGATGTGCTGGTGACGCCGGAAGGGTTGAAAGAGATTCACGAGAAGCTGGAAGGGCTGGGTTACGTTCCGCCGTTTCCCGCCAGCAAGAACCTGCGCGACACCGAGACGGGCGTGCGAGTCGAATTCATCGTTACCGGCGGCTATCCTGGGGACGGCAAGCCGAAGCCCGTCGCATTTCCCGATCCGGCTCAAGCCAGCACGCGCATTGAGGACATAGCGTGTCTGCGGATCGATCAACTCGTCGAGTTGAAATTGGCCTCGGGAATGACTGCGAGCGGACGCTTGAAGGATCTCGCCGACGTGCAGGAGCTTATCCGTGCGCTAAGCTTGGGAGACGATTTCGCGCAAAAGCTTAACCCTTACGTTCGCGCGAAGTACCTGGAACTCTGGCGCGCGGTTCAAGAAGATACCACTTCAGAATCATAACCGACTTACCACAAAGCTCACAGAGGACACGGAGACTAATGAGCGCGAAACCCGCTGGCATCCTTTCGCTGTGTATCCTGCTGAGCATCGCGCTTATGGCGGCTGAGACGCCGAAGCTGGTGCAGAATCTGACGGCGGGCAAGAAGCAGCACGTCGTCACCTACGGAACCAGTCTGACGGCGGGCGGAGCGTGGGTAGGGCAGCTTAAGAGCTTGCTCGAAAAGAAGTATCCGGGACTCGCCACCGTCACCAACAGCGGCCAAAGCGCGATGTGGTCCGACTGGGGCGTGAAGAACCTCGACAAGCGGGTCATTGAAAAAGCACCCGACGCGGTGTTCATCGAATTCGCGATTAACGACGCGTTCCTTGAGTACAAAACGTCAACCGCTGATTGCCGCAAAAACCTTGAGAACATGATCGACCGCATTTTGAAGGCGCGGCCCGAGTGCCAGGTAATATTGATGACGATGAATCCGCCGATCAACGTGCATCTGGAGCGCCGGCCTAAGATCGAGGAGTACTACCAAGTTTACCGTGATGTCGCAGCGGAGCGGAAGCTGCTGCTGATCGATCACTATCCTGTGTGGAAGGCGCTATTGGACAAAGACAAGAAGACGTTCGACGCGTGGGTGCCGGACGGAATTCATCCCAGTGCGACAGGCTGCGAGAAAGTCATCATCCCCGGGATCGAGGCGGCGCTGTTTGGCGGCACAGGCAAGTGAAAGCGCCAGGACTCCAGACTCCAGACTTTCGTTAATGCAGTATCTCCCCCTTCGTCACGTCGCCGGGGACGTCGAGGAGCTGGATACTGGAGATCGTCTTGAAGTTCTTGTGATCGAAGAAGGTCCAGAGCACTTTCTTGTCGGGCGTCACTTCGCAGACGTGAGCCGTCTTGCCCAGGTTGCCGTGGCCGAGCCAGTTCGTGAAGACCGTGTTGCCGTTGGGCAGGCGCTGCAGGCCGGTCATGAACTTCATGCTCACACCGGGCAGTTCGTCGCCCGTGACGGACCAGACGGTCTTGCCTTCTTTGTCCACTTCAATGATGCCGATGGGCTTGCCGGAATCGCCGGTGGCGATCAGCGTGTTGCCGTTCGGCAGGCGAATGCAACTGTGCACGCCGGCAGCGACGGGGCACTCCCAGACGACTTTGGCGCTCGCATCGTATTCTTTGACGGCCTTGCCACCGTAGCAGGCGACCAGGTAATTTCCGTTGGCGAGTTTGCGCGCGTTGCGGATATAGGCGTGGCCGCCGTCTTTGCCTTCGGGAAGCGTGCGGACGTCCTTCACGATTTTGCCATCCGGTGAGACTTCCAACAGGCGCCCGGAACTGCATTCGCCGATGAACGTGTTGCCGTCGGCCAGGCGCTGGCAGGCGTAGATTTCGCTGGGGTTTTCGACCTCCTTGGTGGTGCCATCTTTCTCTTTGTGAACAGACTTAACGGGCGTGCCTTTCCATTCGAAGACGACTTTCTTGTCGCGCGTGACTTCCTTCACGCCGTGGCCCGTGACGAAGAGCAGATTGCCGCTGGGCAGCACCCACAGATCGTTGCAGGACGGCGCGGGGTACTCCCACTCGATCTTGCCGTCGGCCGAAAGAATGCAGACCTTGCCATTGGAGTAATCGGCGACGACGCAGGGATGGCCGGTGCCCTCCATGATCTTCGCAGGCTCTTCAGCCAAAGCGGCAACCGCGAACGATAGGACGACAGAAAGGACAGCCAAGTTCTTCATGGACCCCCCTTTAATGGACTGTAGCCGGAACGTTCTACCGCAAAATGCGTGCAGTGCAATTTCTGACCGCGTTGTTGTGTTTATTACAGCGAAAGGGGCGCGAAGAGCGCAAGAAACGCAGAGAATCCATTATGTCCACCCTGTCATCGTACAGGACGTCTGCTTCAAGTGTATGCGGTAATATAGGAAAACGCTTGGCCAAAAAGAGCCACTAACACTTACTGGATACGAGGGGGCCAAACATGGCGCGGAAGCTTTTTCTCGCTCGATACCTCGCATGGGCGCTACTGTTGATTGCGCCGGCGGGTTGGGCGGCGACGATCAGCGGAACGTTCGCCGGCAGCGGAGTGGCCGGCTTTTCCGGCGATGGCGGGCCGGCGCTGAAGGCGTCGTTTAACGTTCCGACTGCACTGGCGGTGGATGGGTTGGGCAACGTCTACATTGCCGACCTGAACAACCACCGTGTGCGAAAGGTGGACGCATCAGCGGGCAACGTATCCACGATCGCGGGCACGGGCGTGGCGACTTACGATGGCGACGGCAAGCCGGCGACGCAAGCAGCACTATCCTCGCCCCGCGGCTTGGTGCTGGATGGCGCGGGGAACCTGTACATCGCGGACAGCGGCAACCATCGCGTGCGGCGGATCGATGCACAAAGTGGAAACATCACGACGGTCGCGGGGAATGGATCGACGAATGGCGCGGGCGATGGCGGAGCGGCAACGGCAGCGGGCCTGCCGAGATGCCTCTACGTGGCGTTGGATGCGGGCGGCAACCTTTACATTGTGGACGCACATCGCATCCGAAAGGTGGACGCCAAGAGCGGGGACATTTCGACGGTCGCCGGGACGGGAGTCTCCGGCTTTTCCGGCGACGGCGGGCTCGCGACGGCGGCTCAACTGGCCGACCCCGTGGCGGTCGCGATTGACAGCAACGGCGATCTGTTTATCGCCGACCGCACGAACAATCGCGTGCGGAAGGTCGAGACGGCGACAGGCATCATCACCACGTACGCAGGCGGCGGGACTGGCGTCGGCGATGGCGGACCGGCAACGAGCGGGAATTTCGTCGGCCCGAACGGCCTTGCGTTCAGCCCAGCAGGCAACCTCTATATCTCGGACGTGAATCGAAACAGAGTGCGCCGCATCACGCCTTCTACTGGCGTGATCTCGACGTGGATGGGCGCCGGAATGGATACTGACGGAAGCCTGGCGTCCCGATCGATGGTCCTGGGGCCGATCGGGATCACGGCGAACTCCACGCACATTTACATTTGCGAGGGAGGCTCC
The DNA here is from genome assembly GCA_036504595.1 of Planctomycetota bacterium. Taxonomy (GTDB): domain Bacteria; phylum Planctomycetota; class SZUA-567; order H5-PLA8; family H5-PLA8; genus DASXUX01. The sequence goes on along the minus strand of DASXUX010000022.1, from coordinate 19,085 downwards.
CACCGCATTCGCACGACGACGACGGCCACACCCACGAACACCGAAGACACCGATCAGGACGGTTTCCCGGACGCCGTGGAAACGGCCGCCAACACGAATCCCACCGATGCCAACTCCAATCCAACGCCGGGATTTATGACCATCCGCCGCATTACGAACCCCGTGCTGTCGGTGCACTTCGGACCGGCTGGCAAGAGCAAGGACAAGATCACGCTGAGCGGCTCGGTGGTGACTCCGACGGCTCCGCTCACGGCTCAACGCGTGATCGTGGATGTGGGCGGAGTGGTGGGCGGGATCGACATCAGCGAGAAAGGCAAGAACGTCACGCACGGCAACGACACAATCTCTTTCACGATGGATAAGAAGAACAGCACGAGCAGCAGCACGACCTATAAGTTCAAAGCAACGCTCTCCAATGGCGACTTCAGTGCCGCTCTGGCGGACGAAGGCCTGACCCAGGACACGACGGTCAAGACGATGCGCGCGGTCACCTGCAGCCTGATCTTCTACAACCGGATACTCGCAGCCGACGCGAACCTGCTCTTTGCGAAGACGTCCGGCAAGTCTTCCACGTCGAAGTCCACATTCTCCACCGACACCTCGGATGTGCTGCCGAGTCGCGCCGATACAGGCGGGGACTAGCCCGCGAGGCCGTTCACGCGCTGCGGCAGTCTTTCGCGCGCGTGTAACGTTGACTGTGCCGGCGGTGTTCGGCGAGCAGTTCCGACAGCGACGCTTCCGAGAAAATGCCTGCGTCAACGAAGTAGCGGCCGATAGCTTTCCCGCACATACGTTGCGAGCCCAGCAACAACAAAAGCTGCGGCTGGTTGAGCAGGCCGGCGCGGAGAGCGGTCTGACCCCAGAGTTCACCCACGCGCGCGTGACGGCGGATGAGGCAAATCTGATCGGCGCTCAGCCAGCCTTTCTCCAATGCGATTTCGCCCAGACGTGGACGGTGATGCGACTGCCAGACAATCGCGGAGATCAAGTCGCGCCACGTGATCCGGCGCGCGTAGAAGAGGAACTCGCCGAAACGCAGCGCGCGGTCGGGCAACGCGCCTTCGTAGTAGCGATCCTGGCGCGCCCAGGGATTATCGGGCGCGCGCTTACTGTGCTCTGCCGCCGGTTCGTTCGGAATGTTGCGCAGCAGCGGATTGACCGGCTGCGGAACGGCTTGACCGTCTTCGACAAACGGGCGCAGGAGTTCGTAGGCCGCGCGAATCTTCTTGAACCTCTCGCCCAGAACCTGCGCTGAAACGCCCCGGACGGCCGCCCGGTCCGGATGGTTTTCCTTGGCCAGCGAACGGAACGCGGCTCTCAGACCCGGCGGGCGCAGGTACGCGACGAATTCAGGCGATGCGACGGTCTGCTCGCCAAACAACGTGCGGCAAGCATCGGCAATTTCATCGAAAGACACGTCCATGGGCGGCGATTCCATCGTCCTGTAATATCGGCACGCGGCGGTTCTACTCCAGAGTTAAAAATAGCTGCTTTACTTTGGCTTTGGCGCCAACACGATCGACTTGATCGCGATCTCTTCTCCGGGCCGAGGCTTCTCGACGGGCTCAATCGCCAAGCCGATGATCATGCCGCGGTATTCGGGCGAAGCGGCAAGATCGAGATGGTACGTGTGGAACTCGCCGTCGGGCTTCAGTTCCAAAGTCACGCTTTTGGGGTTCGTGAGCTTATCGTCGTCCAGGCGTTTCCAGAGAATGCGCGCAGTGGTCGCGGTGCCTTTGTAGGCGGCTTCGATGTCCAGTGCTGGAGCCGTATCGGCGCGCCAGCATTGGACGGCGGTTTCAAGACGCGGCTTTTTCGCGCCGAATTTCACCCGCCATTCGCCGTTGAGCGGGAAACCTTGATCGGTCGCTTCGCGGAACGTCCAATGCTGGCGGTCGGCAGAGAAGCGCCAGGCCGGCAGCGTCTTGACGGCCATTTCGTTGAAGCGTCTGCGGATGTCGGCGAGCTTGCCCACCATGTAGTCGGTGCGGTGTTCGTAAACGATGTTGTAGTCGATGTTCTCCATATGAATCGGCGCGACGTACGAAGTGGTTCCATGCTTCGGGTCTTCGGAACGTCCTCCGCCATGGATGCCGCCGTGGAATTCGCCGGCGTCATCCTTGAACACGCCCAGGCCCCAGTCGTTATCGTCCACGAGCGCCGCCCAGCGTTCCGTGCCGATGAAGCGCGTCCACGGCCACGGCTTGTGCCAGTCGTTGGTCACGTGCGTCAGCGGTTCGCCCGCAAAGGGCTTGTCGCCGGTGTAGGACATCAGCTTCCAGAGCTTCGAGATCGTGTAGACCGCCGGGAGTTCCTGCGCGCACGGACGGTACTGCGTTTTGTCCGGCCGATTGTTCGTGAACTTGTAGCGCATGTGGATCAGCGGGCCGTCGAGCGTGGTCCAGGTTTCGAAGAGGCACTCACCCGGGACATTGTCGAGCGGCCAGTGCATGGGGATGCACTTAATATAAAGCTCCTTGCCATCGTTGCGGTGCTCAAGAACTTTCGACGGATTCATGTAAACGTCGCCGGTCTGAATAGGATTCCAGCCGATGCCGACCCAATTCTTGTGCGGCTTCTTGTCGCCGGATTCAAACGGCCACGGGCCGGAATAGTGCGACATCTGGATTTGCCGCCCGAGGTCCGAGCTGTTGATGATATTTCCCGGATGATCTTTGCTGGAGATGAACGTCACCGCCCCGCCGAGCGCCAGGTCCATCCCAATTTTGACTTCGCCGTTGTCGAGGTAAGTCATCTTGGCGTCCGGCCGCTGGCCTGCGAAAACGCACAACGACAAAACTGCGGTGATAAGCAAAAACGAACGCATCGAACTCTCCTCTACGAGCACTCGCTTGCCTGTAAAAAACTGCACATGTGTGGTGGCACGCTTGTGTCCGCGCCGTCACTTTGGCGCGGACTCAAGCGTGCGCTTCAGCCCAATCGCTTTTGTCCAACACTGCACCTGTGCACCGTGCCACGAGCATCCCTGCCCGTGCGTCGTACCGCCGGCGTCTCGCCGGCCCTCCGTCCCGTGTCGCGGGCGTCCCGCGCCCGCTTCTCCGTCCCTGTAAAATAATGCACATGTGGCGATCGCCCGGCTTCCATCCTCAAGCCTCAAGCCTCAAGCCTCTCATGTCATGTCCAACACTGCACCTGTGCACCGTGCCACGAGCATCCCCGCCCGTGCGTCGTACCGCCGGCGTTCGCTGGCCCTCCGTCCCGTGTCGCGGGCGTCTCGCCCGCTTCTCCGTTCTGTAAAATAATGCACATGTGGTGGTGCTAGACTCCAGATTCCAAACTCCAGACTCCAGACTCCAGACTTCTGTAAAAAAGTGCACATGTGGTGATCGCCCGGCTTCCACTCTCAAGCCTCTGGTCTCAAGCCTCATTTGTCCAGAAACGCACAATGTAGGACATTTTGCCAAATTGTCCGCCGCTTTGCTCCAAACCCGCACCGTGCGTGCTGAACCCCGACCCCCAACCCCTGAACCCTTCCGCCAAGACAGAGTATCCAACCCTGCCCTCCCATATATGACGATCCAGCCGCCAAAATGTTGCAAAGATTTTGGAGTTAGTTAAGGTAAGTTAATCGGCCGCTTCTAAGTAAGGTATCAACGGAATTCCATCCCCGGAATTCACCCCCCGAACCCCGATGGCCCGTCCCCCTATCTCCCCTATCTCCAAGTCACTTTGCAGATGGCGTTTTCGGACGCTTACCTATTTCAGAGGCCAGCCCGGAAGTACAGCTTCGATTCCGTCGATCACCTGGAGAGTACGCGAAATAGCCGAGACGATTTTCTGAAATACCGTGAGGTCGTCATATGTGAGCATTCGCCCTTGGCGGTCCTTCAGCCATCGTTCGCAGACGCGGTAACCACCAACATGATAGTTCCAAATTTCGGGTCGCACATTTTCAAAGTACTGCGGTGTGCGATTCAGATAGATGCGACCGGAGCTTGCAGGACCAGGGAACGATCCAGTCTCGCCCGCGGCGACATAGTGAGGAAATCCGCGCTCCACTTTATTATCACCAGAGACCGGGAAGCGTGTAATGCTTTGGTTCAAACTCGGTGAGGCCAGCAGATGCAGAGTAGTTAATTCATACCCAAACTCAGCAATAGCTTTGAAAATCGACCTATCGGAGACGATCGGAACACGCGGAAAGCCGAATTTCAAGAACGGCTGAAACCGGTTACGATAGCTAGAAGAGTGTAACACGGCATAGATGTAGTAGAAGATGTCTTCCGGCCCCACCGTCCTTCTGAAATTTCCCTCGCCTTCATCGATGAACTTTAATCCAAGAAGCCGCTCGATATGCAAAATAAACTCGCCCTTAAAGTTTGAACTGCGTTTTTGTACTAAGAGTTCCTGATCAGCATCCGGATAGAGATAAACGGGAAACATGTAGTTTACCTCTTTGCTGGAAACGCAGTGATGCTGGATCATCGTATCGGCACAAAAAACGTGTTCCCAGCCTCTGCTTATTTCGACTGATTTCACAGTGCAGATCGCCAGATTTGGTCCGGCGATCATATGATGCATTAGCTTCTTCTGCGGCTGCCCTATGAAACCTTTGGATCTCCCCGTGTAGTATGTGAAACGACGGTCGTAAGGGTGGTACAATAGAGATAATACAAACTTCTCCGAAATGGGAACTGCGGAGACATCTTTCTGAGCTGCCACGACTTTCCAGTCTCTCGCATCTCTGCCAAGACCGAAATGCTGGCGGGCCTCTTCTGCGGGCAAAGAGACGAACTTCCGCACTGTCCCAAGAACCTCTTCGCCAGTTATCTTCACACAAAGGTGGTCCCTTGCGGTAACAATGCCGACTGTACTCTCGCGAAAAATGTCACGGATGCTCCAACAGTTGTCATATTCGCGCGCCTTTGCCGCAGTTGTCCTCTGAGGAACAAATGACATGTAATGCTTTTCGGGAGTGAATGTTTCCCACTCAGTACTTGCGATCGTGTTCTTACTAAGCCAGTCATATTTCTGCTCTCGCGTGCCCCAAAGATCGGCATAGTGAAGGCTGGCGCGACCCCTCTTTGAACCATCCCGTATAAACAGAGAGATCGCGACACCTTGCTGGATATCAAAAACGTTTTCGTCTTTACCGCCATTCGGGTTTACTTCTTTAGGCTTGCTGCAGCCGTGCAGATTGAGGAGGAAGACGTCGTTAAACGTGTCAAGAAGGGCTTCACGCACCCCGCGAAAAGTTGTATTCTCCAAATAGCCGTTGTCCGTAATGAATGCCAGAATCCCGGATCCCGTTTGCTCGATGCGCCACTGAGCAAAACGGATGAACTTAACGTAATCATTGTAAATCCACTTAACCTGCGTCTCACCTAGCGGCTTGCCGCGAAAGTGAAAATAATTATGGGTCTTTTGTCCAGTCGTTTTATCTTTCCCGTTCATGAGGGCAAGGATCCACTCTCCTTTGTTCGCAGACTCTCCGGAGTATGGTGGATTTCCGAGAATCACCATAATAGGCAGGTCCCGTTTAATACGCGCTGCCCCATTAGCTTCCTCGGAAATAGCCTTGAGCAGGCCGAACAAACCTTCTGTTTTGCGCTCTGCCTCATCGAGTGTATTGGTAAGAAACACATTAAGCCGATCACCACTACTACAATCATAGCGCCAGGCTTTTCGCTCGTTTGCAGGCAGATCGAAACCGGCGAGTTGCATACCGAGCTTGAAATGTGCAACAGAATATGGAGCTATGAGCAACTCGAACCCAAAAATTCTGGAAAGAAGATGTTCCTTGACGTACCCGGACCACATTCCCGCATTCCGCGCCTTGATGAAGGACTCACGAATATTGTCAATGATGGAGTACAAGAAGGTGCCTGTCCCACAAGCAGGATCGAGAATCAGTACTTTCGGCGCAACAGCATCACGTTTTTCAACTCGGTTGCCGACCTCGACATCACATTTGTACGTGACGAGATCGGTGCATGCGACGCCTTGAGCGCAGTGGAAGTTCTTCTTGAGAATCAGGTCTACTGATTCCGTAATGTACTGCACGACTGGTTCAGGCGTGTAATACACTCCTCTCTTGGCGCGCACCTCGGGGTCATACGCGAGCAGAAAGGTTTCGTAGAAATGGATAACTGGGTCTTCTTTCCGCGTACGTTTTCCAAATTCAGCTAATACCAAATCCATATCGGTATTTCCCAGCATTAACGCCAAGTCATCCACAAAGCCCGCATACGGCTCGTCCGCCAATTCGGTCCCTGTTATCGTCTCGAAGAACTTCTTCAGAAATGGGTTGGTCTTAGGAATTTCCAAGGCCGCGCCGGTACGGGAAAAGGCCACTGCAGAACTGTGATTACATCGAGCCGCGAAGAGCCCATAGGCGATGGTTTGGGCATACATATCCGCGAACTCGGAGAGCTTTTCCGGCACCGAAAGATCCGGAATCAGCACCTCAGCGAAGGCCGTGCGGATACCCTGTAGCTGATCGGAAGCTTTGGAAAGGGTAAACGTTTCCACGATAATGTCACGAATGAGGTGTGTAAGTCGCGCCATTTCACTGGCGAGCTTTGCGGGACGCGTGATCTTTTCAGGGGTGCGCCCGATGAAACCTTTCAACAACTCGAAGACGTCGTCTCCACCGCCTGCAAATGGAATCACTTTGATTGTGCGACCAGTTGTTGTGAGTGTCGCTAAGCGCGCAGATTGATGCAAAATGCCATCGACATAATGGCGAAATTCGAGATAGTCTGTGAGGATAAGGTTGCCAAGTGCTCGTCTGTAGCGTTTCAGTTGATCTGAGTTCTCAGCTTCATCCAGGGAAGTACCAATGTCCTTAGTCTCCATGTACCCCAGCGTATAGACAAGAGCGCCGTGTTGTTCTCGAACGACAAAATCAGGCGCGCCGCAAGCTGAGCGCTTTGGTTCGTTAGTAGCAGTCAACGATGGCGCAAGCTCTTCGAGCAATCTTTTGATATGGGGCCTGTGCGTATGCTCAGTTGCATCGCCGGGTTTCAGTTCGCGCTCAACTGCTCGCAAGTATTCCATGAGCTGCTTTTGCATCTTCATCTCCTCTGGAAATACGGGTGGAGACACGGGGACGGGTGGAGACACGGGGACGGGCCACCAAACCTTCCACCCGTCACCCGTCACCACGCCGTGCAACAGGCCTACTTCTCCGCCTTATCCAACCGCTTCACGCGAATATTCCGGTAGCGCACAAACTGCTTGGTCAGGTCGCCGCCGCCGTGGACCTGCAAGCCGATGCTGCCTTTGTCGCCCAGGCGCTTTTCGGTCTCGGTCCATTCCATGAACTTCACGCCTTTGATCCACGTCGTGATGGTGGGCGGGTTGCCGACGATTTTTGCGCGCAGTTCGTTCCATTCGCCGTGCTTCCAGAAGTTGGGCCATTCTTCAAGCTTCATCGGGAAGGGCGTGGGAACCTTTACGCCTTTGATGTCGTTCACAATCTCTATCTTCTCCGGCTTATCCAGGAACGTGAAGTTCCGGACATGGGGTTTGCCGCCCATGCCTTCGCCGTAGATGCCCATCAAATTGCCGCCGCCGTGGTAATCGATCATCGCCTGGTAGCACTTGCCTTCCTCGGTCGAACGCAGGAACAAGCCGCTGTCGGGGCCGAAATCATTTTTCATTTCGAGCGCGACTTCAAAGTCGCCGAACTGTTCATCGGTAAGAAAAATGCCGCCGTTGCCGGGAATGTCCTGGCTGCCGACGATCATGCCATCTTCAGCGACCCACTTGCCGCCGCTGGTATTGTTGCTGGCCTTGCTGTGCCCGGTCTTCGCGCTGGCGTGCCAGCCCTTCAGCGTCTTGCCATCGAAGATGCTCTCGAAGCCCGCGTCTTTTTGGTCTTCGGCCAAAACCAGTGCACTCAACGCCACGACGCACAACAACATTGTGTTCTTCATGATGTTCCTCCTGAGAATGGATACCCCGCCGAAGGCCTTGTGACGGGTGACGTGTGGCGCGTGACGAGTGGAGCAGATTGTAATAAGCCATATCACCCGTCACCCGTCACTCGTCACTCGTCACTCGAATGGATACCCCGCCGAAGGCCTTGTGACGGGTGACGTGTGGCGCGTGACGAGTGGAGCGGATTATAACAAGCCATATCACCCGTCACTCGTCACTCGTCACCCGTCACACTCGATGAACGGATTGACGCGATAAACCCTTCAATCGCTGCATTCACCACTTCCGCATGTGAGAAAAAGCAAGAGTGCCGCCCGCCTTCGATCGCGACGAAACGTGCGCCGGGAATTACGCGGGCGAGTTCCTCTCCGGCGGCGAGAGGAAGAACCGAATCCTTTGCGCCGTGAAGAACCAGCGTGGGCACACGCAACTGTCGCGCAGCGTCGATCACTTCGTGGCGCGTGAGCCCGCAGATCGCTCGGCCGAAATAGCCGTGCGTGCGGCTGAGCAGCGGGCGGCCCATCCAGCGGGCTTCGTCCGAATGCGTGCCGCCGATCTTCAGCCAACCTTTCACCAGCCATGAGAAGCGGCGAAAAGCCCCAAACGGCACCACGTACCCGAGCGGCGCCAGCCAGCGCCACGCCGTGCGGAGCTGGCGGCAGGAGCCGAAGGTGCCGATGAGCACCAGGCCGCGCAATTTCACTCGGCCGCGCGCAGCAATCAGCAGGCTGATCGCTCCGCCCATGGACGCTCCGCCGAGGACCAGGCCGCCGGGACGCTGGTCCAGCTTGCTGGCGAGAATGTATGCTTCGGCGCAGTGCGCAAACTGTTCGAGAGCGCCCGCTCCCTTAAGGAGTGGCGGGCGCCCACGCCCGCCTTCCCCGGGCGAGGGTGCCCGGGACTCCTTACCGCCTTCGAACGGCCCGTTGGGCACTTGCAGCAGGCGCAGGTCGGAGACGGCGCCGAGCGGAAGCTGGCGGATGAAACTCAGTCCGTCCACGCCCAGGCCGGGGACAAGAAGCAAAGCCGGCGCGTTCGGATCGCCGCAAGTGTAAACGTCCGTCGCCGGGACGAGGGCTTCGATGCAGCCGAGCGCATCACACTGGACACCTTCGGCACGGACGAGGGCGCGATCGAGCGGCGGAAGTGGCGGCAGCTTTGGCACGAATCCGATCTTGGCAGAGCAAAAAGGATGATGCAACTGGGTTTGCACCCCTGCAGGATTGTCCACAACGTCACGTGAATCAGGACGTGGCCGAAGCTCGGTCTTCGTGTATATGCACACAGGCAATTTCCTTTTCGCGAGGTGAAACCATGCGCTTTATTGCAGTCATTCTGTGTTTATCTGTGTTCATCTACGGTTCCATTTTTGCCGGGGAAGCTGAACCGCCAGGAGTGCCGAGCGCGACGGTGAGCATCAACGCCGCCAAGCCAGGCGTGAAGGTCAGCCCGGAATTGTGGGGCATTTTCTACGAGGAGATCAACCACGCCGGCGATGGCGGAATCTACGCTGAACTCGTGCAGAATCGCGGGCTGGAAGAGCAACAACCGGCGGGTGGATGCAAGATCGAAGGTGACCAGATGGTTGCCCCGAAAGGCTTCAAACACAAGCTGCGGCCGGAACTGCTGGCGTGGTCGGCGGTCGCGGATGGCGGCGCGAAGGCAACCATTGCGCTCGACGACAAAGAGCCGCTCAACGAGATGACGCCGCATTCCCTGCGGCTGGAAGTGCAGGAACTGGGCGCGCGCGCCGGCGTCGCGAACAGCGGCTACTGGGGCATGAACATTCAGCAAGGCGAAAGCTACGAGCTCTCCTTCTACGCGCGAACGGTCGGCGATTACGCGCCCGTGATTACAGCGGCTCTCGAGAGCGCGGACGGGACGAAAAATCTCGGCAAAGCGGAAGTAAGTGGCGTGGGTGGAGCCTGGAAGCGCTACGCGTGCAGCCTTCAAGCAAGCGGCACCGATCCAAAGGGGCGGCTGGCGCTGACGGTTTCGAAACCAGGAACGCTCTGGTTCGACATGGTCTCCCTTTTCCCGAAGAAGACGTTCAAGAATCGGCCGAACGGGTTGCGCGAAGACATTGCCAATCATCTCGTCGCGATGAAGCCGGGGTTCCTGCGCTTTCCGGGAGGCTGCGTAGTGGAAGGCGTGACGCTGCAGAATCGCATTCAGTGGAAACGGACGATCGGCGACATCGCTCGGCGGCCGGGACGCTGGGACCTGTGGGCGTACCACAACACGGAAGGCCTGGGCTTCCACGAGTACTTGCAGATGGCCGAAGACCTGGGTTCGGAACTGATGTACGTGTTCAACGCGGGGCTTTCGTGCCAGTTCCGCAAAGCCGAAATCGTGACCGACCCGCAGGAACTTCAGGCCTACGTGCAGGACACGCTGGACGCGCTGGAATACGCAATGGGCCCCGCGGACAGCAAGTGGGGCGCGGAGCGCGTGAAGAACGGGCATGCGGCGCCGTTCAAAATCAAGTACGTCGAAATCGGAAACGAGAACTGGGGCGAAGAGTACTTCAAGAACTACAAAGTTTTCTACGAAGCGATCAAGGCGAAGTATCCGCAGATCATCACGATCGCCGATTACCGCGCGATACCCAACGCCGTGACGGAGATCATTGACGAGCACTACTACGTCGATCCGCCGCGCTTCTTCAATGACGCGTACCGCTACGACAGCTACAACCGCACGGGGCCGAAAATTTATGTCGGCGAGTATGCCGTGAACAGCAAAGTCGGTGCGGGAAACCTGCTCGGAGCGATCTCCGAAGCGGCGTTCATGCTGGGGATGGAACGCAACAGCGACGTGGTGATCATGGCGTCGTACGCGCCGCTCTTCGAAAACGTGAACGACCGCAAGTGGCCGGTGAACTTGATCCGCTTCGACAGTTCGCGCTGCTGCGGGCGGAGTTCGTACCACGTGCAGGTCATGTTCAACGCTCACCGGCCGGACGTAACGCTGCCGACCGAACTGGAGGTAGCGCCGGCCTCCGTGCCGGCCGGCAAGGAACCGGTCGCGAAGAGCGGCGGCGGAATCGGCGTCGGAACCTGGGACACGCAGGCGGAGTACAAGGACATCAAGGTCACCCAAGGCGACAAGACGCTCTTTGCGAGCGACTTCAGCAAAGGCACGGAAGGGTGGAAGCTCAGCGGAAGTAGCTGGAAAGTGCAGGACGGCGCGCTGCGGCAGACCGGCAACGGCAACGGCGACCGCGCGACAACCTGCGACGTGAACTGGACGGATTACACCTACACGCTGAAGGCTCGAAAGACCGGCGGCGCCGAAGGCTTCCTCATCGCGTTTCACGTGCAGGACGAAAAGAATCTGGTGTGGTGGAACATCGGCGGTTGGGGCAACAAGCGGCACGGGATCGAACAACACAAAGACGGCGGCAAGCACCCGCTCGGCAACAGCGTGGACGGTTCGATCGAGACGGGCAAATGGTACGACATCAAGGTGGACGTGAAGGCCGGCAAGGCGGAATGCTCGATCGACGGCAAGGTCGTCCAGACCGTCAACCTCGTCGCACAGTCTTCGCGTCAGCGCTTCTACGCTCTGGGCGGCAAGGACGAGAAAACGGGCCAGATCATCATCAAAGCGGTGAATGGAACCGCGGGCGCGGTGGAGACCACGTTCAAGATCAGCGGCGCGGAGAAGATCTCGCCGAAGGCTCGCGTAATCACCTTAAGCGGTCAGCCGACGGATGAGAATTCGCTGGATGAGCCGACCAAAGTTGCGCCGGTGGAATCGTCCTTCGACGGCGCGGGCGCGGAGTTTAAGTACTCGGTAAAACCATATTCGCTGACGATCTTCAGGCTGGACACGAAGTAACTGAAGTACGAGTGCTGGGTGACGCAAGGGGGGAGCGCTTGCGACTCAGCACTCAGCACTTTCAACTCAGCACTTTTTGTTTATGTTCTCTGCGTGAACCCGATCAAGTATTTGCTTAAGCATACGCCCTTGAAGCTGGCTGTTGCCGCGGTGGAGTTGCCCCGCGCGCGCCGTAAGTTGCTGGCATCGCCGGATCTTTCCGAAAGCGAAAAAGAATTGCTGCGGAACGTTTCGCTCACCGTTTCGCTGCATGATCAGATGTATGTGGTCACGCGGGCCGAGCATTACCTGAGCGTCGGACTGTCGGCGCTGCGGAATATTGAGCGGGCGCTGGCGGCGAAGGGGAGAGGGCAACCCGCGGCGCCCGCGGCGATCCTCGACTTCCCCTGCGGGCATGGGCGCGTGCTGCGGTTTTTGCGCGCGCGCTTTCCGGAGACGCCGATCACAGCGGTAGAGTTGGACGCGACGGCGCTGGAATTCTGCCGCGTCACGTTCGGGACGAACGCGCTAGCATCGAGCACGAACTTCGATGCGCTGAACATGCCGGAGCGATATGGATTGATCTGGTGCGGGTCGCTGGCCACTCACATTGACGAGAATGCGACGGCGGCCCTGCTGCGGTTCTTCTACCGGCAGCTCTTGCCGGGCGGGACGTGCGTGTTCACGACGCACGGGCTCTTTTCGGAAGAGCTGCTGAGGTCCGGGCAAGCTCGGTACGGCCTGACGGCGCAGGCGGAACAGAGCATCCTTTCTCAGTACGAGAAATCAGGGTACGGGTTCGCGGAATATGCAGGGCAGAGCGGCTATGGCATTTCCCTCGTGCGGCCGGAGCGCTTGAAGGAGATTGCCGCGAGCGCGGGCGAGTGGGAACAGGTTCTGTTTGCACCGCGCGGCTGGGATCATCATCAGGACGTAAGCGCTTACCATAAAAGTTAGTCTCCTCCTGCGCGCCCATCTCCCCATCTCCCTTTCTCCCCTTCTCCCTTTCTACCCGTCTCTCCCTCTCCCCTTCTGTAATCAAAAACCACCACTATACCCGATACCCCATACCCGATACCCTTTCCCGCTATGGGAACTCGCGCGCAAAACGAAATAGGGTTGCTGATCTGCTGCTGTGCTTGCGCGGCGATAGCCGGTGAGCGAGAGAGTTTCACACTGCAGAAATATCCGTCGGGGCACGAGACGTATCTGCGGCTGGCGGAGAAAATCGAGACGCATTTGAAGGATGAGATTCTGGCGAAGTGGTTTCCGGCGTGCATCGATGCTGAGCATGGTGGGTTTCATGCGCGCTTCAACGAAGAGTTCAAGCCCGAGAAAGACGACACGCGGGCGCTGGTCTACCAGGGGCGCATGACGTGGGTGAGCGCTCAGATCGCCATGCGCTATCCGGCGATGGCGGCGACGTACAAAGGATACGTGCGGCACGGCGTGAAGTTTCTGCGAGACGTGATGTGGGATGCGGAGTGCGGCGGGCTGTTCTTCCTGCTGAATGCGGATGGAAAGCTTGGTGTGGTGGGCGGCGAAAAGCACGCGTACGGAATCGCGTTCGGAATGTACGCCCTCGCGGCGGCGTACCGGGCGACGGGCGATCCGGACGCGCTGGAGCTGGCTCAACGAACGTTCAAATGGTTCGACAAGCACGCTCACGATGGCGACAACGGGGGTTATTTCGAAGCGCTGACACGCGAAGGCCAGCCGATTCTCTCGCCGCCATCGCCGCAGAAGACGCGCGACCTGATCTGGACGCAGTACGGCTACAAGTCGATGAACAGCCACATCCATTTGCTGGAGGCGTTGACCGAACTGCACGCGGCGTGGCCGGACGGGAAGGTAGAGGACCGGCTGGAGGAAGTTTTCCGAATCGTGCGCGACAAGATCGTCGTGCCGCCCGGCTGCATGAATTTGTATTTCACGCCGGACTGGCGCGCGGTGCCGGATCACGATTCGTTCGGCCATGACGTGGAGACCGCCTTTCTGCTGATCGAGGCGGCCGAGGCCTTGGGCAAGAAGCACGACGAGAAGACGCTGGCGGTGGCGCGCAGTCTGGTCGATCACGCGCTGGACTTCGGCTGGGACAAAGAGAACGGCGGATTCTTTGACAAAGGTTCGGCCTTCGGCGCGGCGTACGGGCTGGAGAAGATCTGGTGGACGCAGGCGGAAGGACTGAACGCGTTGCTGCTGATGCATGAAAACTTCGGGAAGGAAACGCCGCGGTATTTCGAGGCGTTCCTGAAGCAGTGGGAGTTCATCTGGAACTTCCAGGCCGACCACCGCAACGGCGAGTGGTACGAGATGGTTTCGCGCGAAGGCGTCGCAACGCCCGGGAAAGCGAAGGGCCAGAACTGGAAGGCCGCCTACCACAATGGCCGCGCGCTGCTGAATACGTCGAGAATGCTGAAGGAAATGGACAAATAGACGGAAGAGGCGGCGCAAATCAGAACCGCGACCGTAAGGGAGCGGCCCTGAACCCTGAACCCCGAACCCCGAACCCTGGACCCTATATGGTCGATGCATTAGATCAATCGGTGACCGAGGCGCTGCGAGCGTGGCGGGTGCAGCATGGGGCAGGAATCCCCCTGGCTCAGTCGCTGCAATCGTGCGCGACAGTGTGCGAGAGTTCGACGGCTCGGAACTGCTTCGATGAAGCGGCGCGCCGAAGCGCCGATGGGCGCGACATCGAAAGCCTGCTGGAGGCTCTGGCGCCCCTCCTGCCCGAAGGCGAGCGCGCGCTGATCGCGGCGGGCTGGCGTAGCGGGCGCGTCGAAGCGGCTCTGGACGGGCTCGTCTCTCACCGGGACCTTTGGGCCAATGTTCGCCGGAAAATTCGAGCGCGCCTGGTGCTCCCCGGGCTCGTGCTACTTTTGGCTTCGTTGGTAGCACCGCTGCCGGGGCTGCTGGCGAATAACGGAACCCTGGGCGGCTATCTCTTCAGCGCGCTGCTGCCGCTCGGAGCAGCCTTCGTCATCTGGAAAATGGCGACGGGGGCTCTGGCCTGGCGCACGGCGGGGATGGACCAGTTTCTGCTTTCGCTGCCGGTCGTCGGGCCTTTTGAGCGCGTGAGAGCGCGCAGCCAGGTCGCGACGCTGCTCGGGCAACTTCTCGGCGCGGGGCTGGGCGTGCAAGTGTCGCTGGAAATCTGCGCGCGCGCGGTGCGCAGTGAGACCTACCGGCAGGACGTGCTTCGCTGCGCGGAAATTGTCGGGCGCGGACGGCCGCTGTCGGACGCTCTGAAGCCGGGGCCTTTGTGGCCGGCTGAGTTTGCCGGCGCGGTGGCGATAGGCGAGAAGTCCGGCAGCTTGGATGAGACCCTGGCGCGGATCGGGCGTGCTGAAACCGAAAGAATGGAACGCGCCGCCGAGGCAATGGCGGATTGGATCCCGCGACTGATCTATGCCCTCATCGCGCTCTATGTCATCTGGCAGATTGCGATGCTGGTAATGAATGTGGCGGGCCTGTATCAGCAGTTGGGGATATGAGTCTGGAGTCTGGAGTCTGGAGTCTGGAGTCTGGAGAAGCCTCGCATTTGGGGTGGCGCTTCAGACTAGGATTGTTCGATATTCGACAGGATTTTCTTCTGCAAACTTGAAAGCGCGACGTGGCGGCCGGAGAGGGCGGCGCGAAGCGTGAACCATTTGAAGCTGCCGTAAGTGCCGGACCACGGGGTGAAGTCTTCGCTTAGCAAGCGCGCGGTGGCAATAGCTTCGGCGGTGCGGCAGAGTTCAATGCGCAGTTCGCGATGGCTGAGGACATGAATCACGTGGCCGGCGGCGGGCGGGCGCGGCTTCTCGCGCGCTGAAGCGCGTTCGGTCGGAACTTCCCACAATCCGCCGAACAGGCCGCCGGAGTTCCGCCGGGCGAGCAGCACTCGGCCGCTCGCGTCGAGGGCGATCCAGGCGCGCAGATTCCACACGGGCACTTTGTTTTTCTTCATAGGCGTAGGGAACTCTTCCTGACGCCCCGTGCGGCGCGCGGCACAGTGCGCGGCGACGGGGCACTCATCACAAAGCGGCTGCCGCGGCCGGCACAGCGTGGCGCCGAGTTCCATCAGGGATTGGTTGAGGTCTCCTGGATTGCGGAATTCGGGTTGCGGATTGCGGATTGAACGGCAGGCGCACGCCCGATTCCTGCCTCCAGCCTCCCGCCTCCCGCATCCAAGCTGTTTCCCCCCGTCCCTCCGTCCCCCCGTCTCCCCGTCCTCCCGTTCGCCGCGCTCAAGCTCGTTCATCAACTCGCCCGCGGCGGACCAGAGGGCTCGGTGGCAGGGGCCTGTGCGCCAGTCGCCGGCGATGCAATTCACGCGCGACAGAACGCGTGCTACGTTTCCGTCCACGAGTGGCACGGGCTTTCCATAGGCAATGCTAAGGACGGCGCCAGCGGTGTAGGGCCCGATGCCGGGAACTTCGCGGATCTCTTCGAGCGTCTCGGGAACTCGGCCGCCGAAACGAGCGACGATCGTTTGGGCTCCGCGGTGAAGGTGGCGCGCGCGGCTGTAGTAGCCGAGACCGGCCCAGAGTTTCAACACGTCGTCGATGGGCGCGGCGGCGAGGGATTCGAGCGTCGGAAAGCGCTGCAGAAAACGTTCGTAGTAGGGGATGACGGTCGCGACTTGCGTTTGCTGGAGCATGATTTCGCTGAGCCAGATGCGGTAGGGATCGTTCGTGCGCCGCCAGGGCAGGTCGCGCTTATGGCTGGCGAACCAGTCGAGCAGGAGAGGGGCAAGCGGGGCGGCGCGCATGTTCAGATTAAGTAGACCCGGTCTGCCGATTGCCGCAACCAAAACCTGAAAAGACGGGGAGACTGGGGGACGGGGAGACGGGGGGAAACAACGACGCGGCGGCGCGAATCAGAACCGCGACCGTAAGGGAGCGGCGGCAAAGCGCCATAGGCGCGACGGTAGATCTGCGAAATCCTCGCGGAACACGAGGATTTGAAGCATTAGCAGTACAGAGGTCACAGATAAAGCAATCTAGATAAAGAGTGTTCATTGTTTCTTTCCGCCCAGAGAAAACAGTTGCGAGCGCGTGCGCAGGTACATCACGCCGTTGCTGATGGCGGGCGTGGCAAACGTGGGTTCGCCGAGCGGGATTCGAGCGAGCAGTTCGTATTTGTCGCCGGTGGGGAAGACCATGACGTCGCCGTTTCTGGCAATGCAGTAAATGCGGCCATTCACGCAGACGGGCGAACTGTAGAAGCCAACGGGAACGCGCTCGCGCCAGATCTCTTTTCCGTTGGAAACATCGTGACAGGTAATTGCACCGGTTTCGCTGAAGAGATAGAGGCGGTCTTTGTAGATCACCGGCGTGGTGACGCGCGGCACGGGCTTGGGGATTTCCCACGCGATCGTCGGCTGCTGGTCCGCCTGCGAGGGCATTTTCACCGCGACATAGTGTCCGCCCTGTTCGAAATACGAATCGCCGGCGATGGCCAGATCGCCCGCGAGCACCGGCGAACCGACGCACTCTTTGAGAATGTCCTTCGTTTCCCAGAGCACTTTGCCAGTCGCGGGGTCCACGCCCGAAAAGCCGTGAGACATGCTGATGAAAATAAGCTGCGTCTGGCCGTTGGGGGCCTGCCAGATGCAGGGCGTAGCGTAGACGGCGATCGTGACGCGGCGCGGCAATTCCCAGCGGGTCTTGCCGGTTCTGCGGTCGAAGGCAAGGATCACGCTCTTGGGCGCTTCGGCGGGCTTCTTTATGGTGTTCACGTCGCCTTGTTCGTTCGAGAGGATGACGAGATCGTTCAGGATAATCGGCGAGGTGCCGCTGCCGTGCATCGAGACGAACGGGCCAAGGTTGCGGCGCCAGGCGTCTTTGCCCTCGCGGTCCAGCACCAGCAACGTGACTTCTTCGGGCGTGGTCCAGGCCACGACGACGCCCTCGCCATCGGCCGCGGGCGAAGCGGTCGCGAAGCCGTTCTGCGCGTTCTGCCCGTATTTGTGCGAGGGGAAATCGCGCTGCCAAAGAATCCGGCCATCGGCAACGTTCAGGCAACTAACGATCCGCGTGGCGCTGGCGCCCGCGCACGTGACATAAATGCGATCCTCCCATACGACGGGCGATGAATGACCTTCGCCGGGAAGTTTCACTTTCCAGTTGTAGTCCTGCGCCGTCCATTTCACGGGCAAGGTGGTGGCATCGCTGAGCCCCTGCCCATTCGGCCCACGAAAACGCGGCCAGTTTTCGGCGCGCGCTCCGGAGCACAGCAGCAGAACCGCAACGCAGAGCGCAGCAAGCGAGAGGGATCGACGCATGCCAAAGATGCTAGCGGATTTTGGAGAGGTGAAAAGGGCGCGAGCGCCAAGTTCTGGAGGACGCGTTGAACAGCTAATTCCAAATAGGTGAAAAATGAAAATTGGCAGACGGCGTTTGCGGTCAACGCTCCTTTATGGTCCTGGGATTGGTTTGGGCGGGACCCGCTCATGGGCGCAATCGAATCACCCGAACCAGGGGGGCTCGGGATCGAACTTGGCGATGCACGGACCCCAGAGATTCGTGGTTTGGCCGTAGTCGCCTTGGAAGATCGTTCCGTTCTGGTTGGTGATGAAGACGAAGCATCCAGTGCGGTCGTAATGCGCAGGCCAGGCCAGAAGGGCATAGCCGAGGGTCAATTTGCCGTTGCTGATGTACGACCTGGAGCCGCCGGTCGCGCACGTGCCCTGAGCGGTGAGGACTCTGAATACGTAGCCGTGGTAGGGCTTGGCTTCCGAACTCCACTCAGCATCGGCAATGGCCGGGTCGAGCAACCCTTGTTTCTTCAGTTCGCGCAACGACTGCGCGTATTCGAGAATGCGGTCGCCATCGTAGTCCTTAAGAACGTACTTCTCCTGCGCTTCCACGTACGCTTTGCAGGCTCTGGCGGCGGCATTTTCAAAGGCATTCATGGCCAGGTTGTGACCGGCTGAGTACGCGCCGTATTCGATCAAGAGTGCGCCGAGCAACAGGATGATCCATCCGACGCGTTTAGCTTTTCGGGTTGCGACCGCAAGCGCGAACATCACGACAAAGCCGACGATGACGCAGGTGACGGCCAGTCCGCCGTAGTCTGTTGCGGTCAGTCCATCAGCGCTCAAAGCGACGATGGCTCCCGCCATGCCGGCGACAAGGACGGAGGCAAGCAGAGCGCGAAGGGTGAACTGCATGAGCAGCTCCAAAGGTCTTTATATCACGTGACAAGCACACTGTACCCTCTTCTGGGTGGGGGGTGCACGTCGCTGGATGTTGTGGTTACGCGGCGATGCGTGCCCAGTTGAGACCGTAAGCGCGGTAGGGTTGGGGGAGTTGCCAGAGAGCTGCGGCGCGGCCATCTTGGCTTATGCATGCGGCCCGGACTTGCGCGAC
>DASXUX010000021.1:0-55024 GCA_036504595.1 Planctomycetota bacterium | reverse complement strand
GAAAATCGTTCCATTGTTGTTGATGAGGAACGTATTGCGGCCGGTGCCGTCATACGAACCGGGATAGGCCGACATGCCGTAGCCCAACGTCATGTTCTTGTTGGAAATGTACGAGCGCGAGCCGCCCGTCGCCGCCGTGCCTTGGCGGGTGAGAATCGTGAACGTGTAGCCAGCCTTCGGCGGAGAGGACGAATCGCCTTCGGCACCGGCGAACGACTTGTCGATCAGGGCTAGATCGCCTGAACCGTTGCTCTTCTCGAGCAGGCTGTCAACGCCGCTCATGTGCATGCAGTATTCCAACACACCGTTGGCGTTGTAATCGGTGCGATGGTAAATCTCTTCTGCTTCGGCGAATGCCTTGCAGGATGCCGCAGCGGCCGTTTCATTGGCAGCCATCCTCGAGCGCAGCAAGCTCGGGATCGCGATCGCGGCGATGATGGCGATGATCGCAACGACGATCATCAGCTCGATCAACGTAAAGCCTTTTCTCATGGCGGTCCTCCTTGTTTCCCTGGGCTCGAAGTCGCGGCCACCTGCCCCCTCAACCCCTCTGGCTGAAGACCCTGGCCTAGCCGGGTGCCGGTCGTCCCTTTAATCGCTAGAGGCACCGCACATGTGAGACCACGATTTTGGGAACTGGTGCTGCAACTACAAGTCGGACCCTGTGCGTGACTTAAATTTGAGAGTCGTGAATGTTGCATTAAAGACACGGACTACTTCCGTCACCGTGGATGCTACTCCTTGTCAGGAACGATGCCATTATTTGTCGAAGCCGTTCACCAAGCATTCCCACTGTTTTCCCGCATAACGGTCCGTCATCCCTGCAACGTAATCGCAGATTACGCGGTCCAGTAGCTCGCCACCTTCTACCCGCCGCTGGTGCTCCGGAGGCAAGAGCTCAGGTCGGCTGCGGTAGGCCAGGAAAAGCTGCCTCAGGCGCGTGCGCCAAAGCGTCGTCAGTTCCAGCACGCGCGGGCTTTTGTAAAAATGAGCATGCAGGAACTCCTCGAGTTCATCCTTTAGGGGTGCGATCTCGGCGGAGAAGACGGCCAGTTCGGCTCGGCACTGCCGCACGTCTGTCAGGCTCTTGATGCGATGAAGCGACAAGCGGCGCCGGGTTTCGGTCAGGAGATCCGTGACCAGCGTGGCGATCAGCCGCCGCACAATGGCGCTGCGCCGCAAGCGAGGATCGGTTCTGAAAACGTCGCTTTCAGCCGAGACAAGTTTCTCCACGCGTTGCCAGAGCGCCAGCGGCCGGACCTGTTCTTCGCTGATGGCTCCTGAAACCAACCCGTCATCCAGGTCGTGCGTGTCATAGGCGATTTCGTCGGCGTGTCCGACGAGTTGCACTTCCACCGAAGGCATTTCATCCGGCGCGAAGCCAAGCTGAGCTCTTGGCCGCTCACTGCCAGTCACGCCGAAGTTCTTGACGTAGCCTTCGCGCGTTTCGTAGGTCAGGTTTAAGCCCGGAAAACGGGGATAGCGAAGTTCGAGCAGATCGACGATGCGCAGGCCGTGAGCGTTATGGTCGAAGCCGCCGTGTTCGGCCATCATCTCATCCAAGGCCGCCTCACCCGAATGGCCGAAAGGGCCGTGGCCGAGGTCGTGCGCGAGCGCAAGCGTTTCGGTCAGGTCTTCATTGAGCGACAAGGCTCGCGCGAGCGTGCGGGCGATCTGAGTCACTTCGAGCGTGTGCGTCAGGCGGTTGCGGAAATAATCGCCTTCCATCACGCTGACAAACACTTGCGTTTTATACTGCAGGCGCCGGAAGGCCGCGGAATGAACGATGCGATCGCGGTCGCGTTGAAACAGGCCGCGGTACGGCGTGTCATGATCTGGATGCAGACGGCCGCGCGAGGTCGCGGCGGTCACCGCATACGGGGCCAGATGAGATTCGTCGGGCTGAAGCATCGGTGCTGCCAAGGGGTGACGAGTGGTCATTGGTCATTGGTCATTAACGGCACGAAGAGCGCTTGCGCAATGACTAATGACCAATGACTAATTTGTCACGCAGAGTGGCTTTCCATCCATTTCTTGAGGTTCGCTTTGCTTTGTGCGCCGACCAGGCGGTCAACTTCTTCGCCATTCTTGAAGAGAATCAGACAGGGAATGCTGCTGATGCCAAGCCGGGACGCCACGTCGGGGCTCTCGTCCACGTCCACTTTCGCAATCTTCACCTTGCCGGCAAGCTCAACGGCGAGTTCTTCAAGCGACGGTGCGATCATGCGGCAGGGGCCACACCAGGTTGCCCAGAAGTCCACGACCGCTACACCTTTGTGCTGAGCGATTTCAGTCTCAAAACTCGTGTCGTCCACGGCAACAGCAGATCCCATTTTCTACCTCCTCGTTTTTAGTTGGGTGAGCGTCAGCCCGCGCTTTATATATGCCGTGTAGCTGGCAGCTATTCCCCTCCTGCGCCATTTGCACGCTAACAGAGCGCTGAAAAGAGTCAATACTCCTCAACAGAAGTCGAGGGTCGGAGGTTATTCTGGCAGTCACGGGGCTGACGCTATCCGCATTCATCACCTTTGACCCCGCGACGGGACCGCTCTACAATTCTTGAGAACGAATGGAGGTGTAAAATGCGCAAATCATTGGCGATGGTGCTCCTGCTGCTTGCGGCGGTCTCCGCCCGTTGTTCGGACGAGAACAGGGAAAAGCTGTACCACACTTTTTATCTCGACGGTGAACAGATCACGTTTGTCCTTACCATGCGCTCGGATCGCAGTTTCGACCTGTACGGTCCGGGCGGCGCGCACGTTTCGGGCACCGTGCGAGCGACCGACGAAGACATGACGCTGACCTCCGGCGAGGTCAAACGCTTCTTCCATTACGATGAAAAGGACCACGATCTGAAACTGCGGCGCCGCCAGCACGAACACGTGGACAGACTCACCGAGGGCAGCCTGCTGGGGATGATGCCCCCCACTCATTTGGATAGGACCGTTCTGTGGGTCTATGAAAGTAAGTGGCGCAAACTGGGTCGCCCGCTCTTTACGCCGCCCGTCGCTGAAGTCGTACGCCCGCCAGTCGCGCTGCCGCCCACGATTCCAGCTCAGCCGCAATTGCCCGCGGTCGTTGCGCCGAAAGCCGAAAACGCGAATTCCGTTAAGGACATCGCTGGATCGTACATGTTCGGCGGCAACTGCCTGGTGATCGACGCAGCCGGGACCTTCGGCTACGTGCCTCAAAAGGGCGAAGTCCAGGCCGGCAAACTGCGGCGCAATGGCAACGAACTGAAATTGATCGGAACACAGGAGCGCAGCTTCACTATCCGTGTTCTTCCCGAAGGACTGGTGCTCACACCCGCACCCGGCGACAAGCCCGACGCGCAGAGCGACATGGGCCGCATGATTCCGGTAAAGAACGAGCCGGCGCTGTGGGCGAAACAGAAGGAGTGAAGCGCCGAGGCACGCAAGAGGGCACGATCGACAGTGAAGGGGTGCGTAGCCGGATGAATAACGAACATGTTAAGGCGGAATTATTTAAGCTGCTGGGCGAGCCGGGGTATGCGCCGATGCGCAAACGGGCGCTGGCGCGCGAACTCCGCATTTCCGACGAAGACTATCGATCTTTCCGAGGCCTGCTAAATGACTTGGCCAAGGCTGAGGTCATCGTCGAGATGAAGCACGGCAAGTACGCTTTGCCCATGACCGACGCGCGGGAAGGTGCGCCGCTTGCGCCGCGCCGGGCCGAGGCGGCAACGGTAGGGCGGGCGTCCCTGCCCGCCCAGGCGGAGAGCGAGCCGGAGGCCGAGACTGAATCGGAGTTGGAGCGCTTCCGCCAGCTTGAGAAGGCCAAGACGGCTGCGACGGCGGGCGGCAAGCGCATTGGCCGCATTGACGTGCGCCGCGGCGGAATGGGTTTTTTGCTCAGCGAGCCGCCCGGTAACGACATCTTCATCGGGGCTGAGGATCTTTGCGGCGCGATGGACGGGGATCTGGTCCAAATCGAGATGAAGCGGCGGGGATCTGGTGGTGCCGGCCGGCAGGGAGGGCGGCGTGGGCGGTTTGGCGGCGGAATGTCGCGGCCGGCCGGGCGCGTGGTGAAGATCCTCGAGCGCGCGCATCCGCGGATCGTCGGAACGTTCTACACCGAAGCGGGAGTGGGGCGAAGTCTGGCGGGGCACATCGTTCCTGACACGCGGGGGATGTTCCAGGAGTTGGACGTGCTGGCCGGCGACGCACTCAACGCCAAGAACCGCGACAAGGTTTCGGTGGAACTGATCGAGAGTGCCGAGCGGCATCGCACCGGCGGGCTGCCGACAGCAAAAATCGTGAAGGTGTTCGGGCCAGCCGGTCAGGCGGACGCGGACATTCTCGCGATCCTCGAGAACTACAACATCAAGACGAGCTTCCCGGATGAAGTGTTGCGCGCTGCGGAGGCTGTTCCGGAGGATATTCCGGAGGAAGAGCTGGCGCAGCGGATTGACTACACGCAGCCGATTACCTTTACGATCGACCCGGCCGACGCCAAAGATCACGACGACGCGGTCGCTTTGCGGCGCGAAGAGGACGGGCGCTACACGCTGCTCGTTCACATCGCGGACGTCTCGTACTACGTTGCGGAAAACAGCATCATCGATCTGGAAGCGCGCGCACGCGGGACAAGCGTGTATCTGCCCGGCACCGTGTACCCGATGCTGCCGCAGAAACTTTCGAACAACATGTGTTCGTTGAAAGCCGGGCAACTCCGTCTGACCAAAACCGCGCGGATTACCTTCAGCAAGAATCTGATGCCGCAGGACGTGCACATCGAACGCAGCTATATTCGCTCGGCGGCGTTCTTGACGTACGACCAGGTGCGGGAGGCGATCGACGAGAACAAGCCGGAGTTGGTGCATTCGCCCGAAATTTTTGAAGCGCTGAAAGAAATGCGCGACTTCGCGGCGGCGCTGCGACAGAAGCGGCTTTCGACCGGTTCGCTGGAACTGGATCTGCCGGAAGCGCGGATTCTTCTCGACGAAAAGCTGGAGGTGAAAGGCTGGGCGAAGGTCGAGCACCATTGGGCTCACGAACTGATCGAAGACATGATGCTGGCCGCCAACCGTGCGGTCGCGGAGTACCTGGTGGACCATGAACTGCCGGGGCTGTTCCGCATTCACGAAGACCCCGACCCGGAGGCGCTGGAACGCTTTGCGGAGTTCGTGCGGGAGTTGGGCATATCGCTGCGCCCGCCGATCGATCGGCTGAAACTGAAGTCGGTGCTCGACCGCGTGCACGGCAAAGACTACGCCCACACCGTTCATCTGGCGCTGCTGACCAGTCTGAAGAAGGCGCGCTATTCGTCCGAATGCCATCCGCATTTCGCTCTGAATTTCAACCGTTACCTGCACTTCACCAGCCCCATCCGGCGCTATCCGGATCTGATCGTCCACCGGGCGCTCGACTCACGCTTTGAACCGGGCCAGGCCACCTTGCCCGTTCATGGCAAGAAGCGCGCGGGCGGAGTGAAGGGTGTGGATTACTTTGAGCGCCAGGCGTGGCTGCGCCCGCTCGCGGCGCATTGTTCTCTGCGCGAGCGCGAAGCGGAGGACGCGGAAGAAGAAGTGATCAAGTTCCGGCAGATGCAGTTTTTGCGCCGCAACCTCAAGGAGGCGCATCCGGGGATCATCAAGGGCGTGCGCGATTTTGGCTTCTTCGTCGAGCTGCAAGACTGCTACGTGGAGGGCCTCGTGCGCGTGCAGTCCCTCGAGGACGACTGGTACGAGTACTATGAAAATCAGCACATGCTACAGGGCCGCAAGCGGCGGCGAAGCTTCCGGCTGGGCGACAAAGTCAGCGTGCGGATTTTGCATATTGATTTAGGGAAGAAGGAAGTGGATTTGGAAGTCGTGTGAAAAGACAGTTCTTAGTTTTGAGTTCTCAGTTTTCAGTTAAGGCTGAAGATCCAGTAACCAAAGACTCAAAACTTAGAACTGAGAACTGTCGTTTCTTCAGGCTTTGATCACTGCCGCCACTTCAGCGCTCTCGTGCGGCTTGACGGTCTGATTGGAGTGGATGCGGCAGGTGAAGGTGCCGTCGGGGAGCGGGATGCCGCGGGTGATGTCGGTGATCTTCACGTCGCGGGCGTGCAGCGCGCCTTTCAGGTACGAAATGCCTTTGATCGGAGTGGCCGTGTGGCCGCAGGTGAAGATATCGATGGCGGCGTAATCCGCTTCGGGCCAGGTGTGGATGGAAATGTGCGATTCGGCCAGTCCCAGCACACCGCTGACGCCGGACGGCGTGAATTGGTGGAAGTAGCCGTGGAGCACCGTGGCGTTTGACTCACGAGCCGCGGCGTACATAGCGTTCTTGATGGCCATCACACTGGAAAGCGCCTCACGGTTGCAGCCGCTGAACTCGCAGATCAAATGTGTACTGGTTGTGTCCATTTCCCCTCTCGTTCTTACCCCTGTTTAGAGGAAGAAACAGTACGCACTTTTGGCCAACAATCAAGTGCGAAGTTCTTTGTATGAAAATGAATAATCCGTAGGGTCTTTGTGTTCGTCGGGTAAAGGCTGACGAGTCGGGCGTTCAGAGTCTATTTAACCTTAAATCTGAAAGCCTGTGCATTGTGGTGTACTCTGTCCCAGGGAAAACACCGGAGCGTTTCATGCCAAAGAACATTGCCGCCCTGCTCGCCGTGCTGGCCGTCATGCCTGTTTTCGCTGCAGACCAGCCGCAATGGGGCGAGGCGCGCACGCGCAACATGGTTTCGAGCGAGACGGGCTTGGTGGACAGCTTCGATCTCGTCAGCGGCAAGAATGTAAAGTGGACGGCATCGCTGGGCACGCAGAGCTTCGCCACGGCAACCGTCGCTGGCGGCAAGGTGTTCATTGGCTGCAACAACAAGATTCCGCGCAATCCCAAGCACAAAGATGATTGCGGCGTGCTGCTGTGCCTCGACGAAAAGGATGGCAAGCTGATCTGGCAGTTCCTGGTTCCCAAGCGCGAAGGCGGCGACCCGTTCCTCGACTGGCCCGAAACCGGCTGGTGTTCGCCGGCCACGATTGACGGCGACCGCGTCTACACCGTGACCAATCGCGGCGAGGTCGTCTGCCTGGACGTCAACGGGATGGCCAACGGCAACGATGGGCCGTACAAGGACGAAGGCCAGCACATGGCCGTGGCGGGCCAGCCGGCGCACGAAGTTTGCCCCGACGATGCGGACGTGATCTGGATGACGAATCTGATCACGGCGTGCGGCATCTACACGCATGACGCGCAGCACTGTTCTGTTCTCGTGGACGGTCCGCTGCTGTACGTCAACACGGGCAACGGCGTGGACAACACGCACATCAAAATCCGCTGCCCGCAGGCCCCGACGCTTGCCGTTTTCGAAAAAGCCACAGGGAAGTTCCTCGCGCGCGAAGATGAAAACATCTCGCCGAACATTCCGCACGCGGCGTGGTCTTCGCCGGGTATCGGTGAGATCAACGGCAAGAAGCTCGTGTTCCTTGGCGGTGCCAACGGCATCTGCTACGCGTTTGAGGCGCTGCAAGGGGTAGCGCCGGCGTCCCTGCCGGCCGGCACGGAGGCCGGCGCCACCACGGTCCAGACGCTGAAGAAAGTCTGGAGCTTCGACTGCGATCCGACGTGTCCGAAGCAGGAGGTTCATAAGTTCCGCGGCAACAAGAAAGAAGGCCCCAGCCAGTGCACCGGCATGCCCGTGCTCTACAAGAATCGCATCTACGCCACCGCCGGCGGCGACGTCTGGCAAGGCAAGCGGCAGGCGTGGCTGAAGTGCATCGATGCGACCAAGACCGGCGACATCACCACGAGCGCCGAAATTTGGTCGTACCCCATCGCCAATATCTGCATTGCGACGCCGGCAATCGCCGACGGTCTGGTCTACATCACCGATTGCGGCGGAATGGTCCACTGCGTGGATGCCGAAACCGGCAAGATGGTCTGGACGCATCAGATGATGGGACAGCTCTGGGCCTCGTGTATGGTCGCCGACGGAAAAGTCTACGTCGGCAGCCGCAGCGCGAAGGGCGACTTCTGCATCCTGGCCGCCGGGCGCGAAAAGAAGGTGCTCTGCGCGACGCAGTTGGGCGCGGAAATCGCCGGCACCGCGGCCATCGCGAACGGCACTGTCTATGTTGGAACGATGAAGAAACTGTATGCGTTGAAAAAAAGCGAGTAACGTGGCTCTTGGCGCTTAGCTCTTGGCCACGCAAGCGAATTCGGGGCGATCACTTCCAAGAGCCAAGAGCTAAGAGCGAGATCACGGCGGCCAGGGATTCATCTGCTTGGCGGCGTCTTCCGTGAGCTGGCGGATCTTACCGAGGAGCTTGTCGCCGCCGGCGCGGTTATTGACGAGGACGGCGACGTTGACGCCATCCCCGCGCTGCATCGCCATGGAGGTGGTTCCCGGAAGGCTGCCAAAGAAAATCCAGTTTGCCTTCTGGCCTTTCTTGCGGGGCTCGCCATTGATCCAGTAGGCGTCCATGAAGCGGCAGAGATCGGCGGCGCTGCACGTCCAGCCGCCGTGCGCATCCATCACCTCAATTGAGAATTCGTCGTCCTTGCACGGATACCAGACTTCGCGCTCGTCGCGATCTTTTGCGGCGCTGCGGCTTAAGAACGTGTTGCTCATGCCGAGAGGCTTGAGAATCGTTTCACTGACGTACTGCTCGTAAGTCTGGCCGCTGGCTTTTTCGATGACGCGGCCGAGCACGCAGTAACCAAAGTTGGAGTACACGCTGGTGCTGCCGGGATCGAATTGCAGCGGCTGGCCAAGCATCCAGCGGACCACGTCTGCCGCGGCAGGGGCGCGGCCGAGCTGCAACTCGGCGCGAACTTTCGGCATCATGAACATCGGGTCGCCGAACTTCGCGCGATCCCATCCGCCGCGATGTTCCAGAAGCTGTTTGATAGTGATGGTGCGTACACGCGGGTCGCCGAGCTTCCCGCCGGGGGGCTGAAAACCGAGAGAGTCGAAAAACGTCGTCTCGTACGTGAACTTTCCCGCCGCGATGAGCTTCTTGACGGCGGCGCCGGTGATCGGCTTGCTCACGCTGGCGATGCGCATGGGCGTGCCGGGCTCCGTGGAGCGCGTGCGGTCCTTGTCGCTCCAGCCATAGCCGCGTTCCAGCAGCAGCTTGCCCTCGAAGCTGACCGCCAGCGTGCCGGCCGAAGCTTTTGATTCGGCGAGGATGGCGAGCATGGCGTCATCGAAGGGCTTCCAGAACGCGGGGACGTTGCCGGTCATGGGGATGGGTTCGCCAGCGCGACCGGTCGTCGCGAGCGCCAAGGTTAGCAGCAGGAAAAGACGGGGCGACGGGGTGGCCGGAGCATTCATGCGGAGCGCTCCCATTGGACAGCGCTTTCGGTATCGGGGGAACCCGGAATTGTTTGGCCGCGTTGCGAGAGGAGATATTGAAGCGCGCGCAGCATGAAGAAGTGGCGCCGCTCGTTTTCGATGGCGGATAGCTCCGTCCGCTCCTTGCCTTCGATGACAATCACTTTGGAGGTGCTCTTGCCGGTGTTCTTGAACGTTTCGTAGACTCTCTGCGCCTCGCCCCAATCGAAGCGCCGCCGCCAGCCGATCCGGCCCACGCCGGTGAACACGCAGCCCGCGTTGTCACGGACAGTGACGGTGATCTTTCCGACAACGGACATGACCGCGATGGAGCCGAGGATGATCGTGCCAATGAGGAACGGAATGCCGAAGAGGGACTGGAACAGGCTGAACTTGCCGCTCATGATCTGGGAGCCGTAGAGTCCGCCCAATGAACCGCCGGACCAGACCAGCATGAACGGCACGAGGAAGAAAGCCGAATAGTGGCGCGTGGACACGCCGACTTCGAAGCCCTCCCAGTCCTGCCGGTACCACGCGCCGCGCGGCGGGTTTTGCAGATCGACAGGCGGCTCGGATGGCGCTTCTTCGGAGTCGGCGACCAGATCGGAGAGGATATACGCTTCGTTACACTTTCGACAGAATGCCACATCCTTGGCGACGTTAACGTCTTCAGCGCCAATGAGCTGCTCGCACTGTGGACAGAATGTTTTCATCCCCAGGGAACTATATCACATAAACTTACGCGCGTCATACATCACCAACCATGCGGCGCAGAAGGATCCATGCAATTTACGGTTTGCTTTTTTCAGTGGGCAACCTTCAATATCTCGGCAGGTTTAATGCCGGTGCGCCTGTCCGGCATCCGATTCGGTGGCGCTTTTTGGATTGCCCTGCGTCTTGCTTTCGGGGAAGTTTCTGACGGTTCGTCCGGTTCTAAGTGAGCGGGAAACGGGAGTCTCTTGATGAAGCAGTTACGCTGGACGGGTCCGCTGGCGCTCGCCGTATTGACTTGTCTGGCCGTTTTCTATTGTGCCCGTCGTGACTCCGCCCCCGCTCCGATCCAGCCGCCGGCGCCTCCCGTGGTAGCAGCCGGTGCGCAGCAGCCCGCTCCACCGCCCGCGCCGTGGATGCAGTGGGGCGGAGCGTTGTCTTCTGCTCGCGACGATGGCCAGGGCTTTTTCGACCGCGGGCAGGCGCATGCGTTCATCGACTGGGTTTCTCCGGCCGAGAAGAAGTACGTCATCGATCTCCGTGCGCGGGCTCTGCTGCCGATGCCAGGCCACGCCGAACTTGGCAATGACGACGGCACCCTTGAGAGAACCGTTTATCTGCAGTTCAAGGAACATCCCAGGCCGGCCGAGCGCGATCTGATCGCCAAGCAAGGGGTGCAGTTGCTTTCATACGTCAGCGGTTACGCGTGGCTGGCGCGCGGCAAACCTGAAGCGCTGCAAAACGCGCTCGCTCTCGACTTCGTTCGCGCCGCCGCGCAGATCGATCCGCGCGACAAGCTCAATCGCGGCGTGTTTGCCGGCCAGGTGCCCGCGTACGCTCAAGCCGAAAATGGCGACGCGCGCCTGCTGCTGCTCGCGCAGCCGGGCACCCGGCTGGAAGCCATGCAACAGGCCTTGGCGGCTCAACCGGAGCTTTCGAATCTGCAGGCGAAGGCTGGGCCGGGCAGCGTTCTCGGTCCGCGCTTTGAAGTCGCTGCGCCGATCGCGTTGGCGCGTCACTTGGCGGCGCTGGACCAAACCACTTATGTAAGCTGGGTGCAGCCGCCGGTGGCTTCGCGAGATATTACGTCCGATACGGTCTCGAACATCCGGGCGGTGCGCGATACCGCTCAGATTACGGGGTCCGGCGTGAAGGTCGCGCTGCGTGAATTGGGCAAAATGGATGCGCACGAGGACTTTTCAGCGCGGCTGACTTATATCGACAACGACGGAAGCCTTTCGTCCATGAATGTCGATCACGCCACGGCTGTGACGGGCGTCATCGGTTCCAGCGGCGTGAACAAGCCCGCGGCAAAGGGCGTCGCGCCGGATGTTTCCATGCTGGCTTATGCGGTCGGACCGTCGGACACGTTCGCGACCACTGACATCGTTGATGCCGCCGGCCGCGGCGCTCGCGTGTCCAATCATTCTTACGGGCCCGCGGGGTTGGCCTCCACGGATTTCGGGTCGTACGAAGTCGATTCGGCGGATTGGGACAGCGCCATTCGCAGCAACAACCTGCTCGTGGTTGCCGCTGGCAACGAGGAAGTCGGCGGGCTCTACAAACACATCGATTACTTCGTGGGCGCGAAGAACACGATCTGCGTCACCTCGGCAAGTTCAGACGCCCGTGCCGGCGATCCTTCCGCTTCACCGCCGGTCAGTGCCACCAACGGCATCGCGTTCTATTCCGAACACGGCCCGATGGACGAGGGGCGCATCAAACCTGACCTGGCGGCCTTTGGCGGCAACGCGCCGGGTGCGGATGCTCCGCCGCCTGGAATGGTCATGGATCTCGGCACCAGTTCCACGCAGGAGAACAGCGGCACGTCCTTTTCGACCCCGGTCGTCACCGGCGTTGCGGCGCTGGTGGTTCAGGAATTTAAGACCGTTTTTGGCAGCGAGCCGAATGCCAGCATGATCAAGGCCATTCTGTGTAACTCCGCGGGTGACGCTGGAAATCCCGGTCCGGATGCGACGTATGGATTTGGGATCGTCAACGCTCAGGAAGCTATTCGTCAGGTCGATGCGCGGAAGGGGTCGGCGTACACGCCTTGCCTGGAAGACCTCGTGACCAACAGCGCCACGCAGACCTATCTGATGGATCTTTCCGGCATTCCGCAGCTTCGGATGACGCTCTGCTGGATGGACGTGGCCGGTTCGCCCGGCGCGGCCAAAGCGCTGGTGAACGATCTGGACCTGCAACTCGTGGCGCCCGATGGGACGAAGATCTACCCGTTTTCCCTCAATGCGAACAATCCGTCCGCTCTGGCAACCAGGACGGGCCCAAACACGGTGGACCCGATCGAGCAGATCGTGATTGACGGCCCGATGGATGGCATCTGGACGGTGCTGGTCAGCGGCGCGAGCATTCCCAATGGCGACCAGCCTTTTTCGCTATGCTGCAACCGCTCGCTGTTACCCGCGAACATCGTTCCTGCGATTTCGGCTTCGCCCAGCACCGGCCCGGCGCCGCTGACCGTGTCCTTCTCCGGGGCGGCAGTGGCCGGCGGCACAACCAACTACGCATGGGACTTTGGCGATGGAACAACGGACAGCGGGACTGACAAGGGGAACGTGTCACATACGTACAACTCCGCGGGGACGTACACGGTCAGCCTGAGCACGGATGGAAATACGCCCATCACCAAGATCATCCAGGTCACGAAGCCGGTTGCGCAGGCAACCGCGCTGAAGCCGCGCGCGACCCTGAAGTTCCGCGGCGATCCGAGCGCGGGCGACGACAGCTTCCAGTTCACGCTTTTTGTTGCCAGCCTTGCGCGCAGTTCTGTGCAGGCGCGAGCGGACATCCCCGGCTTCGCCGGCCAGAACTTTACGATTCGCGCCGGCGGAACGGCCGACGGCACGACGCCGCCCAGCACGATTCAGACGGTGACCTTGGATGCGCGCGGCCAGTCCCGTTCGGTGAATGGCAGCTTCAAGCTCGATCTGACTCACGGCACGATGCAGGTGCAGCTTAAGAATCTGCCGCTCGAAACGATCTTCGCCTCGGATGGCATGACGCGCAGCCCGTCGAGCAGCGGCCTGCACAGCATGCCCGTCGAAGTGGAGTCGCCCACGACGATCTATCGCGGGGTGCTGGACCTTTTCTATCTGAACCGGACCGGCACCAGCGGGACAGCGAGATAACGGAAGGTTCCGGGTTTCGAGTTTCGGGTTTGTGGTTAACGGCGTCCGCTTGCGAACCAGAAACCAGAAACCCGAGACTCCCCTTTCGCGCCTGCAAACCCGAAACCACGAACTATGAACCTCGAACCCGCCGTACTGCGCAGCACTCAGCGCTTCGCTCTTGCTCCCTTGTCTGGTGACTGCCGGGCAAGGTTTTTGAGTCGGCGAATGAGTTGCCCGGCGTGACTTTCGACTGCGCTCCAATTCCACAGCGCCGGCCGGCCCATCTCAGGGTACGTTCGCGACCACGTCTTTGCTCGCTTGCGCGTGTTGACGGCGATGCGACACTCAACGCGACGGCCTGTTACGACATCACATTGAAGCTGGATTACTCCCCAGCCATCGAGTGAGTACCAAAAGGTGTGCCCTCCGCACTTTTTTGGGTCGAGAGCTATTCGTGCCTCCTGAATCGTCCCTTTCATGTCGGGGTAGTAGATTCCGTAGTCCGAGCCTCGTCCTTTCTTGATCTTCTCACCCAGATGAGCGTTCAGCGCCAGCACGGTATCGAATCTCTTCAGCTTCTGGCCATATTCCGAGTACGCTTCGTACACCTGCGGGTCGCCAGTCTCAAAAACGTATGCTAGTAAGCCCTCAAACGCAGGAATGTTGAGGATCGCTGAAGCCTGCATTTGTTGGCGCCTCCACACCAGACCACCAGATGTTCATTTCACCGGCACCAACTCCATCCGGTCGGTGAAAATCGCGGTCACGTTGGCTTCGTTGTTGTCGGGAGCGACATAGGCGTAGCGGCCGTTCTTGATGTCGATCTCGGCCACGTTGTACCAATGGTATTCGCCGTCGCAGTCTTTGGCTTGCACACGGATTTCGCCGAGCCCCTTCTTATCGACGGTGTCGTACACGCCGACGTGGAACGCCGGGCCGGCCTCGCCTTTCTTCTCGATTCGTATGCGGGCCCTCAGTGTGTACTTGGGGGCGAGCGGGCCGTCGGGCACCGGCAGATCCCACGCGACGCTCCATTCGAGCGTGCGGCCGACTTGGCGGGCGGCGACGCCGTCGTCGGACTTTGGATCAGGGACCATGCTGACCAGGTCGCCTTCCTTGTGGAAGCGGAAGCAGCAGTCTTCGCCCATGAGCGTGCCGGGGACTTCAGGCTTGATGCGCTTGCGGTTCATGTAGAGTTCCATGCGCTTGAAGTCGTGCTTCACGTCGGTCCATTCGTGAAAATGAGTGATCTTCAGCGCTTTGGCGCCTTCGACCAGTTCCTGCGCGCAATCGCGAATGACCTCGAAAGGTTCCTTGTTCTGCGCGTAGATCGTGTACCAGATCGGCATCTGCACGCGGCGCACGCGGGCGCTGAGCTTCTCATCTTTGCTGTCATCGGCGATCTTGCGGGCGTCGGCCAGAACGGCGACTGAATCGCGCAGGAATTTCGTGTTCAGGAATTTCTTGTTCGGGCCATCGAAAATGCGGATGTGTTCGCCGCTGGCTTTGATGGATTCCATTTCCATATCCACGAACTTCTGGATGTGGCCCGCGGCCGGACCGTAGGCGCCCTCGATGAATTCGCGGCGGAGCTTTTCGCCATCGAGGGCCGGATTCCAGAGCAGTTTGGCGAGCACCCACGAGCGCAGTTCAGTCAATTCGCCGCAGCCGCCGGATGAGTACGCGCCTTGTTCGAAGATGCCGACGACGCCGTTGTTCGCGAACGTGCGGATGTTTTTGTCGAGCGAGTCGAGGTTGGGGAAGGGCATGACGTAGTGCGCGAAGTCCGTCGTGTAGTCCCAGATGTACAGGCGTTTGGTCAGCTTGTTCCAGCCGCGGATGTCTTCCATAAAGGAGGTGTTGGTCTTTTCGGGGCAGCCGTCGAGCGGGTGCGAGAAGCAGCATTCGATGCTGCACAGGCGCACAATCACGTTGGGGCGCGGGATCACGCTTGTGGGCGGTTTGCGCGTGTACTGGTAGGCGAGCGTATCGATCGCGACGTTAGGATGTTCTTTCTCGATCGCTTCGGCCACGGCGTTGACGAACTTGATCAGCGTGCCCGCGTGGCTGCCTTCGGCATCGTCGATGGCTTTGCACGCCGGGCATTCGCAGGGGTTCATCCAGTCGTTTTGCGAGACAGAGAAAATGTTTGCCTTCGGATTCTTGGCGATCCACTCCTTGACGGTCTTGATCGCGATCTGAAGAACTTCGGGATTGGTCAGGCAGAGCTGCGTGTGCTTGTCGGTGCGCTTGCCTTTGATCAGCGAGAAGTAGTCGGGATGCCCGGCGAATTCTTTTTCCGGATTCAGGATCGAATTGAACGTGTGCACGAACGTGCCGTAGACGATCTTGCCGCCGTGTTTGTCTTCCAGACGGGCGTTCGCGGAATTCATCCGGTTGCGCGCAGCCCAGTCGCCGTTGAAGGCTTCGGTCCAGAACGGCTCGCGGTATTCGAGGCGCGGTTTGACGCGCTGAGCGATGTCCTTGAGCACCAGCCGTGAATGGTGCGGGATTTTCTCGACTTCGCTCGTGTACCAGCGGCAGCCGAGATGGTCTTCCAGCAGCGCGTAGACGCCGTAGAGCACGCCGCGGGGCCGGCCGCCGGAAATGAACAGGGCGCCGGTGGCGCCGGCCTCCGTGCCGGTGGTCGTGCGCAGTTCGTATTCTTCGGACGAGAGCGCTTCGTCAAAGATGAGGACGATGGCGTTCTTCGTCTTCGCGTTGACGAGTTCCTTCACGGCGCCGCCGGCGACCGGAAACGTTGCGCCGGTGATTTTACCGAGATACGCGGAGAGTTCCTGCGCGGCGTATTTCTCGGGCGACGTGGCGGAATCATCGACGTAAATCTTGAACGGCGTCTTGCCGCCTTCAGCCAGGACGAGTTCGCCGCACACGGCGCTCGCTCCGACCAGACAGCCCAGCGCGAGCGTTCCAAGCAGATTGGACATGGGGACCTCCGTTGAAGGGTGCTGTCTGAGTATACCCCGCTCCCGAAGAAGTAGGCAGTCGGCAGCGGCAGTAGGCAGGAGCGGCCGGACAGGGAGAAAGGGAGAAGAGGAGAGGAGGAGAGGGGGAGAAACGGCGGACGCGAAGACGCGGCGAGCCATCAGAACCGCGACCGTAAGGGGGCGGCGGACAAAGCGCCGAAGGTACGCCAGTCGGGCTACGGCTTTGGTGGCGGCGGTGGATTGGGCGCGGCGCACGGAGCGGCCGCGCGAAGCTCTTGCTCGCGCAGCTTGCGGCGGTTTTCGATGTGGAGCATGAAGGCCCAAATCGGCACAGTGGGAAACAGCAAAAGAATGAAAATACTTCGAGAACTGGCGATGTGCGGAAAGATAAAGGTAATGACGCAAAAACTGCTGATGATGAAACTCGCCAAGCCAAGTAACGCAAAGACATGCAGCCCGACGCGCCGCCACACGCTTTTAATTTGAAACGTCTGGATGACCGTCGCGGCCCACCAGGAAGACGCTGCGGAGACGACAAGGAGACTGAAGAAGATCGGGATGCGCCGGCTTTGGTCCTGCACGACAGATGCGATCAAGCCCGGGATGATGACGACCATCATCAGGTCCAGCAGGCCAAAGCGGGGCTTCAGGTCTTCAGGTTTCTCAGGAGGTTTGGGCATGATCGCTCACCCCGCAGGCTTCAGCGCGCAGTTCGGCGAAATGCGCCACGGACTCCAGACTCTCGACTCCGGACTCCAGACTGTTGTCTGACTATA
Organism: Planctomycetota bacterium; assembly: GCA_036504595.1. GTDB lineage: Bacteria > Planctomycetota > SZUA-567 > H5-PLA8 > H5-PLA8 > DASXUX01. Next base: position 38,170 of record DASXUX010000021.1, on the reverse strand, counting down.
CCCCTTTTTTCCGACAATTGCCCTGCACCGGTTTATTCACAGGAATGAATTGTCCCGCTCTGGCGGGCTGTCCAACAACTGTAAAGGAACCCATGCATGAAAACGTCGCGCCGTAATTTTCTGAAAGTGGCTGGGGCGGCGATCGCCGCGCCGATGATCATCCCGTCCAGCGTGCTGGGGGAGGATGCGCCGAGCAAGAAGCTGACAATGGGCTGCATCGGCATGGGCAAGCAGCAGCGCGGGCTGTATGGCAACTTCATGCATCGCGTGCAGGTGCTGGCGGTCTGCGACGTCGATAAGACGCGCCGCGACGACGCTCAAGCCAACGTGGACAAATTCTATGAAAAGAACCCCGCCAAGGGTTCGAAAGGCTGCAAGGCATACAACGACTACCGCGAGCTGACGGACCGCAAGGACATCGACCTGGTCTGCATCGCCGTGCCTGATCACTGGCATGCGGCGACCACGCTGGCGGCATTGAATAACGGGAAGGACGTGTACTGCGAGAAGCCGCTGACGCACAAACTGCAGGAAGCCGTGGATGTGATGCGCGCGGTCGAGGCCAACAAACGCGTGCTCCAGACCGGATCGATGCAGCGGTCGTCGAAGGAATTCCGCATCGCCTGCGAGCTGGTGCAGAACGGCGTGATCGGCAAGATCGATCACGTCGTGTGCAGCTTTGGCGGGCCGCCGAAGCCCTGCGATCTGAAAGAAGAAAAAGAGGAGCCTGGGTTGGACTGGAACATGTGGCTGGGCGCCGCGCCGATGCGGCCGTACAACTCCGTACTGAGTCCCCGTGGCCTGCACGATCACTTCCCGAACTGGCGCTCTTTTGAAGAATACGGCACAGGCGGCGTGGGCGACTGGGGCGCGCACCACCTGGACATCGCGCAGTGGGGCTTGGGGATGGACAACAGCGGCCCGGTCGAGGTGATTTTGCCGAAGCCGGATGCCACGGGCGGGGGCATACTGAAATACGCCAGCGGAATCACCGTGCATCACCAAGGCGGGTTCGGCGTGCACTTCTTTGGCGCTGACGGCGAGGTCATGGTCAACCGCGGCCAGTTCAAGATGATCTACAAGGGGCAGGTGGTTGCCGACACCAGCGACAAGACGAAGAAGGTTTCGTGCGAGTCGCAGGTGGCCAAGGCGGAGAAGGAATACCTGAAGGACGCGAAGATCAAGCTCTACGAGAGCAAGTCGCACACGGACGACTTCCTGAAGTGCGTGGCCGAGCGCAAGAAGCCGGTGACGAGCGAGGTCGTGGGCGGGCACACCGCCATCTGCTGCCACTTGTTGAACATCGCCTACAAGAACCACAAGTCGTTCAAGTGGGATCCGGAGAAGTTCGAATTCGTTGGCGGCACGGGCGAGACGAAGTGGCTGTCGCGGGAAAATCCGCGCGATCCGTTCAAGAAATAGCCAGTAGTCAGTAGCCGGAATTCAGTAGTACAGCCGGGCGCGATGAGCGCCCGGTTTTTCCGGAGGCCAATTGAGTTATCGGATTGAGTACTCGCCAGAAGCGGAGGAACAGTTGCGTTCACTCCCAAAGGCGCTTCAGGGCCGCGTACTCGACGCTGTTGATGACCAACTGGCTCGTCAGCCCTCCGTTGCTACCAAGAATCGGAAGCCAATGCGGCCAAACCAGGTTGCGCCATGGGAATTGCGTATCGGCCCGGCCCGGGTGTATTATGATGTCATGTACCTGAGCAGATGGTGCTTATTCGCGCTGTCGGAGTGAAAGAGCACAACGTTGTCCGCATTGGTGGAAAGGTGGTGGAATTATGAAGACTGTGGATTTAGCTAATGCCACCAGTTCGCTGGCGGACTACTCGCGTCAAATGCGCACTAGCCGTGAGACAATAGTTGTAACCAAGCGCGGAAAACCCGTGGCGGCGCTAGTGCCCGTGACTGATGCGGACTGGGAAACGATACGTGTCAGCAGCAGTCCTGTGTTCCAGCGGATCATCGCCCGGTCGCGCAAGAGGCAGGCGCGGGAGGGTGGCATCAGCAGCGCGGAGATGCGGCGGCGGCTGAATCTCCCCGCCAAACACGGAAACGACCGCTGACACCGCCGGGCGCGATGAGCGCCCGGTTGTTCGTTTGGAGCCATTCCGCAGCCGGACTAGACGGGATTGTTGTAGGTCTTGACCAGTTTGCGGATGCGGGCGCGTTGCTGAGCGGTGCAGCCGACTTTGAGCGACGTTTTGCCGGTCGTCTCGTCGCGCTGGCGCAGGAAGGGGCGGTCGGCCGAAAACCAATACGCCTGCCGTTGCGAGCCGGCATCGGTTTTCAATGCGGCCAGAACTTTGTAGTGGATGCGCTTGGTCGTGTCGCTGGTATGCTTCTTGACGATCTTCTTAAAAACGACCGACATTCCGCTGATCGATGAATTGACTGTCATGGGCCACCGCCTTCTGTTTTTGGCTGTGTGGCTGTTGGCTTGAGGGTACTTTCAAGCGCGGTCACACGTTCAGTGTAGCACAAAGGCCGCAATAAGCCCGTCCATATCTGCACCTCGCGCAAAATGACGAGTGGGGTATGGGGTATAGGGTGCGGCTTGCGACAGAAGAATCCATCACTATACCCGATACCCCATACCCTAGACCCCAGTCTGCAGCGGCGAAATAAGTTTACCGATAAAATGGTTTGCTATTGCCGGGTTATCGAGTAGGGTGCTTTCCGTTAGTTCCCACGAAAACCCCACCTTTTTCGCGACGGACTATCCGAGCATGAATGTTTCATGCTTAGCGCCCCATTGGGCGATCGTTGCGCTTGCAGGCCGCTTTGGCAGGTTGCGCAACACTGGCAGTCCGTCCGCGCAAACCGGAAGTTCGCCACTACTCATAGCAGTTTGCAGGGAGTATTTGATGTCGTTTTCTAGTTTCGCACTACGCGCGGAGTTGCTTCGCGCGGTCCACGAGCTGGGCTTTGTCTCACCCACCGCCATTCAGAAGGACGCAATCCCCGCCGGCCTGGCCGGACGGGATGTCCTGGCGTGCTCAGCCACCGGCAGCGGCAAGACCGCCGCGTTTCTGCTGCCCATTTTGCAGCGCCTGGCGGAAAGCCCGAAAGGCATGACCCGCGCGCTGATTCTGACGCCGACGCGGGAACTCGCCGCGCAGATCGGCAGCCATCTGGCAGAGCTCGGCCGTTACACGAACATTCGCGGCGCCGCTGTGTATGGCGGAGTGGCCATGGGTCCGCAGCGGCAGGCGTTGGCTCGCGGCGCGGACATTATCATCGCCACGCCCGGCCGGTTGTTGGATCACATGCGCCAGTCGTACGCTCGAATGCCCGGCCTGGAAATTCTGGTTCTGGACGAAGCGGACCGGATGCTGGACATGGGATTTTTGCCGGACATCCGCCGCATCATCTCACAATTGCCAAAGGTCAAACAAACCTTCATGTTCTCGGCGACGGTTCCTTCGGAAATCGTGAAGCTGACGCGCGAGATGCTGAAAGATCCAGCGACGATCAACATCGGCCGGGAATCGAAGCCGGCGGCCGGGATTACGCATTCGGTCTATCCCGTCCCGCATCTGCTCAAGTCCTCGCTGTTGCTCAAGCTGGTGCAGGACGACAAAATCCGCAACGCCCTCGTGTTCGCTCGAACAAAGCGCCGCGCGGACCGCGTAGCGGATTACCTGAAGCGCAATGGAATCGCGGCGACACGCATTCACGGCGACCGGACGCAAGGCCAGCGCACGCAGGCTCTGGAAGGCTTCAAGAGCGGCCATTACCGCGTGCTGGTGGCGACGGACGTCGCGGCGCGGGGCATCGACATCGATGCTCTTTCGCACGTGATCAACTTCGATCTGCCGGGGTGTTCGGAAGATTACATTCACCGCGTCGGCCGGACCGCTCGCGCGCAGGCCGTTGGCGATGCGTTCACCTTTGTTTCGCCGGATCAGGAAGGCGACCTGAAGGCCATCGAACGCGCGCTGTCCAGCCGGTTGCCGCGTGTGGTCATTGACGACTTTGACTATTCGGTGAAAGACCTTCCGCAGACCGAAGGCCGCCCGCAGCACAATAGCCGCAAGCCGCAAGGGCAGCGCGGCGGCCGCGGGCCATCGCGTCCGTGGGAGCGTTCCGAATGGAAGCCGAAGCAGGGGAAGCGGTTCTTCGCCCACGCGCGGTAACGTTTCGCACCGCAGAGGCGCAGAAAACAGAGTTGAATTTGATTGCAGACCGGGCGCGCAAGCGCCCGGTTTTTTCATGAGCCTTCTATGGCTGGCTGCAATAGAATTAGTGGCATGCCTCGTTTTCACCTGTCTACCGCACTCATGCTGTGTTTGACGGCCGGCGCGATACTCGGCGCGAACATTTGGGGGCAAGTTTTCGCCAAAGACTCCGATGGCGCTTTATTGGTCTATGGATGGCCATGGTGGTCGGGAAGCTCTCTTACTGCTCGCCCTGATTTTCATTACTCGATTTGGACGCGCGTTCTCATGAATGCAGGGTTTGGTCTTTTCGCCCTCGCCTTCGTGTTCCTGTTGTTGGAGCGCTTCACCGAAGGGGCCGTCAAGTCGTGGGGGCTGCGTCTTCATCCGCTGACCTCAATCTCGATCGTGATCAGCGGCGGAGCCGTTTTGTGGGCGAACACCGTTTACCGCGGGGTGAAACAGAACTACTCCATCTTGGAGTATGGGCTGGGGTGGCCGCTAGAGTGCTGCCACGGACAGTGGTATTTCGTTTTCTTGCCGAACTGGAATCCTGGCGCGATTGCGCTTAATGCGATGATCGGGTTGACCATTACGCTTGCAGCAGGCGCTGTTGTTGAGTGCGCGGTCAGGTTAGTGCGCAAGCGCAGTGCGTCGCCCGCCGAGAAATAACTGAATGGAGAGACGCAAATATGCGGATCGAACAATCCATCGCACGACTGGAGAAGGAGTGGGAGCCGGACCACGGCTTTTTCTTTATTCTAAATGATGGCGTGTTTGACGAGGAGGGCCTGCGGCGGGTTACGGAGGTGTTGGAAGCGATCGAATATCAGCCGAAGGGCAGCATCAACAGCCGGTTTGTCGAGGTGACGTGGAGAATGCCGCTCAAGCTGCAGCAACTGGCGACGTTCATGCTCGAGAACGGCGAAGATCATCAGCGCCTGGTTGAGGCCGCGAAACAGATCGACGAACTGCTGGAGCGGATTCTGGGGCGGGCGTGATTGTTCCGCAGACTTGTGGCCGCCTGGAATGTGATTACGCTGGCGCAGCAGGAATCTCAGGAGCACCATCCCATGCTTGCACCCGCCAGCCCGCGATCCATGAAATCCTTCGGCCCAATCTATCGTTCGCTGTTGCTGGCAGTCTGTGTTGCTGCCTTCGCTCCAGCGTTGGCGGCTGAATCCGCCCCGCAGCCCGATGATTCTAAACCGTGGTCATTCGCCGCCATCGCCGATTGCCGGCGGCTGAGCGAACGGCCCAAGGGGGTGCTCGAATCGGCGCTGCAGGAGATCCGGGATAACAAAGTGGCTTCGGCGACGAAGTTTGCGCCGGCTGAGTTCGTGCTGGGGTGCGGCGATATCACTCTGGCGATCGACGACCACGCGAACTGGAACCTTTGGGTGGAGACGTTCAAGGACGCCAAAGACAAGCCGTGCTTTTTTCCGGTGATCGGAAATTGGGATGACGAAGATGTCGCGTTCAACAAGAAAGTCGTGCTGCCCGCTCAACGCAACGTCAGCGGCGACGATCCGTGGAAGTACTACGTGGACTGGAAGAACGTGCGGCTGATCATCAGCCACGATCTGAAGTACGTGGAAGGACTGATCGTTTCCGCGCCGGAGAAGATACAGCACATCTTCGTGGCCGATCATTATCCCATCTTCCCCCGGTATGCTCACGAAGCCGAATCGCGTGCGGACGATGCGACCTTTTGGAACATGCTCGTCAAACACCACGACAAAGTGCGCGCGCTGTTCGTCGGGCACACGCATCATTATTCGCGGATGCGCGTGGCCGATCCGAAGAGCGCTCACGACGTGAAGAGTTTTCCCGACGAAGAGGGTGGGGTGTACCAGATCGATTGCGGGAACGCGGGCCGGGGCAGCCACGGCGAGAAGGTCGCGACCATCGTGGAAGTGATGGTCGAGGGTAAGAAGCTGCGCTTCCGGGCGGTTCAGGCGGAGCACGCCAAGCCATCCGAGTTCAAGGTGGCCGACGAGTGGACGGTCGAACAGAAATGAACTCTGCGAGCTCCCTATCTTGTAGCCAACTTGTAAGGTCAAAAGTGGCCACCAGTGCAAAGGGCGACGGCTTTGCGAGGGGAAAATTGCATTGAGTACCCGGCGGTTACTGCGGCGCGCTGATTTGGAGGCAACCTGTGTGCTCCGGACGAGTTGCACCAAAAGGATTATCCAGTTTATGCCCATCATTACGAACCTGTTTGCCCCGGGTTTTGTTTTCGGAAATCTGTAAATAAAAAGTTGTAAGCGATAAGCCGTATCCATACACTAACCGTACAGTTCGATTCCGCTTAGGTCTGCCCTTTTTGGGGGGTAACTCCGTGTCGATTTACAGCCGCATTCTGCCGTCATTCCACGCCCTAATCGCCGCAGCGCTTCTTGCGCTGCCAATGTTCAGTTGCTGGGCGGCTAATCAAGAGGCCGACCCGCCGGTGATACAAGGGAACGCAGCGGCGGTTGCGGTCAACAACGTGCCCGGGACAGCGTGCTACGGTTACACGTATGTGATCGGCAGCTTTACCGGCACACGCGACTTTGACCCATCCGGTAACACCGACGAGAAGACAGCCATCGGCGCACAAGATGTGTTCGTCACGTGCTTCCGGCTGGACGGCTCATACGCCTGGACCACCACGTTCGGTGGCAGCGGCGATGACCGTGGTTTGGGCATCTGTGCTTCGGGATCAACAGTCTACGCGGTGGGATACTTCGCCAGCCAGAACGCCGGGTTTAATGGAGTGGCCGGTGCGTACAAGACTTACGCCAACAGCATCGATGCTTTTGTCATGGCCTTGGACTGCGCGACGGGTACGCCGGTTTCAACTTTCGGCGTGGGCGGCGTAACGACCTTTGGCGGGACCGGCACCGATGTGGCCACTGGCGTGGCCTGGCTGGCCGGGGCAAATCGCATCTTTGTGAGCGGCTACTTTGACAGCGGCGATGCCAAACTGGGCGGCGCCGGCCAGACCCTCTCGACGCTGGGTGGTTCCGACGCATTCGTTCTCGGGTTGACCTCCACGGGCGCCGCCATCTCGAATTGGGGCAAAAGCGCGAGCGGCGTGCAGATTTTTGGAGGCTCTCAGAACGACTTTGCATACGGGTTGTGCGTGGGGGGGACCGAAATCTACGTCACGGGCGAATTCGCAAGCTGGGATGCGGGTGTCGGCGTGCGCGGACCAGCGTGGCCGAACTCGCATAGCTGGTTTGCCACGGCGCAAAATGGCAACAGCGATTGCTTTGTCATCGACCTGGCGCAGGCCACCGGTGCGTCCAACACGACCTTCAACGCCTTCGACGCCGTGCAGAACCCGTACAATAGCGGCGGCATTCAGACGTTTGGCGGGTCTGATCGCGATGTGGGTTGGAGCGTCGCCTTCGGCGGCAACACGGTCTACATTGCCGGCCAGTTTTCCAGCGGCGTCGCCCGGGTGGGCGGCGAGCAGCCGCCGTCGCTGCATCCGCGTCAGGCGCCCTTCGCCGCGGCTATGACCGACGCCTTTTTGATCTCGCTCCAGGCCAACGGGCAGCCGAACGCCGCGTTCGACGGCGCTGGCGTGCGGACGTTTGGCGGAAGCGATATTGATGCGGCTTACTCCGTTGTTTACTCGGATCAGCATGTCTACGTGGCCGGGCATTTCCGTAGCCCTGACGCGGCGAGTTTCAGCAGCGTCAGCGGAGAGCTTGATCTCCCAATCCATCATGAGCCGGCGCCGTATTTTCCGATCTTCCCCGACGATTTCATCAAGAGCGAAGGCGGCAGCGACGCATTTGTGCTCTGCTTCGACACCGCGGGCGTACCGGAGCTAAAGTTCCATGGCGGCGGCTTCAATGTCTTCGGCGGCACCGGCGACGATGTCGCGCGCGGCCTGGCCGCCTTCGAGGCTCAAATCCAGCAGAACGGCCAGTGGGTCTCTCAAGAGAATGGTGAAATCGCTCCTCGGCCCCTGGGCCCGAAATCCACCTTGTACATGGTGGGCGATTTCACCAGCACCGGAGCCGGCGCCGCAGGCGTCGGCCGCCGCGGCCGTGGCTATGGCACCCTGCACACCGACTTGACGATTTTCGCGGAAAACCCCGGCGCCAATGTGGGCATACTGCAACTCGGCTACACGATCATCGTGGCCGGCGCTGCCGGCACGCACACAGTGACCGGCATCAATACGCAGACGCAGACGTTCACGGTGGACAATGCGTTCAATCCGCCGTTGGCCGCCGGTACAACGTTCTCGTATTCCTGGGCGGGCACGGGGACGGTGCTTTCGAATACCGGCACAGATTTGGTGGGCAGCAATACAGTCTTTGTGCAGGAATTAGTGCCGGGCGATGTCATTAATGTGGGTGGCGCCTTGGCAACGATAGCATCAATCCAGAGCGACACTCAGGCGACCCTGAGTCCCGGGTTCGGCGCCCCGCCGGTGAGTGGCGCCTTTGCCATCCAGCGTTTGGCGGCATTCAAGATTCATTCGTCGCTGCTCATTGTTGCGGACAACAACAGCACCAACTTCTTTGGCGATTTTGACGACGGCGATACGATCATTGCGCATCCGCCGCCAGACGCAAACGGGAACCGGGTTTCCTGCCAGGAAAGAATGGTAACGCTCGTTAACAACAACTGGGCGTTGACGGTGAACAATTATTTCAACCCGCCGCTGGTCTCACCCACGTACTATACGTACCTCAAGAACAGGCTGCGGAACATCGATAGCGCAGGGTTCGGCGGGTTTATGATCCCGTTCGATCTGTCGCTCGACGCCGCGATCAACGACGCGAAAAACGGCAAAGTCCGGCCGCGCCTGGATCTCAATGGTGCAACAGCCGGTTACACCGGGATCGACTACACCACGACCTTTACCGAAGGCCAGGGCGCGGTGTTCGTGGGAGACCCCAATCGCCTGCGGTTGACCGACATCGACAGCTACTATCAGCACTGCATCTACGCGCGCATCTATAACCCGATGGACCCGCTTGAAACCATCAATGTGGGCCCCGGTCCGGGCATGCACAAGCATCCGCTTATTCCCGATACCTGGTTGTGCGTCGAAGGCCGCGGACTGACGACCGACTACCAGGCTGTCCTAAGGAACATCGTCTATAACAACCCGTCAACCAACCCCGACCGCACGCCGCGCCTGATCGAGATCAAGGTCTGGGACAATTATTCCCGCGGTGATGATCCCGCCTCCTTCGAAGTCCCCGGCCCGCCGTTCCACAACCCGCCCGATCCGTCTATGCTGGGGGATGAGTGGAACAACTCCTCCGACCTGGCCACCTCGACTATCTACATCATCCCGGCCAACAGCGCGCCGGTGATCAGCATTCCGGATCCGCAACCTGCGCCAGATGGCCAATCGGTCACGCTTTCGGCATTGAACGGAAACTTGCCGTCGATCAGCGATGATTCAGGTGGTTTCCCGATCAAGATCACCTTGAATGGCACGAACGGAATTATCGGTTTGAGCACGACGAGCGGCCTCTCCTTCTTGTCCGGAGCCAACAATAGCGCGGCGATGAGCTTCACCGGTTCACTGGACCAGGTGAACACAGCCTTTGACAAGATGACCTTCACCACGCCGCAGAACTTCCATTCCAACCTGCCATACGTCTCCGGCGATGCCGCCGCGCTCTTCGCCACGCAGCTCAAGGTTGGCGACACGCTGATTGACGACGCTACCGGCCAGCGCCGCCGCGTCACCAGTATCATTGACGATCGCACGCTGCAGGTCAGCATCCCCCATGTGCCGGTGATTACCGGAAGTGCGTTCAGCTTTGAACGGGACGGGACGGACCTGATTTCCAGCGTCGGCACGATCGTCACGGTTTCAGACGCGGACTTCGCGGCAGTGTCGGTGGGCGACTGGATCGTCGTCGGAACTCAGGCGCAGCAGATTGGCAGCATGACCGCTCCGAACAGCGTAACGGTCGGCGGCGCGTTCGTTCCTGACTTGAGCAATAACTTCTTCCGGTTCCGTCACGCCGCCGTTGGAACGATCTCCAGCCAGCTCGTGGCTGTCGGCAATCTAACGAATTTCGTGGGGCAACTCAAGACCGGCGACACGATCCAGCCCAGCACAGCAGGCAAAACGGTCCAGAGCATACCGTTGGACCCCTTGACCTTGTTGCCCAGCGAAGTGACGCTGTATACGGACGCGCCGTTCAACCCGGCTATTCCGCCGGGGACATCGTTCACACTTGAGCGCGCGGGCAGCAACGTGATCACCGTTTCCGGCACAGCAGTCTCCGGAATCGGCTTCCAGCTCGTGGACAACATCCAGGCTGGCGACATCATCCACGTGGCCGGCCTGGTCGGCCAGGTGGCGAGTGTCGGTGCGGACACATCGATCACACTCACCAACTCACTGGTTCCGGCGCTCACGTTGCCGGCCGGTTACGCCTACACGGCGGACGTCGCGGCCCCATCCGGCTTCACGTTCGAACGGCTGGGAACTGGCACAATTTACAGCCAGGGCACGACGGTTAATGGTTCGGGCAGTCAGTTCGCAACAGAGCTGCAGATCGGCGACATCCTGCATCCGGCCGGCCAGCCGCAGACGGTCTCCTGGATTTCAAACAACACCACGATGCAGACGGTCGCACAGTTCAGTCCGCCGCTGCCCCCCGGCACGCCGGTGTCGTTGCACCGCGCGGGCACGGGGACATTGACGAGCTCCGGCTTCCAGGTTACGGGCGCCGGGACGGCATTCCTGACCGAAGTGGCTGTCAATGACCTGATCTACGCAGGGGGACAGGTGCAGAAGGTGTCCTCCGTTCTGGACAATGGAACACTCTTCACGGTCGCGGCCTTCACGCCGGCATTGGCCGGGCAGAGCTTCATGTTTGAGCGCAATGCGCAAGGCACCGTGGCCACGTACTCTCCGGCCTTGCTGCGCATCGATGTGGACGATCAGGGGCACACCGGCGGGGAGGCTTCCGGCACATTCCTGACGGATTCGAAGGTCATTACCTTCATTCCGCAACTGGTGGACGATCCGGCGGTCATCACCATGCCGCCCCAGCCGTCCACGATCGAAGAGAAGCCGATCGTGTTCTCGATTGCCAACGGCAATCCGATCGCGATCACGGATGACAGTGGCAACGAGAACATCGCTGTCGCGCTGAGCGCGCAGTTTGGCACGCTCACCCTGCGCCAGAATTTCACGAACCTGCAGTTCCTGGGCGGAGCGAACAGCAGCCCGACGATGACCATCTATGGGCAACTCTCGGACATCAACCATGCTCTGGACGGGCTGGTCTACCAGCCGAACCCCAATTTCAACGTCAATAATTACACTCCGCCAGGGGCAACGACTCTGGATACACTGCAGATCTCGACCGTTGACTTGGCGAACGTGCCTAGCAACCTCATGCCAGCGGTAGTTTCCTCGCTCGCCATTCAGGTGCTGTCGGCGAATGATCCGCCGTGGTTTACGGGTCAGGACAGAATCGTGGTGGATGAGGATTCCGGCGCGTACTCCGCCGTCTTCGCGACGAACATCCAGCCGTACCCATCCTATGCAGCCTTTACAGTTGTCGGCAATCGAACCTCTTTCGTCACGACGCCCGCCGGCGATGGCATCCTGCCCGGCGACCGGCTGATCGCCGCCGGCCAGACGCGTACGGTGGCGACGGTTCCAAGCAGCCTGCAAAGCGGTACGGGTCTGGTCACGGTGACTGGAACCGCAGTAGTCGGCTCAGGCACGTTCTTCACAACGCAGTTGATGCCTGGCGATACCTTCCATTATGAGACGCTCACGGACGTGGTGGCGAGCATTACGGATGACACTCACCTGACGCTGACATATGGCGTTGGAAATGCCGTTGCCGCCAACTTCAGCTTGGAGCGGTTGCCGATTCTGACGACGAAGGTGCCGTTCTATCCTGCCCTACCGGCCAACACGCCCTACAGGATCCAACGCGATTGCAGCGGCGTGATCTCCAGCACGGGCACGACAGTCACCGGCGTGTTGACGCAATTCAGCACACAGATCAAGCCCGGCGACATGATCGTCGTCAAGGGCTGGCCGAATACGGCTGCCCTGACGGTCACCAACGATACAAGCTTGGCGCTCGTTTCAGCCTTCACCCCGCCGCTGCCAGCCGGAACGCGGTTCAGCATCGAACGCACGCCGCCGGCGCTGCCGGCTCCGCAGCCGACGGTTGCCAGCGCGATATCCGTGCTGGGGGCCGGGACATCCTTTACGACCCAGCTTCAGGTGGGCGACGTGATCGGCATGGGCGCGGATCAGCAGACGGTGGTATCGGTCGTGAGCGACACGCTGCTGGAAGTGATGGCTTCGTTCAGCGCGGCGCAGAACATGACACCGTTCTGGTTCCTGCGGCCGGCGACCGGCACCTGCAGCACCAGCGTCGGGAATCCTGTCCTTTCCGGCGCGAACACGAAGTTCACGACGGAAATCCGCATCGGCGACGTCATTCACGCCGCCGGTCAGACGCGAAAGGTGATCGCGATTGCCGACCCGCTCACGCTGACGGTGGACCGCGCCTTCAGCCCCGTGCTGGCGACGGGCACGTACTTCTCGTTCCAGCGGCAGGCCAATGGCGCGATCTCTTCGCCAGTGACGCCGTTCCTGGCCACGGACGAGGTCAATCAGAACGTGACGTTTACCGTGACCAACAGCGATTCCTCCAAGTTCGTCTTTAATGCGGCTCCAGCCGTTGCGCTGAATCCGGCGGACACGACACAGGCGATCCTGACCTTTACTCCAGCGCCCAACGCCAATTGCTGGGATGGGGCCGGGATCACGCCGGTCAAGGTGACGGTGACGGCTCACGATAACGGCACGACCGACAATGGCGGCATCGATGCGTGGTCCTTCACGTTCGACCTGTTCATTGTTCCGATCAACGATACGCCGGTGGCCTACGGCCAGGCGCTCCATACGCCCGCTGGCCAGGCGACCTCCCCGATCACCTTGACGGGGGACGACGGCGATCCGGAAGCTACGCAGACGATGATCTTCTCCATTACGTCGGATGCGGCGCATGGCAAGTTGAGCGGCACCAACCTCGGGACGGGGACGATCACGTCGCCGGCCGGCACTCCGACGGCCATCTCGGGAGCCGGCACGACGTTTACGACGCAACTGGCCGTGGGTGATGTGATCTTCGCCCTGGGCGAGGCCCGCACCGTGACTGCGATCGGCAACGGAACGGCTCTGACCGTGGACCGGGCCTTCGTGAATGCGGTGGGCGCGCCGATCGGCGTGCCAGCCGCGACCCCCTTTACGTACGAGAAGGGGCAGAGCACAAAGGTGATTTACACGCCGGATATGCACAATGGCGCTGGGACGGTCAGTGTGGCGGCGGCGTCCACAACCGTAACCGGCACAGGAACGGCCTTCAACACGGAGCTGGCGCCCGGATATCTGCTTACGGTCGGCGGCGAGAGCCGGCAGGTGACGGCGATTGCCAGTGCGACCAGCCTGACGGTGGCCAGTCCGTTCTCGGGCGTGATTAACAACGCGCCCTATACGGTTACCTTTGTGGGCCAGGATACCTTCAAGTTTACGGTGACGGACAACGGCTTGTCGGGAATGCCGTTGCTGCCCGACCCCAAGACCAGCCCGGCGGCCACCGTTTTCATCAACGTGGGCATCAATGACATGCCGTCCTTCACCAAGGGCAGCGATCAGGTCGTCCTGGAGGACGGGCCGATTCAGACGATTCCGAACTGGGCCAGCGCCATCTCGCCGGCATCCGTCTACCCGCCGCCGCCGGAGGAAGCCACCCAGTCCGTGTTCTTCATCGTCAGCAATGACAATAACGCGCTGTTTGCTGTGCAACCGACGATCAGTTCGACCGGCACGCTGACCTATACGCCGGCGCCGAACCGCTGGGGTGTTGCGACCGTGACGGTCGTGCTGCGGGACAACGGCACGCCCATTCAGAGTTCGCTGCCGCAGACGTTTACCATCACCATTACGCCGGTGAACGATGCTCCGTCATTTACTTCAAGCGGCGATGTGACCGCGAATGAAAACGATTCGACGAAGAACATTGCCGGTTGGGCCAGCAATATTTCGCCGGGCCCATTCGAGCCGCAGCAGACGGTGGTGTTCGTCGTCACGACCGACAATCCCAACCTGTTCACCTCCACGGGCCAGCCGGCGGTGCGATCGGACGGGACGCTCAGCTTTACCCCCGCCGCCAATGTGAACGGCACGGCCAATGTTACGGTCGTGGCGAAAGACGATGGCGGAACAGCCAATGGCGGCGTTGACACCTCCCCGCCGCAGACCTTCGTCATTACGGTCGCCTATGTGAACCAGCCGCCATCGTACACGAAGGGTCCGAATGTGACGGTGCCGCGCAATGCAGGAAACGTGGCCATCGCCAACTGGGCGACGAATATCATCCCCGGTCCGTCGGACGAAGTGAATATGGGTCAGACGGTGACCTTCGGTGTCACGGTGGTATCCAATGCAGGACTCTTCGCGGTCATGCCCGCAATCAGCCCGGACGGCACGCTGACGTTTACGCCTCTGGATTCCGCTGCGCCGAACACGGCCCTGGTATCGGTGTTGGCGACCGATACAGGCACACCGCCGGCTGTCACACCGACGCCGCAAACCTTTACGATCACCACGACGATGGCGCCGCGGATCAATCATACGCCTTCGGCCGACAACCAGAACGGTGTCCCCACGCTGGAGAACAAGTCCGTCGGCATTACGCTTACCGGTAATGACAATGATGGCAGCGTTCAGACGCTGACCTTCAACCTGATCCCGGCGGACGCCACGCACGGGCCATTTAACGGCACCATCACAGCGTTCGATCCGGCTACCGGTGCGGTCATCTACCAGCCCAACGTGAACTACTTCGGGTCGGACAGCTTCAGCTTTACCGTGACCGACCACGCCGACCCGACGCTCTTTGCGCCGGATTCGCTGACCAGTCCGCCTGCGCTGGTAACGATCAACATCGCACAGGTCAATCAGAAACCTTCGTTCGTCCCGGGGCCGAGCGTCGGGGTACAGGAAAACTCCGGGCTGTTCGTGCAGCCGAACTGGGCGACAGGAATGGTTGCCGGCCCAGCAAACGAAAACAACCAGACCTGGATCTTCACGGCGACGATTGCAAGTGTGACGGCGCCGTTCACCGCGGCTAGCTTCTTTGCAACGACTCCAGGCGTCGATCCAACCGGACAACTCACGTTCGAAATCAATCCGAACGCCGTCGGCACGGCTACGATCAATGTCACGATGAAGGATAGTGGCGGCACGGCCAATGGCGGCATCGATCTCTCCGATGTCCATTCCTTTACGATCACCGTCGCGCCGATCAACGATGCCCCAGTGGTTCCGAACCCGGGTCCGCAAACGGGCTATGAGGAAAGGGCCGGCACGATCAGGATCACGGGGATCTATCCGGGCCCAGCCGCCGGTCCGGACGAGTTCACGCAACGGGTGACTCTGTCCGTGGTGGCCAATGACCCGACAGCGTTGACGACCCTGACGATCGCCCCGGCCCTGGTGGTCGGCGCGCCGCCGTGGACGGCGACGATCAGCTATTTGACCAAGACGGACTGGAGCGGTTCGCTGCAGCTCACGGTCACGGCCGTGGACGATGGCACTCCCGCGGCGACGACGAGCACGACCTTTGGCCTGAATATCATCAACGTCAACAATCCCCCGGTGTTCACGCTCAACCCGAGCGCGATCAACCCGGTGCTAGGTGACGAAGGCGGGCCGCAGGTCAGCATCGCCAATTTCTGCACGAACATTTACCCCTACGATCCGCTCAGCCCCAAGCCTGCTGAGGCCGCGCAGACGGTCCGGTTCGCAGTGGTGGCCTCAAACCCGGCCTTCTTCCTGGTTCAGCCGGCGATCAGCGCCGCCGGAACGCTGACGTTCACCCCGAAAGACGGCATCCATGGCGATACCACCGCGACGGTTCAGGCCATCGACAGTGGTGGGACGGCGAATGGCGGCATCGACCGAACACAAGGGGTGCTGCCGAGTTTCAACATTCATATCAATCCTGTTAACACGGCTCCGACGGCGGTCCCAAGCACCGTCAGCGTGCTGGAAGGCGCGTCGCTTCCCATCACGCTGACCGGCAACAGCAACGACACAGAGGACGTTCAGACTTTGACGTTCAATATCGTGACGCAGCCGGCCAACGGGACTATTTCGCCACTGACCGGCACCATGACCGGCCACGATCCGGGAACGGCGACAGTCACTTACACGCCCACGAATTTGTTCTTCAACGGCACCGATAGCTTCACCTTCACGGTGACAGACGACGGCAACGCTGGCGCGCCCGCGAACTTAACGAGCGCACCGGCTACGGTCACCCTGAACGTCATTGCGGTCAATCACGCGCCGCAGTTCACGTTGGGTCCGGATATCACCGTGCTGGAGGATAGCCTGGCTTACGCGCTAGGTGCCGGCTTCGCCACGGGCATCTCGGCGGGCCCGGCCAACGAGTCTACGCAGACGCTGACCTTTACCTGCACGACCAGCAACGACACGCTGTTCTCTGTCCTGCCGGCGATCGATGTCGCAACGGGGACGCTGACCTTCACGCCGGCCCCCTTTGAGTGGGGAACCGCAACTGTGACGGTCAAGCTCCAGGACAACGGCGGAACGGCGAATGGCGGTGTGGACTCGACAACGAAGACGTTCATTATTTCGGTGACGCACATCAACCATCCGCCAGTCGCCGTCAATGACACGTATAACTGCATTATTGGGCGAGCGTTGGTCGTCCCGCCGGCTTTGGGCGTCCTGGCCAATGACACGGATCCGGACGGCGATGTCCTGACGGTTATGCGCGATGTCGATCCGAGCGTGGGAACCCTTGATTTCCTGAACCCGGTGGATGGCTCCTTCAGCTACACGCCACCAGCGGCCTACGCAGGGCCGGCGATCACGTTTACGTATAAGTTGACTGATAATCCTCCCGCGCCACTTGCCGCGGCGCCAAGCAACGTCGCGACCGTGACGATCAACTTTGTCACCAATAGTGCGCCGGTGGCGACGAACGCCACGTACAACATGCAGGAGAACGGGCTGCTCAAGAAGCAGTTGGCGGCGACAGATGCCAACAGCGATCCGCTCACCTATGCGCTGGTATCCAACGGCACGCTCGGCACCGTTGTATTGACCGATGCGTCCAACGGCAGCTTCACCTATACGCCCAAGCCATACCTCAATGGCACGGACAGCTTCACGTTCCAGGCCACCGATGGCACGGCCGTGAGCAATATCGGGAAGGTGACGATCGTTATTGCGCCTGTAGATTACCCGCCGGTCGCCGTGTCGCAGAACGTGAGCACCGGCATGAACAATGCTCTGGCGATCACGCTCAGCGCCACCGATCCGGACAACTTTGCTGGGGATCCGGACAATGCGGTGTTGACCTTCAAGATCGCTTCGCAACCGGTTCACGGCACGCTGAGCGGCGCGGGCGCGCTGTGGACCTTCACTCCGGCTGCGAATTACTTCGGCTCGGACAGCTTCACCTTTACGGCCAGCGATGGCAAACTGACGAGCGCTCCGGCGACGGTCAACATTGTCATGAGCGCTCCGCCAGTGTTCTCAAGCAATCCGTCGTTCTCGCCGGCGGCAGTCGTGGCCGGGCAGCCGTTCACTGGCAGCGCGAGCGCCGGTGATGCAACGATCGCGTGGGATTGGGGCGATGGCAGCCAGTCCAGCGGTCAGACGGCCACGCACACATACGCCAACCCGGGAGTGTACGTGGTGACGGTGACAGCCACTTCCCCGCAGGGCGTTCCGACGGTCTACTCGACCGAGTTCTTTGTGGGCATGCCGCTGGCGGGGAGCAATCCGACTGGCGTGACTGGAACGCCGCCAGATGGCGTCAGTGGAATTCTGGTTGGCGGCCCCGGCGTCGGGAAAGCCGGCGGCGGTTCGGCGAAGGTCGCCGTGGACTATGTGCGCCGCGATAAGACGAACATTGCCGCTTCGCTGGGCAATATCGCCTTCCCAGCCAGTCTGACTCAGGCTCAACTGATCGGAATGTCAGGCGTATTGTTGATCGGGCCCGGCGACCAGGCCGAAGCCTTCGTCTTCACGTTGGACAAGAACGGCAAGTTCCGCGCGACGGGGCTGCCCGGCCTACAGATCAGTGTGGCCAAGAAGATGATTTCCTTCAAGGCGAATGGGCATCCGGGCGTGACGGATATCTTCGATAACATGGGCGGCTGGATCCGAGGCGTGAAGAAGGGACCGGTGCTGAAGATGTATCTGCCCGTCACGCTCCGCGTCGGCGACAAGCTCTACGTGGCGATGACGTTCCAGTTGCAGTACCAGCAGAACGGCGATAAGGGCAAGGCGATCCTGGCGCCGTAAACGGTCAGGGTGGCTGGCGGTTCACGAGGGCTCCGGTTGGCGATTGCTGGCCGGAGCCCTTGGTGTTTTGTGGGACGGCCTTCCAGGCCGTGTGCATGGGCAAGATGCCCATGCTACGATCCTTGATCCTTGATCCCCAGCAATGCGGCGGGATTGGCCCAAAGCATCCGGTCGATCTGCTCCGGCGGCAGCGGGAGTCTTCTTAGCGAATCCAGTTCTCGATCCTGCCGAGCCCAGGGCCAGTCGGTGCCGAAAAGCACGCGCGCGGGGTCGTGGCGCGAAATCATCTCGGCAAGGAGCTCGTGCGGCATGAACTCCATGCTGAACGAGGTTTCGAGCCACGCGGGACTGCCGAGCAGATGCTCGCGAACCTGCTCCCAGCGCTTCCATCCGCCCAAATGGGTGGCGACCAACTTCAGGTCTGGGTGCCGGTCGAGCACGCGGCGCACTCGGATCGGATCAGCGCTTTCGTCGCCGGCGAAGGCGATGTCGTACCCGCAGTGGATTTCAACAAACAGCCCGCAGCGCGCGCACGCGGAGTAGATTTCGTCCATGCACGCGTCGTCGAGCGTGAACTGTTGGTACATGGGATGAAGCTTGATGCCCGGAAATCCGGCGCCAGTGAAGCGCTCAACCCACTCGGGAACGTTCGGTGTTTTCGGGTGAAGGGACGGCAGCGGCACGATGCGTTCGCTGCGCACCTGCCGGCTCCAGTCGAAAATCGGCTGCACCTGCTCAGGCCGCGTTGCGATAGAACAGATCACCGAGACGCTCACGCCCGCCGCGTCCATGGATTCAAGCAGGCTGGCGACCGTGCCCGTACCGCAGGCCGTCCAGTCGGCTTCCTTCGCCAGCTTCGGAATGGCCTTGGCCGCGACGGCGTCGGGAAACGCGTGCGTATGAACGTCGATGATTTTCACGCGGCCATTATTGCCAATGCGTGACGGGTGTCGAGTGACGGCGTTGGTCACTGGTCACTGGTCACTGGTCATTGGTCCTTGGTCACTCCCCTATGCTGTTGCTTCCACTGTCCGTACAGCTTGCCGTGCGAGGCCATGCGCTCCAGGCGCGCGATAGTCTTCGCGTCAAGCTGACCGGCGGGAGCGCTGCGCAGGGGTGTGCCGGGCAGCGGGATGAAGGTGTGCGCGTGCACGCGAGCGCCCATCTCGCCCAGGCGTTGAGCCAGCTTCAGCGTCGCGTCGGTGTCGGCGGGAGTTTCGCCGGGCAGGCCGAAAATGAAATCGACATTGGCCAGAAAACCCTCCTCTTTTATGATGCGCACGGCGGTTTCGATGGCCTCAACGCTGTGACTGCGGCCTATAGATTCAAGGACATCTTGCGAGCCCGACTGGCCGCCGATCACCACGTTGTCGTTATCGACGTAGCGTTTGATCATGCGCAGGGCTTCCGGCGTGACGTGTTCCGGCCGCAATTCCGACGGGAACGTGCCGAAGAAGACGCGTCCGTCTTTGCCCAGCACGGACCGGACTCCAGCAAGAAGCTCCTCGACTTTGTCCAGCTTGACGTTTTCGTCCGGCGAGCCGTACGAGAGCGCCGTCGGCGTGATGAAGCGGATGTCGGTGGCGCGATGGCGCTTCATGATGCGCACGTTTTCGCAAACATTCTCGACGCTGCGGTGCCGGAACTCTCCTCCGAACATGAACGAGGTCTGGCAGTAGCTGCAGGCGTAAATGCAGCCACGCGTGATCTGGATCGGGTTGACTTTGAAATGCGCCGGCGCGAACGGCGGAAAATCATCCAGTTCGATGCGCTCGCCCGCGCCGCCGGAAACCAACGCGCCGTCTTTCAGGCAGGCGATCCCGCGCATCCCCGCTGGGTTCCCTCTCCCCTCGCGGGAGAGGGCCGACGTGAGCGCAGCGAACGCGGGGTGAGGGGGAAGCTCTCTGCGCTGCAGCCTCGCGAGGAACTCGACAATCGTGCGCTCGCCTTCGCCGATGGCGGCATAGTCAAAGCCGGCGCGCAGTGTCTGTTCGGGTTCGGCCGTCGCGTGAACCCCACCGGCCAGGTGGATGGCTGGCGGCGAGCGGTGGCGTATCCAATTCAGTTCGCCGGGAATCTTCTCAAACTGCGGCGAATGGAACGACCAGCCGACGACGACGGTGTGCTTCCGCTCATGCGCGCGGGCGATCGCCTCACAGACTCGTTCCGCGCCAGTGGCGAAGAGGATCTCGACGTCGGGGCAGCCAGTCTCGACCGCGCCCGCAATCGTGTTGAGCGCGAAGCTGTTGGTTTTCTTGTAGTTGAGGACCAGGATGACGGGCTGCTTCAATGCTTCCTTCCTTTTGCGCAGGAAGCATTGAAGATTAGCGAGCAAGGAAATGCAAACTTCAAATTGGTTGACCTTACCGCCTTGATCTTTTTGCTGAAAACGCCACACTTGATGCGGCTTCATACGGAGCTGGGACGTTGGATATTGATCCTAACAGGCAACTTCTTGATGCCGCCTCGGGCGATTTGGTCGGCATTCGCGCCGCGCTAAACGCCGGTGCGGACATCAATACCCGTGATAGCTGGGGCATGACGCCGCTCATGTGGGCTACGTTCAGCGGCCACGCGGCGGCTGTTGCAGAACTTCTTAAGAGAGGCGCCGATCCTAATCTTCTATGCAAGGAAGGTACATCGGCGTTGGCGCGTGCAGTCGCAAGCAATCACCCGAAGGTGGCAGAGATGTTGCTGGCCGGCGGCGCGAAGCCCGAGAACGAGTTGCTTGCCAGAGTGATTGCAGATCGCATTCGCGGGGCTAAGCCCGCGCAGGTTGTCAGGAGCAATCAGAGTCTGGTGCTCGCGGCAAAAACAGGCAAGGTCGATGACGTTCGCGAGGCGCTCCTGGGAGGCGCCGAGGTCGATTGCCGCGACCTGAGTACCCATACGCCTTTGATGTGGGCCGCATACAACGGCCACCAGTCTGCTGTAGATTGCCTCATTCAAGCCGGTGCAGATGTGAATGCTGTGGATGCAGAGAAGAAGGCGGCAATCGACTATGGCTTGGAACAGAAAGAGTGGCTCGGCGTTGCAGCGTTGGTTGAGGCAGGTGCCATAACGCCGGCCAATTTCGCTGGACTCGTGGGTGAGAGCTTCCCGTATTTTGACTCGGGAATAGTCAGCCCGAAGGCGTTCATGGCTGCTATTCTGCGGAACGACATTCCCGAGGTCCTTGTTCGTCGAGCCAATGAAGTGCTGTACCCATGTCCCGCCTGTGGCTATCTGGCCTTTGTGAAACCGCCCGGATCATATGTGCACTGCTCGTTCTGCTCCTGGATCGATGAACTGGAGCACCTGTTGTTTCCAGATTACGTCGATACAGACGTGAATGGCGATCACTCTCTTATTACATACCAATTAATCTTTCAGGATCCGGAGAAACGAAAACTCTTCGGGGGGCGTACACCGTGCGCGGGCGACATTCGCGATACCCAATGGCGTGTGCTGGACCCGCAAAAAGACAACTATCTTCACTTCGGCGGGCCAAGCGATCACGATCTACGGCCCCCGAAAAACGCATGTCTTTATTACTGGCGTCCGGACTATTGGCAGCGCAGAGACTGATCGTAGCGTCGTGCTTCTAGCGCCTCCGGCCGCTCCCTCACGGTCGCGGTACTGATGCGGCTCCGCCGCTTGTCCGGCGCGGGGCTCTGGTGTATGACTGCTGCCGGTCTCTTCGAAGGAGAATAAAATGGCTTATCGACTGTCTGCGTTCGCTGACGAGATTTCGACCGATATTCAGGTGCAGATGGACCATCTGCTCGACAACGGCGTGAATTACTGCGCTTTGCGCGGCGCCAATGGCAAAAACGTGATGGAGTTTGAAGACTTTCAGATCAATTTGATCAAGCAGCAGTTCTTCAATCGCGGCATTCGCTTCTCCTGCATCGGCTCGCCAGTGGGCAAGATCCAGATCACCGACCCGCTGGAGCCCGAGATCGAACGGCTGAAGCGCGCCGCGAAACTGGCGAAGGCTTTCGAAACAAAAGTCATTCGCGTCTTCACGTTCTACATTCCGAAGGGTGAGGCGCCCGAGAAGTACCGCGACGAAGTCCTGCGCCGCATGAAAGTCCTGTGCGACGTCGCCAAGACCGAAGGCGTGAACCTGGAGATCGAGAACGAAGTCGGCCTCTATGGCGACAACGGCCCGCGTCACGCCGAAGTCATGGAGGCCTGTGCGGCTCCGCACGTGCGAGCCGCGTTCGACTTCGCCAACTTCGTCCACGTGAATCAGGATTGCCTGGAAGCGTGGCCGCTGCTCAAGAAGCACGTCGTGGACTTCCACATCAAGGACGCCCGCAAGTCCGACGGCCGCGAATGCCCGGCCGGCCAAGGCGACGGCTACGTGCGCGAAATTTTGAAGGACGCGTTCGCCAGCGGCTGGTCCGGTTTCATGACCTTCGAACCGCACCTCAGCGAGTCCGGCCAGTTCAAAGGCTTCACCGGGCCCAAGCTGTTCAAGACGGCCGTCGATGCGCTGAAAGGTCTGTTGACGGAAGTTGGCGCGAAGTAGGACGGCAGGGTATAGGGTTCAGGGTTCGGGGTTCAGGGTTCAGGGTGTAGAAACGAAGACATTAAGCCTTCCCTAGACCCTAGACCCTGAACCCCGAACCCCGAACCCTTTTTCTTCTGTGGCTAATCAGTTATTTCCGTCGCACTTCGCTCTTCAAAATACCCAGGACTTCCTCACTTAGCTCCGCGTTTGTCGCGACGGCGTCGTTGCCCCAGATCGTGGCGCGGCCGTCCCAGGTGGTGAATTTTCCGCCGGCTTCGGTGAGGATCGGCAGCAGCGGGGCGCTGTCCCAGGGTTTCATGTCGGGGTCGAGCATGATTTCGGCTCGGCCAGTGGCGACCAGCGCGTAACCGTAGCAGTCGCCCCATGTGCGATGCAGCTTCGTGCGCGCGGCGAGGCGCTCGTAGGCGTCGGAACGTGCGGCGGAGGCTGTCGTTGACGTAGTGAGCAGAACGGCTTCGTCCATCTTCTTGACGTCGGAGACTCTGGCGGAGCGGCCATTCCACTGGCATCCCAAACCGCTCGCGGCGGAGATCAACTCATCCAACGCCGGCAGGTAAATCACGCCGACGGCGGCCTGGCCCTGGACCTCGATGCCGATCAGCACGCCATAGAACGGCACGCCGTGAATGAACGTTTTGGTTCCGTCGATCGGGTCGATGATCCAGCGGTAGTGCGGGTCGCCGTCGCTGCTGCCGGCTTCTTCGCCGATGATGGCGTGCGTGGGGAAATAACGCTGGATGCAGCCGCGGATGATCTCTTCGCATTCGCGGTCGGCGCGCGTGACGGGCGTCTGGTCGGCTTTGATTTCCAC
Source organism: Planctomycetota bacterium (assembly GCA_036504595.1). Classification (GTDB taxonomy): domain Bacteria; phylum Planctomycetota; class SZUA-567; order H5-PLA8; family H5-PLA8; genus DASXUX01. The sequence continues at coordinate 14,318 of DASXUX010000021.1, read as the reverse complement.
CTGCACGCCGCAGTTGAAGTACGCCAGCGTGCGCCGGCCTCCCAGCACCGCGGCATCGATGGCGACGGAAAGCAGATCTTTCAAACTTGGCTCGCCCACACACACCTCCTGACAGCGTTTGGCCAAAACCGAAAACGCCAGATTGGATTATCTTCGGACGGAGCGCAACAGAAAAACGGTGAAGGTGGTCTGGTAGTCTGGTGTCTGGTAGTCTGGTGGTCTGGTGTGCGCAATCGGTACCAGGCGACCAGACGACCAGACACCAGGAGCAATCCCATGCAACCGGATGCGAAGCTGCAAGGGCTCATTGCCAAAGCGCCGCGTTGGGAGCCGCTCGCGCCGCCGCTGGCGGCGGAAAAAATGCCGCGGCACATTGCCATCATCATGGATGGCAACGGCCGCTGGGCAACGCAGCGCGGCATGGTGCGCATCAACGGGCATCAGGCCGGCGTCGAGACGGTTCGCAAGATCACGCGGTACTGTGGCCAGATCAAGCTGAGGGCGCTCACACTGTACGCGTTCAGCACGGAAAATTGGAAGCGTCCCAAGGCCGAAGTCCGCTTTCTGTTCCGGATGCTTCGAAAATATCTTGTGGAAGAGCGCGCCGAACTGATGGCAAACGACGTTCGCCTGACTTCGATCGGCAACATCGCACAACTTCCGGAGGATGTTCAATCTGAATTGCGGCTAACCGAGAGTGTCAGCGTTGACAACAAAGGCCTGAACCTTTGTCTGGCGTTGAACTACGGCGCCCACGATGAGATCCTGACGGCGCTGCGCCGCGTGGCAGACCAGGTCGCCGATGGAAAAATGAGCCCTTCTGAAATCAGCGAGGCGACCATCGAGCAGAATCTATACACGGCCGGAATGCCTCCGCTCGATTTGCTTATCCGAACGGCGGGCGAACGCAGGTTGAGCAATTTTCTCTTATGGCAAGCGTGCGGTGCGGAGTTCTACGTGACGCCGCTGTGCTGGCCCGAATTTCGCCAGACCGAGCTTGAGGCGGCGATACACGAATATGCCGCACGGCGTGCGCATCCGGACGTTGAATACTGAGTCGTGCGCACTTCCAGACTATGTGCCGGAATGGCGGTCAGTTGACGTGTTTAGCAGATGCCGATGGATCCCGTTTCATGCCTAGTCCAAAATACGCTGTGCGCTCCCTCGGAATGACGGCCTTGTTACTGTCGGTGCTTTCCCCGCTGGCGCCTGCCGCGGAGCCGGAGATCAAGTGGGGCGAACTGCAGAATCTGGCGCAGCGTTACTTGAAAGAGTGCTGTGCCGAGACGGAAGTCGCTGCTCGCGCAATGCAGCTTCGGGAACGTGTCGCTCAGCGCATGAAAGACAACGAGGTGTTGTCGGAAGACGCCGCGATGCGCGAGTTGACGTTGGATTGGGCCATGTCCAATCAGAGCAAGTTCTGGCTGGGCGACAAAGAGGCGGTCGAGCAAGGCTGCGTCTTGTTTGTGGCACTGCTGGAGAGCGGCTCCCTGTTGCCCAAGCAGATTCGTTCGCAGTTTACGCCCAAGGCGCTAAAAGCAATTACGGACTATCTGGAAGGCCAAATTGCGACGGCGCACTCGAAGGAAGTGGCTGGCAGCCGCACCGGGGAGTTTCGAGAACCATAGTGCGTTCGCCTTCCAGTCGTGAGAAATAACTCGACCGGAGCCGCTTCATGTGCTCAATGCGCTCGCCCTTCCTGCTAGCTGCCCTCCTGACTCTGCCCCTGATTTCTTACGTGCGCGCAAGTGAGCCAGACGTGCCCTGGGACAAGTTGCGCGACCTGGCCTCGCAATACATGAAGTTTTGCTGCACGGCCGAAGACATTCAGGAGCGTGAGAAGAAGTTCAAGCGCCGCGTGGCTCAACGCCTGCAGGACAACGAAGCGCTGAGCGAGGACAGCGCGATGCGGTCGTTGATGCTCGACTGGGCCGCAGCTAACGACGGCAGCATGAAGCGCAAAGAGAAGGACGCGGTTACGCAGGCTTGCTTCTACTTTGTGACGTTCATTGACCACGGCTATCTTGTGCCGGAGCAGATTCGTTCGCGCTTAACGCCCGATGTGGTAAAAGAAATCACCGATTACCTGGAAGGCCAGATCGCGGAGAGCTCAAAATCAAAAAGTAAAAATTAGAAATCAAGACGGCTCGCCGACCCTCGTACTGCGGCCGGCATCCGTGATTCCTAATTTTGAATTCTTGATTTGAAGTCGCGCCGCATAGCCGCGCCGAGCATCCGGGACGGAGGGAGTTTCGTATAGAGCATGCTGGGTCAGCGTTTTTTTGCCGCCGTGATGATGATCGCCTCGCTGGCCGCAGCGATGGCGTTTGATTTTTATCTCTTGAAAGACGGTATTCTGCTGCACGCGTTCTTCCTGCTGATGGCGTTCCTGTCCTTCCGTGAGTTCTGGCCGCTGTGCCGCGCTACGGGGCACCAGACTTTCTCGGTATGGGGGACGCTCAGCGGCTGTGGGCTGGTTGCCGTCCACTACTGGGCGATGCGGCTCAGCGTCGAATCCGGTTCGCGGGAGGCCCATCAACTGGCGTCCGATCTGTTGACCGGCGGCTTGGCGGTCGCCGTGCTCGGTGCGTTCCTGCTAACGGCCAAGCGGCACGAGTTCAAGGCGTCTTTGGGCGGCGTGGCGGTCACCTGCCTGGGGCTGCTGTACATTTATTTCCTGCCCTCGTTTCTGCTGAGACTCCGCTACGTAGGCGTAGACGGACTCGTTGGTGGGAAGGATTGGAATCTCTACGGTAACTGGATGGTCGTGTCTACGATTGTCCTGGCAAAAGGCTGCGATGTATGGGCTTATCTGGTTGGGCGGGCTTTAGGACGGCATAAGGCCTTCCCGGAACTCTCGCCCGGTAAGACGATAGAAGGAGTGGCTGCGGGCCTGATTGGCAGCGTCTTGACGGCCCTGTTGTTGTGGTGGAAGCCGATCGGCATACTTAGCTTTCTTTCGCCCTGGAAAGTGTGCGTGCTCGGTCTGATTATTGGCGTTGCAGGGATTATGGGCGACCTTGCCGAGAGCCTGCTGAAACGCAGTGCCGGAGCCAAGGACGCGGGGAATGTCGTCCCGGGATATGGCGGCGCCATGGACGTGGTGGACAGCCTCATGGTCGCCGGTCCGGTTGCCTATTTTGTCTTTCCTGCTATGATGTAAGGCCGTGTCGCCGGTCCGGAAGCATAAAGCTTCGTTTGCGTAACAATTTTCCACATCGCAATTTAGGGCTGCCGGCGTTCAAGAGTGTGCTGTATTTGGAGTCCGTGTGCGCAAGACGATCGAAATCGAAAACCGTGAGACAACCCGCACGTTGTTGGGCACGGGCGACTGCCATTTGCGTAGAGTGCGCGAGGCGCTGGGCTTGGAGGTCATCGCTCGCAATGACTTGTTGCATCTGGAAGGCGAGGACGACTCCGTTGACAAAGGCGTCCGCGCGTTCCTTGGCATGCTGCGCATCATTCGCCGCAGCCAGCAGCTTAATTCCGTGGACGTGGACCGTATCCTGGAAGGATTGATGGAGCAGGAAGACGATAGCGTGAATCAGCACGCGCTGCGCGGGAAAGTCCACGCGCCGGATGCTTCGCGACCGCTGGCCGGGCGTGTTCACCCGCAGACGCCCGGGCAGGAGAAGTATCTGCAGGCGATGCGCACCCACGACCTGGTCTTCGCCATCGGGCCGGCTGGAACGGGCAAGACCTATCTGGCTGTCGCGTCGGCGCTTGAGGCGCTGCATAACAATCTGGTTCACCGCATGATCCTGGTGCGCCCGGCTGTCGAAGCTGGCGAGCGCCTCGGGTTTCTGCCCGGGGACATGGTGGAAAAGGTCAATCCGTATCTGCGGCCGTTGTACGATGCGCTGCACGACATGCTCACGCCCAATCAGATCGCCCGCTACACCGAACGCGGCGTGATCGAAGTCGCCCCGCTGGCGTTCATGCGCGGGCGAACGCTGAACAACGCCTTCGTGATCCTCGACGAAGCCCAAAACACGACGCCCAAGCAGATGAAGATGTTTCTCACGCGCCTGGGCCGCGATGCTCGGGCCGTGGTTACGGGCGACATCACCCAGGTCGATCTTCCGGATGGCGACCTGTCCGGCCTGACGCACGCGCGCAGCGTTTTGCGCGACGTGGACGGCGTCGCCTTCGTGCATCTTGAAAAACAAGACATCGTCCGCCACCCGCTCGTACAGCGCATTGTTGACGCGTACGACGAAAGCGAAGGGGCGAAGGGATGAGAACTGAAGTCTGGAGTCTGGGAGTCTGGAGTCTGGAGTCCAGAGTCCGGAGCCGCGAGCCGTTAGACTCTGGACTCCCAGACTCCAGGCTCCAGACTCGAAAATCGTGGCGCTGACCGATCTCTTTCATGGACGGAACACCGTCCGGCAGGGGCGTTCTGGCATTACGACGACCCCTACGAAGAAACTCCGTGATCGCGAAGACCGCCGCTCGGGCGCATTCGGCGAGGACACGATCGGGCCGCTGGGCGTGATCTTCTGCCTGCTGCTGGTGGCCGCGAGCGTGGCCATCCTGGATTACGGCGTCCTTCCGCCCGTCTATGAAGTCGGCCGCCGTCCGCCAGCGGACGTGCCGTCGCGCCTGGATTTTGCCTATAACGATCCGAACGTGCTCAATCGAAAGCGCGCCGATGCCGCCGAAAAAGCGCCCCACGTGTACGAGGAAGATCCGGCGTGGGTCGAGAAGGTCATGCGCGACTTTGTGGAGTTGATCCAGATCGTCGAAGTCTCCGACAGTCCGCAGAATCTCCGCGATCGGTCCGCACGCTTCCCTGCCGATAGGCAGTTGGCCGAAGAGCTCTACAAATATCACCAGGAGCAGGGCCCGTTGCGGCGGTTCCTGAGCAGCGTTCTGCGCGACCGCGTGCGTTCGTCCCTGCAGGTACTCGCAGACAACGGAATTCTTCTGGCCGGAGACCTGGAATTGGAGCGCGACCGGCGCGGAGAACGCCGAATTTTGGTTCGCACGCCGCCCAAGGATGGGAAAGGGGAGCCCCAGCTTCTTGAGCGGCCGTTTGAGCGCCTGCGAAGCGTTGCGCGAGCCGATGAGGAGATCATGCGGGCAAGCTGGCAGGAAACGTTGCCGGCGGAGGTGCGGCGTCAGATTGGCGACCACCTCATCACGCACATTGGCCCGAACCTGACCTTGAACACGGTTTTGACCGCCAAGCGTCGCGAGCAGGCTCAGGACGCCATCACCGAAGGCTCCATTATCGTCAAACGTGGCGAGCTGATTCTCGACAGGCACAATCCCATCGCCAAGCCGGACCTGGACAAACTGCATCAGGAGTATCGTGCTTACAAGGACAGTCTGCCCGTCGAGACGCGCCTGAAACATTTGATTGGGTTGGCCACCGCGGCCTTCGGCGTGATCGTGGTCTTCCTGTTCATTGCTGCGCGCAGCGAGCACAGGCTGCTTTCGCGCCGGCGCGGACTGGTCATGCTCGGTCTGCTCTGCATCGCGGTGCTCGCCAGCGGTCGAGGTCTGCTGCTATCCGACATCAGCGTCGCGCTGACCCCGTTCATCCTTGTCGGAGTGATCGCGTCGCTGGCCTTCAGCCAGACCGTCGCGCTGCTGACGCTCTTCTCGCTAAGCGTCCTGCTCACACTGGCCGGTATCCGGTGGGAAGCCGCTCCCATCGAGGGCGGTCTGCCGGCGCTCAGCCTGGCACTACTGGCGGGCGGTGTTGCCGCGGGGATACCCGCCGCGCGGCTGCGCGATCGCTGGGATCTGTTGAGGTGTGGCGCAATCGGCGGCCTGACACAGGGGCTGCTGATGGCCGGTTTGGCGTGGCTGGGCATTGGGCTGACGGGTGCGCTGCCGCCGTCAACGGCCGAACTGGCCGGCGGTGCGGAGTGGCTGGCGGCGCAGACCCCGCGCGCGGGCGTGCCGACGATCATCGACGCGGTGCTGGCGTTGGCCAGCGGGCCGTTGTGTGGCTTCTTCGTGCTGGGCACCCTGCCGCTGATTGAGGCGCTGTTTGGAATTCTGACGAACATCCGTCTGTTCGAATTGGCCGATCTGAATCGCCCCGCGCTCAGACGCCTGCTGGAAGAAGCCCCGGGCACCTTCCAGCACACGCTGCACGTCCGGTTCCTTGCTGAGCCGGCGTCGGATGCGATTGGCGCGAACACGCGGCTGGTGAGTGCCGGCGTGCTGTATCACGACATCGGCAAGGCGCTGAAGCCAGAATATTTCGTCGAGAACCAGATGGATGCGCCGGAGCGGCACCGCCGGCTGCGGCCGTCGTTCAGCGCGCTGCTGATTACGGCGCACGTGAAGGACGGAATCGAGCTGGCTCGGGAGTATGGGCTGCCGGAGCAGATCATTGCGTTCATCCCCGAGCATCACGGCACGACGTTGGTCAGCTACTTCTTCCATTCGGCGAAGAAAGAGGCGGCGGCCGAACCGGATGGCGGCGGTGAGGATTCGGTGCAAGAGGCGTTCTTCCGCTATCCGGGCCCCAAGCCGCAGAGCCGCGAAACGGCGATCGTGATGCTCGCCGACACGGCCGAAGCCGCGTCGCGCATTCTGGAAAGTCCAAGTGCGGCGCGGCTGACCGCGTTCGTGCATGAGCTGATCATGGAGAAGATGCTGGACGGGCAGCTTGATGAATGCGACCTGACTTTCCGCGATCTGGCGCTGATCGAAGAGGCTTTTGTGCGCGTGCTGGTCACGCGTTCGCACGCGCGGATCCGCTACCCCGGCCAGGAAAACGAACCGGGCTTCGATTCAAAGACGACAGTGACTGAAGCGCTGCCCGGCGCGGTAATTGCCACGTCGAACAGCGGCGGTGTGACCACTCGCATAGAAATGCGCTCCAGCCGCAAGCGGTTGACCGAGACGCAAACGGTCAAGCGATTGGAACCGGAGACAGAAGGACGGGACGGGGAGAAACAGAAGGAGGCAGGAAACGGCCAGTAGGCAGGAAGCGGGAGGCAGGAAGCGGGAGGCGTGATCAGAACCGCGACCGTGAGGGAGCGGCTGGCGGGTGCGAATGGATATGCAGAAACCTCAGATTTCAGTGTCTATCACGCGCGCTGCTGGCGCTCCGGTCAACCCGACGCGCGGCGAGCTTGAGAAGCTATTCGCAAGAACATGGGCGCTGGTTCCCAAGAAGAAAAGGCCGGAGACGCAGGGTTCGACGCGACTGCTGGTGGACGTCCATCTGCAGGGCGACGAAGAGATGGCTCGCCTGAATTGGGCGCACATGAAACATCGCGGGCCGACGGATGTGCTGGCCTTCAACTTGGATGAGTTCGACCCCGAGCGGAAGGGCTTCAGCTTGGGCGAGATCGTCATTGGATTCGAGACGGCCAAGCGCGAAGCGACGGAACGCAAGTTGCCCGTGACTGAGGAACTGAGCCGCTATTGCGTCCACGGCTTCCTGCATCTGCTGGGTTATGAGGACGACACTGCCGCGCAGCAGAGGACGATGTTTGAGGTGCAGGAAAAGGCGTTAAACGTCCGATAGTTCTGCGGTTCCCGTGGCGAGTTCGCACGTCCACTTCCGAATCCAGCACAGCGGGATAAGCCCGAACACCCCGAAGCTGCAATCGATCAGCCGCCAGCCGAACGGAATGCCACGGATGTGCCCGCAGATCAACGCCAGCGGTATCACCAGCACGCACGCCCACAGACCGAAGTCGATGACCCATGCGTTGCGAACCGGATCGCGCCACGCTCCGACAAACAACACGGCAAGGATCACGTGCGCGAAGGCCAACCAGTCTGTTCCGTACGCGATGAACGGATATTTGGCGTAGGTTTCCTGCAGGCCGTTACGGACGATCACGATCCACCACGTGAGGCCCGAGTAGCTTTCGGGCGACGCAGCCGCAGGGACGCCGAGCCAAGAGGCCAGCAGTTCCAGTTCCCACTGCAACGCAAAGGCCGTGATTCCACTGAGAACGAGGCAAAAAATAAAGAACGCGAGGACAAGACGAATGCGGCGTAAGATCTGTTGCGGCGAAGGTTCAGCCATCGTCCAGAGCCTGACCGGGTTCCACTGCTGGAAAGCTCGCTAAAGCGCACTCAAGCCAGCAGTGGCACACACATCATCTACCGCATCACCAGACCACCACTCACCACTCACTAATCCACTATTTACCCTTACGCTGCACTTCTTTCTCGACGAAGATTCCCGTCGCAATGACCGTCAGCGCGTTGGGGCTGGGGCGTTCGTCCACTTTGCCCTGCACGACGACCGTGTTCAATTCGCTCAGCTTCGCCTGCCCTTTCAGTGGCTGCTTCAGCGTTTTTCCGGTGGCCGGGTCGTTGACGCGAATGCTCGCGGTGTTTTCGGCCAGCTTGTCTTTGGGCTCGCAGCAGTAATCCCACGGCTGCGGGCACGAGTCGGCCGGATTCTGATCGCAGGTCGGCAACGCTTCGTCAACAATCGTGAACACCGCTCGGTCGGGCAGGAAGGTCTCCTCCTTCGAGCCGCCGATGCGGCCGCGAATCACGATCGTGTCCCCGGCCTTGGCGTTCTTCATCGCGTCTTTGATGCTCACCGCGCCGGCCGGCGCCGCTGAGAGAATCAGGCCCTCCGGCAACTTGGCGGCCGGGGCAGCAGTCGTTGCTTTTGGATTGGAGGAAGGCGCGTCCCCGCAGCCGACGAGGAAAATTGTGCCGGCCAGAAGCGCAATCGAGGCGAACAGAGATGTTCTCATGTGGACTCCTTGGAACCAGACTGAGGCAGAGGTTGCCTCAGAACATTTGAGTATAGAGCCAGGCACGGGGCTTTGCGAGAAAAGAGCAGGACGGCGAGATGCGAGCTCTACTCGCCTAGAAGCTGCCGCAGAGTCTTTATATCACGGTCGAGGTTCTCATCGCGGGAACGCTGATCGAGGATCTTGCGCCATGCAAACAGCACGGTCGCGTGATCACGGTTCCCGTAGAAGCGTCCAATCTCCGCCACGCCCTGCTCCGTCAGTTCCCGCGACAGATACATGCCCACGTGCCGGGGGCGCATCAGCGGCGCGTAGCGTTTGGCGGAGCGGATGTCATCGATGCTGATGCCGTAGTGCTTGCTGACGGCCTCGAGGATATCCTGCAACGTCACCGGCCCGCTGCGCAAGTAGCCCAGTTCGCGCAACGCCACAATGGCCAACCGGCGGTCGAGGAACGACTTGCCATCGTGCTTGGCCGCGACCGAAACGTCCGCGTGCTGCGGCGTGACCGATTCTGCCGCGGCCAGCGCGATCAGCTTGCAGAGGGCGCCTTCGAGCTGCGGCACGCTGCCATTGATGTGCGTCGCAAACAGTTGGGCGACTTCCTCGGACAGCGTCAAGCCGCGTGCTTCAGCTTTATGCTTCAGCACGGCCATGCGCAGCATCTCATCCGGGGGGCTCAGATGGGCCACGAGGCCGTGCTGAAAGCGTGTTGCCAGTTTCTGATCGAGCTTGGGGATTTCGCGCGGTATCGCGTTGGCGCAGAGCACAATCTGCTTATGCGCGTTGGAGAGCGAATCGAACGTATGCAGGAATTCCTCCTGTGTTCGATCCCGGCCGCTGAGGAACTGAACATCATCGACCAGCAACGCATCGCAACTGCGGAAGCGCGCGCGGAAGATATCGACCCGCTTGTTCTGGATGGCCGAGATGTACGCGTTCGCGAATTCCTCGCAAGAAATATGCAGAACGTTCAGCTTCCGTTCGGTGAGTCCGTGCGCGATGCCGTGCAGCAGATGTGTTTTTCCAATGCCGTGCGTTCCATGCAGCCACAGCGGATTGAAGACCGTGCCGGGAGACTCAACGACTGTCTGCGCCGCTGAATAGGGCACGCGGTTGGACTTGCCCACGACGAATTGTTCCAGCCGCCACTTTGGCGAAAGAGCGGTCAGGCGGACCGTATCGCGCGGCCGGTCGGAATGCTGCAGCGCGCCATTGCTGAGGACTTCGCGCGGCTGCATGGCCGGCAAGGCGCGTTCAAGGACGCTGCCAAGCGTGACGGCAGAGTCGGCCGCAGTGGGTGCGACGGTGATCTGCACGCCGGTGACTCCCGGGAAAATCTCAAGCGCGGCGCGTAACAGCTCCTGTTTGTAGTGCGCGTCGATCCAGGCTTTCACGTGGCGGTTGGGGGCGAGCAGGCAGACGTTCTGGCCTTCGATGGACCGCAGCGTGAGTTCTCTAAACCAAGTCTCGAAGCACTCTGCACTTACAACTGAGCGCAGGCGCTGAAGCAACGACGTCTGCAGTTCAGGTGTGGTTTCAGACACAGCAAAAAACTCCATACGCTCGAGCCCGCCAGGATTTCCCGAGCAAGAAATCACTTCATTGCGCCCATGCAAACGGATACTGATGTACCCGGTGATCATTGAATGGCGGGATTCTACGCGGAAAGCTTTAGAGTCAAAACAAAAAAGATACACACCCTCCTTTTCTTGCAACTGTCTCATTTTGCGTGGCTTACAGTGTCGGCGAAACTGTTATAGCGTATGTCATGGACCCCTAGGGCGTGCTACTATTCTCATCTCGAAAAAGCACGTTGCTTAACTGTTTGAACACTTGAGCTTTACGAAATCTTGATACGGGAACTGGAAAACGTAGCACGCATTCTCCCCGCTCAGATTTTTAGCTCAAGTGAAAGATCCAGCGCTCTAACCGAGTGTGTGAGCGCGCCGGATGAAATGCGATCGACTCCCGTTTCTGCAATCGCTGCCACAGTTTCCAGAGTTATGCCGCCCGATGCTTCGAGCAACGGGCGCGGGTGATTTTTTTTTGCGCGCGCGTTTTTTTTACTTGAGCGAAAATAGTCGCGGCACCACGCGACGGCTTCGCGAAGCAGTGCGACGGAAAAATTGTCGAGCAGAATCATCTCGGGACTCGAATTCCTGCACACGTGCTGCAATCCCGCGAGATCCACGACCTCCACTTCGATCGCGAGCTTTGGAAAAGTTTTTCGTGCCGCGTTCACTGCGCCGGCCGGATCGCTCGCGCCCCACAGCGCGAGATGATTGTCCTTAATGAGCACCATATCGTGCAATCCGAAGCGATGATTCGTTCCGCCACCGCACGTCACAGCGTATTTCTCCAGATCGCGCCAGAGCGGCGTCGTCTTGCGTGTGTCAATGATTCTCGCCTTCGTGTGCGCGATCTTCTGCGCGTACACCGCCGTCTGGCTCGCCACGCCCGAAAGGTGGCAAAGCAGATTCAGCGCCGTGCGTTCGCCCGCCAGCAGCGTGCGCGCGGAGCCCTTCACCGTCGCGACGACGTCTCCTTTACGGATCTTCGCCCCGTCGTGTTTCCGCAGTGTAACACTCACTGCCGATTTCCTGTTTCCGGCCAGTTCATCAGCGATTTCAAAAATCGGGAGCAGCAAATTGACTCCGCAAAGCACGCCGTCAGCCTTCGTCAGAAACTCGCCCTTGCAGAGTTTGTCAATTGGCACGAGCGCCTGCGAGGTCACGTCGCCGCGCTCGCCCAAATCCTCGCGCATCGCCGCGCGAAGCCGCTCGTCGAGCGCAACTGCCCACGAAAAATGAGGAACTTTGAGAGTCATCGCAGTCCTTAACCCTTAACCCTTAACCCCGAACCCTGAACCCTGAACCCTGAACCCTGAACCCTATTTCCGTTACTCCCGCACATTCAGTTCCAGCTTCCACTTTCCCGCACCATCTCGCTCGTGGCACCACAGTTCCAGCGTGCCGACGGCCGTGACCTTCGTCCGCAGCTTGACCGGCACTAGCGTGCCGGCCGCCGCCTTCTTCGTGGCGGGAAGATCGGCTTCGACCGGCGCGAGTTCTTCGATCGTCCCTTCCCAATCTTCCAGGACGCTCCCAACGCGGTCGTCCCGGCGCGTCGTAGAGGAGAGGAAGCGGAACTGCGCCGGTTCGCCGACAACAAGACCGAACTCCGCGTTCGGCACCTCGGCCTCGGAGCCCTCTTCCATCCCGAACGGCACGACGCAGAGCGCCTTAATCGGCGTCTTGTGGCCGGGAACCGCGGGCATCGACGTTTCGACGCCAATGTAGTATGCACGTGCAACGCCGCCGCGAATGCGCACGCCTTTTCCGCGCGAACTCATCCCGTAAAAAGTTGCACCTCGCGCAACGGCCAGGTCGAGATCGGTGCCCGGCAACACGCGCAGCGGCGGCGAACCCTCTTCCTTCAGCCAATCGTTAATGACCTGCACAATGCGGTCGCACAGTGCAGTCGCTTTCATCACACCGCCATTGAACAAAACTGCTGTCGGGTGAACGAAAGCCTCGCCTTTCAGCGGAACAGGAAACTCTTTCGTCGCGGAGAGATTTTCTCGCGCGAGAAACTTCGCCAGTTGCTTCGAAACCGACGGATCGGCCGCGTACGAAAGCCCCAGCTCCTGCAAGCCCATGCGCATCGCTCGCGACGGCCGGTCCGACGCCTTGCAGACGCCGAAGAAGCCGTCCAGGATGACTTCAGTGACCTGCTGGCGCGTGATCTTCGTCTTGATGCTCTTGCCGATGACGCTGCTGCCGCGGCCGAGAATCGCCAGCGGAAATTCGTCCTTACTCCCATCACTAAGGAGCTTCTCCTTCGCCTCGCGGCAACTGTGAGCTAGCGCGCGAAGCTGCCAGCTATCCAGTTTCGTGCCCTCGCCGGCCAGCTTCGCGGCCACCGCGTGAGCCAGCGCCAAATCCATATTGTCGCCGCCGAGAAGGATGTGTTCCCCGACCGCGATGCGATGCAGCGTCAGCGAACCGCCTTCTTCGGCGACCGCAATCAGGCTGAAGTCTGTCGTGCCGCCGCCGACGTCCACGACCAGCACCAGATCGCCGACCTGCACCTGGTCGCGCCATTTTTCGTTTGTGGTTTCGAGCCAGGAATAGAAAGCCGCCTGCGGCTCTTCCAGCAGAGTGACATCCTCGAAGCCGGCCGCCTTGGCCGCTTCCATCGTCAAATCGCGAGCCGCCGCGTCGAAACTCGCCGGCACGCAAAGCTGAATCTGCTGCTGCTTGAGCTTCCCGCCTTTGTGCCCTTTGCCGATCGTCGAATCCCACGACTCGGCCAGGTGCTTGAGAATGCGCGTCGAAGCTTCCACGGGCGAGAGCTTCGGCACGTCTTCGGCCGCGCCCCACGGCAACAGGTTCGACCGCCGGTCCACGCCCGCCTGGCACAGCCACGACTTGGCTGAATTGACCAGCCGCCCCGGCACGTCCTTGCCGCGCCCGCGAGCGTACTCGCCAACCGCGTAGCCGCGCTTCTCATCCCACGGCAAAGACAGGCTGCCAGCCGGCAGTTCGTTCTCCGCCGGCAGGTAAAGGAAGGAGGGCAGAAGCTGCCGCTCTTCGACCGCGCCCGGCCGGATGACCTGCGGGATGGGCATGACGTTGATCCGCAGCGCCGGTGTCCCCGCCGGCACCTTCTCGTTGAGATCGACATACGCCAGCGCCGTATTGGTCGTGCCCAAATCGATTCCGACAATAAACCTGCTCTCCGACATAAACGCTCCGCTTCGTTGTAGTGCGGGCGTCTCGCCCGCTTCTCCGGTTCCCCTCTCCCCCGCCGGGTGGCACGTTTGTGTTCGCCGCGTCTTTTTTGCGGCGAACTCAAGCGTGCCCCTACTCTCCTGCGAAGGAAGAGGGCTTAGGTGTGAGGGTCCGCCTCGTGTCGTTCCTCCCGCCTCCTGCGTCCCGCCTCCCGCCGTTTCTCCCCGTCTCCCGTACCACGGCGTCTCGCCCGCTTCTCCGTCTCGCCCTCTCAGTTGCCTCCAGACTCCAGACTTCCAGATTCGCTATAAATTATACCAGACCCCGCGCCACGTGACGAGTAGCGCGTCTGTTCCACCGTGTGGTCATACCTACCAGTCTTGCCCTGTTCATCCGGCTCGTTCGGCTTGTCCGTATCCGTCCGTGCCTGTCCGTGCCCGTCCGATTTCCGTCAATGTCCATACCATCCATTCCGTCCCTCTCGTCCATCCGCTCTCCGCGTCCTCTGCGTGTTCCGTTCATTCCGCAATCCGAAATCTGCATTCCCCAATCGTTCTTCCCCCCGTCTTCCCGTCGTCCGTATCGCGGACGTCTCGCCCGCTGCCGTTCTCCCCCTTCCCTTCGAGGGAAGGGGGCTGGGGGGTTAGGTCTGCGGCAGAGCCGCAGTTTCCCGCGCTGCGCCTCAGCACTCAGCACTCAGCACTTCTTTTCCTTCGCGTCTTTGCAGTCAGAAAAAATTGCACCTCCTGTGCACACGTCATTCCTCGCCGCCACTCGGTCGCCGGTCTTCTTTTCCTTTGGACTTTTGACTTTTGCTTGCCTCTCCCCACATTCTGAACTCTAAATTCTGACTTCTGAATTCGTGAAGACAGCCCATCCCTCCTCGCGT
>DASXUX010000020.1:0-199969 GCA_036504595.1 Planctomycetota bacterium | reverse complement strand
AATCGCCTCCGCGTTCATCCGGCGATCCTTGCGCTCTTCGCGGCGCCTTTCGGCCTCCGCATCGCCAAACTTTTCGCACTCTGCCACAAAGCGAAAGACCTCTTCGTCCCCGCCTGCGCCCGCATCGCCGAGCTCTTGCGCCGTCAGAGCCTTCCGCGCCTCGAACATCTTCGCGACGCCCGCCGAAAACATCGCCTTCCAGGGGTCCTTCAGTTCCTCCCCCGTCAACTCACCCGCGCCCGCCGTACCGCCGGCGTCCCGAGCGCTGCCCTTCTCCCCCTTCCCTCCGAGGGAAGGGGGCTGGGGGGTTAGGTTTGCGGCAGCGCCGCAGTTTGTGCCGCAGACGTCCTTACCTGCCCCGTCGTGCTCCCCGTCGTGCTGTTTCCCCCCGTCTCCCCGTCCCCCTGTCACCCCGTCTCGTTCGTTCTCCATGCTCCCACCCTCCACCACCATCGCAGACCTCTCCACTCGTCACCCGTCACGCGTCACCCGTCACGCCACGTAAGCACACGACGGCTCCGTCACGTTCTGGCGTCCTTGAAAAATTGTGGATCAGTCCTGCGATATTCGAGATTCGCCCGGTTTCCCTCGCCAACGCTATCCGCGCCAGTCCGAGATCAATATAATTCGGGACGATCTCTGTCCAAAACCCTACCCGAAGACCACCCAAATATCAACTTAATTCTCGTGACGCAATTGGGTGGACCCAGCCCCGCTCAACGATCTACTTCAGCTCCTGGTCACCCATGGGCTTTCGAGTCACCTCAAGGACGAGCACCGCAAGAACAGTCCCCAAGATCGTCGCGCCGACGATCAAACCCACTTCTGAGCGCCATTTCACCAGAACCGTCACGCCGGCGGCGGAGGCGATCACGACCAGCATCAGCGCGCGCAGCGAGAACTGGTAGCAGAACAATAGGCTGATCACCAGCCAAACGGCGAATGAGCACACGCCCACGATTTCAGAAATTCTCATGATGAAGCAAAGAACGCCAATGAATGTGAGCACGTGCGCCCCCAGAGCCGTTGGAAAGCACCATCCCAACAGAATCGCAGGAACGGAAAACAGGACCGTCAGGCCGAAACCAAGAAATGAGAGCAACGCTGCGGTGAGTGCGTATCGCCGCACCTTCAGCGCCCACGCCGGCGCGGCCCGTCTTGGCTCGGCTGTCTGTGGCTGCGGAACGGGTTCAGTTTCCGGCATGCACGGCCTCGTTCATTTCGGCTCGATCGCAATCAAATCGTCGTGCCCCAGCGGCAATTCGAAGCGCAGCACGTGCGTATAGCCGTCCTGCTTCCATGCGCCGTCGGCGGGCGCGCTGGTGTGCTTGAGCTCGCCGTTCGCAAGTGACCTGGCCGAGGACACTTCGCCTTTCACGGGCAACTCGACGTTGAGGTGCTCGATTGGCTTGTAGGTGAAGTTTGCGAGCACCAGCGCCAGCTTTCCGCCATTCTCATATACGCCAGTTTCGACAGCGGGTGTAGAGAGCCGTACGAACGGCGCTGCGCCCCCGGCACACCATATCAGCAGATTCCGATGTTTTGCCGGCCAGCGCTCGGCTAGATCGTTCGGTACAAAATTGGCATCCTTGATGTAACTAACGCCGATGCTGGCGCCGATGTAGGTGCTCCCGCCCTGCCCAACCAGATGTTCAGCCACAGCGGGTTTCGCGTTGCTCTTAAACAAACCGATTAGAGTGCCTTTTGCGTCTTTCCTTTCAACAGTTTCGAAGTCCACGCGAAGCCCTGAGATATCGAAGCCAGGATCCTCTCTCAACTCTACGTGATCAAAGGGTTTGAGATCATTCAACCTCCCCCTTACCCGATACTCGCACTTCTGCATCTCAACTTTGATCTCCGGCTTAATCCCAAACACGCCGGCCAGGGCGTCCGTCGGTTCGCCAAATTCGTTCCGGCTCCCCGCCGCGCAGGAGGCCACCACCGTTCCGCCTTTCTCAACCCACTCCTTTATTCCTTTCGCCGCCGCCGCGCTGATGCACGGGTCCGACGTGTAGAGGATTTTGTAGTCGCTCAAGCGGCCGGCTTCGAGATCTTCTTCGGTCAGCATGTCCACGCCGTATTGCGCATGCGTCAGCGCGAGATAAATGCCGCGGCGGTCGAGCATGTGGATGTACCCGAACGGCTGCCACAGGTCGGACGAAATGCTGTAGAGCAGTGCGACTTTCGTCGGACGCAGCTTTCCGCCGTTCAGCACAGGTTCGCCGAATTCGAGCAGCTTCGAAAGATGCGCCATGCCGGGGTAAGCGCTCTGCAAGTCGGACCAGTAATTTTCGGTGCTGGTCGCCGTCGGGCCGTAGCACCAGAAGAAGAAATGCGTCGCGCCCTGGCACAGCGCCGACGCGGCTTTCAGGCGCAGGTTGCGTTCGTCGCTCGGCGTGATCCACGCCATGATGGGGAGCGTGCCTTTGCTCGCGCTGCGAAAGATCGCGGACTGAAAGCCCATGAGTTGGAAGCCTTCCCACGTCGAATTCGGCCCGTACATGAATTGCAGCCCCATCCAGTCCTCGACGCCGATGAAATCGACAGCCTTGCGCCGGCCGATGTCGAACCAGTCCAAAGCCAGCGGCCAGCCGCCCCATGTCGTGTTCTGCTGGTCCATGCCCATGCCTAAGCCCGTCCCGCCGAAATAGGGATGATCGGCGACGAGCGTGGACGAAAGTGGCTTGTCGCCAAAGCGCGCGTGAAGCTCCTCGGTGTTCCAGCGGATGCGATCAGTTGCGGCAAGCTGCCGAAACCTCGATGTGTAATAGAAAATCCGGCGCGCGGCGCGCTCGTTGGTCTTCATGCGTTCGCGCAAAACGTCCGGGTTTTCGATAGGTTGCAGGGCATCGAGATTCTCGACGCCCAGATCGGCCGGAGCGATTTTCTGCTGCGCGAGCCAGGCGCGGAATTCCTTGAGCGCCCCTTCGTGGCTGCCGATGGGTGGGCGCGCGCAAATTTCGTCCTGAAGATTGACGGGGGCTCCAGGCGCGAAGCCGGCCTTCCACTGCTGCGCCAGTTTGTCCCAGACTTTTGCCACGTCGGCGCGGCTGGCTTGCAGATCGAGCCGCACGTCGTGCGAGGCGGCCGGGGCGCGGAATTCGGGGAACTTCTCTTTCACTTCGGGCGGCATGTTCCCGACGGCGTTGAAGCCCAGCAGCGAAAGCACGCGCGCTTCCTTCAGATTCAGTTCCTGCCGCTGCGGAGCCCAGAACTGCGTTTGGAGCAGCAGGTTTTTGGGCGCGTGACGCTGGCCGCCGGTCGCTTCTTCCGCCCACTTCAAACGGCGCGCGGTCATTTCGCTGTCGAGTTCCAGTTCCGCCGCGTCCTGCTTTAGATTGGGCGAAACGAGGAAGCTCACCTGGTCGCCTTCGATCTGCGTCTTCCAGCGTTTGACGATCTGCGCTTCGTCGGCCTCCGTGGCCAGTTCGATTTCGAGTTCCAACGTCGGGGTAGCGCCGGCGTCCCTGCCGGCCGGCACGGAGGCCCGCCCCACCACAAATCGCGCCGTCACGTTCGGAAACTCGGCCAGGCCGCCGGCGCGTTTCAGCCGGCCGTGCAGGTCTTTTCCCGCGTGCGTCTTCAGGTCGAACCACGGCGTGAACTCGCCCGCTTTAACCCGCGCGTCGGCTTTCTTGTCGGCGCCTTCGGGGATGATGGCGTGCTTGAGATACCAGTTCTCTTTGTGGATGTAGCCGCCGAGCTGGACGTAGTACGTGCTCGCTTCGGGCTTCTGCAAACGGAAGCGCACGAAGACGCCCTCGGCGGCGGTTGCGACCGCGCAGATCAACAGACTGGCGAGCAACAGGAAGCGGGCATTGCGGCGCATGGCGGAGCCTCCGGGTTTTGCTTGAGCGAGCGCAGTGTACCGGAAGAAAGGGCGTTTTCAGCCGTCGGTTTCCGATCGGAAGAATGCTTTTTTCGTCAATAACCTGCGTCATCTGTTGGCGATTTGTCTGCACATTGTGTAAAGCGCGAACTTTACAGGATTCGACGCATCCTTTCAGAGAGATTGGCGTCAAACCCTGGGTGCACTTGCCAGTCACATCTTGGGTAAGAGACGGAGCGGGTATCATGTTTTCTGTTCGCGCAATCGCTGTTATCGCCACGGTCAGTTTCTCGTTATTTGCGGCCGAAGAAATCGGGCCGTTCGGTCCGCGCGTGATTAATCCGCCGGCCGATGCGGACACGAAAGCGGACGCGCCAAAGACCGAGGAGCGTCCGCGCGACAAAGTGGCCGCCAGCGGATTCGCCGCCGCCGCCGCGAAGCTGGCTCAAGATGGAAAGTTCGAGAAGGCTCGCGACATCGCTTTCAAGGCGTTGATTTACGACGAGAACTGCCCGCAGGCGTTGTACGAGCTGGGGAAGATTTTTGAGCGCACCGGACCGCGGACGGCCGCCGCGGATTTTCTGTCGCGCGCGCTGCGAGAGATTCGCAAAGACGAAACGGGCGGACCCAACTATCCCAGCATGCGCATGGATGCCGAGCGGCGTCTGCTGACGCTCAACCCGTACACGCAACAACTCTCAGCCATTCTCACCGAGTACGCTCAGGAGATGGACGCCGTCTACAAGAAGTCGCCTGATTCGCTGATCCAGTCCGAAGTCGCCGAGCGCGTGCAGAAGCTGCACATGGCCGACTATGTGGCTGCGGAAAAGTTGCCGAAGGTCGGCGCGGTGGCTCTTGCGCCCAGCACGCCGAGCAAAGACACCTCCGCGGTTGTCACTTCGACGAGCAGCGGCACGATGGACGTTCCGCCCGACGTGGAGCGCGCGTTGCGGCAGGCGGGCTGGACGAAAATCACGGGGAAGTGGACGAAGAAATCCGAGAACGTTTACGAAGTGACGGACGGAAAACTGGAAGCGGCAAAGACCAACGGCGCGATCCAGGTTGCTGTTCATCGCGGCGGAACGGGGACCGTGAAAGCATTCGTCCGCAACGGCTTTGACGCGGCCACCAGCACCAGCTCAAGCAGCACGACGACCAGCAAATCCAATCTGGGCCTGACCGGCTACGGGATGGTTTTTCAGGGCGGCAAGGCCAATCTGATCACGCCGTGCCAAAACTATAGCAGCAGCTACAGCTACTCGGTGGTGCCGAGCAACACGGGGTTCAAGCCGCTGGTGGAGCGCGAAATCGCGCTGGTGGGTGCGCTGGCGAAAGACGTGCTGCTGGTCAGCATCAACGAAGGCGCGTGCGAGATTCACTTGAACGGGAAGAAAGAGAAAGCCTTCAACTACAAGGTTCCGAAGGACGGACCGTTTGCGATCGAAGTCAAAGGCACCGCGACGATCGAAGCGCCCGGGGCCAAAGGACAATAGCGACTCCTCTCGTCCGCGGTTCAAAGCAGATATAATCTCCATACTTTCATCGCGTTTATTCGTCGAACCTGTCAGACGTCCAACGCATCGAATTGCGGTGGCGCCGTCCTGTCGCGCTATCGTTGCGGAACTTCAACACCGATGTTAGAAGAACGAGCGACAATTGGAGAACCGGATGCAGGAGCCCGCCTCGCCAGCCAGGAAATGGGAACGCGTCGTCATCGCGATGATCTTGATCGTGCTGGCCATTCGGGCAGCCGTGGTTCCGCTCTTCGCGATCTCCATGCGCAACTATCCGCTCGACTACGTAATGTCAGAAGGCGATCACCTCGTCTATCTGCATCAAATGCTCGAGGGCGGGCCGATCTACAGCGATTCCACGCAGTTCCCAATGTTTGGAAACATCTATCCGCCGGTGTATCCGGTCATCAACTGGCTGGCCGCGCAAATTTTTGCGCCCAGTATGGCCATGCTGCGCATGGTGAGCCTGCTTCCTCTGGTGGGTGTCATGTCGCTGGTCGGCCTGTTTCTCTATAAGGCCCGCGTGCCCATGTGCCTCGTTATTGCCGGCATGCTGCTGGTGCCCGCCGGCTTCAGCGTGGGACAATATCTCATCTACGTTCGCAGCGATGGATGGATGACGCTTTTCAGTTTTGCCAGTCTGTACTTTCTTCAAAACGTGCTGCGCGCGGGTGAAGAGCAACCGTCCCGCTCCAGCTTTGTAAAGCCGGCGATCTGGGGTGCTTTCTTTGTCTCACTGGCGCTGTTTACAAAACAAACAGCGCTGTTCGGCGCTGCTGCTGTTGCGCTCCATCTGTTGATCGCCCGGCCACGGCCCGGGCTGATTGTCGGCGCTTTGATCGCCGGTTTCTGCACCGTGCTGTTGGCGCTTTCCCTATGGCGCTTCGGGCCGGTGCTGATGGACTCGCTGCTGCATCTGACGGTGCGTCGAGTCTTCGATTCGTCGAGACTGGTGCACCTCGCGGTTCCGGAGATTGCCGCGATCGCCGTTCTCGCCGGCATTGTGCTGGCGCGCATGGCCGCGCATCTGGCGGGCCGCTCC
The DNA here is from genome assembly GCA_036504595.1 of Planctomycetota bacterium. Lineage (GTDB taxonomy): Bacteria > Planctomycetota > SZUA-567 > H5-PLA8 > H5-PLA8 > DASXUX01. The sequence goes on along the minus strand of DASXUX010000020.1, from coordinate 193,584 downwards.
TGGGACTTGCTGGACACCTATGTTCTGGGGCACTTCGCCAGTTTCTGGTTGATTCTCTTCGATCTCAGCGGAGCGAACTACCTGCTGCCCACGTATCCGGGTTTGATCGTTGCGGCAGTGCTCAGCGTGAACGATCTGTTGAAGGCCGGCATTCTGCGAGCGCCGCTGATCCTCGGCGGAGCGGGCCTGGTGGGGCTTCACCTGCTGCTGCAGTTGCCCTTCGCCGGGGTGTTTGAGAAGCCAAGTCCCGCAGAAATGGCCGAGGCGGATCTTGCGGCGCGTTTCCTGCAAGGCACGGATGAGCCGGTCTACGCGGAACGCTTTTGGACGCCGATCGCGCAGCGGGCGGACTGCCGGCGTTTCTTCTGCGAACCCACGCATATACGCACGCTGCCGCCGGGCCGGCTTAACGTTGACGTCTTCGAGGAGCCCTTTCGCAAAAAGCGTTTTGCGCGGATGTTGGTTTATCTGAATGGCTATCATTCTGAAGGATTCGCGGAGATGGTCACGAAGTATTACCAGGTGGTGCGACGCGGGACCGTAAAGGTGTGTTTTTCGTATCCGGCGCCCGCGGAGATCGTCTACCTGGAGCGGAAACCGGATTCCCCGCAACGCTGACGGGCAATCGCCAACTCGGCGTCAGGTGAGGCGCCTGACGTAGATCCACCACGTCTCGTCCTCTGGCACAGAACTTTCGATGATGCGCACGACTTCCAAGCCGGAGCGGCCGAGCATCGCGTAGGGAACTTCCAGTTTCGAGCCCGGCCAGTCGCCGACGATCTCCAGCACGTCACCGGCAGCCAGCAGCAGGCTGTGCTCGATCGCTTTCAGCGCGGGCATCGGGCAGGTCAGGCCGCGCACGTCCAGATGCGCACTCACGAAAAAGTTCCTGCCATCGTCATCGATTTGAACGTCGTGAAAGGCCGGGTCGTTCGGGTCGGCGGTCTTTGGTTCCATCGCGATAATTCTGGCCGATGGGACAGAGTTCGTCAACGCGCGGGGTATCTATTACTAATGGCAAACGCAGCCAATCCGAAATCCGAAATCCCCAATCCCCAATCGTCCGGGTGGATCGAGCAGGTGCTGGCTCACCGCCAGCCCGCCGCCGTGCCGTACAACTTCATGTTCTCGCCGCCGGCACGGCAGAGTTTGCTTCAGCATTACGGCCTGGAGCGCGGGCTGGAGGATTTCCTCGAGTTCCCGATTCGCATGACAGCGCCGAAATCGATCAAGCCGCTGTATGCCGATCCCGATCATTTTGGCGAGACCGTGACGGATGAATTCGGCGTGGTCTGGACGACGAGCAAGATCGATCGCGGCTCGCCGGTCGGTCCAAGCCTCAAAGAAGCAAGTCTGCGTGGCTTCCAGTTCCCCGACCCGGCCGCCGCGTATCGTTTCGAGGACATGGCAAAGTTCTGCGCGCGCGAGGCGGGGCACTATCGCATCGTGTGGGTGGGCGATCTGTGGGAGCGGGCGACATTCATGCGCGGGATGGATAGCATCCTGATGGATTGGGTGCTCGAGCCGGCCTTCGTCGATGAACTGCTGCGCCGGCTGACGGACCACATCCTCGCGACGATGCGGATTCTGTTCGGGCGCTTCCAGTTCGAAGGCGTGGCGCTGAGCGACGATTACGGCACGCAGCGCGGTCTGCTGATGTCTCCCGCCGACTGGCGCGCGCGGATCAAGCCGCTGCTGCGCGAGATTTATGCGTTAGCCAAGCAGAACGGGCGCACCGTCTTTCACCACAGTTGCGGATGTGTGCGGGCGATCGTGCCGGACCTGATCGAGATCGGGCTGGACATCCTGCATCCGATTCAGCCGGAGACGATGGACATTTTCGAACTGAAGCGCGAGTTCGGCCGCGATCTGACCTTCTGCGGCGGCGTGGGCACGCAGGAACTGCTTCCCTTCGGCGCACCCGAACAGATCCGCGCCGAAGTCCGCAAACTGAAACGCGAAATGGGCGCTGGCGGCGGCTACATACTCGAACCCGGGATTACGCTGCAAGCCGACGTGCCGCTGGCGAACCTGGTGGCGCTGATTGAGGAAGCACGCGCGTGATTTTGATTTTGGATGAGTGAACCGTATGCCCATCACCGCGCAGCAAGTCATCGATCGGATCAAAGCTCAGGTCGGCGTGCCGTGGGCCGAAGAAACGGTGGACACGATCAAGGCTGGCGACGCGCACACGAAGGTCACCGGTGTCACCGCGACCATGTTTGCGACGATGGAGGTGTTGAGAAAATCGGCAGAGGCTGGGAACAATCTGATTATTTGCCACGAACCGACCTTCTATAGTCATCTCGATGAACTCGCGCCGCTGGAGAAGGACGAAGTTCAGCAAACGAAGCTCGCGTATATTCGCAAACATAAGCTGGTCGTCTTTCGCTTTCACGACCACATTCATCGCATGAAGCCGGACGGCATCGTCGCGGGAGTTGCCGAGGCGCTCGGTTGGCAGAAGCGTGAGCGGGCCGACGATCCAGCGGTATTCGATGTGGAGCCCACCAAGTTGGGCAAGCTCGCGAAGCTCTTGAAGAAGAAGCTCGATGCCCACGCGCTGCGCTTCGTGGGCGATGCGGATTTGGTGTGTTCGCGTGTCGCGCTTTCCGTTGGAGCCGGCGGATCGAGCGGCGAGATCGCGAAGCTCCAGCGCGATGACATCGACGTCCTGCTCTGCGGCGAAACGCGCGAGTGGGAGACGGTTGAATACGTTCACGATGCGGCTCAATCCGGAAAGAAGAAGGGATTGATTGTGCTCGGCCACGTGCCGTCCGAGCAGGCCGGCATGGAGTGGTGCGCGCGATGGCTTTCAAAGTTTGTGACCGAAGTGCCGGTTAAGTTCATTCCATCGGGCGATCCGTTCACAACCCCATAGAACAAGAAGCGGAAGGTTCATGCATAAAAGGAAGATCGATCCAAAAACGCTGCTCGTCTGCGCGAGCATGCTGGCGGCGGCGTTGCTGGCGGGGTCAGTCGCGGCGAAGTCGGTGATCTCGGCTAAAGTAGCGAAGTACTGCCATTCCAGCGAATCGTGCGCGATTTGTCACGGGCGGCCGCTGGAGAAAGCCACCATCGAAGACCTGAATGTGTTCGGGCGGCAATTCCGCAAAGCGCTGCTGAAAGCTCAGGACGAGAAGGCCGAAGACCCGCCTATCGTGGCACTGAAGGCTGTTGCCGACGCGGACGCCGACGGCGATAGCGCTACGAACTTCGAGGAGATTTGCCTGGGCAGCAACCCCGGCGACGCCGACAGCAAGCCTGAGCCGAAAAAGCTGGCCAGGTTTCGGGAAGAGCATGGGCGCAAGTAGCCAACTGAGCCGCGAAAAGTCAGCTTCACTTTAGAACTACAGCAGGTTATTCTCCCGCAGCTTTTGAGGAGAGCGTAATGTCCGATTTTGCCAGTCAAACCGACTGGTTGCGCATGGTGTTCGAACGAGCCTTGGACGGCATGGCTCTGGTCGATGCCGAGACTCAGCAGTTTCTGCACGCGAACCCCGCGCTGTGCCGGCTGCTCGGCTACGACCTGTCGCAGATCTGCAAGCTGCGAATTCCGGACATCCACCCTCAAGAGTCGTGGCCGTACGTGATGAAGGCATTCCAGGACCAGGTTGACGGCAAGCTGGCGATCGCCCGGGACATTCCCTACCTCAGTAAGAACGGCTCCGTGAGTTACGGGGACGTAAGCGCCTCCCCGATTTCCGTTGGGGGCCGCCCGTGCTTGATGGGAATTGTCCGCGACGTAACTGATCGCCGGCGAGTGGAAGAGGCTCTGCGCGTCAGTGAGGAACGTTACCGGGCGGCGACCGAGCTGCTTTCCGACTACGTCTTTCGCATCCGCATCGAACCAGACGGTCGGGCGCTGATCCACTCCGTTTCGGACAACTTCGAGCGCATCACCGGACGGCGTTTGGAAGACGTCGCGCAGCCCGGCGAGTGGTTGAAAACCATTCACCCGGAGGATCAGCCCCGGATTGGGTTGGTATTGCAGAACCTGTTCCGTCACGGGACACCGATCCGCAGTGAGTTTCGCACCACAGTCGTTCGAGACGGCAAAGAACTGCAGCGCTGGGTGGAAGTGCTGGGGAAGGCTGAATGGGATGCGAGCGGGCGCGTCGTGGCCATCGTCGGCGCGGTTCGTGACCTGACGGAACGCAAGCGCGCCGAACTCGCGCTGCAAGAAAGCGAGACGCGGTTTCGCAAGATCATCGAGCAATCCCCGATGTCGATGGCTCTGGTCGCGATGGACGGCAAGATCGAGTACATCAATAAGAAGGCGATCGAAACGTTCGGCTATGCGCCCGCTGATATTCCCAACATGGACCGCTGGTGGGCTCAGGCCTATCCGGACGAGGCTTACCGGAACGAGGTGATCTCGACCTGGATGGGGCTGGTCCATGCCGCTATTGCAGGAAACCACGAGATTCCCGGACGCGAGTACCGCGTGACCTGCAAAGACGGCACGGTCAAGCAAACGTTCATTTTCGGCGTGCCGATTCAGGGCAAAGTCTTCGTGATGTTCGACGACGTGACCGAGCGGCGGCAGATGGAGGAGCGGCTTCGGCAGACTGAAAAAATGACCGCCATCGGCCAGCTCGCCGGCGGAATTGCGCACGACTTCAACAACCTTCTGGCCGTGATCCTGGGCTCCGTGGAATTGCTGGAGATGCAGCTTGGAGACCACCCGGCGCGAACGCATGCCAGCGACGTCCGGACGGCCGCGACGCGCGCCTCACAGTTGACGCGCCAGTTGCTGGCGTTCAGCCGCCGGCAGGTCATGCAGCCGCGGGTGCTCAACATCAATGATGTCATTCGCGAGATGGAGCCGATGCTGCACCGGCTCTTGGGCGAACGCATCGAGACGCGGCTGGATCTGGAGCCGGACGTGCATGAGATCCGCGTGGATCGCGGGCAGATCGAGCAGGTGATCCTCAACCTGGCCATCAATGCGCGTGACGCGATGCCTGCGGGGGGTGTGCTGGCGATCGGCACGCGAAATGGGACGCTGGACGGCTCTGCTGCGAATGGCAACGAGCACCTGGTGGTGAGCATTCGGGACAGCGGCCGCGGAATGGACGCCGAAACGAAGAGACACTTGTTCGAGCCTTTCTTCACGACGAAGGGAGTCGGGGAAGGCACGGGCCTCGGGCTGGCAATGGTGCATGGCATTATTGAGCAAAGCCATGGCCGCATTACGGTCGAAAGCCAGTTGGGAACCGGAACGGTTTTCAACATCTATCTTCCCAAGGCCAGTCACCGCGAACCGAACGGTAAAGCGGCGCACTCCGAAGACGCCGATGCGCACGGCAACGAAACGGTGCTGGTGGCCGAAGACAACGAACTGACTCTGCGCGTGACATCCGCCACACTCCGCACGTTCGGGTACTCGGTGCTGGAGGCGCAGACGCCGATGATCGCGCTGCGCCTGGCCGAGACGCATGCAGGCGCGATCCATCTGTTGCTGACGGACGTCGTGATGCCCGTGATGAACGGAAAGGAACTGGCCGCAAAAGTCTTGGCCCTTCGTCCGTCGATCACGGTCATGTACTTCTCGGCATATCCGAAGGACTTTGTCGTGAAACAGGGAGTGCTGGACGAGAATATCGAATTTATAGAGAAGCCCTTCACGGCGGCCGGGCTTGCCCGCCGCGTGCGCGCAGTTCTTTCCACGCACACACGAAAATAGCGCGCACAATCAACGAAACGGGCAGCCGTGTTCTCCCGGCTGCCCGTCTACCACTCACCACTCACCACTCACCACTCACCAAGTACCATCTACAGGCTCGCCGCCACCATATCGCCAACCTGCGTGGTGCTGAAGCCCATCTTGCCGGCGGCCAGGCTCTTCATCTTCTCGCGGACGAGTTTGATGACGGCCGTTTCGATCGCGGCCGCGGCTTTGTTTTCGCCGATGTGCTCCATCAGCATCGCGCCGGCGCAGATGGCGGCCAGCGGGTTGATGACGTTCTTGCCGGTATACTTCGGCGCGCTGCCGCCGATCGGCTCGAACATGCTCGTGCCTTCCGGGTTGATGTTGCCGCCCGCGGCAATGCCCATTCCACCCTGAATCATCGCGCCCAGATCGGTGATGATGTCGCCGAACATGTTGTCGGTGACGATCACGTCGAACCACTCCGGGTTCTTTACGAACCACATTGTGGTCGCATCGACGTGAGCGTAATCGCGCTTGACGCTCGGGTACTTCGCGCCCATTTCGTGGAACGCGCGTTCCCACAGGTCGAAGGCGTAGGTCAGCACGTTGGTTTTGCCGCAGAGCGTGAGCTGTGACTTCTTGCCGCCGGAAATATCTTCAGGCTTCAGGCCTTTCCAGGCCTTGGTCTGATGGCGCTTGACGGCGTAATCGAAAGCGTATTTCAGGCAGCGGTCCACGCCGCGGCGGGTGTTGATGCTTTCCTGAACGGCGACTTCATGCGGCGTGCCTTTGTAGGTCGTGCCGCCCGCGCCGGTGTAGAGCCCTTCGTTGTTTTCGCGGACGACAACAAAGTCGATGTCCTCGGGCTTCTTGTCCTTGATCGGGCAGAAGCGGTCGTCGTACAGGCGCACCGGGCGCAGGTTGATGTACTGCTCCATTTCGAAGCGCAGGCGCAGGAGAATGCCTTTTTCGAGGATGCCAGGCTTCACATCGGGATGGCCGATGGCGCCCAGCAGGATCGCCGGGAATTTCTTCAGATCGCCGACGGCCGAATTCGGCAGCACTTCGCCGGTGCGTTTGTAGCGCTCGCCGCCGAAATCGAAATCGGTGAAATTCAGCGTCAGGTCGAACTTCTGCGCCGCAGCCTTGAGAACCTTGATCGATTCAGCGGTGACTTCCGGCCCGGTGCCGTCGCCGCCGATGACTGCGATATTGTAACTCTTCATTCTGCCATCCTTCCTCTGAAAAAGCGCCGCCGTAGGCACACCAAAACGAGGCAGCGATTATATGGAAGAAGCTTAGCGGTGCCAGTGGAGCGCAATCTTCCCGGATTGCGCAATTTGTGGTGCCAGTGCCGGTGGGGCAAGCACTGGCTAAGCCGGCCAAACAAACAGCCGGCAGGCTGAGCCAGTGGCACCAAGCCTCACCGCATCATCCGCGCGCGCCGCCGGAACTGGCCGGGCGTCATGCCGACGACCTGCCTGAAGACCACCGAAAGCCGTTCGGTGCTGTTGAAGCCGGACTGGCGGGCGATGAGCGCCAGACTATGGTCGGTGTCGTAGAGAATCTGCTTGGCGCGCTCGATGTGAACGCGTTGGATTTCCTGGAGCGGCGACTTGCCCAGAATGTCGCGAAACTTCTGCTCCAGCAGCCGCCGCGAAATCGGCACTTCGGCCAGAACCTGTTCGACGCCGATCGACTCATGCGCGTGCTCGCGGATATAGCTGAGCGCTTGAACGAGATCTTCGTCGTCCACCGCCAGGATTTCCGATGAACGCCGCAGAGCGATGCCGTCGGGCGGCAGCAGCATGAACTCCGCCGGCTCCGGCTTGCCATCCATCAGGTGATGCAGCATTTCGCCGGCGAGAAAACCAACGCGTTCGCGCGGGATGCGCACGCTGGAAAGCTGCGGATTGGACAGTTCGCAGACGATCTCCGAATTATCCGCTCCGATGAGCGCCACGTCGTCCGGCACGCGAAAGCCGATCGCGCGGCAGGTGTCGGCGATGCACGAGGCCAGGCCGTCGTTGCAGCAGAAGATGCCAGCGGGCTTGACCAGCGCGCGCAGCCAGCGGCACAGCTCCTTGTCGGCCGCCGTGTAGGCCATCTCGCCGATCACGTTTTCGACGGGCGGATAATTCTGCGGCGTCTGGCCGTGCGCTTGAAGTTGTTCCACAAAGCCCTGCCGGCGCAGTTCCGAAAAGTTCACGTGCGGGTAGCCGATGAAGCCCGTGCGCCGGAAGCCGCTGTCGAGCAGGTGCGTGGCGGCGAGGCGGCCGATGGCGAGATTGTCCATCACGACGGAGGGAAAACCGGGATCGCTCATGTAGCTGGAAACGTTCACGACTTTCGCGCCGCTGCGTTTCAGGATCGAGCGGACTTCGGGCGAGGACACGTGCGCGACGATTCCTTCCGGCTGAAACTGTTTGATGAAGCGCGTCAGGCCGCCGGGCGAATTTTCGGAAAAGCGCAGGTTCCAGCGCCCGTGCCCGTGAGCGAAGCGGCACACGCCGCGAAGAATCCCGTAACTGCTGAACATCGTTTTGAACTGGTGCTGCGCCAGGCTCTGGCCTTCCAGGCTGCCGTGGCGCGTGGGGTCCAGTTGCAGCGGAAACACGACGGCGACCTGGCGCAGGCGGCCGGGGCCTTGTGTGGCACGGGCAGCCTTTGTTAGCTGTTGGCTGCCCGTGTAGCCGGCGAAGTGCGCGGCGCCATGCGCGTCACGCAGCGGTTCGGGAAACAGAGTTTTGACGCGCGCGCGAATCTTCACGGTCGCGTTAACGTAACTCAAGCGGCGCGGGATGCAAACGTGGGGCAGGCTGTCCAGCCTGCCTTGCTGGAATTTCTCCGGCAGAGCGTTGTGTGCTCGTTTAATATGCTTCATGGATGTTGTTGAGAGGAACGTGCAAAGGAACGGGAGAGACATGGGCGCAGATCCAGCAAAAATAAACATCGTCATTCATCACGACCACACCGCTTTAGCCGCCGCGATTGCTCAGCAGATCGCCGACCTGGTGCGCCGCAAGCCCAACGCGGTGCTCGGCCTGCCGACGGGTTCGACGCCGAAGGGCATTTACGGGCACCTGGTGAAGTTGCATCGCGCGGGGCTCGATTTTTCGAAAGTCACGACGTTCAACCTGGACGAGTACTACCCGATGAAGCCGGACGCGCACCAGAGCTACGTGCGCTTCATGAACATGCATCTGTTCCGGCACATCAATATCCGCCCGGAAAATATCAACATCCCGCGCGGCGACATTTCGCGCGACGAGATCGCGGCCTTCTGCGAAGACTACGAAAAGCGCATCGTCGCGGCCGGCGGACTGGATTTGCAGATTCTCGGCATCGGGCGCACGGGCCACATTGGTTTCAACGAACCCGGCACGTCGCCGCAGGCTCGCACGCGGTTGGTGCGCATTCATCCCTGGACGCGGCGCGACGCAGCGGCGGAGTTTTTCGGCGAAGACAATGTGCCGAGCGAAGCGATCACCATGGGCTGCGCGACGATTCTGGCCGCGCGCCAGATCGCTCTGGTCGCGTTGGGCGAAAACAAGTCGGCGGTCATTCAGCGCGCTATCGAAGGCCCCGAAACGCTCGAAGTGCCGGCCTCGCTGCTGCAGCGCCACCCGAACGTGCTGTTCCATCTCGATCACGACGCCGCCGCCGAATTGGTGCGGATTAAGACGCCCTGGCGCGTCGCGGAGCACTACGAGTTCAAAACCAAGCGCGAGCGCGTGCGAGCGATCGTCTGGCTGGCTCAGCAGATGAACAAGCCCATCCAGGAACTGAGCGTGGAAGACTACGTTGCCAACGGTCTGGCCAGCTTGTGCCAGGAGCACATGACCGATCCGAGCAACCATGCCTGCATCAAAACGCTGAGCGAAAAAGTTCGGGATCACGAAACCCTGCCGAAAGGCGAGACGCAGATCGTCTTCAGCCCGCATCCGGACGACGACGTCATCAGCGCCGGCGGACTCTGCCGCAAACTGGTCGAAAACGGCAACACACTGTGGGCCGCGTACCAGACCAGCGGCAACATCGCGGTCTTCGATCATGACGTGCAGCGCTACATGGATTTCGTCGGCAAATACCTGCACACGCTGGAACTGCCGGACGAAGGCCACGGCGGCCTGTGCGAACGCATCAATACATTTCTCGCGCAAAAAACGCCGGGCGAGATCGACATCCCCGAAGTCGCGCACATCAAGCGCTTCATCCGCGAAGCCGAAGCCGTCAGCGCCGCGGGACATTCGGGCATTCCGCGCGAACGCTGCGTCTTCATGAACCTGCCCTTCTATCAGACTGGCGCGATCGAGAAGGATCCGCCGGGTGAACGCGACGTGCAGCAGACCGTGGACTTGCTCAAGCGCGTCCAGCCCCAGCGCATCCTGGCTGCCGGCGATCTCTCCGATCCGCATGGCACGCATCGCGTGTGCCTGTGGGTGATCAAGCAGGCCGTGCTGCGCCTGCCGCAGAACCAGCGCCCGATCGTGTGGCTCTACCGCGGCGCGTGGCAGGAATGGCCGCTGGATCAGGCGGACTTGCTCATCCCGATGACCGCGCGCGAGCTGGCGCTGAAGATCGAAGCGATCTTCAAGCATCAGTCGCAGAAGGACCGCGCGATGTTCCCCGGCCCCGACGACCGTGAATTCTGGGAACGCGTCGATGCGCGCAACACGGAGACCGCTCGGCGGCTGTACAAGCTGGGCATGCCGTACTTCCACGCGCTGGAAGCCTACGTGGAAGAACAGTGGTAGTTGGTGAGTGGTACTTGGTGAGTGGTGGATGGTTCACGGTTCACAAAACCCTGAACCCTGAACCCTGAACCCCGGCCCCTGAACCCTATTTTTCTTCGCCGCGAAGGATGCGATCGATGCGATCGCCCAGCGGCACAATTTGCGCGCCGAGTTTTTCGGCATCGACCTTCACGGGGTTCAGGTTCGAAAGCTCCGCGCCCTTGACGCCGACGTCGCGCACGGGGATTTGGCGCGCGCCCATCGTTCCCAGCCACGCTTCGATCTCGGGCAGCAGCAGAAAATCGACGAAGGCTTTCGCTTCGGCCAGGTGCGGGCAATTCTTGAGAATAGAAACCGTGTTCGGAATCAGGAACACGCCAGTGAGTTCCGCGGTCTGGTCCGGCACGGTGAAATCGACCGGCTTGTTGCGCTCCTTCGCGGAGATCGCGTCGTCGCTATCGGTGAGGCCCAGATCGAACGTTCCATCCGCGACGCGGTTGCGCACGTCGCTGTTGCTTTCGGCCAGCACCAACCCGTTGTCGCGCCAGGAGCGGAAAAGCTTGAAAGCCTTTTCTTCGCCCAACGCGAGCACCAGCCCAACCAGATGACTGCGCGTCGTTCCGTACAGCGATCGCGCGATACAGAACCGGCCCTTCCACTTCGGATCGGCCAAGCCTTCGAGCGTGCGCGGCACGTCGTCGCGTTTCACTTTATTCGTGTTGAAGATCAGCACGCGCGCGCGACAGCCAAAGCCCGTCCACAGACCCGATGCGTCCTTGTACTGTTCGGGAATTTCGATCCCGTTCAGCGATACGTACGGCTGCAGCGCGCCTTCGCGAGCCAGCATCTGCGTAAATGAGAGTTCCGAGTTCCAGAACACATCGCCATCCGGCTGCCCTTTCATCTGCAGCAGCCGCTCGGCAAGCCCCGTCGTCTTGGAGGCTTCGCTGTCCGTCCGCGTTACGACTTGTATGCCGCTCACTTTTGTAAAGCGTTCGAAGACCGGCAGAGCGACCTCGGCATCCACCGACGTGTACACGACGACCGTCCGCCCGCCGCGCCGCGAGCCGGTGGCGAGGAGCGCCACCGCCGCGATGACGAGGACGGCGAGAAAGATCAGGAGTGTTCGCGCGTTGAGTGGCATTTTGAAAAGTAAGCAGTAGGCAGCAACAGTAGGCAGTAACGCGAAATTCGGTCACTGCCTCTGCCGCTGGGTATTGCCAACTGCCGTTACCTGCCTCCTGCGTACTGCGGCTGCCTACTGCACTTTCGTCCGTTCCGGCCCGATAGTCTTCGGAGCTTCCGCGACGGGCGGAGCGACGGCGGCTTCGCCGGCGGTCTGAGCGGGTTCGGCCTTCTTCTGCGTCAGGCCCAGGTCGAGCTTGAACTGCTTGAGCAGCTCCTGGCCTTCCAGGACGCGAGCTTTCTCTTCCATCTCGATCGTCTTCATATCGACGCTTTCGACGGCGGCCGCGATCTTTCCGTCGGCCATCGCGGTCTTCTCGCGCAGTTTGTCCACCATCTCCTGATGCGTCGCGTCCACGCCGCCGACTTCGAAACTCTGGAACACGTCCGCCAGTTCGCTCTTCCACTTCGCTGATTCGGCTTCGCGAATGGCCTGCATGGCTTCTTCGGTCTTCAGCTTCATCTCGCGCATGTAGCGCTCTTTAAGCTTCAGCAGTGCATCGTAGCCGGCCTTCGCCGATTCGAGTTGTCCTTGGTTGCGCTCAAGGGCTTCCTGCACCTTCTTGAGCTGCATCGCGTAGTCGGCCGCCAGCGCTTCATCGCCGCTCAACAGGCAGGCCTTGATGCGAGCGGTAAAGCGCGCGATGTCCTGCTTGTACTGTGTGGCTTCATTTTCCAGGCGAATGATGCCGCCGCGCGCCTTGGCGATGCCTGTGTTCATTTCAGGCACTTTGTCGCGCATGTCGCGCATGTTCTGTTCGAGAATGAGTTTCGGATCCTCGCCCAGGCTGATGAAGGCGCCGACGAATGACCGGAAAATGCGTTTAATGCGAGCCCACATGCAGTTAGCCTCCTATAGGGGATACGCTGGCATCATCGCGCGTTTCGGCCGGGTTGTCAACGCAGTATAAATGAGGTCCAAAATTGTAAGCGGCCTGAGTTGCCGCAAGCGCGTAGGCCCAGCCGAGACTGTGACGGGTGGCGAGTGACGAGTGACGGGTGGGATCGCTTTCATGGAGCGCATCGTTGGCCGTGGCAGCTCGAAACGGCCCTCTTGAATAAATGGGAAATGGCGGGCACAATATCAATGGAGAGAATTGAGGTGCGCCGTGACTAACGTGACCATCCAATGCCCGGACGAAGTGCTGATTTCGCTAAAGACGGACGCCGCCTCCTTCGGGCGCGATATCGCATTGGCGGCGGCGATGAAATTATATGAGCTGGGCCGGCTATCATCAGGCCGCGCCGCTCAGCTAGCGGGCCTCGCGCGCGTCGAATTTCTGCGCAGGGCGGCGGAATTCAAGGTCCCTGCCTGGGATTTGAGCGAGGATGAGTTGCGCCAGGATGCGCGAAATGCCTGAAACGCAGATCGTCATCAGCAACACCACGCCTCTCCTCTACCTGGAGCGCGTTGGCCGGCTGGACCTTCTCAAGAGCTTATATGGCGAAATTTGCGTGTCCCGCGCGGTTGTCGCGGAACTTGACGCAGGAGGCGCCTTGGCGTTCGATGTTCGCCGTATCGATTGGATTGCGATCCGCGAAGTCTGCCTTCCCGAACCGCTCGCTCACATCGCGGACCTGGGCGCTGGCGAGGCAAGCACCGTCGCCCTGGCACTCGAATCTCCAAAACGGTCTCTTGTCCTGATTGACGATCGTCTAGGTCGCAAAATCGCCGCGTCATACGGCTTGCGGCTCACTGGAACGGGCGGCCTGCTAATCGCCGCTAAACAGCGCGGCCTGGTTCCCGCTATCAAGCCTGTGCTGAATGCGTTGGTTGTTGCAGGGTTCTACCTTCGTCCGCGGCATCTGGATGATCTTTGCCGCCTTGCCGGCGAATGACATCCAAAGCCACCCGCCACTATTTTTTTCTCGGTCTCGGCAGCTCGAACAGCTCCGTCGTCCGCGAATAAAGTTCCCCGCCCATGCGCCCGATCGTGTCCAGCTTCCGCGGGTCGATCTGTCCGGTCGCATCGAGCAGCTTGTCGTCGATATGCATCAGCACCACGCGGCCGACAACAATGTTTGCTCCCAGCGGGCCGGTGCCGACATAAACGATCTGCTGCAGCACGCATTCCAGATGAACCGGCGATTCTTTCACGCGCGGCGCTTTGACTTTTTCAGAAGGCTGCGGCGTGAGGCCCGCGGCGGCAAGCTCGTCCGTTTCGTAGGGAACTTCGGCGCCTGTTTCGTTCATCGGAGCGCCCAGGGAATACGGCACGATGTTGACCACGAATTCCTTCGTCGCTTCGACGTTGAGCAGCGTGTCTTTCTTGCTGCCGTCGCGGCGATTGGCCGGGCAGAACGCCAGCGTCGGCGGATTGGCGCCCACGCCGGTGAAGAAACTGAACGGCGCCAGATTTACGATCCCGCGCGGCGAAACGGTGGAGACCCACGCGATCGGCCGCGGCGTGATGCAGCCAATCATATGGTAGTACATTTCGCGTGGCGTCGTCTTCTCGGGGTCAATGATCATCAGGGTTCCTCTTCGAACGTCTGGCTCAATATTACCCCGCACCATTGCGCTTTGAATAGACAACCACGAACGAGCAAGCCATTCCACTCGTCACGCGCCACGCGCCACCCGTCACTATTTCTTGGTCGGCAACACCGGCCGCGCCGGCTTGCTCAGCGCCTGCACCGGCGGCGTCGCGTCGGTCGTCTGAGTCTTCATTCCGAGCAGCTTCGTTAACTCCAGCGGATCGGGAACGATCAGCTTGGCGAAGGGCGCCACGGTCTGCCGCAGTTGCGGCAACAGCGACATCAGCCGGCCGTAGGCCTGCGCCTCCGCCGGATCGCTCGTTCGTTCGGCGATGGCTGGATCGGGAGTCGTCGGCGACCAGGGTGGCACAATGCGTTCGGCTTCGGGCGACGGCACGCGAGCCAGCGGCGTCTGCGGCGGCGGACAGGGGTTGATCTTTGCCAGCCCCAACTGCCACGCCGGCATCGGCAGATCGGCCGACGCGCGCAGCGCCGCCGCTTTTGGCTTGGCCGCTTCCGCCAGTTTCGGTTGAGCTAGATTCGCTGCCGGCAGGAACAGCCGCGCCGGAATGCTCGCCAGTTGGTTTGTGTCGAGCGTCAGCGGCAACGGCCCGATCGGTTCAATGAGCGCGTTGGCAGTTTCCCCCGCATGAAGCGCAACACAGCCGAAGAGGAGCAACCCGATGACGGCCAACCCAAAGACACTCTGTGCCCCTCTGTGTTCTCTGTGCCTCTGTACTACTAACGTCTCAAATCCTCGCGCCGCGCGACGATTTTCCGAATCCATCAATCTACAATTTGAAATTTGCAATGGAAAATTTTCAATTCGTTCGGCGCTGGCTATTGCAAATTGGCCATTGAAAATTTCAAATTGCAAATTTTGGTTGCGGCCCCCATGGCCGCACTGTGTTGAAGTCGTTTCTTCTCGCACTTATCCACTCCTCCGCCATCGAACTCAGGACTCAAGCCTCAAGCCTCAAGCCTCAAGCCTCACTTCGCCGTAATCACCAGCTTCACCGCCGAACCTTCCGGCGGCAGCAGTCCTTTGTTCGTGTCCAGGCGCAGCATCTCGCCGTCCTTCATCGCAAGCTGAGCTTGAAAGACCGTCTCGTCGGTCACCGGCAGCAAGCTTATCAGCGTGCCGCTCAGGTCCGCGCCATAGACCTTGTCCGGCTTGTCCGGATCGGGTTGGCGCATCACCGAACCCGTGAAGCGCCACGTCATCGAGGGCATCGCCTTGCCCGTGCGCGTGTCGATCAGGACTTTGTCCATCGGCACCAGCCGCGGCTTGCCCGTCGGCGCCGTGTATTCAATCGAGAGCTGCACTTCGGAGCCCGTGGGCTCGCCTTCGCCGCGCACAGGCTTTCCGGGTTTCAGGCCCAGAGCCTCCAGCGCCTTGTGAACTTCGCTGGGCTTCGCATCGAAGATAACGACCGTCTCGTGAGCCTTCTCGCCGCGCGGCGATGGAAACGTTGCGCACACTTCCAGGGGGTAGACTTCTTTCAGCGTGGGGAGTTTTCGCGGCGCGATGCGGCAGGGAATCGTGATCGTGCGATTCTTCGTATCAACGTCCAGCGGCGTGCTGGTCTCTTCCTCCGCTTTGCCGCGACGGTCGGAAATGCAAACGACGTAGCATGCCTGCGCGTTATCGGCGTCCAGGTTGCACGTCGCCAGGTAAATGTCTCCGCCGTGCACCGTCGGCGAACCAAAAACCATGCTGCGGTTCTGTACGCTGGGCGCGCCACCGACATCGAACGTCCACTGCACTTTTCCGTCCGCCAGGTTCAGCGCGTAAAGAATGCTCTTGAGATCGGCGGCGTAGACCGTGTCCCCCGCGATTGCCGGACCGCCAAAAAACGGGTTCTTGGCTTGATGCGTCCAGACGGTCTGTCCGTTGTCGGCTCTTCGTGCGACGACCTGGCCGTTGGTGCTGGTCGCGACGATCAAGTCGCCCTTGGCGGCGATGGACGACAGCACGCCGCCCGCAACATCTTGCTTCCAGCGCACTTTTCCGGTCGCCAGTTCGACGGCGACAATCTCGCCCTTGGCCTGATCGATCAGCTTGCGATCAAAGCGGATGCTGCTGCAGCCCACGATCACGAGCGGCCCGGCGATGGTCGGACCAGCCCACGGATTCAGATTCAGCGGCGTCTCCCAGGCGATGGCGCCGTCAGCGGCTTTCAGGCAGACCAGGCAGCGCTTGCCGATTTTCTCGTCATCCAGGTACGCGGAGGCCGCCAGCACGAAATCCCCGGCCACCACCGGCGGAGCGTCGATGTGCCACTGCCCTTTGCCCTGCTGCCAGAGCATTTTCGGCTGAGCTTTCGGCAGCGCGTCGTCGCTGGGCGGCATCGCCATCAGCGGGTCTTTTTTCTTCTCCTCTTCATACTTGGCGAGCATATCCGCCCAGCGCTTCTGCTGAGCCGGCAGCACAGCGGCAATGTCTTGCTCCTTGCCCTCGAAGGTCACGTGCTTGATGTCCACGCAGATAACCGCCGCATCGCCGCCGCACGCGTACACGCGGCCCTTGTCGATGGTGGGGCCGGCTTCCAAGTGCACGAGCTTTCCCGGCACAGGAAACTGCCAGACGGGCATTCCGCTGCCGGCCTGGAGACAGTACAGGATCGCGTCGTCGGTCTGATGCATGCCGTCGCCGAAAATGATCAGGCCCTCGGCAATCGCCGGCGCGCACACGGTCGGCCGCGTGATGTACGGCACCGTCTTCGACCACAGCACGCGCTCGGGCGCGTTATCGGCCGTGGACAGCGCGTGGAAAATGCCGACGTTCATCGCGCCCAGAGCCGAGACGTGAATCGCTTTCTCCCCAGGCACCGGCGGCGCAACAAAATGCTGCTGTGCTTTGTAGATCCACAGAACGCCCGGCGCTTTCGGCCCCGGCTTGTCGTCCACGCAGCCCGTTCGCTGCGGCGTGCCGCGCGCCGTCGGCCAGTCCGCGGCCGTGGCGTCGCTGGCCCAAAACGCGAGCGCGCCAAAGGCGATCAGCGCAGCCGTCCGTCCGCGCCGCTTCAGCCGAATGCCGCCAATCACCAGGCCGAGCAGACAGGCGGCGAGGAGCAGTTTCTTGCCCCAACCGCCCCCGGTCGTCGTCCCGATGCCGCCGGGAAGCGTTGCCAGTCCTGCGCCTGCCGCCACCGGATCGGGAAGCTTCGGATTGCTTGCGAACCAGACCGTGTTGCTGAGCAGCACGGTCGAATCCTGGCCTTCGTTGTTGAACACGACATCCGGCGTTCCGTCCTTGTTTAGATCCAGAACCGCCACGGCGGACGTATTGAATATCCGACCGGACAATCCGACGGCTTCAGTCCAGTCCGCAAAGACTCCTTTATCCGTCGCCATGAAGTACTGGTTCGGCCCGTTCCAGCACCCCACGATGACATCCTGCCGGCCCTTGCGGAACTCGCAGAACGCCGCGCAGCGGGCGTCGCCGAAGCCTTTGGCCAGATCGCCGGACATCGCGGTCACATCCGTGAAACAGATGCGGTTGCCGATGCTGTCATTGCGAAGCAGCTTGCAGGTCTTGTGCTGCGGGATGATCAGGTCCGGCTTGCTGTCGCCGTTGAAATCGCCGAAAGCCGGCGCGATGTCGCCGGTCTGGTACGAAATGCCGCACTCGCCGGCAAGCTGGAATCCTTTGCCGGTGCCGAGCACCAGCAGCCCCGTGCCGGCGCTAAAGAGGAAGTCGGCTTTGCCGTCGCCGTTCACGTCCGCGACCGCCAAGTGGTCGCCCCTCATCCCGCTGCCGATACCCTTTTCGCCCAGTCCAACCGCGTCTGAGACATCCTCGAAGCTCAGCGGAATGATTGGCGCGGGCGCGGCCGACGAGAAGGCGAACGCAAACTCGCCGCTGCCATTGCAGATCTTCAGCAGCAGCTTGTTGACGCCTGGCTTCAGGTTCAGCGTCAGCTTGGTTTCGTCCACCGTGCAGCCGCGGTAGACATTCTGCGAGACGATCTTCTCGCCGTTTAGCCACACCGTCAGCGTGTCGTCGCTGCCGAAACCCACGGGCAGGCTCATCGGGCCCTTGGCTGTGATCTCGCGATACACGTAGCAGACGCAGTTGTCGTTTTGCTCCGGTTTGAACAGCGACAGGCTATTCGCTTGACCATCGGTGAATTTGCCCTCTTTCCACGTGACTTTCTCTTTGTTCTTGCCGGAGTACTCCGCCTTGATATCCACGCCTTGTTCCGGCGGATAGACCGTGTCGAAGCCCTTCTCCCCAATATTGTCGAACGGCCCGGCGTAGTGCCACGGGCCAAGCACCAGCGGCGCTTGTGGAGTGATCACCTTCCCCATATTGCGATACAGGCGCAGGCCGCGGAAGCCGTCCGCCAGCAGAATGTCCGGCTTGCCGTCGCCGTCGTAGTCGATCCACGCCGCCGCGCGCAGGTTGTGATAGCCCTCTTGCGGCAACGTCGCGCTGACGTCCTGGAATTCTTTGCCTGTGTAGCGGAACAGCCGCGGGCCCGTCGGCGTCGCCAGCAGCAGATCGGGCTTGCCGTCGCCGTCATAGTCCGCCCACGATGCGCCGCGAGCGCCGCTGACGTTCGGCAGCCGCGTTTCGTCGAAGGAGTTTCCGCCGTTCTGCAGCAGGCTGATCTGGCTGGCGCCGTACAGACACAGCGCCGGGCGGCCGTTGCCGTTCAGATCCGCCGGCGCGATGCCCGCGATGCCGCGCCCGCTCTGGCTGACGGAGAGCAGGTGCGTGAACCCCGGCATGCCCTGCACCGGCCGGAACTCATCGCCGCCGGCGCCCCATTCCACGAAGTCGCGCTGGAAGTTGTACTCTTGAATCTTCAGGCTCGCCTTCATGCGCAGGTATTTGGCCGCGCGCAGATGCAAAGAAGGCTTGTCGTCCGCCATGCAGGGCACCACGACTTCCTGGCCGGCCAGTATTTGGGTCACGAAGGCGATGAGCTTTTCGGGTTTGCCGGCGTAGGCGCGGAGCAAGAACGGTTCAGCGTGGCTCATGCCCCACCATTCGCCGGCGTAGGCCTGATACCAATAGTTCTCGATGCAAGTCTCCGACGCCCCGCCATTGTGAAATATGACTGCCGTACGGCCGACCTCGGCCCAAGCCATGACGTTCTGCCATTCGCGCGGATGGAATCCGGCCTGCGCAATATTGTGCTTGATGAGTTCGCCGGGATGATTGCCTTTGAGATCCTGCACTTTGCGATAGATGATCGTGTTCTTCTGCTTGTCAACCGCCTCAACACGCACCACCAGGACGTTCGTCGAATCATTAATGACTTTGCCCAGCGTGTGCGCCGCCTCGATGTAGCCAAACGTCGGCCGCCACGCAAGCACCACGACCGCAGCGCCAAGGATCAGGCTCGCGAGACCAAGAACGCAACGTCGCTTGTTCAAATCCGTGCCCTCCGGTCGAGTGACGGCGCAATCCAGGAGGATTGCGCTACTTGATCGTGGTGAGCCGCTGCTTCGCTGTTTCGGCCCACTTGGTATTGGCGTAGTCCTTCATGACGCCCTGCCAGATCTTCGTGGCTTCCTCCGGCTTCTTCTGCTCCAGCATCGCCTGGCCGGCTTCGCACAACGCCTGAGCGCTGTACTCCGGATAGTCGTACGTCAAGCTGACCGCCAGCAGTTCCTTCGCCGCTTCCGGGAAGCGCTTTTGCGCCAGCCGGCACAATCCTGACTGCAACTGGGCCTTCGCCGCGACTTCGGCGGCCGTCGTGTGGGTGACTTCCGCGTACGCGTTGCAGGCATTGTCGTGCTGGTTTGCGTTCTGCCAGCCCCAGCCGATGCCGAAGCGGGCCTCATAGACCCACGGGCTTTGCGGGAAGCGGTTCAACAGGTTTTCGCACGCCTGCCGGCTTTCGTCCCAGCGCTGAGCTTGCGCCAGAGCGTAGCTCAAGCGCAGCATTCCGCGAGCGGCAACCGGAGCGTTGTTGCGCCAGGGATCCTGGTCGCGGAACGCCTTCAGCATTTCGATTGCGTTCGGGAAGTCCTTGGCCAGGATCAGTGCTTCGCCCGCGATCAGGCGCGCCTCGGCGCCCAGCGGACTGTTCGGGTTCTTGATGACGGTTTGCGCGCGAGCCAGCGCTGTCTTGCCGTCTTCTTTGGCTAGCAGGCACGCGCCAATGCGCAGATGGATGCGCTCCGCCAATTCCGGCAGCGGAGCGTCTTCGAGCGCCGCAGCCAGCAGTTCCAGAGCGGCATCGTTCTGCCCGCGCAGAGCCTGCATCTCGGCCAGTTCCAGCCGCGCTCGCCCGCCCAGAGCCGAACGTCCCGCCGCCGCGATGATCGCTTTGTACTGATCCTCTGCGAGCTTCTCGCTGGGCTGAACCGGCACGGCTGAGAGCGCCACATCGGGCGGGTTGAGCAACGGCGGCTGCTGGTTGCCAGCCTTGCGCATGTTGGCGATGACTTTCTCAAGCGCCGCAGCCTGCGCCTTCTGCCGAGCCGCCTCGATTTCCCCTGCCGCCAGCACGCGATGGCACCAGGCCATTTCATACAGCGCCCGCTGCCCCGCTTCGGTGGCCGGCGCCGCCGTGCCCACGGCTGCTTTTAGTAATTCCGCCGTCTGCCGCACGCCGGCGAGGCTGTCCTCGATCAACTTCCGCGCCGCCGCAAGCTCCTCTGGCTTCACACCCGGTTTTTGGGGAACCGCGCGCGCGGCGGCAATCGCGCCCAGCAGTTCCTCACGCTTGCACTGAGCCGCCCGCCAGAGCGCTGTCTGCGCCTCCGGCTTGGCCGCGAACTGCTTGGCGATGCTCTCGAAAATCGCGCGCGCTTCAGGCAGCTTGCCAAAATCTTTCAGCGCCAGCCCGTGCTCATACTGAAGGAGCACCACCCAGTCCTTGCGCTCCGGATCATTGGCCAAAGCGGATTCGTAGTTCGCTCGGCATTGAGCCAGCACATTCACCGCGTCCTGCATGCGGTTCTGCGCCTTCAACATGCCGGCCATGCGCACCAGCGCCAGCGGCGCAATAGGGCTTTGCTTCAGTGGATCTTGGCTGAAGCGGTTGAATTCGTTCGTTGCGCCGCCGATGTCTCCCTGCAACGCCATTACGCGCGCTCTCTCCGCCACCGCCGTGGGAATCGCCGGCGTGTTGGGGAACTCCTGCATCACGCGTTCGTAAATCTGCCGCGCCTGCTGGAACATCTTCTGCCGCTCGGGCTGGTCGATGAGCAGCACGCCAATTCGCTGCGTGCAGTACGCCAGCTTCAGCAGCGCGTCCGGCGCCTGTGGGCCTTTCGGCGCGGCAGAGATGAACTTGTCCAGCAGCTTCGACGCGTTCTGCGCGCGGTCGATCATCTGCGCCGCCTGCAGCGCATCCACGGTCTCAGCCGGGAACAATCGAATATTGCAGTCGGCGATGATGTAGTTCACCGGCGCCAGTTCGCCCGAGCGGTCCGAATCCGGAATCGCGTTGCACACATCCAGTGCCTCCGCGTACTTGCCGCGGTTGTACAGAGCGCTCGCCAGCCCGTAGCGCGCCAGGCTGACGAACTGGAACTCCGGGTATTTTTCAAGCACTCGCTGGTAGCGTTTGACCGCCTCATCCAGCATCTTCTCGACTTCCGGCCGCCGCCCGCGCATGTTCGGATCGGCCGCCGCGGCCAGCGCCGGCAAGCACGCGTTTTCCGCCGCTCGAAACCACACCGCGCCCATCAACGTGCTCTTGGGATAGGTCTGTTCAAACTTGACGCACAGGTCGTCCGATTCCTTGTACGCAGCGGCCAAGTGCAGAGCCGTCGCTTGCCGCTGCATCGCCACTTCGGCAATGGATGCGTCCGCGGTAGCGCCGGCGTCCCTGCCGGCCGGCACGGAGGCCGGCCCCACCGTACTTAAGGCACATTCGCGCGCCCGCTGGTACGTCGCAGCCGCTTCGCGGTACTGTTTGACGAGCTGCTGGTCATCGCCCATCTCCAGCAGAATGTCGCCGCGCCGCGTCTTGGCCTCCGGATCGGTGCGCGAAAGCTCATTGGCTTTCTCCGCCGCGCGGTTGAGCAGGTCGATCGCCTGCTTCGTGGCCTGCTCGACCGCCTGAACGTTGTTCGGGTCCGCCGAACCGGCCTGCGCCCGCCCCGACCACCACATCGCCCGGTCGCAGAGCGCCGGATGCGCCTGCAGCGGCTGCAGGATCTTCAGCGCTTCCGGGAAGTTCTTCACCTGCACCAGACAGTAGCCCTGCCGCAGCCGCACCTCATCGAGCAGGCTGGGCGAATTCTGTTTCAGATTCGCCTGTTCCTCCAGTTTCACGCCTTCCAGCCGCTTGAAGCCTTCCAGCGCCTCGCCGTATTTCCCGTCTTCGGCCAGCAGCAGAATGTTGTAGAACGTCGCGCGAATCACATGCTCTGGCGGAGGACTCTTCAGCAGCGCATCGAATTTCGTCCTGACATCCGGTTGCAGCGCGCCGGGGTTCTTCATCGCTTCAACCGCAGCCGCCTTCTGCTTGTCGTAGCCGTCGAGCAACGCCTTGTAGCCGAGAACTGCTTCCGGCTTTTCGCCAGAGAGGTGGTGAATTCGCGCGAGCAGATATCGCGCGTGGCCACCAAATTCCTGCTGGAACGGCGCAAGCTGCCCCAGCGCCTTCCCGGCCGCCAGATAATCCCGCTGAGCGAAACTCGCGTAGCCCAGATGATACAGCGCCGCTTCACGGAGCGGGTTCTTCGCCAGCGTCTTGTCATCAACGAGGGCTTGCGCCAGCGCGGCTGCTTCTTTGTACTTCTCCAGCCGCAGGAAAACGTCCGCCTGCTCGCATCGGCAGCGCGCCAGCCATTCCTGATCCGCGGCGTAGAGCGGACCGGCATCCTTGCCCGCTGGAACCTTCAGCCGGGCGGCGAAGCCTTCGGCCGCTTGAGCGAAACTCTGCGCCGCCTGCTGCAAATTCTGATTGGCGGCGTTCCGGAAATTCTGCGCTTCGTTCGGCTTGGCGGCCGCTTGCGTCAGCGCCTGGCTCGCCTGGTCTTTCTGGAAAGCGCCCAGATAGTAGAACGCCATCGGCCGGTCCACGTAGTCGCCACGCCCCGCCGCCTGCTGCAGGGATTGTGTAATCGCATTGAGCGCGTTCTGATCTTTCTGCGGCAGCTCCAGCATCGACAGCGCCAGCCCGAACTGCGCCGCCGGCGCGTCCTTGTTCCCGCCATAGAGCTTCAGGAATTCCCGGAACCGCTCCGCCGCGAAGTCAAACTTCCCTTCGTTGTAGCCGCGCCGCGCACTGTCGAGCACCAGCGCCGCCGCGGCGTCGGGGCTCAGCGGCTGAGCCGGCTCGCCCGCTGAGACCTGGAGCGCCGCGAAAACGCCTGCGATCAGAACCGCGACCGTCAGGGAGCGGAGGGCCAATTTTGGATTTTGGATTTTGGATTTCGGATTGGCGGCGCGAGCTGCTGAGACAGAATCCGACGGCTGCGAGGTCCGCCGCTCCCTTACGGTCGCGGTTCTGATGAAAGGCACGGATTTTCCCTCACTTTGAATCCGAATGGCGGTAGCTGGCTCCGGAAGCCAGCAATGATTCCGCTCCTAGTAGAGTAACTCTGACAAATACGGGGCGTTGACTAATATCACAACAAATTTTAGCTGAAAATTAACTCTTTCTTGCTCAAGACTCAACGCAGGTGCCTCGCTGGGGTATTCTGATATCAAGAAGTTAGCCTTTAGAACCCGTTTTCAGCCCTTTCTCGGAGGAAGCAGATCCCAGTGCGTTTGAAACAGGTCAGTCTCCCGCTGTTGTCAGTCTTAACCGTCCTCCTGCTGAGCGTCCCCGCGATCGCGCTCATCGAGAATAAATGGCCAATTTCGAAGGTCTACGGCGAGACGAAGATTCTGCTCGTCGGCAAGGTCACCGCCGTGGCGCAGGATACGCGCGTCATCGATGTCGCGATCACCGAAGCCGTCAAAGGCAAGTCACCCGGCGAAAAGATCCGCATCAAGATCGCCACACCGGCCGAACTGATCAAAGAAATCGCCGTCGATCAGCCCGTCCTGCTTTTCATCATGGAGTCCGATGGAAGCGTTGCCGCCGTCCACGTTGCCGATACGTGGCTCAACGCGACGGCATTTCCAAACAGCAAACTGCTGGGCTGGGGTGTCGTGCAGCTCTACAAGGAAGGCGGCCAGGCGTATCCGGGCCGCACCTCCGCTCTGGTGAAGATCGTCGCTGAACTGAAAGCCGGCAAAACGCCGCTGCTCGAGAAGTTCGAACGCAAGGCCTTCGCCGGCGGCGTAAAGCCCCGCGGAAAACTCGCGGGCATCCAGAAGCCCGCGTGGATCATGGCCGCTGACATCGACGGCGACAAAAAGCCCGATCTCATCGTCGGCAGCGCTGCAGACACGCGCCTTTTCCTGGCCAAAGGCGACAGCTATGAAGACGCCACTGCCGCGTGGGGAAGCTGGCCCGCGGCCGTGTACCATGCCTGCGGCGATGTCAACGGCGACGGCAAGATCGACCTGCTGCTTGACGACACCCTCCTGCTGAACCAGGGCGGCAAGTTCACCCCCGTCAAGCTCGGCTTCGATGCGAAGCAGAAGCCGTTCGCCGCCGCTCTCCTCGATGTTAATGGCGATCAGAAACCGGACGCCCTCTTCCTATCGGCTACGGGCGAACTTCGCGTTTATGAAAACCCGGGCGATCCGGCCAAGCTCTGGAACGC
Source organism: Planctomycetota bacterium (assembly GCA_036504595.1). Taxonomy (GTDB): domain Bacteria; phylum Planctomycetota; class SZUA-567; order H5-PLA8; family H5-PLA8; genus DASXUX01. The sequence goes on along the minus strand of DASXUX010000020.1, from coordinate 168,894 downwards.
ACGCCCGCCGAAGCAGCTTTGGACCGACCCCGAGCCGCCCATTTTCGCCGCCTTCGGCGATTTCGGCGATAACGGCAAGGTCCACGTCGTCGTGGTCTCGAAAGCCGGCATCGTTCGCTATCCGGTCGATGCCGACGGCGGGCCGCCCGCCGACCTCAAGCGCCTGACCGGCTCGGTCCTCAGCAAGAACGAAAAGTACAAGGACGGACTCAAAAATCCCTGGGGCGCCGCGCTCCACATGAGCGACTCGCCACGGCCGGACCTCTTCGTGAGCACCGACGCCGGCAGCCTGCTGCTGGTCAGCCGCGGCTTTGGCGCCTTCCTGATGGACGAAAATGCCGCTCCCGACATCCGCACCGCCAACCCGAACCTGCGCGGTCCCGCGACCGCCGCCGACATTCGCGGACGTGGCGTTGACGACTTGCTGGTCATTGGCGATGATGGCGCGCTCTACGAGATCGATAATTGAACGGAAGTCATTGGTCGTTGGTCATTGGTCATTGGTCATTGGTCGTTACGTACGCGTTGGTATCCCAATGACTAATGACTAATGACTAATGACTAATGACTAATGACCCCTTATGGAGATGGATCATGCTCACCAGAATCTTGTCCTTGTCGATACTGCTGGCCGGCGTCGTTTTCGCCGGCGCCCCCAACGAAGCCCTCGTCCAGGGCCTCTACGAAGGCACACTCAAGGACGGAAAGCTCGAAGTCCGCGTCGTCGGTCAAGGCGACGGCAAGTACCGCGTCCTCGTCCGCAATGATGTCGGCGGCGGCAAAATCGAGAAGGCTGAACTCTGGGCTTTGACGGCGGGCGATGAGGTCAGCATTTCCGGCAAGTCCGGCGAGACCGAATGGAAAGCCGTCTACGCCGACGGCGCCTTCAAAGGCACCGCCGGCGCTGTCGCGTTCGAGATCAAGCGCGTCGAACGCAAGTCGCCGACGATGGGCAAAGCCCCGCCGGAAGGCGCCATCGTCCTGCTCGACGGAAAAGACTTCAAGGAGATCGTCCGCGCCAACGGGGCCGAATGGTTCCTGGGCGATATGAGCAAGCACGGCGCGCCGGTCTGGGAAGTGCCGCTGGTCATGATCGGAAAAGACCCCGCTGAATGGCCTTCCGCCGAAAAGCCGCTGCCCGAAGGTTGGAAGGTCGGCAAGGAGCGTCGCCGCGCCGACATGGTCATCGGCATCGGCGAAGACGGCTCGATCCAGGTTCCCAAAGGCGGGATCAATTCCGCCAAGCCCATTGAAGGCAGCTTCGACTACCACGTCGAATTCATGAATCCGTTCCAGCCCAAAGAGCACAGCCAGGGCCGCGGCAACAGCGGCGTCTACCTGCCCAACGGCCAGGAGATCCAGGTCCTCGATTCCTTCGGCGAATGCACCTACACCGGCGGCGGCTGCGGCGGGCTCTACGCCTACCAGGATCCGCTGACGATGGATACGATCGAGAGCATCAAGCCGCCCGAGAACAAGTACAATCTGACGTCGCTGCCGCCGGGGACCTGGCAGACCTATGACATCCAGTACCGTGTCGAAAAGAAAGACGGCAAGTGGGTTGGCAAGCCCAAGATCACCGTCTTTTTCAACGGCATCAAGATCCACGACAACGTCGAACTCAAACAAGACGCCAAGAAAGGCGCCTTCCACCTGCAGGACCACGGCAACGCCGTGCGCTACCGCAACATCTGGGCGGTGCCGGTGGACAAGTAGTTGGTGAGTCGTACTTGGTGAGTAGTGATGGTGTGCCGGGGGCCATCGGCTTGCGCTTTTTCCGTTCGCAGACCGATGCTTCAGCCGCCAAGTTCTGTCTTCATGACGACGCAACGATGGTCGCGCAGATCATCGCCGTCTCATCTTCAGCGAGAGTGGCCGACAGGGCTTTTGCGATGGCTTCTCCGACTGGCGAACTTTTGCAGAGGCGTTCAATGGCCTTTCGAGATTGCTTGACCTCTGTTTTGCTTAGAACGAATCCCACCGCACGACAGCTTTGCAGCAACGCGATCAGGATCGCGGTGCGCTCGGCCACCTCCGCGCCGTCACACATCGCATCGCGTACGCGTTGAATCACCTGTTGTTCAGGCACAGGGTTGCGTGTTGGATATACCGTCTGGCGAAAGACCCACAGCATCCGCGCTTCGTCAACGCTCAGAATTCCCTGGCGAATCAGGCGCGTGGTCAGAACTTCGAAGGGCAATTTTCGATCGCGATAGAGTACGCGCACCCAGGCCTGCAGGGTAAGAGCACGCCGGGCCATCGCGATTCGGCACAGTGCCACGTCGAGCGCTTCGTCTCCTACAGGCACGGTGCTTTTGACTTCCACCTTGCCGGCGCGCAGTTCTATGCGTTGCGACAATAACAGTTCCGCCAGCGCCGCTCCATTGAGCGCGTAGCGCCAGTATCCGCCATGATACTTTCCCGTCTTGTCGTTCAGGCTGATCAATAACATTTCGTCCTGCAATGACAATGGTTTGTCAGGCATCCGCCGCCTCCACGCCGCCCCGTCGATTCTCCGTCTCCCCCTTCCCTTCGAGGGAAGGGGGGCCGGGGGGGTAGGTTTGCGGCGGCGCCGCAACTTACCGCTTCTTCGCTTTGCCCGCCTTCTTGACTTTCTTCTTCGCTGCTTTCGCTGGCTTCGCTTTCGCAACCTTCTTCTTTGCCGGCGTCTTCACCTTCACCTTCACCGCCTTCTTCGCGACCGGCTTTGCTTTCTTCGCCACCGTCTTCTTCGGCGCAACCTTCGGCACGGCTGTCTGAGCTTTTCGCGCAGAGACCGGCTTCCCATCCATCTTCTTCAACAAATTCAGAGCGCTTCCCGCCTTGAACCACGCGATCTGCTCGTTGTTGAAACTGTGCTTCAGCGAAATCGTTTCCGTCGAACCGTCCTCGTGATGCAGAACCGCTTCGAGCGGCTTGCTCGGCGCAAACGTCTTCAGCCCCACGATGTCGATCACGTCCGTTTCGCGAACCTTCTCGTAATCCGCCGGATTGGCGAACGTCAGCGGCAGCAGCCCCTGCTTCTTCAGATTCGTCTCATGAATGCGCGCGAAACTCTTCGTGATGATCGCCGCACCGCCAAGGAAACGCGGTTCGAGCGCCGCATGCTCGCGGCTCGACCCTTCGCCGTAATTTGCATCGCCCACAACCACCCAGCGAATGCCGTTCGCTTTGTAATCGCGCGCGATGTCGGGGAACGACTTGCCCCCTTCGCCCGTGCGCAGATTCTTGCCCTTCCCGATTTCGCTCGTGAACGCGTTCGTCGCGCCGATCAGCAAATTGTTCGAAATATTGTTCAGATGCCCGCGGAAGCGCAGCCACTTTCCCGCCGCCGAAATGTGGTCCGTCGTGCACTTCCCCAGCGCCTTCACCAGCACCTTCGCCCCGACCACGTCCGCGCCGTCCCAAGGCGTGAAGGGTTCGAGCAACTGCAGGCGCTCCGAATTCGGCGCGACGACGACCTGCACGCTATTGCCGTCTTCCGCCGGCGGCTGGAAGCCGCGGTCGTCGCGCATGAAGCCATCGTCGGGAAGTTCCGGCGCAATCGGAGGCTCCAGCATCACGGCCTCGCCACTCGGGGATATGATCGTGTCCGTCACCGGATTGAACGCGAGCTTTCCCGACAAAGCCTTCGCGACAACCAGCTCCGGCGACCCGATGAACGCCAGCGTGTTTTTGAAGCCATCCGCTCGCCCGCGGAAATTCCGGTTGAAGCTCGTGATGATCACGTTCGCCTTGCCCGAGGCGTCGTCTTCCGGCTTCACATCCTCGCGCTTCCACTGCCCGATGCAGGGCCCGCACGCATTGGCCAGCACCGTCGCGCCCAGTTCCTTCAGCGTCGCCAGTTGCCCGTCGCGCTCGCACGTCGCGTAAATCTGGTCCGACCCCGGCGTCACCAGCAAAGCCGCCTTGGCCTTCAGGCCTTTCGCCAGAGCCTGCCGGGCCACGTGAGCCGCCCGGCCGATGTCCTCGTACGAACTGTTTGTGCACGACCCGATCAGGCACACCTTCACGTCTTCCGGATACTTCTCTTTCTCCTGGTCGGCCTTCATGCGCGACGCGGGGTGAGCCAAATCCGGCGTGTGCGGCCCGACCAGCATCGGCTCCAGCTTGTTCAAATCGATCTCCACAATCTGGTCGTAGTACTTCTCGGCATCCGCGTGAACGCCTTCGTCCGCATTCAGCGCGGCCGCATACTTCTCCGCCAACGCCGCAAAGCCTTCGCGTCCCGTCGCGCGCAAGTACGCCGCCGTGCGCGAATCGGACGGGAACACCGAACACGTCGCGCCCAGTTCCGCGCCCATGTTGGTGATCGTCGCGCGCCCGGTCAGGCTGATGCTTTCCACGCCCGGCCCGAAGTACTCAACGATCTTGTTCGTCCCGCCCGCGCAGGTCAGCAGCTCCAGCATCTTCAGGATCACATCCTTGCCGCTGATCCACCCGTTCAGCGATCCCGTCAGACGCACACCCACCAGCTTCGGGTTGAGCAGCTCCCAGGGCATCCCCGCCATCACGTCTACCGCGTCCGCCCCGCCCACTCCCACCGCCAGCATCCCCATCCCGCCCGCGTTCGGCGTGTGGCTGTCCGTCCCGATCATCAGTCCGCCCGGGAACGCATAGTTCTCCAGCACCACTTGGTGGATAATCCCCGCGCCCGGCTTCCAGAACCCCATCCCGTACTTGCTCGCGGAGGTCGAAAGAAAATCGTAGACTTCCTTGTTGTCGTTCAGCGCCACTTCCATGTCCGGCCCGGCGCCGGTGCGAGCGACAATCAAATGATCGCAGTGCACGGTGGTCGGAACCGCGACGCGCTGCTTTCCGCTGGAGATGAACTGCAGAATCGCCATCTGCGCCGTCGCGTCCTGCAACGCCACGCGGTCCGGCCGCAGCATCAAAAAGCTTTCGCCGCGCTTGAGCTCCTGTCCTTCCGGATTGTCCAGATGAGCGAACAGAATCTTCTCGGCCTGCGTCAGGTTGCGCCCAAGCCGTCGCCGCAACAGCGCGTGCCGCTCCGACAGAGTCTCGTAAAGTTTGCTGATCGCAGATTCAGGCATCTCGGTTTTCTCCCGTTGTGAGGGCCAGCCAGGTTTTTTTGTGTGCGGGCTCTTGCGCCATGAGCTCAACGCGTGACCCTTCCTTTATAGCACGCCAACTAAGGTAGACAATCCTGTTGTGCGCACTTGGTAAATTTAACAAGCGATATGAAAAAGGAGTTGTTCGAATATCAACTTAGAACTGCAGCGGCAGCAGATGAAAGAAGATTCGGTGGATGGGCAGGCTCAGCGACCTCATAATCACGCTGCCGACGAACAACACCAGCACCATACTCATCTGCGAACGGGCCAGCGCGTCGGCCTGTATGCGCAGTTGCAGTGGCAGAACTCCTCGCACAATCCAGTAGCCGTCCAGTGGCGGGATCGGCAGCAGGTTGAACACGCCCAGGATCATGCACCAGCGCGCGCCCTCGGTGAGCACCCGCATGTTCCACGTCACATCATCGTCTCGCCACACTCCGGGAATCCACAAGATGCCGATCATCAGCCCCATGAACAGAAAGTTCGCCGCCGGTCCGGCAAACGCCACCAACGCCTGATCCCTCTTCGGGTGCCTGAACCGCGACGGATCGACGGGCGTTTGAGCCAGACAGAACAGCCCGCTGCCCGACAGAAAGAAGACCAGCGGCAAAACGATGGCCGTTAGCACTGGCTGTAGATGCGGAATGGGATTAAACGTCAGCCGCCCATACCGCCCCGGCGTAGGATCGCCGCACCAAGTCGCCACAAACGCATGCGCCATCTCATGCAATGCCGTGGCATAGATCACCAGCCCCACCACAATAAGTTTGAAAGTAAATTCGTCGCTCATGAAGATTAGTCTACGGCAGCCCTCTCAACTGACAACGTCAACTGTTCACTGGTGACTGATCACTGGTGACTGTGCACTGACTTCACCACCAACTCATCAAAGTATATCGGTTCACCCGAGTACGGCATCCCCCACGCGCCCGCATTTCCCGCTGGGCACTTCTCCTTTTCATCGAAACTGACCAGCGCCTCTTTGGGCTCCTCTTTGCCCTGTTCCCACGCCTTGCCCAGCAGCTTCCACGCCCCGTCCTTTACCTTGATCAGCGCCAGCGACAGCACCGTCCACGTGCCGCTCTTCCATTCGAAGGGCACGCGCTTCACCACCTCGTCGCCCTTCAGCAGTTCCAGTTCTTTGCGTGGAGCATTCAGCCGCAGCATGTACCCCCCGACGCCGCTCAACGCCACCGCGAACATCGGCTCCCGCCGCCCCGAACTGCTCGCCAGAAATTTGACCTGCACCGAAACGTTTTCGCTTTCGCTAGGCCCGAACAACAGCCCATAGCTGTCCGCCGGATTTGGATTCAGCTCCAAAGCCTTCACGCCGCCGACTTCCGCAACGCGAAACGGATCCGGCGCATCGCTGAGCACCCGCAGCTTCAACTCCGCCGCGCTCGTCCCCACCTTCGCGTTGGAAAACTCGCAGCGAAAAAGCTCCGCCGCATCCCCCGCCATCGCCAATAGCGGAAGCCACAACATAGGAAAAAGTACCCGTATCACGCTTCCCACCGCCTTCTGCATCCGAATGCTGAATGATGAATGCGGAATGATGAATATGGCTGCAACGGCGCAAGAGGCAAATGCCATAGACCCTAATTCCGCATTCATCATTCAGCATTCATCATTCAGCATTCAGCATTCATCATTTCTTCCTTCCGTTACCCCAGCCAGAAGCTAAAGTACAGGTAGATCGCCGCGACCAGTCCCAGAGCCAGCGCCGTCATCCCGTATTCCACCGGCCCCATGCTCGCCCGGATCTCGCGCTGCGCGTCCCCGGTTACGGAGGCATAGGTGAGCCCATTGAGCTTCTCCGGCGGCGGCGGCGGCGTGGCCAGCGAGCCGATCACCACGACGAAGATGCTGATGACGAACAGCACGCCGGTGAAGTACAGGAAATTGAAATCGCCAATCGCCGCCAGAAACGCCGGGGAGGAAATCTTCTTTTCGCCGAAAACACCCTGAATGCCAAGCTTCAGCAGTCCCAGCAGAAAGCCAATGCCCAGGCCGCACGCCGCGCCCGTGGCGTTGACCCGCTGCCAGAACAACCCCAGCAGGAACACCGCGGTGATCGGCGGAGCCAGATAGCCCTGCACGCTCTGCAGGTATTGGTACAAGCCGCCGCCGGAGATTCGCGACATGACTGGAATCCAGAGGATTCCGAGGCCGACGACAGCGGCGGTCGCGATCCGTCCCACGCGCACCAGATGCGCCTGCGACTGGCCCGGGCGAATTTTCTCATAGATGTCAACCGTGAAGAGTGAGGCGGTCGAGTTGAAGAGCGAGGAGAGCGAGCTCATCAGGGCCGCCAGCAATCCCGCCACGACCAGTCCGCGCAGGCCGGACGGCAAGAGCTGCGTCACCATCGTCGCAAAGACCTTGTCGCCATCGATCGCTCCTTCTTTCAGCGGAATGTGAATGACGCCCTTCGCGTGCAGAGCGTACCCCATCAGCCCCGGAATCAGGAAGATGAGCACCGGCGTGATCTTCAGCAAAGCGCCCCACAGCGCTCCGCGCCGCGCGTTCTGCAAGTCCTTCGCCGACAGCGTGCGCTGGACGATGTACTGATCGGTGCACCAGTACCAGATCCCCACGATCGGCGACGCCATCAAAATGCCGAGCCAGGGGAAGTCTGGATCGCTCAACGGCCGCCAGAGCGCGAAATCGGCCGCCTTTCCGCGGCAGATGTCCTGGAATGCGCCCCAGCTACCCAGTTCGCGGAGACCGAAGTACGTGATGAACGCCGAGCCGACGATGAGCACCACCGCTTGCGCCGTGTCGGTGTAAATCACCGCGCGCATGCCGCCGAACACCGTATAGATGCCGGTGAGCACCACCGTTGAGAACGCCCCGACCCAAAACGCATTCTCGGGCGAACCGAACGTGTCCGGCAGCAGCGCCGTGAACACCACCGCGCCCGCGTAGACGGTGACCGAAACCTTGGTGAAGACGTACGCCACTAAGGAGACGACGGACAAAACGTACCGCGTGCGCGGTCCGAAGCGGCGTTCCAGAAACTCCGGAATCGTGTACACACCCGCTCGGTAATAGAACGGCACGAAGACCCATGCGAGCATCACCACGATCCACGCGTGAAGCTCCCAGTGCGCCATCGCCATGCCCTTGCTCGCGCCGGAGCCCGCAAGGCCAACGATGTGTTCAGAGCCGACATTGGTGGCGAAGAGCGACCCGCCGATCGCGAACCAGCCGACGTTGCGCCCCGCCAGAAAGTAGTCTTTGGTCGTCTCTTGCTGCCGCGACGACCACCACGCCACCGCCGCAATTCCCAGAAAGTACGCCAGGATCACCAGCCAGTCCAAGATGGTAAGTACGCTCACGAGTGCCCCCCTTACGTTTTTGAAATGTGAAGCCGGGATGCTATCCGCACCCGCGTTTTGCAGCAACGACAGGTGGCACGCATGTGATTGGCGCCGTCTTTTTGGCGCCAATCTCATGCGTGCAGTTCGCGAAGCACCGAGCGCCTCCTCGCACGCTTGAGTTCGCGCCAAAAGATGCGCGAACACAAACGTGCCACCGGCCCTGGCCCCTGACCCCCAAGTAGCAGGAAATTTCATTGGAATATACGCTTTTTGAGGGTGTAATCAGCATAGTCCTTAAGTCCTCTCTACAGAGCTGTCCCTGGGTCCTGAATGTTGCGCTGGCTTCCACATCTTCTGGCCGTCTTCGGGTTTGCAGCGCTTTGCCTGTGGCTGAGCATGCGACCGTCGGTCTCCATCGGCCTGCGCGTTCCCGAAGCCGGACCGGGCGGCGGCGAGAGCGGCAAGCGCGCTCCCGGTGAACTCAACGGCGCGCTGACCAACGCCGACGGCGCCCCAGCTCAACTCCCGGGAACCTGGCCCTGTTTCCGCGGTCCAAACCGAGACGGCATCAGCACTCAGCCTGAATCGCTGGCCCGTTCCTGGCCGGCTGGCGGACCGAAGCAACTCTGGACCATCGATGTCGGCGAAGGCTACGCGGGTGCGGTCGTTCAGGCCGGCCGCGTGTACATGCTCGATTACGACCGCGAAAAGCAAGCCGATGCTCTGCGCTGCATGTCGCTGGCTGACGGAAAAGACATCTGGCGTTACTCCTATCCCGTTGTGATTAAACGCCAGCACGGCATGTCCCGCACCGTCCCGGCCGTCACGCCGAAGTATCTGGTTTCACTCGGCCCGAAGTGCCAGGTCGTGTGCCTCAATCCCGAAACCGGAGCGCTTCTCTGGTGGAAGGATCTGGTCCGCGAATTCGGCACGACCGTCCCGCCGTGGTACGCTGGCCAGAATCCGCTGATCGAAGACGCCAGACCTCAAGCCAAAGACGAAGAGAAAGTCGCGATTATCGCGCCCGGCGGCCCCGAGGCGCTGATGGTCGCCCTCGAATGCGCCACCGGCAAAGTCCTCTGGAAAACCCCCAACCCGCGCGGCTGGCAGATGACGCATGTTTCCATCGTCCCGATGACGCTTGGCGGCCGGCGCTCGTACGTCTATTGCGGCAGCGGCGGCGTCGCCGGCATCGCCGCCGACACCGGCGAAATCCTCTGGGACACCGACCTCTGGACCGTCAAGATCGCGACCATCTCCTCACCGGTCCCGATCGAGGACGGCCGCCTGTTCTTCGCCGACGGCTACGGCTCCGGCAGCATGATGCTGCGCCTGAAACCTGTGGAGCAGGCTGTCCAGCCTGCTGGCGCGAAGTTCACGCCCGAAGTCCTCTACCGCCTGAAGCCCGGCGTTTTCGGCGTCACGCAACACGCCCCCGTGCTCTACCAGAACCACATTTATGGCGTGCGCCCTCTGCCGGACGAAAAAGGCGAACTGGTCTGCCTCGACCTCGACGGCAAAGTCTGCTGGGTCGCCGACAAGGCCAAGTACAGCTTCGGCCTCGGCCCCATGATGATCGCCAGCGGGCTCATTTACGTGATGGACAACACCGGACGTCTGGTCATGGCCGAAGCCAGCGCGGACAGTTTCAAGCCGCTGGGCGATGCGCGCGTGCTGAAAGGCAACGAGAGTTGGGGCCCGATGGCTCTGGCCGGCACGCGCTTGATCGTGCGCGATTTGACGAAGATGACATGCTTGGACGTGGGCGCAGTGGCGGAGGAACAGAAGTGAACGAGTCTGGAGTCTCAGAGTCTGGAGTCTGGAGTCGCGCGGATAGCGAAGCCGTTGACTCCAGACTCCAGACTTCCAGACTCCAGACTTCTCTTCGGAGCAGCGATGTCTGAAATCCCCAAAGTCTGGCGCGTCATCGGCATGCTGCTCGGAGCCATCTCCGTGCTTGGCGGCGTCGCGCTGGCCATCATCATCCTGCGCGAAAGCACCAAGCCCGCCGGCGCGCCGTCCGCGTCGCGCCCGTACAACTACGACATGGAATCCCTGCGGCGCATCGACCCCGCAATGCTTCAGTACGATCAGGAACAGAAAATTGCCACCGGCTTCAAAAAGGCCGGCGGCCTGGCGGTGAGTTCCGACGACACGATCTGGGTGGCTGGCGACGGCGCCTTGCGAGCCTACGACGCGTCCGGTTCGCGCAAGTCCGAAATCAAGCTCACCGGCGACGCGCGCTGCGTGGCGGTGGATTCCACCGCGATCTACGCCGGCTTGAACGACCACGTTGAAGTCTACGACACCGCCGGCGCCCGCACCGCAAACTGGCCCAGCATCGGCAAAGAGGCCAGGATCACCGCCATCGCGGTCAGCGGCGAAGACGTCTTTGTCGCCGACTCCGGCGGCCGCGTCGTCCTGCGTTGCGACAAGACCGGCAAGGTCTTGGCCAAGATCGGCCAGCGCGACGACGCCAAGAAAGAAGTCGGCATCGTCCTGCCCAGCCCGTACCTGGACGTCTCCGTCGGAAGCGACGGCTACGTTTACGTGAACAATCCCGGCCGCCACCGCATCGAAGCCTACACGCCCGATGGCGAACTGGCGCGCTTCGTCGGCCAGCCCTCCATGGGCGTGGACGGTTTCTGTGGCTGCTGCAACCCCGTTGCGCTGTGCGTTCGCCCCGGCGGCGGCTTTGTGACGAGCGAAAAAGGCATCGCGCGAGTAAAGTTGCTCGACGCCGCCGGCAAGCTCGAATGCCTCGTCGCCGCGCCGGATTCGTTCGGCGAAATGGCCTTCGCGCAGAGCATCGCCCTGGATCCCAAAGGCCGCGTGTACCTGCTCGACAACAGCAACTGCGTGGTGAGGGTCTTCGCGCGAAAAGCGAAGAAAGATGGAGGTTAGCCACAGAGCACCTAGCACGGCGGCGCGAATCAGAACCGCGACCGTAAGGGAGCGGCAACCCATGTGTGCCACTGCTGGCTTGCCCAGCAGTGCGATCAGAACCGCGACCGTAAGGGAGCGGTAACAAAGCGCTAAGGGCGCGAGATAGGAGTCAGGACCGCAACCGGAAGATGCGCCGCTTGGATACGTTGCGGATTTGCCTGAGCGCCCGCAACGTCTACTGGCGAGCCCGAAGGGCGGCAGATTTTAGCCCACGGCGTAAGCCGTGGGAACGAACGGCCTCGGATGATGTGAGCCCCGTTAGGGGCGACAGAGGAAGCCTGAACGGAGAAGAGGGCCGCTGTGAAAGAACAAGTCTCTCGTCGCGAACTGTTCCGCCGCGCCGGTCGCTACGCCGCATTGGGCGTTGCAGGCGTGACCGCCGCATGGCTAGGCACGCGCGCCGTCCACAGCGAATGCACCAACAGTTTCTGCTGCGGAAATTGTCCCGCGTTGAAGACTTGCCGTCTGCCTGAGGCGCGCCAGCAACGCGTAGCCCCGGACGGGGCGACACACGAATAGCCCACGGCGTAAGCCGTGGAATTTGACGGCCAAAGGAGCTAGAGCCCCGGATGGGGCGACATAAGGCCATGAGCGAGCCCGATAAAAAAGACTTCAGCCGGCGCGAATTTCTGCGCAGCGGCCTGCACGGAGCGGCCTTGGCCAGCCTCGGCTGCCTCGCCGGCGGACTGATCTCGCGCACCGCCAGCGCCGGCACCGTCTGGCAGATCGATCCCTACAAATGCATTCAATGCGAACGCTGCGCGACCGCCTGCGTGCTCAGCCCGTCGGCCGTGAAGTGCTTCCACACCTACCCGATGTGCGGCTACTGCGAACTTTGTACCGCCTACTTTGAACCTTCGCCGAACGGCCTGAACAACGGCGCCGAAAACCAGCTTTGCCCGACCGGCGCGATCAGCCGCAAGTTCGTTGAAGACCCCTACTACGAATACAAGATCGACGAAAACCTCTGCATCGGCTGCTCCAAATGCGTGAAAGGCTGCACCGCGTTTGGCAACGGCTCGATGCATCTGCAGATCAACCACAGCATCTGCGTCAACTGCAACGAATGCTCCATCGCCGTCGTCTGCCCTTCGCACGCCATCTCGCGCGCCCCGGCCGCCCAACCTTACCGCATCAAGGGGAAGGAAAAGCATGATGCGTGAACGGCAGGGTTCGGGGTTCAGGGTTCAGGGTTCAGGGTTGAGCGGCACTTCGCTCTTGGCTGCCGTTCGCGCAGTCCCCCCGTCCCCCCGTCTCCCCGTCCCCCCGTCTCGCCGTATCCTGCGCGGCGCCTGCATTGTCGCGATGCTGTTGGTTACAATGACGGCTGTCGCCGAAGAGCGTTTCCCCCCTCCCGAGTTCACCACCAGCGGCTACAAACTCCCGGCCACGCACGCGCCAGCGCCTCTGGCCGACTGGCGCACGCTGCTGGACATGAGTGTGCTTTTCGGAGCGCTCTCGCTCAGCGCCTGGCTGGTCCTCAAGCGCCGTTCGCGCAACGGCGTGTATGGGCTGATGATTTTTTCCATCGCGTACTTCGGCTTCTGGCGCGAAGGCTGCGTCTGCCCGATTGGAGCGATTCAAAACGTTTCGCAAGGAATCTTCGATCCCAGCTTCGTCGTGCCCATCGGCGTGCTCACCTTCTTCCTGCTGCCGCTGATTTTCGCGCTCATCTTCGGCCGTTCGTATTGCGCCGCCGTTTGCCCTCACGGTTCGCTGCAAGATGCCGTACTCGTTAAACCGGTTGAAGTTCCTTCCTGGCTGGAACACGCGCTTGGAATCGTGCCGTACCTGTACCTCGGCCTGGCCGTGATCCTCGCCGCGATGGGCAGCGCGTACGTCATCTGCGAATACGATCCGTTTATCGCGCTCTTCCGCCGCAACGGCTCCGCGTTCATGCTGCTGCTCGGCGGGGCGTTCATTCTGCTCGGCCTGTTCGTCGGCCGGCCGTACTGCCGCTTCCTCTGCCCGTACGGAGCGCTCCTGCGGCTTTGCGGCCATCTCTCGCGCTGGCGCGTGAAGATCTATCCCGACCGCTGCATTGACTGCCATCTGTGCGAAACCTCCTGCCCCTACGGCGCGATTCGCCCCACCACGCCGGCCGCGCCCGAAGCCGCCCGGTTGGAAGGCAAAAGCCGCCTGATCGGAACGCTGGTGCTCGTGCCCGTGCTGATGCTCGTGTGTTCGCAACTCGGCAAGCAGCTCGGCGGCCCCCTCTCGCGTATGCACCGCGATGTCCGTCTGGCCGATGTACTCGTGAAGGAAGACGTCGAGAACACGCGCGACACGACCGACGACACCAAAGCTTTCCATCAGCACGGCCAGTCCGCCGAGGAACTCTACGCCGAAGCCGGCGTCATTTACGCGCGTTTCCGCCGAGCTGGCGGCTGGTTCGGAGCGTGGGTCGGCCTGGTCATCGGCGTAAAGCTCGTCTCCCTTTCCGTCCGCCGCCGTCGCACCGAACACGAAGCCGACCGCGCCGCCTGCGTCGGCTGCGCCCGCTGCTTCGAATACTGCCCCGGTGCGGAGTGGGACGGGGGGACGGGGGGACGGGGAGACGGGGGGAACAGCGCGGAGGCAGGAGGCGGGAGGCAGGACGCTGGAGCAGCGACGCCGGCCGCTGCCGTTCAATCCGCAATCCGCAATCCGCAATCCGCAATCGATGAGGGGGTTCCCCGATGACCCGCCCCATCCTCCCGCTTTCTCCTGAGCAGCAGAAGCTGTTCTCTGAACGCCACGGCACTCTGCGCTGGGCCGCGCTGGGCGCGCTCGTGCTCGCTGTGGTGATGGCCGGCACCCTGGGCGTGAACTACGGCCGAGCGTCGCAAGTGACGCTGCTCGATTCGAAGGATCTGCGCGCGCTCAAAGACAAGCTCGCCACACAGCCGAAAAACGAGGATCTGAAGAACGAAATCCGCGAGCTCGATCTGAAGCTGCGCAAGGAATACTTCCTGCGCGAAACGCGCGCCGCCTTCGGCGGCTGGCTGCTCCTGGCCGGTGCCGCCGCCTTCGTGCTGCTCGTGCGCTTTGCCAAGACATACCGCCCCGCGCCGCCCGCGCCGTCTCTGCATCCCGAACGCTATCAGCACATGCAGCAGCAGGCGGCGCATGCGCGCCTCAGCGTGGGTGTGCTGAGCGTACTAGTGCTCGCGGGCGGAGCCGCTCTGGCGCTCGGCCCCGGCCGCAAAGCTCCCGGGCCTGAACTGACGATCGCCGAAGAACCGCCCGCACCGTGGCCGCGCTTCCGCGGACCCGACGGCTCCGGAATCGCGCCCGCCGGCAATTACGCCGCGACATGGGACGTGAAGTCCGGCCAGAACATTTTGTGGAAGACAGACATTCCCCTGCCCGGCACCAATTCGGCCATCGTCTGGGGCGATCGCGTCCTGCTCAGCGGCGCCGACGACAAGACGCGCGAAGTTTATTGCTTCGATGCAGCGAAGGGCGCAATCGTCTGGCGGCAGAAAGTGGACGCCGGTTCGGGCGGAAAGATTCCAAAGGTAATGAAGGACACCGGTTTCGCTTCGCCCACGATGGCCTGCGACAGCCACCGCGCGTACGTGATCTTCGCCAACGGCGATCTGGCGGCCTTCGACTACAACGGCAAGCAGATTTGGGCGCGAAACCTCGGCTTGCCCGAAAACCCTTATGGCCACGCTGCCTCGCTGGTGACCTATAAAAATCTGGTGATCGTGCCGTACGATCAGCACCAGAACGGCAAGTATCTGGCGGTGGATTCGTCCACCGGAAAGACAGTCTGGGAGGTCTCTCGAAAGTGTGAGGACGATTGGCTGATGGGCTGGGCCACGCCAGTGATCATTTCCGCTGCGGGCCGCGATCAGCTCATCACCTTCGCCAAGCCGCGCGTGGTCTCCTACAACCCCGCCGATGGCAAACTGCTCTGGTTCTTCTTCTGCGATAGCGGCGAGGTCGCGCCGTCCCCTGTTTTTGGCAACGACAAAGTCTTCGTCGCGCAAGAAGGCATGAAGCTGTTCGCCATCAAGCCCGATGGCAGCGGCGAGGTGACAAAGACCCACTTGGCGTGGAGCGCCGAGGACAATCTGCCCGACGCCTGCAGCCCCATCACCGATGGCAAAAACGTCTGGCTGCTGACCTCCAGCGGGGTACTGACGTGCTTCGACGCCGCGACCGGCGCCAAGAAATACGAACACGATTACGCCCCCGATACGGCAAAGAAATGCGGCTGCCCGAATCACTGCGACTCCCCCATGTGCTACAGCTCGCCCACGATCATCGGCGATCGCTTGATGATCACGACGAAGGAAACCGGCACGGTTTTCTTTGCCGCGCTGGGCAGCACCTACAAGGCGATGGGCAGGGCCGAAATGGGCGCTGAGACCGTGACGTGCCCCGCGTTCGCCGGCGGCCGCATGTACATCCGCACGAAGGTGATGAAGGAGAACAATCACATCGCCTGCAAACTTGTGTGCATCGGGGAAGGGCAGGGTTCAGAGGCCAGGGTTCAGGGGTCAGGGGTCGCGCCTTCCGATGCCGAGCCCAAGAAGAGTGAGCCTCCGGAACAGAAGAAAGAAGTTCGCGAAGAGCGCAAGGAGACGCGCGAAGAGAAACGCCAGCTTCAGGAAGAGAAACGCGAGATCAAGCGCGAAACGCAGAAGAGCAAGCGCGAAGGAGTTCAGGAATGAGCGCGCCTGCAACGGAAACCAAAACGGCCGGCACGGAGGCCGGCGCTACCCATCCCTGCGGCGATGCATGCAAGTGCGCTCAGGCCGCTGCTGAGCCGGTTGACATGAAGGCCGTTGACGAAATCGTCGCGCGCGTCGGCCGCAAGCGCGAGAACACCATCGGCATCCTGCAGGCGCTGCAGGGACATTTCCGCTATCTGCCGCAGGAAGCCCTCAAGCGCGTTTGCGCGACGACCGAGATTTCGCCCAGCGACATCATGGGCGTCGCGACGTTCTACAACCAGTTCCGCCACAAACCCGTCGGCAAACACATCGTCCACGTCTGCCACGGCACCGCTTGCCACGTGAAAGGCTCCGAACGAGTCCAGGGCGCGATCGAACGCTCGCTGAAGCTCGCCGAAGGCCAGGACACCGACGCCAGCGGCACCTTCACCGTTGAACGCGTCAACTGCGTCGGCTGCTGCACCCTCGCGCCCGTCGTCGTCATCGATGAATCCACCTACGGCCACATCTCGCCCAACGATGTGCCCGAAATGCTCCAGGATTTCCTCGCGTCGGAAGCCGCGCGGAAAGATGCGCCCGCGTTGCATCCGCCGGTTCTGCGCGACAACGTTCCGGAAATCCGCGTCGGCCTCGGCTCGTGCTGCGTGGCGAACGGCAGCGAGAAAGTCCGCGAAGAACTCGAAAAGACCCTCGCCGAAACCGGCGTGAAGGCCACCGTCCGCCAGGTCGGCTGCGTCGGCATGTGCCACCAGACTCCGCTGATCGAAATCGTCTGGCCCGATGGCGCCGGCAAGCCCGCCGAAAAACCATCGAAACTCGCCGGTGGCACGCATGCGCTGGCGCATCCTTTCGCGTCAGCTCATGCGTGCGACACGCACGAGACCGGCGCCAAGAACACGGCGCCGCTCACGAGCGTGCCACACAGCGTCGTCTACTCCAAAGTCCAGCCGCATGAAGTCCGCGGCATCATCGAGCGCCATTTCAGCGGCGGAAGTCTGCTCCGCACCGCGCGAGCCCGGCTGAGCGGCTTGCTCGACTGGCTGCTTTCCGACGAAGAAGAAACCGCGCTGAGCAAACACGAACTGAACGCGCGCGATCAGCAGGTCTCGAATTTCCTCGGCAGACAAATCCGCCTCGCGACCGAAGACTGCGGCAGCGTCGATCCCCTCGACCTCAGCGAGTACATCGCGCGCGGCGGCTTCAGCGCTCTGCGAAAGACGCTTGCCGACCTCGGCCCCGAAAAGACGATCGCCGAGATCGAAAAGTCCGGCCTCCGCGGCCGCGGCGGCGCAGGTTTCCCGACCGGCCGAAAATGGACGGTGGCTCGAGCGGCCGGCGGGGTGGTGCCGGCCTCCGTGCCGGCCGGCAGGGACGCCGGCCCCACCGTGCGCAAGTTCATGATCTGCAACGGCGACGAAGGCGACCCCGGCGCGTTCATGGACCGCATGATCCTCGAATCCTACCCGTACCGCGTCCTGGAAGGCATGTCCATCGCCGCCATCGCCATCGGCGCGCATGAAGGCGTTCTGTACATCCGCGCCGAATACCCCCTCGCCGTGCAGCGCGTGAAGGCTGCCATCGAACGCCTCGAAGCACAGGGTTTTCTCGGCGAAAAGATGTGCGACGGCCGCTATTCGCTGAAGCTGCGCGTCAAGGAAGGCGCCGGCGCGTTCGTCTGCGGCGAAGAGACCGCGCTCATCGCATCCGTCGAAGGCCGCCGCGGCATGCCGCGCCTGCGTCCGCCATATCCGGCTCAAAAGGGTCTGTGGGACTGCCCGACCTGCGTGAACAACGTCGAGACCCTCGCGATGGTCCCGTGGATCATCCGCCACGGAGCCGAGGCGTTCGCGAAACTCGGCACCGAGAAGAGCAAAGGCACGAAAGTCTTCGCGCTCACCGGAAAAGTGCGCAACGGCGGCCTGATCGAAGTGCCGATGGGCATTACCGTCCGCCAGATCGTCGAAGAAATCGGCGGCGGCGTGGCGCCCGGACGGCGCTTCAAGGCCGTGCAGATCGGCGGCCCCAGCGGCGGGTGCGTGCCGGAGCGCCTGTCGGATTCCTCCGTCGATTACGAAACGCTGCGCGAGATCGGCGCAATCATGGGTTCGGGCGGTCTGGTCGTGATGGACGATCAAGATTGCATGGTGGACATCGCCCGCTACTTCCTCTCCTTCGCGCAAAACGAATGCTGCGGCCAGTGCAGCATCGGCCGCCTCGGCACGCGCCGATTGCTCGACATTCTCGAACGCATCTGCGAAGGCAAAGGCAAGGCCTCCGATCTGACCGAAGCCGAACACCTCGGCAAAATGCTCCAGGTCGGCAGTTTGTGCGGCCTGTGCAAGACCGCGCCCAACCCGGTGCTCACAACGCTCAAATACTTCCGCGACGAATACGAAGCGCACCTCGCCGGCCGCTGCCCCGCCGGAAAGTGCAAAGCGCTCATCAAGTATCAGGTGAAGGACGGCTGCAACGGCTGCACGCTCTGCGCGCAGCATTGTCCAGTCGATGCCATCAAACTGACGCCGTACGTCAAGCACGTGATCGACCCCGTGAAATGCACGCGCTGTGACGCGTGCCGGCAGGTGTGCCCGTTGGATGTAGTGGAAGTGGTGTAAAAAAGTTCGAAGGACGAAGTACGAAGGTCGAAGTAAGGCTGATATCCGCACTTCGCACTTCGAACTTCACACTTCGCACTTTGTTTTGAGGCAATGATGGCGCGGATTACCATAGACGACCGTGAAGTCGAGGTGCCCGAAGGTAGCACCGTGCTCCACGCTGCCCGCAAACTCGGCATCGACATCCCGACGCTCTGCTACTTCGAAGGCTGCCGCCCGCAGACCTCCTGCCTGGTCTGCGTGGTGAAGGTGGACGGCAATCCCAACCTGGTCCCATCTTGCGCGATGCCGGTGCAGGACGGAATGAAAGTCGAAAGCGAAACCAAAGAAGTCCACGCGGTGCGAAAGACGGCGCTCGAACTGATTCTCAGCGACCACCACGGCGACTGCTTGGCCCCGTGCAACACGACCTGCCCGGCGCACATGGAAATCCCGCAGATGCTGCGGCAAGTCGCCGCCGGCGACCTGCGCGGAGCCCTCATGACAATCAAGCGCGACATCGCGCTTCCCGCGGTGCTCGGCCGCGTCTGTCCGGAAGTGTGCGAACGATCCTGTCGCCGCGGAACGCTCGATCACCCCGCCGCCATCTGCATGGTGAAGCGCTACGTCGCCGACGCCGACCTCTCCTCCAAGGATCCGTACATTCCCGAAAAGAAGCCCGCAACCGGCAAGCGCGTCGCGGTGGTCGGCAGCGGACCGGCTGGGCTGGCGGCTGCGTCGTACCTGCTTCAGGATGGCCACGCGGTCACGATTTTCGACCATCACGAAAAGCCCGGCGGCGCGCTCCGCTACACCGTGCCCGAAAGCAAACTTCCGCGAGACGTGCTCGACGCCGAAATCGCCACGATCGTGCAGCTCGGCGCGGAACTGCGCATGAAAACGCGCATCGGCTCGGACATTTCCTTCGACGACCTGCGCAAGCAGTTTGACGCTGTGTTTCTCGCGATCGGAGAACTGAAGGCGGGCGAAGCGGAGGCGCTGGGCTTTGCGGCGCCAGACCACAAGGTGCCGGTCAGCCACACCACGCTGGAGACGCAGATAAAAGGCGTCTTCGCCGGTGGCGACATGGTCCGGCGGCGCAAGCTCGCCGTGCGCTCGATCGCGGACGGAAAGCTCGCGGCCGTCTCGATCGGTCAGTATCTGGCCGGCAAGGAAATCACCGGCGAGTCGCAAAAGTTCGTTTCGAAAATGGGCAGACTCGAACGCGACGAGGTCACCCACTTGATCTGCGGAGGCTGCAACACCGGCGATCGCAACAAACCGTGCGGCGGCGGAAGTTGCGGCTTCAACCCCGAGGAAGCCAAGGCCGAATCTCTGCGCTGCATTCACTGCGATTGCCGCAAAAAAGACGATTGCCGGCTGCGCGATTACGCCGATGCCTACGGCTGTTCGCAGACCCGCTACAAAGGCACACAGCGCGTCCTCGAACCGCTCCGCGAGGGACGCGATGTCATCTATGAACCCGGCAAGTGCATCGCGTGCGGCTTGTGCATCCAGATCGCCGGCGATGCCAAAGAGGAACTCGGCCTGACCTATATCGGCCGCGGCTTCAACGTCCACGTCAGCGTGCCATTCAACGGGACGCTGTCCGAGGGCCTGAAGAAGGCCGCCGCGGAATGCTGCCGCGCCTGCCCCACGGGCGCATTGGCGCTGCGAACTGAGATCGAGGCTGGCTTCTACCCCTGGGAAAAGGGCCGATAGAACTAGACGAGGAGACGGGGGGACGCGGAGACGGGGCGAAACAACTGCTCGGCCGCGCGAATCAGAACCGCGACCGTAAGGGAGCGGCCGAAAAGCGCCATAGGCGCGAGCAGGCAAGCGAGATCATCGCAGGAAGCGAGGATTTGGAGCGTTAGCCGTACAGAGTCACCGAGAACATGAGGAGCGCAGAGGAGGAATAGCACTAAGAGAAACTCTGTGAACTCTGTGCCTGTGTTGAAGTCGTGTTCCGTTCGCCGTTCCTTCATCCAAGTTCGAAGTTCGGCGTTCGGCGTTCGCAGTTCGTCCGTCCTTCGCCCTTCCCTTGATCCACTTCACCAGATCCTGCAACCCCTCGCGCCGCTGCGTCTCCGTCAGTTCCGCCTCAGCCGGAAACGTGAACCCCGTCACCCGCCGCCACGCCGGATGCTTCCCAAACTTCTCCTTCTCCCGCCGGTAAGCCGCCAAGCGCTTCTCCGTCTCCTCCGCCACCGCATTGCAAACCCGCACTTTCTCCCCGCCGATCGAAGCGATCATCCTGCACCCCCCTTCAGTTTTGCGTTTTCACGACTTCAACACAGAGCCACGGAGAACACAGAGGCCACAGAGATTCTCTTCATCTCTGTTCGCTTGTGCCTGTCCGTGTTCGTCCGTGTTCGTCCGTGCTCGTTTGTCGCGCTAATTCTGACGTTTGCATTTTGAATTTGTGACTATCTACTATTAGCTCGTTTTGGTGCGTTAGCACGGGCCTGTTTTTGTATAAACGTTTACGCCAACGGTATCAGAAAGATCAGCTCTGGTGCGTTACGTGGTGCGCACCACTGCGCTGCGGTCCACGCCGAATCACTTTCCGCACCGGCTCATAGTACATCCGGCGCGCCCGCCGGAACGCCTCGTTGCGTGTCAGCAGCGCATGCGAAACTCCCACCCGCCTCGCAATCTCCCTGGGACCGAGCGACCACCTTCCTGTCAACGTAGGGTGTTTTGTCCCCGTCGCTCCTGCATCCTGCCTCCTGCTCACCGCCTACTGCTATCCCACCTCCGGCCCCGCAATCGCCGCAAGCTGTTCCCGGTGGCCAGGGCTGGCGTTCGGACCGTGATACATGCGGGTGAGCGTGCGCTGCTGAGTCAGGCCGGCGCGTTGGGCTAGCTCGATAGACCACTTATTCTCGCTGAAGAGGTCGAGGACGACCTCCCGGCCGGCGGCGAGTTCGAAGGCTCGGGCGAGCAGCGCGATCCCGATCTCCGGAGTCTCGCAGACGACCGGACCGATTTGCGGCCAGTTCGCCCGGCGGCGGGCCAGCGCGTATCCGACAAGGCGCGAGCCATTCCACGCGCCAATGGAACGCTCCGGCCACGCATGCATCCAGGATGCCAGGATTTGGCGGCGCTGCGCGCCGAACGCGTGAGCATCGAAGCCAACGAGGTAGTTTAGATCGTGTGAGTTGACCGGCGCGAGCCTGATTCCCGGGCACGGAGGAGCGTCCGCGGCATTCAGAGCAGGGATGCCTTTCCAGCGCTCCAGCATGCATTCGTCGCGGAAGCCCTGCTTCAAATACACGGGGCGGCCCATCGGCGTGGCGTCGAGTTTCACGGTTTCGACGTCGCAATTTCGCAGGTAATCGATGGCGCGCGTGAGGAGCGCAGAACCGAGACCTTTGCCGCGGCAGGCTTCATCGACCAGCACCATGCCGACCCAGCCGAAGGAACCCGGGCCGCTGGCCGGTTCAAAGCGAGCTGCCGTGGCCGTGCCGACGATGCGCCCATCGAGTTCGGCGGCGAAGCAGCCTTCGGGATCCATCTCGATCAGGTGCCGCCAGTCTTCATCGCTCTGGTTCCAGTGGGCCTGCTGACGCAGGCGCTGCGCGGAGGGAATGTCGGCGGCAGTCAACGGGCGGTACAGTGGAGTACGGTCCATGGTATCGGTCCAAACCGGATGTGGTGGTCTCGCCTCTTGGCTTAGCTCTTGTTCCTTGCCTGCGCAAGCGAATTCAATCTGCGCGCGAGAGGCTCTCCATGGCCTAAAGCAGTGACTTGGGTGAGCGTCGCGGCCCTTGCGGGATTTCACTTTCTCGGTGGCAATGGGCTCTGCTAAGATGGCGCGCATGAATGATGCATGCACCTGCCACGGTCCGGCCGCGAGTTTTCTTCAGACCCGTGCTCAG
This sequence comes from Planctomycetota bacterium, assembly GCA_036504595.1. Lineage (GTDB taxonomy): Bacteria > Planctomycetota > SZUA-567 > H5-PLA8 > H5-PLA8 > DASXUX01. The sequence goes on along the minus strand of DASXUX010000020.1, from coordinate 146,405 downwards.
ATTACGGCGCACGAGCCGGCTTCGTCGCGGTATTTTCTGCTGCGGCTGCGTTGCCCGGAAATCGCTCGACGCGCGCAGCCCGGACAGTTCGTGATGCTGGCGTGCGCACCCGATACTTCCGCCGGAAATGGCGAACCCCTGCTGCCGCGTCCGCTGGCCATTCTCGATGCCCGCGGCGATGAGATTGAGCTGCTCTATTTTGTGGCTGGACGCGGCACGGAAATTCTGCATCGGCACGCCGTCGGGCAGACGTCGGGAGCCGACATGCCGGCTTTGCCGCTGCGGATTATCGGGCCGCTCGGGCGCGGCTTCGAGCCGATCCCGAATGTGGATGCACACGTCGCGGTTGGCGGCGGAAGCGGCGTCGCGCCGCTGGTGTTCTTCTTCAGGCGATTCGCGGTGGGGCCGGCGTGGCATCTGATTCTCGCAGCGCGCAGCGCAGACCAACTGGTGCGTGAGGACATCATCAAGACGCCTGGAACGCTGCATTGCGCGACCGATGACGGCAGCGCGGGGCATCGTGGAACGGGCGTAGACGCACTGACGGCCCTCCTCGCCGGTCCGCTGAAAGGTGTGCGAGCGGGGATCTACGCCGCCGGCCCAGACCCGATGATGCGCGCGGCCGCACAGGTGGCTCGAAGGCTCGGCCTGCCCTGCCGCGTGTCGCTGGAGCAGCGCATGGCGTGCGGAGTGGGCGTGTGCCGCGCGTGCGTGGTGGACGGCGCATCCCCGCACGAGAAGACCGGCTTGGCGCGCCGCACCGTCTGCCAGGACGGGCCGGTGTTCGATATCGATGAACTCAAGGGGTGGTGAACAGCAACCACGAACAACGGACCACTGACAACGGACCCATGCCCAAGCTCTCTCTCGAATTCCTCGGCAGCGGCACTTCGGTCGGCGTGCCGACCATCGGCTGCAACTGCGCCGTCTGCGCTTCCACGGACAGTCTCAACAAACGCCTGCGCTCCTCGGCTCTGGTGCGCGGATACGACTCGGACGGAACGGTCGCGACAACCGTTGTGATCGACACGTCGGCCGACTTTCGCCAGCAGATGCTCCGTTCGAACGTCGCGCGTCTGGATGGCGTCGTCTTCACGCATCATCACGCCGATCACGTGGTGGGAATCGACGACGTGCGGCGTTACAACGCGATCCAGCAACAGGTGCTGGGTTGCTGGGCCACGGCCGCGACTATCGCGGGACTTAAGCGCGGCTTCGGCTACGTCTTTGGCGAGGACCTCAACGTGCGTTGGGGCTTGCCGTCGCTGAAGCCAGTGGTGATCACGCCCGGCGTGTCGTTCGAAATCGGCTGCTTGAGGTTCGAGCCGCTGCTGCTGGACCACGAAGTGATGGCGACCACCGGCTTCCGCATCACCTGCGGCGACAGCGCCGTCCTCTCTTATTGCGTGGACGTGAAGCGGATTCCGCCCGAGACGTATGAGCGCCTGAAAGGCACGCACACGCTGGTGCTGGACATGCTGCGCGAGAAGCCGCATCCCACGCACATGAATCTGCCGGAAGCGCTGGCCGCGATCGACCGGATCGCTCCACAGCGCACGTACTTCGCGCACATCGCGCACGAAGTCGACCACCGCGTGCTGGAAGCGAGGCTGCCGGAGAGCATCCGCCTCGGTTACGACGGGTTGGTTATCGAGCTTCAATAGCGGAACTTCACGACTTTAACACAGAGGCACAGAGAACACGGAGAACACAGAGTCTACTTCTGTTTATAGCTTTTCTCTGTGACCTCTGTGTCCTCCGTGTCTCTGTGTTGAAGTCGTGGCGTGGTCCTATGCGAGCGCAATTTCCATCACCTGCCCGGCCTGCAAATTCGCGGCTTCGGCCAGCGTGATCATTGCACGCGAGCCTTCGACGGCGTGCTGCGCGGCCACGGCATTTCCGCCTACCGTCACCGTGACCTTCGCGGGTTTGGCGTTTGCGGGCAGTTCCAGCGCGATCGTCTTCAGCTTTAGCTTGCCCCATTTCAGGTCGAGGCTTGCGCGCTGCGACTGGCCTTCTCGTTTCTGGCTGAACGTGCCCCACCCTTCCGCGCCCGTGAACGCGGCCTTGAAATTTTCGGGGCTCAGGCGCGGCGCAAAGGCGACATAACCTTTCGGGCCGTGGTATTCGAAGCCGCACGCAGCGGTGAACACGCCGTGGCTGGACATTGCGCGCGAATAGTGATCGGAGCACTCGACTTCGTTGAACGGATTGTGACGCGAGGCGTGATGCCGGTCGTGCAGCACGCGTTCGAGAATCATCGCTTTTTCGGTCATGCCTTCCCACAGCATGTGGCCGATGACCTGGTGCTCCTGACCGGTCCACACTTCATTGAAATAGTAAGCGAACGCTTTGCCGCTCGCCTTCTCGGCGCCGCCGCGCGGGAAGGCCGTCATAACCAGGCCGCCTTCGCCGGCCATGGCGTACCAGCGCCCGCCTTTGATCTTGCTCTTCTCGCGGAACGGTCCGACATCAGGCGTGAAGTTGTACTTCCAGATCGATTCCAGCGCGGAGAGCGTCTCCTTTACGGGCGCGATGCGCGGCAAGCCGACTTGCAGAGCCCAGGCCTGGCCCATCAGTTGATCGATGTGGCAGCCGTCGTTCGTGTTCGTGGCCTGCGGATGCTTGGGGTCCGGCTTGTGGATGAAGTATTCGCCGTTGTAGAGCGACTTCACCAGTTCGCTGCTGCCGCTGGCAGCGATCTTTGCGCAGCGCGCCGCGAAGTCGGTGTCGCCGGCGTCTTTGGCCATCGCTTCACCGGCTCTCAACGCGGCGATGTAGAACGAACTGATCCAGGCCATCGGCCCGAACCACGCGGCATCCAGCGTGTTGTACTGCTCGCCTTCCAGAATTCCGTTCTCGTCGCCGTCGCAACCGATGAGGAACTCGACGGATTTCTTGATGCGCGGCCAGCACTGCTTCAGGTAGCTGTCGTCGGCCGCGGTCAAGTGTTCACGGTACGCGCGCAGGATCACGCCGCACTGGCCATCGTGAGCTACATGCCGGCCGTACTCGCCGCGGTAATCGATCGCGCCGTTGTCGTGCCAGGCGGTGCCGAAGTCCGTGCGCGCACGCAGATCGCGTTCAAGCTCCGGGAAAATGCGCGCCAGCGACTGCGCATAATTCCACACGTGCTGGCACGTGCCGTCGCAGCAGTAGACGCCTTCGAATGCGTAGAAGCGGCCGCTGTCGAAGTGGTAGCACGTGCTGGTCGCCAGCGTGCAAATCGGGATGAACGTGCGATCGAGGAACCAGTACGGCAGCGTCGAATCGTACCACGTCCGGTTCCACAGCCGCGTCTGACCGGCGAGCTGATCGAAGTTCGTCGCCACGTGCTTCGCCACCGCCGTCGCCGACTCGAAGCGCTTTCCGTATGACTTCTTCAGCTTCGGCGCATCGACCAGACTCGTGAAGCGTTTGCGCTGCGGCTGCGGGAAATACCAGGCGACAACGAATGTCGCATCGGCCTGAGCGCCGGGCGCGAGCGTAAACTTCCGGCCGACGCCGCCGATAAGCTTCTCGGCAAAGGGCGCGCGTTGCTCCTCGTCCGCTCCCTTACGGTCGCGGTTCTGATCGAATACGCTTTGCGCGGGGTTCTCCGGCACCTTCAGAGCCCCGAAATGTTCTTTGCCGTCGCCCAGTACCGCCAGCGCCAGCGAGCCGTAGTCGTCCTGCTTATCGAGGTCGAGCAGTCCGCCGGGGATTTCGTCGGCAAAGACGATCTGATCGACGTTCACGTGGCCCCATGGCCCGGTCGCGGCATCGACGATCTCAATGCAGGCCTGCTTGCCGGCCAGGTCGTTGACGTCCCAGAAATTCTGCTGGAGTTGTTCGCTGTCGAGGCCCGTGGCGGAGCGCGCCTTCGAGCCATCGATCACTAGATTGATGCAGGTCTTGCCAGCCTGCTTGCCGCCGCCGATCAGGAACGTGACGAAGCGGCGTTCGATGGTGAAAGGTTTCGAGGTCAGCTTGCCGGTCGAGTCATCGCCTTTCAGGTAACTGTTGACCAGCTTCCTGCCCGCATAGCCGCTCACCGGCTGCTGATTTGGGAACGCGCCCGTTGCGGGTTCCGTGCCGAATGCTTCGCCTTCGACCTTCCAGTTGCCGTAACCGTTTTCGAAATCTTCGAACACAATTTCTGGCCGCTTCGCCGGCTGCTCTTCCTTCGGCTGGGCCTTCGCCGTGCACTCCAGGATCGTCGCGCCTTGTTCGCGCAACACGCGATTGGCGCGGCTGCCCAGATGCGACTTGCCGCTGTTCAAGCACACCGCGTTTTCCAACCAGCCGGCGACTTCGACCTCGACGGCCTCCTTGGCGATGTTCTTGATGGTGTAGCGCATGATCGTCGCGGGCAGTTCGGAATCGGCGACGTTCAGCGGAACGAACGGCGAGAAGGCTTCGAGCGCGACGGTCACCGGCATTTCATCGTCGCGATAGTCGATGAAGGCCATCGGGTACTGGCCTTTGAAGCCGATGTTCTCCGGCTTGAAGCCCTTGGAATCCAGGCTGCGTGCCTGCGACTTTCCGCCGCTGGTCACCTTGATTGCGAAACCTTGTTCGATCGGCGACTCCGGCTTCGGCGGCGTCTTGTAGTTTACTCCGCCCGTGCTGCAGAAGTTCCCAGGCTGGGGCAGATTGAAAATATCCCAATGCCACAGTTTGCCATCGCCGTTCAGATAGAGCTGCCCCGCGCAAATTCCACCGACGGGCATGCCGATCTTCTCGAGTTCCGCGCCACGATTGACCGTGGGCTCGCCGCGCTCGTAGATGGATTTGACCCACTCGGGCTTCAGCTTCTTGTCGGACGGAACGAGCTGCTCGAATTCCTTATCTTCGAACGGCCCGGCGATCACCGGCCGCCCAATCCACGCCGCCGTCAACCCAAGCCCGGCGAGCTTCAAAAAGTCGCGCCTTGGCACGCCGCCGTAGCACGCGCAATTCGGATCGTAGCACTCGTTCTTGGAACCTTCGGCCGCCATACTCCCCTCCTGCTCACCAGACCACAGTCACCAGACCACCAGACTACCAGCCCCTACTTCCCCTTCAGCGCCCGCTCAATATAGAGCATCTTCGGCGGAGTATTGCCGCCGACATCGATGTCGAAGGTGCAGGGCGAACTGGTGATTTCCTTTGAGACAGTCTTCGTCTCGCCGTACGTGATGCCCGCGCCATTGTACTGGTTGCGCTTGGCCGGAGCCGTCGCTTCCTGATAGGCGTAAGTCACGGTCAGCGTTCCCCCGACGGGAATGGCGTTGTCTTTGGTTGCGACCGTGATCGTGTTCTTACCATTCAACAGATACGGCTGAACGCCGCGGTTATGTTCAATCGTTGCGCTGAGCGCCAACTTGCTCAAACTGCCGGAGAACTCCGCCTTCAGCCATACGTCGTATTTCTGCCGGACTTGCGCCGAGATGTCGCCAGCCGCGGCGGTCTGCCACGTCTTGCCGCTATCGCTGGAGATCGACAGCTTTCCCTCGCCCTCAAACGTCGCGTCGAGTTGGGCCTTCGCGTACGGATAGGACAAGTTCATCTTGAAAATTGCGGTGCCCTGGCCGTCAGCGACGAGCTTGCCGCCGTCGGCTTTGACTTTGGTCAGTTCGATGTCCGCGACGTCTGCGGCCTTGCTGAAGTCTGGCGCGTAGGTGAACGAGCCATTTGCATACGCACGCGGGCCGTAGTGTTCGTACAGCGGTCCGAGCACGGGATCATGGCGATAGTCCTTGTTGCCGCAGGTGTGCGCGCCGCCCTTCGCGCCGTCGGCGACCATCATTCCGGGCTCATTCTTCCATTCCAGTTTCAGCGCGGCGCCGGAGCGCAGCGTGAGCAGCGGGGAGTAGTTCTGGTCTCGGCCGGTGACGGACGCCCAGCCGTCCTCATGCTTCGAAATCGCGTTCGGCTTCGTTCCTTTGCAGCCTTTGACAATGCCCGGCGCGTCGTCGCCGCAACAAAGATAGCTGTTCTTCGGCACACGTCCGTCTTTGGCGCCATCCAGCACCAGAGAAGCATCGGCGTTGATGTCGTCCTGCCCAACGACGGAACTCTTGTCCTTGTTCCAGAAGTAGCACTTCAGGAACACATCGAAGTAGTGCCATTTGCCGTCATACTGAGTCTCGATGGTCGTGTGTCCCTGCCAGCCGCGGTAGCGCACATCCCAACCCGCTGTCTCAAACAGCGACTTCAAGACCGTGTGCTGTCCGCCGCAGAGGCCCCAGCCGTAGACGTTCAGCACTTTCAGCGGCCCAACGCTTTGCGGTGCTTTCTCATTGGGGTAAGCAAGATGGAAAATGGATTGGTGCAGATAATCGTAGATGGCGATCGCCTTCTCGTCGTTCGTCTTCGCACCGGAGAGCCGGTACACGTCCTTGATGATGGACTCCAGCGAACTCGAATCCACCGTCTTGTCCGTCGTGATCTTTACCGCCTCCGCCGCGCCGAACGCGGAGAACGTCACAACTGCGCTGAGTATTGCCGCAATGAGTCGCGCCATGGGTCTGCCTCCAATCCAAGTTTGCCAGCGATGTGCCTTCATCGTCTACCCCGCGCGACCGGGTTTTGCGTCGTCCGCCGCCGTCATATAGTCTCCATCGCCGCGCGCGGGCGCTGCGCTTTTGCGTAATAGTTGTTTGGGTTTGCGACGGCCTGGCCCGACCCGTTGCTTTTCGTGCCCCGCAGGCTAACGTTGCTGCCAGGGCTATATAAAGGAGAGAAAAGTGCAGACCACACTCGTGCTTTTTACATTGCTTCTCGTTGCGCTCAGCGTTCGTGCCGAAACCATCAACTTCGATAAAGACAAGGCCGGCGAAGCGCCCGCGGGCTGGACCAGCGGCGTGACCGGGGACGGCGCGTCAAAGTGGGAGGTCGTCGCCGAAGTCACTGCGCCGAGCAAGCCCAATGCGCTGAAGCAATCGGCCGAGGGAAAGTATCCGTGGTGCGTGAAGAAGGATATTTCGATCAAGGATGGTTTCGTCGAGGTGAAGTTTAAGCCCGTTTCCGGCAAAGACGACCAGGCCGCCGGCATCGTCTGGCGCTTCAAGGATGGTAACAACTACTACGTCGCTCGCGCCAACGCGCTGGAAGATAACGTCTCGATCTACTTCACCAAAGACGGCAAACGCAACACGCTCAAGTACCAGGACGCCAAGTTCGATCACTCCGCCTGGAACACGTTGCGCGTCGATTTCAAGGCCAGTAAGTTCACCGTCAGCCTGAACGGGGCGAAGGTGATCGAGATCGAGGACGCCAACTTCGCCGACGCCGGCGCGATCGGGCTATGGACCAAGGCCGACAGCGTGACGCTGTTTGACGATTTCACGTGGGAAGGGAAGTGAGTCACATTCCCGGCTCTTCGGTGACCTCTTCGCGCTCGCGGCAACTGCAATCGTGGTAGCGCAGTTCGCCAATTTCGGCGGCGTTGACCGCCATGCGGTAGCGCTTTCCGGGCTTGTACATCTTGTAGGCGTCGCCGCTGGCCTGCAGGCCGTCGTGATGCATGCTGAACGCCTTGCCCGCGTGTTCGGGCGGCTGCGTGATCACAAAAATCATTCCGTATGGCTGCGAACTGCCAACAGCGCGAGCGGGGTGATAAAACACGTCTCCAGGTTGCTGGCCCGAGGCGAAGCCGACGTAGCAAAACATCTGGCACACGGTTTCGACACGCGTGGGCGGTGCATTGCGCGGCCTTAAGCGAATCCTCCGGCGAATCTCCTCGTCCTCGGCCTCGCTTCGACGCGCCGGTTGCGGCTCCAGTTCGTTGATGAAGTGCGCGAAATCGCATTTGCCGATCGCCGAAACGGGCACCGTGATTTCGAAACCGCTCTGCAAGTCCGAAAACGCTTCAACACCATTCGTGCGAACCGTGATGAGCTTCCCGGCGTATTCGCTTTCTTCCGCCACGTAAAGCACGGCGCCGGTCACTTTCCACGGATCGGCGATCCGCTCGTCCGGCGAAACGAACCGCCCGGGCTCGTTGTCGCGAATTCCAATGGTGTAATACTCCAGCCGGCAGCGAACCGTCACGCGTCGTGGCGGCTCGGGCTTTTGTTTTTCTGCTGATGCAGGCAGGGCGCCTGCGGTTGCAGTGGGCTGCGCCTCCTCTGCGCAAGACCCTGCAACCGCAAGCAGGAGGGAGGAGAGGGAAAGGAGGACAATCCAGCGCATGGGCACCTGTCCGTTGACGCCGTTGCACGGGGTTGACCGCTGTGAATGTCAACCGCGCGCCCGCACAGCCGGTCACACCTGCATCGTTAATCTAAACCTGACCCGGCCGTTTAGCGCTGAAAATAAACAACCAGGCGCTGGCGACTGATCACTGATGACTGGTGACTGCTAAGGCGTCTTAGACAGCGGCTCAGCACGCGCTAAGATACGTTGCAGTTCCCAGGAGGACCCGCCCGAGTGGAAACCACGGAACAGAAGCTCGTCCGCTGCGGTGAATGCGGACGCACGTACCGCATCAAAGCCGAGATGATCGGGAAAAAAATCAAATGTCAGTGCGGCGTGATCGGCGCACCAGTGCTGGTCGATGCCAACGGAACGCCACTGCCGGTAGCGCCGGCCTCCGTGCCGGCAGAGAAAAACGATGGTCCGGCGGCGACCGGCAGGGACGCCGGCGCTACCCCCGTCCCGAAGAACGAAGACGATATCGAAGCCGTGCGGCGGCTGCAGAGCGCGTTCGAACGCATTCGCCGCGAGCTGTCCAAATCGATCATCGGCCAATCGAAAGTGATCGAAGAAGTCATGATCGGCATTTTCGCGCGCGGACATTGTCTCCTGGAAGGCGTGCCGGGTTTGGCGAAGACGCTGCTGATTAGTTCGCTGGCCCGCACGCTGTCGCTCTCGTTCCATCGCATTCAGTTTACGCCCGACTTAATGCCCGCCGACATCACTGGCACCGAGATTTTGCAGGACGATCCCGCGACCGGGCAGCGCAACTTCCGTTTCATGAAAGGCCCCATCTTCTCCAACATCGTTCTGGCCGACGAAATCAACCGCACGCCACCAAAGACACAGGCCGCGTTGCTGGAAGCCATGCAGGAGAAACATGTCTCGTTCGGCGGCACCGAGTACAAGCTAGAGCTGCCGTTTTTCGTGCTCGCCACGCAAAACCCGCTCGATCAGGAAGGCACGTATCCGTTGCCTGAAGCGCAGCTCGATCGTTTCCTGCTCAAGATCAACGTCGATTACCCGTCGCTGGACGAAGAAATCGAGATCATGAAGTCGGCGACCAGCAGCGTCGAGCCCGATCAGCGCTCCGTCCTTTCGCGCCAGGAAATTCTCGACCTGCAGCAGCTCGTACGCAAAGTTCCCGCGGCCGAACACATCTTTCATTACGCGGCGACGCTCGTGCGCTCCACGCGCCCCGCCGAAGCCAAGGCGCCGCAGTTCATCAAAGATTGGATCTCCTTCGGCGCCGGCCCGAGGGCCAGCCTGAATCTGATCCTGGCCGGCAAGGCGCGCGCGCTCCTGAAAGGCCGATTCCACGTCGCCGTCGAAGACATCCAAGCCGTCGCGCCCTCTGTGATGCGCCACCGCCTGGGCACAAACTTCGCCGCGCAAGCCGAAGGCGTGACCACCAACGATATCGTCACACGGCTGCTCGAAACCATTCCGGCTGACGAGAGGCTGTATGAGCGCGCAGGCTAAACGCCGCTACCTCGATCCCGCGCTGATCCAGAAAGTCAGCGCGCTCGAACTGCTGGCGCGACGCGCCGTGGAAGGCGTGCGCGTGGGCATGCATCGCAGCACGCTGAAGGGCTTCAGCACCGAGTTCGCGCAGCACCGCGCGTACATCGCCGGAGACAACATCAAGGATATCGACTGGCGCGTCTACGGCCGCTCGCAGCGCTACTACGTCAAGCTCTTCGAAGCCGAGACCAACTTCACCGCGCACCTGCTGCTCGACGCCAGCTCCTCGATGAACTATGCCTCGGGCAAACTCTCCAAGCTCGATTGCGCGAAGCACCTCGCCGCGGCGCTGGCGTACCTGGTCGTGAAGCAGAACGATTCGGTCGGGCTGGCCGTTTTCGATTCGGAACTGCGCAAGTACATCGAGCCCAAAAGCACGACGCAGATCATCGTGGATATCGCCGTCGAACTGGAAGGCACGGGCGTGGAACCGCGCACGAATGTCGGCGCCATTTTGCATGAGTTTGCCCGGCGCGTTCGCCAGCGCGGCTTCGTCATTCTCTTCTCCGATCTGCTCGACAATGTGGATGATTTTCTGCTCGGGCTGGAGCACCTTCGCTACCGAGGCCACAACGTGATCGTGTTTCAGATTCTCGACCCGTTTGAGCTTGAGCTTCCCATGCGCGGCTCGTGGAAATTCCGCGGCATGGAAGGCGAAGAAGATCTGGTCGCGCATCCGCAGCGCATCCGCGAAAGTTATCTGGCAGAATTGAACAAGCTGCTGGCGCGCGTGAAAAAAGCCTGCGACCGCTGCCGCGCCGAATACGTGCTGGTCAACACCGCCCGGCCGCTGGGAGCGGTGCTGTCGCAATTCTTGGCAGCGAGGTAACGGCAGGGGTCAGGGTTCGGGGTTCAGGGTTTTGTTTTCTGCATCCGAGAGGCTGCGCGTGGTCCAACGAATGAATCATGCATGCAGGACTTTGGGCCATCACAAGCCGCCCCTGAACCCCGAACCCCGAACCCTGAACCCTAAACCCGCGGGGAGCGCCCGATGACCTTCCTGCAGCCTATCCTTCTCTGGTGCGCGGCCGGGATCGGCGTTCCCATCGTCATCCATTTGCTCAGCCGCTACCGCACGCCGGTGATGCAGTGGGCTGCCATGGAATTGCTTCGCAAGGCCGTCACCACGCGCTCGCGGCGCGTTCGCCTTGAAGACATCCTCCTTTTAGTGCTGCGCTGCCTGGCGATTCTGCTGCTGGCTCTGGCAATCGCGCGGCCGGTCATTCCGAGTTTCTTCAGCGCGAAGACCAGCGGCGGGGCGCTCGGAACGGTCATCGCGCTCGACGCCTCGTTCAGCATGAATTACCAGGCGGGCGTCAGCACGCGCTTCGACCGGGGCGTGAAACTCGTCCGCGATGTTCTGAAAAACGTCACGCCCGGCACGCGCCTGACGGTGCTGCTGATGGGGCGGCGGCCGCGGCTGCTGTATCGCTCGATCAACTGCAACCCGCAGGAAGTTGCCGGCCTGCTCGGAAAGGCAGAAGTCCTGCCGGAGCCGCTCGCACTCGAATCGAACCTCGATGCCGTTCTCAATGCGCTGCGCGACATGGACGTGCCCGACCGTGAGTGCTATCTCGTCAGCGACGCGCAGAAACAAAGCTGGGCGGACCCCTCCCAGGAAGCTCGCACGCGCGTTTCGGACATGGCGGGGCTCGGCCGCGTCTTCCTTCTGCCCTGCGGCGATGACGGCAAAGAGAACCTCGCCATCACCGATTTGCGCGCGCTCTCGGGCCACCTGATCAAAGGCGAGATGGTCCGTGTGCTGGCGGAAGTGGCCAACACGGGCGAGCAAAAACAAGACGGCGTGCGCGTGCAACTGGCGATCGAAGGCAGTGTCGTCGATGAGAAAACCGTTTCGGTCCCGCCGCGCCAGACCGTGCCCGTGTTCCTCTACGCGCGCCTGAAAAGCAGCGGCCCGCTGCGCGCGACAGCCAGAATTACCGAAGACCCGCTCGCGACCGACAACACCCGCTACGCCGTTTTTCACGTGCGCGACGCGCTGCGCATTCTGTGCGTGGATGGGCAGGTAGCAGTAGGGCGGGCGTCCCTGCCCGCCGAAGCAAAGCAGGCGGGCACGGAGGCCCGCGCTACCAGTGACAGCCGTTATCTGGCCGTCGCGCTTGCACCCGGAAAAGCGAAGAACGCGTCGCGCGGGCTTTCGGTGGACTGCATCTCGCGCACGCAATTGGGCAGCGTGCGGCTGTTCGACTATCAGGTTGTGATCCTCGCCAACGTGCCCGAACTTCCGGCGCCGTTGCTTGAGACACTGCACGATTATGTGGCGTGGGGCGGCGGGCTGATCTTCTTCGCCGGCGATCTGATCAATGCGCGACTGGCGAACCTGTCGTTTGGAAAGGTCGGCCTGCTTCCGGGCGAATTGAGCGCGCCGATCGGCGATGTGATCAAGCAGGACAATGCGCTGGCGCTCGAAGTCAGTCCGACGGGCGGGGCCCTTTCGCAGAACCTGCGCGCGCTGCCCAAGGAACTGCTCAGCGAGCCGCTGTTCTATCGCCGCTTTCCGATCACGCTCGCTCCCGGCGTGCGCGAAATCCTTCGCTTTGAAACGGGGGTAGCGCCGGCCTCCGTGCCGGCCGGCAGGGACGCCGGCGCTACCTTGCTGGCCGAGCGCGACGTGGGGCAGGGCAAGGTGCTGTTCTTCAACTGCACGGCGGACGAACAGTGGACGAATCTGCCGAAATCGATGTTCTTTCCGGTTCTGCTGCACCAGGCCGTGACGGAACTCACGCAGCAGCAGTCGGAGCGGCCGTATATCGTCGGCGAAACGATCAGCGCGCGGCTGCCGGCGGATTTTGCGGGCGATCAGGCGCTCCTCACCGATCCGAAAGGCGAGCCCACCACGCTGAAGACATTTCAGGGCGAAGGCCGCCGGATGGTCTCCGTCGCGAAAACAGATTTGCCGGGCATTTACACGATTGAAGCAGTGGCGCGGGCGTCCCTGCCCGCCAACGAGCGCAAAGCGGCGGGCACGGAGGCCCGCCCTACCGCCGCCACGCGCCTGCCGGTGAACGTGGACGTGCGTGAATCGGCCGTGGGCTGTCTGCAGGGCGAATCGCTCACGGCGGCATTGCGCGGCCTTCCGCTGCAGATCGTGGAAGGCGACCCAAGCGCGCTGACGCAGTCGCTGCAAACTGCGCGCACGGGCGTGCCGCTGTGGCGTCCGATGCTCTACGCGGCCATCGCCGCGTTTTTGATCGAGTTCCTCCTCGCGCACTGGTTCTCGCGCATGAAAGTTGTCGAAACCATCTCAGGCTTTTCGATCAACCAGGAGCTAAGAGCCAAGAGCCAAGAGCAGCTTTCGGAGCAGCGCAAACCATGATCCCAGCGCTGCTCCTCGCCGCCGCCGAACCCGGACCGCTCACCTACTGGGAGTGGAAGCTGAATCGTCCCTGTCCGGCCTGGACGCTCGCGCTCATCGTTGTTGCCGCCGCTGCGTTTTCGCTCTTTTTCTACTTCCGCCAGAAAGGCATTTCGTTTTTTCAGCGGCTGCTGTGGGCGGTTTTGCGAACGCTCTTGTTCATTGCACTGGCGCTGCTGCTGTTTGATCCCATCTCAATCAGCGAGCACTCCGTCCAAATTCGAAAATCCATTGTCGTCCTCTGCGACGCATCGCTGAGCATGGGCATTAAGGATGTCCGGCGAACCGGTTGGGCCGTGGCTGAAGCGGCGCTGGCCATCGGGCAGGTCCAGTATCCGAACTCGACGGCCGACACGCTGCTTCAGCGTGCTCTGCAATTGCTGCATCGAGCGGGCCAGGAGTTGGCGTCGAAGCCAGTGGCCGCGCGAGAGACGCAAGCGCTGATTGAAGGCGTGCTGCACGACTTGAGCCAGTCTTGCCCGAGCGAAGCTCTGCCGCCGCTGACGACGCTGATCTCCCGCCAGCGGCAGTTGCAGTCTGAGGTAGGGCGGGCCTCCGTGCCCGCCGCGCCGACGGGCAGGGACGCCCGTCCTACCGCGGAAAGTCTTGCCACGCGGCAGATGGAAATCGCGGCGGCGCTGGAGCAGCTTGCGTTCAAGATTCGCGCGCCGGTGAAGTGCGACGACATCGCCAAACGCGGGTCGCAGGTCACGCGGATGGAGATCGCGAAGGGAATTCTCAGCCATTCGCAACTGAAGCTGTTGGAGCGCCTGCATGAGCGCTGCGACGTTTTCCTGTATCGTTTTGGCGAAAAACTTCAGCGCCTGAATCTGGAGATCCCGGCGGACGGCCCCGAGACGTCGCGGCAGATTCTGGCGGGTCTGAAGGAGCTTCAAGCCAGCGATGAAGGCACGGCGCTGGGCACGGGCATTGAGGAGATGCTGGAGCGGCACGCGGGCCAGCCCCTGGCGGGCATCGTGCTGATCACCGACGGCGGCGTCAACAAAGGAGTCGATCCCGTGGAGATCGCGCGCCGCCTCGGCAAGTCGGGCACGCCGATCTACACGATTGGGCTGGGCGTCGCTGAGACGCAGGACGTCGCGTTGCGCCAGATGACCGCGCAGGAAGTGGCTCATGCGGGCGACGAAATGCCGGTGCGGGCGCAGATCGAATCCACTGGCTATCCGGGCCGGCAGACCGAAGTGATCGTGAAAGTCGGCGGGCAGGTGCTCGCGCGGCAGAAGGTGACGCTCAACGGCGCGGTGCAGATCGAGGAGCTGCGCATCGCTCCGAAAGACATCGGAACGTTTTTGCTCGAAGTCTCCGTCCCGCCATTCGACGACGAAAGCAATCGCGACAACAACGCGCTGCAGCAATCGCTGCGCGTGACGGACGAGAAAGTCAAAGTGCTGTACGTCGAAGGCAGTCCACGCTGGGAATATCGCTACTTGCGGCAGGTACTCCTGCGCGATGCGCGGCTGGACGTGCGCTTCATCATGAGCGAAGGCGACCCGGAGTTGCCGAAAAGTTCCGAGCGCTATCTGGCCGAGTTCCCCAAAGAGGCGGCTGAGGCGTACAAGTACGACATGGTCATACTCGGCGACGTGAATCCCGAGAAGCTGACCACCGAGCAGATGGAGCGCCTGGAGGAAATGGTACGTGCGCGCGGCGCGTCGTTCCTGATGATCGCCGGGCATTTTTACACTCCGCGCGCGTACGCCGGAACGCCTATCGAGAAGATCCTGCCCGTGGAACTCAGCGGGGTGGGACCGGCCTCCGTGCCGGCCGGCGCCGGCTGGATGATCGTGCCGCCGACGCTGAAGCTGCGCCTGACGCCGGAAGGCGAGCGCAGCGCGATCATGCGGCTGGACGACGACGTGGCGATCAGCCAGAGCATCTGGTCGCTGGTGACGCCCATGTACGAATTGCCGCGGCTGGGCGCGCTGAAAACCGGAGCGACGACGCTGGCGACGGTTTCGGTGCCGCTGATCGGCGCCGGCGAGAGCAACCGCACGTATCCGCTGATCGCGTGGCAGCGCTACGGCACGGGCAAGTCGATGTATGTTGGCACCGATCAGCTTTGGCGGCTGCGGTTCAAGCGCGGCGACCGCTATCACGCGAAATTCTGGAGTCAGGCGATCCAGGTGCTGACGTTCTCGCGGCTGCTCGGCGAGAACAAGCGCATCAACGTGGAAACGGACCAGAAGGATTATCAGCTCGGCGGGCGTGTGCAGATTTCGGTGAACGCGCACAACGAGGTCTTCGAGCCGCTCAAAACGCCGCAGTTCGCGATAGAAGTTGTTGAACGTGGCACGGGTGGGGTAGCGCCGGCCTCCGTGCCGGCCGGAAAAGAGCCCGCTGCAAAGACAATTATGCTTCAGGCGGTTCCCGCCAGCCCCGGCTTGTATCACGGCTACTACGTCCCGACGAGCGTGGGCGTGGTGTCGTTCAGCGCGCCGGGCGCGGCGAAGAAAGACTCGAATATTCTGGAGGTGAGCGTCGTCAACCGGCCGCTCGAACTTCAGCAACCAGAGATGCAGGCAGCGTTGTTGCAGCAGATGGCGGCGCAGTCCGGCGGGCGGTTTTTCGCTGTTCGCGATTTGATGGCGCTGCCCGATTGGTTAAGCGGCGAGGAATTGACCGGCAGCGTGCGGACGGAGAAGAAGCTTGAGCTGCCGTTGTTTTTGCTGGTGCTGGTATGCGCAGGGCTGGAGTGGGCGCTGCGGCGAAAGAACGATCTGTGTTGACAGTTGTGCCACGGGCAGCCTCTGTTAGCCGTTGGCTGCCCGTGCGGAGAAGCTAGTGCTGACTAATGAGTGCTGGGTGCTGAGGCGCAAGGGTGAACGGATGTCATTTGGACTTTACGATCCCGAATCCGCTTGCGAGCCAAGAGCCAAGAGCTAAGAGCCAAGAGCATCGTTGCGAGTAGGCGAAAATGTCTGAGCGTGGCCCAATCGATCTGAAGTTGCGCGGCGCGTGGGCGCGGGAGCGGTCGCTGGCGCACGTGCGGGGTTTTTGCGCACTTGGCGTCTGCCTGCTGCTGGGGCTGCCGGTTTACGTGCTGCTGGATTGGATGCTCAGCCTGCCGTGGCCGGGACGCATCGCGATGCTCAGCCTCGTCGGGCTCGGCGGGATCGCAACGCTGTGGCGGCAGTGGTGGCGGCACTTGCGGCGC
Source organism: Planctomycetota bacterium (assembly GCA_036504595.1). Lineage (GTDB taxonomy): Bacteria > Planctomycetota > SZUA-567 > H5-PLA8 > H5-PLA8 > DASXUX01. The sequence continues at coordinate 130,170 of DASXUX010000020.1, read as the reverse complement.
TTCGATCCAGTGCGCGTGGCGCTTCAGGTCGAGCGCCATCATCCGGAGTTGCTCAGCCGGCTGATCTCGTACGTGCAACTTCAGCCGAACATGGCGGGGGATTCCGCTTCGCCCCGAATGGTGGAGGCTCTGCGCGAGGAAGCCACGCAGGCGGCATTGCCGCTCGATTTCGAAACGGTCGTCGATTTCTCCTGCCTGAAGTGGCTGTATCTGGCTGCGGCAGCGGCGGCGTGCGTCTTCCTGTTCAGTGGACTGGCCCGAATGGATTTCGCGCGCGCGGCGCTGTTGCGGCTGAAGGATCCGCGCGCGAAGTACCCGACGCGCACGCATATCGAGGTGCTCGAAACCGACGCGATCGTGCCGCAGGGCGCGAGCCTCGATCTGCGCTTCCGAGCGTCGGGGATGGTGCCGGGCGAAGGGACATTGCAGATTCACTTTTCGGGCGAAGAACGCGGGGACGAGATCACGCTGGTGCGCGAAGACCGCGGCAACTTCCATTATCGGGTGGAATCGGCGCGCAAGACCTTCTCGTACGCGTTCGTGCTGGGCGATTCGAGCAGTGATCCCTTCACGGTCCAGGTCGTCGCCAAACCGAGCGTCAAGGAGTTTGCTGTCACGTGCACACCGCCGCCGTACACTGGCCGCGGGCCCGAGACGCAGGACAAGACGCTGAACCTGAACGTGCTCGAAGGCACGCAGATCCAATGGCGACTGGTCTTCGACACGCCGCTCGCGCGTCTGCGTGTGATTGCCGATTCGCGCCGCACTCCGCCAGCCGTGCAGCTTGCTCCCGATGGCGTCAGCGCGATCGTAAAGTGGACGGTGGCGACGCTTCCCATTTCGGACAGGAGTGTCGGAGCTGACAAAAGCGTCGGGGCCGCTTACCGTTTCGGCTGGACGCCGAAGGGCTACGCGTTCGATTTCATTGACGATCTGGAGTATTCGATCGAGATCAAGCCGGACGAATCGCCGAAGGTGGACATTTTGCAGCCTGAGGCCGATGAGAAGGCGACCGTAAACTGGAAAGTCCCGATCCGCTACAAGGCCAGCGACGACTACGGCCTGGTGCAGGCGCGGCTGGTTTTCTGGAAATCCGACGGCAAGGAACAGCGCCGCGATTTGGGCGCGCTGTCCGCCAATCCGGCCGAAGGCCAGACGCTCTGGCGCATGAAGGACGGCATACCCAACCTGTCGGTCGGCGACGTGCTCAGTTATTGCATCGAAGTCAGCGACAACTATCCGGGATCGAAAGGCCCACACTGGGCGCGTTCGCAGGCGCAGACCGTCACGATCATGAGCCCCGAGGATTACTTGGAATTCGTGCGCGCCGAACGCGAGCGGCTGAATGCCGAGCTGGAAATGATGATGAAGAGCGAGGAAAGCGATTCGAAGGGGCTGAAGGAGTTGAGGCAGAAACTCGGAAAGTAGTCTGTAGAGTCCAGAAAGAAGGGTTCGGGGTTCGGGGTTCAGGGTCCAGGGTTCAGGGCACAGGAGCGGAAGCCTGAAATTGGTGGATTGCTGTGCAGCCTTGAACGCGCAGTGTACGTCTTATAATAGGCCAGACCCGGGGGAGGATAGGCCGTGGGTGTTTCGCACGAAAAGCTCGCAGGCACAGGCATGTCTTCGCGCCCACTGTTTCTCCCCGTCTCCCCTTCTCCCCGTCTCCCCGTCTGCATGATTTTCGCATTAAGCGTATTCTGCACTGCGCACGCTGGGCAACCAAGTGACGGCGATCTCACCGAGCGCGCGACGGAGATTCGCCAGTATGAACAGAGCCAGCTTGCGATCCAGGAGCAGGCGGCGTCCGTCGTCAAGCGGCTGACGGAAATACAGCAGGCTCTGCAAGCCAATCAGGTCGATAACGAACAGCTTCAGGAAGTCAACAAGACGCTGCAGCAGCTCAAGCGCATAAATACGGAAAACATCGCGGCGGCGGCGGCGCAGCTTAAGCAGGCGTGGCAAAAACTCGACAAAGCGCTGCCGCACGTGGACGAGGCGCAGAAGAACATCAGTGCGGCGCTGGGTGTGATGAAAACGCTGGTGCGGTCGAGCACCAACCGCGCCGCGATCACGGAGTTGGTCCGGACGTTGAAGGCCGCAATCGCCACGCAGGATTCCATCATGAACGACACGCGCGCGCTGCCGCCGCAGACGCCGCTGGCGGCGCCGAACCCTCTTAGAGGAGGCGGTGCGATTCCCACGGGCGGGCCGACGGAAAAGCTGACCGGGCGGCAGAGCGATCTGGGCGGCCAAGTGCAGCAGATGAAGGCGGCGCTGGACCAGCAGCGCGGCGAAGATCATCCGCCGCTGGTGAAAGCCAGCCTGGAGCAAGCGACGCAGGTTTTTCTTGCACAAAAAGTGCCGGAGACGATCGATGCAGCGACGCGCGCGCTGCGATTGAGAGATGTGCCTTTAGCGGTGCGCAGCCAGGAAGTGGCGCTGGCCTCGTTGCGTGAAATGCTGCGCGTGCTGGGCAGCGACTTGGCGAAGGCGAGCGCGTCCGAAGGCCTGCGCAGTCTTCGCGACGTGCTGCTCGAGATTTTGAAGAACCAGACCTCTCTGCGCAGCGAGTACGAACGGGACAAGACGGCCACGATTGCGAAAGTCGCGGAAAGCTATGGACTCAAGCAAGGCGTGATCACCGGCGCGCTGGGGCAGGCGCTGAGCATGATCGACGCGGCGGTTGGAGCGGCGGCTTCCTCCATAAAGGAGCCCGTGCAAGGCGCGGCGGAGAGTTCGAAGCAGGCGGAGTTGTTCATTCAGAAAGCGGCCACGCCGGCGGGCGTGGGGGCTCAACGGAAGACAGAGGACTTGCTGAAGCAGGCCATGCAGCAAGTGGACAAAGCCGCGGCGGCCGAGAAGAAGAACGAACAGCTTGCCGGACAGCTCGACAAGCAAGCGGCCGACGCGCGCGATCTGGCGCGCAGCATCGAGTCGTTGGCCGAGCGGCAAAAGAATGTGAAACAGGCGACCACGGACGCGGCGAGCGCGCAGAAGCAAGTCAACGCCGAGAATGCGTTATCCAAAGATGCGCAGGCGGTGAAGGGCAAGGCGGACGACGCGCAGATCAAGTCGGATGTTCAGAAGGCTGCTGAGGCGATGTCGGCCGCGACCGGCGATCTGGTGAAAGGCGACGCTCAACAGGCGAACGCGGATCAGCAGAAAGCGATCGCGGCGCTTGAGCAGGCTCAGCAAAAGGCCAATCAGGCGGCGGACAAGCTTCAGGGCGCTAAGGAAAAGCTCGATCAAGCGGCGGCGCTGAAGGAACTAGCTTCGCAGATTGGCCAGATCGCTCAGCAGCAAGACGTCGTGCGCCAACAGACGCAGCAGCAGGCCGACAACCAGCAAGGCCAGCCCCAGCCAAATCAACAACAAGGTGCTCAGCAGCCCAGCGCAGCGCAGCAGAATCAGCCGCAGCAACCGAACGCGGGCGCTCAACAGAATCAGCCGCAGCAGAATCAACAAAACGGACAACAACAGAATCAGCAGCAGGCCGCGGGGCAGCAGCAGCAAGGCGCGCAGCAGGCCTTGGCGGACGCGCAGAACGAATTGAAAGGGCAGGCTCAAGCGGCGTCCGCGCAAGCTCAAGACCAGGGCCAGGGCGAACTGAAGAACGCGCTCGATAACGCGGCGCAGGCGATGCAGCAGGCGGCCGGCGCACTTGATGCCGGAAAGCCACAGCAAGCGGCGGGAGCGGAAGATCAGGCCAAGGCCGCGCTGCAGCAGGCTCAAGCGCAGGCGCAAGACGCGGCCAACAAAGCGGCCGGCGATGCGGCACACGCGGCGGATGCATCACAGCCCGGCCAAGGCCAGGCGGGGCAGGAGCAAGGCCAGGGGCAAGGCCAACAGCAGGCTCAAGGCCAGCAACCGGGGCAAGGGCAAGCTCAACAAGGACAGGGGCAGGGACAGGGTCAGCAACCTGAGCAAGGCCAAGGTCAGGGCCAACAAGCCCAGGGGCAGGGTCAAGGACAGTCTCAGCAGCAGGGACAAGGGCAAGGACAGCAAGCTCAGGGGCAAGGACAAGGGCAGCAGTCGGGTCAACAGGGACAAGGGCAAGCGCAGGCATCCGGACAGGGGCAACAGGGACAGGGACAACAGGGTCAGAGTTCTCCCGGACAGGGCAGCGGAAACGGAAAGGGCAACACCAGTCCAGGCAGCGATGCCGTTGCGAGCGGCAACAAAGACGGCAAGGGTGGCATAGCCAACAGCACGGGCAACCGAGGCCGCAGCGAAATCAACCAGAAGTACTTGAATCAGTTGCCGCTGGAATATCGGGATGTGCTGGGCGATTACTTTGAGGCGATTTCGAAGATAAAGAAGTGAATTGGTGAGTGGTGAGTGGTGAGTGGTGGAGTGGTCGTCTGGTGTCTGGTGGTCTGGTGGTCTGGTAGTCTGGTAGTCTGGTAGTCTGGTTAGCGGTGCTTGCGCGTGAAATCGAAAAGCGACTCAGAAAGAAAGACTCAACAGGCGAAACAGCGGCTGCTAACCGTCCTTAGTGTTGCGTTTTGCGTTTTGAGTTTTGAATTGACTGCCGCTGAGCGCGTGGATGTGGCGCAGCTTAGTCCGGAGACCGAGGCGGCAATCAACAAGGGGTTGAAGTGGCTGCTGGACCAGCAGCGGCCGGATGGAAGCATTGGGGAGCGGTTTCCGGTCGCGAGTACCTCGCTGGCGCTCATGGCGTTTATGGTTCAAGGCAGTTTTCCTGAAAAGCCGCCGTTTGGTGATCCACTCAAGCGCGCGCTCAATTATCTGCTTTCGCCTCGCCGCACGTCCGGCTTTTTAGGCTCCAGCATGTACGAGCACGGCTTGGCGACGCTGGCGCTTTCGGAAGCGTGGGGCATGTCGAGCCGGAAAGACGAAATTCGCGAGACATTAAAGAAGGCCGTCCACGTGATCGTGAAGGCGCAGAATCCGGAGGGCGGCTGGCGCTATCAGCCGGACGGCAAGGATGCGGACGTTTCCGCGACCGTGATGCAGGCCGTCGCGCTGGCTTCGGCGCAGGAGGCCGGCATCGCGGTCCCGGAGGAGACGATTCAGAACGCAATCAAGTACGTGAAATCCTGCGCGGTGAAGAACGGCGGCTTCATGTATCAGGCCAAGCCGGGGCAGGGCGCGGGCTTCGCTCGGACGGCGGCGGGGGTGCTGAGTCTGTACATGTGCGGACAGCGCGACTGCCCGGAGGCTCAACAGGGCCTGAACTATCTGCTTTCCCAGAATGTGAAGAAGTTCGAGCAGGCCGAGCATTACTTTTATGCGCATTATTATTCGATGCAGGTCATGTACCAGGCGGGCGACGAGCATTATCAGAGCTGGTATCCCAAGATTCGGGACGCGCTCCTGGCCCGGCAGGATTCCGACGGCAGCTTCCTGGCCGGGGGCCGAGGTGAAAGCCACGCGCCGGCAGCGGACACGGCGTTTGCGATCTTGATACTAGGCGTGCCATATCGGTTTCTGCCGATCTATCAACGCTAAGACGGGGGTGAAACCAGCCCACCAGGCACAAGACACCAGGCACCTGGGTGCACGTCGCTGGATGTTGTGGTTACGCGGCGATGCGTGCCCAGTTGAGACCGTAAGCGCGGTAGGGTTGGGGGAGTTGCCAGAGAGCTGCGGCGCGGCCATCTTGGCTTATGCATGCGGCCCGGACTTGCGCGACGGCCTCAGCGCCACCCTCCAGCCAGAACTTTTCTGTTCCTTTCAGGCGACGACTAAACTGCTTGACCGTGGATTCGACGGGCGCGCTGCTACAGGGCAGCCCCAGCTTGCGATAGCGCGGATAGTCGATGCGATCGTAGTTGTTAGTCACGTAGTCCAACGCGCGAGCGATAATCAGGCGGTGGTCTTGCTCCGCAGCGTTCTTGGGCGGCAAGCCCACGGTGGCACTGGCTGCTTGCAGTGCCGCCAGAAGCGCCTCTCGGTTGCCTGACCATGCCCAGCGCAGCCAGCGTTCGTAACAGGGCCAAGCTCGCCAGTTCTGGTGTTGATGCAGTGCATGCGCGGCCGCGTACAGATAGACAACCAGATGCAGAAAATCGAGAATGGGGGTGAAGCCCCAAGCTCGAAAATGAGTTTCATAGATCGTCCAGTTGTAGGGCAGTCCGTCGCAGACGAAGGCTTTGCGTTTGGCCAGGTCCAGGCTGCGCCGGTGGGCCTCGGCAGCCATCATGTAACCGAAGTCGGTCGCGTTTTGCAGAGTAGCGACAAAGGTTGTGATCAGTCGCGTGATACGGGGCACCAGCTTTTTTCTTTGTCGTCGCCGGCGAGGATGCGTTTCTGCAGGCGCCGATGACTTTCGCGTTGGCACCGCCTGATTGCTGAGCTGGTCCACCAACTTCTTGACGCGATCCGGCTGCAGCAGTTTGGACGGGGGTTCAGGTTGCGGATCGAGGCTGCAGGGACGCGAAGCGATCGTCGCCAAGTTGCCGTACTTGACTTCACGCCAGTGCGGTTGATGCGCGCCCGGTTTCGAATCCGCTTCACGAATCTGTGTGCGCCCGCCATCCACCATCACCGCTGCGGCATCGGGCGCTTGCGCGTGCGACCGAGGCAGCGTGTTCTGCTTGAACTGTTCGACTTCTTTGTCCCGCGCCTCAGCCCAGTGGCGACCAAGTTGTTCGGTGAGTCGCTCGACTTCTTTATCGCCAATATCGATCCGCAGGTGGCGCTTGAGTTGGCGGCTGGCATGTTCAAAAGATGGACTGTCGGCCCCCTGCTCAACAATACGCTTCAGTATTTCGGGGCTGCGGCGCGATGAACCCAATTCCAGTTTAATGTCCAGAGGGAAAAAAAGACTTCCGGCAGTGTTTGCAGCGGTACTTGGCGCGCGGAAACGCCACGTCACCCACCAGCGTACTAACTGGACGCACCTCCAGATCTTGGCTCACCACCCGACACTCCCGCTGACAATGCGGACATTCAGCGGTCTGCTTTCGCGGTGCCGACTCATGCAGTTGATGCGCCAAGTGTTCCGCTAGCAAGGCCCGCGACAAGCGCCGCCCTTCCTCGTATACGCAGAGCTCCCGTTGGCTGAAGGTTCGCAGCTCAGCCTGCCGCTCGGGCTTGAACATCTGTTCGTACGCGACCTTCGCCTCCGCTAAAAAGGCCGCCAAACCTTCGTCGTAGCTGTTCGTCATTAGCCCATCCCTCCCTTTAAGAGAGGTTTCGGCTATTTAGATATGCGCATTCAGCGACGTGCACCCCTGGGTGGGTAGGCAAGGAGTCTGATGTTGACTGTAGCTCCGCGCCGGGCTAACTTTTGTGGAGTTTTCGCGCCGGGGGTTGCCTCGGCGTTTGTTTTAAGAGATTGGCCACAGTGATCACAGAGAACACAGAGATTTCTGACGGTTCTTCTCGGTGTCCTCTGTGATCTCTGTGGCAAAGAACGGAGAGCACAGCGATGGCGAACACACAGCGGCGGCGCGTGGCGGTCGTGGGAGCGACCGGCGTGGCCGGCCAACAATTCCTGACCAGTCTGGGGCAGCATCCGTGGTTTGAGGTCAAGCGCCTCGCCGCGTCTGAACGCAGCGCCGGCAAGAAGTATGGCGACGCGATCAAGGAAGCCTCGGGCGCGACGCGCTGGTTCTGCGATGAGGCCTGCCCGAAGGAATTCTTGAGCATCCCCGTTGAGAACGCCGAAAAGCTGGTGCTGGACGACATCGATCTGGTCTTCACGGCCATCGAAAGCGACGCGGCGAAGATTGTCGAGCCCATGTACGCTCAGCGCGTGCCGGTCATCAGCACGGCAAGCGCCTTCCGCTATGAGCCGGACGTGCCGGTCTTCTTGCCGGGCGTGAACATCGACCATTCGGCGCTCGTTGCGGTGCAGCAGAAAAAGCGCGGCTGGAAGGGTTTTGTATCGCCGGGCCCGAACTGCACGACCGTCGGGTTGGTGTTCAGCTTGAAACCGCTGTACGACCGCTTCGGCATCAGCAGCGTGATCATGACCAGCATGCAGGCCGTTAGCGGCGCCGGCCGCAGCCCGGGCGTGCTCAGCTACGACATTCTCGACAACGTGATTCCGTACATCCCGAAGGAAGAAGAAAAGGTCCAGACCGAGACGCAGAAGATTCTGGGCAAGCTGACCGGCGACACCATCGTCCCGGCGCCGTTCAACGTCTCCTGCACCTGCACGCGCGTGAACGTCATCGACGGCCACACGGAGTGCGTCTTCGTCGGCTTGCAGAAAAAAGCGACGCTGGATGAGATCAAGCAGGCGTGGCGCGATCAGTACGCAGAGTTCATCAAGCTCGGCCTGCCCAGCACGCCGCCGGAGCTGGTTTCGTACACCGAAGAGCCCTTCCGCCCGCAGCCGCGGCTGGACCGCGAACTCAACGACGGCATGACGACGGTGATCGGCCGCTTGCGCAGCGACAACGTTCTGCCCAACGGCGTGAAGTACGTGCTCCTGAGCCACAACACGAAGATGGGCGCGGCGAAGGGCGCGGTGCTGACGGCGGAGTACCTGGTCAAGCGGGGAGTCATCGCGTAACGAACTGAAGTGCTGAGTTCTGAGTCCTGAGTGCTGAGTTCGGCGCTCAGGACTTTTTCTTTTCCGCTGCGGGGCTGAGGCGCGCTATGCGAATTACAATCGTTGGCACGGGTTATGTCGGACTTGTCGCGGGAACATGTTTCGCGGAGATCGGAAACGACGTCGTCGGCCTGGACGTCGATGAGGGGAAGGTCGCGAAGCTCAACAAGGGCGAACTGACGATCTTCGAGCCGGGGCTGTTCGATCTGTTCAGCCGGAATTTGCGCGAGAAGCGCCTGAGCTTCACCACCAACTACGACAAAGCGGTCGCTCACGCGCAGGTAATGTTTTTGTGCCTCCCCACCCCACCGGCGGAAGACGGTTCGGCGGATACGCGGCATGTGCTCAGCGCGGCGCGCGAAATCGCCAAGCGCATGGACTGCTACAAGGTGATTGTGTCGAAGAGCACGGTGCCGATTGGCACTCACAAAGAGATCGCCGCGGAAATCCGCAAGCACTACAAGGGCGAGTTCAGCATCGCCTCGAACCCGGAGTTTCTCAAAGAAGGAACGGCGGTTGAGGACTTCTTAAAACCGGATCGCGTCGTGTTAGGCGTTCAAGATGAGAAGGCCTGGCAGATTCTCAGCACGCTGTATGAACCCTACTGCCGGACTGGCGCGCCGATCATGCGCATGGACCCGGCGTCGTCGGAGATGACGAAGTACGCAGCCAACGCATTCCTGGCGACGAAGATTTCGTTCATGAACGAGATCGCTCGCCTGTGCGAAAAAACGAACGCGGACGTGGACTTGGTGCGCATGGGCATCAGCAAGGATGGCCGCATCGGCAGCGCGTTCTTGTTCCCGGGCATCGGCTACGGCGGGTCGTGCTTCCCGAAGGACACGCGAGCGCTGGTGCAGTCGGGCAAGCAGCACGGCCTGGAAATGAAAGTGGTCGATGCGGCGGAACAGGTCAACGACGAACAGAAGCTGATCCTGATCGAACGCATGCGGAAGCACTTCGGCAGCTTAAGCGGGAAGCGCTTCGCGATATGGGGACTGGCATTCAAGCCGCGGACGGACGACGTGCGGGAAGCTCCGGCCCTGGCGCTGATCCAACAGCTTCTGGCGGCGAAGGCGAAGGTGCAGTGCTTCGACCCGGAAGCCATGGCGACGGCCAAGCGAGTCTTGGGCAACAAGGTCACCTACACAAAGGACGCATATAGCGCGCTGGACGGCGCGGACGCTCTGGTGCTGGCGACGGAGTGGAACGAGTTCCGCATGCCGGACTGGGACCGCGTGAAGAAGCTGCTGAAGACCCCCGTGGTTTTTGATGGAAGGAATATATATCGTCCGGACTACGTCCGGGAGCAGGGGTTCGTGTATTACGGGATTGGAAAGCCCTAACGTCCGGTTCATGGTTTGTGGTTCGTGGTTCACGAGTTCGGATGGGCTTGCGCCAACCATGAACCACGAACTACGAACATCTGTTCCGATTTGGGCGTTCTGAATTGACGGGCGCCGCAGGTCTATTTTTTAAGGGAAACGGTAACCTTTTCCGTCCCGCGCTGTTAGAACTCTCCGGCGAATGTATAGCTTGTCGGCACAAGGTTGGAGAGCTATGCTGAGCAGCCACTGTTTTCGAGTTTTGCAGCGCCCGTCGCGCGCTTTGGTTTTCGCGAGTCCCAGGACTCCGGACTCCAGACCTTCAGTTAGGGAGCATCCATGGCCACCGCAGTCGGTATTGATTTGGGCGCTGAAGCCATCAAGGGCGTCGTGCTTTCGCGCAACAGCAAGGGCGTGGTCGAACTGGTCGCGGCCGGCACGTTGCCCATTGGCGATCTCGGCCACATGGAGGACAGCCAGGACAAGACTCTGGCGTTGGGTGTGAAGCTCAAGCAACTGGTGAAGACCGCCCGCTTGAAGGCGCACACCCGGCGCATCGGCGCGGGGGGCAAGACGACGTCGATCCGCTACCTGCAAGTGCCGCCGGTGCCGCCCTGGCGGCTGGAGATGCTGGCCAGCTACGAAGTCAACGAGCGTTCGGCGGACAAAGAACCGACCACGTTCGATTATCACATCCTCGACGTTCCTGAGACGGGCGGGCAGTACACCGTCATGATCGGCACCTTGCGCGAGGCCGCGGCAAACGATCTGCTGTCGGTGGGGCGTTCGGCGGGGCTGGGCGAAGTCGAGATCGATCTGGAAGCATTGGCGCTCTACAACGCCTACTATCATGGCCACGGCTTTGACTCGGACAAGACGGTGCTCGTCGCCGACATTGGCGCCGACGATCTGACGATCCTGCTGTGCCGCGGCGGCGGACTGTACTTTGCGCGCACGATCATGGGCGCTGGGCAACGCTTCACACAGGTGCTGGCGGACGAACTGAAGCTGGAACTTCCCGAGGCCGAGGAGCTGAAGAAGACGGTCGCCGAGATCACCTTTGATATTTCCGCCCATGGGCGAACCGGCCGCGTCCCCCGCCAGGCCGGCGCGACGACCATGCTGCCTCGCTCCGGCGGCGTTCCGCCGGGCGCTTCAGGATCCACTCCGGCGACTTCCGGCGCGATGAATCTCGGCGCTGTTCCCGGAGCTTCGAGTTCCGGCGGGACTCGCCCCGCGCCATCGGCTATGCAAGCCAAGCCCGAAGCCACCGCGGCTGCTCCGAAAGACGGGCTCGTGCTGCAGCCCTCGCCGGTGGACGAAGTCATCCTGGACGATACGGAGCCGCTGTCCATGCCCGAAGGCGCGGAACAGAAATCGGCTGCGGGCCCGGAGAGCAGTTCTCAAACCGTTAAGTTGCCGCCGCCCACTTTTGAATCGCGGGAAGACAAGCGCCGGCGGCAGATCACCAGCGCGCTCGTGCGCGAAGCAGCGGCTTTGTGCGCGGCGCTGGAAAACGCGGTGCTCTTCAGCAAGCAGCAGACGAAGCTGCGGGACATCAAGGTTGACCGGATCTACCTGACCGGCGGCGGCAGCAAGCTGAAAGGCTTGATTGAGTTCATGAGCCGGCGCATGCGCATGGAAGTGATGCCGCTGGAGCCGTTGCGGGGCGTGTCGCTGGCCCGTTTGCCCGAAGAGCATGCCAACGCCCTGAGAGCCGAGCAGCACACGATGGCCGTGGCGCTGGGCCTGGCGATGGGCGATCTGCTGAAAGGCGCCTTCAGCTTCCAGCTTATACCGAACGCTCTGATTGAGAAGAACCGCTTCTGGTCGCGCGGAGCGTATCTGTACTACGCCGCCGCCCTGGGACTCGCCGCGATGGGCATGCTGCTCTACGCGCCCTACCGCAACACGGAGGCGCTGACCGCGAATTTCAATGTGGCTGAAGAGGCCACGCAGACCGCCGCAACCCAGGCCCAGGAGGTCAAGAAGCTGGAGGCGGACAACGAAGAACGGCGCAACCAACTCAAACAGATCGCCGACAACACGCTTTCCGGGCATTACTTCCTGAACCTGCTGGCGGAACTGAAGAGCACGGCGCGCATCACCGACGATATCTGGCTGACGCAGATTTCCACCAGCATGCCGATCGTCGTGCGAAAGCTGGGTGGACCGGAAGGCGGCGGCATGGCCTCGCCCGGTGGACCAGTGGCCACGGCCGGACCGATCAGCGACCCTCGCAGGGGAGCGCGCGGATCGGGCGAACAAAACGCGACCGAGCCCGACACGTTCCAGACGCAACGGCGCATCTACCTGCGCGGGTTTGCGCGCGGACCGGCGAACGGCGCGGAGCGCATCCAGCGGATCAGGGACTTTTATGGCAAACTGCTGCCCTATCCGGACGATCCGGACAATCCTCACAACCTGTTCAAGGACGTGCGGCCGATCTGGTTCAGCACGGAGGAACTGCGGCAGGGCACGCGGCATCTATTCGCGCCAGACAGTGTGATCCTGCGCCCAAAGGGTGCGCTGGCGGCGGCGGTGTTCGTGTACGACAAGGAAACCAGTTGTGCGGTGCGGCGCAATCTTTTGCTGGTGCCCGGCAAGGACGGCAACGTCGAACTGATTGGCCCGGGAATGGAGAAGGCCGAGTACCTGATTATGGGCGACACCGCCACGATGCCGGATTCACAAAAAGTCCGCATGGACGGCGACGAGGTGAAGGCAGAAGGCCATGATTGGAAGCTCAAATCGCAAAAGCTGAAGATTGAAGAGAACGTCTGGTTCCTCACCGAGTTCGTGCTCGAAGCCTATACCGAAGGAACCCGCGAAAAGGCCGCGCCAAAGAAAGGCGAAAAGCCGGCCGCCAAGCCCGCGCTTCCTGGGGCTGGCACGCCAGTGCATGGGACCGTGCAACAGCCCGTCGAAGCGACGCAGACAGCGCCCGTTGCCGCGCCCGCCGCCGATGTGAAAACGGGGCCCGTGGTGCCGGCCATTCCCGCGCCGGCCGTCCCGGTGCCGAACGCGCTGGCTCCCGAAGCGAAGGTCGCACCGGTTGCGCCTGTGGCGCCTGCACTGCCGGCGCCGGATACCAAGACCAAAGCGGCTCCACGCGGCGAAACAACTGTTCCGGCCGTGCCCAAGGTTGCGCCGACGGTTCCAGAGACGAAGACTGCGCCCGCACCCGCGCCCGTGCCAGGCGGAGCGGACGTGAAGACCGATCAACCGAAGGCCAAGAAGCCAAAGTTCATCGTGCCCACGGACCAGCCGGCTCCGCCGGCGAAACAGTAGGGTAGCGCCGGCCTCCGTGCCGGCAGGGTAGCGCCGGCCTCCGTGCCGGCAGTTCTTAGCTCTTAGTTCGTGGTTCGTGGTTTGTGGTTCGTGCCGGAGATCTGGCGGGGTTTCGACTCCAGACTCCAGACTTAGGCAGGAGAAGAAGCGATGGCTCTAGATGACACTGACCGCAGGTTAGTCAATGGTTTGATCTACCTGGTGGTGCTGGGCGCGCTGGCCTTTTACCTGCCTTGGCACATTCCGGGCGTGGGCTTTGCCGGTTATCAGACGCAGAAGACGGAAGAAGAAGAGGCTCGCAGCCGCCTGCGCGAGAAGGCAAAGGGATATGAGAAGTTTTACGCGCAAATGCATGAGGCCAATTTTGGCGGCTATTCGCCCGACCCCGGCCTGATCCCCGCGGGCAAGGAGCTTACCGAGCTGAAGAAGCAGTACACGGAGAGCAACGCTCAGGTTGGCGAACTGATCACATTGAAGGAGCAGGCCAGCCGGATGCAGTTCCCCGATTGGACAGGAATTCCTGCGACGGACGAGAAGAACCCAGGCGTATACTTCGCGCAAATGTGGCAACGCAAAAAGAATGTGCTGCAAACACGCCTGGATGAGACGCGTGTGGTCTGCGGCGACGCGGATATTGGATTCAAGGAGTACACGGGCAAGGTCAATATTTCGAGGAACGAGGCAGAAGAATATCTGCGCGAACTTTACATCGCCGAGAAGATCATTCTGCTGTGTATCGAGGCCAAGCTGCGTGAAGAGGCGGAGGAGAAGGCGCAGGGACTGCAAGCCGAGGCATACATGAAGATCGTCAGCATCAAGCCGGAGCGGTCCGTCGCGACAGGCCCGTCGATGCTGGTGGCGAACCCCCGATACAGCCCGGATGAGAAGAACCCGATGTCCGAGCGTTTCCGCAAGTACAACGTGAAAATGTGGAAGAGCTTCATCCAAGAGTATCCGGTCGAAATCGTGCTGCAGTGCGACGTCAACACGTTCATGCGCTTCCTGCACTCCGTCCGCGCGCCCGGGCAATTCCTGGTGATCCGCAACCTGGAAGTCCTGTCGCCGTTCCTGGACGACAGCAAGGAAGACCGGACCGAGATGACGCTTCTCAAACCCGACGCGGATAAGGACTCCCCCAAGCGGATCGAACTGTTCCAGGAGCACGTGCTGCTGAAGATGTCCGCGGCCGGAATGGACTTCTTCGATCCGACGAAGAACCCGCGCGGACTGTACGATAACCCAACCAAGGGGAACTCGGCAACGCCTACGGGGTCGATCAAGAGGCCGAAATTCAGGTTGCCGACGGAGTAAGTAGCGCAATCCTCCTGGATTGCGCAGGTGAGAGTAGGCAGGAGGCAGCGGCAGTAGGCAGGAGTAGCGGCACGAAAAGATTGGGCGGGATTTGGAATGCGAGTACTCGCAAAACAGAGCGTGGAGCCCAAGCCTTGGCTGATCCTATTCCTGCTGGTCGCCGGGATTGCGGGGTCGCTTCCGCTGCGCTGGGAAGAGAACGCGGCGCGCGCGCGGCTGAAGGCAAAGGCGCCGGAATACGCGCGAAATTACGCGCCGATGACCGGAGCGCACTACGGCGAGGCAAGAACAGCGGAAGCGACGCCAGGCTACCGGCGAACCCTGGCGGGGCTAGAAGACGAGTACGCGGAGGACAACAAGCGGCTGGATAGTGTGCGCGAAGAACAGCAGGAGGGTTCGCGGACAAGCTTTCCAGAATGGTCAATCGTTCGGGAAGAAGAAGAGCGGAACCCCGGGGTTTACTTTGCGCAACAATGGATGCAAGCGTGTCGCCGGGTGGACAGGAAATTGGAGGCGGCCGGAGTGGAGTCGCTCGATCACGATCTCGGCTTCGGCTTTTGGTAGTGACGAACAGATTTGTGCCACGATTTTGCCAGACAATGGAGTGACAACGAGTGCCAACGCAGTATGATCAGTCCCTTGCAGTGAGGCGCACATGAGACGGCAGCAGAACACAACGGGGTTCAACAAGGAGAAGCTCGCCTTTATGGTGGCGGCGGCTTTCTGCGCGCTGGGGGTTTACCATTATTTCTCCAGCGGCCCGGTGTTGCTTGCAGTGGGCAAACCGATCAGCACCAATCCGGGACCTATGCCGCTGAGCAACATCAGCCCCCCGCGGCCGTTCGAAGAACGCTTCTACATCGTGCCGGGAACGGTCTCGCGCATGCTCGATCCGCGCACCAACGACCTGGTCAATCGCAATCGCAAGACGCCGTTCGCGCCCAGCAAGGATTTTGTCAAGAAGACCACGCTGCCGTCGGCTGCGGAACTGGCTAAGCTCGCGCCGCCGCCGCCACCACCACCACCTCCGCCGCTCGCAGACAAACTCGAAAAAGATGAGAAGAAGGGCCCGAAGAAGTTCAGCGCGAACGATCGCGACGCGCAAGTCGCCTACGTCGGCGTGGTGATCATCAACGGCCAGACCTACGGGATGCTGAAGCCCAAGGACGGCGGGGCTCCGACACGGGTGAAGGTCGGCGACCGCCTGAAGGACTTCGACTACACGATCACGAAGATCGACAAGCAGGCGATCTACCTGGTTGACAAGGACAACCTGCCCTACTTGATCAAGGACGATCGCTTCAGCGGCGAGACCACCGTCGCGGATGCTTCCAGCAAGGCGAAAGGTGACGGCGATGGGGCTGACACCGAGACGACGCCGAAAGACAAGAAGACAGACAAAACGCCAAAGGATAAGGCGAAACCGGACAAGGCTGACAAGAAAGCGGACAAACCAGAAAAGGTTGACAAACCCGCGCCCACCAAGAAGGACACCGCGGCAGCGCCGGACGTCCCGGGCATCGATCCAGAGAAGCTCAAGAAAGCGATGGAAATGCTCAAGCGAAAAGAACAGCGCGCCGGCAATAAGCCGCAGTAACGGCAGGGTTCAGGGTTCAGGGTTCAGAAAAAGCAACGCTCAGGTTCATTCCTTCTTTTCAGACGGTTCCTTCGGCAACTTAGCGGGCTCCTCTTTTTGCACTGACGTGCAGCAGCGGAAGCCGACCTCGCGACTGGCGACATTGGCTCGGTAGCTGACGCGGTAGGTGCAGCGCGCGCTGCGCGACGCGTTGTCGGCGCTCATGCCGCCGCGCAGGTAGCGCTCTACGCTGTCTTCGCCGGAACTGCTCGAAGTCCACTCGTACACGCCGCCGCTCATATCGGCGACGCCAAAACCCGAAACGCAGTTGGCATATTGGCCGGAGGCGTACTCCTGAGCGGACGCGGGGCAGGCTCCAGCGGCGAAGCCGTCGCCATAGGTGTACAGCGTTGCGACCGGGCCGCGGCACGCTTTTTCGAATTCCTGCTCGCTGCACAAGCGCTTGCCTTTGTTCGTGCACAGATCGCGGGCTTCCATCCACGTGACCGAACGCATGGGAGCTTCACCGGGCTGGTTGGGATATTCGTATTTGTCGATACAGAAGGCCCTCATCACCAGGCGTTCGGCCTGGTCTTTTTCGCTGGCCGCAACGTCTTTGGTTTCAACCGGGCCAAAGCGCGTCGGGCCGGCCGGAATGAGCACCATGCCGACGGGGCAATTGACGTCCAGATTCTCGGCTTTGTCGCTGTGAGTGACGGCACCGATGCTGGTGCCCGCATAATCCGTCTTGGGCTTGGCGCTGCGACAGCCGCCCGATAGCAGCAGACTCGCGCAAAGAACGCCGCCAAAAATACGCAGATGCTGCACGGGCCCCTCCTTTACTGCCGCTCCCTTACGGTCGCGGTTCTGATACGAACGGCACGCAATCCAGGAGGATTGCGCCACTACAGCGTTTTGATCAGAATGCGCGAGTTGCGCCGGCTCTGTTCCCATTGCTGGCGGCGCGCGGGCGGAAGATCGTCGGGGGTGGCTTCGCGGAAGCCGCCCTTCTGTTGAAAATACGCGAACGTCTGCGTCGAAAGGCAGAACAGTTCCTTGAAGCCGCGCTGCCGGGCGAGGTTCTCAACGTACGCCATCAGCTTGCGGCCGATGCCGCGGTTCTCGTACCACTGACTGACGATCAAGCAGGCCAGTTCCGCCTTGCCCGCTTCCGGAAACGGATGCAGGGCAATGCATCCGGCCGGGTTGCGGTCGATCTCAAACAGGAAGTAGTCGCTGATCTGCTTTTCGATGCCAGCGCGGGTGCGTTTGAGCAGTTCCTCATTTTCCACGGCGGGCGCGATGAGTTTAAGGATCGTGGCGGCGTCTTTCTTCTGCGCCACGCGAATCGCCTGGTATTCGTTGGCGTAGATCAGCGTGCCCACGCCGGCGGAAGAGAACACTTCGGCCAGCAGACCTTCTTCGGAACGGCCGTTGATGATGTGCACGCGCTCGACGCCCCCCATGCAGGCTCTGCAGGCGTATTCCAGCTTGGAAATCATCTCCGCGGGGACTTTATCGCGCTCCTTCTTTAGCACCTCTTCGGCTTCGGCCACCGGAAGCTGCCGCAGCAGCTTGCCGCCGCACTCGATGCCATCGCGTGTCGTGATGTAAACCAGCTTGCTGGCGCCCAGGTCAAGTGCCACTTGTGTCGCGATCGCATCGGAGTTCACGCGGTAGGTGTGACCTTCGCCATCAAACCCCAGCGGCGGAATGACCGGGATGATGTCGTGTTCGAGCAGCGTGGTCAGAAACGCCTTGTCGATGCGCTCAACTTTGCCCGTCATCTGCATGTCCACGCCGCGCAGGATTCCGGCTGGATGCGAAACGATGGCGTTGGTGCTGGCCGCGCGCAGGTCGGCGCTGGACAGACCCTCCAAAATCTCATGCGTGATGCTGTTGGCAACGCTCATGACCAGCCGCAGCGTCGCTGGATCGGTGACGCCCGTGCCGTCGGCGTTCGAAATCGGCTGGTTGAGTTCGGCCGCCAAGCGCCGCAACTGAAAGCTGGCGCCGTGCACGAGCACCACGCGGATGCTCAGGCTGCGCAGCAGCGCGATATCGAGCAGCAGATTGGAGAAGTTCTCGTCCTCCACGATCGCGCCGTCGATCGCCGCAACGAACGTTTTTTCGCGAAAGCCGGGGACGTAGCGGAGGATTTCGCGCAGGTCGGTGAGTTTGTTCATACGACAATCACCTTCGCCGGCGGAATGCCGTTGAAGAACAGCGCGCTGGCGCAGGAATACGCGCCGATATTGGGGACGTACACGACGTCGCCAACTTCCAGTTCGGGCATTTCTTCGCTGAGCGAAATCGTGTCGAAAGAATCGCACGTCGGGCCGGCGAGAATGCTGGCGAACTTCTGCGTGCGCTTGATCGTCTTGAACTGATACTTGCAGTGGTCGAAGACGATCCCGGAGAAATCGCCGTACACGCCGTCGTCCAGGTAGTAGTAGTTCTTGTTGTTGCGGATGGCTCGGCCAACCACGCGCGTGATCAGCAGGCCGGCCGGCCCGACCAGCGCTCGGCCGGGTTCGGCGATGATGTCGATGTCCTTCGGAAACAAGCGGTCAAGTTCGCTGCGCATCTGCCGAGCGAACGTCGCGACGGAATGCGTGTCGCTGTCGAAGTGGCGGATGGGGAAACCGCCGCCGATGTCCACGATCTTGAATGGCAAGCCCTGCGCCTTGGCGTCGCGCATAATGTACGCGGCGGCTTCGAACGCGCGCTCGTAACTTTCGAAGTTCGTGCACTGTGAACCGACATGGAAGCTGATGCCTTCGGGCTTCAGGCCCAGCGACCGCGCCTTGGCGAGCATCGGCACGATCTGCTCCTGATCAGCACCGAACTTCAGCGACAGCTCGACGATGCTGCCCATGTTGCTGACCTTCAGGCGCGCAAGGACGCGGCAACCCGGGGCATGCTTGGCGATCTTGTAAAGTTCGGGCTCGTTGTCGAACGTGACGAAGTTGATCTTTGAGCGGCGGCAAAATTCGAGCGCTTCGGGGCGCTTAATCGTGTTCGCGAAGATGATCCGGTCGGGGCTGACGCCTTGAGCCAGCACATGCCGCATCTCGCCTTCGCTGGCGACATCAAAGGAACCGCCTTGATCGCGAAACGTTTTGATCACATCCGGATGCGGGTTGGCTTTGATGGCGTAAAACAACCGCACGCGCGGGAGCAACGTTTGGAACCGCCGATATTCCTGAATAAGCACGCGCTTGTCGATCGCCAGCAGGGGCGTGCCGTGCAGCTTGATCAGCGCGCGGATGCGCTTCGGCAGGCCCAGCTTCATGACCGACGCCGGCGTGCGGTGCGCTTCGGCCGGCACAAACTGCGTCTCATTCAGCAGCGGCCGGGTGACCAGCACCGGAGCAGGCTTTGCAGCGCCCGGTGGCACGCTTGTGTTCGCGCCAGCTTTTTGGCGAGAACTCAAGCGTGCGGTCTTGCCATTTGCACGCACGAGACCGGCGCCAACGGCGGCGCCGCTCGCGTGCGTGCCACCAGTTTTCGCCTTCAGGTTGAGGCGTGTGGAAACGTTCATCGGTGCTCCTGGACCTTTCAAAAGCTGTCGGCAAATACCGCCGCTACTATGGGATTATTTCCCATGCTGTCAATGCGTGAAAGGAAAATTCGGCCGATCGGCAATGTTTCGGTTGTGAAAGTGTTCTTTCCTGCCACCGCTCCGCGACCTCGCGGGCAGCCTGGCCGGCAAACCGGATACCGCGCGGCCGGCCCATACCACGCTCGCCGACTACTTATTGATGGCCTTGATCGCCTGATCGATCGCGGTCTTGACGGCTGCGTTCGAGTCTTCGGCGCGTTTCTTCAGAACATCCAGAGCGCTCTTCGCTTCGGGACCGATGGCAGCCAGCACGTTTGCGGCGCGCTCGCGAATGTCAGGTTCGTTCTGATCGGGCGCGTCGATCAGGTCGGCCAGATCTTTCGCCGCGTCCTTCGCATTCGGGCCGAGACTGATCAGCACTTCGGCTGCGAGCGCACGGACGTTCTTGTCGTCATTGTCGAGCAATTGAGCCAGATCGGAGGCTGTTTCCTTCGCGGCCGGCCCCATCTTTTTCAGAATGTTCGCGGCGTTACGGCGGACGGTGCGCTCATCGTTGTCGAGATACCGCACCATGTCGTCGGCGACTTCGGCGGCGTCGGGGCCGAGGTTCTCGAGAATGCCAGCCACCAGCCGCCGCGTGCCCTTGTCTTCGCTGTCCAGCATGAAGGCCAGGTCGCTCGCGGCGCCCTTTGCGGCCGGTCCCATTGCCTTCAAAATGTCCGCGGCGTTCTTCTTCACCGCCACGCGCTCATCATCCAAGGCGTTCGCGAGCGGCGACGCGGCGTCGGCGCCGATTTCTTTCAGCTTTTGCACGGCGGCGGCCACGGTTGCCGCATCGGTCGCGGCCAGGTCGTCGATCAGCGTATCGACCAGGCTGATTTCGCAGGCGTGGTTGAGCACCTCAACCAGGCGCGTGCGCGCTTCGGTGCGCTTTTTCTCATCGCTGACGCCGCTTTGAGCCAGCAATTCGCTCAAGTCCTTGCCGGCGCCTTTGCGCAGGTCTTCGGTGATCGCGGAGAGAGACTTGGCCGCCGTCTCGCGCGTGGCGGCTTCGGCAGAATTCAAGTCTTGCGTCAGCTTTTTCAAATAGGGCTTGGTCGATTTCTGAACTTCCTCGTTGAGGCCCTGCAGCAGCGTCTTCGCTGCGGTTACCTGTGCGGAAACTTCCTTGGCGCTGAGGCCGGAGAAGGCTATCGCGATATCGATCGGTTCTTGAGCGGGTTGTTCTGCCTGCAGACTGCACGCGAGTGCGACAACGATACACGACAGATAATGAAGAAACGCGCGAACCATAATGCTCCTTTCACGAGTGTGCGCGCATACCTGACGCGCAAAGAAGCCAGTATATCCGCGCGCTGGGATAGGTGAAGGTTAAACCAGAAGGGTCAAACATGGCACGCCGGAGAGTCCCCCTCACCCCTAGCCCCTCTCCCTCGCGGGGGAGAGGGGAACCGGAGCGGCGCGTGTTCTCCGGCTTGAAAGTTCAGGGAGCAGCAATAGTCTTTCCGGCATGCCAAAAGAATCGATGACACCGCGCGAGCGCTGGCTGGCGGTCCTTAAACGCCAGAAGCCCGATCGCGTTCCGATGGACTACTGGGCGACCAGCGAGGCCACCGACAAACTTCTGAAACACATGGGCTGTGCGACGGCCGACGAGGTGTTCGCGCGACTGCATATCGACTCGCCGCTGACAGTCGGTCCCCGCTATTGCGGGCCGAGACCGAAAGAAGGCTACGACATCTTCGGCTGCCGGCATCAGACCATTGATTACGGCACGGGGACGTACGACGAGTGCATCGAGTACCCGCTGGCGAAGTACAATTCAGCCGATGAGATTCGCCGCGAGTACCGATTCCCGAGCGCCGACTGGTACGACTACTCCGGAATCCCCAACGATATCAAGGGCAAGGAGCACCGCTGCATCCGTGGCGGCGGGTCAGAGCCGTTCCTCCTTTATAAGAACCTGCGCGGGCAGGAACAGGCGATGTTCGACCTGATCGAGAATCCGGAGATCGTGCACTACGTTCTCGACCGGCTCTTCGAACTCGCCTACCAGAACACGCGCCGCATTTTCGAAGTCATTCCCGGCAAAGTGATGATCAGCTACGTGGCCGAAGACATGGGCGGCCAGGAAGGGCTGATGTTCTCGCCGGCGCAGATCCGAGAGTTCCTCATCCCGCGCATGAAGCGCATGATCGATCTGATTCACAGTGCCGGCGCGTGCGTGTTTCATCACAACGACGGCGCGGTGCGCGCGATTTTGCCGGACATGATCGCGGCGGGCATCGACGTGCTCAACCCCGTTCAGTGGCGCTGCAAAGGAATGGAGCGCGAGGGGCTCAAGAAGGACTTTGGCGACAAGCTGATCTTCCACGGAGCCGTGGACAACCAGCAAACGCTCCCGTTCGGAACGGCGGCCGACGTGAAGCAGGAAGTCGCGGAGAACCTGCGTATTCTCGGCGCCGGCGGTGGGTATATTCTCGGGCCGTGCCACAACATTCAGCCGGTCAGCCCGCCGGAGAACGTGGTGGCGATGTACGAGGCGGGGTACGAATTGGGGTGGCGTTAAACGAAATGATGAATGAGGAATGATGAATTTGGCGTAAACGTTGGGGCTTGCGAATCAGCCATATTCATCATTCCGCATTCATCATTCATCATTAATTTCAATTGGAGATGTGGGAAGCATGGAAAACGCGTCGGACAAACTCACTCCCCGCCAGCGTTTCATCGCCGCGCTTGAACGCCGCCCCTTGCCGGGGCGGGTGCCGCATTTTGAGCTGGTGTTTTATCTGACGATGGAGGCGTTCGGGAAGATTCATCCGGAGCAGCGTCGCTATCCGCAGTGGAAGCAGATGACGGAGACGGAGCGGCAGCTTCACCGGCGGGAGATCGTGGAGCTTTACCACGCGATTGCCGAACGCTACGAGCACAGCGCGATTTTTCTGCATCCGAATCCGGGCACGGAAGAGGAGGTGTTCCGGCTGATCGATGACGTGCGAGCTCGCAGCGGGGACAAGTATTTCCTGATGCTGCACGGCGACGCGACGGACGGAATTCCCAATGGCGACCGGATGATGGAATATTCCTGCCGGCTGTCTGAAGAGCCGCAGAAGCTGAAGGACGAGTCAGCCAAGCGCGTCGCGGATCAGCTTGCGTACGCGGAGCGCCTGAAAAAGCACGGCGGGCTCGACGGCTTCGCGAATTGCAGCGACTACTGCTTCAACACGGGGCCCTTCCTTAGTCCGGCGATGTTCAGCGAGTTCGTCACGCCGTATTTGCAGCAGCAGATCGCGGGGCAGCGCGAACTGGGCTTCTACGTTATCAAGCACACAGACGGCAACATCATGCCGATTCTGGACGACATGCTTTCGGCCAAGCCGCACGCCTTGCATTCGCTCGACCCGCAAGGCGGCGTGGACATGGCCGAGATGGTTCGCCGCGCCGGAGACAAGGTCTGCCTGATCGGCAACGTGAGCTGCGCCATGCTCGACACCGGCACCGAAGCGGAGTGCGTGGAGTCTGCGCGGTACGCCCTGCGCCACGGCATGAAGGCGCCGGGATATATTTTTTCGACGAGCAACTGCGTGTACACGGGGATGGATTTGAAGAGGTATGAGTTGATTCTGGAGGTTTGGAGGAAGGAAGGGATACGGAAGTAGTTTCGGGTTAACGGCACGTGGGCGCGGATGAGGAACTTGCTGGAATTACCAGGAGAAGCAGATGCCCGATGACGCCCCCCTGCAATCCAATATCATCCTCTATCAGACGGAGGATGGGCGGACGCGCATTCAATGCCGGTTTGAGAACGAGACTCTTTGGTTGACGCAGGCGTTGATTGCGGAGCTGTTCGACACCACGCCGCAGAACGTAACCCTCCATCTGAAGGCGATCTACGAAGAGGGCGAACTGAACGTGGAGGCAACTTGTAAGGATTACTTACAAGTTCGCTCCGAAGGAGGGCGCGAGGTCCAACGGACGTTGCGCCACTACAGCCTCCCCGCCATTCTCGCCGTCGGCTATCGCGTCCGCGGCCACCGCGGCACGCAGTTCCGCCAATGGGCGACCGCCCGCTTGAGCGAGTACCTGGTGAAAGGCTTCACCCTGGACGACGAGCGGCTGAAGAATCCGCCCGGAAAGGGGCAGAAGGACTACTTCGATGAGCTGCTGGAGCGCATTCGGGATATACGCGCGTCAGAGCGGCGGTTCTATCAGAAGGTCTTGGACATATACGCTACGAGCGTGGATTACACGCCGAATACGGAGTTGTCGCAACGCTTCTTTGCAGCAGTACAGAATAAGATGCACTGGGCGGCCCACGGCCATACGGCGGCGGAGGTCATCCATCAGCGCGCCGACTCCACAAAGCCGGCGATGGGTTTGCAAACAACGCGCCCGGGCGGTGTGATACGGAAAGACGACGTTTCAGTCGCCAAGAACTACCTCGCCCAAGAGGAACTGCACGCGCTCAACCGCATCGTCAACGCCTATCTCGAATTCGCCGAACTTCAGGCGCTGAACCGCAAGCCGATGACGATGCGGGACTGGATCGCCAAACTGGATGAGTTCCTGAAGCTGTCCGGGCGGGAACTGCTCGACCATGCCGGGAAGATTTCAGCCGACGACGCCAAGGCGAAAGCGGAGTTGGAGTACGAGCGCTACCGCAAGCTCCTGGATGTCCAGCCGCGCCGGGTGGACGACGATCTGGACCGGGCAGCCAAGGAGCTCAAGAAGCTGCCGAAGCCGAGAAAGCCCAGGAAACCGAGAGATGGCAGCAGAAGCAACGCGCCATGAACAAAGCGAGGACCGCAAAATCGCCGCTCGGGGCACAGAAGAAGGCGCTGCCGCACCGAACAATCCACCAGAGAAATATGGTAACCATGGAATGCCGATGCATGAAGGCCCCCGGCTACATTTTTTCGACGAGCAACTGTGTGTATACGGGAATGAGCATCAAACGGTATGAATTGATTTTGGAGGTGTGGAGGAAGGAAGGGGAACGGGAGGTTTCTGGTTTCGGGTTAACGGGGAGTGAGAAGACCACGCCGGGAGTAGAGCGGACGGCCAAGTAACAGTAAGATCCGCGCGGTTGGCGCATCGTTTGGAGGCGGCTCATGGATCCTGTCATTTGTCCAAGCTGTGGCGGGAAAGTCGCTCCGCATTTCGCGAAGTGTCCGCACTGCAATGCGGCTCGCGCGCAGGCTGGAAGTGCGGGCGAGGCGCCGAAGCCGGCGGTGGCCTTCGTGGCCAGGCCGCAAGCATCGCCCGTGCGGGAGAGCGCGCCGGTTCCGTCTGATCCGGTGAAACCAAAGGCGCTGCCTTCGAACATGTGCCCGGTCTGCAGAGGCATGCCGGGGACTGGCGAGATTCGCATCGAGACGAGGCAGTACAAGGGAAGCACCGGATTGCTGCGTCCCGGATCGCGCTATTTTGTTCGGTGGGTGGATGTGCCGCTGCTCTGCAATGGGTGCTCGCGCAGAATTGAAATCCGGCGCTATCTGGCTGACATCGTCTGCATGCTGCCGTTCATCGCGGCGTTTGCCGGGCTGGTCATCTTCGATTCGACATCCTTCCTTTGGATCCTCGGCATTTACGCGCTCTACCTGTTCAAGTGGACCTGGGGGCTGGGTTACGTCTGGGCCGACTTTCTGCTCTACGGCGGCGACCTGGAACGAAATCTGGCCCGGTTCACGCCGGAGGGCGACTCAGGGACGGTTCGTTTTCCGGCGAGCATTTGGCATTGCGTCGTGCGCCTGGGCTGGATACCGGCGGCTTTTTTTGCGCTGGCCACGCTCGCCGCAACGTTCAGCCCAAAGCCGGAGACGAAGTCGCGGGCGGAAACTCCGGCCGAGACGCCCGCTGAAAAGAAGACCGCGGCGGCGGACCCCGAGGCAAGCATAGCGGACCCCCGGGCGCGGGCTCGCGCGAAGTCGGCTCGCGAGATGCGCGAGGCCAAGACGTTCCTGGAGACGGCCCGGGACATCGCGGTGCCTGTGGAGCCCGACACGCTGCTGATGAAGAAGATGAACGTGGCGCGAAAGGACATCAGTTTCTACACGGTGTACGCCAAGCCGACTGAGACGCCATCGCAAACAAGTTATCAGCTCGCAACGGGTCCCGAGTTGTTGAGTATATTCCTGAAAACGAAAGGCGCCGATGGCGATTGTCTGTTCATCCAAGGCGCGAAGGTGGCGCTCAGCCGCTGGCAGGTCGTGAAGGTTGCCGCGGACTTGCCGGCAGCGGCACCACCCATAACGCCGGTGCAGCGGGCGCCGTGACGGTCTAAACTTTTTCCGTTTTTCACTGAAACCAGTCGGCGTTGCGGCCGATGAATGAATTGAGGAAGCTAAACCAGTGAGCCGTGAAAACGCCTCACGATCCCAAACGGGAATGCTTCCTAAACCCAAACCCCCGCTAGCGGGGGTTTTTTATTGGGCCAGTGCATTTTTGCAGTGCCTGGAATGGACAACGCGGCTTCGTTGCGCAGAATATCAGCATGAACTACGACAACCTTCTCGCCACGCGCGTCACCAGCATTGAGGCTTCCGGCATCCGGAAGATTTTCGATCTGGCGGCGACCATCAAAGACGCGATCAACCTGTCGATCGGGCAGCCGGACTTCGACGTGCCCGATCCGATCAAAGAACTGGCGATCGATGCGATTCGCGCAGGGTTCAATCGCTACCCGCCGAGCGCCGGGCTGCCTGAACTGCGGCAGTTGGTGCTCGACCACTACCGGCAAATTCACGGCGTGCCTCAGGAAGACTGCCTGATCGCCAGCGGTACGTCCGGCGGGCTGACACTGTCGCTGCTGGCGCTGGTCAATCCGGGCGAGGAAGTCCTGGTGCCCGATCCGTTCTTCGTCAGCTACAAGCATCTGACGACGATCTGCGGCGGCACGCCGATCTTCTACGATACCTACCCGCATTTCCGCATCGATGTCTCGCGGTTGGAAAAACTGATCACGCCGAAGACCAAGGCAATCATCGTCATGTCGCCCGGCAATCCGACCGGCGCGTGCGTCAGCGAAAAAGAGAAGCGCGATCTGGCGGACTTGGCTCGCGCGAAGAACCTGATCCTGATCAGCGACGAAATCTACGAACTGTTCAGCTACAGCGGCCGGCCCGAAAAGAGCCTCGGCGCGTTCTATCCGGAAGGGACGCTGTGCGTCGGCGGATTGTCGAAGACGCTCGCGATGACCGGCTGGCGCTTGGGCTGGGTGCTCGGGCCGAAGCCGCTAATTGCGGAGCTGATGAAACTGCAGCAGTTCACGTTCGTGTGCGCGCCCAGCACCGCTCAAAAGGCGGCGCTCAAGGCGTTCGAGATGGACTTGTCGGAAAACGTCGCGTCTTACAAGAAGAAGCGCGACCTGATGGTCGGCGGTCTGCGCAAGGCCGGCTACGAATGCGAAGAACCGGGCGGGGCGTTTTATCTCTTCCCGAAAGTCCCCGCGAAATACAAGAACGGCCAGGAATTTATCGAGAAAGCCATGGAGCGCCGCGTGCTGGTCGTGCCGGGGCACGTGTTCTCGACACGCGACACGCACTTCCGCATCAGCTATGCCGCGAGCGATGCGACGCTCAATGCAGGGCTAAAGGTGTTTGAAGAGATGAACGGAAAGTAAAAAGTGCGGCTGAAGGCGGCGTACATCACCAGCCACACTTTTTACTTTTTCCTTTTAACTTTTTCCTTTTTACTTTATCTCAAACCGCGCCGGCGCCAGCGCCACTGCTTCCTCCGCGCGATAATATTCGTACGCGCGCCCAGCGTGAGCGCTCAGCGTGCCGCGCGTCGTCGGGTAGAAGCGGACATTGAGGAGGCTCTCCTGGCCGGACTCCAGGTTGGGCATGTACAGGCGCAGCTTGCGGCCGGAGATTTCCCAGCGCGAAAGCGTGCCCTTGGCCTTCAGCGCATTCAGGTCTTCGCTGTCGGGCTGAAAGCCGGCGGCCAGGCCCCACTCGATCATGGGCACTTCGGCGCGCCGGCCGCTGGCGAGAACTTTCAGCATTCCGAACACCGGCTGGCCGGGTTTCACGTTTGTGGAATCGTACGCCACGCTGGCCTGCAGCGCTCCAGTGCGGCGCAGGCGATCGATCAGCGGATCGCTCCACGCGACGGAGGCCGAACCGGTCACGCGCGCGACGATCGGGCCGCCTTCGGCCTGAATCCGCACGCGCGACTTGCCGGCCGGCAACTTCAGCGCCAGTGCCGCGGGGACGGCGGTTTCTTCGGCGGGCAGATCGATGGCCTTCAGCACTTCGCCGTTGAGATGCACGATCACGCGAGCCGCTCCGCCGCCGCGCGAGGCGCTCGACGCGCGTTCCAGAGCTTTCAGCGCAATAACGGTCGCGTGCGTCGAACCCCAGCCGCCGCGAGCCGCCGGACGCGACTGGATTCCCGCCAGCAGCAGCCGCGCGAGGTCCAAGTCCTGACTGTTTTCGAGCAACGCTAGCACGCCCAGCGCGCTGGCTTCGATCGTCGCGCTGTCGCCGTAGCCCCAGGCCAGCGTTTGCCGTCCGGACAGCACGGCGACCTTCTCCCCTCCCCTCGTAGGGGAGGGGCTGGGGGAGAGGTTCGCGAGAGTTCGCAGACGTCCGGCAAGTTGCGCGGCCAAGGCGCGGTCGGCTTGCGCCAACGCCAGCGAACTGAGCGCGCAGAGGTAGCCGTCCTTTTCAATCTCGCCGACGTTGCGCCGCAGGAAGTCGATGCTCTGCGGCGGCGCGCCGGTGCCCAGCGCCGCGACAACGTACGCGGTTGCGGCGATGCCCATCGGAGCCGACTCGTGAACACGGTAGGACTCGATTTTGAAGGAACCGTCGGCGTTCATCTGCGAGCGCAGGTACGTGCGCATGCGTTCGAGCAAACCCGGATCGACGGCGTAGACCTGCGACATGTCGGTGAATTCCTGCAGGCCGTACGCCGTCAGCCAAGCGCTGGCCGGGGCTTGCCCGTAGAGCGAAAAGCTGCCGGTGTTGCGACCCACTTCGAAGCCCAGCAGCCGCTGATAGCCCTGCGCGATGAAGCGCCGCGCGCGATCTTCGAGCTCCGGTTTGTTGACGCCGTTGGCCCGCAGGTAGCGCAGGACCATCACGTTCGGGTAGGTCGTCGAGGAGGTCTGTTCGAAGCAGCCGTGCGGCTCCTGCAACATGGACTCGAGCCCTTCCAGCATTTGCGTGAGCGGCCCGCGATGGAGTTTGAGCATCGCGTTGATCGTCCCCGGCAGAGCGCTCTCCGGCACATCGATGAGCAGTTCGCCGTCGCCCCCGATCAGCGCCGAGACCGCGAACGGCACCGGCATTCCGTCGGGCAAAACGTTGAGCGTGCGCTGGATTTGATCCGAATCGGCTGTTGCCGTTTCCCCCCGTCCCCCCGTCTCCCCGTCTCCCCGTCCTGCCGTTGCGCTCTTGGCTCTTGGCTCTTGGCTCTTGGAGGTCGCGTTGAGGGTGAGCATGGCCTGTCCCACGCGTTCAAAGCGCACTGGGAAATCCACCGACGCGACCGATTTCGCCGGGACCCGCAATATCTTGGTAGCGCCGGCCTCCGTGCCGGCCGTGCCGCTCCGGTCCCCCTCTCCTGGTGGCGCCGGCCTCCGTGCCGGCGGGAGAGGGGCTAGAGGTGAGGGGGACTCCGGTGCCGGAACGGCGCCCGACAGCCCCAGCGCTAACTCCACAGTCAGCTCGCTGTCGCCGTGATTGGTGATGACGGCCGGCACTTGCAGCACGTCGCCGGCGGTCACGTCGGTGGGCAGCGTCAGGTCGGCGGAGAACGGCTGCGTGACGAGCAGCTTTGTCTCCGTCCAGGCCGTGCCGCCACCCGCCGCGATGGCATCGGTCAGCACGCGCCAGCGCGTGAGCGAATCGGCGACATCCAGTTCGTACGACGCCTTGCCCTGCTCGTCTGTGACAATCTGCGGGGCGAAGATCATGGTCTCAGGGAAATCCCAGCGCAGGCGGGGAGGCGAGGGCGCGTCGTACGAGCCTGGAGTCGCGGACATTCCATAGCCGAGGGTCATCTTGTTCTTTATCTGAAAGTCGAGCGCGCCCCAGGGGAGCTCCTCGTTTATTACTCCCCTGAAGATGTGGCTCGATTTTGGTGGGCTGGAGTGATCCGCGAAATCCTTTTCGATCTTCGCCAAATCGCCTTCGGCGAACCCCTTGGAGGACGCCGCCATGGCCGTTTCTGCGGGCGCAGAAAGCTTCGTGACAGATGTGACCCACCTCGCACTCTTTCGCGCCGACAATGCGGGTACGAGTAGCGCGCCAAGGACGAAGCAGACCAGCCCGAAGCCCGCCATTACGGCGAACGGCGACACGCTGGGCTTTGCGTCAGGTGCTGTTTCTTTTTGCATATGCGATTGCGCCGCCGCGCCGATCAGCGCCGCAACCACGCCGAACACGATCCACTCGGTCACATCTCGCCCGCTGTGCGCGCCGGCGTACGCAATGAAGATCAGCACCGCATCGATAATCAGCGTCACCAGCCGAGCGCTCACGCTCCCGCCCGGGCCGTCGAGCTTTTTCGCGTGCGCCAATAGCAGGAAGTGCGAGCCCAGCAGCGTGGCGGCGAGAATGGTGATCAGAATCACCGGTTGCTCCACGCCGCACAGCGCCAGCACGATGACGGAGAGCACCGTCAGCATGACGGTCGAACACGGAATGGTGAAGGCGATCGCGTCGAGCATCCGCGCGCGGCTGTCGTTTTTGCTAAGCGCGTCGAGCACCAGCAGCAGCGTCAGCCCGAAGACCACCAGGCCCCACGCGCACTGGACCAGCCATCCGCGCCCTTCGCGCTGCTCGACCAGCGCTTCTGCCATTCTTCTGGAGGAGGTGTCGATGACCTGCTCGCCCGGTAGGGTAGCGCCGGCCTCCGCGCCGGCCGATATAACGAATCTGTTCCCTGCCGGCACGGAGGCCGGCGCTACCGCCACCATCGCTGCCGGACTAGCACCTTGCTCCGGCCCGAAAGAGGCGACGTCGAAGTTCGTTGCCGCGCCCGAACGCTGCCGCAGCACATTGATTCCCGCCGCCTGCAGCGCTTGCGACAATCCGGGGTGCTCCCCGGCGAGCGCCACCAGCGCGTCATCGACGGCCACCAGCGACACCGCGGCCGGAACGCCTTTGCCGCTGAGGCCTTTCACGTCGAAGCTGAGTTTTGCGTGCTGGCCGGGCTTGTATTTCTCGCGATCGGCCGACGCGGTTACGGTCAGCCCGCCGGAACCGCTCACGACCAGCGTACGGCTGTCGGCCCACTGTTCTCCATTACTGAGCTGCGCCGAGGCCACGAGTTCCAGCACGCCCGAGACGCTCTCCGGAATCGTCAGCGTCGTCTGCCCCGCGCCGTTGCGCACGCTGAGGCTGCCCGCCGCAACCGTGCGGCCGTCTTGCCGCAGGGCGAGCATCACGTTCCCGTCGGCGCTGCCACTTGCTGGCGCGCCTAGAAGTGCGCTGACCTTCAGCGTCTCGCCGCCGCGCACGACGACTTTTTCCGTCCGCAGCAGCAGCTTCCCTTTTTCGGCCGCGCGCACCGGCAGCGTCAAATCTTGCTGCAGTTGTGAGCCGCTCGTACTGCCGCGCACGTGGATGATCTCCGCCGGCCCGCGCGGATTGCTGAGCGTCACAACGGCCACGCCGTGGTCATCGGTCTCAAGTTCGCGCTGCGCGACGCTGGTAGCGCCGGCCTCCGTGCCGGTTGTTGGGGCTTGCAGCATCGTTCCATCGTCGCGAGTCACCTTCAGTCGCGCTTTCACGGGCGAACCATCCGGCGCGCGCGCGACCAGGTACACGCGATTCTCCACGCCCAGCACCAGTTCGCCGGCTTCGGGCACCGCGTTGATGATGACGGGCGAACTGGCGACAAACAGCGCCGCCTGCCCGCTGGCGATGCGGTCGGCCGAGTCGGTCACTGTCACGGAGACTCGCAGCGCGCGCACGTCCTGCTGGCTGGCGGAAGACTGCCCGTCCAGGTCCAGCGTGCCGCGGCCTTGCGCGTCCAGTTCGACATCGGTCTTGGAAAGCACGCGCGCGCTGACGTCGAGCAACTCCGCTTTGGCCTTCGCGCCGCTCAAGCCGTGGCCGTCAAAGCTCTGCGCTTCGATCTTCGCTTTCAGCCGTTCGCCGAACGTGAACCAGGTTTTCTCCGGCTTGGCCGTCACACGGAAGGGCGGCAGCTTGTACTGCTTCACGGCGATCGTCTGTTCGGCGTGCAAGCCGCCGCCGTCAGCCTTCAGCTTGTAGTCGCCTTCGGGCGCGGCGCTGTCGAGCGGGAACTCCGCCCACGCCAAGCCGAACGCGCTCGACTTTTTCTCGGCGCGTCCGATGCGATTGCCTTGCGGATCGAGCAAATCGATGGCGATGGATTGATCAGCAATCGGCTTCTCGGTCGCGCTGGCGACCAGCAGCGTGCGCACGCGGATTGTTTCGCTCGGACGCGCTTGCATGCGATCGGGAGACAGCACCAGCCGCGCCGCGCGCGAGATTTTCACCGAGCGTTCCACATGATCGCTGACCGACAGCCCCGAGAGCGCCTCGATCACCAGCGCGTAGTCGCCCGGCGGCACGTCCGGAACTTTCCAGTTGCCCGAAAGCACGCCGCCGGAATCGGTGCGTCCTTCGCCGACGGGAATCCGCCGGCCACGTTCGGACGCCGGCGAAACGTACGCCGCCAGTTTCACGCCAGACAGCGGCGCTTTTGTCTGCGCGTCCCGCACTGCCATAAAAGGAGCGAACGGCGCGCCAGCAGCCAGTTCGGACTCGGAGCGCCAGTAGATCGACTCCCCCGCCCCGCCCGGCCACGTGTACTTGATCGTCATCCACAACACCGGCAGCGCGCACGCCGCAAACAGCGCCGCGGCCACGCGTGGCGTGAACCACTTCGGCGGCGAAACGTGGACTTCGCCGCGGTCCATGCGCGTGGCGTGGCGGTTTTCGCGGGCGAGAACCTTTGTCGGACCTTGCGCCGATTGTGGATTTGCGGCACTCCGGTCCCCCTCTCCCCCGCGAGGGAGAGGGGTTAGGGGTGAGGGGGCGTTCTCCTCTTTCCTTGCACCCATCTTCATCATTTCCAGCGTGCGCTGCCCCAAGTCCATCGGCACGCTGGCTAGCGGCGCGGCTTCAGTACGCAAAGTTTTCAGCATCGATTGAGCGGCGGTGCTGGCGGCCTGCCAGTCGGGATCGGATTCCAGCCGCCCGCGAATCAGTTCCATCTCGTCGTCGTCAAGCGCGCCCAGATGCCAGGCGAGCATCTTTTCGCGGCGGACTTCTTCCGGCGTATTGGCTTCCGACGGAAGTGGCGCTTCGGGCTCAGGTTTGGATTCGTTGTCACTCATGTCACACCTCTGTCATTCGCGGATTTCATTTAAGCGCACGGAGAGTGCCCCCGTGCCTTTCAGGATTACTTGCTTGTGGCGAGACAGCTCTCCAGCATCGGCCGCAGCCGTCGCAGCGCGTACAGCAGGCGCGATTTGGCGGTCGGTATGGGAACGTTCGTCACGCTGGCGATTTCACTGAAAGTCAGGTCTTCAAAAAGCCGCAGCACCAGCACTTCGCGTTCGACTTGCGGCAGGGTCGCCAGAGCGCCGCGGATTTTTCCGCTCAGTTCGGAACGCTGGCAGTCTTCGGCTGGATCGGGCACGGCTGCCGCGACCATCTCGCGCAGCACCGACTGCCGCTGGCCAGAATCGGTGTCTCCATGCCGGCCGGCACGGAGGCCGGCGCTACCCTGGTCGAGGGATGCCAGCGGCGGCTGAGCAGTCAGTTTCGCGCGCGCATCCCGGAACACATTTAGGGCAATGCGGTACAGATACGGCTTCAGCGGCTGGCTGGCGCGGTATCCGTCGCGAGCCCGGTGCAGGCGCAGGAAGGTCTCTTGAAAAAGATCCTCCGCCAGATGCGCGTCACCACTGAGGCGCAGCAAGAAAAGATAGAGCGGGCGTTCATAGCGACCAACCAATTGAGTCATGGCGGCGTCCCTGCCATCCTGGAATAACTCTTCGTCCGTTCTCAAAGCCCGGTTCTCCTGCGTGGAACGGCACTCCGTAATACTGGCCGCGCGTCCAAATGGATTTAGGAATTTTCAGAATTACTGTAACGCAATCCTGGTTAGACGGAAAAGTAATCGAAGCCTGTGTACTCCTTTGCGTCCATTACGTCACAAGGTATAGGCGGCTTTCTGCGAGCTTGAGCCGTAGACTTTGGCCGAAAGCGGGTACCATAGAAAGTCTTGTCATTTTGCGGAGGGGCCTCCATGAACAAGATTCGAGTGTTGTTGCTGGCGCTCTTGCTGGTGGGCGGTCTGCAGGCCACTGATGCGCCGCTCAACCCGCCGCCGGAAACTTTGTTGCCGCCGCCGCCTCCCCCGCCCATGGACATGATGCCCGCCTTGCCGGACATCAGCACCCTCCTCCAGGGGGTCGCTTCGACCATGCCCATGATGAGCGGCATCACGCCCGTGAACCCGGCCGATCTGCCCGCCGCCGTCGCCAGCGCCGTGCAAACCGCCGCGCCCGGAGCAACGATCATCGCCGCTGCGAAGATGGACGGCATGCCGACGATCTACGCTGTCGTCGCGAGAACCCCTGACACCACTTATGGCTTCGCCATCGCCGCGGACGGCACGATCCTGAAGAAGATGCAGCAGAGCATCTCGACGGTCACGCCCACCGATCTGCCGCAAGCCGTCAAAGATGCCGTCCAGAAGTTGGCTCCGGGCGCGACGATTGTGGGCGCGATCAAGCGCAACGACGGCACGCAGGATGTCTACGATATCGCCGCCACGACCGCCACGCTGAAGTTCGGCTTCGCCATCGCCGCTGACGGCACCGTGCTGAAGTTCGCCGGCGGCGGCCCAATTGCGCCGGCCGATCTGCCCAAAGCCGTAGCGGACGCCATCGCGGCGAAGGCTCCGGGCGCGACGATCGTCAACGCGGGCGTGTTCATGGATTTAAGCGGCACGACGTACACGATTCAGGCCAAGAGCGCCGATACGATGTACGGCCTGGTGATCGCCGCCGATGGCACGGTTCTAAAGAGCTGGCAGGACACTCACGCGGCGGTCGATCCCGTCACGCTGCCACAAGCCGTCATCGATGCCGTGAAGAAGGCCGCGCCCGACGCCACGATTCAGGCGGCCATGAAGAACAGCGATGGCACGACGACGGTCTACAATGTTTGCGCCGCCAGCGCGACGACCAAGTATGCCTTCGTCATCGCTGAAGATGGCACGATCCTGAAGAGTATGTCGAACGGTTCCGCGTCGCCGACCGATCTGCCGCAAGCCGTGCTCGACACGATTCACGCCAAAGCCCCCAGCGCCACCATCGTCGGCGCGCAAGAGACCGATCTGAACGGAAAGGTCGCCTACAACGTCTTCGCGCAAGACGCGGCCAGTCACTACGGCTTCGTCGTGGCGGAAGACGGCACACTGATCAAATTCTGGCAGGAAACCCAGATCGCGCCCGCCGATATCCCGGCGGCTGTGACAGCGGCAATACAGACGGCGTTCTCCGGCGCGACGATCACCGGTGCCATGATGCATATGGATGGCGACAAAACCGCCTTTGGCGTGATGCTCACAACCGCCGACGGCAAGCCCGCCAAGCTCATGGTCGATTCCAGCGGCGCGATTCTGGGCGGCGTGAATACGGCCGAAGATATTGCTCCGCAAGACCTGCCCAAGGCCGTGACGGATGCCGTCGCCGCCGCAGCCCCCGGCGCGACGATCACCGGTGCGCAGAAAGTTTCGAATGGAACGATGACCGCGTACATCGTCAGCATTCAGAATGGCTCGAAGACTGGCAAGCTGGTGGTCAGCGAGGATGGGAAGATTCTGAAAGGCTGGTCCTGCCCGCCGCCGCCCTCAGACAAGCAACCCGCCAATCAGCCACCGCCCAAACAGGCCGGCAACAAGGAAGTCACCGCTCTGCCGCAGGAGATTCTGGACGCCGTGACCAAAGCGCTGCCCGACGGCGTCGTCGTCAAAGTCATTCAGGGTTTGAAGAAGAAACTCGCGATCTTCAAGATCGAAGCTCTGACGCCCGACAAGGACGTGAACCTGGTGGTGGATTCCGCCGGCAAGGTGCTCAGCCAGCGAGCCAAGAAGCTGAGGAACAGATAGTCTGGGGTCTGGAGTCTGGAGTCTGAAGAACAACGCCCAGGCGTGAAAAGCGCCTGGGTTTTTCTTCGGCCGAACACAGATCAAAATCAAAATCAGTGTTGATCTGTGTTTAAAGAAAAGCGGCCGCCGAAGCAGCCGCAATTCTGATCTCCGAATTCCGAATTCTGAATTCTGACTTCGTTAATTCACTCGGCCGAGGAACTCGCCGTCTTCGGTGCGAATCTTGACTTTGTCGCCCTTGCGGATGTGGCCGGGGACTTTCACCTCCGTGCCGGTATCGACCGTGGCGATCTTGAAGACACTGGTGGCCGTGTCGCCGCGGGCGCTGTCTGGGGTATCGGTGACGGTCAGTTCCACGAACTGCGGCATTTCGATGCTGAGGGCCTTGTCGTCGTGGCTGAGGACCGTGACCTTCGTGTTGGGAGCCAGATACTTGAGGCCCTCCCCGATCAAACTCTTGTGCAGGCTCATCTGGTCGTAATTTTCAGGATCCATCAGGACGAGCATTTCGCCGTCCATGTAGAGGAACTCGTAATCCTTGCGGATCAGCACGGCCTGCTCAACATTGTCGTCCGGCGAGAAGCGCTGATTGAAGACGTTGCCGCGGGCGAGGTTTTTGAGCAGCACCTGGTAGTAGCTGCGCAAGTTTCCGCGCGTCTGCAGGTCCTTCTTGAAGACGATCCATATTTCGTTGTTGAACATAATGGCTTCGCCTTGCTTGATGTCATTGAATTTGACCGGCATGAAACGCTCCTCGCAGACTGAAAATGGCAGCAAAAAAGGCCCGCACACTTTGGCGGGCTTCAGAAATAGATTATACAAGATGAGCTTTTGCAGGGCAACCGCGTGCCGCGCGATTTACTTCGCCGGGCGGCCCCAGACTTCCACTTCGATATACTGGTTGGAATCGTTGACGTTGTTGCCCCGGCTATAGCAGCGGACGTAACGAGCTTTCTGGCGTTCGACGGGGATGAGTTTGCCCATGTAATCGTCCTCGTATTCCTTGTTAGTTCCGACGCCGAGGCCGGACGAGTTGTCCGCGTCATTATTGTAGACGGTTCGCGCTCCCGCTTTGAATATCGCGTCATCGGCAATCTGCACGATCACGTCGTGGTACGCGCGGTCGACTTTGAAGAAGTGCCAGATGACGACAGCGAACAGTTCATGACTCTCTTGAAGGTCAATCTGTATCCATTGCGTACCTGGTCCAAGTTCGACGAAATGACCTTCTTTTTCAATATCCTTATCGCCATCGGTAATCAGCGCGAGGCTGCCAAATGAAGGATCCTCGTCACTGCTCGTCACCGGCTTCTTTAGAGCGACATTTGCCACGTTTTTGGGAACAAGGAACGGCTGGTCGCTCGGGCGTGACTTTTCGAGTCCTCTATGAAAGCGGCCCGGCAGCCGACTCTGAAAAGACGCCTTGGGCAGCTCAAGCGGTATCGGCACCAGCTCTTCTTCAGCAAATGTGAAGCTGGCAAGCACCAGCAATCCGGCAAGACAAATAACCTTCATCGCGTGTTCTCCCACAGTTCAAACACACGAAGCGACTCTTCGGTCAATACTTTGCTGTTTCTCCGCGTCTCCCCGTCCCCGCGTCTCCGCGTCAATCTGTTCCGCGTTTCCGCGTCAATCTGTTCCGCGTCCCTGCGGTGAGCTTTTAGACGTCGGCTCGCGGAAACCCCTTCGTCATCTGCGTGCTGCCGTCTTTGCGGATGAGAAAGACGTCGCTCTTCGGATAGCTTTCGAGCACCTTCAGGCCGCGCTCCGTGCCGAGGACAAAGAACGCCGTCGAAAGCGCGTCGGCATCGGTGCCGCTGGGAGACATGACCGAGACACTCGAAAATTCCAGCGGCGAATCGCCCGTGGCTGGGTCGAAAATGTGGTTGTGCAGGAAATCGGCGCTGAAGTGCGTCGCGTAGTCGCCGGACGTGGAGAGACAGCGGCCGTCGAAGTCTACGGTCGCCGCAAAGGCATCCGGCTTTCTGGGATGCTGGATTCCGGCGCGGAAGAACTGGCCGTCCTCCTTCTTGCCCATCGCGCCAAGCTCGCCGGTGTTGATCAACGCGTGCTCGATGCCATGTTCGCGCAGAACAGCGGCGACTTTGTCGAGCGCGAATCCCTGCGCGATCCCGTTCAGCGTCGCGGCCATGCCTTTTTCAAGGCCGATGCGTTCCGCCGAAACGTTGAGCTTGCGCCAGCCGACCAGAGCTCGCGTCTTCACGATCTCTTCAGCGCACGGCAGCCCGCCCTTTTTCTGCGCGTTGCTGAACAGCTCCCACAGCGGCTGAACGGTCACATCGAAGGCCCCGCCGCTGCGCTCCGACATCGTTTGCGCGGCGCGGAGCACCTCGACCAGCAGCGCATGCGGCTGTTCGAGCTTTCCATCGCGATTCAGCCGGCAAAGCTGGCTGTCGGCGCGATAGACGCTCATCACCTTCTCAATGGTCTCAAGCTGCTCAAACCCGGCAGCGACAGCTTTCTCAGCGGCAGCTTTGTCTTTGTGCAGCACCAGAACGGACACTTCGCTGCCGAGCGCCAGCGAACGCCGCTGCACGCTCTGGAGCGGCTCGGCCCACGCGCGGCGCGTCCCCGCAACAGACGCCAGACCCAAGCCGGCGAATCCTCC
This sequence comes from Planctomycetota bacterium, assembly GCA_036504595.1. Taxonomy (GTDB): domain Bacteria; phylum Planctomycetota; class SZUA-567; order H5-PLA8; family H5-PLA8; genus DASXUX01. The sequence continues at coordinate 91,836 of DASXUX010000020.1, read as the reverse complement.
GGTGGCAAGCGCTAGAAAACGTCGGCGGCTGTGTTTCGACATTACTGTTCTTCCCTCACTCAAACCTACGGGTGCCGCGGCGATACGCACGGTATTCGTCGCCATTTTGCAGGCCGGTCCACAGCGCGGCGCGGATGCAGGCCTGCACCAGCTTGTTGTGTGCGTCTTCGCTGATCTCAGCGACCTGCAACTCGTACTCCCATTCCTGACCCGTCCAACGCAGCGCAACAACTCTGCAGACCGCATCGACATCGTGCGGCGGCAGTGTGAACTGCACGCGCACTTGAACTTCCGGCGCCTGGCAGCGCTGCGCGTCCCACCCGCCCGGCAGCGGCCCAGCCATTCGCAAGCCATCCTCGCCGATCTCGAGGGCCTTGCCAGTTAAGTCTGCGCTGGCCACCAGCGCTTTCGTGTCGCGGAAGGCATACTGCACCGCGACCTCCACACGATACCGCGTGTGCCCGATTTCCGCGTTAGCCTTGCGCGGCCGCAAGTCATCCAGCATTCGCGACAGCACATCGTCCGGCGCAAGATACAGACGTACTTTTCCACCCGTTTGCTGCTCAAGCTGCCGAATGGCGCTATCGGCCAACGGCGCGCTCACCGCCACATGTAACGCGCCATGCGCCTGATCGAAAGGAATGCACCGAAACCGCAGCAACGTCAATGGCGGAACACCGAAATGCGCAGCCGTCGATGGTTTCAGGGCGCTGATCTCCACCTGCGCCAATCCGGAGTGCACGGACCAAGCGTGGCACAGCGCTGCGCTGCTCACCAGCCCCCGCTGCTGCAGGAACGGGCCCAACGTTTCGGGCCGTCCGCCGGTAAGCTTTTGCGCTTCGGCGGCCTCATTGGCCGACAGCAGCCCCAGTCCAGCGAGCACCTCCAAGATTGGCCGGTTCTTCAGTTCGTTCGCGATGACCGCCGTTTTGGCCACACGGGGCGGCTGCGGGATTGGGGCGAGCAAAATCTCGGTCTTGGGCCGGGTGCTGGACACCGGAACGTCTGCGGGAGGCAACTCCGGCGGCGCAAACCGTTGGTCGTTGCGGATGAACGAACAGAGTTCGACGTCGTCCTTGGAGATGTGGTGCATCACCCAAGTGGCCAGCCATTGGTACAGTTTGTCGAGCAGCGGGGGATTGGCTCCCGCCTGCTCCAGTTCAAAGCCGAACTCCGCCAATTGCATCACAAAGTCGGAGTGCCGCCGGCGATGCTCGAGGTACTCCGCATATCCGCCATAGAACATGACCCGCTCTTCGGTCCCGAAGTGCTCGATGACGTAGTCCTGCAGGTACTTGAGAGTCGCGCACAGAGCGTCTTTCTGCTGACCTTCCGCGATGGCTTGGGCAAGCTGGTTGGTGCGCGCGATCAATTCCTTATGCTGACGATCGATCTCCTGCACGCCCACCGATAGCGCATCGGTCCATTCCAGCAGTGGCCTGTTTTGCGTAGCCATAGTCATTACTCCAGTGTGCAGGCGCAAATGGGGCGGAACAGCATTGGCTGCCTGACCACCACCCGGCGCAATGAGAAACAGCCCTTCGCGGTCTCACAATGCTTGATAGACTAAGAACACTTCTCAGGGTAAGTTTTATCCGTAAATCAAACCGCTATTCCGAAGCAGTTATGCAGATGATCTCCTTGATTTCCCCGACCCTTACGCCAAAGTACGCAGTCTGTTGTGCGACCCGTTGCGGTGGGCGAGACGACCTGATGAGCCTTTACTTGAGCCAGAAGTCTGAATGCGTTATGCAGTCCGACATCCGCACGATGTCGCTGGAATGCGCCAAAGTGGGCGGGATTAATCTTTCGCAAGGTGTCTGCGATACCGATGTGCCGCTGCCGGTCCGTCGCGGCGCACAAGAAGCCATGGACGCCGGCCGCAACATCTACACGCCCTACAACGGACTGCCGGAACTCCGGCAGGCGCTTGCACAGAAGCTGCAACGTGCCGGCATTTCAGCCGATCCCGACCGCGAAATCACCGTCACTGCAGGGGCCACCGGCGCGTTTTACTGCGCGTGCCGAGCGCTGCTCAATGTTCATCCTGATCGAACCCTACTACGGCTATCATCTGCAAACGCTGCTTTCGCTTGGCGTTGTGCCGCGCTATGTGAAGACAAGTCCGCCGGACTGGGCGCTTTCGCTGGGCGAGCTCGAGGCCGCCTGCTCGCCCAAGACGCGCGGGATCATGCTTAACACCCCGGCAAACCCGTCCGGAAAAGTGTTCTCCAGAGCGGAACTTGAAATGATCGCGAAGCTGGCGATCAAGCGCGACTTGTTCGTCTTCACCGATGAGATTTACGAATACTTCCTTTACGACAGGCGCGAGCACGTTTCGCCATTGAGCATTCCCGGAATGCGCGAGCGGACCATCGCGATCTCCGGGCTGTCAAAAACATTCAGCATTACCGGCTGGCGGATCGGCTACGCCATCAGCGCGCCGCAATGGTCGCAGACGATCGGCTACTTCAACGATCTGGTCTATGTCTGCGCGCCCGCTCCGCTGCAAATCGGCGTTGCGCGAGGCTTGAACGAACTTGCTGAAGAGTACTACGTCAACCTGCGCGCTGAGTACGCACGCAAGCGCGACCGCATCTGTACCGCATTGCAGAAAGCCGGCCTGCCGCCTTGCGTGCCGCAAGGTTCGTATTACGTGCTGGCCGACATCTCGCGCGTGCCGGGCCGGACGAGCAAGGAGCGCGCGATGCGCCTGTTGAAGGACAGCGGAGTTGCCTGCGTGCCCGGCGAAGCCTTCTACCACGAGCTCCAAGACGGCCAGACGCTCGGACGCTTCTGCTACGCGAAAAAAGACGAGGTGCTGGACGCCGCGTGCCGCAGATTGGAGACGTGCTGAGGAAAAGAAGGGTTTAGGGTTCGGGGTTCGGGGTTCAGGGCTCAGTGAAGGATTTCGTGCTCGCCCTGAACCCTACGCCCCGCTGTCCTCGATCAGGCATTGCAGCCCGTGTCGCAGAGATTCGAACGCCAGTTCCTGCGGATCGACGTCGCGCGGCCGGATGAAAACAATTTCGGCGACATCGTCGAGCGCTTTCAGCGGCGTCAGCGATATCGGGCTGGCCGCAAAGAAAATGTCCACGGTCGAGTAAATCAGGCCCTGAAACTCGTAGCGGTTTGGGTACGAGGTGAGATAGCGCAGCGGGCCGAGTTCGATATTGATCTCCTCAAGCACTTCGCGGCGCGCCACCGTTTCTGCGCTCTCGTAGGGATCGGAGAAGCCGCCGGGCAGGCCGAGTTTTCCTTTGCTCGGTTCCTTCAAGCGGCGGATCAGCAGCAGCCGGCCTTGTTCATCAGTGATAAAGACGCCGGCGGCGAGAACGGAGTTGATGAAGTGCTGGTAGCCGCACGGCACACACTTCAGGCTCTTTTTGTCGGCCATCGGGCGCAGGCCTTCGCGTCCGCAGCGCGGGCAAAAACGGAAAGCATCGATCAACTCCGAAGAACCCATTCACGTTCTCCTGCCGCGATCTTGTGCTCATGAAAACGCCCGCTTGCGCGGGCGTCAATCATAAACCAGAAACCAAAGATTGCGGCTATTCAGCCGTCCTCAGGCCGAGGCCCAGTTCACCGAGCTTGGCTTTGACTTCGTTCAAGCTGGTCTGGCCGAAGTTCTTGGTGGCCAGCAGGTCGGCTTCGGACTTCTCGCACAGATCGCCGACAGTCTCAATGTTCAGGCGCTGCATGCACTTTCGCGAGCGGACCGAAAGCTCCAGGTCGGTAATCGGCTTGGCCAGCGAGGGGTTCTCGTTGCTGCCCAGCCGCAGGCGCTGCGCACGCGCGCGCTTCTGTTCTTCTTCTTTGTGCATGCCCAGGCGCAGCCCCTTGTTCTCCAAGAGCGTCTTGATCTCGCGGAGGCTGGTCTCGCCGAAATTCTTGTAGGCCAGCAGTTCGGCTTCGGTCTTGCGCACCAGATCGGCAAGGGTCTTGACGTTCATCTTCGCCAGACAGTTGCGGCTGCGCACAGACAGTTCGAAATCGTTGACGGGAATCCGCAGCACGGCCTCCAGGCGATCGGACTCCTTGCGCTGGCTCTCGTCATAGTACATCTCGGTGGACTCAACGAAGTCGCGCAGGTAAAGCGCCGCGCGGCGGTTGGTCGGATCGGCTCGCAGCGATTCCTTGATGCAGGCGATCGCGTTGTCGAGATCGTCGCGGTCCTCATAGAGGAGCGCCAGGTTGATCATGGCGTTCACGAACGCCGAACCCTGGCCGGTGACGCGCTTGTAGAGTTCCACCGCGCGTTCATCTTCGCCGCGCAGATCCATGTAATAGGCCAATCGGAACGCGGCCTGAACGTTTTGCGGGTCCAGCTCAAGCGCCTTCTCGTACCCTTCGCACGCGGCTTCCTGCTGGCCAAGCATTTCCCGGCACCAGGCTCGCTGCAGCCAGAGTGCGCTATCCGGCCCGCCGGAGCTCTGTTCGGCTTTGTCGATCGTCGCCATTGCCTCGTCCAGCTTGCCGGACGCGCGCAGAGCGGCGGCCAGTTCAGCGGCGACAACGGCGGACTTGGAGAACGCGGCGGCGGCGGCCTGCAGATCGGCCACGGCGGGTTCGGCCTGCCCGCGGTCGAGCAGGACAGCGCCATGAACCAGTTTGCCGAGGGCTCCGGGGACGCTCTTGGCGGCCGCCTGAGCTTCGTCGTAGCGCCCGAGGATCCAGGCGTAAACGGCGGTCCGCAGCGTCTTCTCCTCTTTGGGGAGGCTTTCAGATTCGAGTGCGTTGAGCCGCGCCTGCAGCGCCTTGCGCTCGGCGGAGCTGTTGCGCACCGCGTTGCGCAGTTTCAGGATGGTGTCTGCATCGAGTGTGGGCTGAGCGGCGACGGTATCGACTATGCTGGCTGCAACGACACGTGTTTCTTCGGCCATGGAACCCTCACGAGATGAGCAGGAACGCGAAAATTTTGGCGGGACAAAATAGTACCCTCTGGCCCACCAAGGGCCAGACTCCCACGCTCAGTATGATAATGCGGCGTCCGCGTTTGGCAAGAACGTTCCTCAGATGGTGAGTGCGCTTCGGAAACCGGCCACGGACCGAGCGCAAACGGCTGTGTCGGTCCGTGGCCCCCGATCTGGCTAGAGGTATTAGAACCCGGTGCTGCCGGGCTCGGGGGCGCCGCTGCCGTTTTGTTCAATCTGCATGGACTGCGAAACGGACAGGCTGCTGTGCGAGCGGCGATAGTCGGCCCACTGCTTCATCTGATCGGCGTTGAGCGTGCCGGTCAGTTCTTTCTCGGCCTGTTTGACGTGGTCGGCCACCATGCGGCTGACGTCCTGATTCTTCAAGCTGAAGCCGAACATTCCGCGTTGCGGGCGCTGGGGAACTTCGCGCGCGGCAACGTCGGCATTCAGCGCTTTGGCGTGCTTGTCGAGGACTTCGGTCATTTTCTTTTTCTGCTCGTCGTTGAGCTTCAGCGCCTTAGCCAGATCGTCGTTCAGTTCCAGAGCGCTGGCTTTCACCTCGGTGCGGCTCTGTTCCACGGCGCCTTGGCGGTTTCCGGTCGGGTTGCGGCGCAGCCACTGGCCGCCAGGCTGCGGGCCTTGCTCGAAGTTTGTGTCTTCACCTTCATTGATGGCTTCGCCGAGTTCCACGTTCAGCTTCAATGCTTCGCCGCGGCGTTCGACCGCGACTTCGTTCTTGCCATTGGGAGCATTGCGCACCGCATCGATCAGATCGCGCGGGCCGCTGACGGCCTTGCTATTGAATGATGTGATTGCATCGCCCACGTGCAGGCCGGCCTTCTCCGCAGGAGAGCCCGGAACAACATCCATGACGAACGCGCCATCCTTCACATCGTTCTTGAAGCGCTCGCGCAATTCATCGCTGGGCGGGGCCAGTTCAACGCCCATGCGCGGCTTCTGGACCATGCCCATTCCGGGCATCTGGCCCATCGGTCCCATGCCCAGCCCGCGGCCGTGCATTTCGCGCTGCATGCGGTTGAAGAAGTCATCAAACTCCGGCCCGAAGTCATGGCGGTCCCGCCATTGCCCCAGATCGCCGACGCCCGGTTCGGTGCGCGGCTGCGCTTCGAGCTCCTGGACGCGTTTTTCAAGCGCCTGGATGCGGGCTTCGAGGTCCTTCTCCTTATTAGTGGTCATCTCCGGCGTGATAGTAGGTTTCGAATCGGCTGCGTGGATGCGCACGACGCCGAAGAGTGCCAGTGCGGCCACGAAAGTTATAGCGGCTAATTGCTTTTTATTGAACATGCTCCAACTCCTCAGAAAAACGGGTCCAGGCATTCAGGTCAACAGCGCAAGGTGCGGTTCCTCGGGCGCGCCACACTCAGCTCCACGCCTTGCGTTCCATCCCGCTCCTCTCACACAAGATGGACGCGGAGGCTGGCATCGACCTTCACGCGACTATGCGGCCTGGAAGGCCGTGGCACTTCCACGCGCGGCGCGTATACTTTCCCGGACGGTTTGCGAGCCACGAGTTCGAATTGATGAATCCAGCCCTTGCTAACGCTGACGCCACTTCCGCCGAGACGCAGGTGTCCAGCAAACATTTCGTGTGGTTTGCGAGCGTGCCGTTATTGGCGTGGGCTGCGTCAGCAGCATTGAGTTGCGGAGAACTGAGCTGGCTCGAGACACTCAACGCCGCGGGAATTCTCGCGGGCTTGCTGCTGGGCGCATGCGTCTGCGGATGGGCAGCCCGACGCGAATTAAAAATTAAGAATTCAAAATTCAAAATTGACGGCGATACGAGCGGCAATCCGGCGGAGCCTGCTCAAATCCGCAATGGCCAAGAGCCAAGAGCCAAGAGCGAAGAGCTTCTTTGCCCCTGCTCCGTGCGTCTCTGGGCGACGGGCCTTTCGCTTTTTGGCCTTCTGGCGCTCTCGCCCTTTTTTCAGCGCTCGTGCACAGGGCGCTCGCCGCTGCAACTGCCCCTCGCACTGCAGCTCAGCGCGGGGATTCCCCTGCTGGCCATGCTGGCGCTGTGGATGGTGTGGCGGGTGTGCGGCACGGCGGGGCGAGCCAGCATCGGCACGACAACCGGTGGAGATACACTCGAGCAGTTGGAGACATTCGTTCGTTCTGCCAGCGTGCGGCGAAACCTGGCCGTACTGTTGTTCATACTGGCCGGGGTCGCTCTGGGGCTGAGCGGACAGCCGCTTAAAGCGGTGCTGCCGCGCGGAACGATGCTGGCGACCACAGTGCTGCTGGCGATTCCAGCATTGCTGGAGATATCCAGTCGGCCGACGGGGGCGAGGTCGCTGCAATTTATGGTCGCAGCCGCGCTGGCCATTGGACTGTTCAGCGGTGTGAGCCGGTACGTGGATCTGCACAATCAACTGCACGCGACGGGAGCGGCGCTGACCGGCGACAAAGTGGAAGCTGCTCAAGAGGCGACGAACAGGGCTCGCTCCTTGAATGAAGTTCTCGCCTCAAAATCCGCCGAGCGTGACTTGGAGACGCAGTGGGCGGATTATGAGGAGCGCAAAGGGAACTTTGAGGGGGCGCTGTCGCACTGGCGGCGCATCGGCGAGATTTTTGGCACAAACACCAACGACATCCCCGCGGTCCGCCGTATTCTCTGCAAAGCGGGCGACAGCCTGCTGCCTTGGCGGCGGCTGATCTACGAGGGATTTCCGGCGCTGGCCGATCCGGAGATTGCCCCGGGCATTCGAGCAATGGGCGAACGTCCGGACAGCGATGTTCGAGCCAAGCTGCTTTCCGCCCTGCTGGCCTGGCAGCAAAACGAACCCGAAGCCGAGCGGCGCCGGCGGCTGGAGGAAGTTCGCAAGGCGTGCCTGGATGAAGTGACCGCGGTCAACCTGCTCCGGCGCATGGACGTCAAAGTGCCACTTCAGTCGCTGCGATTGGGGCCGGAACTGATCGTGGGCAAGACGGGCTCGCGGCAGTCCAGCCTCGGCGCGATCGAAGATTTCGGCGAAGTGGACACGCTGGTGGTGCTCAATGCCGGGCGCTGGGAAGTGGGCCTGAACCTGCGCGCCACACCGCTTCGCGAGGAATGGCCGATCATCCGCGTGGAGTTCAACGGGCAGGTGGTGATGCGCACGCAAGCGACCAACTACCGCGAAAAGGAAGTCCCGTTCACGGTAAACGTCAACCGAGGCGACATGTATCACGTGAAGATCGTCTTCGAAAACCGGCAGGAGGAGTTGGAACAGGGGCACATCTCCAAGCGCGGACTCGTGATTAATGGGATGAGCTTTCGACAACGCGAATGAAGAGTTCAGAGTTTGTGGTTTGTAGTTCGTGGTTGCTGATCGTTGTTACTAAGCGGAGACCGCGGACTCGGCGCGAGGGAGCACCCCCGGAACCATGAACCATGAACCCAAAACCCCGAACCGAATCCGGCTGCTGGTGATCGGGCCGACACCGCCGCCGTATCATGGCGTGGCAACGTTCATCGCCGATCTGCTCAGCGCGCGGGAACCTCGTTTTGCCATCCGTCATCTGGATACCTCCGACCGGCGCGGCAGCGATAATATGGGGCGCTGGGACGCGCGGAATCTCGCGCTGGGCTTCTCGAATCTCGCCCAACTCGCCGCTGCCTGCCGTGAGACGGATGTGGTCTATGTGCCGATTTCGCAAAATGTCGCAGCGTTCCTGCGCGACGCTTTGTTCATCGTCCAGGCGCGCGCCTGGGGGTGCCGCGTGGTCGTACACCTGCACGGCGGACACTTCCGCAAGCTCTACGATAGCGAAAGCGGTCCGGTGTTTCGTCTCGTGGCGCGGCTGGCGCTGAAAGCCGCTTCGGCCGTGCTGGTGCTGGGTGAAGAGTTCGTGCCGATCTTCAGCGGTCTGGTCCGGCCTGAACGGATTCATGTCGTGCCCAATGGCGTGCCGGACTGCGGCGCGTGGGCGCTGCGTGAAGACGAGTGCACGCTGCTGGCCGAACCGCTGGCGCCCGTTAAGTGGGACGCTGGAGGCGGGGACTTGGGACGGGCAGATGCGGAGACGGGCCTTCGCCGCGACGAAGCGGCTACGGCCGCGCAGGCGGGGGGACGGGGGGAAACGGCAACGGGCGCAGAAGGAACGGCAGGTGATGCTGTGCCCAAGCACGGCGGAACGATTCTGTTCATGAGCACGCTGACGCGGACAAAAGGCATCTTTGAATTGATACAGGCCGTCCGGCTTCTGCGTCCGCACCGGCCTCTAATTCGGCTGTTGATCGCAGGCCAGTGGGCCGACGCAGATCTGCGCCAAGAGGCGGAGGAGTACATCAAGCGCGAAGAGTTGGAAGATAGCCTCAGCTTCTGTGGCGTGGTGAACGGGGAAGCGAAAGCCTCATTCCTCGCCCGCGGGCACGTTTTCTGTTTGCCGACGCGTTATCCGTACGAAGGCCAGCCACTGGTGCTGTTGGAAGCGATGGCCTCAGGTTTGCCCATCGTGGCGACGCAGCACGCCGCGATCCCATCGACAGTCACGGACGGCGTAGTGGGGCGGCTTGTGCCGAAAGACTGCCAGCCACAGCAACTCGCCAATGTGCTCGACGAACTGCTTTCGAACCCAACGCAGCTTCAGCGCTACAGCGCCGCGGCGAGGGAACGCTATCTGGAACACTATACGCTGAGCGCGTGCCATGAACGGCTGTTCAGGGCGATCATGGGCGCAGTTTCGCAGACATAGTTCCCAGTTCGCAATCCAGGAGGATTGCGTTACAAGGCGACGTCCTGCACTCGTTCCAGATTCTGTAGCAGCCACGCGTCGAAATCCGTTTGCTGCGGCAATGCCATGATTTGCTCGATGCCCGCAAGACTCAGCAAAACCGGAAATCCACAGACGCCAGAGTAGACGGCCTGGGTGAATGGACGGGCAGCCGGACCTTTTGCAGCGCCTTCGCGACCGAAGGCTTCGACCAATTGAGCCTGCAACTCTGGGGTCATGTGCGGTTCTGCATGAAAAAGCATGACGCCGTCTCGTTCCAGTGAGCGAGCCAATCCGCGCAGTTTGACGTCAGGGCTGCTGTGCAGTTTCGCCCGCGTCTGCGGATCCAGGGCTGAGCCCGGCGCGGAACCCGGACCGGCGCTTCCCTGCTTGGAGGGCTGTTTGCTGAAGCGCGCGGCGGCGGCAGCGGAAGCCTTTTCCCAGCGACCACGAGCTTCGCCGCAGAATGTGAGGGCCTCCTGCAAGGAGCCCAAGGGGCGAGATTCTGCGGCCGTTAGCGGGATCGTTTGCACGGCAAAGCCGCGGAAATGCTCATGTGCAATTGGGAGCAGGTCGGGCGGCGCGCCGACGACGGTCAGCCCAAAGGGGCCACGCAGGATGGCGCTGATGAGCTGTTCGAGAGAAGGCGGCGCCTCAGGTGCGGATTTATCCTGAATATTGAAGGCATTTCGGTCGAGGATAAGTAAAGCGATGATCATGGTTTCAAACCTTGTTCCTTGTATTTCCCGGTATCACATTGTACCCGCGTTTTACACTAAGGATAGAATGACATTTTTGCGGCGGAAAAGATGACGAAAATTCGCTGGACTTGGAGCGGCTTTGGCCTTATGCACGTAGTGACGCCACTTCAGGTTAGCGAAATAGACGGCAGTTTTTTGCCTTACTGAGACGTACGCCGGGGAGCTTGGGTCTAGCCACGAGGAACCGAGCAAGATGACGCATTCACGACAGAGATCGTCAGGTCAGGCCATTGTCCTTGCGCTAATGCTGATTTCGGCGCTAGACGTTTGGGCGAGTCAACCACCGGTGATAACCAGTGCGACAGCAGACTCGTTTCAGGCCGGGCAACAGTATACCTATCAGATTGCGGCCTTGAACAACCCTACCAGCTACAACGCGCTGAGCCTGCCTGCCGGTCTGTCCGTCAACACCAACAACGGCGTCATCAGTGGCACCAGCAACGTGCCTGGCACGTACACGGTCACGCTGGTTGCCAGCAACAGTGCGGGAACCGGAAACGCAGAACTTAAGCTGACCGTGAGTCCGGTTGAGCCTGCCATTACCAGTCCGCTCTTCGCCAATGGCGCTCTAGGAGTGCCGTTTCGTTTCGATATCGTGGCCACGGGCATACCGGCTCCCACGATTACCTTGGGCACTCTTCCTCCGGGACTGCAATTCAACGGAACGTCGATTTCCGGCACGCCGGTTCAGTCCGGAACCACTTTTGTAGATATCACTGCCACTAATGCTGCAGGCAGTGTCACCAAGAGCCTCAAGATCACTGTCGTGTCGACCCCAGTCGTCACGGGTCCACTGCTTATTGCCGGTACGCTCAACCAAGCGCTCACGAACTACAACGTGACTATCCTGCCGGGCTCAACCGGCAACGCAGCCGCAGCTCCCGTTTTTGCAGTGGTCTCGGGGCCTGTGTGGCTCAGCGTCGATCCAACCACCGGCAGCATCGCGGGAACGCCAACTGCCGCGGGCACCTTCAGCGCGGTTTTCAGAGTCTCGGTCGACATGAACATGCCTGACGGAAGCGTGTTCAATGCCAAAGCCACTGCCACCGCGACGGTTGCCATTTCGCAGGTCGCTGGCGCCCCGGCGATTACCAGCCCCGCAACGGCTGAGGGACAGGAGACGGTGCCGTTCATCTATGGCGTCACGGCGACCAACGCTCCAACATCGTTCGCGCTCGGAGGCGGTTCGGGGCCTCTGCCGGGCGGCCTGACGCTGGATGCGGCAACAGGTGTCATCGCCGGTGTTCCGAGCATATTGCCCTCGGGCCTTGACACAGACTTCCCCGTGACGATCGTGGCGCACAACAGCAGTGGCGACAGCGTGGCGACGCCATTGACGATAACGATCCGTCTCGCAATACCAGTGATCACGAACGCGGCAGATCAGGCGATACTAACGACGAAACTGTTCCAGTACCAGGCAAGCGCAACGACGTTTACGGATCCCACCGTCGGAGTGAACCATTTCAGTGTCGTCTTCGCGCCACCGATCCCGTCAAACAACCTGTCGATGGCCGATCTTTCGGGCCTGCTCTCCGGCACACCGGAGCAAACGACAGACGTCGGTATCTACACGGTGACCCTGACGGTCAGTAATCTGCGGGGAAGCTCCTCAACAGACTTTCAACTTACCATTGCCGACGAGTCACTTTTGGGAAGCACTATTCCCGCTCAGATTACCAGCCCATCGCAGGCCGTGGCGGTGCAGGGCGTGCCCTTCACGTATCAAATTACGGCGATCGGAGCAGGCGCTTTCCGAGTGTTCCCGGGGGGCACGTCGCTTCCTCCGCACCTCGTTTTCGACCTTACAACGGGATTGATCTCTGGCACATGCCAGCCCGCCGACGTCGGCACATACGATGTAATACTCTCGGCGGGCGAAATGGTCGGAACCCCGGCATTCTATCACGAGCTCACTCACAAGACGCTGACGATCTTCGTCAGGCTATTGGCTCCGCCGCCGGTGCCTCCGGCTTTTACGCTCACGACTGCCAGGGGAACCTTTATCGGCTCCAACGTGGACTACACGGTGACCACAACGCCGGATTACACCGATCCGCTGAACGCACAGGTGCCGCTGCTCTTCAGCGCCAGGGGGCTGCCTCAGGGTCTTGCGCTAACACCCGACCAGATCGCCACCATTGGTGGAGCGCCGGCGAAGATTTCCGGCATCCCCCTTCAAGCGGGAACAACGCTCTCAACCCTCTCGGTGATTAACGCCGCGGGCAGCGACACGTCCGGCTTGCTGTTCACCATCGCGTCGGTCAGCATCGTCAGTCCGCTGACGGCGACGGGAAGCGTGGGCGTGCCGTTTAGCTACAGAATTCTCGGCTCGGGCGGGCCCAACGAATTTGGCGCGGCGAATCTTCCGGCGGGACTGACGGTGGATACGCGCACCGGTATCATCTCCGGAATTCCGGTCGATACCCACAACGTCAATCCGGTGGATTACAGTGCGACTATCTCGGCATCCAATGGCCGCAGCACCGGCACGGCAACGCTGAAGATCACAATCAACCCGCGGAACCCAGCGGCGCCGGACATCACCAGTCCACTCGCGGTCACGGGCGCCGAAACGGTCTCGTGGTCCGCGGTCGCTCCCTTCACGTATCAGCTTACCGCGAGCAACTCGCCGACGTCCTTTGGAGCCGAAGGGCTTCCGGACGGGCTCTTCATGAATCCCGCAACCGGCGTCATCTCCGGAACGCCAACCTTGTTCGGCGTTTACAACGTTCCGGTTACCGCTACCAACGCTTCCGGCACAGATGCCGAAATACTGGTGATCACGATCAACCAGATTCCGCCGACGATTACCAGCCCGCTGAACGTGACAGGCCTGAAAGCACAGTTGTTCGTCTATCAGATACAGACGACTGGATCGCAGCCACAGCAGTACGATGCCGCTCCGTTACCCGCGTGGCTCACCCTTAACTCCAACGTTCTGAGCGGCACGCCGCCGGATTCTGGACTGTTCTCATTTACGATCAGCGCGTCGAACCAGGCCTCGACAGCGACCAAGACATTGAACATCACCGTGATGGAGCCGCCGGTGTTCACTGCGCCAGCAGTTCCCGCAGCGGTGACAACCGTGGGCGACTCCAGTTTCAAACTTCAGTTTGACGTGACTGGGTTTCCGCCGCCGATTCTTACCGTAGATCCCGCCAGCCTTGCAGGCAGCGGCATCACCTTCGTACAGGGGCCCAGCGCGAACAAGTCGGCAACCGGAATCTTCACCGGCACGCCGTTGCACACCTTAACCGTCACAGTCTTTGCCGAGAACGCGGCGAACGCGGGTCAACCCGTTTCGCAGGTTTACAAGATCCAGGTTAATCCAGTCACGATTACCAGCCCGCTGACGCTGTCCGGGAACGTCAACACGCCGATTTCCCCATATACGATCACAGCCACGGGAAATCCAAACAGCTTCACGGCGATCGGCTTGCCGAGTGATCTGGCTCTAAATGGCGCAAGTATTTCGGGCACTCCAATTATCGGCGGCACGACCGAAGTGACCATCAGCGCCAGCAACGGCGTCGGGTCGGCAACTGCAACGCTGGTCATTGGCATTTCCTCGCCCGCCGGCTCTCCAGCGATTTTGAGTAATCTCGTCCTGACAGGAGTGAAGGGTACGCCGCTGACCTACACGATCGTGGCCAGCAACAATCCAACAACCTTTGGAGCCTCAAACCTGCCGCCGGGTCTCAACCCGCCAGGTTCTACGAATTTCGTGTCGGGCACGCCCACAACGAGCGGTTCGACGCAAATGACGGTCAGCGCCACCAACACCATCGGTACGGGTACGGCGGACGTAGTGGTGGCCATCTCCGATGTGCAAGGCGGTCCGGCTATTACCAGCCCGCTCAAAGCATCAGCCTTCCTGAACACGGCGTTCACGTACCAGATCACTTCGGTCAATGGCCCCATCTCGAATTTCGGCGCCTCAGGACTTCCGCCGGGATTGCAGGTCGATATTAACACGGGAGTGATCCAAGGCACCGTGACCTCGGCAGCCGCGGTAGGCACCTACCCGGTTAGCCTCAGTGCCACGAACAACCTCGGCACCAGCCCACCGGCGGTTCTCCTACTAACGGTGTTCGGGGCCAAACCAATCGCTCCGGTGATCACCAGTACTCCACTGGACATCACCGCCATTCTCGGCCAGCCGTTCACGCCCTATAACATCACGGCAACCAATGTCGCGACGACGATCGCCGCGAGCAATCTACCCCCGGGTCTTTCTCTGGCGATCACCCCCGCTTCCGGAGCGACCGGGGCGTCGGGCGTGATCAGCGGCACACCGACCGCGATCGGAGACTTCGTCGTGCCGCTCTCGGCCTCCAATGGAGGTGGCGAAGCGAAGGTGAATCTGGTTATCCACGTCGTCAGTGGCGCAGCAAAGATTACCAGCCCCTTGACGGCGGCCGGAATGGTCGGCGTGCCGTTCACTTATACGATTGTGGCCGCAGGTTTGACGCCCATCGAGTACTCAGCGTCGCCGCTGCCACCCGGCCTGACGCTCAGCGGCAACGTCATTAGCGGCGTCCCCACTCTGCAAAACGTGTTCATCGTCAATCTGAATGTCAGCAACGCCTTTGGTCCGGCGGACACGGAGACGCTGACGATTTCCATCGCCGAGATGCCCGATGACCTCGACGGCGACGGTTTCCCCAACGAACTCGAGAAGATCTTGGGCACCGACCCAGGGGATCCCAATTCGACGCCTTTCGGACCGGGCGCGAAGGCCGGGGTTATTCAAGCTCTGAACATCACATCGTTGCAGGTCAGGCTGGACTTCAAGAGCGCCAGTTCCACCAAGGACCAAATCCAGGTGAACGGCACGCTGCCGCTCGGACCGGTGGACCTGTCCGGCAAGGCGGTGACAGTCGTGGCCGGTGGTGCGAAGCAGAATTTCACGCTCAATTCCCGGGGCACTGCTGCGGACGGACAGAACCGCATTATGGTGAAGTCTTCCGCCAAAAGCGAAGACGCTCGCTTCACCGTTAAGCTCGCCGGAAATCTCAAGGCAGCGCTGGCGCAGTACTCCGACCTGACGAACAAGACCCAGAGCAATCAGTCAAAGCAGATTCGAATCTGGATCCTGTTGAACAATACGGTTTACGAAAGCCGCAAACTGGTGACATACAACGCCAAGCAGCAAAAGACCGGCGTCGCCAGAGCCACGAAGGTTGATCCGGCGAGCGCTCCTTAACAGCACCGGCAAGCAGTAGCCTTGCAGGAAGGGCCTCCGTTGGAGGCCCTTCTTGTTCCAGCCGCTGGATCTTCTCAGGCTGGTGTTTAGGGACGGCGGCCGACAAAGAGTCCCGTATAAGTAGACAAGTGGAGCCGGAAACGGTAAAATTTGTCTTTTGGGGAGACTATGAGCGAATTGCCGCCTACTCCAGCCGCTGAAGGCAGTCCGCCGCGCCGGGTTATGGTCGTCGAAGACGATCCCAACTTCGGGCGGTTGCTCCGCTTTCAGCTTCAGCGGGAGGGCTTTGATGTCCAGATTATTCTCACGGGTGAAGAAGCGCTCAGCCGCATAGGCGAGCTTGAGCCGGACATTGTGCTTCTTGACGTCATGCTTCCCGGCAAGGATGGCACTGCGGTTCTTGCCGAACTGCACCATGTCGATTCGGACATGCCCATTGTCATGATGACGGCCGCCAGCAGTGTGGATCTGGCGGTCGATTGCATGCGCAAGGGCGCTTACGACTTTCTGACCAAACCCTTTGATTTCGATCGCCTGCACGCGATCCTCCGCAACGGCATTCAGCAGCGCGATCTGCGCACGCGCGTCCAGGTGCTGGAGGGCGCGCTGGTCCAGGCCCATGGTTTCGAGCAGATCATTGCCCACTCGCCGCGTATGCGCGCCGTGGTCGAGCAGTCCCACCGCGCCAGCGCCAGCGATTCGGACGTTCTGGTTCTCGGCGAGAGCGGCAGCGGCAAGGAAGTGCTGGCGCGCGCGATTCACTTCAACTCCGTGCGGAAACGCGGGCCATTCGTTGCGATCAACTGCGGGGCGATCCCGGAAACGCTGTTGGAGAGCGAGTTGTTTGGGCACGAAAAGGGCTCGTTCACCGGCGCTATCGCGCGGCGAACGGGCTGCTTCGAACAAGCGCACAACGGCACGCTGTTTCTGGACGAAATCGGGGAAATGCGCCCCGACATGCAGGTGCGCCTGCTGCGCGCGATCGAGAACCGCGAGATCCGGCGCGTGGGCGGAGACCGGACCATTCACGTCAATGTCCGCGTGATCTCGGCCACGAACCAGAACATCACACAGAACCTGCGGACGGGCACGTTCCGCACCGATCTGTATTACCGGCTGGCGATTCTGGTGCTCGAAGTGCCACCGTTGCGCGATCGCGTCGAAGACATCGGGCCGCTGGCGCAGTTCTTCCTGGACGACGCCCGCAAAGATGGCCACACGCGCGCGACACGCATGGCTGCGGACGCGCTCGATGTGCTGCTCAAGTACAACTGGCCCGGCAACGTGCGCGAACTGCGCAACGCGATCGAACGGGCCGTGGTGTTCGAAGACACCGTGGCGATTCAGCCCGGCAGCCTGCCACCCGAGATTCTGCGGGCGACGCTGGGACCGCAGGCCGTTCCCGTGCCGAAGTTGACAGAAACCTACACGGCCGAGCAGTTCAAGGCCATGCTCGCGCAACAGAACGCTCCTGCAGGGGCGGCACAGCGCTTCGAAAAGCCCCTGGCGGGCTTCGTTCCTCCCGATGCGGAAGCCATGCGGCGGCCGCAGGAAGGCGAGGTGCTCACGCTCGACGAGGAAGAGAAGCGGATTATCCTGCGCACGCTGTCGATTACCGGCGGCAACATTTCGGAAGCGGCCCGGCGGCTGGCGGTGCATCGCTCAACCCTGCACCGCAAAATGACACGCTACGGCCTGGCGACGGATGAACAGCTTGCTGCCGACGCCCTGGACGATGAAGAGACGCGGTAATTATGCCTACGAAACATGCACATTCCAGTTCTCCGGCGCGCGTACCGGCCAAAAGCCGCCGACCAACCCGGGCGGCGTCGGCCAAGAAAAAGCGCAGCGCGCGCGCGACCGTTTTCACCGCCACTGCGAGAGGCTGGATTGCGCGCGATCGCAAGTACAGCGAGATTTTCGGCGTGCTGCAGCCCAGAGGCCGCGTCTTTACGCCGGCCGGCGATCCCGTCACGCTGCAAGCCGGCAGCAAGCTGGGCTACTGTCTGGCGCAGTACGCACCGCATCCGGACCATGTGAATTGGATCTGCGTCACACACGGTCTTTCACAGGTAACGCTTCAGCGCGGTCGTGCTTCACAGATCGAACTGATCGTCAACTGGCACCAGCCCGAGAGCGCACCGGCGCTGGCCGTGCTTTCGGCGGCAGCGCAAATGATGCTGAGCAGCGGTAAACCGCTCACGCCCGGCGAACTGATCACGCTCACTGTTCCCGATCAGGGTCCGTGCCCGAAGCATTGGCTGGTGGCGAAGCCCGACGAATCGGTCCCGCACAAGCTGGACGCCGGCGGCGGGCCGTTTCACATGCTGCTGCTGATGGGCATCAGCGATGCGGAGATGGAGTTCGCGACGAAAGTCAACCCTGAGCTTGCCGACGGCCGCCGCGTGCTGCTGGAGGCGTTGCGTGCCGGCGGCGTGTACCCGGTGAGCGATCCGCTGCGGCTGTGCCTGACGCGCCGGCGCGACTTCAACCGCCTATGGGAGAACGCCTTCCGGATGATTTGCGAGGAAGGGAAGTAACCACAACGACCTACGAACCGCGTTCCGTTTGGCCGCGGTAAACTTGCTCCAACTTCTCGGCCATCTTCCGTTCGTCATAGAGCTCTTCGGCGCGGGCGCGGGCGGCGCAGCCCATCTCCCTGGCCAGCGTGGGCGCTTGCAGAATTCCTGCGAGTCCCGCGGCCAGGGCGGGCGCGTCGCCGGGCGGAACGATCAGGCCGGTCTTTCCGTCCACGACGACCTCTGGCAGGCAGCCGACGGAGCTGGCGACAATCGGGCGGGCGCTGGCGGCGGCTTCAAGCGCCACGCGACTGGAGCCTTCCGATCCCAGCGAGGGCAGCGCGATCACATTGGCCGCGGCAACGATCTTCTCGACGTCGTTGCGCATGCCAGTGAACGATAGCAGTTCTTCGCCCAACCCCAATTCCCGGGCGCGGCGAACGGCTTTGTCATACTCGCCGGGAGTGCGCTCATCGCACGCGCAAAGCCCTCGAACATTGGGCACAGCCTTGCGCAACGTCACCAGTGCTTGGAAGAACACCTCGTGGCCTTTGACGCGTTCCAGGCGCGCGACCATCGCGACGAGCGGCGCGTCGAATGGAATGTTGAACTCAGCGCGAATCGTCGAACCGTCCACGGCCGGCGAGAAGCGCTCGATGTCCACGCCGTCGGGCAGCAGGACGATCTTGCCGGGACTAAAGCCGGGCAGATTGGACATTCGGTCATAGATGACGCGCGAGGGAACGATCAGCCGGCCGGTGAGCGAGTTGTGCATCCACCGATTGAAAAGATGCGGCGCTACGGGAACGACCACCCCGCGACTGCGAATGACAACCGGGCGAGGGCGACAGAGCCTTGCGCCAAGGCATGCCACCCAGGATTCCTGGGAGACATGCGCATGGACGACGGAGACGCCGTGCTCGCGGCACAGCGATTTCAGCAGGCGGCAGTCATGCAGAAAATCCAGCGGCCGAAAGCCACGACGAAAACGAAAGTCATCACAGACGATCGCCCCCATCTCGCGGGCTCGACTGGCGGCGGCCGAGCCACGGATGCAGCCAACCAGCACGCGATGGCCGCGCGCCGACAGCAGACGCACCTGCCGGAGGGCGGTGGCGCAACGGCCGCCCATGCCCATGAGGGAAATGAGGTGAAGGATTGTCAGTGATCGGTCCATGCCGGAAGAGAGTCTAGAGTCGAGAGTCCAGAAGTCCAGAAAGTCGATGGCCTGTGGCGCCGGGGACCAAGACGACCTCGACTTTCTCAGCTTTGCAGGCTGGACTTTCGGTTCTAAGATGCAAGACTTGCGTACCGCGGTATAGTACCGTGTGTACGGCGTAGGCATCGCTATCTGGCGGCAGTCATAGCGAGTATGAGACGCATGGCAGACGGTCAAGCACCTCAGACACCCGGAACGATGCGGCTGCGTTTCCCAACGTTGCCGGATTTGCCTTGCGCGCTGCTCGAACTGTATGAGGCCGGTTGCACTGCGGCTGCGGACCTGCGCGTCTTGCCCCCCATCACGCTCGAACAGTGGAAACGGGTTCTCGCACCCCAACGCCCGTTGCAGATTCGTTTCGAGGGCCATCCGCGCGTCGGAACACTGGAGCTTGACGCGCTGGTCAACCTGATCGTTGAGCGGCCCAAGTACAGCGAAATTCACCTGAACTTTACTCGTCTTTCTCCATCGCAACAGGAACAACTGCGCAACGCGCGCGCGTCGATCAAGCAGCCGCCGGTCAGCACGCCCAAGCCCATGCCCCGCACGACCGCCCCGATTCCCAAACCGGGGGCGGCCGATGCAATGTCCAGCAAGCGGCGCTTAGGGACGGTCTTGATCCAGATGGGGTACGTGACGGACGCGCAGATGGATGAGGCCGCCAAGCTGGCGCGTCTGAAAGGCCAGCGCCTGGGGCGTTATCTGGTCGGCAGCGGCGTCGTGAGCGCCGACGTGCTGTGCCGTGCCTTGGCCCTGCAGTCGGGCCTGCCGGTCACGGATTTGGCCGAAGCGGAGATCACCGACGATCTGTGCGCTGTCTTCCCGATGCCGCTGCTGATGCGCTATAATTTCGTGCCTTTTGACACCTCCTCGCGCATGGTTTGCATCGCGGCTGCGACGCCACTGATGCCAGCAGTGGTGCAGGAAATTGAAAAGGCGTGCAACAAGAAAGTCGAAGTTTTTCTCGCTCGCGAAGACGTGATCACGAAGCACCTGAGCGGCCTGCGGCGGCACCATGCCGCGCAGTCCCGCCGTTTCATCCGCTACGACTGTGAAATTCCCACCACCTACCAACTCTGTACGCGCTTCACGGGGCCGATCGAACAGGTGGTCCATCAGGGCGTCACGAAGAACATCAGTGAAGGCGGCCTGCTGATTTACGGTTCGCCAAGCACGCAGGCTCGGCCGGAGGATCTTTTGCGCCAAGGGGTTTTTGCGCGGATCACGGTCGGCGATCAAGTGGGCCACCAAGTACATGCCTTGTGCCGCATCAAAGCCATCAAGGATCTCTCCGGTCACTGGCAGATGGGGCTGGAATTCACCGAACTGTCTTCGGAAGACCGCCGCACACTGAAGGAACTCTGCGTCCGAGCCATGCTGGCAAAGGGACAGCCCCAACAGCCTGAGAAGTAAAGGGATCCTCCTCGTCACGCGCTAAATTCGAGATACTCCTGTTCGGTCTACAGACAACTTCTTGATCTGACACGACTTAGAATCTGCCTTAGGTTTTATGCTTTTCAATTGACTTGTTATGACAACTGGACATGCTGGAGTCATCTCAGTAACGACCGAGATGGCCAATCCCGCGCTATTTGAGCGCGCTGGCAGACCGGCTTGGAAAGAAGGGATGAGACAACTATGCGTCTCGATACCGCGTCACCCGTTCCGCTGTATCAGCAGTTGCAGGACATCCTGCGAGGCGAGATCCTGGCGCGCACCCATGTGCCCGGTGGAAAGCTTCCCAGCGAACACGAGCTCTGTCGCACGTATGGTGTCACGCGCCCAACCGTGCGCCAGGCGCTGGAAGGCCTCGTGCGCGAGGGGCTGGTCAGGAAACATCGCGGCAAGGGTGCCTTTGTCACTGAACCGCCGTCGCCGGTGGGCCTGTTCTCAATGATTGGAACCAGCGACGCGCTGCGGGAGCAGAAACTGCGGCTCGAGACAAAAGTCCTGCATGTCGAGCGGGTTTCGTCGTGCATGCTGACCGGCGGGAGCAATCCGCCGGGCGGTTGGGTCATGCTGGAACGCATGCGGCGGGTGAATGGCGTGGCCGCTTTCTACGAATACGATTGGCTGCACGCGCTGCTGGTCCCGGGAATCGACAGGTTGAATCTGGAGAACTGCTCGCTGCTGCATTTGTTGGCCGACCAGTATAAGTTGCGAATGGACGGCGGCCGGCAGCGTTTCAGCGCGGTGGTCGCTCCGGCTCACATTGCCCAAGCGCTGGAGGTGCGGCCTGGGGCGCCGTTATTCCGCGCGATCCGCAACGTTCATCTCATCCGGACGCCGGGCGCTGCGAGCGTGCTGAGCATCGGCCGAGCCAACGATGCGATGGTGGTGGACTTCTATGCCGCACAGGGACCCTTCGTGCTGGAACAGGTCATCCCGCCGCAAGGCACGCAGCGCGTCGAGATCCTGCAAACGGCGCCTGTGATTTCGCCCAGCGTGGTTTGAACTTCGGCTGCGAGCCAAGTCTTAGTCTGAGTACAGCAGCAAAGGCGTCTACTTGTCAACGATTCAGGAAACCATTTCCCCGGCCACGACCGTCTCGCAGAGCACCAGCCCTCGCTACGCGCGGCTGGTGTTTGGTTTCATTGCCTTTTTCTTCGTCGTGACCAGCCTTGTCAGCACCGGGTTGAACCGCTACCACGCCGACGAATGGTTCTACAGCGACGGCGCATTGCGCATGATGGAGTCGGGCGACTACTTCACGCCGACCTATGCCGACGGCGCGCATCGCTTCAACAAGCCTGTGCTGCCGTATTGGGTCACGCTCGCCGGATTCAAGATCTTTGGCGTTTCTCTATGGTCCGCGCGAGTCCTGTTCGTGCTCGCCGGCTGCGCCGCTCTATGGCTGACCTGGCGCACGGCGCGCGTCCTTTTTGACAGCGACGAAATCGCGCTGCTGGCAGTCGCAATCTTCGGTTCCAGCCACAAGCTGATCACGCTCAGCGGCTGCTCGATCACCGACATTTTGTTTATGCTTTGCATGCTGCTCAGCCAGTACGGTTTTGTGCGGCTGCTGTTCGCGAACGATCGGCGGTTCAGTGCGTATGCGTGCGCGTACATGGGTTCCGGTCTTGCCTTGGCGACGCGAGGCATTCTCGGTTTTACGCCCGTGTTCTTCGCCTGGGCTTTTGCGTGGTTGTGGCGAAGAAAAGAGCCGAACGGCCTGCGACGACTCGTCAACATGCCCGCCATGCTTGGCGGCGCCGCCATCGGAGGCGGCTGGGTCATCGCGATGTTGATCCTGCACGGACAGACGTTCGTCAGCGAGTTCCTGCACGATCAGGCGGCCAGCCGGTTTCACGACTCGCTGTGGTACATAAACATTTTCGCGTACCCGGGAGCGATTCTCACCGAATTCGTGCCTTGGCTAGTGCCGCTTGCGATAGTGCTTGTCCAGGATCACAGGCGGTTCTTCTCATGTGTCAAGAATCTGGGCGCGCGCGCGTGGTTTGTGCTGGGATGGACAGCGCTCGTCATCGTAATGTACACGCCCGGCAACCTGACGCGCGCTCGATACATGCTGCCGGCCTTCCCGTTGTTTGCGGTGCTCCTGGCGGCGTTGCTGCTGAAGGCTGCGCCGGGACTGCTGGACCGCACGTGGCGCGGGATCGCTCTAGTCTTCGCGGCGATTGCGATTCCCGCCGGAATATCCATCGCGTCGATCGGAACGCGCATTGATGCGCGACTGCTGCTGGGCGGCCTAGAGTTGCTCGGCCTGGCGCTCGCCGTTGCCGTTTTCGCGTGGAAGGTGCAGCGCATTTCGCCGTTGATGATCCCGGCCGGAATGATCGCCCTGTTCGCCATCGCGGACGTTCACTTGCGGTCGTGGGCGATCGAACATCCCGAGCCGGCCGCGGCGGCGCTGATCGCCCGGCATGCGCCACAGGACGGCGAGATCATGACCGTCGGAAGTTACTCGCGCAAGTGCGCTGCGCGCCTGCGGCTTTACACGAATAATCGCTTTAGGTTTGCAGCCGCGGATTCGGCGCAGCGCGCGAACGACGCGCACCCCTTCGCGCTGGCGTTCGGCGAGCCCGTGGCTCAGCAGCTTGATCTGAAGGGATATCAGGTTTTTGAGGCAGACAACTTGCTCGGCGACTTCAAGTTTTCCGAACTGTGGCGAGCGGTGCGCGACGGCGGCGCGCAGGAGTACGTTGATCAGCACAGCACAAAGTGGTTTGTGGCGTTCAGAACACAGACGCAAGACCAGAAACCAGAAACTATCCCTTGATGCATGCCTTCGGCACCAGGCGCGCCACGCGTTTGGCGAGCTGAGCGCGCTCCGTGGCTTCGGCAACCTCTTCGACATCTTTGTAGGCCCCAGGGGCCTCCTCGGCGGCGCCGCGGTTTGAGTGCGCACGGATCAAGATGCCCTGTGACTTGAGATCCTCGATGACCTTTTTGCCCTGCCACCGCTTCAATGCCTGATTGCGGCTCATCGCGCGGCCCGCGCCGTGGCAGGCAGAACTGAAGGCTTCGTTTTCGGGGATGACACCGGCCTTCGTGCCGGCCGGAAGGGACGCCGGCGCTACCCCGGCCAGGACATACGACGCGGTTCCCATCGTCCCGCCAATGATCACCGGCTGGCCGGCGTCTTTGTAGCGCGGCGGCAAATCCGGATGTCCCGGGCCGAACGCCCGCGTCGCTCCTTTGCGATGCACGTACAGCGTGCGCATCTCCCCGCCGACGTTGTGACGTTCGACTTTGCAGATGTTGTGCGACGTGTCAAAGAGCGTCTCGATTTGAGCGTTGGGAACGACGTGGTCGAATGCTTGACGCGTGAGATGCGTGATGATCTGCCGGTTAGCCAGCGCGCAGTTGCTCGCGGCGATCATAGCTCCCAAATAGTCCTGCCCTTCCGGCGACGCGATGGGCGCACAGGCGAGTTCGCGTTCGGGCAGCTTGATGCCCAGGCGGCTCGCCGCTTTCGCCAGCGAGACTAAATAATCCGTGCCGACTTGATGCCCGAGCCCACGCGAACCGCAATGGATGGAGACGACGACTTGCCCCTCGTGCAAGCCAAACGCTTCGGCAGCCGGCTGATCGTAGATGTGTTCGACGACCTGAATTTCGAGATAATGATTTCCCGAGCCCAGCGTGCCCATTTCGCCGCGCTGACGCTGCTTGGCCAAATCTGACACGCAAGATGGAACAGCGCCGGGCACACAGCCGCCCTCCTCGACGTACTCAAGATCCTCCGGGACACCCATTCCGGAGTCCACAGCCCAACGCGCACCGCCTTCCAGCACGTCGTCCAGTTCGCGAGGCGGGAGCTTCAGGTGGCCTTCTTCGCCCACGCCCGCCGGCACAATCCTAAAGATCCTCTCCGCCAGAGCGGCCAGTCGCGACGAGATATCCTTGAAATTCAGTTGAGTGCGCAGACAGCGCACTCCGCAGGAGATGTCGAAGCCCACGCCGCCGGCCGAGACGATGCCATTTTTCGGATCGAACGCCGCGACGCCGCCAATCGGAAAGCCGTAGCCCCAGTGAGCATCCGGCATCGCCATCGCCGGCCCGACCAGTCCCGGCAGCCGCGCCACGTTGGTGATTTGCTCGAGCACCTTCTCGTCCATGCTTTGGAGCAGTAGGGGCGTTCCGAAAAGGATGACCGGCGCGCGCTGCTCGTCCTTTTTCAGCGGCACGGTCCAGCGGTACTCGTCGATTTTCTCAAGCTGGCGCAAATTCATTGTGAAACTCCATAGACAGCGAGCTAAAGCCAACAGACACTTCTTGGCGCAGAAGAAAAAAGGGGCCAGGGTTCGGGGTCCGGGGCGCGGGGTTCAGGGAAGGCTTTTGTGTCGTAGTTTCTAGACCCTGAACCCTGACCCCCGAACCCTATACCCTGCTGTTCTCGACTCCAGACTCAATCCCTCACACATCGACCACACACTGCACTTGCCAGTGATCGCCTTCCTGGGCGACGCTCAGGGCGGTTAGCGTCGCGCCTTTCACTTCCGTTCCGCGCTCGGAGTCCTTCTGCCACGGCGCACCCCAGGCTTCACCTAGCCAGTGATCGTCTTCGCGCCGCACCGCGAAACGCTTGAGCGCCAGGCCGTGCGTACGCGATTCGGCGAGCAAACGGTTGAGCGATTGTACAAGAGCCAGTTCGAGATCTGCTTCTTCAAAGCTAAATTCGATGTGCTCGGCTTCGCCCACTGCCGAGAGATCCACCATCACGGCAAACATGGCCTCCGCGGCCATTTCGAAGGCGCGTTCCAACGTCGCAGCGCAAACGCGGATGCCGATATCCGCATCATGGTCAAAATAGGAAATGCTGTTTTGATTCTCCGTCATGCGGGCCTCGAGGCGAACTGCACCTGCCAATGTGGTGGCGGTGCCGCGCAGCCCAATTGTATATCGCGCGCAGAATAAACAAACCGCCGGGCAGCAGAGAAAACCAGACCAGCGGTTTCGCCCACCAGATTTGGCGTGCAACTTCCACAATCGCATCCGCGCCACCCAGCAAAACCCCCTCGCGCGTGATCAGACGCACCTCGCGAAGGAGATCCTCCGGCGCGACGCCAAGGTGCTGCAGCCGCTCGCGAACGTCCGGCTCCTGCAGTGGCCGGGCTACAATCCCGCATTTGGACATGCTGCGGTGGAAACAGCTCACCAACGTGGTGCAGAGTGCGCACTGGCCATCATATAAAAGCCATGGGCCATGCTCAGCCGGCACGCGAAAGACGCCTCTGCGCAGGTTTAAATCGCAGAAGCATCTTCGCACATCGATTCCTGCTGAGAAGTTTCGGGCATCGATTCTTTCGTGCTCCGGCTGCGATGTGCAGTTGATTTCGCTTTGCGGCCGGTGGTCTTGCTCTTCGAATGGCTCATTGTGGAACGTTTACCGGTCTTGCGTGAAGTTCTCGTCGCCACTTGCGTTGCTCCTATATAACGATACGCGATGCTCAGAAATGCGAGCATCTTCACGCGAAAGAATGCAAGCGGAGCGCCAATAGTCCTCTTCTTGCTCACCTGCTCGAATACTTCGCCAGTGTCTCTGCCGTTCCGTCGAGAATGCGCGCGACATTTTCCGGCGGGGTGTCAATCGGAAGGAAACTGGCGACCAGCGCGCGCGCGGTCGTCAGCGTGATCTTGGTTCGGTCTGAATCCGAACTGGGATTTCCGAATGGTCCCAGGCTATCGGCCAGGCAGTAGCGCCCGGCGACGGTGACGAATTCTTTGCGGATACCGGGGTAGCCCTCCCCTTCGTCGCCGATGCGCAACGTCACCGGCGGCCGCACCGCGTCCAGATCGTACAACCCAAACGGCACCATGTAGCGCAGCGAACACAGATTCAGCGCGTCCACCAGCGTATTGATTCGATATAGCGCCTGCCCTTTCAACACCCGCCGCAGCAGCGCTTCCGAAGAGGGCCGATAGCGCGTTGGATCGATCCCCAGCGCGCGGTATGTTGCGCGCACGGCCTGCACGCCCGGCACATCGCCAATGTTCAAGTCGGCATTCTTCTGGCGAAGCTCCGCGCACAGCGTCTCGACCTCGACCTGCAACTCCGGACTATTTTCTCGCACGAGCAGCCCGTCGAGAACGAATGCCGGGCAGGCAAGCGAAAGGCCAGAGGCGATTTGTATTTCGTAGGGGGTGCGCATAACAACACCTTACCGCCGAGGACGCGGAGTGCGCAGAGGAATTTGGATTCCGCGCGATCGCTATTTCGGTGTTGTCTTGAAATCAACCAATCCGGCCACCAGCGATACGTCGTCCGCAGTGCTCACGTCGAAACGGATGCCGCGGCCTTCAGCGTAAGGACGGGCCTCAGAAATCAGCTTCCTGATGAACGCCGGCAGCTCGCTGGCTAGCGCGATGGCCACGGCCCGTTCACCCAGCACGATGGCGATTCGTATCTTTCCTGCATCGGGCGTCAGGTAAAGCAGCGTGCGTTTCTTCTGCTTCAGCAGACACATGAAGCCAAAATCGGATTTCGACGGCTTCCACTCCTGTGCGAGCGGCGAGTACTTTGCGGCTACAGCCGAGATGATTCCGTCCCACACGGCTTTGGCGGGACCGAGTGTCTTGGGAAGTTCATCGGCTGATGGGGCTTTGGGCTTCATGATGGACGAGACTACTTCCGAGCAACAGCTCCGCCAGAAGAATTGCTGTGCAAACCCGCGCCGCCGCGCGTATCTTAACTGCGAGTACTGGTTTGAGGCGGTACTGCCGGCACGGAGGCCGGCACCACTATGGCGCTGATTCGAGTCAGCAATCTGGTCAAGGAGTATCGCACCTACGACCGGCGCGAAGGGATCAGCGGCGCGGTGCGCGACCTGTTCGCGCGACAATACAAAATCTTGCGCGCGGTGAACGATATTTCTTTCGAGATCGAGCGCGGCGAGATGGTCGGCTACATCGGAGCCAACGGCGCGGGCAAATCGACGACGATCAAGATCCTCTGCGGCATTCTTTTCCCCACCGCCGGCGAAGTGATCGTGGACGGTCGCGTGCCATACAAAGACCGTGAAGCTCACGTGCGCAACATCGGCGCGGTTTTCGGGCAGCGCTCGCAGCTTTGGTGGGATCTGGCCGCCGGCGAATCGCTCCGGCTGCTCTCGCGCATCTACGGGCTGACCGACGAGCAATACGCCCAGCGCATGGCGCAGTACGAAGAAGTCCTGCAATTGGGCGAGCTGCTAAAAACGCCCGCGCGCAAGCTGTCGCTCGGCCAGAAAATGCGCTGCGAGCTGGCGGCCGCGCTGATCCACGATCCGCGGATTGTGTTTTTGGATGAGCCGACGATCGGGCTGGATGTGCTGGTCAAGCAATCCATCCGCGATTTTGTGCGGCGCATCAACCGTGAACATGGCGTGACGGTGATTCTGACCACGCACGACCTGCGCGACATCGAAGAGCTGTGCTCGCGAATCTTGATCATCGACAAAGGCAAGCTCGTCTTCAACGGAACGCTGGAATCTCTGCGCGCCAAAGCCGTGGACTTGGCGCAGCTCACGTTCACCTTCTCGCGCGCACTGGAGAAAGACTGGCGGCCGGAAAAGCTGCTCATTGAAGGCGTGGACTGGAAGCCTAATGGCGCGTCACTCACGGCCATCCTCAATCACACCGCGCCGCCGCGAACCGAAGTCATTCGCGCGGTGCTGGATCGCTACGGCCCGGAGGTCGAGGACATCGCCATCGCGGAGCCGAAGATCGAGCATGTGGTGCAGCGCATCTACCGCGCCGGTCAGGGCTGCTGACCCGGCCGGTCCGCGAATTGACTTCCCCGCGCGCTGGTTCTACGGTGACGACTATGAGCTATGGCGTGGAAACGAACCAGAACCGACGCGGTTCGTTGCAGCGGATATCCACTTTTGTTTCCGAACTTATCAACTTCCGCGCGTCGATGCTGGGCTTGCTGCTGCTTTGCACATTTATCCTGCTGCAGGCCAATTGGCGCGGCCCCCTCTACAGCTTTGATGACGGCCGGCATATGCGACTTAGTCTCGGCGCGCGCTTCGAAGACTGGGCGCTTCCGCTCAACGGCTACTACAATCCGACCGCAACGCTCTCTTGGTTTCTGGATTTGGCACTCTTCGGCGACGGCCGAACGCCTGTCGATGGCAAACGCGCCGAGCCCTGCCGGATCGCGTCCGACGGACGAGTGCTCGTCAGCCCCACACTGCCTGGCCCCTTTTCATTTGCCGTTCCGCCAGCCTATGGCATGCGGCTGATGAACGGGCTCTACCATACGCTCGCCGCGCTGTTTCTCTGGCTATTCTTGCGCTACGTCACCGGCGCGGAGGCCGGCGCTACTGGCGCGGCGGCGGGCGCTACCGGCGCAAGCAAAGGAGTCGCTGCGCTGGTGGCATTGGCCTGGGCAGTGCATCCGATGGCGTGCGAAACGGTCTGCTGGGTTTCCGAACGGAAGAACACTCTGGTGGCGCTCTTTGGTTTCGGGATGCTCTGGGCCTGGGCCGCTGGACGGCAGGGTTCAGGGTTCGGGGTTCAGGGTTCAAGGGCGGTTGAGTCGAGCCCTGGTGCGACTGCTGGCGAGCCCAATGCAGCGACAATCCAAAATCCAAAATCTAAAATCCAAAATCACCGCTGGTGGCGTTGGCCGCTGGTCTCGGTGTTGTATGCGCTGGCCCAGTTGAGCAAAGCCAGCGCGCCCGGCTTATTGCTGGTGCTTGTCATGCTGGAAATCCTCGACCCAGGCCGCAGCGTGACGCCGCCTCAGCCGCGCCGCTGGCTTCGATCGGTGGCGGGGTTGGCAATGCCGCTGGCGGTGGGGATCGCCGGGATTATGGCGTCGCGCGTGGCCTTCGACGCGGATATCGTTCCACCGCCGGGAGGCAGCGTGTGGACGGCCCTGCTCACCGATGTCGAGATTCTCTGCCGCTACGCTCGGCATGTGCTGCTGCCCGTGGACTTGAGCTTCTTCAACGGCGTGCAGCCAATCGTTTCACTGCTCGACGGACGGTTGTGGGTGTATGGCGGTTTGCTGGCTGGAATGTGTCTGGGCTTGATCTACTTGGCGGGGACTCAGCGCCGGCTGGCACTGCTTGGCGTGCTGTGGTTTTTCGCGGCGCTCGGTCCGAACTCGAACGTCATCAGTTGCGCATTCTGGATGCAGGATCGGTACGCTTATCTGGCCGTGCCGGGGTTGCTGCTGGCCGTCGGCGTCGCAGGATTCGAGATGGCAAAACGCGCGCCCGTGCTGCGCACCGTGCTGTGCATCTGGTTGGCAGGCCTGGCCGTTCTGGCCGCTCAACGTTCCGCTCTCTTTGGACACTGCGACAGGCTTTTGTTGGACGCCGCCAACCGTCAGCCACTGTCCGGCATCGCTCGCCTTTCGGCCGGATATGTCTTGAAGGACCGTTATTACGCCTTTCTTAGCGCGGGCGCTCGGACGGAAGCTGACGCGACATTGCGAACCTTAAACGCGCTGTACACGGACATGGAACTTTGTCCCGACATCGACCGCCACACTTGGCCGATCACCGTTCGCGTTAGAAAGGCTGAAGTGCTGCTGCTGATGGGACGGGTTGCGGAAGCGCGCGAGGCGCTCGGCCCGCTGCCGCCGCCGGACGTGCCCGCCGTCCCTGGCGGCCAGCGCCTGGTCTGGAAGATTGCGATGGACGATGCACACAATTTCCAGCAACCGCTGGCGCGAGCCTGGACGCTGACCTGCCAGATGGATCTGCAGCACGCGGAGGCGGCGACAGCTCCGGCGCCGGAACGCATCGCGGCGGCCCAAAGCGCGATCCAGGCCGCGGAGAAGTCTCGTGAAGCGCTCAACGCGGACTTCACCGCGGATCTGCTGCAAGGAAAAGCGCTGCTGCTGCTGGCCCAACTCCAACGCGCCCACGACCCCGCTGGCGCGCAGAAGGCTCGCGCAGAGGCCGTGGCGGTGTTAAGCGGCATTCCGCCAACGTCGGCGATGGCTCCGCGAGCCAGAACGTTGCTGCTGGATGCGCAGAAGCCGCCGGAGCCTTGACCACCATGTTTGCCGCGTCGCCCGCCATTGGATCGCTTTCGCATCGCATCTCGGTCGCCTGGGAGTTCGCGCGATCGAGCTTTCTGGTCATGCTCGCTCATCGCGTGCGGTACGTGCTGGGCGTTGTGAACTACATGGTTTATGTCACGGTGAATTACTACCTCTGGGACGCGCTCTTCGCCGCTGATCCGACGCGGCAGAAGGCGACCTGGACGCTCGCGCAAATGCAGACCTACGTGGCAGTGAACTGGGTCGTGCGCAGCGCGTACTATTCGAACTCGGACAACATTATCGCGGCTCGCATCAACAAGGGAGAGATCACGACCGATTTGCTGCGGCCCACGTCGCTGCTGGTGCAGTTCTATGGGTCGGCGCTGGGCGAAGTCTTTTTTCGGACGATCTTCATGGCTGCGCCGGTGCTTGCGCTGGCACTCTTTTTCTTCAATCTTCAGCTTCCGGCCAGCCCGCTGCATGGTGTGCTCTTCGGCTACAGCGTGATTCTCGCGTTCCACATTTTCTTCGCGGTTAATTTCATGACGGGGCTCTGCGCCGTTTACACGGAGAAGCTGCAAGGCTTTCTATGGGCGAAGTTCATGCTGCTGCAATTCCTCTCAGGGCTGCTGCTGCCGCTGGAGTTCTTTCCTGCGCCGTTGCGCGCAGTCTTTGACGCTTTGCCCTTTAAAGGCATGGCCTACACGCCGATGAGCATCTATCTGGGGCGCCTGGATGGCGCGGCGCTCTGGCGCGAGCTGGCTCTGCAAACCGGATGGACGATCGCCTTGATGCTGCTGTGCAGTTGGCACTGGATGATGGTGCGGAGACGGCTGAGTTCTCTCGGTGGGTGAGTTGATTTTGGATTTTAGATTTTGGATTTTGGATTGGCGTGGTCTGAAGCTCCTATGGAGCGGCGTTGCGAATGCGAGCACGCGGAGTAGACTCGTGTTTAGGAGGAGTTTTTGGATGAGAATGCTTGTTCTATCGATCAGTCTGCTGGTAACCGCACTGCTCACCGGCTGCGGCAGTGACAATTCGCTGAATCTGCCGCCGCCACCGCCCAACGCTGGAAAGCCCGCTCAGCCCAAGGCCGGGCCAACGGCGGGACCGGAGAGCCATCCTGCGCCCGTGCCTTCGGACACTGCTGCGTCGCCGGCGCCCAAGCCTGCGCCGGCCAGGCCGCCGCGCACGCCGCCAGCGGGATTGGTTGAGGCCGCTTTTGGAAACACCGGGCGGACGGCGTTTGTGCCGGAGAGTTGGAAGCAGCAGCCCCCGTCGAGCGCGATGCGGCTGGCGCAATTCAAGATCGCGAAGCAAGGCGCGGATACGGAAGATGGCGAACTGACGATCTTCAACATGGCCTCCGGCAGCTTGGACAGCAACATCACCCGCTGGGTCAGCCAGTTCAGCGGAGAGAAGCCGCTGAAGTCGCGCACGACCGTCAAGACGGCCGCCGGGGAAGAAGCCACCGTGCTGGAACTCCAGGGAGACTATGCAGGTTCGGGAATGGGCATGGGAAAAGACGATTCCACGAAGAAGAACTTCGCCATGCTAGGTGCAATCATCCCGACCAACGGCACGGCGTGGTTCTTCAAGCTGACCGGCCCGAAGCAGACGGTCGAAGCTGCGAAGGCGGGCTTCGACAAGATGATCGAGTCGATGCAGTAGTTTCCGGTTCGCGGTTTGTGGTTCGCAGTTCATGGTTCTACGCGCACAAAACCTTGAACCTTGAACTATGAACCCTGAACCTTGCTTTTCGCTTCTGCGCGCGCGGCGAGCGGGTCGAGCACGCGGAGCAGCGCCTGCCGGTAGAGACTGACCAGCATGCCGAGCGCCAGGGCGACGAAGCCGAGGATCGTGCAGACCAGCGCGCGGAAGTGCGGAATCGAACGTCGCGAGTGCCAGCCTGCCGAGAGAATCGGCGCCAGCGCGGGGCCGAGCAGGCCGATGTAAAATTCCCGATGCCGCGTGATCCGCGCGAGCAACACGTAAAAGAGCAGGCACGCGAACCAGAGTTGCATGGGAGGGCTCAGCCAGGCCTCCAGGCTCCATGCGGCTTTGAACGGCGGGCTTGCTTGCCACAGCCACTGGACCGCGACGGCCGGCGAAGCAATCAACACGCAGGCCCAGAAGCCGAATTTTTCGAACGGCCTGAAGCAAAGGAGGATAATGCTGGCCAGCAGAGCCGTGCACGCCGGCAGCAGCAGCATGTTGTCCGGTTCGCGGTCGAACACCCAGTCGCTGGCGTACAGATGCGCGATGCTGATGCCGGTCGTGACGACCAGCGCCCACGCGCCGCACCAGCGGCTTTGCAGCGGGTCGTCCGCAATGACGCGGCCGGTCTGCGGATGCCGCGTTTCCAGCCAGATCAGGCGCAGGATGAGCAACAGCGAGAGCCAGCCGCACATCCATGCTAGCTCGCGCGCCGCGACCATGCCGATCGACAGGTTGATCGCGGGCGAACCGATCAGAGAAGAAATCGAGTGCGCGCCGATGATCGCCAGGATCGCGTAGCGGTAGCGCGCCGGCAACAGCACGCCGGGCAGGCGGGAGTACCATTCGAGCTTGGCGGCGGCGAGCAGCAGCGCGGCTGGAATCAGCACGAAGCCCAGCCAGGTCTTGATGGCGATCAGTTCGTCGAGCGCCAGGAACGAACCGGCGAGGAACAGCGCGGCGACGATCATCAAGCCGTGCAAGTCGCCGCCGTTTTGACGACGGCGCAGAACGACCGTCGCGGCCGCGAGAACAGCGACCTCATAGATGTGCAGCAGCAGCAAGCCGATCACGATCCCGCCGAACTTGCCGATCTCGGGGTTGATCTCGGCGTTGATCTGCATGACGCCGTACGCGAGCAGCGCCGCGCTGATGGCGTACAGCGGGTTGGCGCGAACGCATTCGCGCAGCACCCAGCGCAGGAGGCCGTAGTGGTGGATGAATTCGGCGTGGTCGGTCAATGGCGCGTTCATATTGACCTCCTTGCGAGATGTAACCGTTCAGTCCGCCGGCGGACACCTTTTTTCAACGCAGAGACGCAGAGAGCGCGGAGGGCGCAGAGTATTTTTCTTTGTCTCGCTTCCGCAGCCATGAGACATCGCCTCCTGATGCTGTTACGAACGAGTGCGGTTTGGGTTTGATGTTTTGTCAGAATTCCGGACGATGTGCATCATGAGCGACGAGAAACTTCATCAACAAACGACGATTATTCTCAGTGGCGCGCTGTTTTCGGCGGAAGGCAAGCTGCTGCTGCTTCGGCGCGCCGACAACCAGCAGTGGGAACTGCCCGGCGGGACGCTTGAGTTCGGCGAGCCGCCCGAAACCGGCCTGGCGCGCTGCTTTTCGGAGACGACGGATTTGGATGTCAGCGCCGACCGGTCGCTGGGCGCATGGAGCACGACGGAGCAGCAGGCACTGCTGGACTCCGGCGCTGCTGGACAAGCCAGCAGTGGCACATTGTGCCACGTCGTTCACATCGATTACACGGTGCGCCTGATGGGCGCGCTGCTGACGGTGGATATCGACCGCGAGCGGCACACGGAGTTCGCGTGGCTCACGCGCGACGCCGCGCTGGAGCGGGCGGATTCGCCGGCGCTGCGGACCGCTTTGCAGCGAGCGTTTGATATGCTGACGCGGGCACGCAAGAACGGATGAACGCGTGAAGTCGCGAGCCATCGACTTCTAGACTCTAGACTTCTGGACTTCTCGACTCGGTGTTTATGACACACTACGTTCTCAAACGCCTGCTGCTGATGATTCCCACGCTGATTGGGATCACGTTTTTGACGTATGTGATCATCCGCAGCGCGCCGGGCACTCCGCTGACGCAGCAGATTGGCGAGACGTCCGGGCCGGAGCGCGGCACGTTGGGCGGCAACGAGGCGGGCGATTACCGGGCGCTGCTGCATCTCGATAAGGATCCGGTGACGGCATACTTTTACTGGGCGCGCGATTTCTTCAGCCCCAACCAGAATGTGTCATCGACCTACAAGACGTTTGTGTTCAACGTCATTCTGGAGCGCCTGCCGCGGACGCTCTCGCTGAACATTTTCGCTGCGATCATCCTTTATGTGATCGGTCTGCCGCTGGGAGTGGACAGCGCCGTGCATGCGCGTTCGGTGCGGGAACGCGTCATCACGCTGCTGCTTTTTCTGCTGTACTCGCTGCCCAGCTTCTGGGTCGGCTTGAATCTGATCGTGTTGCTCGGCCACGGCGGAAACTTGCGCGCGTGGCTGCCGTTGGGCCTTGCGGCATTCCGGCATCTGTTCTTCTGGACGGCAGGATTGTTTGCGGTCGCGCATCTGCTGCCGCGGATGCTCCCCCTCACCCCTAACCCCTCTCCCGCAGGGGGGAGAGGGGAACCGGGGCGCTGGATCACCGCGATCTTGCACAGCGGCGCGTGGGTGGGCGTAGCGCTATTGGCTGCTGGATGCGTGATGCTGGGGGCGATTGCGATCAGCGATGGGCTGTCGCTGGCGCAGGTGGTGAGCATGGTTGTCTCGGGGCAGATTCCCGGCAGCGTAACGGGGTTGCCGATCCGGGGGCTCGAACCGGAGAACGCGGAACAGTACACGTACCTGCGGCTGCTGCGGCACAGCATTCCGTATTACCTGATGCCGGTCTTCTGCCTGGTCTACGCGGGCCTGGCGAGCGAAAGCCGGTACATGCGCGTGGGACTGATGAACGTCTTGCGCGAAGACTACGTTCGCACCGCGAAAGCGAAAGGCCTGTCTGGTGCGAAAGTGGTGTTCCGCCACGCGCTGCCCAACGCTCTGACGCCGATCATTGTGGGACTGGCAGGCGTGCTGCCGGGGTTGATCAGCGGAGCGGTGATCGTCGAGACGCTGTTCGGCATTCCGGGAATGGGGCGGCTGTTCGTCGATGCTGTTTTCGCGCGCGACTACAACCTGATCATGGCCGAAGCGTTCATCGGCGCGGTGCTGGTGCTGTTAGGGATACTTATTTCGGACCTGCTGCTGCCGGCGCTGGATCCGCGGGTGAGTTTCGAGAGAAGCTAGTCAAGAGTCTGGAGTCTGGAGTCTGGAGTCTGGAGTCGGTGGTTCGCGGTTGATGGTTGATGGCACGTAGCGGGGCGAGGATGAACAGCGCACCGGAAAATGCAGCTTCGGAGGAAAGCGCAGAAGGCGCACGCGCCCCGATGAGCTATTGGTCGTTGGTCTGGCAGCAGTTCCGCAAGCGCACGGAGGCGCTGGTCGGGCTGTTTCTGCTGGGCGCTCTGTTTCTGCTGGCGCTGACGGCTCCGCTGCTGGCCAACGGGTTGCCTTGGCTGGTTTCGGAGGACGGCCGGCGCTCGTCGCCGCTGCTGAAGGACTTCTTCCTGCCGCTCAATCCGCTCGACCGCTTCTACAACTACGTGCTGATCGTGCTGGTGCTCACGGCGCTATTTGCGCTTCTGACGCGGCTGCTCACGCCGGCATTTTTCGCGCGGATACGCCGGACGCAGTACGCGCTCGGCGCGCTGGCCTCTCTCGTGCTGCTGCTCGGCATCGGAACCTCGATCGGCGGCGAAAATGTGACGACCGATTTTCGCGCGCTGAAGAAGCAGCAGCCGCAGACCACGGTCGTGCTGACGCTCGTTCCCTATGGCGCTCTGGATGGCGACCCCAGCCGGAACATTCAACCGCCGGACTCGGAGCACCCGCTGGGCTGCGACAACAATGGCTTCGACGTGTTGGCGCGCATCATTCACGGGTCGCGCATCTCGCTCGCGGTCGGATTTCTGGCCATCGGCCTGGCGGTGCTGATCGGCATTTTCGTCGGCAGTCTTTCCGGATATTTCGGCGGCTGGGTCGATCTGCTGCTTTCGCGCGTGATCGAAGTCTTCATCTGCTTCCCGACGCTGTTCTTGATTTTGACGATCATCGCCATCGCGCCCACACGCAGCATTTTCTGGGTCATGTTCGCGATCGGGCTGGCCGGATGGATGGGCGTGGCGCGCCTGATCCGCGGCGAAGTGCTGAAGATTCGCCAGCTTGATTACGTGATCGCGGCGCGCGCGATGGGCATGCAGAACCGCCGCATCGTGTTCCGCCACATTTTACCGAACGCTCTGGCGCCGGTGCTGGTCGCGGCCACCTTCGGCGTGGCTGGCGCGATTCTCGCCGAAACGAGCCTTGGATTTCTGGGCCTGGGCGTGGAGCCACCGACGCCAAGCTGGGGCGAGTTGCTCAACCAGGCCCGCCAGAATCCCGTGCGGTTGTGGTGGCTGACGATTTATCCGGGCTTCATGATCTTCTTGAGCGTTACGCTGATGAATCTGGTGGGCGAAGGCTTGCGGGACGCGATGGACCCGCGCCTGCGCCGCTAGTGTAGCACGGGCAGGCTGCCGGAGCGTCTTTTTGCTCCTGCAGATTGCCCGTGCAAGGGGCTCACAGAATCACGGGCAATCTGCGCCGCGAACAGTCGCCGGTCCGTGACACCCACGCACAAACCGCGGCGCAGCCTGCCCGTGCCACACAGCACAACTTTCGCTTACTTTCGTTTTGGATTTCGCTTCGAAATCCTTACTGGAGAAAAACAGCTTTCGACTGCACTTTTCGCTTTCGGAGCGCCCAAATCCGGTAGCGCTTCGGCCGCGCTCGGGGTATGGATGGTTAAGGAAAACGACGGGCATCCACATGGAGACTTTCGCATGAGCAAACAAAGCAGCCGGCGCGACTTTTTCAAGAAAACAGCGACGTTCGCGGGAGCGCTTGCGGGCGCGCGACTGCTCGGCGTGCAGGCGGTCTTCGCCGACGGGCTTCCCAGCGAGAAGATTCGCATGGTGGTCATCGGCTGCGGCGGACGCGGACGCGAAGCGCATATCGTTCCCTGCATGGGCGAAAAATTGGTCGCGATCGTGGAACCCGATCCCAAGAACGTCGCTCAAGTCTTCAACCCAAAGAAGGACAAGAACGGAAAGGTCGAGCATCAGCTTGATGCGGGCCAGGTCAAAGTCTTCACCGACTATCGCAAGCTCTTCGATGAGTACCACAAGGAATTCGACGCGGTCAGCGTCGCGACGACCAACCAGCATCACGCCACGCCGGCGCTGATGGGGATGAAGCTGGGCAAGCACGCTTACGTCGAAAAGCCATTGTGCTACACCATCGCCGAAGCGCGGCTGATGGCGGAGTACTCCAAAAAATACAAAGTGGCCACGCAGATGGGCAACCAGGGCCACTCCGGCGCCGCGTACCGCACGCTTTGCGAATACATCTGGGCCGGCGCAATCGGACAGGTGCACACGGTCTACTGCTGGACCGACCGCTCCAACGGCGGTGTCGGCCCGCGGCCGCCCACCGAAACGCCGCCGGCCGGAATGGATTGGGACAGTTGGATCGGCCCGGCGCCGTATCGCGACTATCACAAGGATCTGCATCCGCACGAATGGCACGGCTGGCACGATTTCGGAAACGGTTCGCTGGGCAACATGGCGTGCCACGTGATGGACGGCGCGCACTGGTCGCTCAAGCTGGGCGCTCCAACGTCCATCGTCGTTGAAGAGGCCGGCGGCGGCACGGAGGAGCGCTACACGACGGGCACGCGCATTCGCTGGGACTTCCCGGCTCGCGGCGAGATGGGCCCGGTGAAGCTCTACTGGTACGACGGCAAGAAGAAGGGCCTGAAGACGGCGGAGAAGGGCGAGTACGACGACAGCGTCGATCCGAAGGCGCAGAATCTGCCGCCGTTGTTCCACGAACTGGCGAAGAAATACGACCGCAAATTCGAAGGCAGCGGAACGCTGTACGTCGGCGACAAAGGCATCATGTTCACCGGCTGCTACGGCGGCGGCGTGCGCATCATCCCCGAAGAACAGCACAAAGCCACACCCGTCCCGGCGCAGACGATTCCGCGCATCAAAGGCACCCATTATGGCGATTTCCTGCGCGGCATCCGCGGCGGCGAACCGCCGTGTTCGAACTTCGAAGTCGCATCGAAGCTGACCGAGCTGCTCCTGCTCGGTTGCCTGGCGATCAAAGCTGGCGTGGGCAAGAAGCTGGAATGGGACGGCGACAAGGTCACGAATCTACCGGAGATCAACAAGCTGCTCAGCCGCGAGCCGCGCAAAGGGTGGGGGATTTAGCAGCAGTAGGCAGGATTGGGTGCCACGGGCGGCCTCTGTTCGCTGTTGGCTGCCCGTGAAGACGCTGTGACGCAGGAGGCAGGGAGTATGGACTGCGACCTGTCTTCCACTCCAGACGTGACCCGCCTGCGCGGTTGGTCGTGGTTTGTAGCCCATGTCCTCCTCACCGCGATAGTTTGTTCTCCGCACATGCGCGCAGCGGAACCTGATCAGGAACTGTGGACGCGCGAAGCTGTGCTCCCTGTTCTTGTTGAACCGCTCACAAAGTACAAGTTGGGCGAGCCGCTTGTCTCGCCGAAGCATATACGGGCCGCGACGCTCTCTTCAGATGGCCGCCTGATTCTCACGGCTTCCGAAAAGGGCTCCATCAGCCTCTGGGATGTGGACAATTTGCGTGAGTTATGGACGTTGGACGGTTGCGAAAAGGATATTGTCTCAGTCAGTTTTTCGCACGACGGACAGCGCATTCTTTTCAGCAGCTACGACAGGACGGCGCGTGTCTGGGAGGCCAGGTCAGGGCGCGAACTGCTGGTGCTTAGGGGCCACCAAAGCTGGGTTTGGAGAGCGGTTTTTTCGCCCGATGACCAACGTATCGCCACGGCCAGTTATGATGGCAGCGCACGGGTGTGGGACGCGCAATCCGGCCGACTGGTGGCGACATATGCGAAGCACGGGAAGTGCGCGTTCCACATTGTCTTCTCGCCTGACGGACGCTATGTCGCGTCTGCCGGTCACGCTTGGCCGAGATTAGCGAAATGGGAGACGGAGACGGGCCGGGAGCTTGCGGCTATTGACGAGGATCGGCATGGCATCGTTTCCATCGCGTTCTCGCCGGACGGACGGCGAATCGTCACGACCCATGACGTGAACACCGCTCATGTTTGGGACAGCGAGACCGGTAAGGAGACGGCGGAACTGACCATTCGCGGAATGCAGAGCTATGTCTGGGGAGCCTTCTTACCCAATGGCAAGCGAATCCTGACGGTCAGCGATGACAGGTTTCCTTCTTCGGGGCTTACTGCACCAGCGAAGTCAAATTATCTAAGGCTTCTGGACGACCGGGGAAATCCCGTAAGCGCAGCCACATTCACGCCGGACGGCAGTCAGGTCGTCGCAGGTGGCAGCAAGATCACGGCCTTCCTTTGGGATGCAGCGACGGGGCAGAAACTTTCAGAACTGAAGGTGTATGTGCCCAATTCTCCCGAAGACATAGAGTGGGCAAAAAAGGAAGGACTCGTACTGGGACGGACTTCGAGATGCGGGGCAATGGTCTGGGATGTTGCCACCGGCCAGCCGCTCGCGTCGCTAAAGGGGTTGGAGAGCGGGCTCCTTACTGTCTCCTTATCCAAGGACGGCCAGCGTATGGTGATCGTTGGCACGGATGGCGAAGTGAGCCTTTGGCGGAGCACAAAGGGAAAGATTGATCGGTAGATCCCGGAACCGAATGCTTGAAAGCAGGTGAGTCACATGAAGCAGCCCGAGAAGTCCTCTTCCGACAATTCTCTTCTTCTCACTGGCCTCATGGTGGCGGCGCTTACCCCGGGCATCGTTGCCGCGGGCGAGCCGCCGCGCAAGGCGGAGCTGCGTGTGGGCATCGACGAGGGCGACCTGCGTGGGGCGGACAACCGGGTGCTGCAGGCGGCGATTGATCAACTGGCGGCGCTCGGTGGAGGGACGGTGCGCGTGGGCGCGGGACGCTATACGCTGCGGAACGCGCTGACGCTGCGCAGCAATGTGAGCGTCCTCGGCGAGCCCGGAAAAACGGTGCTGGCCGTGTGCGACAGCGTGAACAGCCCGCTGGTGTGCGATGGAGACTGCAACGAGCGGCAGGTGACGCTGCAGCAGCCGCAAGGCTTTCGTGTCGGCGATGGTGTGCTCGTGAAGGACAAGCGTTTCGGCGGCGGGTTCTGCGTGACGACGGCGACGCTGACGGAACAGGTCAACGAGAACACATTCCGCATCTCGGCGCCGCTGTATCTCGACTACATGGTGGATCAGAAGGCGACGGCGGCGCTCGTGTTTCCGGGGATCGCGGCCTATGACGTTCACGACGCCATGATCGAAGGCCTGACGATTGATGGCAACCGCGAAAAGACGGTGCACACCGACGGCTGCCGCAGCGGCGGGATTTATTTCTTCCAATGCAAGAACATGACGGTGCGGAATTGCGTGGTCAAAAACTACAACGGCGACGGCGTCAGCTTTCAGGTTTCGGAGGACGTTGTCGTCGAAGATTCGCTCTTTGAAGGCAACGCGGGGCTGGGATTGCATCCGGGCAGCGGGTCGCAGCGGCCGACCGTCCGGCGCAACAAATCCGTGAGCAACGCCGGCGACGGCATGTTCGTCTGCTGGCGCGTGCGACACGGGTTGTTCGAGAAAAATGAGCTGCGCGGCAACGCGGGGTTCGGGATTTCGATCGG
The DNA here is from genome assembly GCA_036504595.1 of Planctomycetota bacterium. Classification (GTDB taxonomy): domain Bacteria; phylum Planctomycetota; class SZUA-567; order H5-PLA8; family H5-PLA8; genus DASXUX01. Next base: position 50,550 of record DASXUX010000020.1, on the reverse strand, counting down.
CCACAAAGATTCGGACAACGTTTTCCGCGAAAACTTGATCGTGTCGAACGCGAAGGCGGGCGTTTTCTTCCGCGAAGAATCCGAACCGATGGGCGCGCACCGGAACGTTTTCGAGAAGAACACGATCGTGGACAACAACAGTTCCGGCGGCGAAAAGGCCGCGGTGATTGCGATCCACGGGCACCATTACGGTGTGATCTTCAGAGAGAACACTATCGGCAACACGCAGGCCGGCGGACCGGCGGCGATTGGTATTTTGACCGGCAAGTTCGCGAAAGATCTGGTCTCGGAGAAGAACAAGTTTGCAAATCTGCAGAAAGAGAACGTGCAAGAGTGAGCCACAGAGAGGGTATGGGGTATCGGGTATGGAGGGCGGATTCCCGACGCAAACAAAGGCCATACCCAGTAACCCGCCACCTAATACCCAATATGTCGCCGGTCCTCTCAAATAGGTGGACTTCTCTGCTGCGCACGGGACGCAGTGTAGCTGATGGTGTAGACTCCAGCGTCCAGATACATAGAGGAGTACTCGCCATGAGAAACCTGCATCCCCTCGCCCGCGCCGCCGTCATTTGCTTGATGCTGTCGCTGGCGGTCCACATCAGCGCTGGAGAACCATCCGAGATCGATATCGCCACGGCGGCCACCCCGGCGACGTCGTTCTGCTCGGGACACGAGACGCTTGCGGCGATCAACAACGGGTATGCGCCGAAGCACTCGGACGACAAGAGCCACGGAGCGTACGGCAACTGGCCGAAGAGCGGCAAGCAGTGGGTGCAGTACGATTGGCTCAAACCGATCTCAACGAAGAAGATCGATGTGTACTGGTTCGACGACGGCCGCGGCGTACGCCTGCCGACGACGTGCAAGCTGCAAACGTGGGACGGCGCTGCGTTCGTTGACGTGAAAGACGCGGCGGGCCTCGGGTTGGCGAAGAACCAGTACAACTCGACAACGTTCGGCGAAATCACGACGGCGAAGCTACGGCTGGAATTCGATTCGAACGAAAAGTCTTCGACGGGCATCTTGTCCTGGCGCGTGTATGACTCAGGCAAGTCGCCAAATTTCGCTCCCGTCGTGAAGGCCGGCGTGGACCGTGTCGTAATGCTGCCGAGCCTGACGTGGCTGGAAGGCAGCGTCCGTGACGATGGGAAGGTGAAACCGGTTCCAACGCTGAAGTGGAGCAAGGAATCCGGCCCGGGCGAGGTGACCTTCAGCGCACCCGAGACCGCCAACACCAGCGCGAAGTTTTCAGCCCCGGGGCAATACGTGCTGAAACTGACGGCCGACGACGGCGAACTGACCAGCGCCGAGTCGGTGCGCGTCAGCGTGGAGCCGCTCCCGAATGAACCGCACCTTACGCCGATTGCGACGGCGCCGTATTCCGTCAGCGGCAAGTTCTGGCCGAACCGCGTTCGAGCCTTGATCGTGAACTGGATTCCGCATTGCATCAACAAGATCGACGACCCGAATTTGAAAGAGGGTGGGATCGAGAACTTCGTCCAGGCCGCGAATAAGCTCGCCAAGAAGCCGGCCAAACACACCGGCCCGGTTTTCGCGAACGGCTGGGTTTACGACACGGTGGAAGCGATGTGCTATGCACTGATGGTCCAGGCACCGGACGATCCGGCAATCGTTGAATCACAAAAAGCGATTCGCAAGACGCTGGACGAGTGGGTTCCGAAAATCCTGAGCGCTCAGGAGCCCGACGGTTATTTGCAGACGATGTACACAATCGGCGGCATGAAGCGCTGGGGAAACAAGGACGACCATGAAGGTTTCCTGGTGGGGCATTTCATCGAAGCCTGCATCGCTCATTACCGGTTGAGCGGCGGCAAAGACACGCGCATGCTGGATGCGGCCAAGCGCGTGGGCGACTGCTGGTGCGAAAACTTTGGCCCGACGAAGAAGCCGTGGTACGACGGGCACCAGGAGCTGGAGCTTGCGCTGGTGCGGCTGGCGCGGGAGCTTGAAACTAAAGACGGCGCCGGGCAAGGGAAGAAGTACGTCGAACTCTCCAATTTCCTGCTCGACTGCCGCAAGAATGGATCGGAGTACGACCAGAGCCATCTGCCCGTCACGCGGCAGTACGAAGCGGTGGGCCACGCGGTGCGAGCCGTCTATTGCTATGCGGGGATGGCCGACATCGCGATGGAAACGGGGGATGTGGAGTACCACGGCGCGGTGCGCTCGCTGTGTGACAGCATCGTCAACAAGAAGTATTACGTCACCGGCGGCGTGGGTAGCGGCGAGACATCGGAAGGCTTCGGCAAAGAATATTCGCTGCCGAATAGTGCGTATTGCGAATCGTGCGCGGGGTGCGGAGAACTGTTCTTCCAGCACCGGATGCAGATGATTTATCACGACGCGCGCTACGCGGATCTGTTCGAGGAGACGCTGTACAACGCGATCCTTGGCAGCATCGACATCGACGGCAAGAACTTTACGTACACCAACGCGCTGGATTCGAGCGGCAAGCGGTACCTCTGGCATGGCTGCCCGTGTTGCGTCGGGAATATTCCGCGCACGCTGCTGCAGATGCCGGAGTGGATGTATTCGAAGGGCGCCGACACGCTGTTTGTTAACCTCTTCGCCGGCAGCAGCATCAACGTGGGCGAGATTGCCGGCACGGCCGTGCAGATGGTTCAGACGACCGACTATCCTTGGAACGGCAAGGTGGCGATCACTGTGAACCCCGCCACGACAAAGCGCTTCACGATCAAAGTGCGTGCGCCTAACCGGCAGACGAGTCCGCTCTACACCCCCACCCCAGCCTGCAGCGGGCTGACCTCGCTGTCAGTGAACGGCGAAACGGTGACGTCGGCGCCCGAACGCGGTTATGTGGCTCTGACGCGGGAGTGGAAAGCGGGCGACAAGATTGAACTGGTCTTGCCGATGGTCGTGCAGCGCATCGCGGCCGACAGCCATATCAGCTACCTTAAAGATCGCGTGGCGCTGCGCGTCGGGCCGCTCATCTATAACCTTGAGAGCGCGGACCAGCCGATTGAGGGCGTTCTGGCTCCGACTGCGCAGCTCAGTGCGGAGTGGAGCGACAAGGTGCTGGATGGGATGCTCCTTATTAAAGGAGCGTTCTCCGACGGCGCGGCGTTTCAGGCAATTCCGAATTATGCAAGGCTGAATCGGGGCGGTAGGTCGATGGTGTGGATGAAGGACAAATAGGGTTCAGGGTTCAGGGTTCAGGGTCCAGGGTTTGGGGCAGTTTTGCGCATTCGTCCCTGAACCCCGAACCCTGAACCCTGAACCCTTCGTTTCGCTCCAGAACTTTATTATTGCACTCCCAAAATCTGCGGTGTACCATCAGTAGACAGGCGGGCTACTGATCAAACGAGGTACACATGCAGCGACTTAAAGCGGCCTCTGGTTCCCCTCTCCCCCGCGAGGGAGAGGGGTTTGGGGTGAGGGGGCGCATCAATGGCAACGGCGCCAACGGGGATTCCGACTACCACGTCCCGAATCTGGAGCGGGCGCTGGTGATCATGGAATTCCTGGCTCAAAACCCCGGGTCGGGCGTCAGTTGCATCGCCGAAGCTTTGAAGCTGCCGAAGAACAGCGTCTTCCGCATCACGATGTCTCTGCTACGGCACGGTTACCTGCTGCGCGATGATGCGACGAAGGCCTTCTTCCTCTCACGAAAATTGCTGGCGCTTGGCTATGCGGCGACGAACAAGCACACGGTCGTCGAGAACTCACTGGACGTTATGCGCGAACTGCGCGACTTGACGCGCGAGACCGTTCTGCTGGGCACGCTGCTAAGCACCGAAGGCGTCGTGCTTGAACAGGTCTTCGGCTCGCATCCGTTCAAGTTCATGGTCGATGCGGGCACGCGCTTTTCACTGCATACGTCGGCGCCGGGCAAAGCGCTGCTGGCGTTCTTGCCGGAGAAGGACCGCGAAAGCGTGCTGAAGAGCATCAAGCTGACGCGCTACAACGAGCGAACGCTCACCACGATCGAAGCGATGCGCGCCGAATTGGACGAAGTGCGGCGCTGCGGGTATGGCCTCGACCGCGCGGAGGAACTGGACGGCGTGCACTGCGTCGGCGCTCCGATTCTCGATCACAACAATTATCCGGTGGCGTCGATCTGGATGACCGGTCCGTCCAGTCGAGTGCCGGCGGAAGCATTTCCAAAGATCGGCGCGATGGTGACAGAACACGCCGCGCGAATTTCCAGCCGGTTGGGCAACGGCGCGGTGCTGGCGGTGCTTGGGAAGCAGGCGGAGGAAGTTTAGGGTTCAGGGTTCGGGGTTCAGGGTTCAGGGTTCAGGGTTCAGCGGCTAGAGAAGGACACGATCCGTTTTTGGGAGGGGTTATGAGCCAGGGTCGCTTTGCGCAACTCATTCTAGCCAGCCTCGCGTTTGTTGCGTGGGTTGCGATTGCCGAAGAACCTGCTCCTCCCGAGAATCTTGCGCCTAAGGCGAAGATCTCCTCCAACAGCGAACACAACGCCGACTATCTCGCGAAGTTTGTGGCCGACGGGAAGATTCCTGAATGCAACAGCCATGACGATCTGCGCCAGGCGTGGTGCGTGAAGGGGGACACACATCGCAACGGCGCGGAGCTCACCTTTGAGTGGGACGCGCCGGTGACGATCGCTCAGATTGTTTACTACGGCCGCACGTCGTGGATGACGACCGAGTGCTGGAAAGACTATGAGGTCTTCCTCGACGGGTCGGCTCAAGCGGCGATGAAAGGACAGTTCCAGGAACAGGATGGGCCGCAGCGCGTGAACCTGGCGGCTCCTGCGCAGGCCAAGAAGCTGACGCTAAAGTTCAACAGTTCCTACGGCGGCATGAACCCGGGCGCTCACGAAGTACAGATTTATTCTGTCATTCCGCCGCTGCCGAAAGTGCTGGCCGAAGCCGATTCGGTGCTCCGGCGCAAGCTGATCGATGGGAAGCTCGGTTTCAAATCGTTTGTCGTGATCCAGCGCCGCGAACTGAATCCGTCGCACGTTTATACGTATCACGTCGAAGGCTTCGGCGCTGGCGGGGGACTGTGTGTATTCACTCCCGCCGAAAACGAGGCCAGCGCGGAACTGAAGCAACTGGTCGCTTCGCCTGAAGGACAGATTCTCGACTGCGACGTCTCCTACGACGGGCAGGAAATTTTGTTCAGTCTGCGCAAAAGCGCGGCGGGGACCTATCAGGTCTACCGCATCAAGCCGGACGGCTCGGGCCTCACGCAGATCACCGACAATCCGTGGCACAGCTTCAATGCCTGCTGGCTGCCGGACGGCGGGATCGGGTTTCTCTCCACGCAAAAACAACAGTTCGCGTACTGCTGGACTTCGCCGGTCGGCACGCTGCACCGCATGGATCGCGACGGCAAGAACGTGAAGCGGCTTTCAGCTAATTACCTGAATGACTTCACGCCGGCGGTGATGAACGACGGGCGCATTATTTACAGCCGCTGGGAGTACGTGGATCGGCCGGCCATTCCGATTCAAAGCTTGTGGGCGATCAATGCCGACGGCACGAATCTCGCCGGCTACTACGGCAACCGAGTGCTGAGCCCCGCGACGTTTATGGAGCCGCGGCCGATGCCGGGCATGGGCAATGCGGTGATCTGCACCTTGACCGCTCACAACGGGCCTTGCCGCGGCGCGATTGGGATTGTCGATCCGGGCCTGGGCGTGAACGCTCAAGCGGCGATTCGCAATCTGACTCCGGAAGTGAACATCGGCAAAGTCGATAAAGGCGATGGCAACAACATCAAGGGGCCATACGAGAACCCTTACCCGATCGACAACGAATGCTTCGTTGTTTCGCGGCGCGGCACGCTCATGATCCGCGACTACGACGGCACGGACAAAGCGGACATCCTCAAGCCGCGCAACGGCATCGGCTTCTTCAGCCCCACGCCGATCCGCACGCGAACGATCCCGCCGCTGCGACAGACGCCGCTGCCGGAGAAAAATGACGGCTGGGCGACGGTGTTCTGCCAGGACGTCTACAACGGCCTGGAGCCGGCGATCAAGCGCGGCGAAGTGAAGCAGATCGCGGTCGTGCAGGAAATCGAAAAGATGCAGCTCGCCGACCTGAACCAGCGCGCGTTCGGCTTCCAGTTCCCGGTCGTCTCCTGCGGCGCGACGTACGCGCCGAAGCGGATCTGGGGCTACGTGCCGGTCGCCGAGGACGGTTCGGCGATGTTCAAGGTGCCGACGGGCATGCCGATTTATTTTATGGCACTCGACGCGGAAGGCCGCGCCGTGCAGCGCATGCGCTCCTTCACGCACATGATGCCGGGCGAAACGCAGGGTTGCGTGGGTTGCCACGAATCGCGCGAGCAGGCTCCGCGGCGCATCACGCCGGCCGACGCCGTCAAGCGCATCCGCGGCGACCCGAAAGCGCCGACGCCGCCGGAATTTGGGCTCAACGGCTTCAGCTACAACCGCATCGTTCAGCCGGTGCTCGATAAGTACTGCGTGAACTGCCACAACGGCAAGGATGCGGCAAAGGGCGTCGACCTGAGCGGCGACATGACGGACTTTTTCAACGTCTCGTACGAAACTCTCGCGCGCGAAAACCGGCGTGGGCCGAACAAGCGCTACACGAGCTGGATCTGCACCGAGAACGGGAACGAAGCGAACATTTTGATCGTGGCCCCGAAGGCATGGGGTTCACCAGCGAGCGAAGTGGCGGATTTGATTCTTTCCGGCCATCCGGACAAGGATGGCAAGAAGATGGTCGAGATGGACGAGACCAGCCGGCGGCGCGTGTTCGCGTGGATCGATTTGAACGTGCCGTACTATCCGACCAGCCTGTTCACGCACGGCGACAAGCAAGGTTGCCGGCGCATGTACCCGGTCGATCTGGACAAGGTTCTGAAAGAAGTCTCGGACAAGCGCTGCGTCGAATGCCACAAGGTTGACAAAGCCCGGAAGAACGCGCCGCCCGTAGCGTTCCCTCGCAAAGTCTGGACGCGGGTGCAGCATCCAGAGTTCAATTCGTTCCTGACTGCGCCGCTGGCGAAATCTGCGGGCGGGACGGAGAAGTGCGGCAAGGCGATCTTCGCGACCAAGGACGATCCGGATTATCAAGCGATCCTGAAGACGTTCGAGCCCGTGAATGAATTGCTGAAGAAGAAGCCGCGGGAGGACATGCCGGGAGCGGAACCGCCGCTGCCGACGTGCGCACCGCCGACAGCTTTTGGCGAGTAAGCAGGAGGCGGGAACGCAAGAGATTGCGGCTCGGCCGCAAACCTAACCCCCCAGCCCCCTTCCCTCGAAGGGAAGGGGGAGCCGGAGTGGTTCTCCCCTCCCCTTCGAGGGGAGGGGCCGGGGGAGGGGCCGGGGGAGGGGTTTGCGGGAACGAGGCGATCAAAGGATGTGGAGGGTGCCATGCGCAGACAATATTTCGTAGCGCCTATCGTCGCAGCGCTGTGCTTCGCGGTTTGGGGCGAAGAGCCTTCAGCGCCGAAACCAGCGGCGAACACTGACGCCAAGGTGCCGTGCGCGGTGCCGGCAACTCCGGCCAGCGGTGCGCAGCCTGCCGCTGCCGACGCCAAGACTCCGTCGGCCGAGTGGCAGGATGCGGGCGTTGGGGCGCCGCAGATCGAAGCGGACTGGCTGCACGCGGATGAACTGCGCGCGGGAGCCGGAGGCAAAGCAGCAGCGCACGCGGCACCTGCGAAGCCAAACGTTGCGGTCAAGCCTGAAGAAGATGCGGCGGGCGCCGTGGATGGGGTGATCGATGGCAAGTGGGGCTTTCACACGCTGGATGAAGAAAAGCCGTGGTGGCAGGTGGATCTGGGAAAGCCGACCGCGCTCGATCGCGTGGTCTGTTACAACCGCGGCGACGCGTGCCAGGACCGCATCGCCAAGATGCTGATTCTGCTTTCCGATGACGGCAAGGAGTTCAAACAGGTCTTCCAGAACAACGGGACGATTTTCGGCGGTCATGCGGACAAAAAGCCGCTCTCGGCCGAACTGAAAGGCGCGAGCGGGCGGTATGTGCGGCTGCAGTTGCCGGGGAAGAGCCACTTCCATCTGGACGAGGTGGAAGTCTACGCGCCTGGTTCGACAGAGAACGTTGCTCGCGGCAAGCCGGCGACGCAAAGCAGCGTCAGCGAATGGTCCGCGGTGCATAAGGTTGTTGCGCCGGCTCCGAAGGAGACAAAGGCAGCGGCGGATGCGAAGGAGAAGGCCGCGCCTGCAAAAGAGGCGTCGTCGTCGAAAGTTTACTCTACAGAAGAAGTGATCGAGCGCGGGATGAAGCTCGCGGAGAACCTGAAGGCTCACGGGGTAAACGTGGACGCGCAGGTAAAGGCTCTGGATGAAGCGGCGGCGCAGATGAAGGCTCTGCCCGCAGATGCGACCGACGAGGCGAAGCGGAAGATCTGCCTGGACGCTCACTGGGCGGTGCGGCGGATGGCGCTGAGCAACCCGTTGGTGGATTTCGACACGATTCTATTCACGAAAGGCGCGCCGGGGCGGTTTCCGCACATGTCGGATCAAAACTACGGCTGGTGGTCGCGGCCAGGCGGCGGAGTCTTTTTGCTGAAAGATTGGCGTGGCGAGAAGCCGCAGGTGAAGTGCATCACGGCGAGTTTCGCGCCGGGGAACTTTCAGCGGCCGGATCTTTCGTACGACGGAAAAAAGGTTTTGTTCGCGTACTGCAAGTATTACTCTCACGTGCCGGAACTGAAGGACAAAGCCACCAAGGCGAATCTGCCGGAAGACGCGTTCTATCACATCTTCGAGATGAACGCGGACGGTTCGGGCGTGACGCAACTGACACATGGGCGCTATGACGACTTCGACGCGCGGTATTTGCCGAGTGGCGAGATCGTGTTCGTTTCGACGCGCAAGGGCGACAAGCTGCAGCTCTGCAAATCGTTCTCTGAAGCGACGAACGATGCAGACCAGCCGGACAGCTATGTGCGCTGCGGCGGCGACAATTACCGGCCGGTGCCGGTCTTTACGATGCATTTGATGAACGCGGACGGGAAGAATCTGCGGCCGCTGTCGGCGTTCGAGAATTTCGAGTGGACGCCGGAAGTCGCAAACAACGGCAGCATCATTTACACGCGCTGGGATTACATCGACCGCTTCAACGGACATTTCTTCAGCATGTGGTCCACGAATCCGGACGGATCGAATCCGGCGCTGGTCTACAAGAACTACACGATCAAGCCGCAGGTGTCGATCGAGACGCGGCCGATTCCGAATTCGGACAAGCTGATCTTCACGGCCAGCGCGCATCATTCGATCACCGGCGGGTCGCTGTGCCTGCTCGACCGCAATCGCGGCATGGAAGGGTTGGACCCGCTGGTGCGCCTGACGCCGGAGGTGCCGTTTCCCGAAACCGAGAAGAACGGCAAGACGTATTATCTTAATCCGTATCCGCTGTCGGAAGATCACTACCTGTGCGCATGGAGCGACAAGCCGCTGCCGCCGCACTGCCGCGTGGACGACACGAATAAGAATCCGGTCAATGCGACGGGCGTGTACCTGTACGATGCGTTCGGGAACTTGAATTTGGTCTATCGCGACGCGGAGATTTCGAGCGGTTGTCCGATACCGCTACGCCCTCGGCACAAGCCGCCGGTGTATCCGACCGCCGTGGCGTGGGACGGGCCGCAGGAGGGGAACTTCCTGCTGCAGGACGTTTATCACGGGCTGGGCGAAACGAAGCGTGGCACGATCAAGAGACTTCGTGTTATCGCGGTGCCGCCGAAAGTTCAGCCGCACATGAACAATCCGAACCTCGGCGTTTCGTCCGAAGATCCGGGCAAGTACATGCTGGGGACAGTGCCGGTGGAAGAGGACGGTTCGGCGTACTTCCGCGTGCCGAGCGGCGTGCCGGTGTTCTTCCAGGCTCTGGATGCCGACGGGATGGCGGTGCAGACAATGCGGACGCTGACGTACGTGTGGCCGGGGCAGACGCTCTCGTGCATCGGCTGCCACGAAACGCGCGACGCGGCTCCACCCAGCGGCGGCAAGCGCATGGCGGCTCAGCGGGAGCCGTCCAAACTGACGCCGGGACCTGAAGGCACGTGGCCGTGGCGTTTCGACAAACTGGTCCAGCCGCTGCTCGATCAGAACTGCATTTCGTGTCACAAGGAAGCGCCGAAAGTGGCGGGAGCCGAGTATGCGGACGCGGATGAAGGCGCATCCGTGGTCGATCCGGAGCCCCAGAAGGAACCCACACCGGAGCAGAAGGCGGCGGCGCTCGAACTGACGGCGGGCAAGGCGTGGAAGAACCTGCTGAATTTCGGCAACAAGGATTTGCAGAAGCTGGTCTATGAGCGGGACCGCTCAACGGTCGGCGACACGCCTTCGCGCAAGAGCAAGCTGCTGGCAGCTCTGAAGGACAAGAATCACGAGAGCGTGAAGCTGGATGCCGCGGCGATGGAGCGGCTGATCACGTGGATGGACGTGTACGCTCAGCAGAAGGGGCATTACAGCGACAAGCAGGAAGAGCAGCTTATCGAGTTCAGGCAGAAGTTGACGGGAATGTTGGAGAAGTGAGGCTTGAGGCTTGCACGGCGAGTAGGAACCCCGCTCAGACGGATTTACATCGTGGAGCGTTGGCGCAGTAACTTTTTCCATACACGCGGGTGGCGGTGGGCGTGGACGACGGCGACAACGACAATGGAATCCGGAAAAACCCGATAGTAGACGTGATACTTAAAGGTATCCATCAGCAACCGCCGAACGTCTCTGCCCAAAATCGGAGGCAGTTCGGGCGCACGCTGCATGCGTTCGAGCACTCTGCGGAAATCGGCCCTGAACAACTCGGCCGAGCCATCGCGGGCCGCTTCGAGCCATTGCGAGGCCGCGTGGAGGTCATCCCATGCAAACGGACTGATCTCTATGAGGCGCATTTCCGACGCCTCGCGGGCTTTATCCTCCGATCGTAGTCGCGCATGACGTCCTCAATAGACGTGCCGCGGCGCGGACTGGCCTCGATGACATCCATGCGGCGGTCCAACTCGGCTTTGAGATCCTCGGAAAGCGGCGCATCTTCGAGCTCGCGCTCTACGCCGACAAGAAGCTGATACGCAAGCTTCTCGCGCTCTGGCAGACTCAATTTCTTGGCTTCCTTCAGGAGCGCTTTCTTTGTCATGATTCTGTCTCCGCACTGAAAACCGATGATAATATATTTTGGCACCTGTGTCCATTCGGCGCGCAGGCTGGTCATCAGAACGCATTTGGCGAAACCCTCTTTTACTTTTGAGTCTGCTTGGCTAACTTCAGCGGCAGCCCATTAGGAGATCAACTCATGCTCGCCGCCGTGCTGAAGGATTTCAACAAATTGGTACTGGAAGATTGTCCGATGCCGACGCCGGGGGCGGGCGAAGTGGTGGTGCGGATCAAGGCGTGCGGGGTTTGTGCGACGGACTATAAAGCGATCAAAGGGATCCGGCGGAACGTGAAGTTTCCGTTCATCGCGGGGCATGAGCCGTCGGGCGTCGTGTCGGCGGTGGGGGCGAATGTGCAGAGCTTCAAGGAAGGCGACGCAGTGATCTGCCAGCCGTCGGGGTTTTGCGGGCTGTGTCCCAACTGCCGCGAGGGGAAGACGCATTACTGCGAACACGCGTTCACGACGGGCGGCGATGGGCCGGACGATGTCTGGCCGGGGGCGTTCGCGGAGTACATGAAGACCGACGCGAAGTGCCTGTTCCATAAGCCGGACGCGACTTCGTTCGATGCGGCAGCGCTCACCGAGCCGCTTTCGGGCGCATGGAAGGGGGTCATTCAGTACAGCGAGATGCAGGTTGGCGACGATGTGATCATCATCGGCGTCGGAAGCATCGGCCTGCTGTGCATGATGGTCGCCAAGGCGGCGGGCGCGGCGCGGCTGATCGCCATCGACGCCAGCGATTACGCTCTGGAGAACGCGCGCAAGCTGGGCGCGACGCATACGCTCAATCCCTCGCGCGATGATATCCGCAAGCGCGTGTACCAGATCCTTCCGAAAGGGCCGAACTTGATCGTGGAAGCAGCCGGGCCCATCGAGGCGGTGCAGTTGATGGTCGATCTGCGGCGGCGCGGGACGCGGTGGAACGTTTTTGGGATCACAACGCACGAGAAGTTTTATCTGGATGGCGGGCACACGCATTTTCTGGAAGGGCGAATGGACGCGAGCTTCGGGACGACGCCGCTGGCGATGCAGAAGGCCATCCGGCTGATGGAGACGAAGCTGGTCGATGTGGACGCGATTATTTCGCACCGGTTCCCGCTGACGCGGATACACGAGGCGCTGGAAGTGATGGCGAGCCCGAACCGGAATAAGATCGTGATCAATCCGTAACGGGTGACGAGTGACGCGTGACGGGTGGAGCGGATGTGAGGGGCGCATCACGCCCGCGCTCCGCAATCGCTGCGGCGCGGCCGCAAACCTAACCCCCCGGCCCCCTTCCCTAGGAGGGAAGGGGGAGAACGGCGGCGGGCTGCGGCGCACGCACTGCGAAAGTCTTGAGGCGCGCCTGCGGCGCTAGGCTGCCGCTCCCTTACGGTCGCGGCTCTGATGCGCACGGGCGCTTCATCCATGTCACCCGTCAGTCGTCACTCGACACACGTCACGACGAATCCGCACGCACGAGATTGGCGCCAAAAAAGGACGGCGCCACTCACGTGCGTGCCACAACCTCACGCGGATTCGGCATGGTTCTCGCAAGGAGGGGGATGCGCCGCGACATGTGGCCGGGTCAGCGTCGCGCGGCGATTTTCAAAATGGTTGGGGGAGGGTGAAAACAGAGGTGGACGATGTACGCTCGAATTCTTTGTGCGCTCACGATGGCACTTGTTTTCATTCTGCCAAGCCGTGCGGTTCGCGCCGACATGTACGATATCATCGATATGACGCGCTCGGGCGTGTCCGATGAAGTGATGCTGACGTACGTTCAAAACAGCGAAGACACATACGATCTTTCGGCGGATGACATCCGGTATTTATATGACGTAGGCGTTCCGGACGACGTCGTGCAGGCGATGCTTCAGCGGCCCGCGCCGGTGTCCGACGTGATTCTGGCCAGCGAGACGACTCATGAGCCGATCCGCGATTTCAATCAACTGGCCACGCCGCCGGATGCGCAGCCGGATCTGACGACCTTCTACAACAACCTGGCGCCGTATGGAAACTGGATCGAAACGGACGGGTACGGTTACGTCTGGCAGCCGTATCACACGCTCAGCGACGCCAGTTGGGCGCCGTATCGCAGCGGCGGGCACTGGGTCTTCGACCAGAACGTCGGCTATGTCTGGGCCTCGGATTATTCGTGGGGGTGGGCGCCGTTCCACTATGGGCGTTGGACGTATCTGCCGCGACACAACTGGTGCTGGGTGCCGGACGTCACGTGGGGACCGGCGTGGGTCACGTGGGCGCACACGGACCGCTACTATGGATGGGCTCCGCTGCCGCCAGAAGCGTACTTCGCTCCGAATATTGGCTTTTCGTACTTTGGGCGGCACGTGGGCGTGAACTTCGGTTTTGGGCTGAACCGCTGGGACTACACGTTCATCCCCGTCACCGCATTCGGATATTATGATTATGCTCCTTATTATGTGCCGAGCTGGTCGGCGGGAGCGTTCTTTGGCGATGTGGCATTCACGACGGGGATTGCATTCGGCCACGGCGGGATCGTCAACTTCGGTCTCGACTTCGCGTTCATCAACAGTCATTCGGCGTGGCGAGTGCCGGTCGTGGCGCTGGCCGATCCGGTCTTCGGGGTCGGAGTGGGGGTGCGCTTCGGCTACTTCTCGGGGAATCAGTACCATCTCTATCGGCCGCGAATTCGTGAGGCGGCTGCGTTCTCGCCGGTTGTCGCTCAGGCCCGGATCGAGCAGCGACTCGACCGCATCGAGGCGCGGGAGGCGGTGCGACATGCGCGGTCCGAGGCGCAGGCGGGGCGGATTGCCGACCGCTCGCTGCTGGACCGAGCGCGGCAGGAAGCCCGGCAGCGCCAGCAAACCGCGACGCGCGAGGCGCGGGGGCTTGCGCTGGACCAGCGCGTGAAAGCCGACACGCAGGCACGCGAGATCCGCCAGCGGCAAGCTCAAACGCGGCAGGCGGACGTGCGACGGGAAGAGCAGGAGCGGCAGCAGGCGTCGCAGACACGGCAGGACGCGGCCCGTCTGCGCCGGGATGCTCTGGCCGAACAGAACGAGCAGCGGCGGGAGCAGTTGCTGACGCAGGCGGCCTTGAAGCGCGAGCAAAATGCGGCGCGGAGGGACCAGTTGCAGGCGATCCAGCGTGAACGGCCGCGGCCGGAAGCTGTGCAGGCGGAGTCAAAGTCGTTCCAGCAGCGGCTGAAGGCGGAAGAGGTTGGCCGGCAGGAAGCGCAGCGCAGCCAGCAGGATCTGCAGCAGCGGCGCGAAGCAGCTCGCGAGCGGGCGCGGAAGATCGAGGCAGACGTGCGGCAGCAGCCGATCAACACGTCGGTGCAGCAGGGCACGCCGCGCGCCCGCGAAGAACAGCAGCGGCGCCAGGAGGCGCAACAGCAGCAGCGAAACATTCAGGAACAGCAACGACAACAGCGCGAGGCTGGCGAGCGGCAGCAGGGCCAGCAACGGGCTCAGGAGGAGCAGCAGCGGCGCATGCAGATGCAGGAACAGCAGCGCCAGATTCAGGAGCAGCAACGCCAGCAGCAGCAACAGCGCCAGCAGGAAGTTCAGCAGCGGGCGCAACAGGAACAGCAGAGGCGGCAACAGGAGGCTCAGCAACGCGAAGCCCAGCAACGGCAGATGCAGGCTCAGCGCGCGGCAGAGGAGCAGGCTCGCCAGCAGGCAGCTCAACAGCGGGCGCAGCAGGAACAGCAGCAACGCCAGCAGGCTGAGCAGCAACGTGAAGCGCAGCAACGGCAGATGCAAGAGCAGCGCGCGGCGCAGCAGCAAGCTCGCCAACAGGAAGCGCAGCAGCGCGCGCAGCAGGAACAACAACAACGTCAGCAAGAAGCTCAGCAGCGGGAAGCTCAGCAGAGACAGATGCAGGAGCAACGCGCGGCAGAGCAGCAGACTCGCCAGCAGAATATCGAGCAGCGGCAGGAACGTGTGCCGGAACGTCAGCAGCAGAATATTGAGCAACACCAGGAACGGCAGCAGCAGATGGAAGAACGCCATCAAGGCCGGGAAGGGAGGGACGGGCGGCAGCCACACGGCTTTCAATGATCTGCTGAACAGCGCGCGCCGAGCAGCCCGGTTGGCCGCGGCGGGAGAGGTCGCTCCGGAGCCGTTCAGGCGGGCGGAGTTGAGCTTGGAGCAGCAGCAGGCCGAGCGCAACCGGGAGCATGCGTATGCTCTGGAGGAAGCCGCGGAGAACGCGCGAGCAGCACAGAACAGCCGCGTGGCGTTCCGGCAGTGGGTCGCCTCGCGCGAGGAGGCTCAAGCCCGGCGTGACGTTTGGAAGAGCAGCGTGGTCGAGCAACAGGAGCGCGCGACGCATCAGGCGTTCATGGCTCAGGCGGCGGACCGGCAGGCGCAGCTTGGCGCATTCAATGGAGACATCGCCAGGGGGCGCGCCGCGTCGCAAGCCAACCTCGCGGCGGCGCGGTACTTTGCTGAAAGCGCTGCGCGCGACCGCAACGGCATCCCGACAGAAGCGCTGCGGCGGGTGCAGGAGCAGCGCGAGATGACGCGGTATCAGAATGTGGTCTCGTATGAACAACTGGCGAAAGAACGGTCTCGCTGAAGGGTTTGAACCGCCAAGACGCGAAGGCGCAAAGAGTTTCTTCTGTCTTGGCGTCTTGGCGGTTCCATGTAGTTAACTGTCCGATCGCTGTCCGAAGAATTCGACAGTCTCGCAGTCTCGAGCAAACGCGTGTTACCACTAACTGCTTTATGGATATGGCGTTACGCGTTTGTGCCAGACTGGCAAGCAGCGTGCGATGCCTAGGGCGGACGCATAGAGCTGGACACGAATGGGGGACGCCATGTCTCGACCTTGGGTGAGTTATTGTCTCAAAGCGGCCGGTGTGCTGGCGATCGTCAGCGGGCTGGCGGTTCTTCTGGCGAGCGGCCAGCGCACCTCGGCGGCGAGCCGCTTGACGGACGATTTTGCGGAGCTTCTGCAAATGGCGCAGGTGGCCGCGCAGGTGCGCATCGGGGAACTGCATGTCGAAGCGGGGCGGGACGGCGGCATTCCGTTGACAGTGGCCCGTTGCGAAGTGGAAGCGGTTCGCAAAGGCGATCTCGCAGGAAAAAAGCAGATCGAGGTCGAGTGTTTCGGCGCAACGGTCGGCTCGGTGGAGACTCACTGTCCGGGACAGGCGCAGCTCGCGAGCGGCGAGACGGCGCTGTTGCTATTGGTGAAAAACCAGAGCGATCCCAACCGCTGGCGCGTGCTCGGCGGAGACGTTGGGCAGGTGGCGCTGGCGGAGGACGGTGCGGGTTCGAAGATCGCGCGGCGGATGAGCGGGGCGTTTGACTACTTCGTGCCGGAGGCGAACTCCCCCAGTGGTTGGCGGCGAATTAAGACGGCGGTCGTGACGCAGAGCAAGCTGACGGCGCTGGTCGAGGCGCTTCTGACAACCGGGCGGCCGGAGATCGCGGAGCGTTCGCACGAGATGATCGTGCCGCCCAAGGAAACGTGCCAGCCCGCTCCTCGCGTAATGGCGGAAGCCGCACCCGAAACCGGGCTGCACCTGCTTGGGCGACTCACGGGCGTGCTGCTCATCGCGACGGGGCTCTGGTTGGGGTTACGGTTGGCGGGTAGGAACTGAGCCCCGCGGCTACTCCTGTAAAAAAGTGCACGTGTGGTGGTATTCAGCACCGGATCAACGCCGGCTCGCAGCAATTGTCTGTAAAAAAGTGCACATGTGCGTTTCATCCCGCCTAAACATCGCCATCACGCACCAACATTTGTCCACGAGTGCACAATGTGCATACAAACCTCATTTCTCTATTCGCTTGTCAAAGATCAGCACCCAATAATAGGACGCCTGAAATTCAAAATTACTGCAACGATATTAGTATTTTATTTAGCTAAATAAAAATCAGTGCGAGAGCGCATAGAACACGGCGTTGACCGCAATGTGGTACGCGTCGGGGGCCGAAACGCCGACGCAATCGAGGCACGGATGTCCTTGCAGTTCGCACCCGATGTTGAACCGGCTGTACAGCACCTGCAAGCGGCCGTCGGGCGCGCTGATGCCTTCGAGGGCCGGTTTGGCGCCGAGGTTGGGCACGAGCCGTTGCGCGGCCGGTTTGTACGTGATGCTCTCAATGCGATAGGGCTGTTGCAGAACCACGTGCGAAAGCGGCAGGACCGCCAGCGGCTTGTCGGGGTAAAGCTGCTTGCACAGCCTGCGGAAGGCGGCATCGAATTCGGCCTGGCCGCAGCAGGGATCAGAAAGAAGGAAGCCGCCGCGGTCGAGATACGTTCGCAAGGCATCGATCTGGCCTGCCGTGTACTCGAACGCCCGATGCCCCGTGAGATACAGAAGCGGGAACTCGCCCAAATCGTCCACGCCCAGCACGACGCGGCGTTTTTCGACGCTGCCTTTCATGCCGATGCTTTCTTTCAGCGTCTGCGTCAGGTTGGGGATGGAGCCGGGGTCGGGATTCCAATCGCCGTTGTGAGACAACTGGCCGACGACAAGCGCACTGCGCTGCAGAGTACCCGAAGGCGCTCGGCCGATCACCAGCGGATCGTCTAACTTGCGATCCATCTTTTTGAATTTGAGCGCGTAGGCGATCATGTTCACGCCCAGGTCCTTGGCGATCGTCGCGGAAATGCAGTCCTTGTCGCGGCAACCTTTGCAGCCGCTCCACCCGCAGCATAAATCGTGCGGCGCGTAGAGCACCGAGGTGCGGCAGCCGGTGTTCAGGCCTTCGACCATGACGGCGGCCGGCTGCATGATCGGGTGCGGGCCGGTGTAGATCGGATGGTTTTGCGGAAGTCGTTCGAAGGCCGAGTCAGGAAAAATCGCCGCCATTTCGGAGCGGAAAGACTTGTCGAAATTCGCCGAACCGCAGCAGGCGCAGGCGAGAACAAATCCGCCCTGATCAAGAAATCCCTTGATCGCCGCGCGCGTGTCGGGATCGAAGCTGAATGCCTTGTGCCCCTGCAGGTACAGGATCGGCGCGCCGGCAATTCCGGGCAGACCGGCGCTGGTGCTGACGACCTGCACGGTCATCGGCAGCTTCAAGTCGCGGCCGGCTTGTTCGGCAAGGTCATTGGCATCGTACGGATCGCAGTTCCAGTCGCCGGCGTATTGCAGCTTCTGCATGACAACGGGTTCACGGCCCTTGCCAAGGAAAAGCAGAGCGAATTCGGTCCCCAGCGTGCCGCCGCGCGGCCAACTGCCGTCTTTGGCTTGCGTGCTGACCAGGTAATCGGCGCCTTCGCGATACCAGTCGTGGCCGCCGATATAGCGCTGCCCCGTCAGCACACCGATGCGTTCCAGCGCGTAAAGGTAGTAGAAATGGTAGCCGTTGTGACAGGGATTTTCGGTGACGCTGAAGTGTTCGCCCAGCCAGCGCAACGCGGACTGCATCGCGTCATCGTTGGGAGCCGCTCCGCAGACGGGGCTCTCCTTATAGTTCTGTTCATTGGCGATGAAGAGGCTGGAGATTCCGGCGGTCGTCATGCTGCCGTAGCCGTTGCCGCCGGCCGGAGTGTACGCCCAGCTTCCATCCTTGTTCTGCCCGGTCTCCATGAACCGCTTGGCGCGCTTGAAGACTTCCGGCGGAATATCGATGCTCATTTCGCGCGCCGCTTTCAGGCCCAGCAGAGCGTACTGCGTACGGCTGTAATCGCCCCAGCCGCCGTCGGGGTTTTGAAAGCGCTGAAGCTGCAGGGTCATGCGCTTGGCGAGTCGCGCGTGCGCCGGATCTTTCAGCGTCGCCAGCAGCATGTTGATCAGACCGCACTGGTACGTTCCCTGGTAGGAGTCGTTGCAGTACTCGGCCTCCGCGACAATGCGCTTGATGGCTTCCAGCACTCGATGATGGTCGCGCGGGACGCCCGAATTGAGCAGCGCCATGACGCACACCACCGTGTAGCCGATGTTCGGCGTGCGGCGGTAGTTTTCGAGATTCTGCAGCGCGACCTGGGAGCCCTTCTTCAGAGCTTCCTCGACCTGCTCCGCCGTGACGTGCTCAGGTTCGCCCGCGAAAACGTAGGCACCCGAAAGTGCGCAGAGGAGAATTCCCAGAAGACGCAGTCTGGAAGTCTGGAATCTGGAGTCTGGAGTCTTCGGTCCCAACATGGCCGCTCCATCATCGCACGTCCATTCATTAGGACGAGTTACATTCCACCAAACTGCGGGAAACTAGGGTTCGGGGTTCAGGGGTCAGGGTTCGGGGTTCGGTGGCTGATGCAATCCATCCCTGAACCCTGGACCCTGAACCCTGAACCCTGCCGTTGCTGTTTTGTCCCGAACTGTTACCTTCGCTACTGCGAAGCGTGAGAGGCCCGATGACCGACCCGCGACATTGCGAAGACTGCCGTCAGATCAGCCTGGACGGCCACGAGGAACGCTGCTCGGCGTGCGGGGGCCGGTTGACCGAAATCACCGCGCCGCCGGGTCGTCACCCGATCATCGTGACGGCCGTGCTCAGTTTTTCGATCGGCCTCATCGTTCTGCACACGGTCCTGCCGCTCCTTGGAGCGCACCTGATTCCGTCATTGCCGGCGTACAGCAGCGTCCTGGGCCAACTGCAAATGCTCGGCGCCGGAGCCACCGTCCTGTACCTGATCCTGCGGCGCAGCGAAGGCGACTTCCACGCGCTGCTCCTGACCAGCCTGCTGCTGCTGGCCGGAACGGAGTGTTTGAGCGCGCTCGCTCGCGGCTACGGCCTGCTGTCGCTCACGCGCCTGGCCGGCGTCCTGAACATGGGCCTGTTTGTCTACAGCAGCCTGGCGCTGACCGCCGGAGCGGCCGACAGCGGCTCGCACCGCCCGCATTCCCGTCGTCTGTGCCTGCTGGCCGCAAGCACGGGAATGTTGCTGCTGGCGTCCCTGCGGGTATTCCTGCAAGTGCGCCGCCGCGACGACGAAGCCTCGCACTGGCTGCTCACGCTGGTGCTGGGCGGCGTGGCCTTGCTGGTCGGCGGAATTTTGGTTTTCGAAGAGCTGCGCAGGAGGCGAACGGCAGGAGGCAGGACGCAGGAGGCGGGAGGCAGGATCAACGGCACCGACGCGGAGAAATTCAACTCCCCTTCTTCATCCAGCCCAGAACGCGTGCCGCAAACCACTCCGAGTACACCAGCACCGCAGAAAGAATAAGCAGTCCTGCTGCGACGTTGTAGCAGATGTTCGTCCAGGAACGCGACGCCCCCAGCGGCAGACGGTCACGCTCCGGAACGCGTAGATCGCCGCCCTGAAGTTGCCTGGTCTTTCCATCTGCGCTGATCGTTAACGTACCATTTTCCCACCTGGCCGAGCAGATTCTGAGTTCAGGCACAGGCCAACCATGCGCGGAGACAAACTCCCCAGATACGCTCTTGTTAGGACCGAAACTGTTGGACGCGCTCCAACTCTCGCTGCGCCAGTTGAGCGCAAACAGTGCACAGGCGACCAGAATCGCCATCGCAATCGTAAAGAAAACGACAGCACGCTTCGGACGGCCGATCGCTTCGCTTCGCCGCGCGCGGCGCTCGAGAATGACGGCCATAGGCAGAACAGCAACGATCAGATTCGCAAAAATCGCCAGCGGGTTCAACACATGGGTATTGTCGTTGCTGTAGCCCCTGTCGGCGTATCTTGTGCGGTAAAGCGCGAAGGGAAAACCGTATTGAGTTGCTTTGACCACCGTCTCTCCACACTGCGCAGTCATGCGGAAAGGGTGAACGTGGAATCCCAGCAACACGCCACTCAGCAGCACACAGACGATCATGGTGCTCAGATGAAAACGAAACCAGGGGCGTGGCGCCTCGCTTTGCATACTCACATGCTTACCGCGGTCGCCGACGCAATCCAGGAGGATTGCGCTACATTAGTGGAAATCTCGCGACCGCCAGCCGATCTGCGGCAGGCTCTCGGACAGATCCCGCAACCGCTGCACGACCAGATGCGTCAGCTCGCCTTGGCGCTGCAAGCGCCCTTCCACAACCACCGCCGTCGATGTCCGGCCAACTTTGCGGAAACGCTCGAAGACTTTCGGCCACACGATCAGGTTCGCCTGCCCGCTCTCGTCTTCGATGGTCATGAAGACCACGCCCGACGCGACGTCCGGCCGCTGCCGCACCAGCACCAGTCCGGCGACTTTGACGAACGCGCCGTCTTTGAGCGAAGGCAATTGCGCGCAGGACAGAATCCCGGCCGCCGTCAGTTCTTCGCGCAGCAAACTGATCGGGTGAGCCTTCAGCGACAACCCGGTGCTCTCGTAGTCCTGAACGATGTGCTCGTCCATCGGCGTTTCGGTTAGCGCCGGTGAGGGCTCGTCAACCTCCAGCCACTGGAACAGCGGAAGCTCTTCATGTTGAGCCAGCACTTGCCAAAGCGCCGTGCGCCGATCGACGCCCAGACTTTGGAACGCATCCGCCGCCGCCAGCCGCGCCAGCACCGCCTTGCTCAGTTGCGTGCGCCGCGCAAAATCCGCGATAGAGGTGAACCGATTGCGGATTGCGGATTGCGGATTGCGGGTTTGAGCGGACTCTGCCGAATCACCCGTCACGCGACACTCGTCACCCGTCACTTCGCCGTTGATTTTTAATTTTGAATTTTTAATTTTTAATTCGTCTCGTGCTTTCAAGACTGCTTCCACATGCTTCAACCGCGAAAGCCCGCGGATCATTCGGAAGCCCAGGCGCAGTTCTTTTTCGCCAACCAGCGTGCAGTCCCAAAGACTGTGGTTCACGTCTGCGGGAAGCACGGTGACGCCGTGGTTTTGAGCATCCCGGACAAGCTGCGCCGGAGCGTAGAAGCCCATTGGCTGGCTGTTCAGCAGCGACGTCGTGAAATGCGCGGGATAGTACAGCTTCAGCCATGCCGAGGCGTAAACCAGCAGCGCGAAACTCGCGGCGTGGCTTTCTGGAAAGCCGTACTCGCCGAAGCCGCGGATCATGTCGAAGATATTCTCGGCATACTGCGGCGGAATGCCGTTCTTCAGCATGCCGGCGAGCATCTTCTCGCGAAGTTTTCCGATCAGACCCGGCCGCCGCCAGGCGCCCATCGCGCGGCGAAGCTGGTCGGCTTCACCAGGCGTGAAATTGGCCGCAACCATCGCCAGCCGCATGACCTGCTCCTGGAAAAGCGGCACGCCCATTGTCTTTTCGAGCACCGCTCGGATTGCATCATTCGGGTAGTTGGGAACTTCCTCGCCCGCACGCCGCTTCAAATACGGATGCACCATCCCGCCTTGAATCGGTCCCGGCCGCACGATGGAGACTTCGACAACCAGATCGTAAAAACAGCGCGGTTTCAGCCTCGGCAACATAGCCATCTGAGCGCGGCTTTCGATCTGGAACACGCCGACCGTATCGGCATGGCAGCACATCTCGTAGACCTTCGGATCCTCGGCGGGAATGGTGGCGAGCGTAAGCTCGCCAATTGCGGATTGCGGATTTCGGATTTCGGATTGACGGCCGGCCTCGCGCACTTCGCTGTTGATTTTTAATTTTGAATTTTTAATTTTTAATTGGGCGTTCACAAGATTCAGACACTTATGGATCGCGGTCAGCATCCCCAAAGCGAGACAATCCACTTTCAAAATGCCCAGAGCGTCAATATCGTCCTTGTCCCATTCGATGACGGTGCGGTCGGCCATCGCGGCGTTTTCGATGGGAACAAGTTCGCACAACGGCCGGCCGCTGATCACAAATCCGCCGACATGCTGCGAAAGATGTCGCGGGAAACCCAGCAGTTCGCGGCACAACCCGACCAGCAGCCGCATGCGGCGGTCATTGGGATCAAGGCCGACCGCTCGAACGCGCTGGGGCATCTTGGCCGAGTCGTCCAGAAAATCCATCTCGCCGGCCAGGCGATCGACGGCGTCCAGCGACAACCCGAGCGCCTTGCCAACGTCGCGCACCGCCGACTTCGGCCGGTACGAAATCACCTCGGCGACGATTCCGGCGCGCTCCCGGCCATATTTCTGGTAAACGTACTGAAGCACTTCTTCGCGGCGCTCGTGCTCGAAATCCACGTCGATGTCAGGCGCCTCGGCGCGCTCGCGGCTGACAAACCGCTCGAACAGAACTTCGGTGCGCGCCGGATCGACCGACGTGATTCCCAGGCAGAAGCACACCGCCGAATTCGCCGCCGACCCGCGCCCCTGGCACAGAATGTCGCGCGACCGTGCGAATTTCACGATATCCCACACCGTCAGGAAGTACGCTTCGTAATGCAGCTCTTCGATCAGACGCAACTCGTGCTCGATCTGCCCGCGCACTTTTTCCGGAACGCCGTTGGGCCAGCGCGCCTGAGCGCCTCGCCAGGAAAGCTCCGTCAGCCACTGTATCGGCGTTTTGCCGGCCGGCGCGAGTTCCTCCGGGTAGTCGTAGCGCAGTTGGTCGAGCGAGAACTGGCAAGCCGAAGCAATTTCCACGCTGCGCGCCAGCAAAGCGTCCGCGATACGCTCCGCTTCCGCTGCGCCACAACTTGCCGCCGCGGCATTGGCCAGCACCAGCCGCATCTCCTGCTCGCTTTTCAAGCGCCGCTCGGTATTCGGGAACAACTTGCCGCCAGCCTGATCGATCATGCAGCCGTGCCGGATGCAAACGAGAATGTCCTGCAGCGCCTGCCGCCCCGCATCGTGATAATGCACGTCGTTTGCCGCGACCAGCGGCACGCCACACTCCCGCGCGAGTTCCTGAAGCCGCCCAAACTGCGCGCCATCATCCGCCCCAAGATGGAGTTCCGCGGCCAGACTCAGCCGCTCGCCAAACATCTCCCTGTAGCCGCGCAGCGCCGAAACCATCCCCGTCTGCAGCTGTCCGCAATCCAAAATCCAAAATCCAAAATCCAAAATCGCAACCGCCATCATTCCCGCCGCATGCGCCGCGATATCGGCCACGGTCAGCAAACACTCACCCTTCCCGGCGCGGCGCCGTCCGGTGCTGATCAGGCGGCACAGCCGCCCGTACGCGTCGCGATCGGTCGGATAGAGGAGCAATGGAAGGCCATCGGTCGGGGTGATCTCCGCGCCGATGATCAGTTTGATGCCGGCTTCTTTGGCCGCCGTATGAGCGCGCACGATCCCGCACAGGCTGTTGCGATCGGTCACGGCCAGCGCCGACAACCCCAGCGCCGCGGCACGCTGGACCAATTCGTCAGGGAAGGACGCGCCTTCCAGAAAGGAGAAGTTTGTTCGGCAGTGCAGTTCAGCGTACATTTTTCACCGCAGTCGTGTGGCACGGGCAGGCCGCGCCGCGTATGGTGCGTCGGTATCAAGGACCGACGGCTGTTCGCGGCGCGGATTGCCCGTGAATCGGTGGCGCAAGTGCACGGGCAATCCGCTGGAGCAAAAAGACACTCAAGCTATATTGTACCGGCCAAAATCCGAAATTGGATGCTCGAAATCCGAACGGCGCAGGCGCCCGCACGCAGCTAACGGCCAACCGGAGGCGAGGGCGCCCTTCACCAAGTACCAAGTACCAATTACCGTTCACCAAGCACCAAGTAGCACTTGACTTCACCTCGCCCCTGCCTACCATCTATCGATCTGTTCCGTGGCGGCCTTTAAGGGCCGCCGCTTTTGTTGTTGTAACGCAGGCCATGAGGGCCTGCTCGTCCCCGCGCGGGGACAGATTGAAAAGGCAAGGGTCATGGCAAATCCAAAACGAAGGCATTCCGTATCGCGCAAGCACATGCGGCGAGCTCACGATCATCTCGTTTCGCCCCATCTGGGCCTGTGTCCCAAGTGCGGCCAGCAGTGCCGCTCGCACCAGGTCTGCGGATACTGCGGTTTTTACCGCGGCGTGGAAGTGATCAAGGTCGTGACCGAACCAGAGCAGCCTGCCGAAGGCGCCGGCGAAAAGAAGTAGAGGCTTTGGTGTTTGCAGAACATCCGCCGCAGAGGATACGTCCTCTGCGGTTCCATGTTCAAGTTTCTGGTTTTCCTGAATCTGCGCGGGCCTGCGAAGGCGAAGGAGAGGGGTCAGCTTCATGCAAAGCGTAGCCATTTACGGTACTGGCTCATACGCGCCGAAGAAGACGCTGACCAACGACGACTTCGTCAAGAGCCTGGACACCACCGACGAGTGGATCACCACGCGCACGGGCATCAAGCAGCGTCACATCGCCGCGCCGAATGAGGCCACCAGCGACCTCTGCTTTCACGCTGCGCAGTCCGCCATCGAAAACGCCGGCATTGACGCTCACGATATCGACATGATCATCGTCAGCACGATCACGCCGGACTATCAGTTTCCGTCCACGTCGTGCCTCCTGCAGCAGAAGCTCGGCATTTCGGACAAGAATATCCCCTGTTTTGATCTTGCGGCCGCGTGCGCGGGCTTCATCTACGGATTATCGACGGCGGAAGCCTACGTCAAGTCGGGCAAGGTCCGAACCATTCTGCTCGTCGGGGGTGAAATCATCTCCCGGCTCGTGGACTACACCGACCGCGGCACGTGCATTCTTTTTGGTGATGGCGCCGGCGCCGTGGTTCTGGGACCGGGCCGCACCACGGGTACCAGCCACGAAGTCATGTCGACCTGTCTGCATGCCGACGGCAGACAGTCCAAGCTTCTGCATATCCCGGCCGGCGGCTCGGCGTGCCCGCCAACGGTGACGACGTGCCAGGAGAAACTGCATTTTCTGCGCATCGACGGCCGCGAAGTTTTCCGCTTCGGCGTCACGGTCATGGTCGATCTGATCCGCGATGCCATGGCCCGTCACAATCTCAAGCGTGAAGACATTGGCGCGATCATTCCGCATCAGGCCAATATCCGAATCATTGAATCCGCGGCCGAACGCCTCGAAATCCCGCTGGACATGTTCGTGACCAACATCCAAAGCTACGGAAATACGTCCGCGGCATCCGTGCCCATCGCGATGGATGAAGCCGCACGCGCAGGCCGCCTGCCGTCCGGAAAGCCGGTGATCATGCTGGCCTTCGGCGCGGGCCTGACCTGGGCGTCAACCGTCGTAAAGTGGTAATGGGTCAGTGGTCCGTTGTCAGTGGTCCGTTGTTCGTGGTTCATAGTTTGTGGGCCATCATGTGCTGAATGGCCGGCCTTACGTGATTCGCAGTTCGTGCCGTTCAGCCCCGGAGGGGCAACACACGGGTAGCCCACGGCGTAAGCCGTGGGAATCCGGTCGTCCGAAAGGCAAAGCCCCGGATGGGGCGAAACACCGAAGCGGCCATTATCTGACCACGGACAACGGACAAGTTAAGGAGCAGTAAGCAATGTCCGACTCGTTCGTTTTAGTCTTCCCAGGCCAGGGTGCGCAGGTCGTAGGCATGGGCAAGGATCTGGCCGACGCTCTGCCAGAAGTGCGCGAACTGTTCACGCGCGCCGATCAGATACTCGGCATTCCTCTGAGCAAGACGATTTTTGAAGGCCCCGATACAGCGCTCGTGGACACCGCCGTTCAGCAGCCCGCGCTCGTTCTGGCCGGCCTGGCCGTCAAGAAGGCGCTCGAAGTCAAATTGGACCGTCCGCTGGGTTGCAGCGCCGCCGCGGGTCTGTCGCTGGGCGAATACGCCGCTCTGAGTGCCGTTGGAGCGCTCTCCTTTGAAGAAGCCCTGCGCCTGGTCCGCAAGCGCGGCGAACTGATGAAGATGGCCTCCGAAAAAACGCCCTGCGGAATGGCCGTCATCTTGAATCTTGAGCCTGAAAAAGTGCAGATCGCCTGCGCCGAAGCCGCTTCACAGACGGGCGGCATCGTCTCGCCATCGAATTTCAACGGCGGCGGCCAGATCGTCATCGGCGGAACAACAGCCGCTCTGGCCAAAGCCATGGAACTGTGCAAAGCCGCGGGCGCGCGCCGCGTGATGAAGTTGCCGGTTGCGGGAGCCTTCCACACAGCGTTGATGCAGCCGGCAGCGGAGCAGTTCGGGCCGGTGCTGGAAAAGGCGGACATTCAGCCGGCGTCGCAGCCGGTGTATGCCAACGTTTCGGCCGCTCGCGTAGAAAAACCGGAAGAAATTTGTGATGCTTTGAAGCGCCAGATCACCAGCCCCGTCCTATGGGAACAAACGGTGCGAAACCTGGTGCATACTGGCCGCCGGCAGTTCCTGGAACTGGGCCCCGGTAGCACGGTGAGCAACATGATCAAGCGCATCGCCCCGGAAGCCGAATGCCGGAGCGTCTCCACGTGGGCGGATGTGCAGGCGTTTGCGGGGTAACACCTCACCGCGGAGGACGCAGAGGACGCAGAGTCAAATTTGAAATTTGCATTTTTCAATGGTCAATTTTCAATGGGTTTGCGTCTGACTTACGGATTGACGATCGAGAACTGAAAATCGAAGATCGAGAATTGTCTTCTCTGTGTTCTCTGTGGCAAACGAAGGGAGTAACTCATGACATTTGACGGCCAAGTAGCCCTCGTCACCGGTGGCGCGCGCGGAATCGGTCGAGCCATCGCCGAACGGTTGCACAAAGGCGGCGCACAGGTCGCTATCGTGGATGTCAACGTCGAGGCCGCCAAGGCTCTGGCCGCTGAACTTTCGGCGAAAGGCGCCAAGTGCCAAGGCTACTCCTGCGACGTGACCGCTTCGGCTCAGGTGGACGGAACGATTGACCAGGTCCTTAAGGATTTCGGCAAGCTCGACATCCTCATTAACAACGCCGGCATCACCAAAGACGGACTGCTGGTACGCATGGGCGATGACGCCTGGAACGCGGTCATTAACATCAATCTCACAGGCGCTTTCTACGTGCTGCGCTCGGTCTCCAAGGTCATGATGAAGGCTCGCACCGGCGCGATCGTGAACATCGCCAGTGTCGTCGCGCTGATTGGCAATGCCGGCCAGGCAAACTACTGCTCGTCGAAGGCCGGCCTGATCGGCCTGACCAAGTCGGCCGCTCGCGAACTGGCTGGCCGCGGCGTGCGCGTCAATGCCGTCGCTCCCGGCTTCATCGCCACGGATATGACCAACAAGCTCAACGAAGAACAAAAGAAGGCGATGCTTTCGACCGTGCCGTTGAATCGTCCAGGCTCCGTAGACGATGTCGCCGGCGCCGTCTGTTTCCTGGCGTCCAGCGACGCCGGATACATCACCGGCCAGGTTCTGAGCATTTGCGGCGGAATGTCCATGTAGGTACGTGGTTAGTGGTTCATGGTTCTCGGTCCAACGACCCAAATGACCAATGACTAATGGCCAATGACCAGTGACAATCGTTTGCGCGGAGCGGGGGTATCCGCTATATTCTTTTGCCCCCTGAAAGCGGTGCGAGCGGCGAGCGTTCGACGTAGCAGGAAAGGACACTGGAGGAGAGCATGGAAAGCCAACCAATCCGGGAAAAGGTCATCGACATTATCAGCCAGAAACTGGATGTGCCGAAGGAAAAGATCAAAGACGAGACGAAGTACACCGAAGACCTCGGCGCCGACTCGCTGGATCAGGCGGAACTGGTCATGGAATTCGAAGACGAATTCGAGATCAACATCCCGGACGACGCGGAAGGCAAGATCAAGACTGTCGCCGACACGATCAAGTTCATTGAAGAGCAGGTCAAGAGCAAAGCCTAAGCCGCCGCAGTGTGTGGACGGCAGGTTACATAAGGGACGCGCCGGCCCCGTGGCCGGCGTTCGGTATCTCTGGGAGTGCCGCAAAATATGCATTCAGGCAGACGGCGCGTCGTTGTGACCGGTTTGGGTGCCATTACCCCGGTGGGTCTATCCGTCAAGGAAACTTGGCAGGCGCTTATGTCGGGCGTCAGTGGCGTGGGTCCAATCACGCTTTACGACGCCAGTCAGCATGAGGTCCGCATCGCCGCGGAAGTCAAGAACTTTGCGGCGGAGAACTACATTGAAAAGCGGGAATGCCGCCGCCTGGACCGCTTCAGCCACTTCGCTGTCGCGGCGGCCAAAGAGGCCGTCACCGATTCGCGCCTGGACTTCACGAAGGAAGACACCGCCCGCTGCGGCGTGCTGGTCGGCACCGGCATCGGTGGCATCATTGAAATCGAAGAGCAAAAAGAACGCTTGATGACCAAAGGGCCGACGAAGGTTTCGCCCTTCCTGATCCCCAAGCTGATGGCCAACGCCGCTCCGGCGCATATCTCGATCCTGTACGGACTGCGCGGCCCGAACTACTGCATCGTCACCGCCTGTGCGTCTGGAGCCAACTCGCTGGGTTCGGCTCTGCGCACGATCCAGTACGGCGAAGCCGACATCATGCTCGCCGGCGGCACCGAAGCGGCCATCGCGCCGCTGGGAATGGCTGGTTTCACCAACATGGGCGCACTATCCAGGCGCAACGACGACCCGCAAAAAGCGTCGCGGCCGTTCGACAAGGATCGCGATGGATTTGTGATGGGCGAAGGCGCCGCTGTGGTCGTGCTCGAAGAACTTGAACACGCGCTGAAACGCGACGCACGCATTTACGCCGAATTCAGCGGCTACGGCCTTTCCGGCGACGGCCACCACATCACCGCTCCGTGTGAAGATGGCGACGGCGGCGTGCGCGCCATGACGGGCGCGATGAAAGACGCCGGCCTCAAGCCTGAGGACATTGACTACATTAACGCGCACGGCACCTCGACCCCGTTCAACGACAAGATCGAAACCGTCGCGATCAAGACTGCGTTGGGCGAACGTTCGCGCAAAATTCCGGTCAATTCCACCAAGAGCATGACCGGCCACACGCTCGGCGCCGCCGGGGCCATCGAGTTCGTCGTGTCGTGCCTGTCCATTGCCGAGCGGAAGATCCACGGCACGCAGAACTACACGACGCCCGATCCCGACTGCGACCTGGATTACGTTCCGATCAACCCGCGTGACGTCCAGATCCGCCACGCGCTCTCCAACAGCCTCGGCTTCGGCGGCCACAACGCGACGCTGTGCGTGAGCAAACTGGTGTTGTAGTTGACCTTCAGCGGCGCATAGGGTCTATTGATGGTAGGCGTTTTGGATGATCCTCGGATGGCCGAATCGATTACCGTCACCTTACCTGCGGACCTTCAACAAGCGGTCAATGAACTGACGCATAAGGAAGGCATTTCGCCTGACCAGTTCATCAGCCGGGCCGTGAAAGAGTACGTGTTTTTGCGCAGGTTGGGACTCTTGCGCGAAAAACTCTCCGCAACCGCTCAGGCGAAAGGCGTCGTGACGGATCAGGACGTCTTCGACCGCGTATCATGAGGATCGTCCTCGATAGCAACGTTCTTCTTGCCGCGTTGATCAGCCGCGGAGCCTGCGCCAAGCTTCTCGATCACGTCATACTGAATCATACGGTGATCGGTTCCGAGTTCCTGTTCGGCGAAGTGCGGGAACATTTGGTCGGAAAGTTCGGCTCCACTCCAACGGATGCCCACGAGGCGATCAGTCTCCTTCGATCCAAAATGGAAATAGTGGCGCCCGTTCCTCTACCTTCATCCATTTGCCGCGATAAGGATGACGACATGGTCCTGGCCACCGCGGTAACAGGCCAGGTTGCATGCATCGTCACGGGCGATGGCGACCTGCTCGTCCTTGGAGAGTACGTCGGCATTAAGATTTTGCGCCCTTCACAGTTCCCGGACTTTGAGGCCGCACACGAGGGGAAGCCTTGATGCCGATCCATGCGGTGACGATAGAGCACGTTCAATCCATACTGAACCTGCCTTTCAATGATCTGCTTCTGAAAGCTCAAGGCATCCATTGCGAGCACCACGACCCGCATGTCGTTCAGCTTTCGGCGCTGCTCTCCATCAAGACCGGCGGGTGTTCGGAAGACTGCGGCTATTGCCCGCAGGCCAGCCGCTACCAGACGGGCGTGACCGAAGAGGGTTTTCTGCCGCTCGAACAGATCGTTGCGGCGGCCAAGACCGCGAAGGCCAACGGCGCCACGCGCTTTTGCATGGCCGCCGCCTGGCGCAGCCCGAAGCCCAAGGACATCGAACGTATCCAGGAAATCGTCCGCGCGGTCCACGAACTGGGCATCGAAACCTGCGGCTCGTTTGGACTGCTCCAGGAGGCGCAAGCGGAACAGCTTCGCGCCGCCGGCCTCGATTACTACAACCACAATCTCGACACCGCGCCCGAAGACTACGAGCGCATCATCTCGACGCACAGCTACGAAGATCGTCTGACCACGCTGACGAAAGTGCGGCGCGCGGGGTTGAAAATCTGCTGCGGCGGAATCGTGGGGATGGGCGAGTCGCGAAAAGTCCGTGCCGGGCTGATCGCGCAACTGGCCAGCCTCGACCCGCAGCCCGAAAGCGTGCCGATCAACGCGCTGGTCCGCGTTCCCGGCACGCCGCTCGAAAACACAGACCCGCTCGACCCGTTGGAATTCGTGCGCACCATCGCCGCCACGCGCATCATGCTGCCCCGGAGCATGGTGCGGCTGTCGGCCGGACGAAAGCACATGACCGACCCTGTCCAAGCGCTCTGCTTTCTCGCCGGCGCAAACTCCATCTTCTACGGCAATAAACTCCTGACGACCGGCAACCCCGACGTCGAACACGACAAGGCGCTGCTGGCAAAGCTGGGACTGCGGCCCATGTGATTGAGGATTTCGGATTGCGGATTGCGGATTTGCCCGCATATTTTCAACTATGCCCACCGCACTCATTCTCGGCGCCTCCGGCACACTCGGCGGCGCAATCGCCCGCGACCTCATCGCGCGCGGCTACGCAGTCGGCCTGCACTATCACACGCAAGCCGACACGTGCGCAGCGCTCGCGGCCGAAGCGCAAGCCAAAGGCCAGCAGGCGGTGTGCTATGCTGCTGACCTCAGCACGCCCGACGCGCCTGTACCGCAGGCATCCGGCCTGCCCTCCGGTTCCCCTCTCCCCCGCGAGGGAGAGGGGTTAGGGTGAGGGGGCCTTCCGCCGGACCGCAGGCATCCGGCCTGCTTGGGCCCGCGACGCTCGCCGCTTCTTTCCTGAAAGATTTTCAGCGCGTAGACGCTCTGATCTGGGCCGCGGGAATTGTGCGCGATGCGCCGCTTCTGACGCTGAAGGAAGAAGATCTCCGCGCCGTGCTGAACACGGACGCCCGAGCGGTGTTTCTGCTATTGAAGGCGTTCTCGCGTCAGTTCATCAAACAGAAAAGCGGGTGCGTGATCGCGCTGAGTTCCCACGCCGGCTTGTCTGGCCGAGCCGGCGGGACCGCGTATGCGATGGCGCAGAGCGCCCTCGTCGCGCTGCTCAAATCCGCCGCGCGGGAGTTCGGCCCGTTGGGCGTGCGCGTGAACGCCGTCCTGCCGCCGTTCGTGCCGGACTCCGGAATGGGCAAGCTCGCCTCTCCCGAGTTCGCCGCCGCCGCGAAGGCCAAGCGCGTGCTCAAACCCGACACCGACGGCGCCCGCGCCGTCGCGCAGATGGTTATTTCGCTACTGGAAAATCCGGCAGTGTCGGGGCAAGTGGTCGCGGCGGATAGCAGGCTGCTTTGATCGAGCTCAAGCCTCAGGACTCAAGTCTCAAGCCTCATCTCGCGAGAGGCAACACCCACGGCCGCGCCGGGCCGCCGATCGTCTGCTCGAAGACGCCATACGCCAGCTCGCAGCCGTAGACGGGTTCGATGATTTCGCGCCGCAGAACATCGGTGGGTGATCCCTCCGCGACGACCTTGCCGCCCTGCATCAGCACCAGTCGCTGCGCGAACTGGCTGGCCAGATTCAAATCGTGCGTCACAACGACAACGGTGCGCTCGCCGCTGCGGTGCATCTCGTGGATCAGGCGATAGACGATGAGCTGATGCTTCAAATCGAGCGCGCTGGTTGGTTCATCGAGCAGAATCGTCTGCGACTGTTGCGCCAGGGCTCGCGCGATGAGCACGCGCTGGCGTTCGCCGCCGGACATCTCGTTCATCGCTCGATCGACGAAACTTTCGGCATCCACGCGCCGCAAGCAATCGAGCGCCACTTCGCGGTCCTCCCGCGTGAAAAGCCGCCAGCCCTGCAGGTGCGAATAGCGCCCCATCAGCACGAAATCGAGCACGCTGTAGCCGGGAAGCACGTCCAGATTTTGCGGCACCAAGGCGATCCGCCGCGCGCGCTCAAGCGGCGACAAACTGCGCACGGGCTCGCCGTGCACGAGCACCTCGCCCTGCTCAATGCTTTGCAGGCCGGAGAGCGCACGCAGCAGACTGCTTTTGCCCGAGCCGTTCGGTCCGATGATCGCGAGAAACTCGCCACGCGAAACCGACACGCTCGTTCCGCGCAGCGCCTGGACGCCGTTGGGATAGGTCAGGTGCACGTCGCGAGCACTAAGCGCCACGTCCGTTCCTGCCACCTGCATCCTGCCTCCCGCCTATTTCGCCGCCATTCGCTGACTTGCGCGGCGTTCAAAATACTTGAAGCCCTCTGTGTAGACGATGTGGAGAAAAATGCCGCCGCCGGGGAAAAGCATCAGATAGCGGCTGAAGAAGCGCAAGAGAATGGCGACCACGAGCGCGGGGTGCGGTACGCCCTTGTCGAAGAGGTTGGGGTCGAGCATCAGGGCGGTGCCGATTTCAGCGACGCCGATCGATCCGGGCACAATTCCAATATAGATGATGACCAGGCTTAGTGTGAAAACCAGGAGCGCGTGCACAAACGTGACGTGCAAGTCGAAGTAATAACTGAGCACATAGCCCAGCACGCAGTAGGCAAAAATATATCCGATGGCCGAGACGTGAGCGAGAAAGTGCATCAGGTCGGTCGAGGTGCCGATGACGGCCAGGTTCGCCGTAGAATGCTGCAGCCAGCGGAACACCCGTTTCTTCCAGGGTTTGATGCCGGGCATCTCCATCCGGTCTCGCATCGCACGATTGATGGCGACCGCAAAGAAGACGATGCAGAAAAAGAATGCAACAATCAGTCCGATGGGAATGGAGCAGTAAATGGTGTAGTGCTCAAACCAGTGTGGCAGCTTCGCATGTCCCGGAAAGTTCACCGCGACCAAGCCGAACAGTGACACCCACATCAGAATGTACAGCGTCTTGCTGACGGTCGCGGCGGTGGCCTGAGCGACCGGAACATGCTTTTTGACCAGAACATAGACCGTCGCGGGAATGTGAAGTTCAGCCGTTGGCGTGACGATGGAGGCGAACTCGCTGACGGCCATCGCCTGCAAGCCTGCCCATAAGTTCAACCTGTGGCCCAGGACGCGCAGCAACGTGTACAGGCGCAAATAGTCCATCAGGTAGCACAGACTGGTCGCCAGGCCCATGAGCAACCAGCCGGTCGCCGGCACTTTTTCGACCATTTCGGGAAACTGTTTGAAGTACGGCCAGAATTTTATGACAGCGAAAACGACGCCGCCGAACATGACCGCTAGAACGATAATCCAGAGAATCGGAACCCATTTCTTCATCTGAGAACTTTACCATGCACCGAAGACTCGTACAAGACGACAGCCGCCGTGGGTGCCGCGCATGAGCAAGACGCCGAGGAAACCCATCCCATAGTGCTTTTCTCTCTGTGTCCTCTGTGAACTCTGTGGCAAATCCGCTAAACTCCAGAGTATGCAAACCATCCGTCCCAGCGAGCTTGTCGATTTCCTCCTTCATGTCGCCTCCGTGCGGCCGGTCTTCATCTGGGGGCCGCCGGGGATCGGCAAGTCCAGCCTCGTCGAACAGTTCGCGATTGAAGTCGGGATCGACGTCGTCACGCTGCTCGGCACGCAGCTCGCCCCAGAGGATCTCATTGGCGTTCCACAGATCATCGAGGGCAAGAGCCGCTTCTGCCCGCCCGAATCGATCGCGCGCGAGGACGCCTACCTGCTTTTCCTCGATGAACTCAACGCCTCGTCCACCGAAGTCCAGAAGGCGTTCTACAGTCTCATCCACGACCGCCGCCTGGGCAGCTATCGCCTGCACAAAAACTCGATTGTCGTCGGCGCCGGAAATCGCCAGCACGATCAAGCCATCACGCGCCAGATGTCCAGCGCGCTGATCAACCGCATGGTCCACGTGGAACTTAAGCCCGTCGCCAAGGACTGGCTCGACTGGGCGCGCGCGAACGGCATCCATCCCGAAATCATGGAGTACATTCGCCAGTACCCCGACCAGCTTTTCACGTCACCGCCCAAGACGCAGGAGCCCTTCTCCACCCCGCGAAGCTGGCACATGCTCAGTGACTGCCTGAAAAGCTACGGCGCCAATGCCGACGTGCAGAAAGTCTGGCTGCTTGCCCAAGGCGTCCTCAGCCCCTCGCACGCCGCGCAGTTCAAAACCTACATTCAGTTGCGCCGCGAAAAGTTCAACGTCGAAGAACTTCTGCGCGGAGAAAAAACCTGGCCGCGCCCCTCATCTGACGGCGATTCCGCGCTCCTCTACATGCTCGTTCAGTCCGTGAAAGCGCAACTCCTACGCCGCCTTCCGCCCGATGCCGCCGGCCGCTCCAAAGAAGCCGAACTCATCCACCATGCCAAGCGCCTGATCAAAGAGCTGGCCGAAATCAACCTGGAACTCGCGCAAGTCCTCATCGCCGACGACGACGTCAGCGGCAAACGCCTCCCCGACTGGTTCATGCTGGAGATCGTCCGCGACTTGCCAAGGCTCGCCGCGCAGAAGGAGTAGGGGTATGGGGTATGGGGTATAGGGAAGGCTTGCGACATCACAATCCACCACCATACCCGATACCCCATACCCATACCCCATACCCCATACCCTATACCCGAGTTTGCTGGCCTTTTGCGGCCCGCGCATTAGACTAACGCCGCTATACATGGAAACTTCGCAATGCTGATCGTTTATTGCGATACCTGCGGCTTGCGCCTTTCGGAGAAAGACCTCTCCTCCGGCGGAGCGGTGCAGCTCGAAGAGAACAAATACCTCTGCAAAAAATGCCTCTCGGCTGCGCCCGTTCAGCCTGCTCCATCCGCAACGGATTCAAAAGCGCGCCTCACTCCCGGCGGGGTGGGGCTGGCCTCCGCGCCGGCCGGTTCGACCTCGCGAAAGTCCGGCACCGTCGTCCTGCCCCAGCGTGATCTGCGCTCCTCGAAAACAAATCTCCGCGTGCCGCCCAAGCCCGCCAGCGGCCCGTCGGCTCTGCCCGACGCGTCCGCAAAGCACGGCGACACCACAACGGGCGTGTACGTTCCGGATGTCGAGCGGCCCAATCCCAAAAACAAAATGCTGTTGCCATTGATCATCGGCGCCGCGGGCCTCGTGGTCTTTCTCATCGGCGTGGTCGTCGTGTTGATGAGGGGCGGCGAAAAGCCGCCCGAGCCTCCCGTTGCCAACAACGACAATACCGACAAGCCCGCCGTTCCGGTCGTCAAGAAAGCAGACAAGCCGTCGAGCGATGCCAATGCGCCCGCGCTCCCTTCCTGGATGCGCGAAGCCGCGCGAGAAAAAGCCGGCCCAGCCTTAGCCGATCCAAAAGCCAAGCCCGCGCCGGGTCAGGACGCGGAGAAGAAGTCTGAGCCCGAGAAGAAAATCGCCGATGAGCAGCCCGCCGCCGAACCCAAGCCGGCGTTCCCCGCCGCCACCATTCCCGCCGGTGAAACCGCATGGTTCGAGGACAACTTTCCACCCGGCGCCAAGCAGGATCCCAGCGGCCACAGTTGGCATTGGGTGAAGTCCAGCGATGGCCCCGTCGCAAGCGGGGAACGTTCGCATGCCAGCGAGAGCGGCGCCCTGTCGCAGCACCTGTTTATCGGCGCCAACCCGCCGCTGCTGGTCGGCCGCGAAGACACGCTCTACAGCTACGTGTTCCTCGATCCCAAGAATCCGCCCAAGGAGATCATGCTGAAGTTTCACTTGCGCGGGAACTGGGAACACCGCGCCTACTGGGGCGAAGATCTGATGAACGCCGGCCAGAATTTTTCGCCCAGCCGCCTGCCGATGGGCGCGCTGCCGAAAACCGGCGAGTGGGTGCGGCTCGAAGTCCCCGCCGCGCAGATCGGCGTCGAATCCGACAATGAGCCCATCGATGGCTGGGGCTTCGCCAGCGCGGAAGGCAAGGTCTATTGGGACCACTCCGGCGCGCAGCATTCCGGCAAGACGCCTGCCGTGACACAAAACAATCCGCCGCCGCAGCCGACCAACACGCCGGCGGTGCAAGCTATGCCAGAAGGCTACATCGCCGTGGCCAAGATCGGCGCCAAACAATTCAAAGGCGGCCAGGACTATTGGGATTTCAATGGCAAGAGGAAGAACACCAAAGCCATCTGGGCCA
The DNA here is from genome assembly GCA_036504595.1 of Planctomycetota bacterium. GTDB lineage: Bacteria > Planctomycetota > SZUA-567 > H5-PLA8 > H5-PLA8 > DASXUX01. Next base: position 13,440 of record DASXUX010000020.1, on the reverse strand, counting down.
AAACAACGCCGAAGAACGCGTTCAGCGCCAGCTTCGACGCGCCCGACAAGCGTTACGCCGCCGGCCGGATCGTGATCCTGTCGCTCATGCAAGGCCGCGGTCCCTGTAAATTCTGCATAAAACTGAATGGTCAGGAAATCTTCAACGCTCCCGACAAGGCGACCCGGCGCAACGATCTCAACACTAACGATTATTCCTTTCCAGACGGCCTGTTGAAGGGTGGGAAAAACGAGCTCGAAATCCTCAACACGGAAGACAGGGGCAACTTGAATCAGGAACCCTGGTACATGGTCAGTGAACTGGAAATCCAGTGCTCGCTCATGCCCGATTTCCCGCCCGTCATCGCCGACGGCCAGCGCACCGCCTGGCAGGTTTTCGAAGGCGCTCTGGCCGAACTCGGCAAGAAGGACATCGACCCCACCTACCGCCTCGACGGCGCCCTGCGCGTCCTCAAAGGCGCCTCCGCCGATGCGCAAAAAGAACCGGGGATTGGCCGGCTGGCCAGCGCCATCGAAAAATCGCTCGCGCTGCAAAAACAGGCCATCGAAAACATGAAGAAGAAGCCGCCACCGGATACCCTCACCATCGAAAAAATGAAGAATCTGAAGGGCGTAATCTCCAAAATCGACGGCGGCAAGGCGTATATCAAATCGCAAGGCATGGAGATCGCTGTCGATCTCAACCAAGTCCCGCAGGCGCTCTTCTACAAGGCGCTGGCCCTGGACGAAACCACGCCCGATGGCATGGCCAGCAAAGCCGCATGGCAGCTCGGCTCGGGGAAGCTCGAAGACGTTCAGCAAGTTCTCGCGAAGATGAAGAAGGAGCAGCGTCCCGCGTGGGCCGCCTTCTACGATGACCGCGCGGCGCTGGAGCGCGTCATCAAATTCGATGGCGGCGTCGATTCAGCCATGCAGGCCGCCAAGGCCGGCAACGCCGAAGCCCTGAAGACGGCCGTCGAAGCGCTGAAAAAGGACTACCCCGATTTTTGCGACCAGAACAAAGAACGAATGGCGTGGCTGACCTCGCGCGCAGAAGCAGCAAAGAAATAGAGGGAATACGATCAGAACCTTTGGCCGTAAGGGAGCGGCCCGCCGGTCCCCCTCTCCCCCGCGAGCGAGAGGGGTTAGGGGTAGCACGTCTGGCCCTACGTCAGCGGCCAATTCGTCAGACAAACCGAGGACGCTGAGATTTTGAACAAGCCCTCCGCCGCAACGACCGCTGAACCCGCCGTCTCCGCCCCGGCGGTCAGCGCCGCGGAGCAACGTTTTGAAGACATCCGCCGTCGCGCCGGCCTGTTCATCGCACCGCTCGCTGCTTTGGCGATTTACATTCTGGCCGGCGGGCTGACGCCGGAGTGCCGCCGCCTTAGCGCCATTCTCGTCTTTGTGGCCGCCCTGTGGGTCACCGAGGCCATCCCCATCCCGATCGCCAGCCTCACCGGCGCAATGCTGGCGGTCATTTTCGCTGTGACGGATGCAAAAACCGCCTTTGCCCCGTTCGCCGACCCCATCGTGTTCCTCTTCATCGGCAGCTTCATCCTGACCCAGGCGATGATGCAGCACCGGCTTGATCGCCGCTTTGCCTTGGCCGTGCTGTCCCTCCCCGTCATCGGTGGCAGCCCGCTGGGTCTGCTCATCGGCCTCGGCCTGGTGACCGCCACGCTCTCCATGCTGGTCAGCAACACCGCCACCGCCGCGATGATGATGCCCATTGCCATCGGAATCCTCGCGACCTTGAGCGACTTGCGCAAAGCGCACTCTCCTGTGGGGCAGGGTTTCGCCACGGGAATGCTGCTGATGGTCGCCTACGCCGCATCCATCGGCGGCATCGTGACGCCCGTCGGCTCGCCACCGAATCTGATCTGCATCGGCCTATTGAAGAAGCTCGCCGGCACGCAAATTTCCTTCGTGCAGTGGATCTGTCTCTGTCTGCCGATTTTCTTCGCGATGTTCGCCGCGCTGGTGACCGTGCTGTACTTGCTTCACCCGCCAAAGCGTTCGCAACCCGCGCCAGGCGAGCTTTCGAGTTCTGGACTTCTCGACTCCTCGACTCCTGGACTTCTCGAATACATCCGCGCGCAGCGCCAGCAACTCGGCCCCTGGACGGCCGGCCAGATCAACACCCTGATCGCCTTCGCCGTGGCCATCGTACTGTGGGTCGGCCCAGGAGTGCTGGCAGCCTTCGTGGACAAAGAGCATCCCCTGCTCGCATTCTGCTCGGCGCGCCTGCCCGAAGCAGTGGCGGCGCTGCTTGCCGCTTCGTTGCTGTTCATTCTGCCCACAGACTGGAAACAACATCAGTTCACGCTGACCTGGAAGCAAGCCGCGGAGATCGACTGGGGCACCATCCTGCTCTTCGGCGGCGGCCTCAGCCTCGGCGGGCTGATGTTCACGACGGGCCTGGCGGACACGTTGGGCCGCAGCGTCATGGGCCTGCTCGGCGTGAAGTCGCTGTGGATGCTGACCGCCACCGCAACGCTGCTTGGAATTCTCTTGACCGAAGTGACCTCCAATACCGCCGCAGCCAACATGATCATCCCGGTCGTCATCGCGCTATCGAAGGAAGCCGGCGTCAGCCCCCTTCCCCCTGCCCTCGGCGCGTGCCTCGGCGCCAGCTTCGCCTTCATGCTCCCGATTTCCACTCCTCCAAACGCCATTGCCTACAGCACCGGGAAGATCCCTATCACGAAAATGATCCGCGCCGGCATCATCTATGATGCGGTAGGCTTTGTCATCATCCTGGCCGGCCTGCGCCTGCTGTGCCCGCTGCTGGGGCTAATGTAGAAGATCGGGAAGAAAAGAGGGATGACAGCCATCAATGGAGGTGAGGGAGTTGTTCAGAAACCAATGGATGGTGCCGCCGATGTGTCCCGTGCTTTAAAGCTAGAGTTCGAGGCTACTCCACCGGCGCGTTCGGCGCCTTCTCCGGCAGTTTGGCCGCTTCGCCTGCGGGCTTTTCCGCCGGCTTGGGTTCGGCAGGTTTCTCAGCGGGCTTTTCAGCAGGCTTCTCGGCCGGAACTTCCGCGGGCTTTTCTGCGGGTTTCTCGGCTGGTTTCTCTGCGGGCTTTTCAGCAGGTTTCTCGGCCGGAACTTCTGCGGGCTTTTCCGCAGGTTTCTCCGCCGGCTTCTCTGTGGGCTTATCGACGGGCAACGGTGCGGCCGCGCCTTCTTTGGGCTTGAATTTCACCGTGCCGGCCTTCATCGCTTTATCGATCCGTTCGTATTCCGACGGATCGCCCTCCTTCATCTTGTTGAATGCGTCTTCGTCGATCAGCTCGATCTTGGCGTCCGGTAGTTTCGGCGCCGCGGCGTCTTTGCTCTTGAACTTTGCCGTGCCGGCCTTCATCGCCTTTTCGATCCGCTCGTATTCCGACGGATCGCCTTCCTTCATTTTGTTGAATGCGTCTTCGTCGATCAGCTCGATTTTTTTGCCGTCCGGCGCGACCTCAAGCGACGTCCCGCTGCTCGTTGACGTTGCGGCTTGGTTTTTCTGCCGCTCTTGCGCCCGCTGTCGTAGCGCGGCCATCTCCAGGTCGGTGACCTTAACGCCCAATTCGCGGGCCTGCTTGTCCACGCTCTGAGCCATCTCACGCGCATGAGCGATTTTCTCTTCCTGACCGACAACCGTCTTGTTGGCCTGCCAGATCTCATTCCAGATCGCCACCGCCTGCTGCATCTTGTCGCGCGCTTCGGTCAGATCCTCCAGCTTCTGGCTCTCGGCTTTCTGCTGCGCTTCGGCGAACAGCGCATCCGCCTTCTCGGCGTTCTTCAACAAAATGGCGCCTTCAGAAGGCAGGCGCGTGACGTCGCTGCGATTGTAGAGCGTCTTGCCGCTGCCTTTTTGCATGCGGACGGAGCCACTCTCCACCAGCGTCTGCAGATGCTGGCGGTCTTTACCGGGCAAGAGGCGCAATGCTTCGGCCTCGTCCACCCAGAGCGTGCTCGGCTTGATCACGAAAACATAATAAGCCATGCCCGCGCACGCCAAGAACAGGAGCAAGCAAGCCACCAGCGCGATGGCTTTGGCGATCGACGGCTTGGGCTGCGCCGGCTGCTTCCGCGAACTGCCGGTGGCGGAGGAAGCACCCGGAACGGCGCCGCGATTCAAACGCATTCCGGATGCTTGCTTCGACATCGGCCGGCTCGCGAAATTCGCGCCGGGAGCAATACGCGCCGTCGTGGATGTTGCCGGTTTTCCCGCTTGATCCGCCGCCAGAGAGGCCGGCGCCACCACGGCGCTTTTCTCCCCCGCACCTGCGGACCCCGCCTTGGCAATGGCAGCCGCTGCCACTCCCGCGGCTGCAGCCGCCACAACGCCGGCTGCTACGCCCGTTGAAGACGTAGCAGACTGGCCTCGGCTGCCCTTCTTGCGCTTGCGCTTCGGTTCTTCTTCCTCTTCGTCTTCCTTTTCTTCGTCTTCTTCGTCTTCTTCGTCTTCGTCCTCGTCGTCTTCGTCCTCGTCGTCTTCTTCTTCGTCCTCTTCGTCTTCCTCGTCTTCTTCTTCGTCTTCTTCGTCGAGTTCGTCGTCATCGAGTTCTTCGTCGTCGAGGTCCTCGTCGTCCAGATCTTCGTCGTCGAGATCCTCCTCGTCGAAATCCTCTTCCTCCTCTTCCTCTTCTTCTTCCTCGTCTTCGTCCTCTTCCTCCTCTTCTTCGTCCTCCTCCTCGTCGTCTTCGTCCTCTTCGTCGTCCTCGTCCTCTTCTTCTTCTTCGTCGTCGTCTGCGGCCTTACGCTTCTTGCGCGCCAGTTCTTCCTGCTCGCGCTTGGGTATGGCTTCCCCTGGTGGGGCATCGCCGGGCGTGGCGGGCTGCTTTGGTAACGTCATGAACTAAGACCTCCTCCCTCAACTTTGCTCGCAATGCGGGCAAAAACTATGTTTCGAGTACCGGACATTTGTGCCGCCGTCAACTTAAAAGTCGAAAGCAAAAAGGTAAATGAAAAAAATGTGTTTTCTCACGCGTGAGCCGCTCGGCTCCGCGGCCTCGTTTCCTCCGCCCCCGGCGCTGGCGCGGTCTCCCGTTGTTTCTGTAACGCCAAAGCCTCCAAAAGGTTATATATCGCTGTGCGCAGCGTCGCCTCGTCGTGCTTCGCGCGCAGCGTTTGAGCGAACGAGAGCGTCTGCCCATCCAGAATCCGAACGCCTTTCATCTCCGGCAGTCCGCGCAGAGCCCGGTCCATCAACTTCAGATCCCAGCCGTGCAGCTTGAAGATGATCCGTCCCTCTTCGTTGTCGAGTCCGACGTAGGGCACCCGCGCCATTCGAGCCAGCCGCCGCAGCTTGGTTTCCTCGAACATCCGCAGCACCGGTTCCGGTGGCGGGCCGAACCGATCGATCATCTCGGCCTTTAGAGCATCGACATCCTCATCGGTGCGAGCCGCGTCCAATCGGCGATAAAGCTCAAGCACCACCTTGTCGTCTTCTACAAACGTTTCAGGGATGTAAGCGGCGCCGCGAAGCTGCAGATTGACCTCGATCTCCTCTTCCATCTTCTCACCGCGGATGTCCTTCACGGTCGATTCGAGCAGCTTACAGTAAAGGTCATAGCCGATCTCCGCGATCTCGCCCGACTGTTGCCGGCCCAGCACATTTCCCGCGCCGCGTATCTCCAGATCCTTCAGCGCCAACTGGAACCCCGCGCCCAGTTCGTCGAACTCCTCCAGCGCACGCAACCGCCGCAGGCCCTCCGGCGTCAATGCGCTGTGCTCCGGCAGCAGCAAGTAACAGTACGCCTGCACGTCGCTGCGACCTACGCGCCCACGCAATTGATGCAGTTCCGCCAAACCAAACCGGTCCGCTTCGTGAATCAGAATCGTGTTGGCACTGGGAATGTCGAGGCCCGATTCAACAATCGTCGTGCTGACCAGCACGTCGATTTTCCCGTGCAAAAACTTGCCCATCACTTCTTCCAGATCGTCGGCGTCCATCTGCCCATGCCCGACGCCAAAGCGCGCCTCGGGCACCAGGCCGGCCAGATAAATGCGGAATTCCTGAATGTCATACACACGAGGATGCACGACGAAGACCTGCCCGCCGCGGCTGATCTCGCGCAAAATCGCGCGCCGCAGCAGATCGTCCGACACGCGCGCGACTTTGGTGATGATCGAGCGCCGGTTCCGCGGCGGCGTCGTGAGATTCGAAATGTCGCGCAAGCCCAGCAACGCCATGTGCAGCGTGCGCGGGATCGGCGTGGCGGTCAGCGTCAGCACATCGACCGATTTGCGGAGCTGCTTAAAGAACTCTTTGTGCTCGACGCCAAAGCGCTGCTCTTCGTCAATGACCGCCAGCCCCAGATCCTTGAAACGCACGTCCTTTTGAATCAGCCGGTGCGTGCCGATGACCACGTCCACGCGCCCGGTCGCCAGCTTGTCCAAAATCCGGTCCTGCTCCGCCGGCGTGCGGAAACGCGAGAGCACTTCCACACTGAACGGATAGCCGGCAAAGCGCTCCTTAAAGGTGCGCCCGTGCTGCTCGCTCAGCAACGTCGTCGGCGTCAACACCGCCACTTGCTTGCCGCTGCACGCCGCCTTGAAGGCCGCCCGCAACGCCACCTCGGTCTTGCCGAAGCCCACGTCGCCGCACAGCAGCCGGTCCATCGGGCAGGTGCCTTCCATGTCGCGCTTGATGGCCAGGATCGCCGAATCCTGATCGACCGTCTCTTCGTAAGGAAACGCCTGTTCGAACGTCTGCTGCCATTCGTGATCCGGCGGATAAACGATGCCCGGCAAACTCCGCCGCACCGCCTGCACTTTCAGCAGATCTTCCGCGATGTCGCGAATCGCCGTCGCCGCACGCTCTTTCTTGCGAGCCCACACTTTGCTGCCGAGCGTCGAGAGCTCCAGATCCGCGTGCCCGCCGATGTACTTGCTCACCCAGCCCACGTGAGCCGCCGGGACATACAGCTTCACATCATTGTTGAACAGCAGCGTCAGGTAGTCTTCGGTGCGCCCGCTCTTTTCCAGGCGAGCCAACCCCAGATACCGCGCGATTCCATGCGCCGCGTGGACGACGTAGTCGCCAAGCTGCAAATCCATCAGATGCTGGATCGCGACCGTCCCCGGAACGTGCCTGCGCGTTTTCGGCGACGCAGGGGCCGCGCCCGTCAGCGCGTGCCGGCTGATGCCCAGAATTTCGCGGTCGCTCGTCACGGCCAGGCCGGCCGCGCGCAGATCGAACCCGCCCGAGAGCTTCCCCAGCACCAACTGCAGGTTCGGTGCCGCGACCTTCGCTTCGCCAAACAGCGCACTCAGCCGCTGCCGGTGCCCGGCCGTCTCGCAGAACACCACCACCTGTTCGCGTTCCGAAAGCAGTTTCTTCCACGCTTCCGCATTCGCCGGAATCTCCCCTCGCACGCGCTGCAACGTTGTGCACGCGACGGGAACCGGCTCGCTTTCCGTCAGCGAAACAAAATACTCCGGCACCTCAGCGTTCGCCGCCGGCTCTTCGCTCTTGGCCGAATCGATTGCGGATTGCGGATTGCGGGTTGCGGAATTGTCGATCTCGACATCCGAACCCTGAACCCCGAACCCTGAACCCTGAACCCTCACCTCCGCCGCTCCCTTACGGTCGCGGTTCTGATCTCCTGGCTCCTGCTGTTCCCCCACGGCCTCTTCCCAGCTTGCCAGTTGCAGCGTGTCGAACTTCTCCGCGGCCTGAGCTAGAAGCTGTTTCAACTCAAAACAAATCGACCGCCCCGACATCAAGCTCGCGCGATAGAGCTCCGCGTGCTGCCGCAGCTTTTGCGGTTCCTGCCAGACGATCAGCGCTCCGTCGGGCAGATGGTCGAGCAGCGAGAACGCCCCTGTGGTCGCCCCGGGCGAAAACAATTTCTTCAGTGAATCCGGAGAAGCATCGGCGAACGAAATCGACTCCACGACTTCGTCCGATCGCTGCGAAATCGGATCGAACGGCTTGATCGATTCAATCGTGTCGCCGAGAAAGTCCACGCGAAATGGCGTGTCCGACGTGTAGGGAAAGACATCCAGGATGCCGCCGCGCAGCGAGAACTCGCCGCGAACTTCCACTTGCCCGACGCGCTCATATCCGGCATCCGAAAGCTTGCGTCCGAGCTTGATCGGATCGTGGTCCGCGCCCGTCCGCAGCACGATCACACTCGTGTCGTCGCCCGGCGCTTCCGCCGGCTGCAGCAGAGCCGTCATCGGCGCCGCGATCAGCAGACATTGCGGCAACCCCGCCGCGCCATTCCGAACGTCCCGCAGTCGGTCCGTCGTCCGCCGCCGGTCCGCCAGCGTCATCCCCTCCGGCCGGTCCGATTCGGTCGGCAACACGTCCCAGGCGGGAAAGAGCATCGTCTCGATCTGCACCGCCGGGATGCCTTTCGCGCGACCTGCGCCACCAAACTTTCTTTGCCCATCTTCTCCTCGGCCGCTTCCCGAGTTCGGCGCGTCGGCCCAGTGCTCCTCATCCGCCAACTTCTGAACCACGCTGCGCCGGGCCGCCCGCTGCGGCTGCAGCGCCTCATGTAGCCCCAAGAACGCCCGCAAATCGGCGATTGCGTCCAGCGCGGGCTCCGGGCCGTCCACAACCAGCAGCACTACGCTGGTGCCGATTGCGGATTGCGGATTGCGGATTGCGAATTGAACGTCCGCCGCTCCCGGCCCCCCCTTCCCTTGGAGGGAAGGGGGCTGGGGGGTTAGGTTTGCGCGGGATAGTCCCAAGGATCCAGCCACCAGCGATCGCGACGCACCCAGCAGCCCCGTCAGGACAAGGTGCGTCCGCGCGGAAGAGCCATCTGTGGCCTTCAGCTTTTGTTTCAGCGGGTCTAGAAAGGGCAGCTCTGCGACACGGCCCAAGGGCGACAACGCACTCATGCTCTTCTTATTAGAGGACATTCCCGCCGGGGCAACAAGGAAAATGTCCGTTGTCCGTGGTCAGTTGTCAGTCGTGGAGGAATTCGCATCCGCGGGAAGAGATGGCTCGCGGCGCGCCAAGTCGGGTGCTTTGCTCTTGCTCCGGAACATCAGCGTCATTCCGGCCAGCCCCAGCCCGCTGAACACCAGAAAATAGTGGGCACCCATGGCCAGCGCGTAGGCAAGCGAGGCAAGCGTGAGCATTATGGCCAACAGGAACAGCAGGATGCCCAAAGCGCTATAGGCGTGCTGGCCTTCCTCTATCGCAGGCATATTATCTTGCGTGACCATCGCGACCAACGCCGCGGACTGCTCGCGGTTGAGCCCGGCGGCGGCCAGATACTTCGCGATCTGCACCTCGCCAATCCCGTCGATCGTCCATTGCATCACAAAGCTGCGCAGTTCCTCCGCCACGACGTCTTCCGGCTCGCAGCGCAACTCGAACATGCGCATCATCACCGGGTCTTTTTCGTCATACGTCGCATCCGCGACGCTCTCGGGGTCGAACGCCACTTCGATCCCGCGGTCGTGAGCTTCCGCGCGCGCTTTCTCGATCAGTTCGCGAGCCTTCTCGGCCAGTACGCGCGGCACGCAGATTCGCTGGCCCGACGAAAGCCCGTGCCCGATGCGCTCGGTTTCTCCTCCGACGGGAATTCCCGCCTCGTCCAGAGTATCGATCAGGTAGATCGCCTCCGCATCGTTGGGCGCATGCGCGACGACGACCAGGTCCTGGAGTTGCTCGCGGGTAAGCTCTGGCCGACATGGTTCCGACGGCTCTTCCATAGTGCCGACCACTCTAGCGCCTGCGCGCCGAATTTGAATTTGGGATTTTAATCTTCGAATCGCAGCGCTTTTCGCTAGTGGATCGCGTGGGCTGGCGCCGGGGGAAGTGAACGCCGAGTAGAGGCGTGCTGCCCGGAGCCAATCGCACGCAATCCAGGAGGATTGCGCTACTATTTTGCCGCATTTTCGCCATTGAGCCGTCAGATAGACGGCGTATTCTTGGGGACGCCTCTTGAAGGAGGGATCGCCTATGCTGCGCAGCGTGACGGCCGTCGTGCTGGGATTCGTTCTGATCGGCAGCGTTAAAGCCGAGAGCTGGGAAGAGCGGATGTGGCGGCAGCTCAACCGCAAAGTCTCGCTCGAACTCGTGGACGCCTCGCTTTCCGATGCCTGCTCGCTGCTGACCTCGATCTGCGGAGCGAACATCATCCTCGCGCCCAAAGTCCGCACGGCCGACCCGCACTTGACGATCAAGCTGCAAGACATGGACGCCGGCACTGCTTTGAAGTGGTTCACGCAGCTTACCGATACGCATGCCGACGTTGTGGACCAGGCCATTTTCATCAATGATGTGCCGAACAAGGATGCCGAAAAGCAGGAGAAGGATGCCATTCTCGAACTTGCCGCGAAAGAACGCGTTGAGGTGACGCTGCCGGCGGACGGCACGCCGCTGAGCAATCAGGATCGCGTCAAGATCGCGCTCGAAATCGCCGAGAAGACGACGCCCAAGATTCAGGATTTCCCGGGGCCGGAACTGGAGTTGGGCGCCTCCGGCAAGAACGGCGCGGTGAATCCTTTCGGTGGACAGCCCGGCAAATGATGAATGATGAATGCGAAATGATGACTGTGGATGAATTGGCAAGATCTGACGAACACAATCAACCCTATTCATCATTCATTATTCCGCATTCATCATTCGCACTTAGGAACTGAGGAATCATGCAGCGCATTCCCACGCTGATCGGCATTCGCGGACATTTCAAGGGCGAGGTTTTTCCGTTGGAGTACGGGAAGACGATGGTGATTGGGCGCAGCCGCACCGCCGACTTTTCGATCAAGCGCACGGAAAGATACCGCGCGCAGACGCCCGAGGAGCGCGAGAGCGACGAGGCGGCTCACACGGTCAGCGCCAAACATTTCCAGATCACGATGTACAATCTGCGTTCGATCGAAGTGAAGAATCTGAGTCCCAACGGCACCCGGCTTGACGGCCAACCCGTCGAAACAGTGGTGCTCGAGGATCTCAGCAGCCGCTCGCACAAAATCGCATTCGGGCTGGAGGAGGTCTTCAGCCTGGAAATGCGGATGCACGAAAACTAGGGTTCAGGGGTCGGGGTTCAGGGTTCAGGGTCTCGCGGACATCGAAGCCATGAACCATGAACTACGCACCGCAAACCTTTTCGTAAACCGCCGCAAAAGCTGCTATAGTGTTCGGGACGATGAGCACCAAAGTTGAGCCATCCACAGCGCTTGCAGCGGCTGCGCCCGCTGCGCCAATCTCACGCAGCGAGCGCGATGCGTACCGGCCGGCTTCGGCCGACGAATGTTACGGGCGGCTGCAGCGGTATTTCGACCAGTTCGCGCCCGTTCGCGACCAGTGGCGGCGCAAGAACCTGGGCTACCATAGGGAACTCGAACGGCTGTATCGCTATCACATTCCAAAAGGCGCTCGTGTGCTGGAAATCGGCTGTGGCACCGGCGACTTGCTGGCGGCGCTGGAGCCCGCGGAAGCTTTGGGCATTGACTTGAGCCCAGAAATGATCGCTCAGGCGCGCACGAAGTATCCGCACTTGCGCTTTGAGGCCGGCGCGTTCGAACAGAGGAGTGCGACCGGAGAGATGTACGATTACATTGTCCTCTCCGATCTGCTCGGCTTCGTGTACGACATTCTGGCGCTCTTTGAAGAGCTGAAACCGTACTGCCACGCGCGCACGCGGATCGTCATCAACCTGCACAGCCGGTTATGGCAGGGACTGCTCAGCACCGCCGAAATGCTGGGCCTGAAGTATCGGCAGCCGGTGATCAACTGGGTGACGACCGAAGATGTCACCAGCATGCTCGCGCTCGCGGGCTTCGAAACGATTCAAACCAGTTCGCGCATGCTGGCGCCAAAGCACATTCCGTTGCTGTCGCGCGCGCTGAACCGGCTCTCGCCGCTCTGGCCGCTGCGGCCGTTCTGCTTGACGAATTGGATTGTGGCGCGGTTGCCGATGGAACTGCAGGGTTCAGGGGTCAGGGTTCAGGGGTCAGAGTTAGCTGATGATGAGGCAACATCCACGCCTTCCCTGAACCCTGAACCCCGAACCCTGAACCCTGCCCTTTCCGTATCCGTGATCTGTCCCTGCCGCAATGAGGCGGGGAACATTCCGCAGATTGTCGAACGCCTGCCGAAGTTGGGTTCGCACATGGAACTGATTTTTGTCGAAGGGCATTCGCGGGACGAGACACTCGCGGCGTGCCGAAAGGCTGCTGCGGACCATCCGGAGATGGATATCAGCGTCTATGAGCAGACGGGCAAGGGAAAGAAGGACGCTGTATGGCTGGGGTTCGAGAAAGCCAAAGGCGACGTGCTGATGATCCTGGACGCGGACATCAGCGTTCCGCCCGAAGATCTGACGGCGTTCTACCAGGCCATCGCGACGGGGCGCGCAGAATTTGCCAACGGTTCGCGGTTTGTTTATGCGATGGAAAGCAAGGCGATGCGCTTCTTGAACATGATGGGCAATAAGTTTTTCAGCATGGCGTTTTCCTGGCTGATCGGGCAGCCGGTGAAGGACACGCTTTGCGGAACGAAGGTGCTTCTGCGGCGCGATTACGAGCGGCTGGCGGCGGCGCGAAGTTACTTCGGCGACTTCGATCCGTTTGGGGATTTCGATCTGCTCTTCGGCGCCGCTCGCATGGGCCTGCGCATCGTGGATCTGCCGGTGCGGTATCGCGAGCGCACCTATGGCGAGACGCAGATCAGCCGCTTCCGACACGGGTGGATGCTGCTGAAGATGTGCGGCGTGGGATTGGTGCGGTTGAAGCTGCGTTAGTCGGCAGCCGTCAGTATACAGTGGCAGCAGGCGGGGGCGGCAGCGATGAACCTTATCACCCGTCACTCGTCACGCGTCACCCGTCACGCCGCCGGTTTCACGCTGATCGAAATTCTGGTCGTCATCTCGATTATCGCTCTGCTGGCCGCGCTGGTGTTGCCGGTGCTTTCGCGTGCGCGAGCCGAAGGGCAGCGGACGGCTTGCAAGAGCAATCTGTCGCAGCTTGCCAAAGCCGTGCAGATGTACGCCAGCGAAAACCACTCTGCCTATCCAGTTGCATCGCAGCGGCCGACGATGAACAGCGCACACCCGAGCCTGCGCACCGTGTTGAGCCCCTACACGCCGGACGTGCGCGTGTTTTGTTGCCCCGCCGATCACCAGGGCTTCTATCAGAAGGAAGGCCTTAGCTACGAATGGAACATCATGCTCAACGGCATCATCCAGGACGGCCTGCTCGATCAGTTCCTCGGGCCGTCGAAAACGCCGATGATTTACGATTATGAAAACTTCCATCCCGGCGGCGGGCCGTGGGGCGGGAAGAACGTGGTGTTTTTGGATGGGTCGGTGGGGAACTGAGGAGATTCAACCGCAAAGACGCGAAGGCGCGAAGAACGGGGTGTGTTCAATCTCAGTTAGCAAAATGCCGATTCCCTACAGTAGACCTGTGGGGGATTCGCAATGAACAAGACGGGGATGCACGGATTGGCCGAAGAACGAGCGGACAGCTTGCTGGCCAAGCTCCGGCCGTTAGTGGT
>DASXUX010000019.1:0-2862 GCA_036504595.1 Planctomycetota bacterium | reverse complement strand
CTCGCAACGGACCGCTTGCGGGGCGGCTATGAGAAATGCGAGTATTAGCGCCTCCGCGAAGTTGGCACGGCAATTGTCATCGTCTGCATCATTCTCAATGCATGAGGACACTGCCATGAAACGCGTTGTTATCACGGGGATTGGTCTGGTTACGCCGCTTGGAAATAGCCCGAAGACGTTCTTCCAGAATGCCCTGGACGGCGTCTCCGGCGTGAACCGGATACGAAAGTTCGACGCTTCGTCCTTTCCGGTGCAGATCGGAGGCGAGGTTGATTTTGACCCGCAGCAGCTCGGACTGCCAGCCGATCGACTCTCTGAGATGCCGGTGGTTGCCCAGTGGGCTGTCCTGGCTGCGCGAAAGGCCGTGGAGGATTCAGGTCTCGATGTGGAAGCGGAGGACTCCAGGCTCATTGATGTGATCGTGGGCGTCAGCATCTCATCCATCGAGCGCCTTCGGCCGGAGTTTCTGGCGGGCGGCGGCGCTGGAATGGTCGGAGCTCCCGCCGCGTCGGCAGTGTTCATGAACCCAGCGGCCGCCGCCGTCCAGATCAGCCGAGATCTTGGCCTGAATGGCGAAACAACGAACATCACGACGGCCTGTTCATCCAGTACCACGGCGATCGGCTATGCGACCCGGCTGATTCAGCACGGCGAATCAACGTGCGTGCTAACCGGTGGCGCCGACGAAGGCGTTTGCCCACTCTTCTTCGGTGCGTTCGCGCGGACTCTATCAAGCAGAAATGATGATCCAGAACATGCGTCTCGTCCGTTCGATCGCGGACGCGACGGTTTGGTCCTTAGCGATGCAGCTTGCATTCTGGTTCTTGAAGAGTATGAGCGCGCGCAGGCGCGCGGTGCGACAGTGTATGCTGAAGTGAGCGGGTTCGGCAGTACCCGTGATGACACCTCGATGTTCAAGCTTGGTAAATCCGAAAAGACCGGCGCTCAGGCAATAAACATGGCTCTTGGGCGAGCCCAGCGCACGGCTGCCGATGTTGACTACTACTGTGCGCACGGAACTTCTGATCCCTTCCTCGACGTCCGAGAAACCCGAATGGTGAAACAGGTGTTCGGCAGAAAGGTCGTCGTCAGTTCCATAAAGTCGATGATGGGCCACCCTATGGGTGCAGCGGGAGCCGTTCAGACCGCGAACTGCGCCATGGCGATTCGCAACCGTCTCGTGCCGCCGACGATCAACTACGACGATCCAGACCCCGAGTGCGACCTGGATTATGTTCCCAATCAGGCCCGCGAAATGCCCGTTCGCAATGCCATCGTTTACACGTTAGGCAACGGGGGCGCAAATGCCGCGCTGGTGCTGTCTGCCTGCTGACCAGGCCGAGCAAAGCCGCCAGAAAGGGAGGCCGTGAGCGCAGCCGAGCAGAGATTCTTCTCCGGTGACGATCGGCTGGAAACCGTGCCGGAACTTGGGCGTGCGTTTCGGATGGGCACGCCTCAGTCACTGAAAAGCTCCAATGTGCAGCGCATTCGCGAGGCCCTTTGCCGACAAGACGCGGCGAGCGCCGAGCGGCTGCTCAATTACATCTATCCGCTGGATTCCTTCATGACCGCGGCGCAAGTCGAATGGATCTTCAAGTGGGTTGACTTCCTTGCTGCGCGGTTGGACGCCTCAGCGTGCCGAACGGTGGCGGAGTTAGCCTACAAGCTGTGGCGCGATGGTCTCGAAGACAATTCGGCACGACAAGCCGACATCATCCATACACTCTCCGCGGAACTGCATCCGAATGCAGTATGCCGCGTCGCGGCTCACAACTCAGAAAGCGTCCAGGGATCGGTTGGTGTCGTCCGCAAGAGAGCGGAGGAGACCTTTCTTGATCTGCGTAGCGCGCTTTCAACCGGCCGGTACGTCGAAGCGATTGAGGCTCTTGGCGAATATTGTCGCACGACACGGCAGTCGCACGATCTGCTTGCCACTTATCTCTGGGCTCTTCCGTCCGCCACATGCAGCCTCTTTGGCCAAAAGGTGGCCGAAGAGGCCTTGGAGGGAAGCTTCAATTCCATGTCGCTGCAGGACCAAATGTGGCAGTCTTTCGAGAGTCTGGCTCCAGCCGCTCGTGCGGCATTCCTCGCTGAGCACCTCCGGTTCCACTTCACCGGGCCAGATCGCGATGGGGCAGTTGAGATCATCGAGGAGCCTGATTGTTACCGCCTTGTCTTCGATCCGTGCGGCTCTGGCGGGGCCATGCGGCGTAGTGCGGCCTGCGCCTGCAGGATGACGGTCTTTGAGGACGCATCCCCCTTGACGTGGGGCCGTGCCAGAGAGGTGCCCGCTTACTGCTCGCACTGCGCGAGCAATGAGTTGACGTCGATCAAACGGAACGGATATCCCCTCTGGGTCACTGAATTTGACCCGGATGCGAGCAGGCCGTGTGGCTGGACCGTGTATAAGGACCGGAGTCTGATCCCACCTCGGTATTCCTCCAGGTTAACTGGATTGAGCCGCCAGAACTGAAGTCGTTGCGCGGTAATCGCCTGTTGCTGCTCCGTTTGCGCCATGTTCTCACATGCGCTACGCTCTGCCGCATGTCTCGATCCCGCGTGTTACATCCCGTCTTGCGCTACGCTGGGCCGCTCTTGTGTATTGTCCTGGCCCTCGGGACGGTGGCGCTCTCGGCTGTGAACAACCCGGCGTCAACGAGTTGGCTCCTGGGTTTTTATGCAACTGTCGCACTGATTTTCCAGGCATTCCGGCTCCAAAAATCGGAGCTCAACTCCGCGTACAGAATCTATCTGGTCATGCTGAACCAGTACCTGTTGATCGTTTGGGTTCTGCACACGTGGCGACCGGGAGTTGATCCACAACGAACTCACCGCCAGATACTGTGGTTCGAGCAGGCATTG
>DASXUX010000018.1:0-3827 GCA_036504595.1 Planctomycetota bacterium | reverse complement strand
CTTCCTCTGCGTGCTTTCGCAGAGACCGGACAGAGCGGCCTTCAATCCAAGATCATACAGCACGCGCGGGCTGATCTCGAACGTCAGCGACCTGGTGCGTTCGATCATGGCCCGGATTACATTGCCCACATCGCGAACGACGTTCCTATCACTCGTTTCCTTGATTTGCGATTCCAGAGCGCCGAGCCGAATGTTGCAGACAGCCAGGTCCTGGCCGATGTTGTCATGCAGGATAGCAGCGAGTTTGCGCCGCTCGGTTTCTTCCGCTAGCGCCAACTGTGCTGCCAGCGAACGCAGTCGCACGTTGTATTCTCGCATGGCGTGCTCGATTCGCTTGCGATCGCTATTGTCATTGATCGCAACGAGAACCGATGGCCCCTCCTCGACATGGACAGGCACTGTCGAGATGAGGAAGTGCCTGTCCTCCTGGCCCTCGCCAAAGCGCACCACCAGACTGCCTTCCTCGTTGACGATCCGCTCTTGTGTCTGCAGCGTCCGCGCGATGCGTGTTCGCACTGGACACGCACTGCACTTCGATCCTCTGCCACATTGGCCGTCGGCAGCATTCAGGCAATGAAGCACTTCTCCCGGCAACGACCCTTTCTGCCCCTGTGGTGAAACGTCCGACCGTTGGGCTATCTCACGGTTCGCCCGCAGCACACGGAGTTCGGGGTCCACCAGGAGCAGCAAGCCTGGAGAATGTTCGAACAGTTCGTTCAGGGTATTGCGTTGCCGCTGCAGCGCCTCCTCCGCCCGCTTGCGGTCCGTGATGTCCTGCACTGCTCCGACCAGCGATGTCATCCCACCACGAGCATCCCGTCCCAGAACGCGGATAGAATGTCTAATCCAGACGATTCCACGATTGGGATGCTGATAGCGGTACTCCGCTGTCGCATGATTGCGGTTCCCGTGTTCCACTTGCTGTGTTATTTCAAGCAACCGCAGGCGGTCGTCTGCATGGATGTGTTCTGTCCAGACTTCAAGGATCCGTTCGGAATCTATTATACCGAAGATGTCGCGCGTCCTGTCATCAAGGGCGAAGATGCGGAAGCCTGCTGCGGCCTGGTAGGACCCCATCCCCGCCGCTTCCAATGCTGCTTCCAGCCGACTGCGGCTGGCGATAAGTTCCTCCTCAGCCCGCTTGCGCTCGGTGATGTCGTGCATGACCCCGGTGGAGCGGAGCAGCGTGCCGTCCGCTTTGCGCTCCTGCGCGACGGCCAAGTGGCTGATCCAGATTAAGCCCTTCTGGGGATGCAGGAATCGGTATTCAACGGATGCCCGCTCTGTCCGTCCTTCCTCCAGTTCTTTCCGCTGGTTCATTACCCTGGCACGATCATCCGGATGCAGCCGTTCTTCCCACCACTCACACGCACGATCAACTTCCTCGGGGCGGATGCCAATCAGCGCGCGTATGCGCTCGTCGTGGAACAGGCACTGCCGTTCTCCTATCCGTTCGTAGAACCCCAAACCCACCAGGTCCACAGCGCCATTCAGTCTGGCGTTGATTTTCCGCAGTTCCATCTCTGCGCGTTTGCGATTGGTGATGTCCCTGATAACCGTTACCCGCAGGGACGTGCCGTGGCGCAGCAACGTCCGTGCCCTGGACTCCACACAGATCACTGAGCTATCTTTCTTTTGCAGTTCGTGTTCATATGGATTCTGAAATCCAGCTTGCACACGTTCAGCCACGATGGCCCGGGACGACGGCGCCACGAAGTTGATGATCTCTTTGCCGATCATCTCGGGCTTCTGGTAGCCCAGCATCTCAGCCAGTTGATCACTGACATCAACCAGGAGACCATGATCACTGATCGCGATGCCCTCAAAGGACGCCTCGGCGAGTGTCTTCAAGCGCTCTTCGCTTTCTCGCAGCGCCGCTTCGCTCTCTTGTGCCGCCGTGATACTGCGATACAGATCGCCGAGCAGCAGCCCGATAGCGAGAGCTGTCATCCCCAGGATAATCATGGCATCGGTCAGGCAACGGTACGATATGGGTCGTGGAGCGGCCACGAGAACGCCGTTGATCTCGGCAGAGATGACTCCGGCGAGACAAAGCGCGGTGATGACGACGCATCCGAGGAAAAGGCGCCCGCGCAGCAGAACCCCGGCCACCGCAACAACTGCGGGAAAGATCATAACGGCGACATCACGTGAACCTTCCCCAGCGGCACACAGCAGAAAGGTTGCAGCAGCGAGCATGCTGGCCAGCAGTAGTCCCGAGGCATATTGCAGCAGACCGCGCCGGTTCAGAGTGGCCGTGAGTAGCACGCAAATGCCTTCGACAATCAGCACCGCGACCGCCGGGGAATTTCCAGCGGCGAAGTTGTGCGCTATCGGCGGCACAAGGCAGACCAACAGGCCGTAGCAGATCAGGTGAACACCCCGAGCTGCACGCGTGTGGTTTCTCTCGGGGAAAACCGGTGGGGATAAGACTTGCTTCAGGAGGCTCGGCCAGAGGATCATACTGTGCGGAATGATACTTCGTGGCGATAACGCAGGATATGAGCGAGGTGCGCAATTTTGATCGCAAAGTGCGCACTCCTGTAATCTCGCGCCAGCACGGAGCAGCACAGTATTGTTTGATTGGAGTCGTAGAACTCGCCGCTACGCGGTTACCAAGCCGAACTTTATTGCGCACCTGGTCATCTCTGCATCGCTGGAAACACCAAGCTTCTCGCGGATGTGGGCACGGTGGGCATTTACGGTCCGGGGGCTGATCTCCAGTTCCGCAGCGATTTCCTTGATGCTTTTTCCATGAGCCGTGAGCGAAAGAACCGAACACTCGGCGGTGGTGAGGCCGGCAGCTTGAGCTGGACTATACTGCCGCAGCACTTTCACGAAGGAGTCTGCGGCTGTGTCCGCGATCTTCGGGCAAAGAAATACCCGCCCGGCGGCAACTTCACTGATAGCACGGAGAAGTACTGGTGGCGCTTCGCTCTTGGTAACAAATCCCGATGCCCCCGCACGCAACATGGCCTCCAGGACGGAGGTCTCGCCACTGATAGTTAGTGCTATCACGCCAGTTCTGGGCAAGGCTTCAATGATCTGCCGCGTTGCCTCAATGCCGTCCATTCCCTCCATATTCACATCCATGAGGACGACGGCGGGACGCGTCTCCTTCACGACGGCGACACCGGAATATCCCGAGTTGGCTTGGCCAACGACCTCAATGCCATCCTCTTTCTGGAGAAGCGCACTCAGGCTCTCTCGGAGCAGATCGTGATCGTCTACGATGACGACACGTGTCGCAGCCATAATTCGAGCGCCCCCGCCCAGCACACGATGACGATGCAAATGCATATCGACTCTTAGTTTATGTTGCCGACTGCGGTCCTGTCAAGCTCAGGCGGGAAACCGCCAGGGCACGACTTGGCTAAAGCACTGGCGTCTGGACAGTGATTTCCGTTCCTTTCCCCGGCGGAGAACTGATGCTTAGGCTGCCACCGAGATGGTTCAGCCGTTCACGCAGGCTGAAGAGGCCAAAGCCGGAGGCAACACTCCGATTGGGAAGAATGCCAGTTCCATCGTCGGAGACAACAAGAGTTGTCGAACCCTCCGCTATTTTAAGCGTCACGTGGACCGTCTTCGCTGACGCATGCTTCACAACGTTGTGCAGTAACTCTCGGGCGGCCTGGTAAAGCAAGACGCGTGTGTTGTGTTCTAGTTTCTGTTCAGAGCCTTCGGCCTGGAGCGTGCATGTCAGCCCGAACTTCCTCTGCGTGCTTTCGCAGAGACCGGACAGAGCGGCCTTCAATCCAAGATCATACAGCACGCGCGGGCTGATCTCGAACGTCAGCGACCTGGTGCGTTCGATCATGGCCCGGATT
>DASXUX010000017.1:0-47170 GCA_036504595.1 Planctomycetota bacterium | reverse complement strand
CTTGGCGATCTGCAGCGGCGTGCCGGTCTTGCCTGACTTCACGCCTATCGCAAGCGAGTCATTGCCCTTGGGCGACTTGCCCTTGGGGTCGAGCGTGAAGGACTTCACCACACCACCGAAGTCAACGATTGCCGTTTGCCCAGAGATACTAAATCCTTCTGGAATCAGAAGCAGGCCCGATAGGCCGATACTGTCGTTTCCCTGCGGCTTGGCGAAGTTCAGCTTGATGCTCAACTTGGAGACGGACAATTTGCCTGCCGCAGTCGGTTTGGCCGCGCCGCCGGGAGTATCAGACACGTTGCTGGGATTCGAGCCGAGTGTGGTCTCGATTTGATCTGAGAACCCATCGCCGTCCATATCTTGACTGGGCGGCAGGACGGGCCCGCCCCCGTCCCCTCCGCCGGTCTGTGCTGGGGCCACAGTCAGACTCAAACTGCTGGTCGTGGTCTTCGTGCCGTCGCTGACGGTAAGAGTGACGCTGTAGGTTCCGGCGGCGGCGTAGATGTGGCTTGTCCCCGCGGCTGTTGCGGTGGTGTTGTCGCCGAAATCCCAGTTGTAAGTCAAAGCGTCGTTGTTGCTGTCGCTGGCGCTGGCCGAGAACGCCACGCTCTCACCGGCCTTGGGCTGGCCAGGGCTGATGGTCGGCGCAGAGTCAATGACGGGTGCCGCGTTGGGAGCCGCAATGACAAGCATGCCGGCGGCGCTCCCCTGGTAGTTTGCGTCCGTAATAGTTGCCGTCACAGCATAGCTTCCCACATCTTTGGGCGCCGTGGATGAGTCGTTGTACTTGAGAACCACGGCCAGCCCCGCTGGATTTGTAGTCGCGGTGGCTGCCTTGGGGTTGCCATCATGGGTCTGGCTGAGGCCGCCGAGCGTCACTGTGGCGCTCGCCTTCCCCACGCTGAACGACTGGTCTACGTCCGCCGCGGCGCTGTAGTTGGCGTTTCCAGCTTGCGACGCGCGGACCGTTACCAGTCCCGCTCCAGTAATCGTGATCGTGCTGCCGTTGGTCCCGGTGGCTGTCGCCGGGCCGCCGCCAACGATGGAGAAGGTCACGGCATTGCCCGACGCTCCGCCGGTGGCGCTGACCGTGAACGGCGCGTCGCCATAGGTCTTGTTGGCAAGCGCACCAAAAGTAATCGTCTGCGCGGCCTGGGCCACGCTGAACGACTGGTCCACGTCCGGCGCTGCGCTGTAGTTGGCGTTTCCAGCTTGCGACGCGCGGACCGTTACCAGTCCCGCGCCGGTAATCGTGATCGTGCTGCCGTTGGTCCCGGTGGCTGTCGCCGGGCCGCTAGCGATGGCAAACGTCACCGCATTGCCCGACGCCCCGCCCGTGACGCTCACCGTGAACGGCGCGTCGCCGTATGTTTTGCCGGAGATCGCGGCAAAGGTGATCGCCTGCGGGGCTTGCGCGCCCAGCGCGACACTGAACGACTGATCCACGTTCGCCGCCGCGCTGTAGTTGGCGTTTCCCACTTGGGAGGCGCGGACCGACACCAACCCTGCGCCTGTGATGGTGATCGTGGTGCCGTTCGTCCCGGTGGCTGTCGCCGGGCCGCTGGCGATGGCAAACGTCACCGCATTTCCCGATGCTCCGCCCGTGGCGCTGACCGTGAACGGCGCGTCGCCATAGGTCTTGTTGGCAAGCGCACCAAAAGTAATCGTCTGCGCGGCCTGGGCCACGCTGAACGACTGGTCCACATTCGCCGCCGCGCTGTAGTTGGCATTTCCAGCTTGCGAAGCGCGGACTGTCACCAGTCCCGCACCGGTAAGCGTGATTTCACTGCCGTTAATCGTCGCCGGGCCGCTGGCGATAGAAAATGTAATGGGATTCCCCGATGCGCCGCCGGTGGCGCTGACGGTGAACGGCGCGTCGCCATAGGTTCTGTTAGCCAGCGCGCCAAAGGTGATCGTCTGCGCGGCCAGCGAGACACTGAACGACTGGTCCACATTCGCCGCCGCGCTGTAGTTGGCGTTTCCAGCTTGCGACGCGCGGACCGTTACCAGTCCCGCTCCAGTAATCGTGATCGTGCTGCCGTTGGTGCCGGTTGCTGTCGCCGGGCCGCTGGCGATGGCGAACGTCACCGCATTGCCAGACGCTCCGCCCGTGGCGCTCACCGTAAACGCGGCGTCGCCGCAGGTCTTGCCGGAGAGCGCGCCAAAGGTGATCGTTTGGCTCAGTGGGTCAATGATGATGCTGTTGGATGTGGCGGCGGTCAGCGCGCCGCTCGTAAATTGCAGCGTGACCGTTCCAGCCGTATTGCACGCCAAGTTCGTGAACGTCGCCAGGCCGCCCGAGGCCGTCGCCGTGAGCGTGCCTTGCAGGGCGCCCGGGCCGCTGGCAAGAACAGCGCTCACAACCGTGCTGTTGTCGGAACTGATCAGATTGCCGCAGGCGTCTTCGATGCGAATGGCCGGTTGCTGCGCGAAGGCTGCTCCAACGTTGGCCCGTGTGGATGGCTGCGTCTGGATCGTCAGCCGGCTGGCCGGACCGGTGTTCACCACGATGCCGCTCTGCGTGCCCGTGATCGTGCTCGTAATCGTATCGGTCGCGGTGATCGTTTGCGTGCCGGCCGTCTTCAGCGTGACGCTGAAGGACTGCACGCCTTGATCGGCCGAGGTGAAGGTGTAGTCGCCGGGCAAAATCGCTTGCGGGTCGGAACTGCTGAAGTGAATCGTTCCGGTATAGCCGATTGCGGTATTCGTGCCGCCGTCGCAGGCGGTCACGGTGAGCTGATGCGCCACGCCCGCCGTTGTGGGCGAGGGGAAACCGGCCACCTGCAGCGAAGCAGCCGGTCCCACGATGCAGATCGCCTGCGGCTCGCTGGGGATGCCGTTGACGTACACCCTCACTTGGGCCAGACCGATGGGAAAACCCGTCACCGGCAGGCTGGTAAAGGCAGTATTCGACCATGGACTGGCTGGATCGGGCAGCAGGAACGCCGTTTGTTCGTTGGCTAGGCTGCGAAGCTGTAGCAGCGGGTAGTTGCTAGCGGAGTTGTTCGTTGCACCGCCCGAAGCTTCCGACAATCCCTTGAACTGCCCGCCCAACACCGCCAGCGCCGATCCAAGGCTCAGCGGCGAGGTCGCCTGCGCCAAGCTGGGCTGCCAAGGCACCGAGTACCCCAAGCCCTCCCCGTACACTTCCGCGCTGGAAAGATAACCGCTGCCGTAGCCCGCCGTGACGAGGACCTTCCCGCTGGGCAGCAGCGTCGCCGTGTGAAATTCGCGCCCGGTGGCCAGCGCACCGGCGGCCGTCCAAGTGCCCGTTGCCGGCTCGTACACTTCCGTGCTGGAAAGAACGCCGCCGCTGTCTTCCCCCCCCGCGACGAGGACCTTCCCGCTGGGCAGCAGCGTCGCCGTGTGATACATGCGGGCGGTGGCCAGCGCACCGGTGGCCGTCCAAGTGCCCGTGGCTGGATCGTACACTGCCGCGCTGGAAAGCTCGCTACCTGACGCACCCGCCGCCACGAGGACCTTGCCGCTGGGCAGCAGCGTCGCCGTGTGATACATGCGGGCGGTGTCCAGCGCACCGGTGGCCGTCCAGTTGCCCATGGCCGGATCGTACACTTCCGCGCTGGAAAGAATACCGCCGTTGAAGCCCCCCGCGACGAGGACCTTGCCGCTGGGCAGCAGCAACGCCGTGTGATACTCGCGGGCGGCGGCCATTGCACCGGTGGCCGTCCAGTTGCCCGTCGCTGGGTCGTACACTTCCGCGCTGGAAAGATAACTGCTGCCGTAGCCCCCCGCGACGAGGACCTTGCCGCTGGGCAGCAGCGTCGCCGTGTGAGAACTGCGGGCGGTGGCAAGCGAACCGGTGGCCGTCCAGGTACCGGTCGCCGGATCGTACACTCCCGCACTGGAAAGACGACCGCTGCTGCCGCGTCCTCCCGCGACGAGGACCTTGCCGCTGGGCAGCAGCGTCGCCGTGTGATTCTGGCGCGCGGTGGCCAGCGAACCGGCGGCCGCCCAGTTGCCCGTGCCCGCCGCCGGGTCGTACACTTCCGCGCTGGCAAGATAACTGCTGCCGTAGCCCCCCGCGACGAGGACCTTGCCGCTGGGCAGCAGCGTCGCCGTGTGATTCTCGCGCGCGGTGGCCAGCGAGCCGGTGGCCGCCCAGTTGCCCGTGCCCGCCGCCGGGTCGTACACTTCCGCGCTGGAAAGCAAATCGACTTCGTTGTTGCCCCCCGCGACGAGAACCTTCCCGCAGGGCAAGAGCGTCGCCGTGTGAAACTCGCGTGTCGCGGCCAGCGCACCGGTGGCCGTCCAGTTGCCCGTCGCCGGGTCGTACACTTCCGTGCTGGCAAGGGCACCGACGCTGTCCGCCCCCGCCGCGACGAGGACTTGCCCGCTGGGCAGCAGTGTCGCCGTGTGCACCGTGCGCGGGCCGGCTAGCGCACCGGTGGCCGTCCAAGTGCCCGTGGCCGGGTCATACACTTCCGCGCTGGAAAGTAAAAGGCTGGAGCTCTGCCAGCCCCCCGCGACGAGGACCTTTCCGTTGGGCAGCAGCGTCGTCGTGTGATTCCTTCGCGCAGCGCCCAGCGAACCGGTAGCCGTCCAGGTACTCGTCGCCGGATCGTACAATTCGGCGCTGGAAAGAGACACGCTGGCGTTGTAGCCCCCCGCAACGAGGACCTTCCCGCAGGGCAGCAGCGTCGCCGTGTGATCGCCGCGCGCGGCGGCCATTGAACCGGTGGCCGTCCAGTTGCCCGTCGCCGGGTCGTACATTTCCGCGCTGGAAAGATAACTGCTGGTGCCATAGCCCCCAACTATGAGGACCTTCCCGCTGGGCAGCAGCGTCGCCGTGTGAGAACTGCGGGCGGTGGCAAGCGAGCCGGTGGCCGTCCAGTTGCCCGTAGCCGGATCGTACACTTCCGAGGTGGAACCGCTGGGGCGCCCCACTAAGAGGACCTTCCCGCTGGGCAGCAGCGTCGCCGTGTGAGAACTGTGGGCGGTGGCAAGCGAGCCGGTGGCCGTCCAGTTGCCCGTAGCCGGATCGTACACTTCCGAGCTGGAACCGCTGGAGCCCCCCGCGGCGAGGATCTTCCCATTCTGCAGCAGCGTCGCCGTGTGCCTCCAGCGCGTGGTGCCCATTGAACCGGTGGCAGACCAGTCGGCGGCCGGCGCCGATGCGGCCAGCAGCGCCAGCCCCAGCACGGCCTGGCAGAGTACGGTGCGGAAAACTCGTTGCATGATAGTTCCGTCCTTTCATCTGAGCCCAGAAGAAGTGCCACGGCCAACGACAAGAAATGGAGGCGCTGCTCTTATATGCCTTTCTTCCCAAGAAGGCAATAAGGGTTGGTCCTGAGTCATCCCCAGTTTTGAAGCGAAGGGGTTCGGAGAAGGCGCGCGAGCAGACGCAGCAAGAGAGACGGGCGCGAAGTGGCTCGCCTGCATGAAGCGGGCCACGACGAAAGCGCTGGCCTGTCGGCGCTTTTTTGAAGACGAGGCTGCGCGCAGTTGCGTTGGATTGCACTGGATTTCAATGGTGGGCGCTACTGGATTCGAACCTGACCTCGTGGGTGTGATCCTCAAGGCCGATACCACAGATGTCCAAAAAAGCAGATGATACGCGAACCAAGGCACGACTGTGGCCGTCGCATGAGCGATCCGCAGAATTAGCTTGCGGGAAGAAATCCCTCCGGGATTACAATGTCGTGATTCCTTAGGAAAACGGTGGCTTGTTTCCGGAATGATCCCACGGGTAAATCGCTCGGCACATCCAAGGCAATATCAACCAGAAACATGCGCTTCTTTCCTGCGCCGAGCACCGAATTACCGCCATCCATGGCCATGTAGCGCCGGAGCTCGGCCACATTCGCGCGGTTTGCGGTCTTGCCGATCAACTCTCGAAGCCTGCAAAGGTCAAGCTCGCCGAGGATTGCCTCGTTCACAGCAGCGCCGCCTGGACCGCACTGCTGTTTGGTCCAGCAATAGGCCCAGCAGGCCGCCAGGAGGCGCTGCAAACGCGGCGGGAGGCTCGCACGGTGGCGGGTTACGCCGTGCTCGTCCACAATTCGGTAGCCGGTTCCGCCGATCAACAGCACATACTCGGCATGTAGCTCGGGGATAGGTCGGAGCGGCGGCCTAATTGCCAGTCGGTGTAGGTTCTCGGCAACGTCTGCCTTGCTGAGCGGCAGGCAATTGTGCAGTAGCTCAAGTGCTACCCGAATCGGTTTCCGGACTTCCGCGTTGGTTGGATCGGCCTCCAGCTCCGTAATTTGCCGCGCCAGGGCGATCGGATTAATGTCCAGAGATTTGAGCTCCCGCCACTTGAGATTCAGCAACCAGCGGCTGACGTCGCACGCGCGCCGGAAAACATGGGCCACGGCCGCAACTGGCCCTACCTCCGTTCGGCTCATCCAGCCGCTCAGGAGAATGATCTCCGAAATCCGCTGCAGCAGTGCGTCGAGGACGCGACGCCGCTGGCCCAAAGATAGCAACCGGCGCGCAGCCCCCTCTACCACTCGACGGTCGTTCTGGCGCAGAAACTCCAGGGCCGATTCATCAGGCTCAGGCGCAACGGCGCAATCAAGCCGGACACACTCCCGCACGTCGGCGCATACGCGCTGCCAAGCTTCGTCTTCGTCGGAGATGATCCGGAGCAGTAGTTCGCTATCCTGGGTAGTCACGGTCCCTCCAGTCACGACGCGACCGCCGCTCTGGTGAGCGCAACGGTCAGCGTGGATTTATGATTTTTTCGAGGTCTTCCAGTCTGTGCCCAGCGCCGAGGATGACGTCCCGTAAGGCATACTTTGCGAGCCACAACCAGAGAGGTTTTCTCTCGTTCGTATGGCGATCTATGTCCCGCAGGATGATTGCGCAAAAACGAATGGTGCCGGGCAGGTCGGTGTGGTGATCGATGGTGTCCGCGACCGCCCGCAGCCTCCTGCGGCTCGCTTTTGGGAAGAGCTCCTTTGCCGCACGCATGGCGGCAGGCATAATAAATGGACGGGTTTTTCGCCCTTGGCCTGCTGGGCGGCGACCCAATGTCGCACCCGCAGCGCTTCGCGGCGAGCCTCCCACTGCGCTGGCCGGTGTCCACGCAGGCCGGATTACGCGATTCGCTATTCCTGAGTTTGCGGACGGCGGTGCGTAGTCGATTTGTTTTCGGGCGGGCATACGTTTACGCAGGCCGCCAGCGCGACGCCGTGCGGCCGTCAACTGCTGGTCCTCCTGTCGTATCAGGGCCCTCGCTACGCGCACCCATCCACCCCCGGATGCAGTTCTCATTTTTGCTTTTTTGGCCTTGGTCACGACTGTCTCTCCCAGAGTTTCAAGACGTAGAGCGGCGAGATCGCCGCACTTTGCCGTTCCTTACGACGAAAAGTGGCGGCAGTGGCCGTGGAGGCACCAGCGGCAATTTCGCCCGTGTGACGGCCAACAGACTGGCCGGGTGTTTCCTCAGACACCTGTCGCAGATAGCCAACTGCAACGCGCTACTGGCAAGCCAAGGCAAATACTTGGGCAGTCCTTTGGGCCTGGCGAAACCAGGGACGCTCGCGAATGCCACACCGCCCGTGGGATGATCCAGCCCAGTTTCCACCGCCTCCGGCCGTGCGGAGGCGGGTCGAAGTTCTACCGCTACGGCTAATGACTGACCGCGGGACGGAAGGCGTCGCGCACCGCCGTCAACTCCTGCACGGCTTTTTCCATCACGCGAAGGGCCTGGCTCGCCTGCACGTGGTCCGTGGCGTCCTTGGCGTAGGTCTCGACCAGTTCGGAAACGATGAACCTGGCCAGACTGTCGCCCTTGCTCGCTGCGGCTAAACTCTGAGTCCTCTTGTCGAAGTTCTGGTCAATCATGCTGTCGGGATAGACCTTGTCGGCGATTTCAACGATCTCGTTCAATGTCATCTCTGTTTCCTCCGTTTCGATTCCTGAGCTCAACTTGGTTACTCACGTGCACGTTTGGAAATCCTAAGGAACTTTCGCCCGCAAACGGCCGTGTGAGCTGAAGCGACGCGCCTGCAGCGATGCCCCAAAACCGAAGAGAATTATATGCCAAACCGGTATTATTGCAACATATTATCCGCACAGGCTTTAGCGTAGTTTTTAGCGTAGTTTTTGGCGTAGTTTTTTAGCGTAGTTTTTAGCGTAGTTATTCCAAGCTTACTTCCTGTATATGCATGAACCGCCATTTGGTCTGCTGTCTCGTGAATCCAAAGTACGGCGGCAGGCGGCATACGACAAAATTCGCCGTAAATGTTGACGCGCGCGCGGGACGCGGCAAACTTCGAGACCAGTTTCACGAACAAACGACGCCACGCATGGAAGGTTCCCTTGGGCCTCGTGATGACGCGGCACTTTGCATAGAACTGCATCCTCGCCATCCGGATTGCGAAGCTGGAGCCGTTGCTTCAGAACAGGAAGGGCACCATGAATTTGTCTCTGATCGTCATCGCATGCCTGCTGGCCGCGCTCCTCTCAGTTTCCGCAGCGGGCGCGGACGGCGTACCGCCACTCCTTCGTACACTCGACCTCAATCTGGGCGAAACACAGGACACGGAACTTGCGGATGGTTCGAAGGCGCGCGTCAAACTGGTTGATCTTCAGGAGACGCGCGACACTGTCTGCAAAAATATCCGCGAAGCACGCGTCGTGGTCGAGGTCAACGGCGTGCCAATCACGCTTGTGTCTGCGACGTACCGTTTGCCCGTAACCATCGGTGGCGTTCAGATTGACTGTCCTGTAACGCGTGGTTATGTCGCGGGCAGCAGTAAGGAAAACCCGTGGGCCTTGGAGAAAGATGCCCGCGTGCGGCTCTGGCCCGCCCATTCGCCTTGGATCGAAAAGAACTCGTTCGGGTATCCTGTTCGGCAACGCTGGTTCGCCAGTGACACTCAGATGGGAAATGAGCCGTGCTTTGTCGATGGAGGCGAGAAGCCCGGCGCATCAAAGGTCTACTACCACTACGGCCTCGATTTCGGCGGGGCGGAGGGCCTTGTCGAAGTCGTGGCCGCAACGGACGGCGTGGTGGTAAGCGCGGCGAACGTCACCCTGCCAGAACACGCCGATTCACCGGCAAGAGGGCGGTACGATGTTATCTACGTCGTGGACGGGCGAGGCTGGTACTATCGCTACAGCCACCTACAGAAAATCGACGTGAAGACCGGCGATCATGTGAAGAAAGGTGATCATCTGGGCGTACTGGGCAAAGAAGGTGGCAGTGGCGGATGGACGCATCTGCACTTCGATGTCACCAGCCGCCAGCCATCGGGTAAATGGGGAATACAGGATGCCTACCCCTACGCGTGGCATGCATGGCAGTCAGAACACGACACCGCACTCATTGCCGTGGCTCGTCCACATCAGGTCGCTGCCGTCGGCGAAGAGGTCGTGCTGGATGGCTCGCGCTCATCGAGCGCGACAGGCGCAATCGCGAAATATGAATGGACATTCTCAGACGGGATGCACGCTGAAAACGCAACTGCGAGACACACGTATTCCAAACCGGGAGCGTATAGTGAAATCCTGAAAGTCACCGATGCGCGTGGCAAAGTCGCATACGACTTCGCCGTGGTTCAGGTCTTTGATCCAAAATTGAAGGAACTGCCTCCGGGAATCCACGCTGCGTACTACCCGACTGAAAATGTGCGTGTTGGCGACACAGTGACGTTCAAGGTTCGTAGTTTCCGCACAGCGCATGGAGGCGAGACGTGGGATTTCGGTGATGGGACGCCACCGGCGACAGTCGCGTCAGATGGCAACGCCAAGATGCTCGCCAAAGACGGCTATGCGATTACGCAGCACAAGTACACGAAGGCCGGGCAGTACATCGTTTGCGTCGAGCATACCAATGAACGGGGCGAGAAGGCTGAGGCCCACCTGTGGGTTGAGGTGCTTGGTTCAGAGGAGCCGGGGAAACGTTGACTTGAAGTGCTGTTTGCCCGCTAACGCCTCGTTCTCCGGAGAAGTGAACTTCATGAGTGACGTCCCACTCAGTGAAGAAACGAAGCGCCGAGTTGCGCTCTTGTTCTCTGGCGCAGAGTTGCAGGAAGCCACTGACCTGCTGGTGCGGGAGTGTCGCTAAGAAGCAGGACGCGCATTGAGGACGGCTTCCAGAACTGATAAACCGCGTACGACAATATCCGCCATCGATGTTGACGAACGCGCGGTAACCGGCAAACTTCGAGACCAGTTTCGCGATGAACCAGATGCATGGAAATCCTTGAGTGCACATAAAGGCCAGCAAGATGAAATAGCCGAGGCCTTCCTGAGGGAGTGACCTTAATGCCTGCATTCGAAGTTCACTGCACGCTCTGTACGTTTTGCTCTCTGAAGACCGTGCGAGGGTAAAGGCGTGCCCCGTTTGCTGCGCGCCAATACAACAGCGAGTTGCCGGAGAGAGTGTCAAGCGTTCCGACGCCGCAGATTCCGCTCACGATGCCGAGACGACACAAAACGTCTCTGACACAGTGTTGTCGCCTGTTCTGGAAAAGCTCCCCAGTTTCTCAAACGTGGCCAACTCAACTCTGGGCGCAGTGCCACCGACTTTACCAATCGTGACGCCCAATGAGAAACCAACACAGCAGTCAGCGTTGCTGAAGGCTGCAACGCGAGCGGGGAGTTCGAGCGTGACGCGTATTCTCAGCCGGACGCCAGTTAAAGACGAACGATTGGTTGAAACCCTGCAAGGCAAACAATTCCAGCCGGGAGACGTAATTGCGGGATGCAAGATTCTCGATCTGCTTGGGCGCGGCGGTATGGGCCAAGTCTACAAAGTTGAATGGACAGGAGGAGATGACGACCAACCCCGAACACAAGCGATAAAAATACTGCTGCCGGAGGTGTGCCGAGAAAGAGCTTATGTAGAGCAGTTTGTACATGAGGCGGAATCTGCGATGGCACTGCAACATCCAAACATTGTCCGCACATTCGAGGCTGGATTCAAAGAGGGCCTCCTGTTTCAGCGCATGGAGTATGTTCAGGGCGGCGACCTGCGCAAACGCATGAAGCGTGGAGAAGGAATGCATCCGGATGCCGCAGCACGGATTGTACTCACTGTCGGGAGAGGACTCGCATTCGCACATTCTCAAGGGATGGTGCATAGGGACGTCAAACCCGATAATATTCTCGTGGACGACGCGCGCCCAATTCCGCGTAACTCTGGAGTATTTTATCAGCGCTTCATGCTGTCGGACATGGGACTGATTAAGGAAGTCGGCGAGCCGCTCCCAAACTCGATGCTGAGTCCTGACGAATGTCAGTTGGCCTGTGACAGCATCACTAAGCAGCTTGATCGATTGCACACTCAAGAAGCGTCCTTTGCCGAAGCCAGACGCTTCTTGGACGAGATTCTGACAGCAATAGACAACAAGGCTCTCGAAAAATTCCGTTTTAGGCCGTTATTTGATCCCGCCACCTCGTACCAATATCTGGAAAGCATCAGTGGTGAGCGCACGACGAGCATTGGATTTCACGCCAGCGAGTGTCTCGGAACGCCGACTTACATGTCGCCTGAGCAAGTGGAAGGGCGCAAAACAGACGAACGATCAGATATATACGCGCTTGGGTGCGTGTTCTATGAGTTAATTGCGGGACGTCCGCCATTTGTCGGCGACACAGCCGCTGCGGTAGTCCGAAGCAAGCTCACAGACCCTTCCCCACCCCTTGAACTGTTTGTCCCCGCCGAGCGGCGCGAGAAACTCCCAGCCTACGAGCGCATACTGGACACAATGTTGCAGAAGGATCGGCGGTGTCGGTATCGCCACATGCGTTACTGCCTGCAGGACATCGAACGTGTCTTAACGACTCAAGACGAGCCTTGGTGCAGCAACGCACGTTTTTTGTACCATGAAGCATCAGCTCAGGACGAACCCCTTATTTCAGAGGAGACCCCAGATACGGGCATAATGTTACTGCTGAACCTCCTTTATTCGGTGTTCGAGATGAGCGAGTAGATTCAGCCGGTCTCTGGCTGGTCAGTCGTCGCGGATGCCCAGCTAGTAAAAGTCCGGACACGATGAGGGGGCGCACGATGGCCATCGGCACAACAAAAGAGCCGACAAGTACCTCACCGACGGACGAGTTGTCTGCTGGTCTTCGTTCGAGCCGCCGCACTTCTGAGCGGAGTAAACTACCATTCTTCCAGCGGCGAATGGTGGCCTACCAAATTGTGCTCTGCGGGCTGCTCTTCCCGGCGCTTGAGGTGGTGAATAGCAGGTGTGCTTCCGCTACAGCGCTGGCAGGGAATCGAAATTGGATTCGTTGTGCAGAAGTTGTGCAGAATCTTTGAATGTGGTATACAGATTTGTGCAGAGTTTGAGGCTCTACGCCGGTCCGCGAGCATGGTTCGCCCTCGCGTGTAACTGGATGACTCTGGGTAACTTGTACGATTGGGGAAGACTTTTAGACAGCAGTGGTCGGTGCCAGGCGGAGATGCGTTTTAAGGGGCGTGCCAGATTCCCACCCTCTCCGCCAGTTCTTTCCATCCTGTTGATTCTGCTGTACTTCTGAGTTTCTGAATCCAGCATCGGCATAATGTTGTCGGAATGTTGTCATTTTCAGGCGGTCCCCAACCAAAGGGATCAACTTCCATAGGTACTGAAACCCTCCCATCATGTGACGGGCAGCCTCACGTCACGCGCGCGTGAGAAAAGGGTTTGCCCGTCACTAAAGGATCAGGCGGCAACGCTGCATACCGCGCCGCGACGACCCGCCAAATGCAAAACTCCGTCCGGCTTTCGCTTGCCAGCGCAGGCGTTCACTGATATGGCGAGCGGCAATCATCTTTCTGGAGCCACCCTCAATGAAACTCGCATTGACTGTTCTTGTGTTGCTCAACTGCATGGCGTTTCGAACTGCTATCTGCGAGGATGCCACGACGTACTACGTTTCCCCTTCGGGTCTGGACGAAAACGACGGTTCCGCGCCTGGGAAGGCATGGAAAACGCTTGCTCGCGTGAACAAGGCCACGCTTAGGCCCGGAGACAGCGTGCTGCTGGAAGGGGGCCAGAACTTTGCCGGGAACCTGCTGACTACCGCTTCTGGTAGCGAGAAAGCATTCATCACCATCGCCTCATACGGGAATGGGCCTGCCACGATTCAGGCCGGTGACTCGTTCGCAATTCGACTGCTGAACAACCAATACATCAAAGTCCACGATCTGGCGCTGGTCGGTTCGGGCGTTAAGCCGGACGGTGCCACGACCAATACGGCTCAAGGGGTTGACATCTACAGTTCAGCAAAGGAGGGCAAGCCGTGGCAAAGCATCTACGTCGATAAGCTGAGTATTTCCGGCTTTCGCGACGGCATTGTCCTGCACACGCCGATCGGCACGCAGGAGGTCGTCGGCTACAATGACGTGCGTGTCACCAACTGCACTATCAAGGAGTGCCTCGTCGGCGGGTATTACTGTTGGGGTTCAAAGCGTGCGAGTGGCAAGCCGTGGGGATTGCCGCTGGGGGCGGGAGTCTTCACCAACTGTTATCTTGGAAGCTGCGTCATTCATGATATTTACGCCGATCCCGACGGCACGCCAGTCATCTGCCTGCCGATTCAGATTTTCAACGCCACATCTTTCCTCGTCGAACGTTGCACCATCTATGACTGCGGCCAAGCCTCCAAGCCAAAGGGGCAACCCGGCGGTGTGGGCGGACTGGTCTTTTTAGAATGCGACAAGTCCGTGGCGCAGTTCAACGAGTGCTATCGGATCGTGACGCGCGTGCCATTCGACGGCTGCGCCTTCGATATCGACGGCGGGTGCACCAACTGCGTGTTGCAGTACAACTACTCGCATGACAACGAAGGCTCCGGCTACCAGACCGGCTCCTTCCAGGGCTCGGGGCCCGTGAGCAACAACATCATCCGCTACAACATCAGCCAGAACGACGCCAAGAAGAACCCCGGCGCTTCCGGCGGCATCATGACCTGGGCAGCACAGAAGAACGGGCACATCTACAACAACACCGTCTTCATCAGCGCCGGTCTGGATGGCAAGCCTGCCGCGTTTCTCGGCAACGGCTCGGGGTTGACGGTTAGCAATAACATCTTCGTGGCCAGCCACGACGGCGACATTATGGTTACCGGCGCGGGCGGTACCTTTCGGAACAACTGCTACTTCCGCGCCAAAGGCGATTTCAGCATCACGTACGCCAAGAAGCGATACACGAGCCTGTCCGCCTGGCAGGAAGCAACGGGACAGGAGAAGCTTGACGGCGCAGCAGTTGGATTCGCCACTGATCCACAACTGAAAATGCCCGGCGGGGGCAAAGACATCAACGACGCGTCAAAACTCGGCACGCTGTCGGCCTACGACCTGCTTCCGGCGTCGCCGCTGCTCGGCAAAGGGCTCGATCTACCGGCGCTTTTCAGGATTGCGCCAAGCCCTTCTGACTTCAAAGGCACACCGCTGGCGGCTAGCGCAAAAGTCGATCTGGGCGCAGTGCAGCGCCAGTAAAGTCAAATCGCCGTGAGTTCGATGGTTGGCTTGGAGGAAGCATGGCATTGCGCACCACCGGATGCATAGCTCTCGTTATACTTCTTCTTGGCGCAGCTTTCGCGGGCGACGCAGCAGTCACTGTGGTCTCGCCCAAACCATCCAATGAGGTGCTGCTCAATCCGGGAAAGGGATGGGTTCTGTACGGAAAAGCGGAATGGCAGGATCCGAAAGTGATGGCGGTCGGGAACTGCGCGTACCATCGCTTCGCCTGGTCAGAACTGCAGCCCGGTGAGAACCAGTTCAACTGGAAACCCCTGGATGAAATGCTGATGGGTTGGGAGAAGGCCGGTAAGCCGTTTGCCTTCGGGGTGATGAATGCCAATTCGCATTCGAAGGATCCATACGTCACGCCCAAGTGGGTTTTTGATGCGGGGGCCAAACACCGGCTGGTGGACATGAAGAATCTGCCGAACCCGTATGCTGGCGTCCCGGGGCAAAAGGCAGTTCCTGAGTTTCAGGACCCCGTGTTTCTGGCAAAGCTGAAGGCTTTCCTTACGGCGCTGGCGGCACGCTACGATGGCGATCCGCGCATTGCGTTCATCGATATCCGTTCCTATGGAAACTGGGGTGAGGGGCACATGTATCCGTTCGGAGGCAGAGGTCTCAACGCCGACGAGTTTCGCCAGCACGTGCAAATGCACCTGGATGTCTTCAAGAAGACACGGCTCTGCATTTCCGCAGAAGGTAAAGAGCACGCCCCTGTTTACGACTGGGCTGTTCTGCAAGGCGTGGCGGCGCGGCGAGACGGAATCTGCGGTAATAGCGATGGCCGCGAAACGGCCAGAGCATTCGGACACGCCCCCGGAGTGTTTGAATTCTACGGCTCTTATTCCTGGATGAAGGAGCAGGGCTGGTGGGACGGCAAGAAAGACAA
Organism: Planctomycetota bacterium; assembly: GCA_036504595.1. GTDB lineage: Bacteria > Planctomycetota > SZUA-567 > H5-PLA8 > H5-PLA8 > DASXUX01. The sequence goes on along the minus strand of DASXUX010000017.1, from coordinate 31,850 downwards.
GAACGGAAACGGCTACAAGCTGGATGACTGCGTCGAGAACGGGAAGCCCAGCTACATCGGTCTTAGCCAGGGCGGAAAAGAGTCCCTCAAGTTGCTTGAAGCAGAGCGCGCGCTCGTCGATCAACTCGCCAACCGGATGGGCTACCACTTTTCGCTGAAGGAAGCCGTCATCCCGAAAGCAATTGCCACTGCGGGCGAGGCGAGTGGTAAGTTCACATGGCTGAACCAGGGCGTCGCGCCGATCTACGTTCCATGTGTCGTCGCAATCGCGCTCCTGGATGGCAAAGATCAGCCTTTGGCCGTTTGCTGGCCGGAGGCGTGCAAACCTGCGGGATGGATGCCGGGCAAACCCGTCAACGAAGACGTGGTGATGAAGTTCGCCAAGGTGGCCAAAGGCGAATACAGACTGGCGGTCGGCCTGGTTCAACGCGCTGGTGATGACAAGCCTTATATCAAGCTGGGAATTGAAGGTCGCACTCCGACAGGCTGGTATCCGCTCGGGCCGGTACTGATCAAATGAAATCGAGACGGCCGCGCACTGGGAGCCCCCGCTGCGACGAACCTCTTTTCTGGCCCCAACTGCCACTAACCTCATGCCTGCGAAGTAGCGCGCACCGCTCCATGCTTTCGGCTACCGGGACTCAAGCCCGTGCCGCTTCGGAGTCCAATCACGCGCGATCTGTGGCCGGATTCAAGCATGGTCGCCGCCCATTACTGAAGAAACGGTGTGGAACCCAACTCCAACGACATGGCGCTAGCCAGCTCAGGCAAGTTCAGCGCACGAAGGCGCCCAGGATCGCTATCGACTTGTTGAAGTTCGGCGTTGCACCATAGACGGGAGTGCGCTAGAGTGACCCTTGTCGAATTTCCACTAACAGCTCGAAATCCTTGGAGAGAAACGCCATGGATACTTCTTTTTTGACCCGCAGTTTCCTGATTGGTCTATTGTGCATAGGCTCCTGGGCGCAAGCAGCCACGCTTGCCATCACGGCCGGCGGAGACAGCGGTGCAGGCACGTTGCGCAATACGATCGCCACGGCGGCAAGTGGTGACACGATCCAGTTCAGCGTCGCGGCAGTGACGCTCACGAGCGGCCCGGTAACCATCCCCGTGAATCTTACAATTCAGGGAGCTGGCGCGGGAACGTCGTCCATCAGCGGCACCGATACGTGCAAGATTTTTGTGGTGAACACCGGCGTCACCGTCACAATCAACGACGTTACGCTGCAGCATGGAAAGGCGGTAGGAGCAAACGGCGCCAATAGCACCACGTATGGTGTCCCAACCGGTGGCGGCAATGCGGGAATGGGTGGCGCCATCGACAACTCGGGTACTCTGACCCTTAACAATTGCGTGCTCTCCAGTTGTCAGGCCCTGGGCGGAACCGGCGGCGGGGATCTCGGTGGGGGGCTCGACGGTGGAGGTGGTGGCGGCGCTGGGCTGGGCGGTGCCATCTACAATCATTCTGGTGCCGCGCTGACCGTCAAAACCTCGACTTTCAACGCCAACAAAGCGCAAGGCGGCAACGGCGGGTTTGCGGCCGTGGGCGGCGGTGCAGGCGGCGGCCTGGGTGGCGCGATCTTCGTGGATTCTTCTACGGTCGTGCTGGAGAACTGCACATTCTCGGGAAACCAGACCGTGTCAGGCTCGAACGGTGGTAGCACCGGTGGCGGAGCCATGGGCACCGGTGCAAATGGCGGGTTTGGAGTCGGCGGACAAGGAGCGTGGCATGGCGGTGCCGGCGGCTTTGGCGCTGGTGGCGGTGGTGGTGCCGGCGCTGGTGGCGCGGGCGGCGCAGGCGGCTGGGGCGCGGGGAGTGGGAGCGGCGGGGCCATCTACAGCTACGGTACAGCATCGATCACGGTGCTGAATTGCACCGTCTGCAGCAACTCGGGTAACATCGGCGGCGGCATCTGCGCGTACCAGGGAACGGTCGCATTAAAGAATACAATCGTAGCCAGCAATGCCGCTGGAACCGGCCCCGATGTTTACAGTGCGATCACCAGCAGCGGCAACAACCTCATCAGCAACACAGCCGGCGGCAGCGGCTACGTGGGCAGCGATCTCCAGAATATTGCCGCTCAGCTTAACGCTCTGGCTGACAACGGCGGTCCGACGCCGACGTGCGCTCCGAAAAGCGGCAGCCCGGCGATCGACGCCGGCAACAACACGGGTGCGCCCGGAACGGACCAGCGCGGCTACGCACGGCCAGCGGACGGCGACTCGAATGGATCAAGTGTCGTGGACATTGGCGCGTTCGAAGCGCTCCCGCCCGGCATCAGCCTGCCGGGTGCGGCGGCCAGCTACACCGAGAACACGTCGGCTATCGTCCTCGATTCGACCGCCACGGCCAGCGACGGCGACACGACGAGCTTCAACGGTGGTACACTGACGATCAGTTGGACCCCCAGTGGCCTTGCCGAAGATGTTCTGAGTGTTGGCAACGCGGGCAATATCACAGCGTCTGTCGGAACTGTCTCCTACAGCGCCACTGCTATTGGAACCTACGCGGGCGGAGCAGGTGGAACTGCGCTCGTGGTCACTCTGAACGCCAGTGCGACCGCCGCAGCTGTGCAGGAATTGATGCGCGCCATTTGCTACAACGATACGTCAGAAAACCCATCGGCGGCAGCACGCACGGTCCGCTTCGTATTTGCCGACGGTTCCGGTGGCACCAGCGCGCCAGCCACCAAAACGGTCACAGTCGTTCCTGTCAATGATGCGCCCGTGCTAACGGTGCCAGGAGCGAAGACAACACTGGAGGACACGGCGCTAGCCATCTCAGGTATCAGCGGCGCCGATGTGGACGCAAGTACGGGCGCGATGCGTGCGACCCTGTCGGTCGGCAACGGCGTTTTGTATGTCAACCCCGCGGGCGTTACGGTCACCGGAAACAGCACCGCGAGTCTGACGGTAACGGCCGCGCTGGCGAGCTTGAACACGGCCCTCGGCACGCTTACCTATACGCCGGCCGCTCAGTACAATGGCAGCGATACTCTGAACATCATCCTCGATGATCAGGGAAACACGGGAACTGGCGGATCCTTAACGGACAGCAAGTCCGTCGGTATCACTGTGACCGCGGTGAACGACCCGCCTACACTCAATGCACTCTCAGATGTTACGATTCTTGAAGACGCTGCGATGCAGACAGTCAATCTTAGCGGCATCTCGGTCGGCCCGGGAAACGAGGCGGCCCAAGTGCTCACCGTCACGGCGACCTCTAGCAATACGGCCCTGATTCCAGACCCGACCGTCACCTACACCAGCCCCAGCGCAACGGGAACCCTGACCTTCACACCGGTTGCGAACATGAACGGCACCTCAACGATTACGGTCACCGCGAAAGATGACGGCGGCACGGCCAACGGCGGGAACGACACGCTCGTGGGCACATTCCTGGTGACGGTGACTGCCGTCAATGACCCGCCCACTCTCAATGCGCTCTCAGATGTCACGATCCTGGAAAATGCTGCGATGCAGACAGTCAATCTCAGCGGCATCTCGGTCGGCCCGGGAAACGAGGCGGCCCAAGTGCTCACCGTCACGGCGACCTCTAGCAATACGGCCCTGATTCCGGATCCGACCATCACCTACACCAGCCCCGGCGCAGCGGGAACTTTGACCTTCACGCCGGTTGCGACCATGAACGGCAGCGCCACTATCACGGTGAGCGTTCAGGACGACGGCGGCACGGCAAACGGCGGCAACGACACGGTTGTGCAGACGTTTGTGGTAAACGTCACAACCGTGAACGATCCGCCCACGCTGGACCCGATTGCCGACATCGCCATCAATGAAGATGCTCCCGCGCAGACAGTCATTTTGAGTGGAATCACGTCGGGGCCGCCGGATGAGAGCACGCAGGTCATTGCCATCACCGCGACGTCGAGCGATCCGGCGATCACTCCGGATCCATCGGTCAGCTACAACAGTCCAGACGGAACCGGTTCCCTCACTTTCCAGCCTCTCGCGAATGCAAACGGAAGCGTCACCATCACCGTAACGGTTGCAGACAATGGCGGTACAGCAAACGGCGGATGGGACACCTTGGTGCGGACGTTCATTGTCACCGTGAATCCGGTGAACGACGCGCCGATGGTCATGGACCAGTCCTTCACAGTCCAGGAGAACAGCGCCAACGGCACGGTGGTGGGCACGGTGGCAGCGAGCGATATCGAAAGCGACACCTTGACGTTCGCCATTACAGGCGGAAACTCGAACGGTGCATTTGCGATCGATGCGGCCACCGGAGTCATCACTGTCGCCAACAGCGGCGTCCTTGACTACGAGGCGCTGAAGACGGTCAAGCTGAATGTGGCCGTCACCGATAACGGGCCGCCGAACCTGACGACGTCGATTGTGGCCACGATCGCTATCGCAGATGTTAACGAACCCCCGGTGATCTCGAGCCTGTCGTTCGCCCCCGCGACTCCGATGGTTGGTGACACCGTTGCGTTCACTACGGCCGCCGGCGATCCGGAAGGCGGCCCGCTTAAGGTCAGCTACGACTACGGCGATGGAAGCAGCAACGCCACGGGCTCTCACGTCTATGCGGCCCCGGCGACGTATGCGGTGAAAGCCCAGGTCAGCGACGGTATCCAGACGACGGTTCAGTCGATAAATGTCGTCGTCATCCCGTTGCCGCCCGCGCCCGAGCCGGCTGCTACTCCGGATTTCGTTCGTCCGGGCGACACGGTGAACTTCACTATCGCAGTGGGCGCCGGCGAGACGGTCACGTGGGACTTCGGGGACTCCCAGACGGGAACAGGCATCTCGGTGTCACATGTTTACGAGGTCGAAGGCGTCTACACGGTGGTGGCGCAGTTCAAGTTCCTCAATCGCCCGGTGCGGCAGGTGTTTCCGTTCACCGTTGGGCCGAAAGTCATTCGCGACGTGACTGTCTCCGCCAATCCGGCCGACATCAACCGGGTGATCGCCTTTACCGCGGTGACGGGAGTGCCGCCGGCTGGCATCACGTTTACCTGGGCCTTTGGCGACGGGACACCGACGCAGAGCGGCGTTTCCGTCGAGCATCTGTTCAGCGATCCCGGAGACTACCCCCTGGTGGTGAGCGCGACAGATGAGAAGGGTGTCGTGATCGGTGTGTTCAAGCAGACGACCTACGTTCGCGTGGGCGGCGGGATCATCAACATCGGGGATATCGCCGTCGGGGGTGCGGTGTCGGACAATCCTGTTGACGATATTGGCGCCGCGATCACCGACAGCCGGGACGGCATCATCGCCCTGAAGATCAATGTCAGCGAAGACGTTCTGGAAGACCGTGCGGCCTCCGACTACGATGTTTACACTGATTTTGGTCTTCCTGGACGATCGCCGATTCGCGGAAACCGGCCCGTGATGCGCTACGAAGATCCGGGAATTTTCGTGGCGACGACAACGATTCGGCACGCCGACACCGGGAATGTGCGTGGCCGTATACGCAAGACAATTGTGATCTCGAACAAAGAGATTGGGAAGAAGCCGGAGGTACACAAGGATCCGAAAACGACGGACATTAAGCCTCATTCGTTCGCGGGGTTGATCTCGTTTGGCCGCGCGGGCGATCGCGCAACCAAGACGCCGGCGAACCGCTCCGACCGGGTCAAGTTCTCCGCGTTCATCGACCTGCCGGAAGGTTTCGATCTCGGCAGGGCGCAGTCTGTTCACTTTGCGGTCGGTAACGTGATCCGCAAGGTGAACTTCAATGCGGTTTCATCAGGCGCAGGCGGAGACGTTAACTTCCGTTTGCGAGGACCGTTTGTGACGCCGACCGGCATCGCGCCGGAAACCGGCTCGAATCAGCGGGGCAAGATTGAGATTGATCTGAAAGCGGGGGACTTGGCAACGCAGGGGTTTGACACTGAAGGGATAACGCCGAAGAATACGAAAAAGCAGTTAAAGATTCAGTTCGGGCTGCTGCTGGGTGGCGTCGCGTACGACGGGGAGATTCCAGTCAACTTCGGCCGCGTGGGCGATTCGGCGCGTTTGATGGGTCGAGGTGGCCGATAGGGGATAGTGGCGGGAGGGGCTTTAATTGCGCTGGTTGACACTCGTTGTGTCCATGCTTGCGCCGCTGTTATACGCGGCCGATGTTGACGCTCTGCGTTCGGAGATCACCCAACTTCGCAAGGAGTTGCAGGCAAAGGAAGCGGCAGCGCCCGCCGCAATCCGTCATGCTGATAGCATGGCACGCGGTCTGGATGGAAGGAACGCCGTCACGACGCGCAGCGGCAGGCTTCAGATTGCTGGGTTAATGCAGGTCTGGTATCAGGCTGTCCAAAACGACCCGCATGGCCTTGTCGGTCCGGCCGCAGACAACAATCTGGGCGCATTTGAGTCTTTTGCGCGCAACGACAACGACACGTTTCGGATACGCCGCGCGGAAATTCGCGCCACCGCCGATGTCCACGAGAACATTTCCGCTGTGCTGATGATTGATCCGGCAAGCGAGACAAATTCAGACTTCCTGCCATTGCCGACATTTCGCCTGCATAATTCACTCGTGCAAAGCGTCGCGTCGGCGACAGGAAGCACAACGAATAACATCACGCCCGGACTCCTGCGCGATGCGTACATCAACGTGCACGGCCTTGTTCCGCATCACGATTTTACGTTCGGGCAGTGCATCGTTCCTGCTGGCGAGGAGGCTTGGCGCGACAACGGTCGTCTTGAATTCGTCGAGCGCGCGATGGTCACGGCCATGCAGCACGTGCGCGACATTGGCGTGATGGCCCACGGCGATTGGTTTAATGGACGGCTGCAGTATTGGGCCGGCGTCTTCAACGGGCCGGACGCAACTGTTCTGACGGACCCCGACCTGATCGAAGGCGGAAATCGGACGGATGACAATGACGCCAAGGACATTGCGTGGCGTCTGCTCGTACGTCCGGTCTGGAGCGCTGAGCAATGGTACGGACGTTTGGAACTGGGCTGCGCCCGGACAGATGGACGCCGTGGAATATCTGGCAACGCACTGAACGAGCCCGAAGTGCTGCCTGGCTTGAACGAACCGAAAACCTGGATCAACCGGCAAGCGGCATGGATCTGGTACCGGCCGAATGGCCCGATCAAAGGCCTGTGGCTGCGTGGCGAGTACGGATCACAACGGGGCCGCTTGGGCGCGCGAACACCGACGCAGTTATTGGGGCTCGGAAGCGGTGCGGAAATCAACGGCTTGCCATCGCAGGCAGACCCGCGGCCCATCCGCCTCACCGGATGGTACGCCGGGATCGGCTACAGGATGTCTGAATCCATTTTTGCGGATAGCCTATGCAGCAGCGGCCTGGGTCGGCACTTGGCGAAAATGGAGTTCGCCTTCCGCTATGAGTCTGCTGACAGCGTCGTGATGGAAGATCTCGTCAAACCCGATACTGAATCAGACATTTTCCGAACGCGCGCGTGCACGGCCGGCGTCAACTACTACCTCAAGGGCGACAACGCCAAGTTGCAGGCCAATTACATCTGGGTGGATGACCCATCGAGCTCAAACCCGGGTCGTGGCTTGCGAGAGATTCGCAACAACGTTTTTGTGATCAATCTTCAGGTGATGTTCTAGCAGCATTTGGAACGCTCCACACAGTGCCACCGGTCGCAAGGAGCCGCCCCGATCCCGCCAGGTTGGCGCGGTTGCCGCCACTCCAAACGGCGATCAGTTTCGACGGTCAGCGCTCGGGTAATCGGCCCAGGCCCAGACCGCTGCGCTAGTTGGCCAGCGTAGTCCATAGCCTAGAGCCCAAGCTTCATTCCGTCGCCTCAAACACGTACACATAGGCCGATCCCGGCGGCATGCCGCGCGCGCCGCCGGTGGTGCCGGCCTCCGTGCCGGCCGTAAGCGTGAATGAGCCGGCATTCAGCGCCGCCGTCGGCACGTCCTGACTCTGAATGTCGATGTTCAGCTTGTCGCGGTTGCTCGCGCGCGGGTCGCCGGCCAGTTTGTGGAGCGCGATCTTTCCCGCCTTTTTGAACGGCAGGTGCAGCGTCACCGGCGTGTAGCCGTCGCCAAAATCCTGATCTTCGTACTTGGCATTCAGTTTTCGCGATAGAACAAAGATTGACCAGCGCGTGCCGTCGCGCATCGCTGAGCATCTGATCAGCGGATAAGTGTCCTTGCCGCGGCGCAGAACAGGCATAGAGCTCGCCTGCACCTGCATCAGGTCACCGGAAGCGTAACGGTTGCGCAACGTCATCGCCTGCCAGCCCGGACAGGGACGGAAGCCATTGCAGATCGCCGTGTGGCTGGACCACCACTTGCCCTGGGCGTACGCCAGGAAGTTCTGATACGTCCAACCTTTTTCGTAGCTGCCCAGCCATGCGTCGAGCGCCGCGACACCCATCGCCAGGGACTTGCCGTACTTCTCCTGCGCTTCGCCTTGTTCTGCATCCGCGTTGAACGTGTAGCCGCTCGGCCCGCCTTCGTATGCGACACAGTCGTAGTCATGTCCGGCCTTGCCGATGACCAGACGCGCCTTCTCCATCCCGCGCTGGATTTTCTCCATGTCGGTCACATATCCCAGCAGCGACTCCTGGACACCTCTATCGTTGAAGGTCTTCTGGGCCGAGTCGCCCGTTTCCCATTTGGGGCCGACGTAGTTTGCGTGGCCGAGCAGCGTCGCTTCGGGGCAAGCCTGCATCGCCAGTTCGCCGTAGCCGGTCACTTCGCCCTTGGCATTCACGTTGGCGTCGCCGTAGCCGCCGCCAAGGCAGAAACGAATCTTCCCATCGAGATTCTGCGACTGCCAGTACGGACTCTTCTTCATGTTCTGGATCAGATACCGGCTGAAGAGGCCATACTCCTTGCCGCCGGCCCAGATCGCGCCGCGTGTGTGGAAGCCGAGCCAGTCTTCGAAGTGGCCATTGTGCCACGTCTCGTTTCCGAACTCGATGATGATAGAGGCGAACTCATCGGTCCACGGCGTGCCCATGCCGCGCTGCCGGTAGCGCTTGTACGCCCACGGCTTGGATTGCGGCGTGTCCTGCTTGGGATCGTACGGTGCGGCTAGATACTCGATCAAGCCGAGCCAATCCTGTTCGGAGTGAAGTACGTGCTGGAGCACCAGCCACGGTTTCATGCGAGAGGCGGCGTCTTTCCCGGTGGCGAGATCGAACATCAGGCCTTGGGGCAACGTCATCGGCATCGTCGGCCGCACGCCGGTATGCCAGTCGGGCCGCGCCTGCGAGTTCGCGTGCCAGCTCGTGATCGACGACATCGTGGCGTCGCGGCTGAGAAACCAGATGCGGTGCGTGCCCTTGGCGCCCTCGGGCTGCGTCTTCAACAGCTCGTCCAGCACGATCGGATTAGGCACATAATACTTCTCTGCGTCGGCCGGCTGGTCGCAGCGGAAGACGCGGCAGTTGTCCATCCACAGTGTGCCGGGACCGGTAAAGTTGAACTGATGCCCGAAATGCCACACGTTCGTCGGCCGCTCCGGGCCGGCAAAGTCGCAGGTGTATTTCTTCCAGGCGCCATCGACCGCGAAGGTCTTCGTAATGGCGGGATACTCCTTGCCGTAGGAGAATCTGACCTCGCCGTCTTTGGCGAGTCCCTCTTGTCGCAGCCAGACCTCCAGCCGGTAGTTCTTGCCGGGTTCAAGCTGGCCATACCAGAGATTCTCCTTGGGGATCGCCGTGCCGATGCACACGATCTGGCGTATTGATTGCTCGCCCGCGGTTGCCTTGACCTGCATACACGTTTCGCCGGGATCGATCATCTCCGCAGGGACGGGCTGCGGATGCGGCACGAGCGAGAATGAAACTTTCTTCAAATCCGCGTTCCAGTACCAGTCCGGGTGATCGGCGGGATTGCCGATGCCGCGAACGCGCGGGTGAACATACCGCATGTCGAAGTTGCCGAAGCGGCGTTGCAGCACGACGTAGTCGAAGCGTTCGAGCGGTGGCGTGTCTTTGGTCACATAGACGCGTTGTTCTTGTTGGGCTGCCGGAGCGGTCGAGCGCTTGAGCCGGTAAGTCAAGACGTTGGGTGAAGGACTGGGCTTCCAGGACAGCGTCACGCACCCATTGCCGGCAATCGCCTTCAATTCCGATGGTGGCTGCGGCTTCTCCTTCGAGCCGCTTGCGGCAACCGGCTTCGAGTTCACGCCGAACGCCCTGACATCACTGCGACCGGCGGAATCGGTGACCTTCAGACGCAGCGTCATCGGTTCAACCGCGGACTTGGGCTTGCCGGTGATCGCACCGGTCTCGGCGTTGAACGCGAGGCCTTCGGGCAACGCGGCTGGCTCCACCAATTCCCATTTCAACGGCGGCTTGCCGCCAACGATCTTCGGCGTGAACTCAACGCCCTGGCCCGCCTTCATATCCAGCGGCTTGTCTTCGCTGACGGCTTGAACCACGTGCGGCGGGTTGTCAATCTCGGCCTGCGGCGTGGCGCTCACTTCGTTCGAGAAGGGCGACTCCTGGCCGTCCGCCGTCACTGCCACGACCACGTACCAATACGTTCTGCCGTTCTGCGGTTGCTGCGCGTCGGTCGTGGTCAGGTTGCCGTGGCGAATCCATGCGTTGGGAAACACGTCGCCGTACTTTGTGCAAACCCATCCGCCGTCCGGGAGATTGTCTTGCCCCTCGGGAACGATCTGACCTTTGCCCACCAGGACGACGTGATCAGCCGCGGCGACATCCTGATAAGTGCCGTCTTTGTTGAGCGGAAGACTCTTCCCGTCCTTGTCCACAAGCCGGTAGAGGCGCAGTTCGGCCCCGCTCAAAAAGCCGCTGGCGCGGAGGTCGTACCAGGACGTCCCCGGTCCATCGATCTCGAACCAGTTGGGCCCACATTTCATGACGCGGTGCAGATCTCGCCAGTAGACCGGCTCATTGCCCGAGTTCAGGACGAAGTTGTTGGCGGCCCACTCCACCCCGCCACTGCCGCCCCAGCAGTTGGCCGCCAGCGGCGGAACTTTTTCGCGTGGCCGCAGCACGGTTTCGGTGACTGTGATATCGGCCGTGGCGTCTTCCCCGCCGGCAATAGGTACGCTCACCAGCGATACCAGCAGCAGCACCATCAGGCATGGCATGTTCCTATTCATCTCAGGTCATCTCCAGAGCGCGATGCTTTCACGCGGGCGCATAGAATGTTTCGAAAACAGATGTTCCCTGTCTGTCTACCCGCCAGCCGCGCGTAGAGCATTATACTTTTTTATAGTTTACGAAAACTCGTCAGTCTGCGTGCCCGGCACGGAGGGGACCGTGTCCATCCGCTTCGTAAACAAAGCCGCCTTTTACCACGGCAGTCATAAAGTGCGTCCCAAGAACTGCACTCTTCCACAAGATTTGCACGCCATGCTTCGCGTCCGCGGCAAGCAACGCGGCGCCTGCGCCGTAGCATTCAGAGATGAAGACGCGACTGTCAAGTCACACTGGCGCCGAAGCATTGACCCTGCCGTTTTCGTAGTCGGCCCGAAAGGGCTTTGATCTCGGTAGAAATGACGCCTACCTGCGTCTGCCATTCTCATTCACCACAGAAAATCGAGGCGACAGGACACCAACTGAACTTTTTATGAATGAGGCGTTAGGACTAGAGGGCGTAGTCCAGCGCCTCATCTTGGCCGCTTTATGATGAATGACTTCCGCTCTGCCTGCCCCAACTGTCATTTCGCCGAACCACTCTTTCCGGCCATCGCCTTATAGAGCATGTTCTTGTCGGCCTCGTAGCCCATGACGTCCACCATAATGATCGCGGAGAGTGAGTGCGACTCTCCGGTCTTCGCGGTCGTTGTGTCCGCGAAGCCGAAGTCCTTCAGCGCAGCCAGCAGCGGTTCGCCCTTGATGCTCAGCGTGAACTTCGCCGGCGTGGCCTTGAAGACCCCCTTCTTAATCTTGCCTTTCATCTGGATCTTGCAGACTCCCGCCGTGCCCTGGCCCTTGGCGTTCAGCGTGAAATCTTTCCTAAAGCTGCCGATCACAACGGTCACCTTCCTGTTTGCGGGCTTGAAGAACTTCGCCACGGGAATCGTGCCGGAGAGTTGCAGTGAGTCCTTCAAACCAGCGGTAAAGCTGAGCTTCAATGCTGCCTTCTGGATCACGAAGATATCGACACTTCCCGACGCTGCGTCCCAACTGGGATCTCCGCCGTTGTCGTCACCGACAGGAGCTTCGGCCGCACTGATCATATAGTCCAGCGACTGCGAGGTGCTCGTTGTGCCGTCGAACGTGGTCACCGTCACCGTGTAGATTCCGGGAGTGGTGAAGGTATGCGCTGCGCTGGCGCCTATACTCGTCGTCCCATCGCCAAAGTCCCAGGTGTAGGCAAGGATGTCGCCGTCGCTGTCGGTCGCCGAGGAGGTGAATGTCACCTCCTGTCCCGTCAAGCCCGTGTTGGAACTGACAATCGCACCCGACGAAAACACCGGGGGTGACGCTGGGGCACCGATGGGCTTGGCAATCGTCAACTGCAGCGTCTTGCTGTCTGAACCGGCGATATTCGTTACCTTGATTGTCACCAGAATGACGCCGCCGACAGTCGAGGTTCCGGAGATCGTATCGCCTGATAGACTCAATCCCGCCGGCAACCCGTCCGTCCCAAACGTCATCGGTGTGCTACCAGATGCAGTGATGGTGTAGCTGAACGCGGCTCCCTTTGTTGCCGAGGCGGTTGAGGCGCTCGTGATCGCCGGAGCAATCGCCGCCGTCACCGTCAGGTTCGCGGCATTGAACGCGCCGAGGGTATAGTTGCCCGTCGCTGCCAGCATGCCTTGCGCGATCGTGTACGTCCCCGCACCCGAAGCAGCGGTTGCCGTGGTCGCCAACGCGCCTGTGAACGTTGCGGATGCGTCGCCATTCACAAGACCCGTGTATATGTAGGTCAACGTTGGCAGGGCCTCCCCGGAGACCTTGTTCTTCGCGTCGGCAGTCACGGTGAGTGGCGCGGCGGTCACAGTCAAGTTTGCACCGTTGCAGATTCCAATAGTGTAGTTGCCGGTGGCTGCCAGCGTACCTTGTGTGATCGAATATGTCCCGACGCCGGAGCCCGCCGTCGCGCTCGTGGCCAATGCGCCCGTGACCGTCACCGACGCGTCGCCACTGGCGAGGCCGCTGTACGTGTAAGTTAACGCCGGCAAAGCCGCGCCGTACACTTTGCTCTTCGCATCCGCATTAACAGTGATCGCCCGCGCCATGATGTCGGCCGCCAGAGTCGACTCCGTCAGCGTGTAGTTGCCCGCGTCTGCGCCGCCCAGCGACTGGCCGCTCACCGTCACCGTCTTGCTCGTGCCTACGTTCTTGTCGTCGAACGTTCCCACGGCGGTGCCAGTCAGTGAAACGTCTTCCGTCCCGACGATTCCGTTCAGCGTTCCTGGCGCGCCCGCCAGCGTCGCTGTCGCGTTGCCGTCATAGGTCTTGTTGCTCGCCCCAATCCCCGAAACCGTCAGCGCCTTCGCTGTGATATCGGTCGTGGTAGTTGGCTCGGTCAACGTGTAGTTGCTCGCGTCTGCTCCGGTCAGCGACTGGCTGCTCACCGTCACAGTCCTGCTAATGCCGACGTTCTTGTCGGCAAACGTGCCGACCGCCGTGCCGATCAATGAAACATCTTCCGTTCCGATGATACCGTTCAATGTCCCTGGCGTGCCCGTCAATGTAGCTGTCGCGTTGCCGTCATAGGTCTTGTTGCTTGCCCCGACGCCCGAGACCGTCAGCGCCTTCGCCGTGATATCGGCGGTAGTGCTTGGCTCTATCAGAGTGTAGTTGCCTGCATCCGCGCCGGTTAGCGACTGGCCGCTCACTGTCACCGCCTTGTTCGTGCCGACGTTCTTGTCGTCGAACGCACCGACAGCGGCTCCGGTCAATGAAACGTCTTCCGTCCCGACGATGCCGTTCAGAGTCCCCGGCGTGCCGGTCAGCGTCGCGGCTGTCGTGCCGTCATAGGTCTTGTTGTTTGCGCCGATGCCGGAGACAGCCAGCGCGTTCGCCGTGATCGCGCCCGTCGCCGTGCCGAACGCCAGGCTGTAATTTGCGGCCAGCCCGCCGTTGGTCCCGTCATGCAGCGTGTAGGTCACGACGGTGCCCGCGTACGAGCCGACATTGGCGCTCGGATAATCCGCCGCCACCGCTGTCGCCGACACAGTCTCCGGGTTTACAAAACCCAAGAGCGTACCAACCGTTACACATCCCGCCGTCGCCGTGCCATCGTAGGACTTCGAGGCGATCGCTGGCGCCGTCACGCTCAAGGGCTTCGCCGTGATCGCGCCGGTCGTGCTGTTAACGAAGGTCACGCTGTAGTTGTTGCCGCTGTTGCCGTCGGTCACGGTGCCGGCAGGCGTGAGCATCTTGCCCGTACCGACATTTTTGCTATCGAATATCTGCGTCCAAGATGCCGTGTCGCCCGAGGCCAGGCTGCCCGAGATAATCGTCGGCACACCGGCCGAGCTGGGAGACCCGTCGTAGGTCTTGCTGTCCGTCGCCGCCTTAACCGTGATCGCACGTGCGTTGACCGTTATGCCCGACTGCGTTCCCGTAATCGTTCCGATAGCCGCGTCCGTTGCGCTGATATTTCGAGTGCCCACGTTCTTCAATGTTAGGATGAAGGTGTGAGTCCCGTTGTCACTGGGAAGGAAAGTATAGTCGCCAGGCAGCGCTCCTTGAGTGTCCGTGCTGGAGAAATGTACAGTTCCTCTGTAGCCGATCGCGGTTTGGCCGAGGGCGTCCTTCGCCGTGACCGTGACACTTCCGGCCGTGCCCGATGCCGTGGGAGAAGGGAAGCCAGCCACAACCAGCGTGCTTGCGGGGCCGATGTTTACTGACAATTGGACCGTGGTGATGGATTGTCCGCCGGGGGCGTCTGTCGCCACTAGGCGAAACACGTAAAGGCCTAACACGTCTGGTGTGAATGTGGGGTTGCGGGTCGTGGTGGAGCTTAAGACCGCGGCTGAGTCGGCCGGAACGCGGATTAGGCTCCATTGCCAAGTGGCCGCGGTCTGGGGGCTCGTGTCCAAATGCCGTGTTGCGCCGGCGGCGCCGCTGGCCTGGTCAATCGTGGCCAAGTCGGCAATTGGAGCAGCGCCTTTGCGGATGGTGTGGTTACCTTGGTCCGCGACGTAGATGTTGTTGGAACCGTCCACGGCTACACCAGCAGGGTTGCTGAACCGGGCGACGCTGCCTGTGCCGTCAGCACTGCCAGTATTTCCCGCCAAGCCTGCCATGGTGCTCACCAGCCCCGCGGGCGTGATCTTGCGGATGGTGTGGTTACTAAAGTCCGCGACGTAGACGTTGCCTGAGCTGTCCACGACCACGCCGGAAGGAGCGGCGAACCTCGCTGCGCTGCCTGTGCCGTCCGCACTGCCAGGACTTGACGCCCATCCTGCCAAGGTGCTTACTACGCCCGCAGGCGTGATCTTGCGGATGGTGTGGTTATTGCTGTCCGCGACGTAGACGTTGAATGAGGCGTCCACGGCCACGCCGCGAGGATAGTAGAACCGCGCGGCACTGCCCGTGCCGTCAGCGCTGCCTGAACTTCCCGCCAAGCCCGCCAAGGTGCTCACCTCGCCCGTGGGCGTGATCTTGCGGATGGCGTGGTTATAGGTATCGGCTACGTAGACGTTGCCGGAGCCGTCCACGGCCACGCCCCGAGGATAGTAGAACCGTGCGGCACTGCCCGTGCCGTCTGCGCTGCCTGAACTTCCCGCCAGGCCCGCCAAGGTGCTCACCACGCCCGCAAGCGTGATCTGGCGGATGGTGCAGTTATTGCAGTCCGCAACGTAGACGTTGCCGGAACTGTCCACCGCCACGCCGTAAGGATAGTTGAACCGCGCGGCGCTGCCCGTGCCGTCGGCGCTGCCCGCGCTTCGGGCCATCCCCGCCAAGGTGCTCACCACGCCGGCGGGTGTGATCGTGCGGATTGTGAAGTTGGAGGTGTCTGCCACGATGATGTTGCCTGAGCCATCCACGGCGACACTGTTAGGAAAACAGAACCGCGCGGCGCCGCCCGTGCCGTCCGCGGTGCCGGAGACACCCACCGCGCCCGCCCAGGTGCTCACCACGCCCCCGGGCGCAATTTTGCGGATGGTGTGGTTGGATTGGTCTGCGATGTACGCGTTGCCTGCGCCGTCCACGGCCACGCTCCGCGGATTGTAGAACCGCGCGGCGCTGCCTGTGCCATCGGCACTGCCAAGACTTCCCGCCGTACCCGCCAAGGTGCTCACCACTCCCGCGGGCGTGATCTTGCGAATCGTGGCGTTGCCAGCGTCCACGACGTAGAGATTTCCTGAGCCGTCCACCGCTACACCCTCAGGATTGTTGAACCGTGCGGCGCTGCCAGTGCCATCCGCAGAGCCAGAGCTTCCCGCCGTGCCCGCCAAGGTGCTTACCACACCGGCGGGCGTGATCGTGCGGATGGTGTGGTTGTTTTGGTCCGCGACGTAGACGTTCCCTGAGCCATCCACGGCCACCCCGTAAGGGTAAGTGAACCGCGCGGCGCTGCCTGTGCCGTCCGCGCTCCCCCAATTTCCCGCCAAGCCCGCGAATGTGCTCACCACGCCGGCGGGCGTGATCTTGCGGATGGTGTGGTTGCCCCAGTCCCCGACGTAGACGTTGCCTGAGCCGTCCACGGCCACGCCGGAAGGATAGTAGAACCGCGCGGCGCTGCCTGTGCCGTCCGCACTGCCAAAACTTAACGCCAACCCCGCCAAGGTGCTGACCACGCCGGCGGGCGTGATCTTGCGGATGGTGTGGTTACCATAGTCCGCAACGTAAACGTTGCCGGCGCTGTCCACGGCTGCGCCGCGAGGCCCGTAGAATCGCGCGGCGCTGCCGGTGCCATCCGCGCTGCCGGCGCTTCCCGCCAAGCCCGCCAGAGTGCCCACTAGGCCCACGGGGGTGATCTTGCGGATGGTGTGGTTAGAGGTGTCCGCGACGTAGACGTTGCCCGAGTTGTCCGCGGCCACGCCGTAAGGATTGTTGAATCGCGCGGCGCTGCCTGTGCCGTCAACGGCCCCCGGACCGACCTCAGGCGGACCCGCGAAAGTGGTTATCGTCAAGCTCTCCGCGCGCGCTGGCGCTACCGCCAGGAAACTCGCGGCCAATAGAACCGCACCCGCAAGAAGCAGCCGACGTGACCACAAGCTGCGACTGCGACTCCATAATCCGGCGACCCGTCGGTTTCTCATCCCCTCCCCCCGATGTACATAGAGAACAGCAACCGCCGCTGCTCAGCGGAGATAACGAAGAACGACATAGTCTGCGACGCAACTTTCCGTAGCATAATGGCGTAACTACCTTGGTCAACGGGGAAGTTGCGGTAATGACGAAGAAAGCGTCGGCGACCGTAATATTCACATACATGTGCAACGCTGGTTTCCGTCTTGGCTTGTTACGACACCGATGGTGACGGCTTCAACGATTCCTTCAGCACGCCGATCTGAACGTCAGCGCCGTTGTTTTCCATCGCGCTCACGAGCTCCTGCACGGTCGTCGAGGAGTTCGCGCGCATCAAAGCCTGCGACGTTCTGCTGCCAACCTCCAGCGGCCGGAACGTACAGGTCTGCTGCGTGACGCGCCCCGATCCGCCGCAGCGTACGCTGCTCAAGCGCCTGGGCCGGCCGGTGTGGATCCCAACGGCCGCAAAACCCAGGCGATGTAGTAGAAACTCGCGCCCTGCCAGCGTTGACAATCAACGACTTACATCAAAAATACCCCCTCAACTGACGAACTTGGCTAGGCTGGGTTCCGCTGCGAGCAACAGCGCGGCGCAGAATGCGATCAGGACAAGGCAGATTCTCATAGTTCTTGCACCAATTGACCTGACCTGGGTCAGCGCCCGCCATCCAAACGGCCTTTCTCTTTCAACGTGGTGATCTCCGCTTCCGTGAGCATGCGGGTGTAGAACGATGCGTCGCTGAGACGGCCAGCCATGCAGGCCCCTTGCATGTTGCGCCCGAAGTAACCTCTGGCTGCGCGCACGTCATCGGGATGCACAGCGCCCTGCTTTTCCGCCACCTTCTTGCCGTCCACGTATAGGACGCATCCAGAGTCTCCCATGGCGAGTGCCATGTGGAACCACCGTGCCGTGGGCGGCTTCGCACCACTCAATTCCACAACCCGGTCCGCGCAGCGGAAACGGAATCCAACGGCGCGATCCGCGTTGAAGGCCAACAGTTCAAAGCACTGCGCCGCGTCGCGGCCGAACGAAACCACGCACTGCTCAGGTTGGTCGCTGTCGAGCCACACCCAAGTCGCAAGCGTGAGTTGACGGTGCAGCGCCAGTTCGCGTGGCAGGTCAACGAATTGACTCTTGCCCGACAGGCAGACGGCCCGGGTACGGTTGGGATCGGCGGCGACGCCAGCGCCGCCCTGCAGAATGCCGTCGTTGGTGCCGAAGGCATCCCGAAGACGCCACGCCGAGTCGTTATTCATTGGGAAGTGGGCATAGAGATGGTGGCTTTCATGTTGCTTGTTAGGCTCCTTCTGGAGCAAGGTTCCGAAGCAAATGTCCGTCGCCAGTTCCGGTGCGCTGAAGTCCCATTCGACTTCGCCGTCTGCAATCGCGCAGCCGCGCATCTTCTTTACGCCGCGAATGGACGAGAAGCCTTTCACCACTGCCTCGTCGCTGATCTCATTGCTGCCATACACCCGTCCGGCAGCAAATACGCGGGCGCGCCCCGTGACCACCGCCTTATCGTGAAGCTCTGCAAAATCGGTTACGAGCGCCTCGCCATCCACTCGCGCCTGTTGCGTGATTAGTGCATTCCCGGCGATGACGGCTGACCCGCCGACAACCGCGTCGCCAGAAACGGTCGCCAAGTCTTCAATCCTCGCGCTGCCTTCCACACGCGCGCGGTCGAGCACGGCCGCACTCTTGCCGACGAATGCCGTATCCGCGACGTGCGCGCTATCCGCAACAAAGCCGCCGCCATTTGGGTGGGCGTGCCCCTTCACGGTTGCCGGAAGTGAGCGGATCCGTTCACTCAGGTTTCGCGGGGATGCGCCGACGCAGCGAATCTCATACGGGTAGTAGGGGATATCCGGAAAACGCTCGACGAACTTTGGCGGCGAGTGCTTGAGCGGTGTCGCCGCCACCACGAGAAACAGGCGCTCGCCGGCCTGCAGATCGATCTTGCCTGTGCCAGAGGCCCACGTCTCGCTAAACCGTTCCTGGAAATCCGGTCCTACAGCCACGAGTGTTGCCCGCCATTCGGACCGCAGTTCGGGCTCCACGAAACCAGCAAGATCGACGCTGACCGTTCCTGTGGCAGCAGCGGGCGTAAGCGGGATGACGTTGTAACCATTCTGCTGCGGCGCGTAGATGCGCGGGACACGGAACCAGCCCGGCCGGGACGCACTGGGCTCCAGATACGTGAAGTAGTTCCGATGATCCATGTCATCAAAGAACTTCAGGCTCCTGCGGTACTCCGGCCCCAGTTTGTAGAAGTTCCACGTCACGTTCCGCTTTGCGTAATCACCGATCAGATCCGCCCAGCCTTTGTCGCGGTCGCCCTCGAACGGGTACATGCGGCGAAGTTTGCCCAGGGCCTCTTCGTCCTTGTACTTGCGTGGTTCAATCCACAGATTGTTCACGCGCTCCATGCCGTCCGGCGTGCGCTCGGCAATGTACTGGAAGAAGATCCAGCAGCCGTAGTGGTGCCGCGTCGAGGCAACGTCCCAGTGGCTGGTTTGCGCGTAGCGATCAAGCACGTGCGGCAGGTCTTGCTTACCGGTCGCTTGATGCGACATGAGTTGCGCGTGGCACTCCCAGAACCATCCGACGTAATCGCTGTCGCGAAAACCTAAGGTTTCGCCCTGTAAGGCATGTGTGAGCTCGTGCGCGGCACCGTTGTGGCCAAAAGAGTAGATGGAAGGTTCACCGATCAGCACGCCGTAGTTTTCAGGATCGGGAAATCCATAGGCGTAACCTTTCAGGAAAGGCTTGAGTCCGGTTTCGGTGATGTAGGCGTTGATCTTATATTTGTGCCTGCCGGCAGGAAACTTAAGCTTTTCGATATAGAGCGTCCAGAGTTGTTCGAGCCACTCCAGGGCCTTGTCAAAATAGGCGTCGTCAAGCTTGAAATTCTTGTGGTTCTCCTCGCCCCAGCGGAGCGCGAAGTGAGCGGAGGTCCGGATATGCGGCGCCGGGCCCCCTCGCTCTTTCACATACGCGGCGGCCTCACGCACCTCTCGAGGTTGCTCGGCCTCCGCCGCCTGCAGACCGATCACGAGCGCCGCGCTACACACAGCTATGCACAGTCCCACCGTCGCGATAACGCCATGGTCGGAAAACACATGTTGCCTGCAAGTCATGGTCAACCCTCTCGGAAGTAAAGGCGCACGACGCACCTAAACATCCTACACTGCTTGCGGCGCAGGCAGCAGGGCCGCATATTGTCAACGAGGTGGACGATACAACTGCTGGCGACCGTCCGCCGGGCAGTGTTATCCGCGACCCCTTGCGGACCTCGGCGCGGTTCTAATCAGAGCCGTCTTTCAGACCCGAGCCGGAAGGCACGTTCCACATGCAGCGCACACTCGGCAGCACTTCTGTCTTTGCCGTTCAAGGCGCCGGGCCGAACCAGTGCTGCGTATATCTCTATCACAATATTCGAGCGACCTGTCGCTCATATCGGTACCGGCTCGGCGTGACACCCAACTCCCGCCGGAAAACCTCGTACATCCGCATCGCCTCGCCGAAGCCGACGTCGCGTGCAATCTCTTTCAAGGATCGTTTGCTCTTGAGCCAGCTCACGTTTGGCCCGCTCGATTCGTACACGGCGAATCTCGGTTGCGATCGGCCGGTCCAGATACTTGCGAAAGCGGCGTTGAAGCGTTCTCGTCTGAGTGTTGACGGCTTGGGCTACGTCGCCGGCGCCGATGTCCAAGTGACTCTTCGCCGCGATGAACTGCAGCGCTGCCGCGATCAACGGGTCATCTACTGCGAAGAAGTCGGTGGACTCCCGGACAACAACACTCTGCGGCGGAATGAGAATCGGTTTCGCCGGCGCTTTTAGGCCGCTCATCAACTGGTCCAGCAAACGTGCCGCCTCATAACCGATCCGCTGGTAGCCAACTTCTACGCTGGTTAATGTCGGCCGAAGGTGCTCACATATCGTCTCCTCGTTCCACCCCGTAATGATTGCCACATCGTCGGGAATGCGCCACCCGCGATTGCGGCACATCTGGGCCACTATTCGGCCCTCGGTCTCGCCGCCCACGTACACTCCAATCGGCAGTTTCCAGCAATCCATCCATGCGGCAATTGCGCGCTCGGCTTTCCGCCAGTGCTGCAGGGAAGAAGTGGCGTCTGGTATCTTCTCAACACTGCACGCATAGCCCGATTCGGCGAGCTTGCCGGAGAAGGCCTTCATCTCCTGTTCCAGAGCTCGTTCATTGCAGCGCAGCAATCCGGCGAATCGGCGCAAGCCTCTGGCCTGCAGATGTTCGGCGCGCAGGCGCCCGATGGCGTGATGATCCGCAAACACTCCGGGCAGCATCCTCCAAACGGGCGAACTTAACCAGACGTTCACGACAGGTACCTTCAGGCCGCAAGCCCGCCGTGCCAGTTTCTGTGTGGCCCGGGCGATGATGCCGTCGTAAGGAATGGTTCTCGTAACGCTGGCGGGCAGCGTGTCGTCGGCGTATTCATCGATGACAGACTCCCAGCCCTGCTCCTGGGCGTACCGCTGCGTCCCGGCAAAGACATCGGCATGCCGCTTGTAGGGCCAATCGAGATCCAGCATGATGGCCACGCGTCTGGGTTTGGGCATTGGCGGTGCTGTCCCAAATTCAATGAACTTTGTCCCGACAACAGGTAGTCGTTCTTGTATAGACCTATCATTGGGCGTGGGCAAATCATTTCCGTGAAAACGCCAAACCCGCTCAAGAACGAAATTCAGTAGGAGCGCCTTTCATGACAACAGCAAACCCGCAGCGAGCCCTCGTGGCCCTTGCCGCCGTCGCCGTTGCACTCAGTCTTTGGAGCATGCCGGCGGCTGAAAAAGCGCCGCCAGAGACGCCGCTCACCGAGGCCGGACAGAAGCTGTTTGCGCAATACACCGAGACGCTCAAGGGTTTGCAGGCGGAGATTGCCAAAGCCGTGCCGGTCGTGGACGAGCAAAAGAAAGCCGCCTTCCAGAAGACCCGTGAAGCAGTCAAGAAGGCGGAGGTGGAGGGGAATGCGCCGGAGCAAGCCCTGAGCAAAATCCAAGGGGCAAAAGCGTTGGTGGATCACGCGAAGGGCAAGTGGATCGGCGGCGCCGAGAAGGGGATTGCACAGGCGGAGGCGGCGCTGAAGAAGGCGACCACGGAGGCTGAACGCGAAGCGGCAAAGAAAGAGCTGGCCAAGTGGCAGGCGAACAAGGAAGACGGGATCAAAGCGCTCAAGGAACGTCAGGAAGCGTATGACAAGGTGAAGCTCGAAGAGTCCCGATTGGCTGAGGCGAAGCAGGCGGCTCAGGCGGCGCTGACCCAGGCACGAGCCAATGAACTTTCAGCCGCCAAGTCTTTCCTGACGGATGTCAATCCTTTCCTGACCAACGACAAACTGGACGCGAAACTCGTCAAGTGCGCAGTGCTGGCCGGGGCAACGCCGCGTGGGTTGGCGGAGTTCGCCCAGCAGGGCAAGGACCAGGAAGGCCTGGTGGAGAAGCTACTGGCCGACACCACATTGATGAAGGAGATGCTCATCGCGGGCGGCGCTGAGGCCGGCAAATACGGTCAGGCGATGCAGATTTACACGGCGATCCAGAAGGCCAGCGCGAAGACCAATGAGGGTCTTTTCCAACGTCTGGCGCTGGCCGTCAGCCTCGAACATGCGGTTCCGATAGCGCAAAGCAACGACAAGGACCAGACCAATGCTCCGGCCGCCGTGGATCCCGTGAAGCGCTACCTGCATTATGAGAAGGCCTGTCTCGACGGCGAACTGGATCCGGCGTTCAAGGATTTCTCCGCTTGGGAGTACCGGATGGTCGTTAACTGCGATGCTCCGGATCCCATTCTTGCTTGGGGGCGCGAGATGCTTCGGAATTACCGGCCCGACCACATCTACAACTCCGACTATGGCTGGCGGTATTCGGCAACCGTCAGGACCGAAGTCAGGTACGGGTCGCAGAACGTAAAGGATGATCTCCCATCGCTGCATAACTATCAGAATATCATTAAGGATGGAGGTGTGTGCGGTCGGCGCGCGTTCTTTGGACGGTTTATCCTACGGAGCTTCGGCATTCCGACGTGGGGTGTGACCCAGCACAAACATGCCGCATTGAGTCATTGGACGCCCAAAGGCTGGCTGGTCAACCTGGGCGCGGGCTACCAGTACAGTTGGTGGGATAAGGATGGTGCTCCGCGGAGCGGAACGGACTTTCTGCTGGAAACCCAGGCGCGGGCCGTGCCGCAGGATTATCTGAAAGTATTGCGAGCACAGTGGACTAGCTGTGTCCTTGGCGAGCAGGCATACAACGACCGCAAGCAAATTGACGGCGGCTTCTGGAGCTGCATGGCACATTACCAGGCGCAGGCGATTGCAGCCGCTGCCAAGGCCGTTGATCTGGGCCCGCTGGGTCAGGAACTTGCGGAAGCGAATGAGTCGAAAGAAAAAGAGAAGGTCGAGCAGGCGAAGCTGTCGGAGGCAGACCGCAAGATCGTCAGCGGCCAGGATGGGGTCATCACGATTCCGGCAGTGGGCCATAGCAAAAAACCGACCGGGAGCTTCGTGTCCATGAAGAGCTTTTCTGGAGGGATGCAGTTGCATTGCAGCGGTGGTTTCAAGGCCGATTACGAATTTGAGGTGCCGCACGCCGGCAAGTATGCGCTCACCGGGCGGGTGGTGACGGTGCAAGAAGGGCAGAAGTTCCTGGTTCAGGCAAACGAGGCCAAAACGCCGGTTGAAATTGCGGCGCCCTACACGTGCGGCATGTGGCAGCAGACCCAGCCGGTCGAACTCTCTTTGATCGATGGGAAGAACGTGCTTCACTTTGCAGTCCAAGACGGAAGTCGTGGAGTAACCATCAAAGACTTCACACTGAAGCCGGTGAAGTAGAGGGACGTTTGGTACATGGACGACTAAGGAGATCGAGCGATGAATCGAAAGAAGATGGCGGGTCTCGCAGGAATGCTGGCGATCTTGATGTGCAGCCCATGGTGTGTGGCTGCCGAGAGCCCCGCCAAGATTGCCGACATGACGAAGCCGGTCCAGGTGTTCATCTTGATGGGGCAGTCCAACATGGTTGGTATGGGTAAGATTGCGGGCGGTGAAGGCTCCCTGGAGAATGCGGTGAAGGCCAAGAAGAAGTACAGCTACCTTGTAGATGACGCGGGCAACTGGGCGGAGCGCAAGGACGTCCGCTTTGTGCGCGTCATGTCCGGCAAAGGCGGAGGAATGCAGCAGTTCAACAACGAGTGGATGACCGTCAAGGCCTGCAAGACCATCGGTCCGGAGTTCGGCATTGCGCATGATGTGGGGGATGCCATCGACGCGCCGGTGATGATCCTCAAAAGCTGTATCGGCAACCGAAGCCTGGGCTGGGATCTTCTGCCCCCGGGCAGTGAGCGGTATGAAGCGGAAGTCACAGACAAACAGGGTAACAAAGCCACCAAGGTGTTTGCAGGCTACAAGGACAAGCCCGATTCATGGGACATGGACAAGACCAAAGGCAAGGCGACGGAGCCTCCGCCCTGGCTCGATAAGAATGGCAAGCCCATTGATTGGTATGCCGGCAAACAATACGACGATGACACATCTTACGCGAAGAAGGTGCTTTCGGAGCTTGATAAGTATTACCCCGGCGCGAAGGGGTACGAAGTCGCGGGCTTCTTCTTTTGGCAGGGCGAGAAGGACTGTGGGAACCCCGTACATGCGAGTCGCTACGAGCAGAATCTCGTCAATTTCATCAAGCAACTGCGCAAGGACTTCAATGCGCCTAACGCGAAGTTCGTGCTGGCCACTTTGGGGGAAGCCACGAAGGGCTGCGGGGGCACCGAGGGACAGGTCCTTGAGGCACATCTCGCGGTTGACGGCAACAGCGGGAAGCACCCGGAGTTCAAGGGCAACGTGGCCACAGTCTATTCCAACCCCATGGCGCAAGGCGGCAGCGGAAACAGTCATTACGGCGGCAAGGCTGAAGTCTATATGGATGTCGGTGAAGCCATGGGCAAGGCGATGGCCGAGCTGCTAAAGAATAAGTAAGAAGTGGGGGACACGATCGTTACCATGGACGTCCATCATTTCTAAGCTGGGAACTGAAATGACGATGCGACCCGGCGCCGGATTCTCCTCGAAGACGACTCATTGCTCCGGCGGTTTGACCTTCTCCTTCTGCTGCGTGTCGTCGTTGGGTTTCGCAAATTCTGCCTCGCTCCAACCGCCGCCAAGGGCTTTGTAAAGCGCTACCACATTGGTGGCAAGACTGCGCTCGCTTTGCGCAAGCGAGTCCTGCGCCTGATAGAGCGAGCGCTGCGCGCTAAGTACATTCAGGAAATCGGTCTTTCCGTCCGAGTACAACTTAAGCGAGAGATCGACGGCCTGCTGATTGGCTCTTACCGCTTCGGCGAGAGCTTGAAGGTGTTCTTTCTCTCCGGCATAGGCGACGAGCGCATTGTCGACATCTTGAAGCGCCGTCAGCACAGTCTGCCGGTAAGCAAGCACGCTGGCTTGCTCCAGTGCCTTTTGCAGCTTGATGTTGGACAGAATGCGCCCGCCGGAAAAGGCTTGCCAGTTCACCGTTGGCCCGACATTCCAAAAGCGATTGGCCCAATGAACCAGCGTGGGAGCTCTGGCCCCCTGCATTCCGGCGCCTCCGGTAAGTTGCAGCTTGGGGAATAGATCCGCCTCGGCGACGCCGATGCGCGCCGTCGCCGCATGAATCTGCGCTTCCGCGCGCCGAATGTCGGGGCGGCGGCGCAGCAGTTCGGAAGGCAGGCCCATCGGGATAGCGGGCGGCGGAGGCGGTATCGGCGCACTGGCCTTCAGTTCGGCGTCCAGCGCGGTGGGCTCACGGCCCAGCAGAATCGCCAGGCTGTAGCTCGTTTGCTGCGCAGCCGTCTCCAGCACGGGAATTTGCGCTTTCGTCGTCGCCACCAGAGCCTGCGCATTGGCGACATCCAGCGCGGTGACCAGACCGCCGCGAAAACGTTGATTCGTCAATTCCGCGCTCTTCTGTTGAGCTGCAAGGTTGGTTCGGGCGATCTCCAGTTCCTTCTGGAAGCTGCGGTAGGCGATGTAGTCAATCCCTACTTCTGACACCAGCGTTACCAACAGGTCTCGCCGGTCTTCGACGGACGCTTCGATGTCGGCAGTTGCGGCTTCCACGCCGCGCCGTGTGCCGCCAAAGATGTCGATTTCCCAGGCGGCATCGAAGCCAAGTTGGAAGAAATTGCGAATAGCGCCGAACGTCTTCCCCGTCGGATCGACCGTCGGCGTGCGACTGTACTGGTGCTGGTTGTTCTCGCTAACCTGCGGCCAGAAACCTGAGGCCGCGATTCCGCGGTTTGCGCGGGCTTGGAGGATACGCAGTTCGGCTTGCTTGAGCGTGAGATTGCCCGCGATGGCGTCAGCTACAAGTTTGTCCAGTGCCGGATCTTTGAACTGGATCCACCATTGCGTGAGATCGGTTTCCGCAGGTGGTTGATCGGGCGACGGTTTCACGGCATTGGCAAGGGATGGCCAACTCTCGGGAACCTCGGCGTTCGGCCGATGAAAACTGGGGCCAACCGAGCACCCCGCGCAAATAAACAGAAGCAGCGCGAAACCCGTTCGGCTGGCAATGCCCACACGATTGGCACCCATTTCACCCCCTCCACGCCGTAGTCTGCGGCCGAACGCGCGTCGTTACTCGTATCGCAACGCGTCGATCGGATCGAGCCGCGATGCTTTCCATGCCGGGTAAAAGCCAAAGATGATTCCCACGCTACCCGACACAATGACTGCTGCAAAGATCGCCGGCAGCGATACTTCAGTCGGCCACTTCTTGATGTAAGTGACCAGATACGAGGTCAGTCTGCCAAGTCCGATCCCAAACGCTCCGCCGGCCAAAGACAAGACCACCGCCTCAATCAAGAACTGGCTCAAGATGTCGCGCGGCCGTGCGCCCACAGCCATGCGCAATCCGATCTCGCGCGTGCGCTCCGTGACGGAAACAAGCATGATGTTCATGATCCCGACGCCGCCGACCACCAGAGAAATCATGGCGACGCAGAGCAGCAGGTTGGTCATCAGTTCCGTCGTGGACGACAGCGCCTTGGTCATCTCGGTCATATCGCGAATTTGAAAATCCTCCGGAGCTCCGGCGCGGATGTTGTGGCGTTCACGCAGGATTTCCGTGATCTGCGTGATCGCGTCGGGAATCTCCTGCTGCGTTCGCGCGGCAACCACGACCTGATCGACGTTGGCAAAACGGATCGGCTGCGGGGTGTCGGCGCTCTGTATCGCGGACGGGACGGAATACAATCCACCCGGCGTGCCGGGATAAAGCGTGCTGAGTGTATTCACCGATTGGCTGCCGGTCCCTGCGCTTTGATTCGTCGTTGTCGCCGATTGACCCGTGACGCGGTACTTGATGGTCGTCCACGGAGCGAGAAGAATGTCGTCCTGATCCATGCCCATCATGTTCGCGCCCTTGCGCGACAACACGCCGATCACTTTGAAGGACACGTTCTGAACGCGAACTTCCTTGCCAATAGGCGACTCTCCGGCAAACAATTCGCGGACCAGCGTCGCTCCGATGAGGCAAACTTTCGCGGTGCTGCGCACGTCCTGCTCGGTGAACGGATCGCCCGCCAGAAGAACCGTCCAGTCGCGGACGTCAAGAAACTCCGGAGTCGTTCCATAAATCGTCATGGGAACCCAGTTCTTGTTTCCGTAAACGACCTGTGTGCGCGCGCGCACAACCGGCGCGGCCACGCGGACCGCTGGACAATCGCGCACGAGGGCGCCGCTATCCGCGGCGGTCAACGTCATGATGGACCCCGCGCCAAAGCTGACGCCGCCGCTGGCGGCCTGGCCCGGCATGATCATGAGGTTGTTGGCGCCCATGCTTTCGATCGTGCGCCGAATCGCGGTGGAAGAACCCTTGCCGATTTCCATCATCGCAATGACGGCCGCAACGCCGATCACGATTCCCAGCGTGGTCAGCGCCGCCCGCATCACGTTGCGGCGCAG
The DNA here is from genome assembly GCA_036504595.1 of Planctomycetota bacterium. Classification (GTDB taxonomy): domain Bacteria; phylum Planctomycetota; class SZUA-567; order H5-PLA8; family H5-PLA8; genus DASXUX01. Next base: position 3,766 of record DASXUX010000017.1, on the reverse strand, counting down.
CGCATTGACGGCGGTTTTGAGGGTTCGAGAGATCTTCACTTGCGGACTCCGCTAAACGGTTGTCGATGCACGGTTTGCCGCGACTGTCGCGCGGCGCGCGGTTTCGCCAACGCCTAGTGCCGCGCCGCCGAGGCGTCGGCGTACTCGTTGGCAACGACCAGGCCGTCGCTGAGCCGCACGATGCGTTTGGCGCATCGGGCGACTTCGGCGTCGTGCGTCACCAGGATGACGGTGATGCCCTGCTCTTCGTTGATTTTCTTGAACATCTCCAACACTTCCTTGCTGGTTTTCGAGTCGAGATTCCCAGTCGGCTCGTCGGCGAACAGCAGCGGCGGGTTGTTGATCAGCGCGCGCGCGATCGCCACGCGTTGCTGCTGCCCTCCGGAGAGTTGCGACGGATGGTGATCCATCCGGTCGGCGAGCCCCATGCGGCCGAGCAGGACGGTTGCGCGCTTGCGCCCTTCGCTTTCGCTCAGGTGCGTGGCCGTGTAGGTCAGTGGCATGGTCACGTTGTCCAGCGCCGTGGTTCGCGCAAGCAGGTTGAAGCTTTGAAACACGAAGCCGATTTTCTCGTTGCGGACCAGCGCGCGCTGATCGGCCGTCATTGCCGAAATATTCAGTCCGTCCAGACAGTACGTGCCGGATGTAGGACGATCCAGGCAGCCGAGCAAGTTCATCAGCGTCGTCTTGCCCGAACCCGACTGGCCCATCAAAGCGACCATCTCGCCGCGCTTGACCGTCAACGTAATGCCCTTCAAGACCTGGAGGTCGAGTTCGCCGACGTGAAAGGTCTTCGTGATGTCCTTCAACTCCATGAGTTCCATAACATCTCCGAATGCAAAGACAGCGCTTGGGGTGAAGAGTTCAGTCCTTTTTGGGCTGCGCCTGCGACGCCGAGCCCGAGTTTCGCCGCCCGAACGGGTTGGTCGGCGCGAATGGATTGGTCGTCCCGCCCGCTGCGCCCGTCTCGCCCGAGAGTTGCCGTCCGACGACGACCGGCAGGTCTTCCTTCAATTCATCGCCCGTCACTTCCGTATTCACGCCGTCGGTGATGCCGGTTCGAACGCGGATGGGCCTAAGGAGTTCGCCGTTCTTGATCCAAACGCGCCCGCGAGAAGGTCTGCCAGTGCGTTCCGGTTTTCCGGCCGCCGGTTCCGTCTTCGCCGCCCCGGGCTCCGCCTTTGTCTTCGCAGGCTCCGCTGCTCCATCGCCGGGGGGTGTTCGGGCATCGCTTGGGCGGCGTCGTGGAGCATCCAATTCGTCGAGGGCACTCGGCGCGACTTCGTCTCGTTGGGGCACAAAGCGCAGCGCTGCATTGGGAACCAGCAGCACATCCTCGCGCCGCGCAACTTCGAACAGCGCGTTCGCGGTCAAATACGGCAGAAGTCTTCCGTTCGAGTTGTCGGTCTCAACTTCGATCGTGTAGGTCACCACGTTCTGCGTCATCGTGGCGTTGTACCGTACCTTGCGGACCGAGCCTTTAAACGTCGTATTTGGAAAGGCATCGACCGTAAAAGTGACCGGTTGTCCAGGGTGAATATTGCCGATGTCCGCTTCATTCATCGACGCCCAGACTTGCATCCGGGTCAAGTCTTTCGCCAGCAAGAACAGACTGGGCGCGCTAAGGCTTGCCACGACAGTCTGGCCAATGTTGACGCGACGGTCGATGATTACGCCGTTGACGGGGCACTTGATTGTACAGTAATTCACGTTCATTTGGGCGCCCCGCACCGTGGCTTCGTCGCGCGCGACGACACCTTCCGCCTGTTGGATGGCCGCTTCGGACGAAACGACGTTGGCTTGAGCCTGGGCGATCACGGCCGTCTGCGAAGCAACATTGGCTTGGGCCTGAGCGATGACCGATTCCTGCGATGCAATGGAGAACTTCGTTTGCACCGCGATGGCTTTCCCGGACGCCAAACCCGCCTTGGCGGCCTCGAAGACGCCTTTGTAGGCATCAAAGGCTTCCTGAGAAAGTACGTCGGACGGCCCGAGTTTCTGAGCGCGGGCCCAGTCGCGCTGCGCCTGCTCGAATTTCGCCTGAAACTGCTCCACGTCCGCTTTTGTCTGGTCCTGTTTGGCTTTGAACATGTCCAAATCCGTCAGCGCTTGACCGACCTTTGCCTTGAGCTGTTCGAGATCCGCTTTGGATTGATCGAGTTTGGCTTTCGCCGTTTCGGCGTCGGATTTTGCTTTGGCGACGCCGGCGCGATCCACATCGAGTTGCGCCTTCGCCTGCGCCAAGGTCGCGTCGTACAGAGCGGAGTCGATTTTGGCGAGAACCGTTCCGGCCTCGACGAATGAGCCGTAATCGACCTGCTTGCCGGCCTTGTCCACGCCGAAGGAATTGATCTGGCCGGCCACTTGAGCGCCGACATCGACCACTTCCTCCGGTTCGACGGTTCCCGTGGCGGTGATCGTGGCGACCAAGCCGCCCTTCTTGACGGCAGCGGTCTTATAGATGCGTTCGGGGGTCGCGGTCACTTTCGAGTAGCCGTAATAGCCGGAACCCCCAATAACCGCTGAGGCGACAAGCCAACTGAAAATCTTGATGGGAAGGCGCATTTTACCCTCGCAGGCACGCTCGTTGACGATTAACGGACACCCATTTACTCTCACTCGGCTATGATCGGACACGCCGGATTTCAATGCTGATTCTAGCGCCGGCACGCTAAACGTGCTATCGGTTTGGCCTCTTGGCGCCGAGACCGCTGATCAGCGCACCCAAGACGAGGAGCAATAGAATGCCGGCGACAAACAGCGCGGCACATAGGGCGAACAAAGTATCCCACATCGAAAGCCCCTTTCCCCCGTAAATCAGATTCGCAACTGCGACGCGAGAGTCGCGCCACCAGACGAGGCCGGAAATTCGGTCCGGAAATGATGAGAGGGCGTTACAGGTTGAGGCGAGACTGCATGTGAAGAATCGGATTTGGGGCGGAGGTAACAAGCGACAGGCAAATGGCGTCGAAGTTCCCAAGGGGCGCAGCCACAAGGGCCATCTCATGCATGGAAACGGCTGCGTCGCCGCCCCAAAGTTTATACCCTTGCGATATCTCCCGCACGAGCGCACGCGACAACCGAGCGTGGAATCGCACCGGTGTCTTCGTGCCCCGGTCGCCTTCGGAAGAAACCTTTTGGTGCAGACCGGCACTCAGGCGCGAACTCGCAGAGGCCGTGAACAAGCCATGATCGCCGAGCAATCGCGCCGGTGTCAGGAGCAGGTTGGCGAGCAGAACAAAAGCCGCAACGGTATTCAGGCGCGACACGTCTTATTCCCACCGGTTGCTTCACGAAAACCGAACGTCCCCACTTGATAGATACTCAAACGGCCGTTTTACTTCAATGATTTTCCGTGATTCGAGCGTCCTTGGAGCCGACCGCAGGAGCCAATGCTGTCCGCAAGGGGTGGCAAGAACCCGTTCTTCTGGAGAACGGCCCAGCCCTCCGGCGCAGGCGCTGGAGGAAGTCAGTTGGCACTGGGAATCCATAAAGTGGTCATCCCGATGGCCATGGCCGCAGTGCTTGCCGCGCTTCAGGCTACGACGTTCCTGCGTTCAAGGTGCGATATTTGTCGTCCGGTGCCGCCTCTGATGCAGGGGCGGCACCGGATGCCGAGCTTCCTTAGCCCGCATTTCTCACCGAATGAATAAGACAAGGCCGCTGTTTCTGACACAAAGTGTTTGCTTGGAACATTTTGATGTCTGGAAACGAGGACGGCCTTGCGATGACAGAGTGTAACCAGCGCAGTTTCGATTTCCACAGC
>DASXUX010000016.1:0-3077 GCA_036504595.1 Planctomycetota bacterium | reverse complement strand
CGCCGTCAACGTCAACCCGAACCTGAACACGGCGCACCTGAAGTCGGCTTTCTTCCCGGCATCCGCGGTCAAGAAGTCCGATTACGCCTGGACGTTCGACCGGACGTGCAGCACCACGGGAGTGGGTTGCCATTCCGTGTCGCCTTCCTCGCATATCGGTCTCGAGCATCCGAATTATTCCGTCTCACCGTACGACAACGTGCTGACCTTCGGCAGGGCGCACGCCAACACGCCGCCGGATCCCAAGGCCTACAACTGGTATCTGCCGATCGCCAACGCGGCCGACTATGCAACGAGGTTTTCGGAAGCCCCGGCCGTCTGGCTCGTCCAGGACCTGACGACCAACGCCAACAGTGGTTCCTACACCGACAACGGAACCAGCTACGGCACCTGCGTCACGTGCCACGATCCGCACGGAAGCGCGGCTCCGACCAACTTCCCGGGGGCAACGACCAACTACATGCTTCGGGGAGATGCCTACAACGCCACGGGGCAATTCTGCAATACCGTGTGCCACGGCAATTGATGACGGGAACGAGATATTTTGTGGAAATTCGGTTCAAAAGAAAGTAGTAATAGGTATTTTTGGAATGACCAGTAGACGATTCGAAGGGACGCACATGAGATTCGGGAAGCCAGTTCGGCGGATATTGCCAATTCTTCTTTGCTTTCTTGGGGTGTTGTCGGCGTTTTTCCCCAATGCGGCTTTCGCCAAGCATAATCTTTACCCGGAGACCACGAACTGCAACCCCTGCCACGTCATGCAGGCGGTGCTGGCGGAGGACAACACCGCCTATCTCCGCGCCGGTGCCCGATCCTTGCCGAATATGAAGACGATCAACGGCGGCAAGGCCCCGAGCATGAAGGCCACCTCGGGCCCCAAGGGGGTCGGCTGCACGTTCTGCCACTTCAGTAACGGCAGCACCACGCGGATGAAGGATGTCCTCGAGCAGTTCAACGGCAAGCAGTCGCAGCACCCCGTCGACCGCACCTATTCGTTCGACAACGCGACCACGACCCGGAACATCACGCTTTCGCCCAACACCAACACGACCCGGTGGATGTCCAACTGGGATAATACCTGGCCAGAGCCGGCCAACCAGATCGGCTGCACCGATTGCCACGCCGTGTCCAATGCGACGGCCAACGCCGGAACCGGTGCCGGCGGCTATCCGGAACATCCCGACGCGTCCGGCCGCACCGCCAACCCGGTCATGCTTCAAGGCGGGGCGGCATCATGGGACAATAGCATTTCGCACGCCTCCAACAGTTTCTGCGTCAATATCTGCCACAACGGTTCAACAGGCCCCACGAGCGGTTACAAGATGGGGCACTACGGCTGGGGCGCCTTCGATAACGCCGGAACGATGGGGCAACTGAAGGAACCCAGCAAGACCGCGCTTCGCACCTCCAAATGCGTCGACTGCCACGAGACGCATTATTCGGGCACCCAGAAAAACCTGTTCGGCGAACGGGGAGACTCAGGCCGGCTGCTTCCCTCACAGTCCGTCAATTTGGTCTCAGCCTCGAACTGCACGGGTATTTGCCACAACGACAACACCTACGTCAACGTCGGACACGGCCGCGCCACCTCGACCTCCAACATCTCGATGGGCATCATGTGCATCCAGTGCCATGATTCCTCAATCGCGCACCGTACCCCGACCAACCTGAAACGGCTGCTGGTTTCCGAAGACACCAACAAGGCGACGTTGACCGAGGATCTCTCCACCAACGGACTCGACGACGATTACGACGGCGTGGTCGACAACCCCGAAGAGAAAACCCTGAAGCGCAGCGGTGAGTCGAACTGCTCCACCGGCTCCTGCCATTTCGATCGTCATCTTCACGCCGGCACGGGCAAGGTCAATTCGACCCCCGGCTCGGCGTCCTGCCTCCATTGCCACGACATGCACGGCAACGGGGTAGACAACAACATCCGGATGATCAAGTCCGTTATAATGGGCAAGACCGTCCGGTACACGTCAAAGACCGATTACATGCGCAACGACAACACCGCGACGGTCGCCAGCCTATGCGACAACCCCGGTTGCCACCAGAAGCGGCTGGGCAACACCGGCACGCCCGGCACCATCCTGGGCGACGTTTCCGATCACGTCCAGGCCAGTGTAGGTCCCGGCACCGATTGCTCCGGCTGCCACCCCCACGCATCGACCACCGGCGTCGGCAGCTTCATCACCGCCTGCAACAGTTGCCACTCGCCCGGAGGCGCGGCTTATGTCGCCGGGACGCATCGCCTGTCACCGATCCACGACAAGCACGTCAATCCCAACCCTGAAGGCGGTTACGCCTACGCATGTTCCGTGTGCCACTACCGGAACACCGTCCATAACGCCTCGAACGTCACCAGCGGCGCCGATTGGGGCGCGAAGTACGCGCCCGCCAATGTCAAGATCAAGTTCGACGGCGCGATCAACCCGGCCAACGCGAACGGTCCTACTTATGCGGGCGTCTTGGCCGACAACGTCAGCGGCACCGCCACCGCTACGGCTCTGGGCAACGGTGCCTGCCAGGGCCTCTATTGCCACGCCAACTCCGCCTCGGCCCGCGTCTGGTCCGGATACGTCGGGGCCCCGACCTGGAACGACAACACATCCGGCGCCTGCGGCACCTGCCACAAGACCTCCCTCGTCGATCCGCCGACCTACGGTTCCCACCGGAAGCACGTCGACAACACGGTGGTGGGTTACGCGATCGGCTGTAACACCTGCCACTGGACCACCACCCAGGACGGCATCACCATCACCAACAAGTCCGGGCACGTCAACGTTTCCACGCCCCAGGTCTTGGTCGCCTGGAACCCCAACGACAACGACGTCAAGAACGCCGGGGTGTACACCCTCGCATCCAAGACGTGCAGCAACGTCTACTGCCACAGCACCGGCACCAAGATCAACCAGGCGGCCTACGACAACGGCGCCTACGGCTGGCCGAAGTGGACCGACAACGGGGCGATCACCTGCAACCATTGCCACGGCGACAGCTCCCGCACCGACGGCACGCCGAACTATGCCAACAACACCCCCAAGATCAACAGCCACCCCAAGCACATCGCC
>DASXUX010000015.1:0-94820 GCA_036504595.1 Planctomycetota bacterium | reverse complement strand
TGGCTCTCGCTCGCGGCCGGCTACCCACTGAAACAACTTCTGTCTGACGTGTACCAGCGCCTGCGCGCAATCCCGCTGCGCTGCTGATGCGCCGCGCAGTCGCTCCCAGAAGGCTCAAATATAACGAACGCAGAGAGACTCTGTCCCGACGTCGCAAAACCGCCTTCTTTGACCGTCATCGAAGCTGCAGCCGCACGCGTCATGACCTCTTTGAGGGCACGAGTCTGCCCGAACGCGGTTTATCGACACGCAGGCGCAAAAAATCCGGAGTGGTGAGAAATGCGGGGTAAAAAACTTGCATAAATATTCGCATTTTGTTTGGGCTATCGGCCACGGCCTCAAGCCTCAAGCCTCAAGCCTCAAGCCTCAAGTCTCAAGCCTCACTACACTTTCCAGGGGCTTCTCGGCGTCTTCGACAGCATCCGGTTCGCCTGCTCATCGCCGATGAACTGCTCCTTCACTGGATCCCACTTCAGCTTTCGCCCCAGCCGAGCTGCGACTTCGACCAGGTTGCACGCCGCCGTCGCGCGATGACCAATCTCCGGGTTCGCCGCGCAGAGTTTTCGTGAACGGATGCAATCCAGGAAATTCCGATGGTGTTCCGGGCTTTCGTACAAATGAATTTCGCCCGGCGCGATGACCGATTTGAGCAGACTCTTCGGTTCGGCGTCGATCCGGCCGCGGTCCACGAAGACCCGTCCCGCGTCGCCTTCGAAGCGGATCCCGATCGGATTCGGATTGTTGTTGTCGCTGAAACTCACCTTCACGCCGTTCGAATACGTCAGCTCGCTGTTCCAGGAAATGACGTCATCGATCAACCCGTCCGGCGGGATCAGAGCTTGCGTGCAGTTGATTTCCACCGGCCCGGAATGGTCCATCCCGATGCCCCACTGAGCGATGTCAACGTGATGCACGCCCCAGCCGCTGAGGAACCCGATCGTGTAATCCGAAATGTAGTACCAGTAGCAAGCCTTGTCGCCGCGCTCAACGCGCTCCGAACTGAACGGCCGCAGCGCCGCCGGTCCTTGCCATAAATCGTAATCGAAGTTGGCCGGCACCGGCGTCGTCGGAAACGTCTTGCCCGCCTGAATCCCACCGTTGATCCCGACCACGCCCACTCGCACCGTATGAACTTTCCCGATGCGTCCGTTGCGAACCAGCTCGCAGCCATATCTGAAGTTCGCGCCCGACCGCTGCTGAATTCCCGTCTGGAAGATTCGCCCGTATTGAACGGCCGTGTCCGCGACCGCGCGCCCTTCGGCGATCGTGTGCGTCATCGGCTTTTCGCAGTACACGTCCTTGCCCGAACGCATCGCGAGAATGCTCATGATCGCGTGCCAGTGGTCCGGCGTGCCGATGCACACCGCATCCACGTCCGCTCGCGCCAGCAGATCGCGAAAATCCAAATGGTCCGTGCATACGTTCTGCCCGTAAGTCTTGTTGATCTGGTCGCGCATCTTCTCGCGCCGTTCCGTGAACGGGTCCGCAACGGCCACGATGCGGCAATCCTTGTTCCCAAGGAATCCGTGCATGTGCCACGTATTGATGTTCCCGGTCCCGATCAACCCAATCGCCAGCCGCTCGCTGGCCGCCGGCGTCTTGTCGTCCCCGAGCGCACTGGATGGAACGAAGTACGGCGCGCCAATGGCCGCCCCCGCCACCGCCGCCGCCTTCTTCAGAAATGCCCGCCTCGTTCCGTTATTCTTCGGCATAGCCTCATCCTTTCAGCGTTCGATGGCTCAACTTTCAACGCGGAGACGCTGAGTGCAAAGTGCTCGCAGAGTTTTTAACCCTAGTCTGTTCTCTGCGACCTCTGCGCTCCTCTGCGTCTCTGCGTTGAAGTCCGTTCCCCCGTTCACTTCACTTCCGGCAACTTCCCAAAATCAAAAATCTCCAGCTCCCGTATCGCCGGCGACTTCCCATAGTACCCCGTGATCTTCAGCTCCAGTTTCTGGCACTGCGTCGGCGGGATCCGGACCAGCAAATGATTGTTGTCATAAACGGCCCCGCGAACTTCATGCACCACTTTCCCGTCGCAAACGACATCGAAATCCTTCGGTGCGAAATCGTGGTGCCCATAGCCCATGATCCGCAGCGCGCACACCGGTACCTGCCGCGGCCAGGCCACTTGCAGCCGGTACAGTTTCTGGTCGTCCGTCTCGTCCCAGTAGGTCTTCGGATCGCCGTCGATCGCCGCTTGCGGCGGACCCGACCCGCCGTCGGGCGCCAGTCCGTCCAGGTTGCTCGCCGTGCCGCTCAAAGCCAGATTCGTGGCGAACTCCGCTTGCGTGAGCGCCGCCTTGATCATCGTTTTCTCTTCGTCGCGGCGAGCCGCTGTCAGCGCCTGCTGCAAAAGCTCTGTCATCTTCGGCCGCTCAAACGCGCCCGGCAGCGTCACCAGTCGCAAGAACCCGCGCATCGCCAACACGTGATGCGTCAGGTTTTCATCCTCCTGAACGATTGCGAGCAAATCGGGACTCGCTTCCGGATCGGGCCAGTCGGCTAGAGCCCGCAGTGCCGCGTCGCGAACGGATTCGTCACTGTGCTTGATCTGTGACTTGACTCCCTTCAGTGCAATCTGACCTCCAATGCGGCTCAGCATACGCAGGATCGATCTGCGTTCCTGTACAGTAACGGCCTTTCTGGCCGCTGGGTCTTGGTGACCTGTCAGCTCACACACCAGCGGCATAGCCTGTTTGTCGCGCTCTTTGTTCGCGCGGCCAACGTGCAGGATGCTCATCTCCAGTGTGGTAAGATCCTTTTCCTCTTCTAGCTTCCGCAGAACGAAAAGCATGCCCATCACGTCCGCCGGTGCCGCAACCGCCTGCAGCGCTTCCAGCGCGGCCGTCCGAACGCTTGCATCCGCATCGCTGGCCGCCTTGAGTATCGCTGGCGCCGCCGTCTTCGCGCCGCGGGATGCTAGCAGCCCGATCAGTTGCACGCGCGTTGTTGGCTCCTGGCCCTTCAGCGCCGCCACAATCGCCTCGTCCACGCCCGCAACCGTCATGCGCGCCAGGCTGCTTTGCGCCGCCTGCCGCTCGCCGTCTGGCCCTTTGGAACTGCGCGCGATCAGCAGCGGCAGGGTGGTGCCGGCCTCCGTGCCGGCTTCCGTGCCGGCTGCACCCAAGGCTCCCAGCGCCTTCAACGCCGCCACGCGCACGCTGACTTCGCTGTCGTCCGCCGCCGCCAGCACTGCCGGCGCTGCAATCGCGTCCCCGCGTTGCGCCAACGCTTCCAGCAGCATCACTTTTGCCGCCGGTTTCAGCGATGCCAATTGCGCCGCGAAAACTTTCGTCGCTTCCGCGCCCTTGCTGTTCGCAACGAAATTGAGCGCCGCCGCGACGACTTGCGGATCCGAATCGGAGAGCGCCTTGATCGCGCGCGCCTGAGCCTCCGCCGGTTGAGCCGCCAGCAGACCGCGTAGAGCCGCCAGTTTCACCACGCGCACCGTGCTGGCCGTACCGCCTTCCAGCAGCCCCTGAAAGACGACGCTCGCTTCGGATGCCTTGCCATCCTGCAGCAGCACTTGCCCGCATCGCAGGCAAGCCTGCTCGTAGGCGGCCCCCACTTTGCCCTTCATGTCCGCCGGCCGATTCTTTGCCAGAACCTGCGCGGCTTCCGGTGAACCGATCTGCCCCAGCGCTTCCAGAGCCGCGGCCTTAACCAGTTCATCGCCACTGCCTGCGGGGGACGCGACTGCCGCAACCGCTTTTGCCTCACGCCGCGCGCCCAGCGAATTCAAGACCCCAACCAGCGCGCGCCCTTTCGCCGCCGGCAGCGCCTCGCGCAACGCCGCCCCCGCAGCGTCTCCTTTAATGCGCTCCAATGCAAACCGTGCCGCGTCGTTGAGCGCTTCATCCGTCAGCAGCGGCGCCAGCGCCGGCACGCAAGCCTCCCCGCCAATAACGCTAAGCTGCTCGCAGACGAACTCCTTTGCGTCCTTCGTCGCGTCCGACCTGAGCACCTCCGCTAGTTTCGCCGCCAGAACCGCGCTCTTGGCCGCGTCCGCTGAACCATCGCGCACTTGATTGGCGATTTCAGTCAGCGCCTTGCGGCTTCCGCCCGCTTTGTACGCGGCCAGTTCCTTCCAGGGATCGGCCGGCCCCGGCAGATTCTCGGCAACAGGGATGGTCACCTTTCCCGTCGCCGCCCATTCCGTCCCGCGCAACGTCAGCGTTTGAAAACCGGGATTGTTCATCGCGCCCGTATCGTGTCCCAGCGCGATGTTGAAGCAGCGCCCCTTGCCCAGAGTCCGCCAGTGCGCGACCGGTTCGACCAGCCCCGATCCGCCTTTCGCCTTCTCCGACATCGCCGTGCAAAGCACCTTCAGTTCGCCAGCGGTCCCCATGCGATGCCACAGCTCGTCCTTGGTCACAAATTCTTTCATTCCCTTTGTGATCGGATGTTCTTCGTCGGCTACCTTTACGGTGAATTCGTGCACCGCGCCGTGCCCGGTCTGGCCCATCTTCCACCAGGAGCCCACCAGTTCCTGAAATTCCGGCCACGTGTAGAAGACAGAACTGGCCGCGTGGATCATCACCACGCCCTTGCCGTTGCGGACGAAATCGAGGAAAGCGTTTTCCAGCTTCTCGCCGAAAACGCGCTTGTTCACGTCCGGCCAGTTCGTCCAGTTGCTGACAATCACATCGAACTTCGCCAGCGCTTCCGGTTCCAACTTCTCCGGCGCATTGTTCACTTCCACGCTGAACCGTCCGCTGCCCTCGAACATCTTCTGCAGCACCGGAGTCGTCTGCTGCCAGGCATGATTGTTCTTGCCGCTGAAAATCAGCACCTTCAGCGGTTCGGCCCCCAACGCCGATACAACCGCTGTTGCAAGCAGGACGAGAAAAAGTGTTCGCATGAGGCAAACTCCAGTTAGGCTAAGCTTTACGTCTACTCATACACCGCGCTGTCCGCCCGGTCTTGTGCTCCCGTGCACTGGTAAATTTCGAACTGGTACTTTGGTACTTGGTGATTGGTACTTGGTATCTGGTGAGTGGTCTGGTGTCTGGTGGATACCAATAATCAAATACCACTCACCACTCACCAAGCACCACCCCAGCTTTTCGCTTGCCCTAACTTGTAAAACGCGGTTGAATGTGCAGGACAATAGGACGTCTTGATTCTTGGGCCATTTGGGGCGGCGCGTATGAAGATATTCCACTGCGAAGTCTGCGGCGCTCGTCTGTCGCCCGAGGACGTCAAACTCAGCGAAGAGCCCTTCGACGAATCGCAAAAAGTAATTCGCTACTGCTCTCAGCACAAACCGCCTGAACCCGAGCCTGCTACCCGCAAGAGCCATAGTAATCTTCGTCCAGCCTCGGGCGGCGTTCGGATTGGCTCCTCAAACGGCGAAGCCCCCAAACGAAGCTCCGGCACCAACGCAATGATCGGGCGAAAGTCCAACCCCATCCTCTCTCCCGCAAAGCCCAGCAGCAACTCGAATCTGAATCCGGCCAAAGCGCCGAGCAATCCCATGCTGATGCCGGCCAAGCCGCCGAGCAACACCCATCTGAATCCGACCAAGGCGCCGAGCAATCCCATGCTGACGCCCGCCAAGGCGTCGAGCAACCCGCATCTTCCCAACGCTGAATCGCCGAAGGCCGGCAGTAACCCAAAACTCGTGCCCGCCAAGGCGTCGAGCAACCCGCACCTTCCCAACGCCGAACCGCCCAAGGCCGGCAGTAACTCGAAACTCGCGCCCGCCAAGGCATCCAGCAACACAAACCTTCCCAAGGCGGATGCACCCGCGAAGGCCGCCAGCAACTCTGCCTTGCCCAAAGCCAGCAGCAATTCACATCTGGGCGCAGCAAAGCCCGCCATCGGACCGCGAGCATTTCATGGCCCGCACGGCGCGCACACGCCGCACGAAGGCGGGCCGCACGCCAAGCGCCCCAAGAAGCCCGTCCGCAAGAGTGACAACGGTAGCTTGATCATTTGGGCGGTTTGTGGCGCGCTGGTGCTGATCGTTGGCCTCGCCGTCGCGTTGTCGAAGAAGAAGGAAAAGGAGCAGGAACCGCCGCCTTCAAAGCCGTCCAGCAGCAAAACCGACACGAATCCGCAAGACGTTGGGCCGAAGACCAACCGCTGGGTTCCGCCGGAGCCCAAAGCGCCGGACACCAAGCCGCCGCCGGCTCAGCCCGCTACTCCCGACAGCAAAGCTGCGCCCAAACCCGCCGCTGCCGACACGAAGGCTGGCGCCGAGACAAAAGCGCTCGTCCCCCTGGACTTCGCCAAGCCTGACGCTCCCGACCAACCCAGCACGGCCCCCGCTCCCGCGCCCGCAACTCAGCCCAAGCCCGCCGCCGACCCCAAACCCGCAACCGAAGCCCCCAAGCCTCCCGCCGAAGACAAGAAAGACGGCGAGAAACCCAAAGTCCCCTCCTGGATGCAATAACCCCGGTTCCCCTCTCCCCCGCGAGGGAGAGGGGTTAGGGGTGAGGGGGCAGCACCGGCCTCACCAGACACCAGACCACCAGACACCATTCACCAAGTACCACTCACCAACTCCCCTCTTTTGCAATTGAACCCGCGAATTTGCGAGGCTATAAGATAACTGCGAACGTTTTGCTGGACCAGAAGCTTCATCTGCTACGGACACCTGAAAAACAATGAGAGAAATGATAGACGGCCTGAAGAAACTGAACGAAATCGACGTTCGAATCCGCACAATCCGAAAAGATATGGAGCGCCTGCCGCGCGAACTGACCGAAAAGCAGCAGGGGCCCAAACAACTGCGCTTCAACATCGATCGCATCAAAAGCGACATCTGCAAGCTGAAGATCGAGGCCGACTCCATCGAACTGGAAGTCAAGAGCGGCGAGGAAGCGCTCAAGCGCCTGGCCACGCAGATGAACGTTCTGCGCACCAGCAAGGAGTTCGACACCGTCCGCCGCCAGATGGATGCCCAGCGCGTCTGGAACAAGGAGAACGAAAGCAAGGCGCTGGAGCGCATGGAACAGATCGATACCAAGGAGAAGGAACTCGAAAAGAATACCAGCGCGTTGAACGAGGCCGAAATCGCGCTGGCCGCTGAAACCGATCGCGTCAACAAGGAACTGTCTGAACTCGGCGTCGAACACGACAAACTCAAGGCCGAACGCGATGAAATGGCCAAGGACGTGCCGGATAAAGAACTGGCCATCTACAACCGCATTGTTCACACCCACGGAAACGCAATCGCAACCGTTGGCCGGGGAATCTGCTCCGCCTGCTTCATGAAGATCCCCCCACAAGTTCACAATCTCGTTCTGATCGGAAAAGAACTGGTGTGTTGTCCCAGTTGCGGCCGCATTCTGACCCCGGCCCCCCAAGGATGATGTGCGGAAAGTCCGGGGTCTGGAGTCTAGAGTCTGGAGTCAACGGCGGAGACTCTCGACTCCAGACTCTAGACTCCAGACTCCAGACTTGGTTTCACACATGAGCGGCGAAACGCGCTTTACTGGTCCCATCCACCTGCACCGCTATCTCACCGAGTGCACCGACGCGATTGCCGACATCGTCCGCAACAGCGTGGACCACCCCATCTCGTCCATGAGCAGTCTGCGCTGTCAGTGTGTTGAAAGCGGCGTCATTCGCTCCGCGCGGTCCGAACCGGGGGCAAAATCCAGCATCGAGGAACGCACAGCGCTGGTCCGCAAGCAGAACATCGAAAGCTCCCGCGCGAAGGTCGTGGCCCCGTCTTCAGTCCCTGACGCCTCGACGGAAGACCGCCGCCTCGACTGTCGCTTCTTTTCCTTGAAGATCAACGATGAACAGGGCGTCGTGCACGCTTTCTGCCGCCGCTGTGAGCGGCGTATTCTCGTCTACGACCGCGATCTGTACTGGGGCGTCAAACGCCAGACCGGCCTGACCCCGCCGACGTTTCCATATAAATGCAGTTGCGGCAGCCATACCTTTGAAGTCGTCCTCGGCTGGACCTATCCCGAAGACGCTTTGGACGAAAACGACCTGGATATGCTCACCGTCGCCGTCCGCTGCGCCACCTGCAACGAAATCGCCATCATTTTTAACGATGAAGCCACCTAAGGTGGCACGCACGAGATTGGCGCCGTCTTTTTGGCGCCAATCTCGTGCGTGCATTGGGCTGATCGCACGCATGAGCCTGGCGCAAAGAGACGCGCCAGCCAGATGCGTGCCACACCACCCCCTTTTCATCCTTGACAGTCTCTATCCTGAAAGTACGATTCCCCCTTAATTCTGGATTTCACGGCGGGTTACAGGGACTCTGTAATACGGCTAGGGTTTGTTTTCGCGCCAGAGTCTCCACAAGTGTTAGCTGTTTCGCTGGTGCCCGAACTGCGTCCAGATCGCAGATTGCAGGCTGTGGTGCACAAGTTTTGTGACGTGGGGGTTGTGGGCTCTTCAAAAGTGCCCCTGGGAGGACATCGTAATGATCGGTCGCACTCGAGTTCTGGCGGCGGTCCTGGTGGCGGCAGTCTGCGCATGCTACGTTCCGACGTCCGCGCGCGCGGAAGAAGACAAGACAGCGCAAATCGAGAAGCTGTTCCGCGAAGGCGTGGACCTGTATCAGCAGGGCAAATACGCCGACGCCCAGCGCAAGCTCAAAGACGTCATGGCGCTCGACCCGCGCAACGAAATCATCGCGCGCCTGGTCGAAGAAGCCGGCGCCCGCGTCATGGCTCAGATGATGGCCAATGTGCGCATGGGCAACGAACCCACCTACATCTGGCAGTCCTACCGCAAATACCAGGTCCGCAAACTCGCCGACAAGGAACGCATGGCCAAGATGGCTCAGCGCCTCGTCGAACCCACCACGACCGAAGACGAACGCGCCCTTCTGTACCGCGAATTCGGCGAACTCGGCCACTACTCGATTCCCATCATCGCGCCGTACCTAAAAGACGCCACGCATGAAGATTACCGCACCAACGCCCGCATCGCCATCGGCCGCATGGGCCCCCGCGCCGTCCTGCCCGTCATTGAACTGCTCGCCCACAAAGATCCGCTCATGCGCGAAAACGCCGTGCTGATTCTGGCCGAAATGCAGCCGCTCGATCCCCGCGGAATTCCGGCCCTGAAGGCACGCGTTGAAGACGCCAATGAACAGCCCTCGATCAAAAACTACGCCGCGCGAGCGCTCCAGCGCATCACGGGCATCGAACCGGCCAAGATGCGCACCGCTCCGGAATACTATTACGATCTGGCCAACCGCTATTTCCTTGATCGCGCGGGCGTGGCTGAAGAAGCCGAAGACATCGACGGAATGGTCTGGCACCTGAACGACGCCGGCGATCTGGTCTCCGTGCAGTACCCGCTGTGGGCCTGGAACGAACAGATGGCCGAAGACAACGTCCTGAAAGGCCTGGCGCTCGCTTCCGACAACCCGCTGTTCCTCTCCTTGTGGGCTTCCGTCCAGGCGGCTGAGTACACAGAGGTCAAGGATCTTCTCGATATCTGCACCGAACAGCCCGCGCAGAACTCCTTCTCCGCTGAAGAGAAAAAAGAAATCGAAGCCTGGGACAAGAAACTCATCGACTGCAAGCGTCTCATCGCCGCCGTCGGCAAAGAAAACGTCAATGCCGCGCTGGCGAAGGTGCACGTCGATCTCAAGAAGTACCCCGGCCATTCGCGTCTGCCGCAGGTCGGTTGCTGCCTGGCGAAGGAACTCGCCGCGCTCGACCCCACCGGCGAACTGCTCACGCCGCCCCCCGAAGTCACCGTCGAAGCGATCCCCGGAAAAGACCCGGTCATCGTCAAGTCTGGCGGCGCTCCGGTTGCCGTGAAGACCGAAGGCGCGATCGTCAAGGTGACGCTGAAGAAGGACTCTGTCGAAGTCTACGCAATCCCGACCGTCGATCCGACCCTCAAGAACGGCAAGAAGAAAGACGAGAGCAAGGAAGAGAAGAAGGAAGCCGTCGCTGAGCCGAAGAAGGAAGAAGGCAAGGACGCCGCCGCAGTCGCCGTGCCGCTTCCGCCGAGCGTTGTTCCGCCGCCGCCGACTCCCGTCTCGACCTCCGCTCTGGTCAACGGTCTCGACAGCGCCGATGAATCCGTGCAGTACGCCTGCGCGCTTGCGCTGGCCTCCATCGATCGTTTCCCGACGCGCTGGATCGGCAGTGAAAAAGTCGGCACGATCCTGGGCCGCGGCGTTGGCGAAGACCGCCCGCCGCAGATCCTGATCGTCGAAGAGAACCTGAACGCCGCCAACGAACTCCGCGCCAAGCTGGACAAGATGAACTTTGGCGTGACGCTCGCCGCCAGCGGTCGCGACGCTCTGGTCATCGCTCGCAGTTTCCCGCCCAAGGACATCGCCATCATCTCCGACGTGCTCCGCCGCGACCTCAGCGCTGAGCAATTGATCGAAGAACTGAAAGCCGACGTTCGCACCCGCTACATGCCGGCCTCTATTCTGCACGCCAACAAGGACCGCACGCTGATTCAGTCTCGCTTCGGCATGGACATCCCGCTGGTCGAACGTGAGATGGCCGGCAACGACCTGAAGGTTGCCGTTGACGGCGTTCTGGCCAAGCGCGCCGGCGAAGCGGCCCCCAAGCGCAAAGCCCGCGAAGTCGCCGTCGCCTGCGCGACAGCTCTAACGAAGATCGATCCGCGCGACACCAACATCGTCCTGGACGACGCGGTTGTCGCCTGCACGAAGGCGTTGTTCAACCGCCCGGATGATGTGCGCAATCCGGCCGCTGTCTTCCTGGGCCGCATTGAAGGCGGAAAGGAAAAGAAGGAAGTCGCCGACAAACTGAAAGCCGTCTTCCTCGACGCTAACAACGCCGTGGAACTGCGCCGCAACGCTCTGCGCTCCCTCGGTTACGTGCAGAAGGAAGGCCTGGAAGAAATCTACGTCAAAGCGCAGTCCGAAGCCGATCAGGAGATCAAGGACATCGCCGCCGAAGCCCTCGGCCAGGTCTCCCGCTCCGGCAAGCTCATCACCGACTTCCTCCGCGCCAACCGCATCGAAAAGGACAAGAAGGAAAAGTAACTAAAACAGAATGCGACACAGAAAAAAGCGCCCACATTGGGCGCCTTTTTTCATACGTAGTGCGGCCGTCTCGCCCGCTGCTCCGGACGATGTGTGGCACGGGCAGGCCGCGCCGCGTTCTGTGCGTCCGTATCACGGACAGACGGCTGTTCGCGGCGCGGATTGCCCGTGTAGAGCGCGCGATTGCTCGAAGAGCTGTTGGGCGGTATCGTGTTCGCATGCCTGACTTCGAGATTGACCACAAGCGAATCAAGCACTTCAATGAACCGGGCCATGCCCACCTGCTGACCTTCTCCTGTTACCAGCACCTGCCATTGCTCAACGACGACAGACGCCGTGACGCATTCTCGCGCGTTCTCGATCGAGCGCTTGAAAGACATCAATTCCGATTGGTGGCTTTTGTGTACATGCCGGAACACGTACACCTGCTGGTCCATCCGGCGCTTGATGAGTACAGCATTAGCCGCCTTCTCTATGCAATAAAGAAACCGTTTTCAGACTACATGAAGAAGGTTTTGCAGGATTCGCAAAGCCAGCACTTGCAGGCGCTGAGAGTTTTGGAGCGCCCCGGGAAGTGCGTGTTTCGATATTGGCAAGAAGGTCCAGGGCACGACCGCAATTTGCTGACCGTCGATAAATGTGTGCGGGCCGCTGAGTACCTGCATAACAACCCAGTCCGCCGCGGCCTGGCAAATGGGCCAGATCAGTGGCGTTGGTCCAGTTGGCGATTCTATTACCAAGAGAACTTCGCCGATCCAGCGCTTCCTCGGATTCACGGGTTCCCGGCCTGAACCTCCAGCGGTCCCAGCCAAGCCCCGCGTCCCAATGCACGGGCAATCCGCGCCGCGAACAATCGCCGGTCCGTGATATCGACGCACAGAGTGCGGCGCGGCCTGCCCGTGCCACACATGCGTCCCTTTTTCTCAGATTTGATCTTCTTTCAAACGCCGCAAACGTCTAACTTATGTCAAGACGCGTTGTGTCAGCAGTGGAGCGCCGCGCTACGGAGTTCAGTTATGAGACGATACTTCCGGTTTCTTCTGCTCGCGACTCTCTTCTCGCTTCCTCTGTTCTCCGCCGAAACCGATGACGCCGCCGCTTGGGGCCAGGAAAACATCGCCGCCGGAAAATACGCCGACGCCGAAGACCTGCTCAAAAAAGCCCTCGGCGAACAGGCCGCCGACTCTCCCAAACGTCGCGACGTCGCTCTGGTTCTTATCGAAGCCTATCGCATCCGCGGCAAGCTTCAGGACGCCCAAACGCTCTGCGCCGATCTTCTCAAGGCCAACGCGAAGGACACGACCGCGCAGTCCCTCAACGCTGAACTTCTTTGTGAACGCGGCGAATACAAACAGGCGCTCGAAGCGTTCGATAAAGTCATCTCGGCTGAACCGGATAACCAGCGCGCGTGGGCTCTGCGCGTGCCGATCTACCGGCTCTTCAGCGATCGCGAAAACCTGAAGAAGACAACCGATCATTTCTTCGAACTGTGGAACGCGAAGAAACAGTACTTCAACTCCGACGACGTCAAAGATCCGCGCGAATACGCTTACGTCGCGCTCGGCATTCAGAACGACGAGCCGCAGGAAGCGTTCGGCGCGTACCAGGACGGCGAGGAACTTGCCGGCAAGCGCCGCGGTCCCGCGCCCGAGATCATCTTGTGGTCCGCCCGCCTCGCTCACGAAAAGTACCGCTTCGACCTCGCCGCGCAGCGTTACGCGGTGCTCGGAAAAATCCGCCCGAAGTTGCCCGACGCGCTCGCCGGTCAGGCCGCGATCATCCTGCAGACGATGCACAAACTGGATGATGTGGAAAAGCTGCTGCAAGACGCGCTTGCCGTCAATCCGAATCACGTCGATTCCAATCTGCTCGCCGCCGGGGTCGATCTGGAAGAAGACCGCTACGACGACGCGAAGAAACACATCGACGCCGCGCTCGCCGTGAATCCGAACCACCTTCACGGCCTGGCGATGCTGGCCTACTACTACCTCGACATTGATCAGAAAGAAAAGGCTGTCGAGGTCGAAAAACGCGCGCTCGCCCTCAACCCAAAGTGCGCCGACTTTTACTGCGACATCGGCGAAGCAATGGAAACCAAGCGCGGCTTCAATCTCGCGCCCGCCTACTACAAAAAGGCGATCGACCTCGATCCCGATTACTGGCGCGGCTACTACGGCTTGGGGATGAGCACCTCGCGCCAAGGCGCTGCGGGCGAAGCCGAAGGCAAGCGCCTGCTGAACAAAGCCTTCAGCAAAAACAAATTCAACGTCTGGGCCAAGAACATGCTTCAGGCCCTCGACCAGCTAACCGGCGTCAGTAAGAAATTCGGCGACGACGCGAACTCAAAATTTGAAGAAGACATTCCGCCGCGTTACGTCAGCGCCGACACGCCGCATTTCACGGTCAAATGCAACACCAAGGAAGAGAAGATCGTCCTGCCGTACCTGCAGGAATGGGCCGAAAACGCCTACGACTGGCAGACGAAGAAATTCAAATACGAACCACAGGGGCCGCTCAGCATCGAACTCTGCTACAGCTTCGATCATCAAGCTGCGCGCACCGTCGGTCTGCCGAATCTGGGCGCGCTCGGCGTCTGCTTTGGAAAACTTTGCACCGTCGTTTCGCCAAGGGAAGGCAAGGGGAACCATCCGCCCTTCAACTGGCGCAAAGTTCTCAATCACGAATTCGGTCACGTGATGGCGCTGCAACTCTCCGAATTCCGCGTGCCGCGCTGGTACACCGAAGCCTTCTCGACGTATCTCGAAAACGACAGCCGCATCGACTCCGATCGCATGATGGTGGACGCCATCGCCAAGGGAAAACTCAAGAACATCGACACGATGAATGAGTACTTCCGCGGCAACATGCTGATGGCCTACGTCCACGGCCGCTACGTGATCGAATACATCGACAAGACCTTCGGCTTTGACGCGCATTTGAAGGCGCTGCGCGCCTTCGCCAAAGGCAAGAAACTGGAAGAAGCGCTGACCGAAGCGACAGGCAAGAGCCTGAAGGAACTCAACGAAGGCCAGCTCGCGTACGTGAAGAAGTTTTTCGAAAACGTGCGCCTGAAGCCCATGTACGATCCGGCCTCCGTCGTGAAACTCGAAATGGCCGCCAAGAAGGACGACGCGACCGCCCAAAACACCATCGACTACGCCTTCGCGCTGCTGGCCGGCCGCCGCACCGCCGAAGCCGAAGCGCTCGCGAAGAAGGCGCTCGAAAAAGACGCCAACTGCGTCGATGCGATCAACCTGCTCGGACGCGTCGCCTACGACAAGAAAGATTTTGAAGGCGCGAAGCAGCAGTTTGTCAAAGCCACCGGCCTGGACGCCAATCGCAGCTTCACCGCCTGGCATCTGCTCGGCATCATCTATAAGAAAGAAGGCCGCACCACGAAGGCCATCGAAGCGCTCGAAGCCGCGCGCAAGAGCTACCCACGTTACGTCGGTCCCGACAACCCGCATCACGTGCTGCCCGAACTCTACGCCGATCTGGAACCGCCGCAGCTTGATAAAGCGCTTTCCGTCTGGAAAGATGCCGTGAAGATCAACACGGAGGATGCCGAAGCCGCGCTGAAAGGTCTGCGCCTGGCGATCCAGATGAAGGACTGGGCCTCAGCCGTCGAACTGGCCACGGCGCACATTCAGATCGACCCGTACGTCGCTGAAGTCCATCGCCTCGCCGGCAAGTCGTACGAGATGCTCAAAGACGCCGACCACGCCGCGCGGGAGTATCAGGTCGCCGTCACGGTTGACGATAAGGACGTCGAGAGCTGGGTCGCGCTGGCCCGCATGCACAAAGCCGCCGGCCGCCGCGAAGAAGCGTTGAAAGCCATCGAGCAGGCGCTGCAGGTTGACGGCACTCACGCCGAAGCCAAAGCCCTGCGCGATTCGCTGAAGTGATGTGGCACGCAGGTGACGGGCGCGTCTCTTTGCGCTAGTCTCGTGCGTGTTTCCTTCTCCCCCGTGGGGAGAAGGCCGACGTGAGCGAAGCGAACGCGGGATGAGGGGGCGCCACACTCCCCCAAAGCCCAAAGTCCAATGACCAAAACCAAGAGCCAACTCCCGACCATGCAGAAATCACAAACCCTCCGCCTCGGCACGCGATCCAGCAATCTGGCCCTTACCCAATCGCGCATGATTGCCAAGATGCTCCAGCGCGCGCACCCCGGCCTGCAAGTCGAACTGGTGGACATCAGCACCGTCGGCGACAAGGTCACTGACAAGCCACTGAAAAGTTTTGGCGGCGTCGGCGTCTTCGTAAAGGAACTCGAGGCCGCTCTGCTCAGCGGCCACGTGGACATCGCCGTTCACAGCCTCAAAGACATGCCGACCAGGCAGCCCAAAGGCCTCCTGCTCGGCGCCATCGTCGGCCGTGAAGACACCCGCGATGTGCTCTTCGCGCGCAACGGCCAGCGCCTCGAAGACTTTTCCGCCGGCAGCGTTATCGGCAGCGGCAGCACGCGCCGGCGAGCGCAGCTTAAATCGCGTTTCCCGAATCTGGAATTCGCCGAAATCCGCGGCAACGTCGAAACGCGCTTGCGTAAAGTGCGCGAGGGTGAATTCGCCGCCACGATTCTCGCGCGCGCTGGCCTCAAGCGCCTTGGTCTGCTGGAGCCGTCCATGCAAGTGCTGGCGCTCGCCTGGATGCTGCCCGCGCCCGGCCAGGGAGCGATCGGCGTTGAATGCCGCGCCGGTGACCGCCGGGCGCGCCGCATTCTCAGTGCGATTCACAACGCCGGCGTCGCCGCGTGCGTTGCCGCCGAACGCTCCATTCTCGAAGCTCTTGGCGGCGGCTGCCACCTCCCGCTCGGCGCCCTCGGCACCATTCGAGCGAAAACGCTACGCCTGCAAGCCGTCTTCGGCCTCCCCGACGGTTCAAAAATCGTGCGCGCAGAAGGCTCTGCCGCGCCGAAAGAGGCCCGTGCGCTCGGCAAGCGCGTCGCGAAGGAACTTCTGGCCCAAGGCGGCAAAGAAGTCCTGAGCGCTCTCGATCAAGAGTGAGAAGCAAGCCTTACATGGGTCGGTCGGCAGTAGCGCAAAAACGCTGCATCGCGATAATGCCATCTTGGGCTTCTTGGGGGAGGGGTGCGGCAACTATGAAGCACGTATCAATTATTTCTTTGATGCTTGTAGCCATCTGCGGCGCGTCCTGCTTCGCCGTTGATGACACGGCGGAAATCACGCGCAAGGTCGAGCAGGAACTTCCGTTGATGGGTCAGCGCAACTGGATCGTCATCGCCGATGCCGCATATCCTTGGCACTCGCGTGCCGGCGTGGAGACGGTCCTTACGAATGCCGATCACCTTTCTGTTCTGCGCGCTGTCCTCAAAACGATCGGCCGCACCAAGCACGTCCGTCCGAACGTCTACACGACGACCGAGCTGCCGATCATTTCAGATGCAGACGCTGCGGGGATCAAGGCCTATCGCGACGAGTTGACAAAAGCGTTGGAAAAACGCATCATCACCGCCCTTCCGCAAGAGGAATTATTCACCACCGTCGCCAAGGCCAGCGAGTCCGTTCGCGTGCTCGTGATAAAGACCAAAATGACGCTGCCATATACTTCTGTCTTCCTGCAACTGGATAGCGCATATTGGAGCGACGACGCCGAACGTAAGTTGCGCGAAGGACTGAAGCCGGCAAAGTAAAACCAACGAACCCAAGGCGAGCGAGCATGTCCAAAGAAAAACGCGAAATCAAAATCGCATACATCGGCGGCGGAAGTATCGGCTGGGCCCGCTCACTCATGTCCGACCTGGCCCTTTGCCCGCAGCTCACGGGGTGCCTGGCGCTCTATGACATTGACTTGCCGGCCGCCGAAGAAAATGTACGCCGAGCTGAGATGATCTTTTCACATAAGGATGCCAAGACGGCCTTCAAGACCGAAGCCTGTGCGGACCTCGATAGCGCTTTGCGCGGCGCCGACTTCATCGTCATCTCCATTCAGCCCGGACCGATCTCGCTTTTCGCCAGCGATCTGGACATCCCCGCCCGCTACGGACTCCCGCAGACCGTTGGAGACTCCACCGGCCCCGGTGGCATCAGTCGAGCGCTCCGCGCGATTCCCATCTACGAAGATTTCGCGCACAGGATCATGCAGATCTGTCCCAACGCGTGGGTGATCAACTACACCAACCCGATGACGCTCTGCACCGCGACACTCTACGCCGCCGAACCGAAAATCAAAGCCTTCGGCTGCTGCCACGAAGTTTTCGGCGCGCAGACAATGCTGGCCGAACTAGTCGAGGAACGTGGCTTGGCCGAAGAGTGCAAACGTCAGGAGATCGAGCTCGATATCTCCGGCGTGAATCACTTCACGTGGGCGACATCGGCACGGTGGAACGGTCAGGATCTATTCCCGATCTATCGCGAGAAAATCAGCCGCGAAGGCTTCTTCTCTGATCAGACAACGCTCGCACAAGAACGCAAAGCCAAAGCCCGCTGGTTTGCCAGTTCCGGCCTCGTGGCCGCCGATCTGTTTCGCCGTTTCGGAGCGCTGGCCTGCGCCGGCGACCGGCACCTGGCCGAATTCGTGCCGTGGTATCTCAGCAGCGAAACCGAACTGCATCGCTGGGGCGTGGTGCTGACGCCGTCAAGCTACCGCGTTGAACGCGAGCGCGACGGCCGCAGCGCGAAAGCTCGTTCCGAGAAAGTCGAAGCCGTGTGGCCGTCCGGCGAAGAGGGTGTCGAACAGATGGTCGCGCTGCTGGGCCTCGGCGACCTGGAAAGCAATTGCAACCTGCCCAACGCAGGGCAAACGCCCGACCTGGCCCGTGGCGGCGTTGTGGAAAGCTATGTCACCTTCAGCCGCGATCGCGTGACTCCGCGGACCTCCAAGCGTCTTCCCACCGGAGCGCGCGAACTGGTGCGGCGCATCATGTCTGTGCAGCAGATGGTGCTCGAAGCCGGCCTCAAGCGTGACAAGGACCTGGCCTTCCAGGCCTTCCTGGCGGACCCGCTGATGCGTCTGCCCACCGACACCGCTGCGCGTCTCTTCGATGAAATGCTTGCTGCGTGCCGTGCGTTTTTGCCCGGCTGGAAGCTCTGAGACACGCCCACCTGAATGAAAAGAGCATTAAAGTCACAGCAAGCGCCGAGCGTGGAACGGTCCCTTCGCGCTTCGTGCAAAATATCGCCATTAGTGCGGACGACGAGTTGATCATCCGCAAAAACTTAATTTATTAGCAGGCGTATTTATTGACTGTGCGAAGGCCGCGGCGTTGAATACCTATAGGTGGGTATTGAAAGGAGGTTCCTATGGATCGGCTCCGGGAGTACCTCGACACGAACGGCATAAGGTACACCGTCATTGTGCACTCTAAGGCCTACACGGCCCAGGAAATCGCGGCTGCCGTGCATGTGCCGGGAAAGGCAATGGCTAAGACGGTCGTCGCGAAGGCCGGCGATCAGTTTGCACTGGCTGTTCTGCCCGCGCATCATCGCGTGGATCTGCGAGAACTGCGGGCTGCCGTTGGCGCGCCGGTTCGGCTGGCGACCGAAGCGGAGTTCCAGGGCTTGTTTCCCGAATGCGAACTGGGCGCGATGTCGCCCTTTGGCAACCTCTATAACCTGCCCGTCTGGGTTGCCGAACCGTTGATCTATGACGACGAGATCGTCTTTAACTGCGGCACGCATAGCGCCGTGATTCGCATGAAGTACGCGGACTTCGCACGCCTCGTTCAGCCCCACGTTGCGAACTTCTCGATGCTTCAGACTTCACCGCCGCGCCGTGAACCCGTCGCGTGAAGACGCCGCCTGGTCTCTGTTCTTCCAAAGTTCCGACCGCATAGCGCGGCCGGAACTTCTCTCACCACTCACCGCTCACCACCTACACAATGCTCTTATAGTGCCAGTACGTCACATTCGTCGGCACTTCCGCAGGGGCCGCCCAGCGCACGGCATTGGTGATGACCTTCTGCACGTTCTTGTCGAAGTACGTCGGGAACGATTCGTGGCCGGGACGGAAATAAAAAACCTTCCCGGAACCCCGTTGCCAGGTGCAGCCGCTGCGGAAGACTTCGCCGCCGCCGAACCAACTGATGAAGATCTGCTCTTCCGGGTCGGGAATGTCGAAGTGCTCGCCGTACATTTCCTCATGTTCGAGAACGATGTGATCATCGATTCCTTGCGTGATCGGATGGCCAGGCTTGGTGACCCACAGGATTTCTTTCAGGCCATCTTCGCGCCACTTCAGAGCGCCGCTCGTGCCCATCAGTCCCAGAAACGGCTTGGCCATGTGCGCCGAATGCAGCGCGATATAGCCCATGCCTTTCAGCACGCGCTCTTTAACCTTCGCGGCGATCTTGTCGTCCACTTCGCCGTGAGCCATGTGGCCCCACCAGGTCAGGACATCCGTTTTCTCGAGCACCTCGTCTGTCAAGCCGTGGCTGGGTTCGTCCAGCGTGGCGGTGCGCACTTCCATGTCGGGCAGCGTGCGCAGATGAGCGGCGATCGCTTCGTGAATGCCCTTCGGATAGACCTCGGCAACCGGTCCGGGTTTTTTCTCGTGGCGGAACTCGTTCCACACGGTGACGCGAATCTTTCGTGCCATGGCAGGTTCTCCTGTAAAAAGGGTCTACGACGCCGTGCAGCGTAATTGCGCCGCCTGCAAAAGCAATGCGCTTCGTAGTGCGGGCATCTTGCCCGCTGCCGTTCTCCCCTCCCCATCGAGGGGAGGGGCCGGGGGAGGGGTTTGCGCGGTTCTACAATTTCGATTGACGCGATAAGCGGACACAAATCGCTCGAACCCATTTGGCTGTCTTTGCCGCAACGAACCGGCTGTGGCAAGATGGGACGGGCGATTTCGCGTTGGTCAACGAGGACTATGGCTTGAACGAACCCGAGCGCGCGAGAACAGCGAGCCAGCACCAACGCACGCTTTACGCGCTGATTTTCGTCGCGTTCATTTTTGCGATTGCCGCGTGCTGGTTGATTCCGTGGCGGCTGTCTCACGGTCCGGGCGGATCGTACTATCGCTTTGGCTATCTCAACGACGAATACAGCTACGCCCAACGCATCCAGCCGCTCCTGCCCGGCGCGACAAGCACAAATCCCGTGAACGGCGTCTGCGATCCCAACATCTGGTCGCCGTTCTTTCTCGAAGACAGTTTTCGAGCGCTGCTGACGGTCACTCATCTTGACGTCATCGCTTTCGCGTGGATTTGGCGGCTGCTGACGCCGATTCTTCTTGGCATCTTCTTCTTTCTGATTGCGCGCGCAGCGATCGCGCGGCGTCAGCGGCCGTGGAGCTTAGCACTGTCGGCGGCATGCGCCGCCGCTGCGCTGCCGTTGCTCTACTGCGCCTATACACAGACGAATGGCGCGGTGCCGCTCTATTTGTTCATCAATCGCATGCCGACAAACGTGGAATACTTCGTTTCCGCGCTGCTGGCCTGGCTGTACGTGCGGTTCGTGCGGCGGCCGGATGTCCTTGGCGCGAGCGCCCTCGCGCTGGCGTTCGTCGCGCTGGTGTATCTGCGCATTTATGTCGCGGTGCCGTGGGCGCTGGCACTTATGCTCGGAGTAGGTTGGATGATCGTTAACCGGCGCGTAACAGCCCGCGCGTGGCTTTCCGCAACCTGTGTCGCGGGTGTCGCGCTCCTGCCATGGATTCTGATTAACCATCACAACGGAAGCATTCCGGCGTTTCGCGAGTTGCTCGCACGTTATTACCCGGACATTCCGTACTATCCGCATCCACAGTGGATCGTTCATGTCTCCGCTGCGGCATTGATGATGTTGCTGGGTGGGTTCGCGCCGCGCGGCCGCGTAGTGATCTTTAGCATGGCCTTGGCGCTTGGCATTTTTCCGTTCGTTTGCGGACTACTCAAACCGATTCAGCAGGAATTGCTTCTGTCCGATCGCTACGGATGCTTCTACCTGGTCGGCCTTCTGACTGCCGCAATGCTCTGGCTGGGCGCGCGCGCGGAGAACTGGAGTGGACACGACGGGTCGCGGCGCGCGCTGCTGCCGTCGACAGCGTTACTGGCTATCAGTCTCCTCGCCAGCGCCAACGTCTGGCGCGAAAGCAGCACATACGATTTTGAAAGTTTGCCATCCGGCTGCACCGCGAGCATCGCGGCGGACGTCGATTATCTCCCCGCGTACGACTGGGTACGCCAAAAGACTCCGGCCGGTGCGCTGTTTCTCGTCGATGATGGCTACGATTGGCGAAACTTCCCGGATGACGATGCCGCCGCTGCCGATGTGCTCCACCGCCTGGAGTGCACCAATGACCTCTTCCAGATCGTCGCGCGGCGCAAGCGCGTATACACAGAAATCATTCGCGGGTTGGCGATGTCCGAAGCCGATTTGTGGACGCTCATCAGAGTGCAGCGCGGCACGCTGGGCCTGAAGGGCAATAAAGACGACTATGTTCGCGCTCTAAAGAAGATCTTGCCGGACTACATTTTCTGGCGCAAGCGCGCCCCTGTGGTCCTTCCCGGCCCGGCTGCGCCCATTCCGCGTGGCTATAGCACGTTCTTGACGCCCCTCTCACGGACCGTTTACAAAGATGAGTTCTGCGAAATTTGGGAGATGCACTACAGCGGTCTGTAGATCGTTGATGCGCCAGGCATTTCAGCGCTTTCGAATGGTCGTGCCCGCGTGGCCGTTGCCTAAGATCGCCTCAAAGAGATGACGCGATCCGGGAACAACGGTCATGATCCGCGCCTCTTTCGCGCGACCAGACTCCACCATGCGCAGCAAATTCTTCACCTTGTCGGCCATGCCGCCCGTAACATCCGGCCCTCGCGATCCGCCCAGCGAACCCAGATGTCCATCGATATTTTTCGGTGTGATCAGCGGAATTGTGGCGCCGTCGCCGTCGTGCACGCCATCAACGTCGGTGAGCATGATGATGCGGTCGAAACGGATCTCGTCACACAACTGTGAGAGCAGTTCCTCAGTGGAGGCAATCCCGAATCCCTGCTGCGAATCGAGAATGATGTCGCCGTGGATCAGCGGGATTTGGCCCTTCTTCAAGAGCTGCCGGATCGTCGCCGTGTGAAGTTGGCAGAGTCTGCCGCCACGCCCTTCGGCGATGGCGAATGGCGAGACCGTGAGCGGCAAGAGTCCGCCGTGTCGGCAGTGTTCGATGAAGCGCAGGTTCATGCGCATCATCGCTTCGCGGATCACCGGCAGAGGTGTCCAGCCAAATTGTTCCGTGTAGCCTTTCCGCGCGCCAAACTGCTTGGCCGGCGCGTGACCGAATCGCCCCGCGCCGTGGCCGATGACCAGTGAAATCGCGGAGCCGTTCTTCGCCGCGTGGTCCAGGGCTGCGCGGATCTGGCGAGCCGCATTTTGAATGCGCGCCCCGAGGAGCACCTCGCGCTGGTTGCGCTTCGGGCTGATAAAGGAGCCGCCAAATTTGATGAAGACGGTGAGTGGTGAGGGGTGAGTGGTGAGGGGTGGTTGGCGTGTCACGGCTGCTTTTCCTTAACGACCACTTCCGAGCCCTCGACTCGGACTTCCTGCTCGTTCTGCAATTCGGAGAGCGCTACGCCGTCGATCGTTGGTATCTCGCCAATGAGCGCGCCCACGGCCACAATCGTGTCGCATTCAGTCATAATCATCGCCGCCGGTGCGTTGCCGGCTTTCTTCAAACCGTACAGGATATAGGAGCCCACGGTGCTCCCTTTGCCGCGAGGGAAGACGAGCACGCGCCCTTTGATCGAGCAGCCATTCAGCGGATGCCCCTGCTCTTTATAGATGCCAGTTTCCGGGTCCAGGTGGCCAAAGAATCCCAGCGGCACGTCGCATTTAAGCACGCGGCCGGCGGCTTTGCCTTCGAAGATCGGTCTGCCTTTGATGCGTTGCTCCGCCATGCGTTCAATCTCAGCTCTCGTCAATTTGCATTTTTCAATTTGCAGTTCTCAATTTTCAATGGCTGTTCGGGCGCGAAGCATTGCAAATTGGCCATTGAAAATTGCAAATTGTAAATTGAGCGTCACTCCGGCCACGCTCCCGTTGCCGCCGCCTCCACGCACTGCTCCGTCGATCCGTAGTACACGCTCACGCCGTGATGCGATGGCAAGTAAAACGCGGCTTTCCCCGAATCCGTTGCCAGCGTGTGCAAACCCATCTCCTTCAGCGGCGCAACTACCATGCAAGTGTCGGCGACGATCTCGGCCCCGCAATCCTTCAGCTTTCCCGCCAAGCCATCCGCCTCGGCCTGCTCGCGCACGACCTGTGACGTCGAAATCCACAACGGCACCTTCACTTTGCGGCCACCGAGCAGACTCAGGATACGGGCCAAGTCTTCGGGCGATGCATGCGGACAGCCCAGCGTCACGAGTTCCGGCTTGCCCTTTCCAGTGCGAAGCGCGGCGTAGCCGTCGTCCAGCGACTCGATCACGCTTTGCTGCTGCACGCCGCGCGAAAGATCATGGCCGTGATCCTTCGCCTCGGGCGTCGCGTCTTCCACGTGATAGAGCCCGACCGATCCGGATGCCGCCATCGCGGCCCCAAGCGCCTTCAGCCACGTCACGCGCAACGCGCCATCGGGCGGCGCAATCCCGCGAATGAAGGGAATGCCGCCGTTCTTGTCCCTAGCGCAGGCTTTTCCAATCATGTAGCCCAACGCACCCGCGTCCGCGAGGCTGAAGACCTTGCAGCGGACCGCGATGATGCGCGTCGGAATGCGCCCTTCGTCGGTGTGCAGCGTGTGCTTCGGTGTGCGCCCGGTGAGCGCCGCGGCAATCGCCGACGGTCCGCCTTCGCGATTCGTGCGCGCGCCCAGGACGGAGTTGGCGTAACAAACCGCGGAAGACTCGGCCCACGCGATGTGCTCGCCGTAAGCCGGCGTGCAGCCGGCGTGGTACGGCGTGCAACTGAGGAGAGGCTTGACCCCCAGCGCCTCCAGCGCAGCTTGCACTCGCTTTTGATTCGCCACGAAATCGGCCGGGATGCCGAGTCGTTCCCAAAGCTTGCGGTCCGCGCCGCCGGGATTCATGAACGCGGGCACGACAGCCTTGCAGCCCAGCGATGCCCATTCTTCCAGGAACGCAAGCCCGTACTGGCCGATGTTTTTGTAGCTGACGCCGGAGACCTGCACCGAGCCGACCGCGACCATCTCCTTCGCGTCGGCGATGCGACCCAGGGCGCAAAGAATGCCCATCGCCTTTGCCGCGCCGGCGCCGCGCTGGCCATCCTTGATCGCAATCTCCTCTTCAGTAAGCCTCATGCCTTCACTTTCTCGAAGAGACTTCGATCGGCGCCCCACGGGATCGTCGCGTCCAGGCCCAGCTTCGCGCCGCGGCTCTTCTTGCCGTGTTCGTGGTAAGCGGACGGGTCGAGTGAACTGGACGGCTGGTCTTTCAAAAGCAGCAGACTTCTATCGGCCTGAAAACGCGTCGCCACGGCCCATTCGACTTCGGTCGCGTTGGTGATGTCGATGTCCTCGTCCACGACGATGCAATGTTTCAACGACTTGTGAGCCTTGAACGCCGCTTCGAGCGCGCGCTGGCCATCGTCGGGTCCGCGCTTCGCTATTTTCACCACGCTATGCAGCCAACAAGCTCCGCCGGGCGTGACGACCACATCTTTGCAGTCGCACACCTTGCCGATCTCGCGGTACATGTCCAATTCTTTAGGAATTCCCATCAGCGTCAGGTGGTCGGCGCTGGCGGGAACAACGGTGTAGTGGATCGCGTTCTTTTTGCCGGAGACGCGCGTGATTTCGAACACCGGCTGCGTGCGCACGAAATCGATCGTGCCGGTGATGTCCACGAACTGGCCTTCGGGCCCGGTTTCGCCAGTAAAACGGCCCTCGATCACCATCTCGCAATCGGCGGGGACTTCCAGATCGACCGTCTTGCAGCGGGCGAGTTCCACGCGGCCGAAGCGCGCCGCCAATTCGAGCTCGTTGACGTCCGCTGCCGGCGAAAGAGCTCCGGCAAAGAGGACGTTGGCTGGCGCGCTGATGCAGATGGCCGCTTCCAATTTGCCGCCGCTGTTCTTAATGGCCGTATCCGTGCCGCGAGATTCCACGATGCGGACCGTTGCGCGATTGGCGGCGGTCATCATCATGCGATGATAAGAGAGATTCACGCCGTTCTTCGGATCGCGCACGATCCACACGCCCGCTGTCAGGTACGGCCCGCCGTCGCCGCGATAGAAAGTGAGGATGGGAAGCTTGCCCCAATCTGCGGGAGGAATTTCGACTTCGCCGTAAACCTTGCCGGTGCGCACAAGACCCGCACCCGGCCGCGCGGACTTGCCTTCGAGTATCTCCAGGAGTTCCGGCAGGAAGCGCTCCGGCGCAACGCCGAGGTGCTCCGCCAAGGCCCGGCGGTTTGCGAGAATGTTAGCGAGCACGCGATGGCCATCGACATTTTCCAGCAGAATGGGCGCCGGCGCCGCCTGATTAATGAGCGCCGCTGCTGCCCAAACTTTCGCCGCCGGTTCTTTGTGTACCCGGAGCTGGCCCGACGCCGCGTAGCGGTCAACGATGGAACGAATGTTCATGTGCTGCAGGATCTCCCGGCAATTTTGTGGCCAGCGGTATACGGTCAGGCGTGACTGGCTTTTGCATGCAACTCCAGGCCAAGCGCCCCCATGACTTTGAGAATCGTATCTAAGCCCGGACTACGCTCTCCGGAAAGTGCCTTGTAAAGGCTTTCGCGGGACAGCCCGGCATCGCGTGCAACCTGCGCCATGCCCTTGGCGCGAGCGATATCGCCAAGCGCCTTGGCAATAAAGGTGGCGTCCCCGTCGGCCTCTTCGAAGCAAGCCTCTAGATAAGCCGCCATCTCCTCTGGGGTTCTGAGGTGCTCCGCAACATCGTAGCGTGTGGTAAGAGTCTTTTTCATCGTGATCACTCCGAAAGGTCGGCTGCGAGGCGCAGCGCTGCCCTAATGTCCTTAGCTTGGGTGCTCTTGTCTCCAGCAGCCAGCAAAATGATTAGCTCCCGGCCACGCTTCTTAAAGTACACGCGGTAGCCCGGTCCATAATGGATTCGCAATTCCGAGACACCTGCACCCACGGGGCCGACGTCTCCAGGGTTACCAAAGGCAAGCCGTTCGATTCTTGCCTGTATTCGCGCTCGACCATGGATGTCGCGCAGACCGTCAAGCCATCGGGCAAAAAGATCGGTTTTGCGAACTTCCATCATCAGAGAAGACTGTATCCTGTTGGCTACAGATGTCAAGGCACGGCGTGGATGTCGCTACCGTGCGACCTCGCTCGTGATACACATCGTCGCGCCCGCCTGTTCGATCGCCGCCTGCACGCGTTTTGCCTGCTCTGCATTCTCGGCCAGAGCCACCATGCAGCCGCCGCGGCCCGCGCCGCTGAGCTTTGCGCCGAGCGCCCCAGCGTTGCGCGCCGCTTGGACCAGCGTCTCCAATTTCTCGCACGAGACGCCCATGCGCTCTAGCAAAGTCTGGTTGCGGTTCATTAGCTGACCGAGTTTCGGCCACTCGGCCGCTTCAATGGCCTGAGCGCCCTCGCGCGCGCACTGTCCGACGTCTTCGAAAATCGCGTCAAACGTGGCCTTGTCAGCCGTCCAGGACTTGCGCACGTCGGCGACAATTTCGCGCGTCTTGTGATGGATTCCGGAGTAGCCCACGACCAAGCATGCCTCCGAGGCCGGCATCTGCAGTAAGCGGATTTCCGCGCCTCGCTGAAAAACAATTGCCTGTTCGAGCGCGATCACCGTGTTATCAATGCCGCTCGGCGTGCCGTGCAGGATTCGCTCGGTTTCGTAGACGTGCTGCGCCAGTTGTTCCGGCGCGCAGGCAACGTCAAAGGCGTCGTGGATCGCTCGAAACGCCGCCGCACAAACGGCCGCGCTGCTGCCCAAACCGCAACCGATGGGGATGCGCGAACGCACCTGCAGCCGCCAGCCTTTATCCGGAACCTTGTCGTCCGCCGTTGCCAACTGAAACAACCGGATGAACGGGCCCGCCTCAGCCGATGCCAGGAATTCCGGGGAAACCATGTTGATTCCGGCGGGAATCTGAAAGTGGGTTCCCCAGATTCCGCCCGCTGGATCGGTGATCATCCTCCCCGAGTGGTGCTCAAAGTCCTCTAACGCAACCGACACCGGTTCCTCGGGGGACGTCGGGGTTACGGTGACTTCGGCACAGAGTTGCTTGAGCGGGACGGCGATGGCGGGCTGTCCGTAAACGACGGCATGTTCGCCCAGCAGGATAAGTTTTGCCGGGGCAGTTGCGGTTGTGGCTTTCATTCAATCCTCAAAAGAAGGCAAAAGTAAGAAGAAACGGCGAGCCACACGTGGGGTCGCGCCCTCCCTTTGTCTTTTTCCTTTTTCCTTTTTACTTTTTACTTCTTAGTTGCTCGATGATCTGCCGCGCGCGATCAAACGTGACTTTCCCCTCTTCCTCCAGTCGCTTGGCGACCTCTACGGCCAGTTCGCCATCTGCTCCAGCGAAGCAAGCGACGTTGCGGGCGTGCAGACCCATGTGCCCCTTCTGGATTCCGGCGGTCACCAGCGCGCGCATGGCCGCGAGGTTCTGCAACAGGCCGGCGCAGGCGATGACTTCGCACAATTCCGCCCGTTTGCTGATGCCCATCATTTTCAGCACAATGGCGGCGCCAGGATGCAGCTTCGTTACGCCGCCGACCATCCCAACCGCGAGCGGTATTTCGATCTCGCCGATCAGCTTGTCGCCTTCAATGTGGTAGCGCGTCACGGAACGATACCTGCCGGTGCGAGCCGCGTACGCGTGGCAGGCCGCTTCAACCGCGCGCCAATCGTTGCCGGTGGCAATGAGGATGCCATCGATGCCGTTCATCACGCCTTTGTTATGCGTCGTGGCGCGGTAAGGGTCGGCATCGGCGAATTGATAGGCTCGAACAAGCCGTTCGGCGACCTGCTTGCCGGTGAACTTGCTCCACTTCAGGCAGTCGACGTTGATCTCAAATCGCGCGCGCGTCAGCGACTTGTCGCAGAGGTTGGTGATGATTTGCAGATGCAGGTCGCCCTTGGCCATGTCGGCAATCAACGGGCCGAGGGTCTCGAGCATGGTGTTGACCGCATTGGCGCCCATGGCATCGCGAACATCCACCGCGAGGTGGATGATGAGCATCGGGCCGCCCTCGGTTTCGAGCTTGCGGCAGTACAGATCGCGCGCCCCGCCTCCGAGACTGACCAGCATGCGGTCTTGTTCGTTGGCGATTCCGAGCAGGCGCGCCTTGGCTTCGTTGATGACGTTGATGGCTTTGGCGATGTCGGGAACATCGGTGAGCTGGATCTGGCCTTCCATCACGGTCGCTTCGCACTTGGCCGTGAGGTTCCCGTTCTCGCGGATCAACTGCGCGGAATTGCCAGCGGCCGCAACGATGGATGTCTCTTCGATGGCCATCGGCACGAGGTAATCTTTGCCGTTGATGGTGAAATTCACCGCGACGCCCAGCGGCATGGCGAACGTGCCGACGACGTTTTCAATCATCATGTCGGCTTTATCGAGCGGCAGGCTCTGGCCGCGCAGCCGGGCCTTTTCTTCGGGCGTAAGCGGATGCCATGCATCCAGCTTGTCCAGCCGTTCGGCAACGCTCAGCTTGTAAAAGCCTGGAAAGCGCGATGATTTCCCGCTACTGGTTACTTGCTTGGGGTGGGACTCTGCCATGCCTTCAGCGCTCCTGTAATGATCGGCCTGTGTTTCTTCAACGTTTTGATGTCTTTGGCGCCCACCAGCAGCATGACCGACTTCAGGTCTGCAATGACCTGCTGCAGATAGGCAACGGTGCCGTCGTACCCGCCGCTGTGGTAAGCTCTAAGGATCGGCAGCGCCATGCCGGCAATGTCACACCCAAGGGCGATGCACTTGGCCACGTCCAGCCCGGAGCGGATTCCGCCCGAACCCACAAGTGCAAAGCCTAAGTCGCGAACTTGCAGAATCGAGGCGGCCGTGGGAATGCCCCATTCATCAAGCCACGATCTCTCTGATTCGGGAACGCCGCGCCGCAGACTCTCCACTCGCGGCCAGGACGTGCCGCCGGCGCCGGCCGTATCCAGAATGCGCACCCCGGCCTTCTTTAATTCGGTCGCGACGCCGCGCGAAATCCCGCAACCAGTCTCCTTTACAACCAGTTTGCCCGGCAGGCGCTGCGCGAGCGTCTTGAGAGCGCGCAGGCCGCTAGGGAAGTTTCGGTCGCCTTCTTCCTGCCGAATCTCGTGCGCGGGATTGAGATGGATCGCGAGTCCGTCGGCCTCGATGCTCGTTACTAAAGCGACGATAGCCCTTGTGTCGGCAATGGCAGCCTGTTGAATGCCCAGATTCCCAATGATCGGGATATCGGGGGCAAACCTGCGGACCGCGTAGGTTCCGCGCAGACTTGGTTTTTCGAGCATGGGGCGCTGGCTGCCCAGACAGAAGCCGACGCCAGCCGTCTGTGCGGCTCGTGCCAGATCCCGGTTAAGGTTCTCCGCGCCAGCAGTGCCGCCGCTCATGGCGCTGATGATCAAGGGCGCGCGGAGCTTCCGGCCCATGAAGCTGGCTGTGGTGTCGATGGCGTCGAGCGACAGGCTGCTCATAGCCTGGTGGACGAACTGGACCTCCTCCAGCAAGGTGGTCTTCTCGAACTCCACGTCCATCTCGGCGCAGATTCGAAGGTGATCCGCTTTTCTAGCCTCGATCATCGATGCCTTTAGGTCCTTTAAGCCATTGTCCAAGGCTATCGGCTCTGATGCCCCGGCGTGCTCGCTCACGCCATTCCACGGGAGGAAATCGGGCAGGAGTGTATAAGCAAACTTCCTGGGCTCAAATGGAGAATTGTCGTGTAAGAATTGTGCCAGTTTGTATTTGAAATTTCCGGGGAGCGCATTACCGTGTTCATTCCTTTGTGAAAGGCTGGGGGTTGCCGTCGCTGGCAACTCGAAGGAGGGAACGTTTGTCTGGCGAAGTCAAGCTCCTGCGCACTGACCGTCCCGTTGGCATAAGTGGCTATGGCGCCTACATTCCCCGCTTCCGGGTTCGAACGGAAGCCATCGGCGCATGCTGGGGAGTCGGTCCGGAACGAATTCCTATCCGGGCTAAGTCGGTTCCAGGCCCGGATGAAGATACAACTACCATGTGCATTGAGGCCGGTCTCACCGCGCTTGAGCGGGCCTCAATTCCCCTTGAAGATGTCCGGGCAGTCTGGGTGGGCACCGAGTCCAAGCCTTACGCCGTCAAACCCACGTCCACCATGGTGGCGGAAGCTTTGGGATTGACCCCCTACGTGAACGCCGCCGATTTCGAGTTTGCCTGCAAGGCTGGTTCTGAAGCCATGCAGGCGGCGATCGGTTTCGTCGGTTCGGGGATGGCGCCCTACGCGATGGCGATCGGAATGGACGCCGCGCAGTCAGCGCCAGGCGACTCTCTGGAGTTCACTGCGGCGGCGGGCGGAGCGGCGTTCCTGATGGGACCGGCGGCCACGTCGGTCGCGACCATCGAAGCGACTCTCTCGTACGTGACCGACACGGCCGATTTCTTCCGCAACGCGCACGACCATTACCCGCGGCATGGCAAGCGGTTTACCGGCACTCCGGCCTACTTCACGCACTCATTGGGTGCGTCGGAGGCGATGCTGCAACGGATGGGCCGGACAGCGCGCGACTATAAATGGGCGGTCTTCCATCAGCCGGTGCCGAAGTTCGTCCGCAGCATTGCGAAGAAACTGGGCTTTACGGCAGAGCAGATTGAGCCCGGGTTCTTGGTGCCGCATATCGGAAACACCTACTCGGGCTCCTCGTTGTTGGGGCTGGCCGCCACGCTGGATCGTGCCGAACCCGGGGACAAGATTTTTTTCACCTCGTATGGATCAGGGGCCGGCAGCGACTCCATGTCGCTGGTCGTCACGGATCGAATCAGCGAGGTGCGTAAGACGGGGGCGACGGTCGCGGAATATCTGGCGCGCAAGCGCGAGATCAAGGACTACGGCGTTTACCTGCGCCACATGGGCAAGATCCACTTGGAGTAGAGAAGGCAACAAATGCGAGATGTGTTCATAGTCGGGATCGGTCAGACTCCTGTAGACGAGCACTGGGACCGGTCGTTGCGCGATCTGGGGGCGGCTGCGGTCATCGCTGCCCTCAAGGATGCCAGCGCCGAGTCTCCCGATGCGCTCTTCGTCGGAAACATGCTTTCCGGCGTGCTCTGCAATCAGGAGAATCTGGGCACGATCATCGCCGATTTTGCCGGCTTCGCGGGCATTGAAGCGATGAAGATCGAAGCGGCCTGCGCGTCGGGTGGCGCGGCGGTCCGCGCGGCGTACCTGGCGGTCGCTTCGGGCGCCCACGACTTGGCGGTCGCCGTCGGTCTGGAAAAAATGACCGACCTCCCCATCGAAGATACGACGGCCGCTTTGGCCAGCGCCGCGGATGCCGATTTCGAGGCTGCGCACGGCGTCACCTTCACCGCACTGAACGCATTGATGATGCGGCTCTACATCGAACGCTACAAAGCCAAGAAAGACGACTTCGCTGCGTTCGTCGTCAATGCGCACAAGCATGCGAAGACCAATCCGAACGCGATGTTCCGCCAGTCCGTGACGTTGGAGGACTATGCGCGTTCGCCCATGGTCGCCGAGCCGATCTGTATTCTGGATTCATCGCCCGTCGCGGATGGTGCGGCTGCCATCGTGATGTGCTCCGCGGAGCGCGCCAAGTCCCTAGCCGCGAAACATCCGATCAAAATTCTGGGTTCTGCTCTGGCCACCGACACCATTGGCCTGGGCACTCGGCGCGAACCGCTGCGTTGCGAAGCCATCCGCCGTTCGGCGCAGTTGGCCTTCAAACAAGCCGGGGTGGGGCCAAAGGACATTCAAATTGCGGAGCTGCACGATGCCTTCTCGATCGTTGCGGCTGTTTCGCTGGAAGCGAGTGGATTTGTGGCCGAAGGCCAGGCGCTGCCCTTCGCGCTGGAAGGCAACATCGGCATTGGCGGCAAACTGCCCATGTCCACCTTGGGCGGTTTGAAGGCTCGCGGCCATCCGGTCGGCGCCAGCGGCGCATACCAGGTGGTTGAGGCGGTTCAGCAACTGCGCGGGCAAGCGGGCCACACGCAGGTGAAGGGCTGCCGGCTGGCATTAACTCAAAGCGTCGGCGGCTTGGCCTCCGTGGTCGTAACGCACATTCTCGGGAACTAAAAGTAATGCAACTTGCGCGATTCCATAGACTCCAGTCGTGCTACTACCGCCTTGAGGCCGCTTGCTGCTGCAAGTGTGAGACGAAGCATTTCCCGCCGCGCAAGCGCTGCATTCAATGCGGCGGCACGGAACTGAGAACGATCAAGCTGGCCCGTCGCGGTCACGTTGCCGCCGTCACCTCGATTCACCAGCCCGCCAGCGGTTTCCAAAAAGGCGCGCGCATGCTGGCGGCCGTCATCGACCTGGATGACGGCGTCCGCTTGATCGCGCAACTGACCGATGTCGAGCCCGAAGACGCCAGCGTGGGCATGCCCGTCGAGATGGTCGTGCGCCGCCTGCGCACGGATAACGAAAACGGCCCCATCCTGTACGCATACAAGTTCCGCCCGGTGTTAAAGCACAATTAAGTATTCCTAGTTATGCCGAGCAGCGCTAAGTTCTTGGGATCATGAAAGGGCGGCAGCAGGAGTCCGTCGGCGGTTGCGTCGCGGCAGGCCTGTTCAATGGCGCCATCGGGTTTCGGAAGCAAAACATAAAGAGAAACGGAGCGCTTGGGATCGCCTTCGCGCAGACGGCGGCAGAAATCTGGCACTGGCATGTCCATTAGTTTGCCGTCCACCAGCACGAGTCGCGGAGTCTGCTCGGCGGCGTGCTTCAGTCCTTTGGACCCCGTTGCCGCCAAGAAGACTTGATACCCGCTGGCGGTCAGAGTTTGCACCAGTGGCGAGTTGGCTCGGACGAACGCACTCACAACGACTGCCCGTGGCACGTTGCTCTGCATGCGTTGAATAATCGGATCGAGCTGTGCCAGTCCTGCCGCCGACTCGACGACTAGATTGATGCCGGGCGGCGCCACATCCAAGCGGGATGACAGAAGAATGATGGCGGCGTTGCGCGTCGCTGGCGCCGAACGGAATTTCCCAATCAGCCCCTGATGCTGCTGGAGAACGGACGCCTGCAGGAATATCACAGCGGGGTTGGATTGGAGCGCTTCCTCCAGCACGCGCTCTGGATTCTGCATGCAGAGCGCTTCCAGATGGCGCCGAAGACAGTAGTCCTTGATAACGGCAGCGCGAAACCCGCTGGGCTCCGCAATATAAGCTCGTGGCATGCCCGCTCCGGCTTGGTGAGTGGTGGAGTGGTGAGTGGTAGGTGGTTTTCAGATACCCGCTTCCCGGCAGCTACCACTCACCACTCACCGCTCACCAACTTACCGTATTGCCATTTCGTTGACTTCGGCCAATGTGGTCAACCCGCGTAGCACCTTCTTCATGCCGTCCTGATGCATGCTGGTGAACCCGGCTTCGACACCGGCCTTGTGCACTTCGACCATGGAGCCACCGCGGGAAATGAGCGTGCGGATCTCGTCGTTGACTTCGAGAATCTCGTGTATCGCCAGCCGCCCTTTGAAGCCGGTATGCCGGCAACGCTCGCACCCTTTTCCTTGGTAGAACGAAACGCGCTTGCCACCGGTGTGAGTGAACAGCGCGTCCGCTTCCTCGCTGGTCAGCACATGCTCCTGCTTGCAGTTGGGACAAATGCGGCGTACCAGCCGCTGCGCCATCGCACCGATGATGGCCGGTGAAACCACGTAGGGATCGACGCCAATCTCGATCAGGCGCGTGAATGCCTGAGTTGCGGAATTCGTGTGCAGTGTGGCCAAGACCAAGTGGCCGGTCAAGGCTGCCTCAGCGGCCAGTTTGGCCGTCTCCTTGTCGCGGATTTCGCCAACGAGAATGATGTCCGGATCCTGGCGCAGGAAGGAGCGCAGCGCGCGCTGGCAGTCCAGGCCGATGTCGGTGTTAATTTGTATCTGGTTGATGC
Source organism: Planctomycetota bacterium (assembly GCA_036504595.1). GTDB lineage: Bacteria > Planctomycetota > SZUA-567 > H5-PLA8 > H5-PLA8 > DASXUX01. The sequence goes on along the minus strand of DASXUX010000015.1, from coordinate 60,941 downwards.
CCTGCAGACGATATTCCACCGGGTCTTCGATGGTCATGATGTTGGTGTCGGGATTGTTCAAGTACTTGAGGCAACTGTACAACGTCAAGCTCTTGCCTGAACCCGTCGGGCCCGTCACAAAGAAAATGCCGTTGGGGCGGGCGAGCAACCCGAGCAGTTTCTCCATGTTCGACTTGGAGAACATCAGTTCCTTCAAGTCCGGGATCGGCTGCCGCTGGGTCTGGCCGAGGACGCGAAGGACGGCTTTTTCGCCATGCACCGTCGGCGTCGTCGAGAACCGGAAATCGATCATGTGATCGCCAAGCGTGAGGCTGATGCGGCCATCTTGCGGCAAACGGCGCTCGATGATGTCCGCAGCCGCAAGGATCTTCAGGCGGGACAGCAGCGGCGGAAGCACGTTCTTGTTCAGTGAGAAGCGCTCTTGCAGATGGCCGTCGATGCGGAAGCGAATGCGCACGCCTTCTTCGCCCGGTTCGACGTGAATGTCGCTGGCGCCTTCCTTCACCGCCAGGAGCAACAGGCCTTCCGCGAAGTTGATCACGGCTTCGCTGCCGGCCGCGGTCTTCAGTTTCTCAAGGCTGACGGAGCGGTCGCCGGAGACGTCCAGGATCGCGAGCTTGTCCGCCAACTCCTTGATCTCGCTATCGGACTGATAGAACAGGTCGATAGCCGCCTGGATTTCGGCCGGAAGCGAAACGACTGCCTCCACTTTGCGGCCTACCAGCGCCTCCGCGCGCTGCGCCAGCACCTGATCGGGCTTGCGCATGGCGGCGGTGATCGTGCCGCCGAATTCGTACACCAGGACGATCTTGTGCTCTCTGGCGAAGTCTTCCGGCAGCATCCGTACGGTCGATTCCTGGATCAGTGTACGGTCCAGATTCAGGTACGCGACGCCGAGGCTGTCGCCCCAAAGCTTGCCCAGGCAGTCTTTGGTAACGAGTTCCTCGCGATGCAGGTGGTCGAGCAGCGCCAGATCGTCGCCGTTGTTCGCGCCGCGGAGACGGTCGTACTCGGCCTCCGTCATATACTTGGCGGCGATGACTGCATCGCGGAATTTGGGATTGACGAACGGCTGCGGCGGCGGGGCGCTTTCGCCCTTGGCCCACTCGGTGAGCCGTATATCAAAGGCTTCCTTGAACAGTGCTGCGAAGGCGTTGTAAGAGGTGACGACTTTCTTGAGGGTCCTTATTCTCGGAGCGATCAGGTTCAGCGCACTGACATCCTGGCCAGGGTCCAGGGTGAGCACCGTCAAGGTTGTGCCGTCCATGATGATGGGCATGGAGCGGGTCGAGCGAATGTACTCCGGCGTCGCTTTGCGGATCATCCCCATGTCCGGGTTGAGCATGGCTAGTTCATGCGGCGCCAAAAATGGGACTTTCAGGCTGTGCGCCAGCACGCGGAAGGCCTTGGCCCCGTCTACGTTCTGTTCGCGGACCAAGTACTCCGCCAGCGTCACGCCCTCGCGCCGCGCCGCCTGCTCGGCTGCCTCGAGGCGCTCGCGTGGAATAAGGTTTTCCTTCACGAACGCTTCGCCGAGTCCCTCGGGGCGCTGCGCGCGCTGGACGAGCGTCCCATAGAGCTTCGCAATGAGCTGGTCGACGGGCTCGTCCGACGCAGGAAGTTCATCGACGTCCACCTTCAGCGCGTCGCGCAATTCGGCGCGGGCGTCCGCCGACAACGGCGTTTTGGAGAGGACCATGGGCAAATGACGTTGGAGGTGCAAGAGGGGGAGCACACTGTGCTTCTGCGCCAATTCAGGTGGAAGCGCGGAGGCCAAGACCGGATCAATGGTCCAGCCGGCCAAAGTCACGTAGCTGGGCTTGTATTGCGCCGCCCGGATTGCGCGGATGATGTCCTTGGGCTTGAGATGCCCCAACTGCACCAGCACCTTGCCGAGAAAATCGCCTTCCTGGATGCCGCGATCCGGCCGGCCACATACCGATGCTTCCATGGCCTCGTCGAGTTGCTCGCGCGTCACCGCGTTGTATTGCATCAACACTTCAGCCAGGCGTGTGGACATGGGCAATCCCCTCTTCCTTTAGCGACCTTGAGTCTTCAGTTTCGAGTGGCTCACGACGGCTCTACTTGCTTGGTTGTGACTTTGCCCGGCTGCGGGTTTCGGCAAGCCGATGGTCGATCTCCTCCTGCGACAGCTTCCGGTTGGTGACACCCGGCTCCTCGAACTTGTCCTCTTCGATTTCCTTGAGCATCTTCTCGAGGTTGTACTTCTCGGCCATGGTGGAAACCCTTTCGCAAAGTACCGCAAGCCTCCTGGCTTGCGCCGGGTGCGCAATCCGGGAGGATTGCGTTACTGCCAAGCCTTGCCAGCTTCCCATGCATCGTCAATTGACTTGGCGATTTCCTCGTGTGTGGCACTCTTCAGAACGTAGCCTGCGGCGCCGGCCTCGATGCATTTCTCGACCGTCTCCATGTCGGAGACAGAGGTCATCATGATGACGACCGCGGTCGGATGGTCGGCTTTGATCTCCTGGAGTGCCTCAAAGCCGGTCTTGATTGGCATGTTGATGTCCAGCATGACAATGTCTGGTTCATCACGAAGCGCCACGACGACGGCTTCCTTGCCGTTTGCGGCCTCCCCAATGACCGAGAAGCCCATTTTCTTGACAATGCTCGAGACAACGGCGCGCATTGAGGCGCTGTCATCCACGACGAGGACTTTTGCATTTGCCTGTTCGCCCACGCGTGCCCCTCCCAAAAGTGCAAACGGCGATTTTCCAAATCGGTACTCAGAAGTCATTTCGAGAACCGCCTGTTCGTACTACGGCGTGCCATGAAAGCAACAATTTTTCAGGGTACAAAGTGGCGTTTTGGTCAATACGCCAATAAAGGGAACGGAGTTCTGTTGCTACTCGACCCGCCTGGGTGTAATACAACACCTAACGCGTTACCCAGAACGTCAGAAGCCGCGGGCTGTCTCACTCTGTGAAGGGTTTCGGATGCCGCCCGAATCAGAACATCTTGAGATTTTGCGAATCTTCCTTTGCGAAGCAAACGATCTGCTCGATTCGGTGGAACCACGCCTGATCGAGATGCAGCAAGCGTCCACCACCGGAGCGCTGGACCCGGAGACACTGAATGCGATATTCCGCGCCTTCCATTCCATTAAGGGCAGCGGCCACAGCCTCAGGCTCAAGGAAATCGGTGGCGTTGCGCACCACGCCGAATCGCTTCTGGACATTGTGCGAAAGGGGAACGCAGCCTTTGATTTGCAGTATGCGACCCTGCTCCTGAAGAGCATCGATCTGCTGCGCTCCATGTTACGGCAGGTCGAGAAGACGCACAGCGATGCGGGGCTGGAGCCACAAAAGGAAGCGCTACTGGCAGAGTTCAACCCGGTCTTGGCGCACGCCGTGGCCGGCCCGCCGCCGGCGCCATCCACGGGCAAGTCACCGATTATTGACCGGCCAGCGCCTTCACTGTCCGCGGAAATACGGGATCGTTTCGTCCAGGAGGCCGATGAACTTCTGCAGCAAGCCGAACAGTGCTTACTGGCGTTGCACAAGAATCCGCCGAATGCTGCCGAGCTGATCGCGGAGGCTTTTCGGAGCCTGCACAGTTTGAAGGGCAACTGTGGTTTCATCGGCTTGGCCGATCTTGAGTCGGTCAGTCACAGAGCCGAGACGGTCCTGCAGAAACTTAAGAGCGAGCCAACGCCAACAGGGGAGCAGATACAGGCGCTGTTAAAAGGCATTGATGTTCTGCGTTCAGGTGTGGCGGCGGTGTCCAGAGGAGTGCGCGTCAGCAGCGCCAACTGCCAAGGCGCCAAAGTGCTGCTGGAGCAGTGTATCGCAGCGCCAGCCGTTAATGGCAGCGCCCGCGTTTCCACTAGCGAGCCGCCGGCCATCCCGGGCGGCGCAAGCGGCGAGCCGCCCCAGCGGCCGCGCAGCACTCTGCTCTTGCCGGCCGATGGCAAAACCACGCAGGTTTTGCGCAACGATATCCGGGTCGATCTCACGAAGCTGGATTCGCTGATCAATCTCGTAGGCGAACTGGTCATCGCGGAGTCCATGGTGACGCGCAACCCGGTGGTGCTGAGACTTGAAGATGAATCGCTGGAGCGGGCGGTGCATCATCTCCGGCGCGTCCTCACCGATCTGCAGGACGTGTCGATGGTTGTGCGCATGATTCCGCTCTCATCGACATTCCGCAAAATGATGCGCGTGGTCCACGATCTTTCGACGAAGATGGGCAAGCAGGTCAAGCTCGACCTTATCGGTGAAGACACGGAAGTGGATAAGTCAGTCATCGAACTGCTTTCCGACCCGCTCGTCCATATTCTGCGCAATGCCTTGGATCACGGAATCGAGACGCCCGAGGAGCGGATCAAGTCGGGCAAGACCGAGGTTGGCACGGTGAAGATCGAAGCCAAACATGAGAGCGGCGAGGTGCTGATTATCATCAGCGACGACGGACGCGGCATGGATCGCGGGAAGATCCTGGCGAAGGCCATGGAGCGCGGTCTGGTGCGGGATCCCAATGGCCTGCGCGACCGGGAAATCCTCAACTTGATCTTTGAGCCGGGATTTTCGACGGCAGAGAAGATCACTGACGTTTCCGGGCGCGGTGTTGGCATGGACGTCGTGAAGAAGAATATGGAGAAACTGAAAGGACGCATCGAGCTGCACAGCAAATTCGGCATGGGCAGCACTGTCGTCCTGCGCATCCCGCTGACGCTTGCGATCATGGATGGAATGCTGGTTCGCGTGGGCACGGCGCGGTACACGCTGCCGATGTCCAGCATTCGGGAAACCTTCCGTCCGGTGGCGGAGCGCGTCACGCTGACACCCGACGCGCAGGAACTGGTCCGCGTGCGGGACGAGCTGATTCCCGTCGTGCGGTTGCATCGTGTTTACCAGAAGAAGCCGGATTCCGAGAAGTTGGAGGAGGGCATCCTCATTGTTGTCGAGGGCGGCTCCACAACCGCGGCGCTTTTTGTTGATGAAATTTTGGGCCAGCAGCAGACGGTCATCAAAGGTCTCTCTGAATATCTGGGTGTGCTTGGCGGAGCGCGCGGGGTCTCCGGTTGCACGATCCTGGGCGACGGGGAGGTCAGTTTGATTCTGGATGTGCGCACGCTCGTGATGGATGAGGCGAGTTCGAACTAGTACGGCAGGGTTCGGGGGTCAGGGTTCAGGGTTCAGAGATAGCTTGTGCTGAGCCCTGCCGTTAAGGGGACTTTACGATGGCTAACGCCAAAGAGCGGGACGTCCTCGATGAGGACGATCAGTTCGAGGAAGACGAGGACTCCCAGAAAGACAAGTATCTCACCTTCCGTATTGCGGAAGAAGAGTACGGCGTTGAGATCGCTTGTGTCCTCGAGATTGTCACCGCACAGAGGATCACGGAAGTGCCGGATATGCCTGACTACCTGAAAGGCGTGATCAACTTGCGGGGCCGGGTGGTGCCGGTCATCGACGTGCGCGCGCGCTTCCGGCTTCCGGCGCGGCCCTACGACGACCGGACGTGCTTCATCGTGGTGCAACTCCAGGACATGAGTGTTGGGCTGGTGGTGGACAGCGTTTCTGACGTGTTGCTGATACCGGGACAGCAGGTCTCTCTACCGCCCAAACTCACCAGCGGCCCGGCGAGCCGCTACATCAAGGGCATGGGCCGCGCCGGCGAGACGGTTAAGATTCTTCTGGACGTGAACAAACTGCTGCTCGATTCGGAGACGGCTCAGGTCGGTGCGCTGCAGCCGTGAGGTATGGTTTCTGGCAGTTAGATAGCTGGTGAACAGACATTTAAGGAGAAGAAACCATGGCAGGCTTTCAGGATCTTTCGCTGCGCAGCCGGTTGGCCATACAGGTCGCGGTCTTCTGTACAGCCTTTGCAGCCTTTGCGCTGACGGCGTATCTCGCCCTAGAGGCGTACAAGGTGGGCGGGCCGCGGTACAACCAGATCGCGCAGAGCGAGGAACTGCTTGCGGATATTCTGCCGCCGCCGCAGACGATCATTGAGCCGTATCTGACGATTCTGCAGATCGCAGAAGACACGGATGCTGATGAGCTGAAGACGAATTTGCGAAAAATGGAGGAACTCAGCGGCGAATACAGACAGCGTCATGACTATTGGGAGGCCGCCGCCGTCAAACTGGATGTCAACGTCAACAAGCTGATCAAGGAGAGCTATCTGCCGGTCAAGGAGTTCTTCGAGATATACAGAAGCGAGTTCCTTCCGCTTTGCAGGCCAGAGCTGCTTGTCGCTCCCCGCGCTTCCGAGGCCGCCCCTGCTGGCGCTAACGTCCAGCGCGAGAAACTCCGCCAGATTGCTTACGGATCGCTTAAGAACGCCTATAAGAAACACCGTGATGCGATCGCCAACCTGGTACCGCTGGTGCGGGAAAACCTGAGTGGCAGCGAAACCAAGGTGGCCCATGATGTCTCCGACAGCACCCGCTCGCTGCTGTGGCTGGGCGTGCTCGGGTTGGTTGTTCCTTCATTGCTTGCTTTCTTCATCACGCGGGGAATTCTGCAGACTGTATCGTCCTTGACCACGGCCGCGCAGAGCATTGCGCAGGGTGATTTTTCGCAGCAGGTGCAGTGCCAGTCGGAGGACGAGATCGGCCGCATGGCTCATGCATTCAAGGACATGGCGCACGCACAGCAAGCGAAATTGGAATCCGCGGTCAGCATTGCAGCGGGGGATCTGACGGTGGAGGTCACGGCCAAGTCGGACAAGGATGCTTTGGCCCGCTCGCTGCAGATGATGGTGGCGAGCCTGCGCAGGCTGATCGGTGAAGTGAGCGAAGCAGCCAACCAGGTTGCGGCGGGGGCCGAGCAGATCAGCGGCGCCAGCCAGTCCTTGTCGGCAGGGGCGACCCAACAGGCGGCGTCGATCGAGGAGATCAGCAGTTCAATGACCCAAATCCGGTCGTTGACCAAGAACACCGCCGAGAATGCGGCGCAGGCCAACCGGCTGACGAGCACGACGCGGAACGCCGCCGAAGAAGGCAACAAGCAGATGCAGACGCTCGTCTACGCAATCGGCGAAATCAGCGTATCCAGCATGGAGATCGGCAAGATCATCAAGGTGATCGACGACATCGCGTTTCAGACAAACTTGCTCGCACTTAACGCTGCCGTCGAAGCCGCACGTGCGGGGCGCCATGGCAAAGGTTTCGCGGTGGTAGCCGAAGAAGTGCGAAATCTCGCCAGCCGCAGCGCAAAAGCCGCGCGGGCCACGGCAGAGATGATCGAAACCTCGAACAAGAAAGTCGAGACCGGTCTGTCCGTCGTAGAACAGACCGCCAAAGCGCTGACGGATATCGTTACACATATTGTGCAGGCCGCCAAACTTGTCGGTGAGATCGCCGTGGCCAGCGACGAGCAGGCGCGCGGCATCGCGCAGGTCTCTGAGGGCATCGCGCAGATCGACCGGGTCACGCAACAGACCACGGCCAATGCGGAAGAGACGGCTGCTGCCGCCGAAGAATTGTCGAGTCAGGCGCTGCACCTGCAACAATTGCTGGCGCGCTTCAAACTTGGGGTACAGAGCAAGAGCGCCGAGAACCGGCCATTTATACCCGCCGGGTCCAGCGGCCAACTGGCGGGAGTCCGGGATGCCAAGCCCTCGCCGCAGCCCGCCAAGCGTCTGGAGCATCGGCCGGCAAAGCCACAGGACGTTATTGTGCTGGATGACAAGGAATTCGGGAAGTACTGAGCGGCTGGTGAGTGTTGGAGTGCTGAGTAGTGAGGAGATGACTGTTGCCGCTGATTCCCGAGGTGCGCCTGCCACCAGGCATGTTGACGCTGCCGCGGCTGTCGGACGATGAGTTTGAACAGTTGCGCGGGATCATCTATGCGCGCTTCGGGATCAGTTTGTCGGAGAAGAAACGGCAACTGGTCATTAGCAGGCTGTACGACGTGCTGCAGCGCAAGAAGCTTAGGAATTTCGAAGAGTACCTGAACTACCTCGCGCAGGACCAGAGCGGTCAGGCCGTCAGCGAACTGGCGGACCGCATCTCAACCAACCACACGTTCTTCTTCCGCGAGCAGTTGCATTTCGAGGTTCTCCTTTCGCAGGTGCTGCCACAGACAATTGCGCGGTTGCGTGCTGAGGATTCCCCCGATTTGCGCATCTGGTGCGCCGGCTGCGCGACAGGTGAAGAGGCGTACACGCTGGCGATGCTGCTGCTGGAGTACTTCGGCTTGGAGTACCCACAGTGGAGCGCAGGGGTGCTGGCGACGGATATTTCGACACACGCGCTGTCGTTTGCTCGCGCAGGAATCTACCCGGAGGACCGAGCTGAACTGGTGCCTCCAACGCTGAAGTACCGTTACTTCAGGCAAAAGGGAAAAGGGCTGCTGGCAGTCACAGACCGAGTTCGGCAGGAAGTGACCTTCCGGCGCTTCAATCTGATAAACCCGGCTTTCCCCTTCAAGAAACCGTTTCATGTGATTTTCTGCCGCAACGTAATGATGTACTTTGACGCGCCCGCTCGCGAGGCGCTGGTGCAACGCCTCTACGACGCGACGGCGCCGGGAGGGTATCTGTTCATCGGACATTCCGAAGCACTTGAACGCAGCCGCTGTCCATACGAATATGTTCGTCCCGCGGTGTACCAGAAAGGACAGGCTTGATGTCCGGCAGAATTCGCGTGTTGATCGTGGATGATTCCGAGCTCGTATGCGATCTGCTGGCCAAGGGCTTGGCCGCCGATCCGGACCTGGAAGTTGTCGGCACCGCTTCAGATCCTTATGTTGCCAGCCAGAAGATCATCGAATTGCGGCCGCAGGTCTTAACGCTTGACGTAGAAATGCCGCGGATGAATGGAATCGACTTCCTCCGCAAACTGATGCCGCAGTATCCTTTGCCCGCGGTCATTGTCAGCGCGTTGACGGAACCGGGGAAGCAAGTGGCCCTGGATGCTCTGGCCGCCGGCGCGGTTGACATCGTCACCAAGCCCAAAGCAGACTCCGGCCGCAACCTGGACGACATGCTCCAGGAGTTGCGGACCAAGATTAAGATCGCTGCGTGCGTGGATGTCTCGCACTGGAAACATACGCAAAGCCGGCCCAGACGTGCCTCGCAGGTTCGTGCTGTGGCCCGGACAACCCGCGGCCACTCCTTCAAGATCATTGCGTTGGGGGCCTCCACGGGCGGCACCGAAGCGCTGCGCGATGTTCTGTCGAGCTTGCCGAACTCGACCCCTGGCATCGTGGTGGTGCAACATATGCCGCCGGGGTTTACGCGGCTGTTTGCAGCGCGGCTCAATAGCCTCTGCGCGATGGAGGTCAAAGAAGCGGAAGACGGCGACCTGATCCTTCCTGGCCGTGTTCTGGTGGCGCCGGGTGGGTTCCAGTTCACCGTCAAGCGCGATCACAACGTCTACAAGGTCAAAGTCAAACCCGGCGAACCCGTGAACGGGCACTGCCCATCGGTGGATATGCTTATGCAATCCATCGCGAGCGAAGCCGGTTCGGCGGCCATTGGCGTGCTGATGACGGGCATGGGGCGGGACGGCGCTGATGGGCTGAAGGCCATGCGGGCTGCCGGGGCGCGGACGCTGGCTCAGGACGAAGCGAGCAGCGTCGTCTTCGGCATGCCCAAAGTGGCGTGGCAGATCGGCGCAGCGGAGAAGCTGGTCCCGCTGGAAGACCTGGGGCCGGCGATCCTCGGGCTGCTAGCCGGCATCGAAGAGGTCAGGTAAGGCTTAAATCTGTACCTGTGCGACCTTCGATGCCCCTTGTTCTTTGTAGACGATCATCACTTTCTTGAAGTTCTTGCACCACTCCCGCACGTCGCGCTCGAAGGTGTCGCAGTCGGCGGTGACTTCGAGGACGTCGCCGGCCTTGACTTCCTGCTTCACCAGCCTCTCCGTCATCTTCAGAACAGGCATGGGGCATTTCATACCCCGCGCGTCGAGTTGAACGATGGCCATTTTCGTATCCCTCCAATTAAGCAACCCTGGTTCCGCATTCAACAGCCGGCGTGTGCTCACTGGTGAAAACACCGCGGCTAGATCTGGACCTGTGCGATCTTCAGTATCCCCTGCTCCTTAAAAACAATCATTACCTTCTTAAAGTTCTTACACCACTCCCGCACGTCTCGCTCGAATGTGTCGCAGTCGGCGGTCACTTCGAGCACATCGCCGGAGGTGATTTCTTTCTTTACCAGCCTCTCAGTCATCTTCAATACCGGCATGGGACATTTCAGCCCCCGCGTGTCGAGTTGAACCGTTGCCATATACCCCCCAAGCTAAAAAGAAGCCCCGCCAGCCGTTGGCTGCTTTTGCAGCGGACCCAGTTCGCGGATGGTCTCAGTCATCTCCGTGATCAGTTTCGCGAAGCGCTCGCCTTCCGCCGCCGACACATAATCGAAGCGGCAGCGTTTGGCGGAAATCCCGAACTGCTCAAGCAATCTCGCTACAAGCACATGACGCTGAATCGCACGATAGTTCTGCTCTTTGTAGTGACAATCGCCAGGATGGCAGCCCAAAACCAGCACGCCATCGGCACCACCCTCAAATGAGCTCAGGATGAACTGCGGATCGACGCGGCCGCTGCACATGACGCGAATCTCGCGGACATTGGGCGCGAACGGAACTTGAGCGGTCCCGGCCTTGTCGGCGCCGGCGTAAGCACACCAGTTGCACAGGAACGCGATGATCTTCGGCTCGAAGCCACTGGCGAGGGCATTCTTGCCGTTGATGGGGGCCGGAACACCCAGTTGCTGTACGCTCATGCCAGCACTCCTTTGAGCTCAGCCATGATCTGGGCCTTGGTGAAGTGCGCGCCCTTGATTGCTTCGATCGGACAGGATGCGACGCAGGTGCCGCAGCCGGTGCAGAGCACCGCGTTGACTTCCGCGACGTCCTTTACTGGATCGTGACGAATAGCCTTGTACGGGCAGACCGGAACGCAGCACAGGCATCCAGAGCACCGCTCGGCGTCCACCCAGGCAACAACCGGCTCGATCTCCAGCTTTCGGCCTTCCACCAGCGCAGCCAGAATGTTGCCGGCTGCCGCGGCGCCCTCGCTGGTCGCTTGCTGAATGTTCATCGGTGCGCGGCACGTCCCCGCGAGATAGACGCCGCGCACTTTTGTTTTCGACGATTCGACCATCCCATGCCGCTCTTCGAAGAAGCCTTCCCGGTCGGCAGTGATGTCCAGCAGCTTGCCCAACTTGCCCGCGTCCGCGCCTGGAACGATGGCGGGACAGAGCACGACCATGTCGTATTCGGAAGGCTGCGAATCAGCCAGGCGGACCTCAACTCCCTTCGCCTCAGCTCCGGCGGCGCGGATCTTCATCTGTGAGAGATCAGCGTACTGGACCATTTTCGTGCGCGAGTCGTGCAGTGCGTGTGTGTACAGTTTGTGGTCATGCTTACCGGGGAGGCACAGCGCCTTGAAGTAGTGCGTGATCTCTGCGGCTGGCTCCTTCTTCTGGATTAAATGGCTGAACTTAAATGCGTAAGAACAGCAGACAGAGGAGCAGTAATGCTTGTGGCACGCGTCCAGGCTGCCCACGCAGTGGACGACCGCGACGCGTTTAGCCGGCGAGCCATCCTTCGTCACCAGTTTGCCGCCCGAGGGTCCATTGGACGAGAGCAGGCGCTCAAACTGCAGACTGTGAACAACGTTCGGAATACTTCCAAAGCCGAGTTGGGGCAACGCGGAGCAGTCGTAAAGCCCGCCGCCGGCAGCGACGACGATCGCGCCGACGTTGCGCTGAAGTTCCTGCGGGCGCTCGTCAAAGTTGATCGTGTTTTCGATCGGGCAGGACGCGCGGCAGATGTTGCAGTCCTGACCGTTCTTCAGCCGAATGCAGCTCTGCGGGTCGATAAACGGGGCATTCGGCAATCCGCCAACGAAAGCAAAGGCGATGGCTTTGCGTTCACTCAGCCCGAACGTGAATGCATCCGGCGCGGAGGCCGGGCAGGCCGGCAGACACATGCTGCACCCGATGCAAGTGCGCGTGCTGACATAACGCGGCTCGCGGCGGATTCTGACGTTGAAGTTTCCGTAAAAGCCGAGCACCTCAGTCACCTGCGAGAGCGTGAGCAGTTCAATGTGTTCCGCGTGCGGTCCCTGAAGCACTTCGGCCATGAGCGGCTCAAGCACACACGGGCCGCATTCCAGGTTCGGAAAGACCTCCTCGTAGAGAACTGGAAGCCCGCCGATGATCGGGTTCTTCTCGACCAGGATCACCTTGCGGCCGGCTTCCGCCAACGTCAGGGCGGCGCGCAGGCCCGCCGGACCGGCGCCGATGACCAGCGTGGACAAGTTCACGTCGAGCAGCTTCTTTTCGAGAGGTTCCTGCAGTTTTACGCGTTCGATCGCGGCGCGCAGGTAAAGAGCAGCCTTCTCTGTTGCCTGAACTTTATCGGCGACCACCCACGCGACGTGCTCGCGAACATTGACGATCTGCATCAGGTACGGATTCATACCCGCGCGCGAAAGAACTCCACGGAAGGTGCTCTCGTGCTCGCGCGGCGAACAGCCCACGACGATCACCCGGTCGGGTTTGTGAGCGCGTATATCTTCTTCGATCGTGGATTGACCATCCTCCGAGCACGGGAAGTTGAGGTCGAGAAACCGCAGGCTCTCGCCAGCAAAGCGCGACTGCAGCGCCGCAAAGTCGATCTTGTCGGAGACATTCCCGCCGCATTTGCAGAGGTAGATGGCGATGTTCATGGCCGGCGCTCTCCGCCTGTGCCGATGTTCTGTGAAAACTGACGAACGTCCTTGCCGGTCGAATCGCGCACGATGACTTGAAGCGGCATCTGACCGATGGCGTGCGTAGCGCAGGACAAGCAGGGGTCGTAAAGCCGGAAGGCCATCTCGATGCGGTTGAGCACGCCCTCGCTGACGACCTGGCCTTTGCGGATGAGTTGCTCGGCGGCCCGACGCAGGCTCATGGCCATCGCGGCATGATTGTTGGTGGTGCCAACGATCAGGTTTGCTTTGGTCAGCACGCCGCGCTCATCGGCCTGGTAATGGTGAGTTAACGTGCCACGCGGCGCCTCAACGCAGCCGATGCCGCCGGCCGGATTGATCTTTCCGGATGGAATGACGCGAACGAAAGGGCAGGTGATCTCCGGATCACAGCTCAGCTCCAGCATGCGTTCTGCAGCGTAAAGCAATTCGATGAGCCGGGCCCAGTGCGTGGCCAGGCGATGGTGCACGGGCTGGAATCGGCCGCCGGCTCTCTTGCTGCCGAAGGTCTCATAGAATTTCTCGAACGCTTTTTGTGCGCGTGGCGTGGCCAGGCTGTCCGACACATTGAGCCGAGACAGCGGGGTGGCGCAGTAGACACCGCTATCCGCGCCGTCGGTAAAGCCCTTCCAGCCGATCTTTTTCAAGTACGGGAATTTCAGGTACGTCCAGGGCTCCACGCGCTCGGCGACATGTTGAGCGTAGTCGGCAGCGTCGTACTTCAGGACTTCCTTGCCCTCGGGACTGACCACGCGCACTTGGCCGTCGTAGAAGTTCGATCGATTCTGGCTGTCAACCATTCCCATATAATAGGTGCGGTGCAGGTACACATCGGAGAGCACCATTTCCCTATAGGCTGGATTCTTCAGCACGAGATCATTGAAGAGTTCCAGGGTAAAGAGTGCGAAAGTAATGTTCTCCCGCGCTGCGGCCTCGATCTGTTGACGCTCGATTTCGCTGATGCTCTTGGCCCAGCCACCGGGGACCGCGCCCGTCGGATGTATTTCCCGGCCGCCGATGATCTTGATTACCGCGTGATTGCGCGCGCGCGTCTGAAGCACGCTGCGGCCGACATCGTTGCCGGCCTTCTTCAGAACTCCCAGGATGTTGCGTTCGCCGGGCGGCGCGTCTGGGCCGACGATGAAGTCCGGTCCACCGAGAGCGTAGAAGTGTGTGGTATGGTCCGTTACGAAAAACGCGCTGTACAGCAGTTCGCGAAGCTTCTTGGCTGTGGGAGGCGGATCGACGTTAAACAGCCGGTCCAGCGCTTTGGTCGCGGCCATCAAGTGCGCTTCGGGACAAACCCCGCAAATGCGGCTGGTCAGCAGCGGCATGTCTTCGGCTTGCCTACCGACGCAGAATTGCTCGAATCCGCGCAATTCGGGCACCTGGAAGTACACGTTGGATACGCTGCCTTCGTCATCCAGGAAAATCTCGATTCGCCCGTGGCCTTCCAGGCGCGTCATGGGATCGATGGAGATCTGTTTCATAGAGGATCCCCAAACTTCTTGCCGCCCAACGTGGAACTGGCCACGGCGAATTTCAGAAACGTCCCGGCGCAATCCGGAAGCCCGCGCGTCGCGGCGTCCACGCGTGCAGGAATCTGATCTTCCGGCACGCCCTTCAGGGCCTCGATATCCAATAGGCCGCCGATGGCACTGGCCATTCTTGCGGCTTGGTCCTGAACGCCTTCCGAGGGGCCATAGCATCCCGTACAGGGTGCGTTGGCTTCCGGGCATAAGCCGCCGCAGCCGTTCCGCGTGGCGATGCCCATGCATGGCAGGCCCTGCTCAAGCAGACAGTCTTCGGCGTTGGGCACGAACTCCCACGAACGGCGCAAGGCGCTGATTTTGCGATCTTCGTGACGCTTGCGTTTGCACTCATCGCAAACACTGGAGCAGCCAGCGCCCAGAACACTGCCCTTGGGCGGCAGCGGAGCGCCCTTGATCACGGCATCGAGAACGTTCCAGATCTGTGCGGACTCCGGCGGGCAGCCCGGAATGATGTAATCGACGTTGGTCACGGCTGCCAGGGTTCTGACCTGCGTGTGAAATTCAGGCAGGCGCAGCACTCCTTCGGGCACCTTTGTTTCGGTTTGCGGCCCGGCTCCACGAGCGTTGTCCAGCGAAGGATTCTCTTCGTAAATCGCGTGGAAATGTTGTGCCTTCGTGTGCAGGTTGGACAGGCCCGGGATTCCGCCGAGATGGGCGCAGGCGCCGTAGGCAATCAGAATCTTGGACTTGCGGCGCAGCACGTGCGCCATTTCTTCGTTTTCGTCAGTACGAATTGCGCCGTTGAAGAGCGTGATATCCAGGTGCTGATCGGGCCAGGCGAGGACATCCTTCTTCTTGGTGTCGAGCAGGCAGGGGCAGAACGCCAGTTCGAAATGTTCCACGACGTCCAGCAACTTCTCGTGCAGGTTGACGAAGGCGATTTCGCACCCGCCGCAGGAGGCTGCCCAGTAGATGGCAATCCTATGTTTTGCTGGCATACGAAAAGAAGTTTAGAGGTGAAGGTTCAGAAGTCCAGAAGCTTCTGTGAAGCGATTCGGCGACTTTGTTCGGTCACCCGCGGCGGGACGGTCCCCAAGGATCTACTCTTTCCCCACTCAGGCCGCTACCCCGCCAACGCCACGCGGTTGCGTCCACCGTGCTTGGCTGCATAGAGCGCCTTGTCAGCCCGTGCGATGAGTTGCTCGGCCGGTTGATCCATCTCCGGCGTCAGTGCAGCCACGCCCAGACTCAAGGTCACGCACGGCTCGCTGTCGTGCCGCGCATGTTCGATGCGCAGTTTCTCGACTCCGGTGCGTATCTTCTCGGCCACGGTCGCCGCGCCCTCGGCATCTGTGTGAGGCAGCAGCATCGCGAATTCCTCTCCGCCGTAGCGGGCCGCAAGATCGCCTGGGCGCAAGGCGACGGCTTTGATCGCGCTGGCCACGCTCTTCAGGCATTCGTCCCCGGAGAGGTGGCCATAATGGTCGTTGTACTTTTTGAAGTAATCCACGTCGCACATAATCAGGGCGACGGGCGTGCTTAGGCGCAGTCCGCGGCGCCATTCCTGCTGCAACATCTCGTCAAAGCGGCGGCGGTTGGCAAGGCCCGTCAAGCCGTCCTGCATCGAAAGAGCAGCCAGGGTGTCGCGGATACGTTTTAGTTCCACGTGATTGCGGACGCGAGCCTGCACGATCGGGGCGCTGATGGGTTTGATGATGTAATCGATCGCGCCCAGGTTCAAGCCAGCGGCTTCGTCGCCCGGTTCGCCCAGCGCCGAAACGAAGATGACGGGGATGCCGTTGGTGCGCGGCTCGGCTTTCAGGCGCCTGCAGACTTCGTGCCCGTCCATCTCGGGCATACTTATGTCCAGCAGGATCAAGTCCGGACTTTCGTCGAGCGCCATCTGCAGGGCGGCGCTGCCGGAGCTTGCCGTGAGAACGTCGTTCTCGCCGCGAAGCACACATTCCAGCAGTCGCCGGATTGTCGCGCTGTCATCGACGACGAGGACTCTCGGCTTCTTCATCTTTGCGGCATGCCCGGACCCACGCACGGTTCTAACCGAAATAGGAGCGATGACAAACGAGCTATGTGCAAAGGGGGAACTTCGGTTTCAGATCCTGCAACAGGGATGAGTGGATTATATCACTTGCCGAGACCGTACTCTTGGGCACGGATCAGGTTTGCGGCAGGAGCGACAGCCGCCTGTACTGAAGGACTCAACTGTGTGCCGAACGTGAATGCATCGGCGACTTCGACAACATAGATGTGAAGGAAGTCCGGCAGTTTCATTCCCGTGCGCCGGCCCAGCTCCAGTCCCTCGGCGATTCCCAGTTCATGCTGCCCGCCAGTGCGCTGGGACACGGCGCCGTTCTCCCAATCCAGGCGATAGCACTCTCCGACCCTTCGACTGCCGCTGATGGTTGCATCCACGATGACCGCGTGAGTGTAACCGGCGAGCCGTTCGATGAGCGTCAGCCCGCCGGCCGAGAGTTCACAGAACTCGACGCCGAGGTCTTTCAGCCCGGCATTTACCTCGCGCGCTACGGCAAGTCCGATTGCGTCGTCGCCCCGAATTGGATTGCCAATCCCAACAAGGATCCGCCGTTGCGCATGGGTCAAACGAGGGGTTGCTGCCAGTGTCACTGTAGACACCTTTTCACGGAGGTAACTGTTGATGTGGCGGACCTTCGTCCAGAACGAGAGCGCCTGCGGTTAGAATAGTCCCTGGCTACCAGACACAAAGAGGAAATCCGGGCGAATGGAAGACGCTGGAAACAACGCTTCGCTACCTGGCCGACGTGAACGTGAAGGGCTCCAAAGCAGCGGCATTCTTGCGCGGAGGCGGCAGCGCTATTATGGTGTTGCTTTGGCAGCAAAGCGCAAAACCCCAACGTCGCCAGGCGTGAGACCACCGTGGCGCGAGTCAGATTTGACGAAGTGCTTTGTCCACGATTTCCAAACCTGAAGACGCAGAGAACCGCAACCGTGACAAGAACAATTTATCGGGCCGGACTTGCGGCAGTTCTCCTCAGCGGCACGCTGGCCGATTCGATCGCGTTGGCCCAGGATGGCCAAACGCAGCCCGTCGCCGAACGCACCGTGGCTGATTCGGCTGGTCAGACATCGGGCGAAAAAACATTCGTCGTTACGGCGTACGGGGCCGTGGGCGACGGTATCGCCGATGATACGCCGGCCATTCAACGGGCCATCGATGCCGCCGCCAAGTCGGCCGGCGGAGGCATCGTGTATTTCCCGGCACGGACGTACCTTCTCAACTCCTGTTACGCCAGCCCCCATCCGTGGTTCTTCTACAATCTCCTCATCGGCTCGAACATTACGCTGTCCGGTCAAAAGGGCGCCAAACTCCTTCAAGGCCCCAGCGGCCGGCACCCTCTCCCCGCTCAAGCAACCGAAGTCCGCAATACGATGCTCGCCTTCGGTTTGGACTACACCACGATCCGCTTTCAGAACACCAAGTACAACGGCGGCTTCTATTCGCTCAAGCCTACTCAGGCGAATGCTGCCACGGTCACTTTCGCGAAGGCGCAAGACGCAGCGCACTTTGCTGCCGGCGATTACGTGGCAATCTATGCCCAGACGAGCGGCGATGTCATACCGACGGAGACCTCTTGGATTGCGTCCGTGGACGCTTCCAACGGCGTTCTCCGGCTCAAGACCTCCCTGGCTCGCTCATTCTCCACTCCTTCCGTGGCGAAGGTGACGTCTCT
The DNA here is from genome assembly GCA_036504595.1 of Planctomycetota bacterium. Classification (GTDB taxonomy): domain Bacteria; phylum Planctomycetota; class SZUA-567; order H5-PLA8; family H5-PLA8; genus DASXUX01. The sequence goes on along the minus strand of DASXUX010000015.1, from coordinate 43,043 downwards.
TGTCACGACCCACATCGGAGTGAAGAACTTGATCGTGCAAGGAACTGAGCCTTTGGCTGTAACGGAAGCGTTCGAGTTCAGCGCCGAAGACAATCAGTTCATCCTCGACACTGCGCCCGGCGGAAGCAATGTCACCGGTTTGAACTTGAACACATTGAATGGATTCCAGTTCATCCGCGACACGATCACCTGCATCGGTCCTCAATTCTCCCTCCTGGAACTGCCTCAACGAAACAGCCAGAATGGCGTCTTGGAGGGCAGTACGTTCGAAGTGAAGCAAATGGGCATGGGAGAATACGCGGCCCATTGGCGGTTTACGAACAATCGTTTCATGCTTCATCCAGACAAAAACACCGCAGTAGCCCTTGGCATCGGGGGATTGGACATTGATTTCCGTCACAACCAGGTTCAGGGCGGCAACTTGACCGGCGGCGGAGGTTTTGGATCCCTGATGGCAGACTACATGGGACCGGACAGCTATGCTTCCCATGTCGGCAAGATCAGGATTGCCGACAACATCATTACGTGCCAGGCGGACGGCAATTCCTGTCTGGGTATTTTTGCCCAAGACACCGTGGTAACGGGGAACAAAATCACGGTGAAAGGATCGGGGGCCGGGATTCACGCCGAAGGCCCGCTGCCGCAATCCCTGACGATCAACAACAACACACTTTCGATGGATTCGGGAAGAGGCATGGTCATCGTCACGCCGGAAAGAGACGGCTCGACGATCGTCGGCAATACGCTCACGGGCTCTGCCTCCGCCGTTGGCATTTTTGTTGCATCGCCTCGCACCCCGAACGCCGGCGGGCACACGATTTCCAACAACACAATCCGAGGTTTTGCCACCCCCGTCTCAATCGATTTGGCAAAGCACCCGGGCACGAAGCTGTCGTCCGACTGATTTTAAGACGTGGATTATCACTGCCGGCAGCTATGGCGCCAAGGCGTCTGTGCGAGGTTTCTTCTAAGTCTTGGCTCGCGTTCGCGAGTTGTACGAGATTGATATGGCGGAGCGGGTGGGATTCGAACCCACGTGACAGTTTCCCGTCTACACGCTTTCCAGGCGTGTTCCTTAAACCGCTCGGACACCGCTCCACCTGTGGGGCCAAGGCGCGTTCAGCAACGGCTGTATAGCATCCCGTATAGCATGAACAGCGCCCTAACGCCCGTCTCGCCGCGATTTCTCTTTCAGCGAGAAGAAGCATTATACGCGGGCGCCGTCGCTGTGCAATCTCTCGTACTTGAAAGCCGAAATTACCTCGCGGCAGTGTGTGTAATGCGCCAGTCCCACTTGGGCGCTGTGGCCGAGCATCAAGTCCACGTGGTGGGCGGGAACGCCGCGCGAAAGCATCAGAGTCCGGCAGGTGCGCCGGGCGCGCATGGGGATTTGACGACCAAGGCCGAGGATCGGCTCCAGGCGGATCAGCTTTCGCGTCATCAGCTTGGCGATGGCCTTGCCGTCTTCCTCGACCAGGAACGATTTGTTTTCGAAATTTCCCCTGCTGTCGTACGGAATCACGAAATCATACGCGCCGGTGATCGGGCGCAGTCGCTGAATCAGCGGCCAGAGTTCTGGCAGAGGCTTGACCACCCGGTTCGATTTTTCCGTCTTCAATTGCTTCGTCACGGAATCGACGAGGCTGATAAGCTGGGCGGTCTCGTCCACATGCTCCCAGCGCAGCGCGCAGAGTTCTCCGAGCCGCAGTCCCGCGTACGCAAGCAAGCCGATCATTCCCCGGCACAGCGCGGCCATTTCCACAGATTCGAATGCTCCCTGGTCTGTCGCCGTGAGCAGCGCCGTGACTGCCTTCATATCGAGGAGGTCAATTTCCTGCCGCTTGGCGATCACTTGCGGGGAAGAGTAGCGAAGCCCGAAGGCCACCCGTTTGAGTGGCCGGATTTCGTAGGTCCCCAGGCACCACACGATGAAGCGCTTGCAGTCGCGGATTCGTCGATTGCGCTCGTGCGCTGAGGTCGAGATCGCTTTGCGCGGCCCGCGCGGGACGTTCGTGTTGGCAAGAATTGCAGCTTTGAGCTGCTGCGCCGTGAGATCGGCTAGCAGGACTTTTTCCAGGGATTCGAGGCTGAAGCGAACGCGGCGGAGCACGAATTTCTTTTCGCGCTCCGAGCGGCAGTCGAAGTCTGCACACCACGCCGCGTAAGCTTCGCTGACCGTGATCTTGCGCGGGAGCGCATGTGGAGACTGCTGAATCTGCGCCTTAAGAGCACGGTTCTCAATCTCCAGGTCGGCAATGGTTTTGTCTTTCTCAACACTCGTCGCTTCGATTTCTCTTGCGCGTTTCAGTGCGGCTTCGACTTCAAGTGCCTCCTCGATCCAATTGCCATCGGCGAGGATATCGGGCCAGTTGACGTATGTCCCTTTCGCGCGTGCCCATGACGCATCCTGGGGCTTAAGTGGCGCGTAGAAGAGCTTTGCCGCCAGTGGGTGAACCTGCTTCGCTCGGTCGTAGAGCGCAACGTTGTGCCACGCCATGTTGTACTTGAACTCGCCGAGCGCCTTCGACAATGCCAGCGCAGATTCAAGATCGTCAGCTCTAATTCCCGTACTACGGTTGTCGATGGCGCTGCCCGGCTTCATGGGATGCTTGTACCATGTCCAGAAGACGGAGTTTCGAAGCTTCAAGTGTGAGAGTTTGAATTCTGCCACGTCTTTGCTCCTATACCTTGGCTGTACGCGCCTGGGTGGTGGAATTGTGCCTCGCTCTGGGACAGGAGCAGGGCTTGGCTGAAGGCGTGGGCCGTGGCGACATCGGCTGCGGGGATGCCGGTGTTGACGGCGTAGGGCTTATTCTGTTTGAGCAGTTTGTGGCGGAACCACGTCAGCCAGTGTCGGCCTCTGATCTTTAAGAGCGGCAGTTTCGTCATCCGGTCGTCCCTCCATGGCCGCCACAGCAGCTCGGCCACGTCCAAAAAGCACGCTGAAAAAGCGCGCGCAATCTAGTGCGGCGGGTCCCAAACCCAGCCAATCGGCGCGGTGAGCGTCAGCCCGAGTTTCTCGCAGAACGTGTGAACCGAACTAGCCTCGTCCTTATAGAACCGGAACGCGGCTTGAGATTTCACGCGGGACTTCACGCCGGGGAACCGGTCCATCGCGGCCGTCATGACGGCCTTGGCGGTCGCCACGGTCTTCGGGACGGCTTCTTGTGGGCATTCGATCAAAACCGAGTCGTGGCATGTGCTGACGATCTTAATCCAGGCGGGCATGTTGAAGATCAGCTCCGCCATCACCAAACTGCCGCCGCTTTGAACTGGGAAATTCAACATCGAAAGCGCGGTATCATGGGCACCATCAGCCAACAAGACGTAGGGCTCATGCTTCCGGCGCATGTCCAGCGCGTTCCAGGCATAACCGCAGGTTTTCACCGCCGCGAGGTAAGCGTTACGCGCAATGAACAGCGCTGGATATGTCGAATGGAAGGCTGAAATTAAACGAAGGGCTTCAGGCTCAGAACAGAGGAGTTTCTTGCACAGGGCGGGCGTACCAGCGCCGTACAACATGGAAATCACGGAGGTCTTGACCGTGCTCCGCTCTTCAATCACCTTCATCTGTTCGCCGACCGAGATGTATAAATCGCCTTCGTAGTCGTTGAACTGCTGCAACATCTTCTGGTCGCCAAACCACGCGGCGGAGAGGCCGAACTCTTGACAGGCAAAGTCGATTTCTACAATGGCGTGGCCGGGGGAAGCCATCAAGATCGGCCTGAATTCCTTGCTGAGCATCAAGGGATGCGGTTTACGGGGCGAGATTCGATACGAGCTGGAGCCGGGAAAACGGAAGTTGAAGCGTATACGGCCATCGCTGTTGATGAAGAAGCGCCAGTCGTTGGCGATCAGGTCAAGCAGGCCGTGATAGTCGCCGGCGGCGACAAAGAACGCGCGTTGACGTTCAGTCGCCCCTTTGTCTTCGGCTTTGAAGAACGGTGTCATTTGTCGCCGTTGCCATTCCCAGGCGCTTAGCTCCTCATCCTTCTTGAAGATCGGCAAGGTCGCCAAAATGTCTTCCTGTTCGAGGACGTATAACGTGCGCTGCATATCGAGGTTGTGCCTGACCGCCGACAGCCTCTCGAAGTCGTGGAACTGGCCCTGAAAACCGAGGTCTTTAATCTTCTTCTGTAGGCGGTTGAGGAGCGGGATGGCCTTGTCTTGAATCTGGCACATCGTCTCGACATCAACGCGAAGACCACGGTCATGGATTTCAAGGAGTTTCACCTGCAGCGGTTGGACGAGCTGCCAGAAGTGGCGGTCAAGCCGCGGGAGCTGCTTCTGGGCGACCTTCAGGCAATCATCAACATCATCGGCGCAGTATCGCACGATACGCTCAGGGTCGCGAAAGTCGCGCTTGATGATACACTGGCGCATGTGTTCTTTGTGCAGGACATCACGGACATGGAAGCCGTTACGGCGGGCGACTTCGAGGAGGGTATAATCACGCTGAAGGTGGCCGACATCGCGTACATCGAGGTACGCGGCGGCGGTCATGGTGTCCAGCCAGCGGCGGGGGATGGGAAGGCCAAGAGCTTTTAAGACGTTCCATTCGGTGTGAGCATTGTGCGCACAGAAGATGAAGTTGTCGTTGGCGAGCCATGGAGCGAGTATAGAAAATGGCGGCTGGCCCTTGACTAATGGGCCAGCCGCCAACGTCGGACCACCTGAGACCTTCAGGACGATGACCTGGACGTCAACCCCTGTGTAATCCCACTCGCGAAATCGAAAGTAGAATTCGGAATCTCCGCCCAGGATCTCGTCCATGGCCTATTCCTCGGCCAAGAACTTGTAGATTTGCTCCTGGGCGATCAGCTCAGCGAGCGTGATCTTCTTGACCGAAGCCTTGATTTCGGCGGGCGTCGGCCACTTGATCGAAGCGTAAGCACCGGCATATTCAGCGGGCACTTCCACCTTCTCGCAGACGTACGACCCGACGCTTCCGATGTTCTTGTCGAAGCCGAGATACGCGGCTTTGACGCCGGACTCCCGGAGCACGTCGAAGATGGGCTGAACCCCATCCCATTCCGCGAGGATCAAGTTGAATCCTTGCGGTTTCTTACCCATCGTGACCAGCGGCACGATGACCGCGGGCTTGAGAGTAGACGCCAGCTTCGGCTGGAGCCAGCGCGGATCGTCATCCGGGAACGCCCAGTTGACGGCGCTTCCGTTGGAGCCCGAGCGCTTGACCATGCGCGCGTACCTTACACAGGCTTCCGGGTTGATGAAAAACACATCAGGCAGCTTCGGTTTGCTGAAGATGAACTTCAGCATCGCCAACAGCACCAGCAGCGACGTCGAAACACCGCCGGTTTTAATATGGGCGAAGTTCAACGGCTCGCCGCAATCATCAGCCGGATGACCCAGCCGCGCCGGCACCAGTACCTCTGGCTCCTGCGGCTGCGGGGCCGCAGTTGAAGTGTTCACTTCTTGAGACATAATCTTGATCCTCGGGCAGACTCGCTCTGCCAGCGTGTTGACGGACACACTCCGCTCAACCTGAAGGAAGGAGATTGTGCCGCGTCATGATTCAAGACCCAAAAGGGAAGATGGCGAATAAAAAGCGGCAGCCGCACATCAACCAGCGGACCCTTAACGCCCGCCAAGCCGACCGTGAAGCCAAGCGGAAGGAACGCGAGGCCCTGGACAATTTGACCGAAGGCATCTACGAGGCCCATATGGCGGGGCGCATCGGTCAGCTAAAATCAGTAGGCCTGAACCCAGACCTGATAGCGCATAACCTTAAGATTAAGACCTCCGCGCGCACGATCAGCCGATATCTAGAGAAGAGGGGCATGCAGAACGATTGCGGTCGCCCGGCGGTCACAATGCCGCAAGCTGTACGTTCTGCAACTCTGGAGTGGCAGAAAGAAGGCGTGAGCCTCGCAGAGATGTACCGACGCTACCAAGCTTTTCCGTTTTACGGTGCGGCATCACGCGCTACATTTGAGAAATGGCTAAATTCCTGACGTGGATCGGGCGGGCGGGCGTGATGGCGGGCGATATTCTTTACTAAGATAGAGTATGTTAATCTTGTATCGTATTGCGGTCGATGATGGGGGTCTGCGCAGATTCATAAGGGCCTCATAAGGGTGCAGCCCGACCAATGCAGCGGGACCAATGCAGCACGACCAATGCAGCACGACCAATGCAGCGGGACCAATGCAGCACGACCAATCCTTCCTTTCCTGTTCTTTCCTTCCTGTTCTTCCCTTCCTGGAAAGCCATAACCCTTCAATCTGGCCCTTAAGGGCCTAACCTTAAATCCCCGGTCGCTTTGCGACCGGGGACGAAGGGGATATGAATATGAAAGCACCAATAACAGTCATCTGCTTCGCAGATAATAGACGCCTTCGAGAGACAAACAGCCGTCTCTCGAAGTAGTCTACTAGGAGGTTCACTCCCTCGATAATCGAGTTGATACCATACCATCAGCAGGCATAGGCATCTCGTCATCGACTCCGCTGAAGCGGTTGCAAGAGTAAATAAATAGGAAGGAAATGATGGTTGTCGCGGCACCGACACTATCGTTGATGAGAAGAAAGAGAGATAAGAAACAAAGCTAAGTAAGCCCTGCTCACCGGTCATCATTCCATCGCTTCGATGGCTTTCTTCTTCCGGTGAGCAGGGCGTGCCACTTCATTCGGGTGGCTTATGCTCCAGCGCTTCTTAAACCAGCTATTGAGAGACAGAAAGTTAACGCCTGCCGACAAGCTCTATGCCGCCCATGCCTTTACTTGGGGCGCTCGACACCGAAATAAAACAGGAAAGCTAATCAAATCCTCAACGGAGTTTTATGGCTGGAACAGGAGTTATGCCTGTAAGAATCTCGGTATAGAGCCAGAGCACGTCAACTATGCTCAAAGACTTAAGCAGTTCGATTTCATCACCGTCGATTACGTGCTCCAGCGAGGCAGGAACCACACGAGGCTCCGCCTCAAGAAACCACTCAGCGAATACACTTACTTTGTCTACCCAGAAGCGGTTTTGACCATTGATATCCTGAATCCGACGGAAAGGACCGTGCTTCTGCTGGCCTTCATGCTTCGAGATCAAAGCAACTATCAACTCAGGAGCGACAGAAGCTTTATCAACGAGATTTCCTGCTGTCTTGGTCTCGGTGAGCGCCAAGCTAAGTACATTAAGAAAGCAATGGTTGACGCTGGCTTCCTTAAGGAGATAGTAAGAGCAGGAAAACCATCCCTCTTCGAGCTACTGCCTCACCAACTCCTTGACCTCGATTGGGATGCCCTACCACTCAGGAAGCACGGGGCTCCAGAAGTTTCAAAGACTGTTATCGTAGAAGTCAATGAAGACGACGAGATGCTAGCGTTGAGAGAGCGTCTCGCTCCATTGCGTTCGCATTCAGCACCGACCGTCGCTTAACCATGATTAATAGGCAACCGTGGCCCGATAGACAACTTCACAAAGGAAAGAAACATGAGGAAACCGCAAGAACTACAGTCAATCACGATCCACTGCCCAGGCGATGGATGCTGGTGTACCTACACCACGTGGGCATGGTTCCGTGATGACTACGGCTTTGAGCATTTGCTTATCACCGACCATGGGTACGACTTTGGAGGGTATCATAAAGAATCGGGAACTTGGCTGAGCGTTCAAACCTTAGAGCAAGTAGCGGAAACATTCAACAAACTCCTTGCCAAGGGGTCAAGACTTTATTGTTATACTTGTGATCCTGAGAAACTACCAGGCATCAATCTCGAAGCAATCTATGAGGTGCAGGAAATGCAAGATGCATAGGATGGTAGCGACGTGTCTTGACCTCGTTCTTCAAGGCTGCTATCGAGCGAGGTCAAGACTCGCCAATGCCTCGGTGAGCTTTGAGTGGAACTCCTGTTGTTGGTCTTGATGAGAGCGGCGGCGTTCTATCCAGCGCTCATGTCGTTCCTTCTCTCGCTCGCACTGCTCGGCATCGAGTTCGGCTTTATGGTGTTCGGCTGCGCGTTCAATTTGCGATTGTTCGTTCTCATGCGCGCGGCTTTCACGATCCTTTTCCTGCCGCACCGCGCCGAGGTGCTTCTCGATTTCGCGGTGGTTTTGAAGATTGGTTTTCAGGCGCCGCCGAAAATCAGCAACCTCTTCGCTTAAGTAAGACATATTCTAATCTCCGCGTTTCTTGCCGTATGTTTGAGCGGCGCTAATTGGTGGGGCGCCGCGAACCAGTACACATAGTGTGGCTTGACGATACAGTCCCTCTTTTTTCGGAATATGCTTTCGCCAAGGAGCACATGGGTCCCGTGAGAACCCATTTTGCTGTTTTTGGGCGCCATAGTTCAATGGGCGTCAAATAACGCGAAACACGAGCGAACAACAGAAGCGCGCGGCTTCGTTCGTTGTTGCTGTTCGGAACTTCTATTTTGCGCAGTGTGCAACCGTTTTTATCTAGTCGCATTGAATCTCCATGCAGAAGCTGAGACGACTGTCCACACAGTCTGGGGCAGTTATCGCTGATTTTACGGAACCCCTGGTCGAAACGCGCGTATTCGGTGGCGCGGTCATTACGTTGAATGAGTGAAGATCGCTGGCGTAGCTGCCTCAGACAGCCGGTGGGCGAGGACAGTCTTTTCGAGTCGTTCGAGCGTCTGCGAGAACAGGACGAGCGCGCAGGCCGGCGCTGGCAGGGCGAGTCGCAGAAGGCAGCGCAACAGGCGGGACACCGCAGAGCAGGAAGCGGCGTAGCAGCAGGAACAGGCCGCGCGGCAGGAACGCTGGACACCGCCGCGAACGAAATGCGGCGGACCGCCGCGCGTTCTCAGACAGGCTGGAGGCTGCATTCGAAAGCATCTCGCGGTAGCTCGAAGCCGGTATCAAATGCTCGGTTGGTAACGGGCCAGCAATTCGTTAATTCACGATTAGGACCGCTGCACCGTGCACGGCGCAGTCGGGGACGCAAGCGTTCTGGCGGCGCAAGAGGGGCGCCGTTGGTTCCGGAGCGCTTCCCGGCCGACAACCTGCCGAGACAGCCGGCCTCTCCGAGTGCGACGGAGAGGCCGGGAAGGCCCTTCATGGGCCTGTTCCGAAGGGTGCCGCGATTGTCCGGGTGAGCTTCTTGGGCTGGAACTGGCGGCAGGATAATCAAGTCGTGGCAGGGGAGCAGACGGCCTGGATGACAGGGAAGCCGGTAGCGTTGCCGGTCATGGTCATCATCAAGGGACCACCTGATGATAATAACAAATCGGCGACACAGCCAGTTTCTCTTGCGTCGTTTAGGCCGCCTACACCTGTGCCATGGCCAATACTGTCCAGTCAGATGACATTTACAAGCACCCATTGGAACAGGCCAACGAAGGCCCTTCCCAGCCTTTTCCATAGATCTCTGATGTTCTCAAGTGGCTTTGGGACGGTCGAGAGACACGGAACACTGCCGAAAACGCCCTGCCGCCAAGCAGTATAGACCAAACGAGCAACGGCAGGCAGTAGAAGACCTCCAGCACGCACATTTGCGCAAAAAAACACTGCTGTGCACTTGACTTTTTGAGATATAACGATAACGCAAACACTTTAGCGTGACTAGTGGAGGGTTTGATACACATGTGGCAAGGGGAGAAGTCTATGATCCGTATATTCGCAATTGCACTAGCCCTTCTTTTAATGCCTGTAGTCGCGGAGGAAATATCAATCCCGATCGTTGAATCTCCAGGCATGAACGATATTGCTAGGGCTAGCTTTGGCCCAGATGGTCGTCCGCGCATCGAGATCAACCCGCAACCATGGGCTCGCGCTTCGGCTGGGTTCAGAGCGTTTGCCTTAGAGCACGAAAAAGCGCACCATGAACTCGGCCACGTTGTCCGTGGTGTTACATCCGGTGGCTTCTTGTCTTCCAACGAACGCTATGCTCAGGAGGTTGCTGCGGACTCCCAAGCTGCATATCGACTCGCATCTTCGGGTGAGATAACGGCGCTTCGACAGGCAGCAAATGAAATCGTGCGATTTCCCCCGAGAATTGGATACCCGCTGCCCGTGTGGCGTGCTCGGCAGATTATAGAGTTAGCCGATGCCGCTGAGCACCATGAATTGCAGTGGGTACGTTCTTGTAGGCCGCAGCCACTTGAAGACGTTCACCTGATCACGGCCAACATTGACAAGCCAGAAGGCACTAGCAAGACTTACGAGTTTAGTCTGCGCTTCAGAAATACTGGCGACAATGCGGTAGAGTGCAGAGTCAAAGTGTTGGTCGGTTATTACTCATCGGACGGAAACTGGGATGGCAAAGATGACCAGAAGTTCAAGTTTCGCATGCGCCCTGGAGAAGAGAAGCTTATTGAGGGGACCTTCGACATTCCTAAGAAAGAGAACTATGAGGTTGCCGTGCGTTTCCCGTCTCCCAGGAAGGATGCACAGCTTATAAGCGCGAAATATATTGATGACGATTCCTTAGGTCTAGATGTGATACTGCCCAAAATCATAACAGAAAGCGAACATGCATTTGTCGGCTTGGTCAAGGGCAACGACCTCAGTTACGATCCAGCCGAGCATAAGAAATATGATTCAAAAATCTATCTTAGTGGCGCCAGCCGGTGCCGAATATCGCTAGATCGGACCAGCTCACTTTGGAGAGCTGATTTTCAATGTTACAGTAAGCCCGCCCTATCGATGTTCAAGGACTTTGCGCGTCAAGTTCAGTCCGCGTTAGGTACTGGCTGGAGCCGTGAAGATAGCTATGACGATGAAATGAAGTGGCACCATGCCACCTTTGAGAATGGTGATAAGACTGTCTCCGTCTACTACGAAGTTAGGGATGGTTCGCGAAGGCTATTTGTCAATGGGGCATGTCCAAGCCCGGAGATCTTTCCCAACGCCCTGACGCCGTTTATTGAATCAGACTCAGACAAACTTAAAGAAGCCGTCTCCACGATCGTAAAGGATCTGCCTAATCGACTGGTTAATATCAAAGGCAACAAAATCAAGGATAAAGGGTATACTGAAATGTTTGGCGATGCTACGCATTACGAATCAAAGGTCTTGTTTCCCGGCTCGTCGAACGTCAAGGTCGTGGAAAATGCTACATCTAGAGGGTTCATAGCCTGTTCTGATACCGAAACGTCGGAAAAGAGAGCGAAAGAGGGACTTGACCGGTTTGCCGACAGGATTGCCCAAGCTCTTGGCCCAGAGTGGTCACGCAAACAATACCGTAAAACAAATGGTTGGGCGGGAAAGTTCTTTAATCCCCTTAGTGGTTGGGGGGACCATTTCCAACACCCTAGCAACGAAGTTGGTCAATTTTGGTGGTTTTCAGTTGATCTTAAAGGTAGTTTGACGCCGGAATACCATTTAGAATTCACCACTGGCACCAATCGGTAGATTGTACTAGATTAGATGCAGGCGCTTAGCGTAGTTTATAAAGTGTTTGTTTTGTCGTTCAGGAACTAGGTGCGTGAACCGACTGGCGTACTCGCTGTTTCAGGCTTAGTGTTTCCAGTTTCTGACGTTGTTGACATATCGTCAGGCTTTACCTGATAAGGACTGAATGTCCGCGTTCGCCGGGTTCTACTTCGGGTTCATGTCTTTGGGCTTGCTGAAGAACCAGACGACGAGGCGAATCAGCCTGTATGCGATTACGGTAAAGACCGCGAAGTCCATAATGATCCAAACTGCGTGCGGCGGCGCTCATGGTTGCACATGGGTTCGATCCCTTTTTGTCAGGCCACGATTCCGAATTTCACGAGCCGGAAAATAACTTGAGGATGCCAGTCGGCGCGGCCTTGCTTCGTCGGCGTGCGAATGATGCTCAACAACTTGGCAATCTTCCCGTAGGCGAGGCCCTTTTCCCGGAGCGCCTTTATCTTCCGCAGCGTTGCTTGCTCGCCCTCGACCGGCACCAGGGCCTTGCCGTCGTTGCCGAGCAACCAGCCAAAGGGTACTTCGCCGGTCAGTTCCCGGCGCACCCGCTTCTGCTGAAGGGCCAACCGCGTTCTCTCCGCGCCCTGTTCCCGTTCAAATTGTGCCATGGAAGCCAAGACTGAAAGAACTAGACGGCCAGCAGCAGATGATGTGTCGAGTTTCTCACTCAATGATGCCAAGCACCAGCCTTCTTTCTGGCAGCGGTCGGCCAGATCAAGCACGTCTCGCGTCGAGCGCGAAAGCCGGTCCAGCTTCAGTACGATCAGGACACCGGCCTGCTTGGCGCGCAGCATATCCAGGACAGCTCGCAGTTGTGGCCGGTCGGTGATGTTCTTGCCGGATACACCCGCATCGCAAAGCACGCGGACTAACTGAAGGTCATTGGCCACGCAATAGGCACGAATCTTGAGTTCCTGTGCTTCTAAGCTGAGGCCCGAAGCGGCTTGCTCCTCTGTGCTGACTCTCAGGTAGGCTATGGCTTGATTGGTCTGCATGTTTCCGTCTCCTAATCTGTTGGCTCCTGGTCTTCCTAAATCAGCTATTCCGGCGCGATTCTTCGCACCGGGACAAATGCGTGTTCAGTCGGCCCAGAGAACCTGCGCCTTCTGCCCCTTTGCAGCGCCCAAAACTTTGTAGTCGCCGCTTCCGGCGGTAACGAACGCCTGCACCAGAATCGAGCCTTCTTTGAGCGGCGTCGTGAAGGAGCAAATGAGGGGGATTTCGTTGTCGCCAATCTTGACACAAATGATGTCGCCAGCCGTAGGAGCGCCCTTGGCTTCAGCGCGGAAGTGGACGCCCACCGCTTCGTTGATGGTGATTAGGTCTCCGGAGCGGGCCGGGTGGTTCTTGGGTTCGGTGGCCTTTTCCTTGGATTCGGCCTTCTTAGCGATCTGGTCGAGGCTGACTTTGGGTGTGGCGACGACTTTCGCGCGCTTCGCTGCGCTCTTGCTGGCCTTGGCGTTCTGGCGGCTGTTCTTCATCTTACTGTCTCCTCTGTCCTGCGTGTGAAATATCGGGTTGGGGAGACTCCGCCAATCGGAGCCGTCCCCGGCGCGGCCTTCACTTGTTTTCCGTGATGGTCACGAAGAGTGGCATCGTGGGCCGGTCTTGGTAGTCAATCCGAATCATCCGTCTGCCGTTTCTGGTGGTGTCCTTGGTGATTTCCTGCTCAGTCCAGTCAATGTCGAGGAGGATGTCGCTGTGCCAGGGGTGGAGTTTGCGCGCGGTCTTGATGGCGCGGTCCACCAGCGTCTTGGCATCTTCCGCGAGTTTGCCGTCCATCGCTGTGCCGATGTTCAGGGCGATTTCCTGGTCCACCAATTTCACGGTCAGGTCTTTGCGGTCCTTCGTCATCTCTCGTCTCCCTCTTGGCCGATCCCCGTGATCGGTACGGAAGAAGGTTTTCAAGCGACGTGCCAGCTTGTATCGTAGGACACCACAGGCTCTTGGGGTTTAATAGGGAGGTCACAATACAACGGGTTGTATTACTAAGGACATTTGTGCGTTATTGTTGCGGGCTTCTACAATGTATGTTGCAGGGCGATACAATTTACGTTTCAGGCTGCTACATTTCATCAAGAACTTATGAAGTGCGGAACTGTGCCGGCCGATACTCGCTCTATGGCTGCATTCAGGAGCCGAAGGGCTGCGAAGATGGTAACGTCCCGCCCCTGTGATTGGTGCGGCTCCTGGAGCAAAAACCCCGAGACAATATCCGCTCGCGGGTGTTATAATTCGGGCAAATAGGTCAAATTTCGCCAATCCTTTTAATTTGCTTCAGCCTTGAACTGATTGTATGGTTCATATTGCTGGAAAGTTCTGACCTTCAGGAGAAAGCACATGGCGACCTATCGATACACAAATGTAGCTGGCAAGCTAGGGAACTTACTTGGGCGACTTGGAACACTGGGTGTTCCGCGCAAAGTAGACGCACAGTGGTTGACTGGTCTGGGGCTAAGCGCCTCGAACGATAGAACGATTTTGCCAGTATTCAAGGCGATGGGCCTGATAGAAACAGATGGGACTCCTACGGACGCGTGGCGTGGCTTTCGAGCGGGCGATAAGGGCGTGCTCGCAGCGAAAGTAAAAGAAGCGTATGCTGATCTATTTAACACCTATCCAGATGCAAACAACCGCTCCAATTCCGAACTTGCGAGCTTCTTCAAGACACACTCTGACGCTGGAGATCGAGCAATTGATAACACAGTTTTTACCTTCAGGGCTCTGTGCGCCTCTGCTGATTTAACACAGGCCAATGGCGCGACAGAAAGTGGCGCAGTTGCTGTCGCCGAGACACCTGTCCAGCCAGCGGTGTTAACGGAAGGTGGCAAGCCGCTAAGAGTCAGCGCATCCGCTAATGGTGCGATCACAATCAACATTAACATTCAACTTGCGCTGCCCGAAAAGGCCGACGAGGCAACGTATGACAAGTTCTTCGCCGCGATGAAGAAGCACCTGCTTTCGGGAGACCCGGCTTAATGATCGAGCTGTGCCGCAGGTTCGCTGCAAAGGCCGCAACCTTTGAGCAGGCTGCACACAAGATTCTCTCGCACCACGAAGGAGCCAGGTCTCGTGTCATAAATGTGGATCTCACACGACAGAAGCTCACGAGCCTTTCGCTTCAGCAGCACGATCTCTTCCAACAGGCACTAGAGTGCGTTGAGTATGGCATCTTTCGAGCGGCGCATGTTATGGCTTGGGCTGGGTTTGCTGATTTACTCGAAGAGAAGCTTGCATCGGATAGTTTTGTCAAGCTGCATGCTAGAAATCCGGCGTGGTCGAAATACACAACTGTCGAGGATCTTCGAGAGAACGTTAACGAGTACCAACTCATTGAGGCAGCCAGGGCCTTGGGGTTGTTTTCGAAACCTGCGATGAAGGCGCTGCACGGTTTGCTCTCAAAGCGAAATGAATGTGCACATCCCAGTGCTTATCAACCTGAGTTGAACGAGACACTGGGCTATGTCTCCGAACTCCTGAAGCGAGCAGAAGACATCAAAAAGAAGACCCTTTGATTGAGCTCCTGCGTAATCGGCTTACATGCCTCACCTTTCTTCTGGCAGCATCACCACCGCATTCTCGACCCAGAAGCGAAAGTCTCCTGCCGGGTGGTCTGTAAACTCAATTTCCTGCGTGATGGCTGTGTTGCCAGTGTCGCGGTCACACCTGATGGTCGCGGTCTTGTCTGGCCGCACCGTGAGCCTCCAGAACTGGATTTCCCGCAGCATCCGGTCCTTGGCGCACTGCGGCTGGTAGCTCCAGATAAGGTTTAAGATCCAGTAGGCTTTGTATTCTTCACAGTGCTGGCGCACGCCGTGGGTGATGTGCATTTGTCCTATCCTCCGTAGGGGCCAGGACGATTGGATCAGGCTTGACGCAGTGTCACAATCTGACTTATCATGTACGCACACCAGAGGAATGCCTCAATGGCGCGCACACGGAAGGCTGATCGCGAGGAATACGTTCGGCGACACATGTACGAATACGCCGACAGCGGCCTCTATTCCGGCTGGTTGGCTATCGAGCGCCATTTCCGAGAACAAGGGAAGTTGGAGGCCAGACAGATTCTCGACGACAGAGATATTCGAGCGGAACTAGACAGGCGGTGCAAAGCCGCTAGAGCGAAACCAGCACCATAGAAGAGAGAGGAGGCAACCGTGTTAATGCCCATGGATATTGTCAACGAGGTGCAGCAAGTGCTCGCGCAATCTGCTCGCGGGAAAGGGATTGAGCCATCATTCGTAACGGCATATCAAATTCTGGAGCGTCTGCCTCCGGCGATCCGCCAGAGGCTAAAGGACGAGCGTGGTCGCGGTGGGGCTGGCACTGGCGTTTATTATAGCGCTCCGAGTGTGGTTGCTGAGGCAGCCGCAAAGGTTCCTGGTGTGATTATCGGCTATTTGGACACCGGCGGGTTGAAGTTGGTGATCGGCGAGGAACAGGTCGAGGCTGGTAACGTGCTTTGCGGCATCTATCGAGTGCCTCGGACGTAAAAGAGTCTGGTCGCAGATCGCTATTCTTGCCCTCTGCCGGCGTAAGTCTCCGAGTGCTTCGCGTGCTCGTTCCAGTTCTCGCCATGTTCACGCCACTTGCTCAAAGTCGCGCAACGGCACGTCGGACTGAAGGTAACTAAGGAGCGCTTGTCGTTCTTCTACCGACAGCTCGGACAAAGCACCGTAGAGACTGGCATCGCGCGCGCGGAGGTCGGCAAACTTCCCCTCCTGCAAGAGTAATCGGCTTCCCTCGTCGAGTAAGAACGCGACGAACACGACCTTTAGCTCGCGGCTATGAACCGCGTTGGTCGGCTGCGTGGCAACGAATTTCTCAAATGCTTCGTCTGCAAGCTGACTGCGCGTTGGAATTTCCTGAATCAAATTGAATACGCGGGCGAGGATTTCGCGCAAGCTCGGCATTCGGTCCGTTTTGTAGATGTCCTGAAGCTTCGGTAGATTCCAGAACTCCTTCGGCTTCTCAAAGAGCAGTTGGCGGACTCGTTCTTCCATCGCTGGCCAGTTTTCATCGTCGAATGCTTGGCGTAGAGCAGGGTCGTTGGCGACGGCTTCACTGGCCTGCTGCACAAAGCGCTCCCGGTACATTTCACGGTCAATTCGCATTCCGAAGACGCCAATCTCATCGCGGACGACACTGGCCATTGGGTCAGCCGAGGTGTTGGTGAAATTCTCAATGCGAATGCCACCACCACCCCCGCCTTCGCCTTCTTCGGGCGGGCCACCGGGCGGCCCTTTGGGCGGGGTAAGCTTCTTGTCGTAGTCGAAATCCTCCTCGAAGTATTCGCAGTTCGCGAAAAAGTCGAAGAGTGCAAAGCTGTCCTTCTTCGCGGTACGCTGGCCCGCGCCCTCGCCGTGTTTGAAGGTGAACAGACGTGTGCCTCGTCCTTTGATTTGAATGAAGTCTGTGGGTGAGAAAATCGGGCGCGTCAACGCTACGTTCAGGAGGTCTTCGCAGTCGTAACCCGTGGTCATCATTCCCACCGTGACGCAGACGCGCGTGCGGCTGGTGTCGTAATCGCGGAATTCTTCTGCTCGCCACTTGGATTTGCCGTTGAGGTTGTTGTTGGCGAAGTCAATCGTCATCTGTTGCGCGCCGGTGATTTCCGACGTGACCTGCACGGCAAAGGTCGAGCCCGCCGCATACTCCTGTGGCCAACGGCGGGTTGCCTCCTCGTTAAGCAACGTCACCAGCTTGGTCGCGTGCTTGCGGCTGACGGCGAACATGATGGTCTTGCCGGGCTCCCCCGTGATGGGGTCGCACTTGGCGTTGTCGAGGAAGCAACGGATGAAGCTCAGGTTGGTTTCATCCGAGAAAAACTTCCGCTCGTAATCGCGCTTTCTGAAGGCGACTTCGGTCTCCTGTCCATCTTCATCGGGTGGCAGCGTTACCGCATAGCCGTCGTCCGAAAGCATCTGCGTGGTGATGTCCGTTCGCGCATCGAGCGTGACAGGGTTGCAGAGGTAAGGAGGGACATGCTGGACAGCGTTGAGCAGCGTGTATCGGAAGGTCGGCTTGCCGTCTTCGCTCCCGAACGTACGGTAGGTGTCGAGCAAGAGCCGCCGCTCGTATTCGCGCGGGTCATTCTGCCGGTCGCTGTCCTCTACGCCTTTCAGATAATCGCGCGGTGTGGCCGTAAGGCCGAGTTTTGCACCGACGAAATATTCGAAGATGGCCCGGTTGTTTCCGCTGATGGTGCGATGTGCTTCGTCGCTGATGATGAGCTGAAAATCCGTCGGGGCAAACTCATGCAGGAAGCGATTGCGGGCGGCGAGGCTTTGAATCGTCGTCACCACCACCTGCGCCTGCATCCAATCTCGCCGCTTCTGCTTGTAGATGACGGTGCTGATGCCGTCTTGGGCGAGGTAGGCGTTGAAATTCTTCCACGCCTGATTCTCCAGCTCCAGCCGATCCACGAGAAAGAGAATGCGCGTGGCGTTCTCAGTGCGGAGATACAGCTTGGCGATGGCCGCGCTCAGGAGCGTTTTTCCCGTGCCGGTGGCCATCTCGAAAAGAAACCGATGCAAGGAGGGCGAAGCGGCACTCTGCAACGCGCGGATTCCGTCAATCTGGTAGTCACGCAGGAGGCGGATTTTCTTGTTCACCATTACCGTCGCGCGGTCGGCGGATGAATAGGAGAGCCATGCGGCATCCTGCGAAACGGCGATGTAATTTTCATCCACTGTCACGGCAGCAAGTCGGGCGGCATTAGGCCGCCACTCCGCCGCCTTGCCGAGTTGTTCCAGCGGCAGGAAGCGCGACACTTTCACCGGATTGCCCTGGCGCAGATTCCAGTAGTAATGCACCAGCCCGTTACTGAGAAAAATGTGGCTGACGCCGAGGCTCTCTGCGTAGCTTCGTGCCTGCTCCTTGGCAGTGAGCGGGTCAATGCTCTCGCGTTTGGCTTCGAGCACCGCCACAGGTCGTTGGTCGGTATTCAGCAGCAGGTAATCCACGAAGCCATTGGGCGCGTGGTTGAAGTCATTGCCAAGATCGAAGGTTGGCGCGATTCTGCGCCCTATCACACGATGCTCGCAGACGATGTTCTCTCGATGGCCTTGCGCGTCGGGCAGGAAGCGCCAGCCCGCCTCTTCCAGAAGCTTGTTGATGGTGATGCGGGCTTGGGCTTCGGAGGGCATAGTGTTTACTCCGGTTCGTTGTTGCCCCAGACGCGGTCGAGGACGCGTTGGATTTTTGCCTCAAAGCGGGGGAGCAGCGAACGCACCGCATCCATTTGCGCCGCCTCCGCGTCCAATTCCGCCACGATCCGACGTTGCTCCTCCAAGGGCGGCAAGGGGATTTCGACGCGCGAAAGTTCCTCTGCGTTGAAGTTGGCTTGGTTTACGGCTTGGCGCGCGTGCTGCACAAAATAACCTTGGTAGCGGAGTTGGTTGAGCACAAGCCAGACGAACTTATTTTCAACGTCCTCAGTCTTCCGCTCCAGCGACAGGAGGAACGAGGCGAACAGAATCTTCTCGGAGTGGCCCTCAAATAAAACGGTCTTGCCGACATGCTTTGGAGCGTTCCGCCAGTTGAACAGAAGTGTGTTCGGCTTGGCCAAGAACTTGCCGTAGTTCTTTTCCCAGCGGATGCGCCTGATTTTCGACAAATCAAGAGAACCATCCACGCGAGTCTCGGCTGTTGAAATGATGAGCGTTCCGTCCTTGTCCGCCGTGTCGGGAATCGAAACGGAAACGCCGTATCGAATCTCGAAAAGGTCTCCGACCGGTATAGTCGGCCACTCGGGTTCGACGCTGAGAAACGGTCGGTAAGCCGCGAGAATCTGGCGAGCGCCGTCGAGAACCTTCTGGTAGCCCTCGATTTCCGCCACGATCCGCCGCTGTTCCTCCAGTGGCGGCAGTGGGATTTCGTAGGTTTTGAAGAAGCCGTTGTGAAAACTCTCCACCGTCACGCCAGTCTTGATGCCATCGCGCAGAATCTCGGCGCTGCGGCCTTTGAGAGCAAACAAAAGGAATTTTGGGTCGAGCCGAGTCTTGTCGGGCGTAATCGCGAGAATGTCTTGATTAGTGCACATCGGGCGAGACGTAATGGCGACCGGTAAAGTGTGCTGGAGAATCCCGGAACGAACGACACACAGAACCGTTTCGGCGGGAAGCAGCTTAGTGGCGCTGCTTGCAATAGCTTCGGCGGAAACGTGGTCTTCGGTGTCAGTGATGACAAGGGACTTCATATCCTTGGGCGAAACCCAAGGAATGTCACCACGCCAGAAAGCCGCATTGGCTTTTGACGGCGTGCCGCCGTTGCCAAGCGTAGCCACATCAGCGAGAGCAATCATTTCAACGGTGCTGGCCACTGCTTTTTCGCCGAAAAATGTTTCGGCTTGAAGGCTACATGCGCGATGTTCGAGCAGCGTTGTTTTTTCGACCTGCTTCCAGGGAAGGCTCGTTTCAAATGTTGAATTCAGTCTTCCCTTGAACCACGCTTTCACGACTCGCTCTGCTTCAGGTAAGTCGTTCGCTTCAATTTCTCTCCGCTGATCGCCGAGGTCGAAACCATCGGTAGTGATTTTGAGGAAAAGGATTTCCTTGGTCTGCCGCGCGAGTTTTTTGTCGAGCAGGAGGATGCTAGTCTTCACGCCGGAGTAAGGCCGGAACACGCCCGCCGGGAGCGAGATGACGGCCACGAGCGAGTCCTCGACAAGGAAGCGGCGCAGTTTCACGTAGGCGTTCTGCGTGGTGGCCACGATGCCGTTGGGCACGATGACGCCGCCGCGTCCGTCGCTGCTGAGGTGCTCGGCGATGTAATCGGTGAAGAGCACCTCGGCCTTCTTCGCGGCAATGCGGAACTTGGTGTGCGGGGTGACGCCGCCTTTCGGCGTCATGAAGGGGGGATTGGCGAGGATGAGGTCGGCCTTCTCGTGCCAGCGGGCGTCGTTGCTCAGGGCGTCGTAAATGTGGATGGCGGGGTCGGGAAAGCCGTGGAGGAAGAGGTTCACCTTGCTCAACTTCACCATCTGGTCGTCCACGTCGTAACCGGCGAGATTGCCGTAGACCTTCTTGCGCTGGGCGTGGGTGAGTTTATCGCCGGGCACGGTCGAGCCGGGCGAGGTGTGGTGCGCGAGGATGTGCCGGTAGGAAGAGACAAGAAAGCCGCCCGTGCCGCATGCGGGGTCAAGGATTGTGTCGCCCGGCTGCGGGTCGAGGCACGCGACCATAAAATCAATAATGTGGCGCGGGGTGCGGAACTGGCCGTTCTCGCCCTGCGCGCCGGTGCACTGCAAGAGGTATTCAAAGGCGTTGCCGAGTTCCTCGCTGTGCGAGTAGGCGAAGCCGTTCAACTCGGTGAGGAACATGGTGAGGATGCGCCCGTCGCGGAATTTCAGGAACGCGTTGCGAAAGATGTCGCGGAACAGGCCGGGCAGATGAACGGCTTTCTGGGCGTGGCCAAGGGCTTCGACGCCCTCGGAGAAGAGCGTGACCCGTTCATCGGCAGAGACGGTTTGCGGCAGGAGGTTACGCCAACGATATTTCGTTAGCCCGTTGATGAAGAAGCTGCGCTTGCCACCGAGTTTCACGGATTCTTCGTCGAGGTCGTCCATGAACTTGTAAATCAGCGCGAGCGTGATGAGTTCGACCTGATTGGACGGCTGCGGCAGCTTGCCGACGAGGACATCGCGGCAGGAGTCAATGCGGCGTTTGGTTTCAGCGGTCAACATGTGGGACTAGCCCAATCCTGTTCGGCATCGCGTTTCAATCACCTGATGAAGTTTCTATTGGCCCACATAATACGGCGCTGCGTTGAGAATTCCTGCCAAGAATCGTCAATCGTCCGCCAGCACCAGTCCGGGCAGACGGGCGGGGATGACGTGAAACGGTTTGCGGCAGCAGGGCCGGTGGCCGTGCTGGTGAATGCGGATGGGAGCAGGCGCGGTGCGATTCTTCCCGGCCGAGAAGCATCAGAGACACCTAAAGACCCTATAATGATGGCCTTCCGAGCGCGTCGAGGCGTCTGGACGGCCCAGAACAGCCCTTGCCGCCTCCGAGGCTCACGGAAGTACCACGGAGCGCGAGAAGAATACTGTCCCGGAGGCGCGGGGGGCCTGCTGGGGCGGGCGCGGCAGCCATCGCACCTAATGGCGAACTATTGCTTGACGGCAGAGAAGAAGCGTACCGGTCCCGACCCGGCGACCTGAACCGCCGCACCCAAGGCTTCCGCGACCTGTGCGCGCTTTACTTCCGGCCAGTCAGTAATCCGCTGGCCGTGCTGGTACAGCACGAGCACGTCTCCGGCACGCAGCGCATCCCACACCTGCCGCAGATGTTCTGGCCGGACGTGCGCGTTGGTTGCGTTCTTACCAGCAAGCCCGTTATCCGGGTCTAAGAAGATGACACGCGGACCAGTAATTTGCGCGATGGTCGTCAGCAATTGCCGGAAGTATTCGGTCTGTGCGTTCTGACTGCCGGGGTAGGCGTTCGCGAACATGTGGAGCGTGATCCCACACTCATCGGCCAGAAGAGCCGTTCGCATCAGGTCTCGCGGCTCGCCGCTGTCGATGCGCTTACGCTCTCGCTCGAAGAATGCCGCGACGACGGGATCAGCACCAGCGACCCTGGACCAGTTGCCGCCGTGAGTGTTGCCCACCTCGGGCGTAAGCATGACGGCCCAAAAGACCGTCGCGCGATGCTCTTTGGCGAGCCGAAACAGAAGGCTCCACTTCTCCACATCATTCCTGTCCGCATAGAATTGGTGCCGCATGGTCTACTTTATCGGCACAAACACCGGAAGCATCAAGCGCAGACCGAGAGACGGCGGCGCTCGCTAAGAATTCTTGTGTTCGGTCGAGATTTGCCCACAAGATTGCTGTTGAATGGCAACAAGGGGCGCGCTAGAAATGCAGTATTATTCTGGGGGGGAATGAACCGTGTGTGCAGACGAATCCGAAAAGACCGACGAGCACGAACAAGAGGAACCCGAGCCTGCGCAGCTACTGGCGGAATGGATTGCAGAGAACCAACCGCGAATCTCTGAAGCCGTTTTAGATGCGCTGGAAACGCTTGACGAAGTTGCGAAGGCTATGACGGACTCGTCGCTGAAGGACAACGCGGCCCTACGACAAAGAATTCACATGATCCTTTTCGCGTCTGCTAATCTTCCAGATTACATGGCGGAACAATTTGAAGCTAAGTTCGCCACCGAGACTCCGGTGTTGCGCGAGGCGCTGCAGAAGCAGGCGTGCTTGATCGCGCGAGATCAAATCAGTGATTTCATTGACCCCCTGATTGCCCGTCACAGAAAGCTTGGCAAGTGAGACGTGAAGCATCCCGTATAGCATCCGAGCGCCGCTCAGAACTGTTCTAACTCACTGTGCACGTGGAGGATGCGGCGGCGAAGGCCGTCCGGACCTATCATTTTCCAGGCGTGTTCCTTAAACCGCTCGGACACCGCTCCGGGATTGCAACGACGTATTCATCTTTCATTGTCAGAAGCGCGCGCGAGCGCCTGGATGGCTCACGGACGCGGAACGGGGAGGAATATAGCACTGCGGAGGGACTTTGGCAAATTGGTACTCGAAACCACTGACGGAAAACCATGATCCCGGAGCTACCCCAGCGCTTTGGCGTAGGACTCCCTCGTCAGGCGGGCGGTGCGCTGCCATGTGAAAAGCTTGGCGCGTTCGAGGCCTTTCTTGATCAGTTCCCCGCGTTCCTGCGGATTGTTCAGGAGCAGGTCTTCGATGGCTTCGCGCAGAGGTTGCAGGGGTTTTTCCGCGTGATACGGGACCACGCGCGCGGCGCTGCCGCAGACTTCGCGCAGAGCCGCATCGGTGCTGATCGCGACCGGACAGCCGCAGGCCATGGCTTCCAGCACCGGCATGCCGAACCCCTCAACCAGCGAGGGCATGACGAGCAGATCGGCCAGGCCGTACAGCGCCGGCAGGGCCTGCTGTGGAATGTAGCCGGTGAATAAGATGTAGTCTGCGGCTTTCAGTTCCCGAATGAGGCGTTCGATCGAATCCACCGACCAGCCCCTCTGGCCGGCGAGGACCAGTTTGTGCGGGAACTTGCGGTTCATCTTGGCCGCGAAGAAAGCCTGAATGAGCGCGGGGATGTTCTTCTTAGGCTCCAGATTTCCGACGAAGAGAACATATTGTTCCGGCAGACTCATTGCGCGGCGTGCGTCGGCCAAGCTTGCGTCGCTGAGGACTTCCGTCGAGCGCATGGGCTTGAACTCTTCGCTGACGCCCCACGGGATGACATCGATCTGCGCGGGATTCGTCCCTTTGACGTTGCGCAACAGTTCTTCTTTCGAAGCCAGGCTCGGAACGATGATTCGGCGCGCGACCTTGGCGCTATGCGGCAGGACACGTCTTTGGATGCGCGCGCTTCCGGGCGTGCAGAACAGCGGGTGCGAGAGCGCGATGACGTCGTGGATCGTGACGACTGATGGCAGCGAGAGCATCGCCGGCAGAGCGTAGGTTGGACCATGCAGTAGGTCGCATTTTTCCACGTACGCCCGGCCCTGCAGGCGGAAGTTGCGCCACAGCGTTCGGACCCCTCGCCAGCGGCCGGGGAACCAAGTGCGCTTGATGCGGAGATGGGCGTCGCCGTCGGCGTTGGGCGGGCCTTTGAAATCGCGGGGCACGTAGAGGACGACTTCGTCTTCGGGGAATTCCTTGCGTAGCGCGGTGACAAGGCTGGCAAGCGATCCGGATATGCCGGCGTAGTTGCCGAAGAGGTGCAAGCCATCGATGGCGATGCGCATACGCTGGTAGAGTGTCGGGCTTCGCGCCGAAGAGTTCAAGCGAGGGGAAGCATGATTTTAGATTTTAGATTTTGGATTGCGGATTGAAGAGGAGCGTTGTCGCAGAGTAGACTCTTATCCTGCAACCTGAGACGTTCTTCATTGGAGGAATCTGGCGTGAGAAAAGTCTGCGTTTGCGGGGCGGTGGCGTTGGCCGTGGCGGCGGCATTTGGAGCACAGGAACCGGCTGGCTGGAAGGCGGCCGGGTGGGGCGGGGGCGGGTTTTACTGGGCGTGCGCGTTTCATCCGAAAAAAGACGGAGTGATCTATCTGGGCGGAGATGTGAACGGCGTCTACAAGAGCGAAGACCGAGGCCAGCACTGGCGCATCTGCAACAACGGCTTGTCGGACTACGCGATCTACTCCATGGCCGTGGACGCGAAGAATCCGGACACGATCTATGTTGGGACGCCAGGCGGGATCTGCAAGAGCCTCGACGCGGGCGAGCACTGGGAGTTCCTCGAACAAACGGCGCCCAAGGCGCTCGGCATCATTGCGGACCGAAGCAAAAGCGTGCGCGGACTCTGTGTCGATGCGGCTAGCGGGACTGTTTATGCGGGCACGCCGAGCGGCAAGATATTCAAGAGCGAGGACGGCGGGCGCGCGTGGAAGAAGCTCTATGAACTCAAAGCCAAGGGCGGCGTAACGTCGGTCAGCATTTCAGCTAGCAACCCAAAACTGCTGGTCGCGGCGACGACGGTCGCAGGGGCGCTGAAGAGCGACGATGGCGGTGAGTCCTGGGTGGAGCTGAGCACGCCGAAGAACGTCAGCCACGTTGCGATTGCGGCGAGCGATCCAAAGATCATGTATGTGGCCGGAAAGGAAGGGCTGGCGAAGTCCACCGATGGCGGGCAGACTTGGAGCGCTCTGAAGAACGGCATCGATCCGAAATGCGCGGCAATCGAGGTCGCGATCGATGCGACCAATCCAAATCTGGTTTATTGCGTGGGCAACATCGGCTGGAATGGAACTTTTTACCGGTCAAGCGATGGCGGCCAGACGTGGACCGGCACGCGCGCGCTCACAACGGATCTGAAAGTGAATCCCACGCTGCCGGAGGAATGGCCAGGAAACGGCAAGGCGTCGCTCAGCACGACGACGAATCTGGCCATCAACCCAAACAATCCGAAGGAGCTGTTCATCTCCGCGAATTGGCGCAACGTCTTGAGCAGCGACGGCGGCGAGACGTGGGAAGAGCGCGACGCGGGCGCGGACATTACGTGCGTGAGCGACATCCGCTTCTTCGAAGGGAAGACGTACGTGACGGCGATGGACGAAGGTCTGCTGGTCAGTCCCGACAACGGCGCGAGCTGGCAGCAGCTTTGCCCGCGCAAGTATGCCAACAACTTGAGCGGGCATCAGTGGCGCGTGCACGTTTCGAAGAAAACAGACGGCGCGATCAAAATCGTCGCGACCAGTTCGCCGTGGGGCGAGCAGCTCAACCGTGTGTTGATCAGCGACGATGGCGGGAAGACGTTCAAGCTGGTGCAGGAAGGGTTGCCGCCAAACCGTTCGTACACGAACTGCATGTGGGGGGAAGGCTACGCTCGAGCGCTTGCCGCGGACCCCAAAGATCCGAACGTGTTGTATCTGGGAATCGACGGAGATCCGGAGCCTGCGAAAAAGCGGCCGGGCGGCGGAGTCTTCAAGTCAACCGATGGTGGTGTGAACTGGAAGCTGCTGGCCAATCAACCGGCGAGCCGCCGGATGTTCTTCGGGCTGGCCGTGGATCCCACGGAGCCGAAGCGGGTCTTCTGGGGAACCTGCGGCAACAATGGCGGGTTGCATCGCAGCGAAGACGGCGGCGAAACCTGGACGCATGTGTTCAAGAACGAGAGCTGGGTGTTCAACGTGGAAATATCGGGCGGCGGCGCCATCTACTGTCCGGGCGCGAATTTATGGCGCAGCGGCGATCATGGCAATACTTGGGCGAAGATCAGCAATTTTGATGGCGGGATTTCGATTGTGGGGCTGGAGGTGCATCCGAAGGACGAAAAGACGCTGTGGGTTTCGCGCGTGAGCTGGGGAACGGGCCATGCGGGCGGCATTTACAAGACCATCGACGGCGGAAAGACGTGGCAAGACATCACCGCCGACATCCCGTACCGCAAGCCGATCGTGCTGCGCTACAACGCGGAGACGAGTGAGCTTTGGGCGGGCGGAGTGGGGTTGTATCGCATCAAACAATAGCCGGCGGAAGGGAAATAAAAGAGAACATGGGCGTTCATTTTGCGTTCATGATTCCGCGTAGCTCGGATTCGCTCAGTGCGAAGGAGTAGATGCGGAAGTCATCTACTTCGCCCTTAAAGCCGCGCCGGTCGGGAGCGTGGGCTTTGCTCTCGGTAACAGACCAATAACGTTCGCCGCCGATCGCTCTCAGGTCGGTGGTTAGAGAACCGCCGGAACTTGCAGCCGCCTGTGCCCCCTGCAGCGCTCCATCAAGGAAGAGACGGACGGTTCCGTCGCGGCCGCGCGTGACGGCAAAATGACGCCATGCTCCGTTGTTGATCTGCCCGCCGGTAATGTTTGCGAAACCCTCGCGCGCACCATCCTGGCGGACGATAGCCAATAGGCAACCGGCGGCGGTCGTGGCGCCGTGAAAACCGACGGCGATGTCGAGATCGGGCGTGTCGTCGGCGCTATTGCGGAACGAGAGAATCATACCATACTCGGCGCTCGTCCTTACCCAGCCTGTGATCGTGAACGGGGAACCGGCGGCGAAATTCAGCGCCGGGGCCGAGCCGAGATCGATGTAGTCCTCCTGGTTGCCGGTCAGAGCGATCGCACCGCGGCCACTGCGGCCGGCAACGCGTTTGGCTTGGCCCTTCAGGGTTGCGTGGTTGGCACCGGCGGCATCCTTCGCTTCGGTGCCGGAATCTTCGTCGAATTTCCAGTGCGCGCGGGGCGCGGTGATGCGTGGAGCGAGCTTCAGATCTGCCTGGACTTTCGCCGCTTCCTTCCCGGCGGCGGTGCTGCGGCTTCCGGCAACCAGATCGGCAAGCATGTCGCTATAGGTCCAGGGATCATCCGGATGCTGTTTAAGGAACGCTTTCGCTGCGTCGAACTTACGGCGCGCGGCAGCTTCACGCGGGCTGTCGTCCTCTACATCGGGTTTTGGCGTCGTGGAGAGTAGACCCGTGCCGGATTTCGGTTCTTGGGCGGACGGGTCCGCCGGACGGGCTTGCTGCGGCGCTGTGGGCGGAACCTTTTTCTGCGTTAGGTCAACGACTTGGGCGACGGGGCCGGGAACGGGCGCGGGATTTTCAGGCGACTTCTTCTTGCCGGCGAGCAGCACAATACTGATTCCAATAAGCGCGAGGGCGGTCCCGCCAGCGGCCATCAGCAGGGCGTGGTTTGAGATGGACGCCTTCGTCGAGGAGACCGCAGGGCGGACCTTTGAGGATGTGCTGGCTGGCGGCGCAGTGCGGGCGAGAACGTGGCCGGCGGTAACAACTTTTTGCACGCGCGACGTAGCAGGCGTTTTCGGGGGCGCTTTGGCAACGGAGCATTTGGCGCAGCGGAAGGTGTCTGGACTCAGCGCCGTGGCTGCACCCGAAGA
The DNA here is from genome assembly GCA_036504595.1 of Planctomycetota bacterium. Lineage (GTDB taxonomy): Bacteria > Planctomycetota > SZUA-567 > H5-PLA8 > H5-PLA8 > DASXUX01. The sequence continues at coordinate 15,343 of DASXUX010000015.1, read as the reverse complement.
GATGTCCTCATCGGGCACGCGAACTCCACAGTCCTCGCAATAGCAGATACGCATGGTCTTGCCGGGGGACGGCACCCAGTGCTCCAGTTGACTATGCGCTCTTTCTAGCGCAACAGAGCGGCGCTGTCCAATTGTGGCGCAGTACTTCGGGAGTATCGCGCCACTTTCGCAAGCCGCGCGAGTTACGCGAACATACGACACGCGGCAAGCGCATGAACGCTTGCCGTGTGCCGATTTGAAGAAGAGTGGTGTCGAGCCTTCTAGAGGCTGTTGCGGGACTTTTGCAGGGACGCAATAGCATCGTCCAAGGCTGCGGCAACTTTCTCTTTAACGATCTGATCAACGAGCGCCTCGAGCGACTGCAAACCGCTCGCAGCACCGGCAGGCAAACGCGCAGGACGTCCCGCACGACGCTTGAAGGCGCTGCTGGCGTTGGGTGCGCCTTTGCGGCTGGCGGCCCGAATCATCTGTTCCAAGCCTTGGCGCGAACCGGTGTAACCCTTTGACTTGGCCGCATCGAAGGCTTCGGCCCAACTTTTGTCCGCCTTGCGTGCATCCAAAGCGGCATCAATGATGGACTTCTTAGTTTCTGCATCGTAACGCTTGACTGGCATCCGTCTATCCTCCCGAAGGTGTTTGCCCCAGTTGATGCCATGAGCATAGCACCCCTAATAACGACGTGCAAGTCCAGGATGCTTATTCCCTGCAAATGAGCGTGTTGCCTGCCCCCTCGATTAGGCACGCAATCTTTATATCAGCCTGGTTTTCAAAGAACCTACCAACGATGTTCATGCTTGCTATAATGTCAGAAATGCAACAAAGCCGGACGCAGCAGGCTTCGTCGAACTACAGCTTCTTTCGCGCACTAAAACGATTTCTCCTCCGTAAGCATCTTCCAGTCATCCGTCCTGAGACTCGCATAGCTCAGCATAGGAAGCATGAATCACTCCTATTCATACTCCGGCGCGCGCAGGATCATGTGCGTTTTTGCGGCTGAGAAAGTGGCTCCGGTGCAGCAGGCGGCGGAGCGCCATGCTCGCCTCCCGCCTCACCATTGGGGTTCGTTCTCTTACGCCGAGTGCCCCAGATGCGAATGGGCAACACAACCATGGGATAACCTAGCCACTGCAATCGATGCTGAATGGCGAGGGCGGTTTCGTTGTGGAGGAAACGGTGGTACCAGCTCTCCTGATGGAAAACGAGCTTCCCTGCGAAGAACATGGCTTTGCGGTAGCGCAGTGCGAGTTCGCAGCATTGTTCCACGGCCGGCGCCACGGGCTCATTGCCGACGGCCATCACGGTGGAAGCCTTGAAACCGAGCTTCCTGGCGAGCGCGGCGTATTTGGCGAGCGACAGTTGGGTGTCCTTCTTAAGCGCGTCAATTTCGGCAGTGCCTTTGAAACTGCCGGAGTCCACGACTGCAACGGTGACGAAGACGACCTGCTTGAAGTATTCGGGAAAGACGCGCCGGATCTCGAGCAGCGAATGAATGCCCAGCCCGCTGTACCCGCCTACCAGCAAAACGGCGGTGGGCTGCATGTGATCCAGGTGGTCGTTGACCGGCGTGCCATCTACGGGGTTGGGGATCTCGATCTCAATCGGAAGAAAGCCGAGATTCGCGTAGACCTTTCGATAGTAACGGCGAATCAGTGCGCAGAATGAGATGACGCAAAGGGTGACGGCGAGCGTCACCCACGCACCGGCCTCGAACTTCTCGTAGACGACCAGACATAAGATGGACAGGCAGAGAATGAATGCGATGCCTTGCACCGAAAGCCTGCGGCGCCAGTCCGGATACTCCCGCCTCTTGGATAAGTACAGCCAGCACATCCCGAGCGTGGAGAGCGAGAACGTGATGAAGACGTTGATGGAGTACATCGTGACTAGCGTATCGACTTGGCCGTGAGTCCATAGCAGTGCCGCGATAGCGGCTATGCTGATGATAAAGATCCCATAGTGCATCGACAGCCGCTCCGAGAGCGAAGTGAAGCGGTGCGGCAGCCAGGAATCGAGCGCCATGTTGGCCATGACGCGCGGTCCATCGATAAAGCCGGTCTGCGCGGCGATCACCAGCAGCGCGGCTTCCGAGAGCAGCGTGATCCCGACGAAGACGTGGCCGAACGTGCCCCAACTGCCAGTCAGGCTTTCGAGCATCGCGGCGTTCAGTGTCTTCTCGCCGGGACGGGGAATGGCGATGTCCAGCAGCAGATACGAAAATAGAATGCCGCCTGCGGTCAGGGCCAGCGAGATGGCCATGTACACCATGGTGCGCTTGCCCGTGGCGACGCGCGGTTCGCGCATGATCTGCAGTCCGTTCGACACGGCCTCGATTCCAGTGAACGTGCCGGCGCCCATCGAGTAGGCGCGCGCGAAGATGAGGAACGTGCCCAGCGCGCCGACGGTGGATACCGTCGCGCCAATCTTCGTGGTGTCTTCGACAATAAGACTCGGCACACGCCCGGCATGCTGAAACAGAACCGCAATGAAGGTGGCGATGTGCATCGCAAGGAACAGAAGGAAAATCGGAACCAGCACGCGGATCGATTCCTTCACACCGCGCAGATTCATCACGGTGAGCGCGACGATCGCAGCGAACTCCAGCGGCCATTTGTAGGCAAGCAGGTTCGCCGGCAGGAAACTGAATATCTGGTCGGCGCCAGAGGCAATCGAGACGGTGATCGTCAGAACGTAGTCCACCAGCAGCGCGCAACCCGAGACCACACCGACCGAACTGCCCAGTAGCTTGGTCGAGACGACGTAGCCGCCGCCGCCGGAAGGAAACCGTTCGATGATGTTGCTATACGCGGCCGAGATAATCAGCACGGTCAGCGCGGTCGCGACGGCCAGCAGCATCGCCAGTTCGCGATGTTCACCCAGGGCGCGAAAGGCTTCGTCGGGACCGTAGGCGGAGGAGCTTAGTCCATCGGCGCCCAACCCGACCCACGCCAGGAAGGCGATGAGCGAAACTTTGTGAAAAAGGTGCGGGTCGTCGAGGTCGCGTGGCGCCCCGACCAATAAACGCTTTAGACGCTGGAACATTCCCTCTCCAAGGCCACAGACATCCCATCAACAAAAGGCGGGCTTTCTGCCTAGCAAATTACAGGTACCGCTTGCGCGCGCACGCGCAAATTTGCGAAAAAGTGAGCGCTCCGCTAATTCTTACCTCCGCCGAAACTGGCATCGATCCTCTAAATGAACGAATTGTACTTCCATATGCATGCTCAAGAATCGCCAACAGTGGTGCATTATCACCAGTTTGGTGAAGGTAATGGGCAGCGCTGTCGCGCCAACTTCGCCCGAATCTGGACCAAACAGCCACATTTTGAGCACGTGATACCCGCCAGCAGCGACGGACAATCGCGACAGATGCCTATGCGCCGCTCGAATTCCTCGTTCGCCACGAGCGGCTGCGGGTGCTCGGCGAGATACTCAGCCAGGATGCGCTGACGCTCGCTCTCCGACAGCCGCAGTCGCGGTTGGCAGGCGCGACAAAGACTGGTCTTGGGCTGGTTCATCGTCGTGCCCCGCCCATCTATGCCAACGCCAGTACGACAACCGAGTGCGCCGGCAGCGAAACTCTCAATCGGCGACCCGAGAGGCGCGCGTCGTTGAATCCCTTCGGCTTCACCGCGTTTGGTTTGTCAAACGTGTTGTGCGCGTTGATAACCGGCGCGCTGAGTATCTTCCCGCTGACAGACGAAGCTTTGATTCCGTGCAGATCGCAGTCGAGTTCCACGGCCTGTCCAGGCGACATATTGCATAGCGACAGATGGACTTTTCCCGCGGCGTTGCGTGAGGCCGAGACGCTCAGAGCCGGAAACTTTTCGCCGCGCGATTCGAGGTCGTCGCATTCCAGCCACGTCGGCAAGAGAGTCGCGTCCTGATGGGGCGTATACATCGCGAAGACATGATAGGATGGCGTGAGAACCATCTTCTCGCCTTCAGTCAGGCACATGGATTGAAGCACGTTGACGGTCTGAGCGATGTTGCCCATCGTCACGCGACTGGCGTGGTTGTTGAAAATGTTGAGCGTCAGCGCGGCGACCATGGCATCCCGCAGCGTATTCTGCTGATACAGGAAGCTGGGATTGGTGCCCTTCTCGACTTCGTGCCACGCGCCCCATTCATCTACGGCCAGCCCTACGCGCCGGGCCGGGTCGTAGCGGTCCATGATCGACGAATGGCGCGTGACGAGTTCTTCCATCTTCCAGGCTTGTCTCATCAGGCACAGCCAGTCGTTGTCGCCGAAAAGGGTGGCCGACTTGCTTTCGCTGCCCGTGCCGCAGTAGTAATGCAGAGCAAGCTGCGACATGCCCCACGCCGCTTCGCGCATGAGCACTTCGGTCCAGTGGTAGTCGCTTGAATTCGGGCCGCACGCGATCTTCTCGAGGCCCTCGCCGCGCAGATAAGTTTGATACTGCCGGTACACGTCCGCGTAGTACTCGGCGCGCATCGAACCGCCGCAGCCCCAGTTCTCGTTGCCGACGCCCCAGTAACGAATCTTCCACGGTTCCGCGCGGCCGTTGGCGGCGCGCAGGTCGGACATGGGACTGCGTCCGCCGAAGGTGATGTACTGCAGCCACTCGGACATCTCCTGCACCGTTCCGCTGCCGACATTGCCGCAGACGTACGGCTCACAGCCAAGCTGCTCGCACAGATCGAAAAACTCATGCGTGCCGAAGTGGTTGTTCTCCGTCACGCCGCCCCAGTGAATGTTGACGATCGACGGCCGCTGATCGCGCGGACCAATGCCATCCTTCCAGTGATAGGTGTCGGCGAAACATCCGCCCGGCCAGCGCAGGACGGGGATTTTGAGTTTCTTGAGCGCCGCGACGACGTCGTTGCGGATGCCGCGCGTGTTTGGAATCGGTGACCCCTCGCCGACCCAAAGTCCCTCGTAAATGCAGCGCCCGAGATGCTCCGCGAAATGCCCGTAGATATTGCGGTTGATCCGGTAGCGGCCTTGATCGCCGTTGACGATAAGCTTGCTTGGCATTTACCCCTTCCTCCTGGTGCGAGTGCTCGCCATTTTCAATTCTCAATGGCCAATTTGCAATTCGGCAGCCCAGATGCTCCAAATGGTTAGTTGAAAACTCCAAATACGATCCACGCGCCAAACCTAACGCGACCGCTTCGAGTGGCTGGCCTGTCAGAACTCCTCTCGACCGCTCCTTCTTGGTCGCGGTTCTGATGGCCCTGCGAGTCGAGCTCATACTTCTGTTCCTCTTCTATATGTCAGCGCTTCTCGAACTTCTCTTGCGCGCCGGCGAGTTTGTAGATGGCGGCGGTGCGCTCGAAGGCCGGATCTCTCGCGCCAATGAGCACCAGTTTGCGCGGAGCCAGACATCCGAGCGCTTCGGGAATGTCCAGCACGCGCAGGACGTTCAGCAGCGGCGGGCCGTAGACGCCGTCAGCGCCCGGCATGTGAGATGGCGGTGGATTGACGGCAATCACGCCCGTTACGGCCGGTTCGTACAGCGCCGCGTAGGCCGCGAGAATGCCGGCGTTGCCTTGACCGGCGAGCTGCCACTTCTTCCCTTCAAGCCGCCGCCGCAGAACTGTCAGGATGTCCCACACGCGCCCGCTGTCCACGGTCATCCCGAGCAAGACCATCTCGCGTTCGACGGTGTTCGGCGGATTCTTGCGCCTCCAGGCATTTGCGCCCGTGCCACGCGGGTTAAGGACGAGCGTGGCGCCTTCACCGACGATCTCCCGCGCCCAGTCTGGAACTTTGCCAGGTTCATCGCTCTCATTCAGAACGATAAGCGTGCACAGCGCGTCCTTATTCCTGCCGGGGAGCCACTGCGAACAAACCTTGAGTCCTTCCTCTGTGCTTTCCGTACACACGCCTGGCGCATCTAGTTGGCCATCAAATGCGGGAGGCATGGTCGGCCACGCGGCAAACGTTCTGGCGCGCAGCCGTTCGACCAAGTCCTTGCGCCACGCCTCAAAGCCGCCGGCTTTCGGCAGTTCGACTTTCGCGAACTGAACGAATGACTGATCGATCTTGGCGTTAATGGAATCCGTCGGCAGGTCCGCATCTTCGGGGAACACGCGGAGCTTCTTGTATTCGATCAAGTGGCGCGGCTTGGTGTCGTCGCGCTGCGCAATGGTCGGGTTGGGCGGTAGCGGCTTGAGTCCGGACTCGGCATCTTCGACCGGATGCGCATCGTACTTAAAGGAGCGGTTGAAAAATTCAAAGACCGCGCGGCGCAGGTCCGCTCGGTAAGCGTGCGTGCCGACGCTGACCATCGCGTCAACCTTGTCCGCTAAACCGAAGCGAGAATAGAGGCGCTTGAGCCGGTTGATGATTCGTTCGTTGGCGCCTATGGGATAGATGGGATCGGCATCGGAATTGACGAAGAGCAGCGGACGCGGAGCAATCAGCGCGGGGATGTTCGTCCAGTTCCAGCGCGCCTGATTGTAAACGAACATGCAATCGCAGTGGCCGTTCACACCGTCTTCGCCCACGTAAAATCCGAGATCGGACAAGCCGCTGACGGGCGCGGAGGCTTTGATGCGTTCGTCGGCGGCCGAAATCCACACCGTGCCCGCTCCGCCGCCGGAGATGCCGGTCGCGCCGATGCGGTCCGGATCAACATCGGGCCGCGAGACGAGATAGTCGATCGCGCGCATGGCGTTCCAGCATTCGACGCCGGACGGAACGTAGCCCGCTGACTGCCACCACCAGCGCTGTTCACGATACGTGCCGTGATGGAAGCTCGCGATTTCGCCGAGTTGAAGGCTGTCAATCACGAGCGCGATGTAGCCGTGCGTTGCGAACCAGATGCCATGGTCCTGATACGCAGACTTATTGCCGTCGCGCTGCATGTACGAATGGCCGCACTGGTAGACGATCGCCGGATAGCGTCCCTGAGCGGGTTCCGGGCGATACAGGTTCGCCGTGACGTACAGCCCGGGGCGGCTTTGGAAATGCAGTTTCTCGACGACATAACCGGGTTGTTCGAGCTTGCCGGTGACCTTCGCGTTGAGCGGCGTGCGTTCGGGCAGCGGCCAAAGCCCGAGCATATCGAAGTAAGCCTGACGCAATGCAGGGCGGACTTCTTCAAAGTCCTCGCTGGTAACAATGCCGGGAAGAAACTCGCGCTCAAGTTCGGCCGCGCGCGCGCTCATGTAGGCGCGAATGGATTTGTCGGCAGGCGTCAGTGGCGCAGGCTGTCCAGCCTGCGAGGAATCAGCGGCGGTCATGATGAACCCCACGAGAACGAGTGTGCTCGCCCAAGCTTTCATGATGAGAGTCCTTTGTGCAAGGGTGCCGCCAATTTAGCACGTTCTTCATGCCTGGCAATCAAGGCATAAAATGAAACGCCGAGCAATGCGCTTGACAGTGCCCAGAACGCCCGTTAAAAGAGTTTCCTGTTCGCTGGCGCGGGTGTAGCTCAGTGGTAGAGCGCGACCTTGCCAAGGTTGAGGTCGAGGGTTCGAACCCCTTCACCCGCTCCAATTTCGTCTGCGAACAACCCAAAGACATAATTCAATGTTCTCTTCCCCAACCCAAGTGCCGCTATGGGGTTGCAGTCTTTGTGCGGCCCCGTCGGGACGTGCGTCAGGGCGGGCCGTTTTGTCTGCGGCGGCGGCCGTAGGGCGCGGGGGCCTCCATGCCGCGTTCGGCTTTGCTGGGCGCGCCGAACGGTCCGCGATGTTTTTTGCGCAAGCCGCCGATGCCGCGTTGTGGGACTTGCTCGCCCTTCAGCTTCAGAATTTCGTCTCGAAGTTGGGCGGCTTCTTCGAAGCGGAGCTCCTCGGCGAGCTTCTCCATCTCTTCTTCAAGGAGCTTGATCCGTTCCGCTTTGTCGATGGCCTGTCCGCTGATGCCGCTGACGTTCTCCTCGACGTCGCGCTGCTTGACGATGGCCTCAATACCCTCGGTGATGGCTTTGCGGATTGAAACCGGCGTGACGTTGTGCTCCGTGTTGTACTGAAGCTGAATCGCGCGGCGGCGGCCGGTCTCTTCCATCGTCTGGCGCATGGCCTCGGTGATGCGATCGGCATACAGGATGACGGCGCCGTTCAGATTTCGCGCCGCGCGCCCGATGTTCTGGATGAGCGAACTGCGGCTGCGCAGGAAGCCTTCTTTGTCGGCGTCGAGCATGGCCACGAGCGAAACTTCGGGCAGATCAAGTCCTTCGCGCAGAAGATTGACGCCCACCAGCACGTCGAAGTCGCCCATGCGGAGACTCTTCAGAATTTCCACGCGCTGAATGGCATCGATTTCCGAATGCAGGTAGCGGCAACGCAGACCGCCTTCGCGCAGATACGTCGCGAGGTCTTCAGAGAGACGTTTGGTCAGCGTCGTGATCAACACGCGCTCGCCACGAGCGGCCCGAATGCGGACTTCGTTCAGCAGATCCTGGACTTGTCCGGCGGTGGGGCGAATCTCGATGGGGGGATCGATGAGGCCGGTGGGCCGAATAATCTGTTCAACCGTGCGCCCGCCGGATTTCTGAATTTCGTACGGGCCGGGCGTCGCTGAAACGTAAATCGACGGCGGAACGATCTCCTCGAATTCTTCGAAGCGCATGGGGCGATTGTCGAGAGCGCTCGGAAGTCGAAAGCCATGCTCGACCAACGTGCGCTTTCGCGCCATGTCGCCGTTGTACATCGCGTGGAGTTGCGGCAGCGTGGCGTGCGATTCGTCGATAAACAGCAGATAGTCTTCTTTCGGGAAGAAGTCCATCAAGTTGTACGGCCGGCTGCCGGGCGCGCGGCCGTCGAGGTGCCGCGAGTAATTCTCGATCCCGTTGCAGTAGCCGACCTCTTCCATCATTTCGAGGTCGTAGCGCGTGCGCATTTCCAGGCGCTGGGCTTCGAGCAGCTTGCCTTGATCGCGCAGCTCTTTGAGGCGTGCGTCCAGTTCCGCGCGGATGCCGTCGAGCGCGCGCTCCAGATTCGTCTCGGGCATGACGTAGTGCTTGGCGGGGAAGATCGCGACCTGATCGAGCTCCTGCTTGATCTCGCCGGTCAGCGGATCGATTTCCATGATGTCGCCGATCTTGTCGAAGTCGAGCTCGATGCGGATCGCCGTGCGGTCGTATGCTGGAAAAACTTCGATCGCGTCGCCGCGCACGCGGAACTTGCCGCGGGAGAAATCGATCTCATTGCGCTGATAGTGATTTTCGGCCAGGCGCTTCAGCAGGCCCGTGCGGTCGAGTTGCTCGCCCTTCTTGACGACGACTGCCATTTGCGAATACAGGTCGGGCGAACCGAGGCCGTAGATGCAGGAAACGGAGGCAACGATCACGACGTCCGAACGCGACATTAGGGCCGAGGTGGCCGCCAGCCGCAAGCGGTCGAGGTCCTCGTTGATCGCGGCGTCCTTTTCGATATAGATGTCGCGCGCGGGAATGTATGCTTCCGGCTGATAGTAATCGTAGTAGCTGACGAAGTATGCGACCGCGTTGTTTGGGAAGAACTGCTTGAACTCGCTGTAAAGCTGCGCGGCCAACGTCTTGTTGTGGCTGATGACCAGGGCAGGTTTTTGCACGCGTTGGATCACATTCGCCATCGTGAACGTCTTGCCGGAACCCGTCACACCCAGCAGCGTCTGGTGCCGCAGATTGTTGTTGAGTCCTTCGACAAGCTTATCGATGGCCTGCGGCTGATCGCCTTCTGGTTTGTAGTCTGAAACAAGTTGAAATTCCGGCATCGTTAAGTCCCGCTCGCATTTTACTTCATCGCGGCATCCGAAGTAGCGCAATCCTCCTGGATTGCGTGCTGTTCGTTCCCCCCTCCTCGTTTCGAGCATGGCTTGTGGTGTATGCTGATGGAACCATTGAGGACCAGTCTATGCACCTTCGCTTTGTGTGTTCCCTCTGCTGCATCGCCTGTGGACTTTCCGCGGGCGACTGGCCGCAGTGGTGCGGCACCGATGGCAAGAACATGATTTCCGGCGAAAAAGGTCTGCCGGATAGTTTTGTGCCCGGCACCAAGCGCGCCGCCGACATCGATCTGGCGACCGCGAAGAACGTGAAGTGGGGCGTGAAGATCTGCAACGCGTGCTTTTCGACGCCATGCATCGCGAGCGGAAAAGTGTTCATCGGTGGAGTCGAAAACCGCGAAGGAATTTTCGCATGTCTGGATGCTGCGACGGGCAAACTGCTTTGGAAATGGCAAGCGCCCTGCAAAAAGATCCCGCACAACATCGACGGCTTCAGCATTGGCATCTCGGAGATCCCGCCGCAGCTCGGCGTGTGCGCGACGGCGGCCGTGGATGGCGAGCGTCTCTATTTTGTGAGCAACCGATTTGAAGTCGTCTGCCTCGATGCGAATGGCGAACCCGGCACGGAGAAAGCGCGCGTGGTTTGGATCTGCGACATGCAAGAACAGTTCGGCGTCTTTCCGTGCGATGCCGCGAACGGTTCGCCCCTGATCGATGGCGATCTGCTCTACGTCCAGACCTCGAACGGAATCGATCGCAATACGTTCCGCGAACCGGCCAAGGAAAAGAACCGCAAGTTTCCCGCTCCGAACGCGCCCAACCTGATCGTGCTGGATAAGCGAACGGGAAAGCTCGTCGCGACGGACGATGGCCAGATCACCCCGAATATTCTGCACGGACAATGGTCTTGTCCGTCCATGGGCGTTGTCGATGGCAAGAAGCTGATCTTCTACGCCGGCGGCGACGGCCGCTGCTATGCATACGAGGCGGTAGCGCCGGCCTCCGTGGTAGCGCCGGCCTCCGTGCCGGCCACACCCGAGAAGCCCGTAAAGCTGAAAACCGTCTGGTCGTTCGACTGCATTCCGCCGGAGTACAAGATTCCCGCAAAGGACGACCCGATCACCCACTACGCTCTGGGCGACAAGCGCTGCATGGGAACCCTGAACAAGCACGACGGCACGTTCGTCGGCATGAGCGAGATCATCGCGACGCCAGTGTTCGTCAATAATCGAATCTATCTCGCCATCGGGCGCGACCCTGAACACGGTCGCGGCCGCGGAGCGATGCACTGCATCGATGCGACCAAGACCGGCGACATCACGGCGACCGGCCGCATCTGGACGTACCAGGGATTGGACCGCACGCTCTCGACAGCCTCTGTAGTTGACGGCCTCGTCTACATTTCGGATGTCGCCGGCCGCCTGCATTGTCTCGACGCCGAGACCGGCAAGCCCTATTGGGTTCACGAAGCCAAGTGCGAAACGTGGGGCTCCACGCTGGTCGCCGACGGCAAAGTTCTTATGCCCACCTCCAAAGGCCTGTTCGTCCTGAAAGCCGGCAAAGAACTGGGCCTGCTGAACCAGATCACGGTTGGAGCGAAAGTGCATGCCTCACCTGTTGTGGCCAATGGCGTGATGTACGTCGCCAGCACCGGCGGCTGGATCTGGGCGGTGCAGCAGGGGCATCAGCAATGAGCTAAACCCATTTTGGCGATTGCATTTCCGTATCGGATCATCGTGCTTTCGACCTGTACCTGTCGTCAAATAGGCGCACGTTTTCATTCGCATTATCAAAGCATCTAGGCCCTCGCCAGTTGACAAAATTGTTGTGAAGCCACTCTGTAAACTCTTGCGTGCAGCGTTGAAACTGCGCCGACTTTTGCGTTATCACCTCGCCATCAATGAACTCATTCGCGAACTCAATGTAATACAAGAGACCGGGCGTGCCTTTACGCCAATCCATCCGGATTGGTGAGTCAACGCGAATGACCTCGCTGCGCCGCCAAAATGAGTCCTCCTGCTTGTGTGTCGAAAGCGAGTCCGGCGGAATTCCCAAGGGTTTGGGTGTCGCGTAGATTCTGGAGTATGGATCTCGCGTGGCTGCAATCGTGCTTTTGGCCTTCGCTAGATTCACAGTCCGAACAATCAAGTCCTTGTCCTCTCTCGCCAAGATGCTGAGGTTCAATCCAAGCCGATCGCCGAGACAGTCCAGAACCCTTGAAGCATCATCTCTGGTTATGTACAAAGTCAGTTCCTTCGTGTCATACAGCAGCTTCGGTTGTTTGCAGTAGACGAGTGGTTGCTCTACGAGAGAATCCGTTTCATTGTAGTCTATTTCCATCGTCATTCGACGCTTGGTTGCGCCGCAACTGGCGCAAATGCTCCAGACCTCAATGTACCTGACATCCCCGCACTCTCGATAATCGTAATCAAAGCGCAATCGAAAAGAGGCTTTTTTGCATGAGCACCTACACGGTCTGGGATACCCGTGCTGGATCACATCAAACCAATAGTCCACACTGTCGAGCAGCAGAAAGTTCTTTGAACACGCAACGCATTTTGCTACGCCGATTCCTTCATCCGTTATTAAGCGTAGTTCAAAGTTCACTTCGCCGCATGCCGGACATTTTGCTTCAAGACTTTCTATTCGCTGCATGACAGGCTTGCCCTATGCGTTGCTAGGCGTTGTAGTCGACAGTTCAAAATCCTTCTCGCTTCTTCGTAACGCGGACATTGCACCAAATCCGCATTCCGCATTCCGCAATCAAAGCCCCCACCCCTGCCGGTACTGCCTTCGCACGTACGCGTTCGCGTCCTTGTCGTTGGTCACTTCCATCTTCTCGCCGTCCCAAAGCAGCCGGCGATCAGGGTAGCGAACAGCCAAATTGCCCATCAGCACCATCTCGGCCAGAGGGCCCGCGTACTCGAAGTTGCAGCTCGACGGCTTGCCGTCCTTGCAGGCGCGGACCCAATCCTTTTCGTGGCCGTCGCGGCCGCCGGGGATGCGCGGCAGCGTTTTCTCCGGTCGAGTCATCTCCTTCATCTTCGTTTCGGGAATGACGCGCGGGCCTTCGCCGTAGCAGCCGCACATGATCGTGGCCTTTTCGCCGATGAACAGACACCCGCCGTCGTTGTCGCCCATCTTGCGGCTTTCTTCCAGTTCCTCCGGCCGTGGAGGCATCATGCCGCCATCCCACCACGTCAGCTTCATCGCCGGCATCGCCGGTGCGCCGTTGCCCGCTGGCCGCTCCGGGAACTTGAAGCGCACGATTGTTGAACGCGGATACTCTTCGTTCTTCGGTTTCGTCGGCTTCCACAGCCCTTCCCAATATGTCGAAATGCAGCCTTCGGCGCTGAGCGGGTACTTCAGGTTCATCGACCAGAACACTGGATCGAGAATGTGACAGCCCAGATCGCCCAGCGACCCCGTCCCGAAATCCCACCACGCGCGCCAAATCCCAGGCATGTAGATCGGGTGATACGGCCGCATCGCCGCAGGCCCGATCCATTTGTCCCAGTCCAGTCCCTCCGGCACGGGCGGCGTATCTTTCGGCCGGTCGATCTCGACGCCCTGCGGCCAGACCGGGCGATTGGTCCAGGCATGGACTTCATGCACCGGCCCGATGGCGCCCGACCAGATCCATTCGCACATCAAGCGGATGCCTTCGCCCGAATGCCCCTGGTTGCCCATCTGGGTCATGACTTTGTTCTCGCGAGCGGCCAGGGTCAGCGCGCGCGCTTCCTCAATGGAATGAGCCATCGGCTTCTGGACATAGACGTGCTTCTTGGCCTTGATCATCGCCATCGCGATCACCGCGTGCGAATGGTCCGGCGTGGCCACGATCACCGCGTCGATGTCCTTCTGCTTGTCGAGCATCTCGCGGTAGTCGGTATAGGCTTTCGCGTTCGGAAATTTCTTGAACGTGTGCGCCGCGTACCTCTGGTCCACGTCGCACAGCGCCACGATGTTTTCGGTCTGAGCGCACTTATCCAGGTTCGACCCGCCCATCCCGCCGATGCCCACGCCCGCGATATGGATCTTGTCGCTCGGCGCCGGCCCAGCCTCCCCGCCCAGCACATGCCGCGGAATGATCGTAAACGCCGATACAACTGCTGCCGACTTCAAAAAGTCCCTTCGCGACCCTTTAGATTCTTTTTTCATGACCCCTCCAGTTTGAGAAATGCTGAATGCGGAATGATGAATGCTGAATAAGGATGGTGACGATCCATATTCATCATTCATCATTCCGCATTTTCTGTTACTTCGCCTGCCTCTTCTTATCGAACTGCGCATCGAACGCGAACGCGCTCGGCTTGAAGTCGATGTCTTTGACGAACTGGCACGCTTCCTTCGCACCGTGTTCGCGATCCATCTTGCTGTCTTCCCATTCGACGGAAAGCGGCCCGTTGTAGCCGATGTCGTTCAGCGCGCGAATGATCTCTTCGAAGTCGATGCTGCCGCGGCCCAGGCTGCGGAAGTCCCACGTGCGGCGCGGGTCGCCGAAGTTGATGTGCCCGCCGAACACGCCGACTTCGCACGGCAGCTTGGACATGTACGCGTCTTTCATGTGGCAGTGGTAAATCAAGCTTCCGAACTTGCGGATGAATTTCACGTAGTCCACGTTCTGGTACACGAGATGGCTCGGGTCGTAATTGAATCCGAACGACGGATGATGCTTGATGGCTTCCAGAGCGCGCTCGGCGCTGGCGATGTCGAAAGCGATCTCGGTCGGATGCACTTCCAGCGCGAACTTGATGCCCAGTTTCTTGAACTCATCCAGAATCGGAGTCCAGCGCTTGGCGAAATCGTTGTAGCCGGCGTCGATCATCTCGGCCGAGACGGGCGGGAAACTGTAGAGCAGATGCCAGATCGACGAACCGGTGAAACCGTTGACCACGTCCACGCCGATGTTCTTCGCGGCCAGAGCCGTCGCTTTCATCTCCTCAGCCGCGCGCTGGCGCACGCCTTCTGGTTTGCCATCGCCCCAGATGTGCGGCGGCAGAACCGTCTTGTGGCGCTCGTCGATCAAATCGCAAACTGCCTGCCCCGCGAGGTGATTCGAAATCGCGAAGACCTGCAGCCCGTGCTTGGCCGGAATTTCTTTGCGCGATTTGGCGTACGCCTTGTCTTTGGCGGCCTTCTGGACGTCCACCATCTCGCCCCAGCAAGCCAGCTCGAGTCCATCGTACCCAAACGCCTTCGCCTTCTGACAGATTTGTTCAAAGGTCAAATCCGCCCACTGTCCTGCGCACAGCGTGACTGGTCGTGACATGGGGATCCCCCTCCTTTATTGAGTTCCGTGTTGGTGACCGTCTCTGTATACACAGAACTCTCGCAAACGACATGGCGTTTTGACCGCCTCCGTACCGCCCGTACCACGGGCGCCCCGCCCGCCGCCCCGGTTCCCCTCTCCCCCGCGAGGGAGAGGGGTTAGGGGTGAGGGGGCCGCCCTGCACTCCCGCCGCAGCGCTTTTCGCTCCTTCGCTCCTTCGCGCCTTCACGGTCAGAAAGAATTGCACCTCCGTGCACACGTCATTCCTCGCCGCCACTCGGTCGCCGGTCTTCTTTTCCTTTGGACTTTTGACTTTTGCTTGCCTCTCCCCACATTCTGAACTCTAAATTCTGACTTCTGAATTCGTGAAGACAGCCCATCCCTCCTCGCGT
>DASXUX010000014.1:0-277860 GCA_036504595.1 Planctomycetota bacterium | reverse complement strand
GCTGGCGGTGAAGGAACTCGGCGACGTGAATTCGATCCACGAGGGCGAGAGATATGCGAAGGAGTGCAAGAAGTTTGGAGAGGCGCACGCGAATACGCTGCAGGACGCTCGCGACGAGCGGCGCGAGCGCGCTCAGGCGGTCGAGCGCGTCCCGCTGTGGCAGCAGCTTTCGGGGCTGTATCCGGACCACGAGCCGAAGATGAGTCCGCGCGAGCGGCTCGGTGCAATGCTGCTGCTCGTGAAGAAAGCGGAGGCGCTGCTGCGGTACGAGATCAAGTATTCGGGCGAGCACGCGAGCGAGATTGATGCGACAGAAGTGCGGACGTATTTGTCGGATCCGTTGCGGACAGTGTGTTTTCATCTCGGGATTTCGCAGCGGAGGTTGACGGCGTACTGCAAGGAACTCACGGGGATGTCGGCGGTGGAGATGGTGGATCGTCTGAAGGCTGAGGGGGTGAGAGGGAAGATCAAGGAGGAGTTGAGGAAGTTCATAAAGCTCACCGCAGAGGAACTGAAAGACGGGGAGACGGGGGGACGGGGAGACGGGGAGAAACGGCACGACGGAGCGGGCGCTGATGAGTTCTTCTTGGCGTTGAAGAAGTCGCGGAGGGATGGGCGGTGGCATCGGACGACTTGGGCGATGGGGCTGGGGTTCTCCTCTTACCAGAGATTTTTCAGGGCGTGCTTGCTTTGTTTTGGGAAGACGCCGCATGAAGTGGAGATGGAACTGATCGAAGAGATTTTGAAAGAGGCGGAGCGCGAAGTGGGAAGCGTTGCGACGGGGACGGCGGTGGCGGTGAGGAAGGACGCGAGTGACGGGCAGTGCGAAGCGACGCGCGAGGCCGGAGTTTCGGTGACGTAGCGCGAACGACGCAGGGCCAGATTAGCGTTTCGGGCTGGGGTTGGTGAGACTGGCGGGGGTGGGGTGTTGGGTGACGACAAAAAACGGGGCGCGAAACGCGAGAGTTTGCGCGGACGCGAACGGAATTTGGTGTGCAAGGCGGGGCGGCATCGGTCTAGCTCGGCCAGCAAACGGAAAAAGCGCTGGCCGATCTAGGCCGATGGCACCCTTGGAGGGGCGCAAGGCGGGTTTGGAGCGCACGGGGAGCTGTGCACACAGGTGCAGGATTGGACGCGAGGAGGGCAGCGGGCTGCGCTCGGCTGCTTGGGGAACGCGCGGGTGCGCCTGCGGCGTGTTGTCGGCCGCTCCCTGACGGTCGCGGTTCTGATGCGCAGGGGCGGGAGTGGGGAAGCAGGCGTGATCACTTTGGTGAACGCAGTCCGGCATCGGGCCAGGTCGGCCAGCAAACGGAAAAGGCGCGGGGCGAACTACACCGATGGCGCCCACGCATCTCCGTTACAAATGCCACGGCGCCCGCATCGGCCGCGAAAGGAACTGGTTGGCGAATTCGTCGTCAGCGAAGCGCTCCTGAACCGGATCCCATTTCTGTTTGCGGCCGGTCCACATGGCGACGTTGCCGATGTGGCAGAGACTCGCACAGCGATGGCCGATCTCCGCCGGGAAATACGGTTCGCGGCGCGATTTGACGCAGTCCAGGAAGTTGCGATGTTCTCCGTGCACGCAGGTGTAAAGATGCAGTTCGTTCGGGCCGATTACGCTCTTCAGGATCTCAGGCGAGCTGGCCGTCAGCGGGCCGATCCATCCGTTGCTGGCGACCCAACCATCCGGGCCTTCACAGCGAATGAACACGCCGCCGCTTTGCACATTCATTTCCACGCCGTTGGCGTAGTTGTACTTCAGCTTGAAATCGTAGTAGGTGTTGTACAGCCCGCCCTCATGGCGTTTGCCGGCGCCTTCGATCTCCACCGGGCCGCTGCGTTCGGTATCGTTGCACCACTGAGCGGTGTCGAGCAGGTGCATGCCCCAGTCGGCGAGCATGCCGGCGGAATAGTCGCGGATCCAGCGGAAGTTCCAGTGGGTGCGCTTGGACGTGTAAGGCGCCCACGGCGCCGGCCCGAGCCACAGATCGTAGTCGAAGCCTTCCGGAATCGGCTGCGGCGTGGGATCGCCGGGTTCGCCCGGGCCGCTGGGCAGTCCGACGTGGATGCGCTGCAATTTTCCGATGCGGCCGTTGCGGACCAGTTCAGCCATGCGGTGATAGACGCCCAGCGAGCGGTCTTCGGTGGAGGTCTGGAAGACGGCGCCGTAGCGTTTGACGGCCTGCGCGACGGCGCGGCCTTCCTGCACGGTCACGGTGGGTTTCTCGCAGATGACGTCCTTGCCGGCTTTGATGAACAGAATGGACATCAAGGCGTGCCACTGATCGGGCGTGCTGATCATCACGCCGTCGATGTCCTTACGCTCGATGATCTCGCGGAAATCAGTGTACGCGTCGCAGCCTTTGTACTTGCCGCTGCTCATGTCCGTTGCGTACTGTTTCTCGGCCAGGATCTTGCCCTGATTGCGCCGGATGGGGTCCACGTCGCAGACCGCCAGCACCTGCGCATCCGGCTGGCCCAGAAAGGCGCGCAGGTTTTTGCCCATGCCTTCGCCGCCGAGGCCGATGCACGCCATCGTGATACGCTCGCTTGGCGCCGGGCGACCATCGGCGCCCAGAGCGGAGGCTGGCACGAAGTATGGTGCAGCGATGGCTGTTGCGGCTCCGGCGAGGAATCCCCGGCGAGTCACGGTGCGCTTTCGCATGGACGGAGCCTCCGAATGAAAAATTCAAAATTAAAAATTAAAAATCAACGGCATCGCACACGAGCGAGAGCTTACTACTTGCTTATACACTCGCCAGCGGCGCTCGCGCTGCTGACCTGCATGAACGGGTGTGCTGAGTTTGTGTACAAATTCAGCATGAACGAAGGTGACGAGTGGCGGGTGACGGGTGGGATGGATTGCACCGAACAGCCATTTCACCGGTCACTCGCCACGTGTCACGCGCCATTAAAGATGCCACGGGGCGCGCATCGCTCGCGAAAGGAACCTATCGGCGGTTGTGTCGTCAATGAATCGTTCCGCGACCGGATCCCATTTCAGCTTGCGGCCCAAGAGCATCGCGATGTTGCCGAGGTGCGCGGGGGTGATCGAGCGGTGCGCGACTTCGGCGGGCGCGGCGGTGCGGCGGCGCGTCTTCACGCATTCGATGAAATTGCCGTGCTGATCGCTGCTTTGATAGAGATGGATATCACTGGGGCCGATGGTTGCATTGGCCAGGTTCGGGCTGGTGCCGCCTTCCAGATCGACCCAGCCGTCGGTGCCTTCGAAGCGCACACCGCCGCCGCCGCTGCTGACGGTCATCTTCACGCCGTTGGCGTAAAGGCATTCGAATTTGAACGCGGTCGGCGTGTTCCACAGATCAGTGACCGGCGGGAACGTGCCGGTCCCTTCGATTTCGATCGGACCGGTCTCTTCGGTGCCCATGCCCCAATGAGCCATATCAATGTAGTGCGCGCCCCAATCGGTAACCATGCCGCCGGAGTACTCCCGATTCCAGCGCCAGTTCCAGTGACAGCGATTGAACGTGTATGGCGCCCAGGCTGCCGGGCCCAGCCACATTTCGTAGTCGAAGCCTTCCGGCACTGGTTCCACGTCGTTGACCTTGGCGGCGTTGCTGCGAATCCAGTGGCCGCCCATCAGGCCGACCTTGACGGTCTTCAGCGTGCCAATGCGGCCGTTGCGGACCAGTTCGCAGGACGAACGGCACTTGGCGCTCGAACGCCGCTGGCTTCCGCACTGGAAGACCCGTCCGTATCGCGCGACCGCATCCGCCATGGCTCGGCCCGCGGCGACGGTGAGCGACAGCGGTTTTTCGCAGTAGATATCTTTGCCGGCCTTCGCGGCGGCGACGGCGATTGGCGCATGCCAGTGGTCCGGCGTGGCGATGCACACGGCGTCAATATCGTCGCGGGCGAGGAGCTCGCGGAAGTCGGTGTATTGGCTGCAGCCTTTGTACGCGCCGCTGGCTTTTGCGCCGGCGTAGCGTTTTTCGATCGATTCGGCGGCCGGCGCCATTCCGCGGTGCCACGCGTCTTCGTAGCGCGTGCTGCCCTTGTCCGGATCGCACACCGCCAGAATCTGCACGTCGTTTCGGCCGAGGAATGTGTTCAGGTCTACCGTGCCACGCCCGCCCACGCCGATGCAGCCCATTGTGATGCGATCGCTCGGCGCGGGGCGCTTGTCATCGCCCAAAGCCGAAGACGGAATGATGTACGGCGCCGCGAGAGTCGCTCCGGCAGAGAGCAGGAAATGGCGGCGAGAGAAGCATTTTGGACGCGGCATGAAGCGGACCCTCCCAGAGGTGTTCAGTCAAGCAGGAGATTAGCAGTCCCGATGGCCTTCACAATCACTTATCCGCGGGCGATCTTCGCGAGATCGAGCCCCGCGTCACTCTTTGTTTTCGAGAACCTTGAGATTGTCGATCCGGCCATAGTCCAGCGCCCACACCTCCGTGTATTGATCTTTGTAAACGACCGTACTGCAGGATTGCAGCAGCCGTCCGTTTTCGCTGCGAGGGACTGGCACGAGTCCGTCAGCCTCGAAGACGGGCGGGACGCGGTGCCACAGTACGTAGTCTGGACGATAGTTCTGAAGCAGTGTTACGTACCTGAGCGGATTCAACCTCGAACCAAACGTTCCGCCCTGCAAGGCACTGAGCTGCGCAATCTGCGCGTCGGTCAGCGTCTGCACGTACAGGTTGAAACAGAACACCCGCTGACGATGGGCCAGAGCGCTGAAAAGATCGTGGTGATAGAAAGCGAAGGATGCGCTTCTCGCCTGGGCCTGTCCTGGACCGGATACGCGGGTGGACCAGTTATAACCTTCGTCAACCAGGACGAGCGCATCGCGCGGCGTATTTTGCGCAACCCACCGGTACGCGTCAAAGCAGTGGGCATCGCGCGTCACGAAATTCGGGTGATACAAGCCGTTCTCGCCGCCGATTCGAAAACGCCAGCTTACGAGTCCCACTGCCAGCGCAGCGCACAGTCCAAGGCTAGCGATGCGTATCGACCAGCGGCGCTCGCGAAGGGCGCTGGTTTCAATTCCATAGCGGTTGTTCACCACAAGCATCCCCGCTCCGATGAGCAGAACCGTGTGGAAGCAGCCGAAGCGATCCCCCATCAGCAGTTCACGCGCGGCCGGCTGGATCAGTCCGCAGATAAACGGGAGCGCAGCCAGCGTTGCCGCGCCGGACAGCGCCACGATCCTCCCGCGCGCCGTCATCAACCAGGCTGCCGCCGCAACGATTCCGGCGATCAGCAAGAACAGCCACCAGCGTTCGTGGACGCTGTACGGAAAAGGCGTGCGGAACAGGCGCTGCAGTTGTTCACGATAGGCCGGCGACGCTCGGTTACACGCAGACAAGGCGACCAATGGGAGAAGCGCTACGGCGAAAAGGACGCTCAGCAGCAGGCAAAATCGAACCGTTACCTTGTGTCGCACCAACAAGAAAAGCACGCCGAGTCCAATGGTCATCCCCCACGGCAATGCAGCGTACGGACGCAGATACACCGTCAGCGCGCCGGCCAAAGCCAGCCATACTCCAGCAGCCAGAACGGGACGGTCAAGAAATCGGACGTACAAAGTCAGCAGCAGCAGCGCGAGCAGGAACTCAATGTTTGTGGGAATTCGGTTCAGGAAAAAGAAGATCGGCATATACCCGTCGACGTGGTATTTGGCCTGGCAATCCACCAGCACGTGCGAAAGCAGATAAAGCAGCGCCAGCGCCGCGCCAGCCGCCGCGCGCCGGAGTGCTGGGCTACGCTCGCGCAGCGTTTCCCGGGCCAGCCACGTGAGCATGGCCAGCAGTGCCAGCGGGAACAGAAAACGCCAAATCCAGAAGAACGCGAAGATGTCCAGGCCGGTCAGCGAGATGAACGCCCGACAGCAGGTATCCAGAAGAAAGGGCGAGATCACGTTCGGATCGCCGAAGCGGTTATACGGGTTGCCGGAATGGGCCCCCGCTGGCAGTTCGTTCAGCCGCTCAACGTAGTTGTATTCATCCGAGAGATAGCCGACGGCGTAGTAGGGCGTGACGGGCCAGCGGGCGAGCCGAACGGGCACGACCAGTGCCGCCGCCAGGGCAGCCAAACAGACGGCGATGCCGAGCAGCGCCCGGCTTTCCCCGAAAGCCTGCCGATCGGAGCCTGGTGTGCCTTCGCCTGTCATGCAGAGCTCGCTCCAAAGCAATGGCCGCCTGCGCAATCACTGACCCGCGGCAGTGATCTCGCGAAGCCGCTGGTAGTCAATTTCACGCACCTCTGTATAGAGATCGGCATAGACGCGCTGACTGCAAGACTGAAGAAGGCGACCGTTCTCACTGCGCGGCACAGCCACGGAGTGTGGATCTTCAAAGACAGGCGGGTACTTTCGCCAGAGAACATGCGTTGGGTGGTACTTCTGCAGGAGGGACAGGTACGTCGATCGCTCACAACAAAAACCAAAGGTTGCGGCGTGCAGGCGCTGCAGGGACTTACAGTCTTCGTCCGTCAACGCCTGCTGCCACATGTCGTGGCAGAAAACGCGCTGCCGGCGCGCAAGGCTGTGAAAAAGGTCGCGGTGCGAAAACCAGAAGGGCAGCATCAGGTCGAACTCGTGTGCAGGAGAAACCTGCGACCAGTCGTAGCCATCATCAACCAGAAACACCGAATCCTTCGGCGTGTTTTGCTGAATCCAACTGTATGTGCGAAAGCTCAACTGATCACGCGTCAGGAAATGGGGATGGTACACATGGACTTTGCCGCCCAACGGAAACGAACAACTGAACGCCGCCGTTGCAATAGCGGCGGCCAGGCCGAGTCCACCCAGCGCGCCCGTCCAGCGGCGGGCTCGAAACAGACCCGCGCGGCCGCTCCACGATGCGGCCCGCGATTCGAGCGCCAGCACGCACCCGGCGATCAACAACACGGTGTGGAAGCAGCCGAAACGGTCGCCCAGAAGCAGTTCCTTCGCGACAGGCGTCAAGCCGCAGATCCAAGGCAGCACGGCCAGTGCAAGCGAGCCTGTCACCACGAGAACGCGCGCAGGGCCACGGACCAGACGGGAGAGCACCGCCAGTGTGGCCGCGAGCGCCAGAAACAGTTTCCAATGGGCGTGGATGCAATAGGCGCCTTCCGGCATCTCGAAAATACGGCGCATCTGGTCGCGGTAGGCTGGCGAGGTGGCATTCCATGCGGATATCGCGCCCAGAGGCACCAGCGCAATCACAAACAGCGCCAGCATGGTGAGCCCGACGCGGGGCGGCAATTGGCGCCGGCAAAGCAACC
This sequence comes from Planctomycetota bacterium, assembly GCA_036504595.1. Classification (GTDB taxonomy): domain Bacteria; phylum Planctomycetota; class SZUA-567; order H5-PLA8; family H5-PLA8; genus DASXUX01. The sequence continues at coordinate 270,630 of DASXUX010000014.1, read as the reverse complement.
AGGCCATCCCAAGCGCGATGGCGATTCCCCAAGGCAGCGCCGCATAGGGACGCAGGTAGACCGTCGCCGCGCCGGCGAGTGCAAGAACAATGCCTTCGCGCATGACCGGGCGAGCCAGAAAACGCAAATAGAGCGTCAGCACGACCAGGGAGAGGATGAATTCGAGGTTCGAAGGAATGCGGTTGAGGAAGAGGAAAATGGGGGTGTAACCGTTGGAGTAATCATAGAGCCGATCGACAAGCAGGTGCGTCAAAAGGTAAAGCAGCGCCAATCCGCAGCCCGCTGCCACGACGTGTAGCGCCGAGCCGTACACGCGGCGCCTTCGCCCCAGCGCCGTGCGCATGAACCAAAATAGAGCAGTGAGCAGCGCCACCGGAAAGAGTGCTCGCCATAGCCAAAAGAAGGCGAAGATGTTCATTCCCGTCAGCCGCAGAAAGGACTGGCATGCCGAATCCACCAGCAGCGGCGAATAGCCTTTCGATTCGCCAAAATGATTGTAGACGTTGCTGGGGCTGGCGCCGTCCGGCGGGATATCGATGCGCTCGATTTTTGCATATTCGTCAGCCAGATAGCCGACGGCGTAGTACGGTGCGACGGGCCAGCGGGCGAGCCGAACGGGCACGACCAGCGCTGCCGCCAGCGCAGCCAGACAGACGGCGATGCCGAGGAGCGTCCAGTGTGATCTACCAGCCTGATGGGCCGGCTCTGATGTATTTTCTGCCATACCGCGCTCGCGACATTGGCGCTGGCCGCCGTCGCCAAAAGCTAGTCAAGCTTGCGAATCTTCAGGTTCTTGATCAATCCCAGCGTCTGGTACGAGGCAACGCCGAGCGGCCGGCTGGACTCCACTTCCCAGCGCACGCCGACGCGGCGGTCTTTGATGTTGGCATCGACGATCTGCTCGTCGTCCAGCCAGCCCTCGATCTTGTCGGGGGAGACGCGCACGCGGACCTTGTACCACTTCTTGTTCTGGAAGTTGATCGACTTGGTCGTTTCGTTGTTCGCGGCGTCTTCGCCATCCAAGCTCGAAATCCCGCAGAGGCTGCCGCCCCAGCCGCCGAGGACCAGCGAGGCGTGGCTTTCCTTTACCGGAAACGTCAGCGCGCAGAAGAAGTCGCTGCCGTCGGCGCGCTGAGCTTCGCATTCCACTTCGTAATCCACCTTCGGCAGAATTTTATCGTCCGTGAAGGTGACGCCGGTCAGCGGCGCCCCGCTCGGCAGCACGATGTTGCCGTCCTCCACTTTCGGTTTGCCCTGGCCGCCGAAATCAGTCTCCTTCCAGCCATTGAGCGTCTTGCCATCGAACAGGGTGACCCATTCGGTGCCAATGGATTTGATCCCGGAAGATTTCGCTTCACCTCCAGCCTTCTTGTCGTCCGGCGCAGCTTTGTCGGGCAGAGGAGCGGGCTTCGTTTCTTTGGACGCCGGCTTATCGCCACAGCCAAGCAACAAGGCGAGCGTTGCCACCGAAAGAATGAGCGTATAGCGAGACATGAATGGAATCCTCGACCCAAAGTTGTCAACGACCCAACTTCTTACCACAGAGGACATGGAGGACACAGGGAAAAACAGGGCTCGGGGTTCAAGGTTCAGGGAAGGCCCTGGGCATTTTCCAGGAACATCTCTCCTGAACAGTCCGCGATTGGCTCAACCAATGCTCTGCCGAAGTTCCGGCTTGCGTGCTTGGGTGCATGACTTAGGGAATGCTGGGGCACCATGAAGACCTCTTTGACTCAGACCATTGTTACGAAGTTACCCGTCCTGAAGCTGCAAAGTTTCGGGACAGATCGGCCGGCTCGGATTTCCATTTCCGCGATGATCCTCTTCGGAGCGATCATCGTCCTTTACTCCGTCTGGCGGCTGGCCAATGTGGGTCGTAACTGCCTGTGGATTGATGAAGTCTACAGCGTGCAGTTCGCCAGCGCGCAGTGGCCCTACATGCTCGACGTCGTGGCCGACGACCTCGTTCATCCACCGCTTTTCTACGTCGTTATGAAAGCCTGGATGGCCATTGGCGGACAATCGCTGGTCTGGCTGAAGCTGCTCCCGACGCTCTTCGCCATCGCGACGATTCTTCCTGTACTGCTGCTCTGCCGAGAGCTGCGGCTGCCCCTGTTCACGCGCAACCTTGCTTTGGCGCTGATGGCCGTCAACGGGTTGCTCACGCACTACGCGCAAGACGTGCGAATGTATCCGCAGTTGATGTTTCTCAGCGTCTGCTCGGTGTGGCTGTTTGTGAAGTACATGGACCTGTCCGCGCGCCGCTGCGTGCCGTTGTCTTTGTTGCTCGTGAATCTCCTGCTGATCTACACGCATTATTACGGTTGGGCGGTTGTTGGCACTGAACTCCTGTACGTTGCCTGGCAGCGTCGCGAACGCCTCATGGCGTGCTGCTCTGGATTTGCCCTGCTGATTCTCAGCTATGTGCCATGGGGCATGCTGATCGTGCAGGCGTTGCATCAGCATCGACTGGCAGAAAACCTGGACTGGAACAAGCGGCCGGACGTCCTGCACGTGCTGAAACTCTACGCGCGCATGGGCGGTGCGTTCGAACCGGACAGCGGTTCGCCCGTCATGTTCGCGCTGATGAATCTGCCTCTGGCGCTGGTTGCGTTTCCGCTGGCGCTATGGCTCTGGCAAGTTCTTCGAAATGGGCGTAGTCTTAAAGTAGATTCCGAAGCGCAGCCGGCGTGCGTGCCTCTGCTGGCGATGTTAAGCGTTCTCCCCGTCGCGGCCGCGATTCTGGCAAGCTATGTTCTGCCGCAATCCATCTGGGGCGAACGCCACCTGATCATTATCGTCGTGCCGGCGCTGCTTCTGCTTTCGATGAGCATTCAGCGTTTAGCGTCGCCGCGAGCGCGAATGCTGTTCGCTTCCATCGCGTTCGCCTGGGCCGCGCTGACTGGACTTCACGATCCCGACGAACCCACGCATTGGGACAAGCTGGTGCACGACATGACGATTGCGGGTATGCCGAAATCCGGTGAGCTGAAAGTGCTCTCGACCGACACGAACCTCGCTTCGCATCTCAAGTATTACCTCGCCGCCGCCAAGACGCCCCGCTTTGAGGTTCAGCACGTGAAGGACTTCTCGTGCGCCTGCGAAACTCAAGTCTGGGTGCTGTTCCTGAATCGCTACTCGAAGTTCGAACAAAGTGTTCGGGAGCAACTCGCGGCCCACGGCTACAACGTGACGCAGGCTCTCTCCGGCGGCCCCGCAAAGACCCGTGTTGCGCTTTGGCACCTCTGCCGCCAATAGGCCTTATTCTGCTGTTCCGTTGCTGCATGAAACGAGCGATGTGGCTGGTCATTTTGACCAATCGAGCCACGGTGTTCATGCTGCTAAAGTCCTTATATAGATATGTAACTATTGCCTATGCAATGACTTGCATGTGCAGTATGCTCTCTGGCACAACCGATGCGATACGTTCCTTTGTCAGGAGAGGACGGAAACGGAAAGGAGGTTCTCCATGTATTTTCCGATTAGTCGCTGGGACACGGCCAGCGAAATCGCGCGTGACTTCGACGACCTGTTCTCGGGGCTGAGTGGTGCGGTGCACGCGCTTCCGGCTGTCAATATCTGGGCGAACGAGAACGAGGCGATTTTGACGGCTGAGCTGCCGGGCGTCGAACCAGACGACGTGCAGATCGATGTCACGGGCAACGCGCTGACGCTGCGCGGCGTGCGCAAGGCCTATCAGCCGAAGCAGGGCGAGGTTTGCCACCGGACCGAGTGCGTTTGCGGCGATTTCAGCCGCGCCATCCAGCTCCCGTTCCGCATCGATTCCGAGAAGGTTTCGGCGCAGTTCAAACGCGGCGTGCTGACGGTTTCGGTGCCGCGCGCAGAGGTTGACAAGCCCAGGAAGATCCAGATCAAGGCCGCTTGAGTCCCGCGCAGGGCTCTGGATTGCGGCACAAGCGAGGAGGAACGAGTCATGGCAAACAACGAAGCGCAGACGATTGAGAAGCGAGAGGCGCAAACCCCGGAAGGCGTTGAGCGGATGAGCGCTCGAAGAGTCTTCATGCCGCGGGCCGATATCTGTGAGATCGACGATGGGATCGTGGTGCTCGCGGATATGCCCGGCGTGGACGAGAAGACCGTCGATATCACGCTCGAAAAGAACGTGCTGACCATCAGCGGGCGCGTTGAGGTTGAAGAGCCGAAAAATCACAACCTGGTCTATGCGGAGTACGAGGTCGGCGACTATCAGCGCGTCTTTACGCTCTCGGATGAGATCGACCGCGACGGCATTACGGCTGTCGTGAAGAACGGCGTGTTGCGGCTGGTCTTGCCGAAGGCTCCGCAAGCCAAGACACGCAAGATCGCGGTGAAGGCAGAGTAACGCAATCCTTCTGGATTGCGCATCAACAGGAAAGGAGGAATCAGCTATGGCGATGCGACACTTGGTTCCATTCAGTAGCCGCCCGAGCCAGGTTCCAGCTCGGCGCGAAGCACAGCAGCGCGATCCATTCGCGGCGCTGCAGCAGCAGATGAACGAACTGTTCCAGCAGTTCCACAGCAGCTTCGGGCTGGCGCCTTGGAGCGAAGACCTGGCAGGGACGTGGGCTCCGATGGTCAACGTCAGCGAAAATGAGAACGAGGTCAAGATCTCCGCCGAGTTGCCTGGTTTGGATGAGAAGAACATCGACGTGTCGATCTCAAGGAACGCGTTGATCCTTCGCGGTGAGAAGAGCGAAGAGGAAGAAGAGAAGGGTCGTAACATGTACCGCATGGAGCGCAAGTACGGCTCCTTCCATCGCGAAATCCCGCTGCCGGCGGACGTGATCGCCGACAAGGCCGAGGCGTCCTTCAAGAAGGGCGTGCTCATGGTGCGCCTCCCCAAGAGCAAGGAAGCGCAGAAGGAAAGCAAGAAGATCAAGATTGCCAAGTCCTGAGTCTGGAGTCTCGAGTCTGGAGTCTATCACTGCGGATTGCGGAATTCGTTTCAGCGCAGCTCAATCCGCAATCCGCATTCCTGCAATCCGCAATCAGATCCTTCGCCCTTTCAGCGTTCCCACTCGGTCAACCCATTTGTCCCACTCCGCGGCTTCGTAGGCGTTGCCGGCATAAGCAGTCAACAGCAGCTCGCGATGTTCCCGAGTGAAGCCGAAATGTTTCCGCTTCGGCACGAACGAACGCATAAGCTGGTACAGGTTTTTGGCTCGTCGCAGGCGGGAGAGCACCGGCGGGAACGAACCGCCGAGAAGATCGATGAGGAAGAACTCGCGCGGCGTGGAGGGGCGGTCGGGAAAGACCAGGATGTGCGCCGCTTTGTAGTCGTCGTGGTAAAAGCCGATATCGTGCATGTGGCCCGTAAACTGGCCCAGCGCGGCCATCAACTCCCGGCGCAGGGCTTCGGAATCGCAGCGGCAGAAGCGCTGTACCACTGATTCGACTTCGGGCAGCGCTTCAGTCGCCAGCAAGCTGTACGCGGACACGGCACCTTTGGCTTCCGCCAACCACACCGGCCGCGGTGTGCGGATGCCTTTTTCGATCAGCTTCCAGCCCAGATCGAATTCCTCGCGCGCGCGGCTCTTCCGGCCGGTCCGCAACAGGAAGCGCAGCCAGTTCCTAAAATTGTACCGCTTCACATACACTTCGACGGGAAGGCCGTATTGACCCGCCGCAAGTTTAACGACCTTGCGGCTGCGGCTGGTTTTCACGACGCGTTCCGTCGTGTCTTCCAGGTCGGAGTTCGACTGCCACGGAATCTCCAGCCCGCGAAAGCGCTTGAACGCCCCCAGCGCATGGACACGGTACCCGTCGCTCTCAAAATCCACCCAGTTGTTTGTGTCTTCAGCCATCGTGAAAATCTTTATAGCGCACCGTCCGTCGCGTGACGAGTGACGAGCGGCGCCAACAGAACCGCGACCGTGAGGGAACGGAGGCAAAAACGCCGCAGGCGCGCCCCAGCGCTTCTGCCGTGCGGGCGTTCCCGCGCGCCGCTCCGGTCCCCCTCTCCCCCGCGAGGGAGAGGGGTTAGGGGTGAGGGGGCCTCGCAGCCATCTTCCGCAACGCCGCCCAATGTGGTACAGTACGCGTATGGAGCACGCCGTCCAAGAAGTTGAGGAGCAGGTTGCATCGCGAGCGGCGCGTTTGCTGGCCGTGCAGCATGCTGTCGCCGAAATTGCCGGAGGACGCAAGGTGGATGCCGATCCGTCAGCGTTGTGCAATGCCGTGCTTCTTCTGCGTAAAGCCGTCCGCCAGATCAATGGCGCGTATGCCTGCTTCATCGGTGGCCTCGCCGTCCAGGAGCACGGATACGTACGCTGGACGGATGACGTCGATATCGTCGTCGATGCAGAGCACTTCTCGGAGGTAATCGAAAAACTTCGCGAGATGGGGTTCGCGATCGAGCCCAATTTCGCTCTGCGCAATAAGGAAACTGGTGCCACAGTTGACGTGCTCAAGGAAGGTACCACCCTGAAGGGCGCCCACTTTCCGCTGCCGCACCCGAGCGAATTGGGGCCAAACTGCGGATTCGCTACCCTTCCGGCTGTCATCCGTCTGAAACTCGACGCGCATCGCAGGCAGGATCTTGCCGATGTTGTACAACTCCTGAAATCCCACTTGCCGCAGATTGACGACATTTGTAGCCAACTCCCGGAAGCCTTCCGCACTGAATTCCTGCAACTGGCAGACGAAGCCCGCCGCGAACTGCAGCCCTAAAAACCTCTGTGACCTCTGCGTTCTCCGTGCCTCTGTGTTGAAGTCGTGGCTTTTTGCCTTTACCGCTCCCGCCTCCTGCGTGGCTGCGGCCCTCAGCACTTCCTCACTGCGCATACCTGATCAAGTTCACCAGCAACCGGTCCGCCGCTGGATGCGTGCCCAGGTTTTCCAAAATGTACGGCGTGCTCAGAATGAACCGGCCCTCTCCAGACTTGTACGCCGCCATCAGCAACCCGCAGCCGTAGCCGTTCGGATAGTCGTAGTATCCGGTGACGAACGACGCCACCATCGTGTCGTCCGGCGTGTCTTGGCCCTCGAAAACTTCGTGCGGGACGACCGGGCCGTAGTAATCCCAATCCATGATGCCCGGACCTTGCAGACCTTGAAAGACCGCGTGCCGCCGCGTCACGCACTCCTTGTGATACAGCCAATCATTGAAGGAAATGCAGCGCCCCTTGTTCTTCAGCGGCAACCAGTTCATGCCAGCCTTGCCGTGGCGGAACGGGTGAGCGCTCACGAATACGATGGTCGAACCTTTCGCTAACCGCTGCGTCAGAGCCTCCCAAACCGCCGGACTTTTTTCGCCATCCGGTTTGCCGACCAGAATCAGTTCACGCTGCGCCGGCGCTTCAGCATTGAACTGCCGACACGTCAGCCCGCGCGCCGTCAGCCAGTCTTCCGTTTTCTTGTCGATGCCCCACAGCGCCACCTCGCCAATCAGCTTCGGCAGCGAATCAGGCGCAGTTAGATAGAACGTCAGCCGTCCGCCCGTCGGCGCGCCTCCGCTCTCCAGGTTTGCCGCGAAAGTGTATTGCCCCGCCGGCCCCTCCAGCTTGACCGTCTCGCGAATCGCCGGAATCGCGAAGGGCGCCGGGTCGGGAATCTTCACCGTCGCGGCTTTCTCCCAGGCCACGCCCGCAGGTCCAGTGATCCGGCAGCGCACCGGATATTCGCCCGGCTTCAGCGCGTCTTCGCTCGCCAGCACCGCTTCGACAGTGATTTCCTTGCCCGAATAACCGTGCTGCGGGTCGGCGAACAAACACCAGCGCAGCGGCGACCACCCGTCGGCCACCGCGTCGAACGTCGCCGGCTTCCACTGCCGCCAGAACGTCCACAGCCCTTCGCCAGTTATCGCGTGGTCGAGCATGCCCGTCAGGTTGTAGCCGCACAGCTTCGGGTTCGAACGGACCAGGTCGAACCCGAGCGTGCGCTGACGCGAATGCAACCGCTGGCTCTCGCGCAGCAAGTCTTCCGGGAAGGCGTACACGTCGTCAAAGCCCAGGCGCTTCCAGTCCGCCATGAAGGCCTGACTCTGAGCCCGCACCATCGCGGCGTCTTCCAGATCGGGCCGCGCACCGGCCTGCTCAAAGCCGCGCCACTCTTTGATCACGTTCATCAAGCTGCCGATGCCGTACTCCGAGAGAAACACCGGCTTCGTGTCGCGGCCAAGCTCGCGGATAAACTTGACCGTCTGCGGCGTGTGCGGCGTGCCGGGATAAACGTGCGCGTCGCCCGCGCGATCGACGTAGCCGCCCCATTTCATGCCGGTTTTTGGCGCGTCGGGGCCTTCGACGCCCCACGTCGCCTCCCACTGCGTGCCGCCGGGGTTGCTCACGGATCCCACCTTCGGATCGCCGTCCCAGCGTCCGCTGTGCAGCAGCACCAGTCGCGTGGGGTCCAGTTTGCGAAGCTTCGGAAGGAAGCTGACCGCCTGGCGGAAGACCGGCCCGTCGGGCGTCTCATTCATCAGGCCCCAGATCGTCACGCTCGGATGATTGCGGTCTCGCCGCACCATGTCGCTCGTCGCGCGATCGAAGCGCTCGCCCATCTTGGGTGAATTCTCCAGGCACCAGCCCGCCAGGCATTCCTCGTAAACCATCAGCCCCAGTTCGTCGCAAAAATCGAGCTGCTCCGGATACGCCATGCCCGAAATGAAGCGGATCGTGTTGAAGCCCGAAGCCTTTGCGTAAATTGCATCGCGCCGCACATAATCCGCAATCACCGGCGCCACCTGCCCCATCGGTATGTGATTGCCCGTGTGGGTGCTCTTCAAAAAAATGCGCTTTCCGTTGAGCTGAAAATAACCGTCCACGACGCGAAGATCGCGGAACCCGCAGCGCACCGATTGCTGGTGAGCAGCGCCGGCGCTCCGGTCCCCCTCTCCCCCGCGAGGGAGAGGGGTTAGGGGTGAGGGGGCACTCACTTTCGCCGTCACACGATACAGATACGGATCGTCCAAGTTCCACAACCGCGGTTGCGAAACCGTCAGCGCCAACTCATGCGACGACTCGCCCGCCGGCAGTTCCACCTTTTGCTCGATGGCCTGCACGACATCGCCGCCAGCCGAGGTCGCGACGTTCAGTTCGATGGTGGCGGCGACACTCTTGTCGCCGGAGTTGCGCACCGAAATCGTCGTGCCGATGCTGCCGCTTTTCACGTCGGGCCGCACGAAAACGTCCGAGACATAGACCGCCGGCACCCGCCGCAATTCCACCGAATACATGATCCCGCCATAGTCGAAGCTGCTCCCGCAGCGCGGCGAAACCACCTTGTTGCGATGCGGCGTCTGGTTGAGGGCGACTCCGTCGATCGGCGTGTTGCCTGGGTTGATTACGCGCACCGCCAGCACATTCTCCACATCGAACTTCAGCGCTGCCGTGACATCGAATTCAAACGGCGTTTCGCCGCCTTCGTACGAACCCACGTGCGTCCCGTTCACCCACACGTCCGCCAGATAGTCCACCGCGCCAAACCGCAGCAAGTGGCGCTGTGGGGCAGGCTGTCCAGCCTGCCCTGTTGCAGCCTTCACCACAAAAGTGTTCCAGTACCACGCCACGCCGTGGTATCCCGGAAACACCTGCTGGATGACCCCAGGCACAGCCGCTTCTTTGGCCTCGGGCCGCGCCTTTTCGAACCAGCGCTCGTCTCGCCCCTTGTTGCCCGGATCCGTGGCTAGCAGCCACGTCCCTGACAGCGTGCGCACAGCCGCCGCTTCCACAGGCGCAGCACCTTCCGCCGCGCGTGCACTGGGCTGGACGAAAATAGCGCCGAAGACGAGCGCGATGAACGCCAATGAATGAGTTTTCATGGTTTTCAGGTTCCCTCATTGTGTGGGGTGACCTGAAGCATATGGCGGGAAGCTATTCACGCAACGTATTAGAACGCCAGGCGCGAAAGGTGCGGCGGTACTACAGGCGAGATCCTCGCGTACCACGAGGAATCGTGTTTAGCGCACTTCAAAGTGCTTGTTCAGGAAGTCGTTGTAGACGCCCTGCAGCTTGGCGCGTTCGTCGGCGCTCAGGTCGTCGTTGGACAAGCGGCGTTTGGCGGCCGCTGCTTCACGGAACTCCTTCAGCAGCGCGCGGGCCTGCGAGCCCGTCATGTCGCCGGCCTCGAGTTGACTCGTGAACTCATCGCGCGCGAAAACATTCTTCCCCAAGCGGTAGGTCGGCATCTGGTTGCCTTCGGTGTCGTGCTTCTGGGCCCAGATCTGCACGCTGGCCTGGTCGAGCATGCCACGCAATTGCTTCGTTTCGTCTTTGCTGAGTTTGCCGTCGCTCTTGAAGGATGCTTCGGTGTCCGCGATGTTCTTCTCCATCGACTGGAGCTTCGCCGTTTCATCAGGCGTCAGATAGCCCTTCGCGATGCCGTGGTCGATACGTTTCTGCTGATGTTGCTCGCGCCCGTCCACGTAACCTTCGCGGCGCTTCTCGCGGTCGCCGGCAGTTTCCGGGGTCTTCGATTCCCGCCGCTCTTCCTTTGCCTCACGCGCCCCGGCGAGTTTTTCCCTGTGTTCGCGGATGCGCTTCATCACGCGCTCATACATCAGCGGATGGTTCTCTTTCAACTTGCGAAGCTCGCCGTGATCGATCTTGCCATCCCCATCGGCATCCAGTTTTGCCCGGAGTTTCTTCAGCGCCGCATGGCCTTCGCCGTGATCGACTTTGCCATCTTTGTCGGCATCGAGCGACTTGATCTCGTCGTCGAGCGCCGCCTTCAGTTCGGCGTGCTCCGGCTTGACCTCCTTGTCCCCGTCGCGAGCGGCGCGTTCACGATGTTTTCCGTGCTCGCCATCACCAGCCTGAAGGTTGAATCCAGAGCTGAATGCCAGAGCCAGAGAGAAAACCAGCCACGACGCTCGCTTCATGTGTAAGTCCTCCGGGAAATTGCCCTTCTTCACTTCTGAGTAGGGCACAGTCTGCGCGAGCGTTTGGCAAATCCTGAGGCATGAATGAAATGTAATAGGTCTCGGGAATTGCACATTTGTTCTTGAATACAAACAGAGGATCAATATTCTGAACAGCCGTTCAAACGAGGGCTTATGAACAAAGAATCTTTTAAGCAGCGGAGACGAGACGCCACCGCCGAACTGCTGGTCGAGGCCGCCGAGAAGGTGATGACGCGCAGCGGCTTTGAGGCTGTCACGATGCGGGATATTGCCGCTCAGGCCGGCTGCGCGCCCGGGACGCTCTATCAGTACTTCGAAAACAAGCAGGATCTGCTGAACGCCATTCTCGAAAAGCACACGACTGTGATCGTGCGGCGCATTGACGAAGCGACCGCGACAAGCAGCGACCCGGTCGAGCAGCTTCAGAAGAACGTGCGCTGCTCGATCGAATACATCCACGAACATCGCGCGGTCTCGCGGCTCTTCCATACCAGCGTTCCGCATAAGTCCGCCGACCCTCTGGCGTCATTTCCTGAACCTGCGCGTGCGCAATGGGAACGCCGCCGACAAGAAGATCTCAAGACGATCCGCACCGGCCAGTCGCGCGGCAAAATACGGCGCGACTTCTCGCCGGAAATGCTGGAAGGCTACATGACGCTGATCTTGGCCGGTTTCTTTGAACAGTTCAGTTGCCAGGAGGATCCGCCGTCGGTCGAGGATCAGTTCCGCATCATCTGGGGATTCCTGAGCGGGGGCATGGGAATCAGATGAGCTTGCGGATTGCGGATTGCGAATTGCGAATTGAGCGGGGGCTTGCCGTCGTGGCACTCCTCCTGTTGATCGGCTGCGCGCCGACGCGCGTGAAGCGGCCGGAGGAAGCCGGGCGTTTTCAGTCCGTGCTCAACCAGCGCGTTGCAGATCTGAAGATCGACACGTCCACTCCTTTAAGCATGCAGCGATGCATCGAGATCGCCCTGCAGAACAACCTGGACTATCGCGTGCGGCAGCTTCACCTCGCCCTCCAGGACGAAGATGTGCGGCTGGCCATGGCGGGCGGTCTGCCCAAAGGCGACATGGCATTGAGCAGTTCGCATCGCACCAACGCGGGACTTGCGAAGATCGACAAGTTCACCGCCAAAATGGAAGACCAGAGCGTCAGCGCGTTCAACCTTCGCGCCGTCATTCCCATTCTGGATTGGGGCGCGACGTATTACGCGTGGCAGGCCGCCAAAGACCGCCGGCAGCAGGAAGTGCTCGTCCTTGAGCGCACTCGGCAGACGCTCATCCGCGACGTTCGCATCGCCTACGCGCGCCTCGCCTCGCTGCAGCGGCAGGAGAAACTCATTCGCGTGGGGCTACTCGCCGCGCGCGAACTGCTCAAAGTCTCGCAGTCGCTCGAACGGGAAGGGTTGGCCTCGCGCGCCGACACCGCGGTCGTGGAAGCCGGGCTGGCTCAAGCCGCCGAACAATGGGCGACCTTCCGGCGTCGCATTGAAGAGGCGCGCATCATTCTGGCTCAAAGCATGTCGCTGCCGGCCGGCGTCGCGTTCAACATAGAGGAGACCGCGCCAGCCGGCGCGCGGCTTCCGACGCTCGCCGAAATCCAGAAACTTGAGGAGAGCGCTCTGCAGAACCGGCCTGAACTGTCCGCGCAGGATCGCGAGCGGCGCATCGCGGCGCTGAATGTTCGCGAGCAGTTCGCGCGGATGCTGCCGCGCCTGGATGGGCAAACGAGTTTCGATTGGACCAGTTCTTCGCTCGTCGTGAATCCATCCTTCTTCCGCCTGGGCGTGCAGGTTGCCGACTCGCTGCTCGACAGCGGCTCGCAGTGGTGGCGTTTCCAGCGCGCGGAGAAAAATATTCCGGTTGAAGAGGAGCGCACGCTGCTGCTCTCACTGGGTGTGATGTATGAAGTCGATTTCGGCGTGCTGCAGCTTTATTCGATGCACGACACTGTTGCGGCGCGCGAAGCCGTCGTGAAGGCGCGCCAGGAAGCCTTGCGGCAAGTCGTCAGCAAATACCTTGAGGGCCTCGAAACCGGAACCGACGCGATCCGCGCGCTTTCGGAAATGTATCTTTCGCGCGTGCAGTTGGATGCGGCACAGACCGAACAGCAGATCGCGGTTTTTCAGATCGAGTCCTCGGCTCTGGCGGAACTGGCGCAGGTTGCCGAGCCCGGCAAGACAGTTGAGTCTGCAAAGTTGCCGCCGTTCGAACCCGGTCCGTCGCTCGACAATCTCGCGAAGCTTCTCGAGTTCATGCCGCCCGCGGACCTGCGCCAGTTTCCGGAGCTTGAAGGGTTGTTGAAAGCCTCGCGAGGAGAAACGAAGCCGTGAGGCATGCAAGAATGGAATCGAAGATGAAAATCCCCATCCGCATCACTCGTCACTCGTCACCCGTCACCCATCACGCCGGGATCGCTGCGCTCCTGCTCGCGTTCTGCGCGCTCTGTTTTGGTGGAGAACCCGAGGGCCTCACGATCGCCGCCGCTCAGCCAGTTCAGAGCGGCGAACTGACTGCGACCGGCCGCGTCATGCCGCGCTTCAAGGCGCTGATTGGCTCGCGGCTGAGCGGACATATCACCGACTGGTGTTGCGTCGAGAGCGGGCTGGCGCTGGATGTTGGAGTCGCCGTCAAGACGGGGCAGAAGCTCTTCACAGTCGATCAGAGCACCTTCAAGTCGCACGTGGAAGCCGCGCAGGCGGCGCTTGCGTCGGCAGAGGCTGCGCTCGCCAATCTGAAAGCGCCGACACGAAAGGAGCGGATCGACGCGCTGCACTCGGGTCTGGCGGAGCTCGATGCGCGGATCAAGGACCGCGAGAAGGATCTCGCGCGCTATTCTCGGTTAGTCGAAGTGGACCGCACGCTGCCGGCTAAGCGGCTGGAGGAAGTTCAGCTCGAAATGGAGTTGCTCAAAGCGCAGCGGCTGGCGGCTCAAGCGCACCTGGATGAAGCCGTCGCCGGCGCGACGAAAACAGAAGTTGCCGTCGCCGAAGCGCGCGTGAAAGAAACGCAAACGGCGCTCGACGCGGCGAATCTCGATCTGAAAGACACTGTCGTGAAGGCGCCCTTCGACGGCGTGGTGACGCGGCGCATGAAGGGGCTGGGCGACTACGTTTCGGGCGCGCCGTTTGTCGAAGTGCTGGAACTGACGACGCAAGACGCGCTGGAGGCGGAGCTGAATCTGCCGGAGGCGTACCTGGCGCAGACTGGTGCAGCAACAAAAGTCTTGCTGCGAAGCCCGGCGTTGAAGTCCGACTTGGAGCTTCCGGTCACGCGTGTCATTCCCGAAGTGGATACGCAGCGCGGGACGTTCGCGTTCCGCGTTGGCATACCGCCGGGCGAGCGCGGCGCATTGGTTGCGGGGAGTTTTGTGTCGGCGGTCGTGCGGGTCGCCGGCGCGAAAGGCGTAATTGTTCCGCAGCGCGCGGTGCTGATGGACGGCGACAAAGCGCAGGTGCTTGTCTCCGACGGCGCGAACATGTCGCCGCGGGCCGTCGAAATTGGGAATCGCCTGACGGAGGGTATCATCATCAAGTCGGGACTGCGCGCGGGCGAGAGCGTCGTGGTGGGCGCGAGCGCGGCAGTCAAAGAGCCGCTGCCCTTGCCCAGCTACTTGCGGGAGAAGAAACAGTAATGCTCATCTCCCAAATCGCTATTCGCCGTCCGATTTTTACGACGATGATCATTGGCGCGATGATCGTCTTCGGCGTCGTGTCGTTTATGCGGCTGGGCATCGATCAGTTTCCGAAAGTCGATATTCCCGTCATCACAATTGTCTCCAAATTGCCGGGCGCGGACCCGGAGACGATTGAGTCGCGCGTGACCGATCTGATCGAGGAAGCGGTCAACACGATTTCGGGCCTGAAGCGGCTGCGATCGACGAGCGCCGACAGCTTTTCGCAAGTGGTGATCGAATTCGAGCTCGATAAGAACGTGGACGTGGCCTTTCAGGAAGTTCAGGCGCGGGTGAATACCATTCGGCAGCAGTTGCCGACCGACTTGGAAGAGCCCGTCATCGATAAGCTCGATCTGGACTCCGCGCCGATCCTCACGCTGGTGGTCTCCGCGAATATGCCGATCCGCGATCTTTCGCGATTGGCGGACAAGACTGTGAAGGAGCGGCTGCAGCGCGTGCGCAATGTCGGCTCGGCGAAACTGGTCGGGCGGCGCGAGCGGAAGATTTGGCTGTGGTTGAATCCCGAAAAAATGAAGCAGTACAACCTGTGCGTGCAGGATGTGCGCGCGGCGCTTCAGCGCGAGCACATCGAGGCGCCGGGCGGCCGTGTCGAGACCGGGCCGCTGGAACTCACCACCCGAACGAAGGCGGAATTTCAGAGCGCGGCCGAAATCAACGACTTGATCGTGGTGGGGCCGGCCTCCGTGCCGGCCGGCAGGGACGCCGGCCCCACCATTTATCTTCGCGACATCGGCTTCGTCGAAGACGGGCTGGAAGAGGAGCGTTCGTTCGCGCAGCTCGACGAAACCGCCTGCATCGCGCTGCAGGTGCGGCGGCAGTCCGGGACGAACACGGTCCAGGTTGCGCATGACGTCAAGGCGGCGATCGCGAAACTAAAAGAGGAGCTTAAGCCGCAGGGCGTGCGGCTGGAAATCGCACAGGACACGTCGGTCTACACGGAGGCATCGGTTCGCGAAGTCGAACACCATTTGTTGGTCGGCGGCGGCATGGCGGTCGTGACGGTATTGCTGTTCCTGTTGAATTTCCGCAGCACCTTCATCAGCGCGCTTGTGCTTCCCACGTCGGTGCTTTCGACGTTCATGATGCTGAACCTGATGGGCTTCACGCTGAACATGATGACGCTGATGGGCCTGACGCTGGCCATCGGCCTGCTCATCGACGACGCCATCGTTGTGCAGGAGAACATCATGCGGCACGTCCAGTCCGGCAAGCCGGCGCACTGGGCGGCGGAGTTCGCGACTTCTGAAATTGGTTTGGCTGTGCTGGCAACAACGATGTCGGTGGTCGCGGTGTTCGTGCCCGTGGCGATGACGCGCGGAATCGTTGGCCGGTTCTTCTGGTCATTTGCGCTGACGATTTCGTTCGCCGTGCTGATCTCGATGTTCATCTCGTTCACGATGGACCCGATGCTGTCGTCCCGGCTGCTGCGCAAACATGGCAAGCCGCGCGGCCTTTTCGGGCTGCTCGAAAAAATGTTCAGCGGCGTGGAGTGGATTTACGAGAACCTGCTGGGCTTCACGCTGCGGCACCGGTTCCTTGTCGTGCTGATCGGCGCCGGCTCGCTGGCGCTCGCGGTGTGGCTTGTCGGGTTCGCGAAAAAGGAGTTTGTACCGGTCGAGGATCGCAGCGAATTCAACGTGATGGTTCGAGCGCCGCAGGGCGCGTCGCTCGAGCGCACGCGCGGGATCATGGAGCGCATCCGGGCGCAGCTCAAGAGCGTTCCGGAAATGCGGTACACGTTCTATTCGATCGGCGCCGACGAACTGCAGAAGGTCAACGAGGGCACGCTGTACGTGAAGCTGTGTCCCAAGGACGCGCGGCTTCAGACGCAGTCGCAGGTCATGGACGTCGTGCGGCAGAAGCTGGCCGTGATTACCGACGCGCAGATTTCGGTGCAGATCGTCGCCGACGTCCAGGGCGGCGGCTTCAAATGGGCGCAGCTTCAATACGAAATTCGCGGGCCGGAACTGGGCGCGCTGGAGCGGATTTCCAACACGGTCATCGAACGCATGAAAGACGCCGGCGGCTTCGTCGATCTGCAAAATTCATACGAGCCGAACAAACCCGAAGCCGACGTGGTCGTGGACCGTGTGCGCGCGTCGCAGCTCGGAATCGCTCCGGCCGACGTGGCCGATACGCTGCGCGCGTCCATCGGCGGCATGAACGTGGGCAAGTTCAAGGCGGGCGGCGACCGCTACGACATCGCGATCCGTTTTCTGGAAGAGTATCGCAATCGGCCGGAGTTGCTTGCGGGACTCTGGGTTCCTTCGCGCAAAGGCGGAATGGCCGAACTGAGCAACGTGGCGAAGATCGTCCGCACGAACATTCCCGTTGAAATCAGCCGCTACAACCGCCAGCGCAACGTGACCGTGATGGCTAATCTCGGCCCGGGCAAAGTGCTTGGCCCCGCGATGCGGCAGGTTGAGGCGATCACGGCCAAGATCGGTTTGCCCGATGGCTACACGGCCGGCTGGACCGGCCAGGGCGCAGACATGGACGAGTCGTTCGGCTACCTGTTCGAAACGATGGTGCTCTCCGTCATCGTCGTCTACATGGTGCTGGCGGCGCAATTCGAATCGCTGGTGCATCCGTTCACAATTATGCTCTCGCTGCCGCTGGCGTTCGTCGGCGCGCTCGCGGGGCTCGTTATCTTCAATGCGAACGTCAGCATCTTCGCGATGATCGCATTCATCTTCCTGCTCGGACTGGTGACGAAGAACGCGATTCTGCTGATCGACTACACGAACACGCTGCGCGAACGCGACGGCATGGCGCGTGATGACGCCCTGCGCAAAGCCGGCCCTGTTCGTCTGCGCCCGATTCTGATGACCACCGTCGCGATGATCGCCGGCATGCTGCCGACGGCTTTCGGCCGCGGCGAGGGCGCCGAATCGCGGCAGCCGATGGCCATCGCCATCATCGGCGGTCTGGTGACGTCCACGCTGCTAACGCTGCTGGTGGTTCCCGCGGTCTATTCGCTGCTCGATCCGCTATCGGAGTTCATCCGCCGCCGCTGGCTGATGCTGCCGGAAAGCCAAGTGACTGAACCGAAAACTCCGAAGGAACCATCTGTTTTGAGAGAAGCCGAGGTGGAGAAGTAAACGGGATTACTGCGTTCGCTAGTCGTTAATGACCAATGACCAATGACTAGCTTTTATGCAGCTTTGCCTGGAGGAAATGGTAGACGGACCACGCGGCGACCGCCGTGTTGTACGCGGTCCACGTGCCGACAATACTGACCAGCATCGCTCCGGCGTGCTGCATGATCACTACGTGGAACACGTACATCACGCCGCCCATCGCAGCGCAGCCGAGCATCAGGAGAAGGATTCCGCGGACCAGATACTGGTTCGGGGTGGGGCGGGCGCATTCTCGTACAAAATGCGCTTTCTTGGATCTTTCGCTTACCATGGGAGAACCTCCCTGACGTCGCACGCGCACACCCCGGCTTGTCCTGGAGGACTCCTGCGGCGGCCACAGCCCTACATAAAAATAATGAGAAAATGTAACCGTTCAGTCCGTGCCAGCGTTTCCTTTTTCGCCTTGCACTACCGTGCTATTGCACCAAGGTGGTCACGCCTACCGTCGTTAGTTCGTAGCCGCGGAGCGGCGTTACACGGGTAGCCCGCAGCGTAAGCTGCGGGGACACATGGCCTTCGATGTCGGAAGCCTCGGAGAGGCGACACAACGATCCGCAGAAGGTCTGAACGCTTACGGGAAAATAGCGAAGGCTATTTCTGCGTACTTTCTTTTTGTTTTTGAAGTTCCTGCTGGCAGATGCCCAGGGTGCGAATGGCGAAGGCCGTGACCATGACCGAATCGTTCTCGCTCCAGCGGTCCGACTGCTTGTTGCGCCAGCAGCCGTCGGCCTCCTGAAGCGAAATCAGCCTCTGGCTGAGTTCCTGCGCCCACAGGTGCTTCTTGCCGTCCGTCGTCGTGAGCTCCGGTTCGCCGTAGGCCGACAGCGCTTTGGCCATCGTCAAGAAGTAGTAATACAGGCCATCGGCGCCGATGTTGCGGTTTTCTTCGAGCGTGTAATTGTCGCGAACCCAGCGCCACGCCGACCTCACGCGCGGGTCTTCCTTCCCGACGTTCATATACAGAAAACTTTTCAGTCCGGCGTAGCTCATCAGGCCGTAGCTTTTGGGAATGCGCAGTCCGTTTTTGCCGGCGTCGTCCTTCGGCTTGCTTTCGCCGGGCCGATAAATGAAGCCGCCATCGTCGCCCACTTCCGTTCCGGGCGCGGGATTCTTATTGAGTTCGCTATCGTTCTGCAGCCGCGACAAAAACTTCTGCGCATTCGTGAAGGCCGGGTCGCCTTCCTTCACGCCCGCGTCCTTCAGCGCTTCGATCCACATCGAGGTCACATCGCCGCTGGTGCGCCCGCCCGGTTTGTAGCCCGCGGCGCCAAAGTTCGGGTTGCTCTCGTCATCGCGATACTGCACGCTGATCAGATATTCTTTCGCGCGTTCGACGGCCTTGGCGTACGCCGGATTCTCCAGCGCCGTGAGCGCCATCACGCTGACGGCCGTCGTGTACGTGTCCAGGCTCATGGATGGCGTCGCGATCGAACCGTTCGGCTGCTGATGCTTCAGAATTGCCGCAGCGGCTTTGGCCAGGAACGGGTGCGTGTTCTCGCGGCACTTGTCCGGCGAATGCGCGACGGAATCCACGACCAGCGCGGTATAGCCGGGCTTCGGATCAATCAGTCCGCAGGAGAACTCACCGTCCGCTTCCTGATGAACCCGCAGAAATTCGACGCCGCGCCGGATCGCATCGAGTGCTGGATCGCCGCTGGGCTTGATCGCTTCAGCCGCCAACGTCGGGGTTGAATGGTGCGGCAGCTCGAAAAAATAGAGATACGCGCCGGCGAGAACAATGAGCAGCGCCAGAAGCAGCAGCATCTTCAGGACACGGCGCAGCAGTGAGCGAGGCCGGGGTGAGGAGGAAGTTGTTGGCTCGTCCATTGTCATTTGTCCGTTGGCAGTAGTTCGTTGTTCGTGGTTCGTGGTTCATGGTTCATGGTTCATGGTTCAGGGTTGATGGAACTATGAACCACAGACCATCAACTATGAACCCGTTTTGCGTGACGCTTTTTCATCCAGCCCCGAGATTCCATGGCGGCGGCCAAATTCAGATTCCAGATCGGCCAGCGAAATATCTTTCGCCGCCATCAGCACCATCGTGTGAAAGAGAAGATCGCAAAGTTCTTTATTGAGTTGTTCCCGAGTCTCTTCGCGCGCGGCCTTGATCGTTTCGCCGCTTTCTTCCGCCAGTTTGCAGCAGATCGCGTCGGTGCCGTTGCGCAGCAACGTCGCCACGTACGACTTCTCCGGCATCGTGCGCTTGCGTTCCTGTATGGTCTCAAAGACTGCGGCGAGCACTGCGCCGCTGCCAGCTTGGGGTGTGGACATTTCTCACCTCACTCCGTCTTGCATCAAAAGTCTTGGAACCCGGGACATCCTCGCATTTGGGGAGAACTCCAAAATCGCTGCCCGTCGCGCCTATGGCGCTTTTCCGCCGCTCCCTTACGGTCGCGGTTCTGATTCACGCCGTTGCGTCGTTGTTTCTCCCCGTCTCCCCGTCCCCCAGTCCCCCTGTCTTACTTTTTCTTCTCCTGATCTCGTTCTTCCTGCTGATGCAGCGCGTCCAGCCGGTCGAGCGCCGCGATGGCCGCGGCGCGCACTTCAGCGCGCTCATCATTCAACATCTCAAGCAGATTCGGCATCACCTGCGTGTCGCCCAGCCGGCCCAACGCTTCGGAAGCTGCGGCGCGTGTCGCGGGCGTCTCTGCATGCAAGGCGCTGACCAACGCCGGAACGGCCGCCGTCTGCCCCAGAAAACCCAGCGCCTTGGCGGCCAGACAGCGCGCGTGCGGTCCGCCGCTTTCCAGCATCTTGACCAACGGCGGCAGCAAGCGCTTGTCGCCGCTTTCGCCGATGCGGCGGAAATCGTCCGGCACGCCGACGACCCACTGCTGCCAGCGCGGCTCGCCCAGGCGGCGCAGCGCCTTGGCCACGACCTTGCGCACTTCCGGCTCATGATCGACGACCGCGGGAATGAGGATCGCCACCGAAGACATCACGCCCCACTTGCCCAGGGCGCGAGCCACCGCCGCGCGGATGAACGGATCGTGCAGTTGAATCGCCGTGGCGAGCATCGGGATCGCGTCTTCGATATGGCAATCGGCGAGGATCCGGGCGGCCAGCATCCGCACCACCACGGACCGGTCCCGCATGAGATGCAGCAGAACCGGGATGACCGTCGGCATGCGGAGTTTTCGCACGATCGCGTCGGAGGCCGGGTCATGCACTTCGGATGGCGCATCGACCAGACTGGCCAGGATGGGTTCGATAACGGCCGGATCGCCAGCCGAGCAGAGCTGCTGTATTTCTGCGATGCAAGCATTGCGGTCTTGCTCCACTAGCTTGGATAGGTGCTGCCGCAGTTCTTCAGGACTCTTGTTCGCCATCTGAAAACCTGACCTCCTGCCGGCCCGCAATCAGGCGAGCGTCGCGTTAAGGAAGCATCCCATCAACTCGTGCCCATGCTTCAGCGACACTTTTGAGAGACGCGCCTGCGCTTCATTATAGTGCAGGCCATTGCTGGCCAGCCCTGGACCCCACGCGACAAACGGCGAAGGCTCCGTCGAGTGCGTTTTGATGGCGATCGGCGTCGGATGATCTGGGCAGACCAGCAGGCGCAGCCCGCCGCTCTTGGCCCGTTCGCAATCGAGAATCGGGCCGATAATCGCCTCGTCGATGCGCTCCAGCGACTTCACCTTGCCTGCAGTGTCGCCCTGATGACCGCATTCGTCCGGAGCTTCGACGTGCACAAAAACCAGATCGTTTCGATCCAAAGCATCGAGCGCGTAACGTCCTTTGGCCTCGTAGTCCGTATCGACGTAGCCCGTGATGCCCGGAACTTTGACCACTTCCAGGCCCAAGTACATCGCCAGACTGCGCAGCAGATCGACCGCGCTGATGATTGCGCCGCTGACGCCATAGCTGTCCTTGAAGAGCGGCAGGCTGGGCCGCCGCCCGTGTCCCCACAGCCAGATCTGCGTCGCCGGCGAATCGCCCGCTTTCACTCGCGCCTTGTTGACCGCATGGCGTTCGAAAATGGGCTTGGAGTTTTCCATCAGCTCAAGCAAAACGCTGGCGTCAGCGCCCTGTGGCAGATAGCTGTCGATCTTGCGCCCGGTGATGTTGTGCGGCGGCGTGCATTGAGCTTGCAACGGTTCGGTGCGGCGCAAGACCACCAGGTGTCGGTAACTGACGCCGGGATAGAAGTGGAGTCCGTCGCGGCCGAAGTTTGATTCCAATTCCTTGATGAGCTGCGCGCTCTCGTCGGTCTTGATGTGGCCGGCCGTGAAGTCCACCATCACGTCGTCTTCGATGGTCACCGTGTTGCAGCGCACCGCCAGGTCGTCCGGAGCGAGCTCGACGCCCAGCGATTTGGCTTCCAGCGGCGCTCGGCCGCTGTGATACTTCGCCGGATCGAAACCCAGCAGAGACATGCAGCAGGTGTCGGATCCGTTGTCCATCCCGTCGGGAATGTGCATCGCCCGGCCGACAACGCCTTCTGCCGCCGCTCGCGCCAGATTGGGCAGCTTGGCAGCCTCCAGCGGCGTCTTGTTGCCCAGCGAACTGATCGGCCAGTCTGCTGCGCCATCCGGACACACAACGACATATTTCATCTCTGTCTCCAACACCTCTTGTCAACTTGCCACAGTTTGCACGAAACAGCGGGATTTCTCTATACCAAGTACCTGGAAAAGACGCCGCGCGGACATTTTTCCGTCGCCGCAAATCCGTTTCTCCCCTTCTCCCGTTCTCTTTTCTGCCCGTCACGGCCCCGTATGCCACTCTTCCTGTCCAATCACGTACTTGAAGAACGACAACGCCGCGCGCAGCGGATTGGTGCTGACCACTTCGGTGATCACCTCCATCGGCGCCGTCTCGTGTGCTTCGCGCGGCAAGTGCCACGCGATCCATGCCGACCAGAACCTCAAGAACATGCAGAAGGCGATGATCGCCAGGTACACGTTCACGCTGTCCCCCGGCAGCTTCAACAGCCAGCCGACCGCTCCAAACAGCCAGCGGTCCGCGACGGTAAACGCCAGAAAATTCGCCAGCCCCATGCCGGCGGTAAAGATCGCCATCCCCGTCTCTCGTCCGCCGCCCTTGCCTTTGGTGAAGTTGATCAGGAGCGGCCACATGAACAGGTTGATGCCGCAAAACCCGATCGCTCCGACTGCAAAACCCATGGCGATGAGATAGTCATCGCCTGCTTTGGCCGGAAAGTAAAACATCGGGCACAACGCGTGCACGATCAGGCATAGCACCAGCGGCCCACGCAGACCGTGCCGGTCGGAGTACTTCCCCCACAACAGCGTGTAGCCCGTCAGCGCCACCAGTGAGATGGACTCAACGACTGAAATCCCCGCCACGCCCATTTTGACCTGGTCGCGCATGAAGAAGTAAAGCGTCGGCCCAATCAGACAGTTCGAGCAACTCCAGATCAGGTACACGGCGCAGAGCCGCCGCAGCGGCGCTTCCTTCAGCCGCCGCGCCAGTTCCGAGAAAACGCCCGCGGGTTTGGCGCGAATAATCGGCCGGCGATGCGTCACGCCAAAGAACATCAGCACGTCCATGACGCCGATGACCGTCGCCGCGCAGAATAGGATAGTGTAGCCCGTCAGGTCGTGGTTCTTGTGGAAGGGATCGAGAAAGTAGCCCGAACCCAGCCGCGCCAGCACCGCCGCCCCCGAACATCCCACCTGCCGCAGACTCCAGTAGCGCCCCTGCATTTTCTTCGGCACCAAGTCGGCCATCCACGTCAGCCACGGTGTCGAACCCATCGAATGGATGAAATAGAAGAGCAGCGTCAACGCCGAGAGCCAGTAGAACGCGCTGGGGGACTGGATGAACTGCGGCCCGAAGAATGGCAGCAGCCCGATGGGCAGCCACAACAACCGGCTGGCTCCGCAGCCGAACATGAACAGAAACAAACGGCAGCCGTAGCGTTCCTGAAGGACAGACCCGGCGAGCGCGCCCAGCGACCCCAGGCACCACAGCCCCATAAAGAACGGCAGCCGCTGGCGCAGGTTCAGGTCTTCCAGGAAGAAGTTGAAGACCGTCCCCTGCACGATGGTAAAGAACGCCGACCCCAGGCAACTGGCCGCCGCCGATAAAATCAGACTGCGGCGCAGCACCGAAGGTTCGGGCGGCGGATAGAAACCTTGCGACGTGGTTGTGACTGGCTCGGCGACTTCGTTTTGGTCAGGCACAGCCGGCGTGTCGGATTCCTGCAAAGCAGAGCCGGTACTCATTTCGTATTCAGGTTACCCTCACGCCGCACCGCCGAACAACCTTGGTCCGAGCCATCTTAGACGCCCATCCCTCGCGTTCAAGAGGACGCATCAGAACCGCGACCGTAAGGGAGCGGCCCCTCTTCTCCGTAGTGCGGATGTCTCGCCCGCTTCTCCGTCGAAATGCCCTTCTTTTGTCCAAAGCTGCACCGTGCGTGCTTCGCACACCCTGCCTGTCGTCCTGAACCCTGAACCCTGAACCCTGACCCCCGAACCCTGCAGTTTCTGTCCAAGACTGCACATGTGCACCCCGCCCCCCTTCAATATTCACTTTTCAAAGACCCATTCCGTCATGCCGTCGTTGTGAGCAACTCAAAAAGTATGACGATCCAACCTTGATTTCCCTACGCAGAATCTTCGGTAAATTTTAGCTCCGATCCATATCACCCGTCACCCGCCACCCGTCACACCAGATTCGGTCCCAGCCACTTCTCCGCCTCGGCGAAAGGAATTCCCTTCCGCTGAGCGTAATCCGCGACCTGATCCTTCCCGATCTTCGCCACCGAAAAATACCGCGCATCCGGATGCGACAAATACCACCCGCTCACCGAACTCGCCGGCAGCATTGCGCAGCTTTCCGTCAGCCGCATTCCCGCGTTTTCCTCCGCATGAAGCAGATCGAAAAGAACGCGCTTCTCCGTGTGATCCGGGCACGCCGGGTACCCTGGCGCCGGCCGGATTCCCCGGTAGCGCTCGCGCAGCAGTTCGTCCAAATTCAAGTTCTCGCCCGCGCCATAGCCCCACTCTTCGCGCGCTTTCTTGTGCAGCATTTCGGCGAACGCTTCGACCAACCGGTCCGCCAGAGCCTCCGCCATGATGGCGCTGTGGTCGTCGTTGTCGCGCTTGAACTGCTGAACCAGTTCGTCCAGCCCGTGCCCTGTCGTGACCGCGAACACGCCCAGATAGTCCGCTCGTCCGCTTTCTTTCGGCGCAACAAAATCCGCCAGCGAATAATGCGGCTGGTCCGCGACCTGCGGCGGCTTGGCCGTCTGCTGCCGCAGCGTATGGAACGTGGTGAGCACCGATTTCCGCGAATCGTCCGCGTAGACTTCAATGTCGTCGCCGCGCGCATTTGCCGGATAGAACCCGTACACCCCGCGTGCCGTCAGCAACTTCTCGCGAATGATCCGCCCCAGAAGTTTCTGCGCGTCGTCAAACAGTTCCCGCGCCACCGCTCCCACATCCGCCCGCGAGAGAATCTCCGGATACTTCCCGCTCAATTCCCAAGCGCTAAAAAACGGCGACCAATCAATGTACTTCGCGATCTCCTCCAGCGACGTAGTGCGGGCATCTTGCCCGCTGCTCCGGTCCCCCTCTCCCCTTGCGGGAGAGGGCCGAGCGAGCGAAGCGAGACCGGGGTGAGGGGTAGACCGTGGGCTGCTGCTCAGCACCCTCAGCCCCTGAAACCCCGGCACCGGAATCACCGCCTTCGCCCAGTCAATCCGCGCCCGCCGCTTGCGCACGTCCGCCAGCGGCAGAACCGTCATCGCTCGGATCGACCCGTGCTGCCGCCGAAGCTGCTCCTGCTCCGCGCGAGTCTTCGCGACCAGCTCCGCCTTCTGCTCCTTATTGAGCAGCGTCGAAACCACGCCCGCCACGCGCGAGGCATCCAGCACATGAATGACTTCGTGCTTGTACGCTGGAGCGATCTTGATCGCCGTGTGAGCCCTGCTCGTCGTCGCCCCGCCGATCAGCAGCGGCAGCTTGTAACCTTGCCGGTCCATTTCGAGAGCCACATGGACCATTTCGTCGAGCGACGGAGTGATCAGCCCGCTCAGCCCGATAATGTCCGCGTACTCCTCGCGCGCCACCTGCAGGATTTTCTCGCACGGCACCATCACGCCCAGATCGATGACATCGTAATTGTTGCAGCTCAGCACCACGCCCACGATGCTCTTGCCAATGTCGTGCACGTCGCCTTTCACCGTAGCGAGAACAATTTTGCCGTGCGAATGGCTCCCGCGGCTTTCCTTCGTCTCCGCGTCTTCGCGTCCCCGCGTCCCCGCATCCGTGCCGCTGCTCCCGCCTCCGAGCAGTTTCTCCCCGTCCCCCCGTCTCCCCGTCTCCCCGTCCTTCTTCCCCGCGTCTCCGCGTCCCCGCGTCTCCGCGTCTCTCTTCTCCGCCTCCATGTACGGCCGCAGTACGGCGACCGCTTTCTTCATCACGCGTGCGCTTTTCACGACCTGCGGCAAGAACATCTTCCCCGCGCCGAACAGATCGCCAACGACGCTCATCCCGGACATCAGCGGCCCTTCGATCACATCCAGCGGCCGAGGATATTTTTGCCGAGCCTCTTCTGTGTCCGCGTCGATGAATTCGACAATGCCCTTGATCAGAGCGTGCGAAAGCCGTTCTTCGACGCTCCACTTGCGCCACGCTTCATCGCCGCTGGCCGCCTTGCCCTTCTCCTTTACGGTTCCAGCGAAGACCAGCAGGCGTTCGGTGGCGTCGGGCCGGCGGTTGAGCAACACGTCTTCAACCAGTTCGAGCAACTCCTTGGGAATCTCCTCGTACACCGCGAGCTGCCCCGCGTTGACGATCCCCATGTCCAGCCCGGCCTTGATGGCGTGGTACATGAACGCCGAATGCATCGCCTCGCGCACCGGGTTGTTGCCGCGGAACGAGAACGAAACATTGCTGATCCCGCCGCTGACTTTGCACCCCGGCAACGTCTGCTTGATGATCCGCGTCGCCTCGATGAAGTTGACCCCGTAGCCGTTGTGCTCTTCCATTCCCGTCGCGACCGTCAGCACGTTCGGATCGAAGACGATGTCCTGTGGCGGAAAACCGATCTGCTCCGTCAGAATCTTGTACGCGCGCGTGCATATCTCGACTTTGCGCTCGATCGTGTCCGCCTGCCCGCGTTCA
This sequence comes from Planctomycetota bacterium, assembly GCA_036504595.1. GTDB lineage: Bacteria > Planctomycetota > SZUA-567 > H5-PLA8 > H5-PLA8 > DASXUX01. Next base: position 243,852 of record DASXUX010000014.1, on the reverse strand, counting down.
TCAAACGCCATCACCACGACCGCCGCGCCGTAGCGCCGGATCATCTTCGCGCGCTGCCTGAAAACGTCTTCGCCTTCCTTCAAGCTGATCGAATTGACGATGCCTTTGCCCTGCAAGCACTTCAGGCCGGCTTCCAGAATGCTCCATTTCGAACTGTCCACCATCACCGGCACGCGCGAGATTTCGGGCTCGGCGGCGACCAGATTCAGAAACGTCGTCATCGTCTGCTCGCCGTCGATCAGCGCATCGTCGAAGTTGATGTCGATCAGATTCGCGCCGTTCTCGACCTGCTGCCGCGCGATCCCCAGCGCTTCTTCCAGCTTGTTCTCGCGGACGAGCTTCGCGAACTTCGGCGACCCCGCCACGTTCGTCCGCTCACCGACGCTGGTAAAGTTCGACTCCGGTCCGATGTTCAGCGGCTCCAGCCCGCTCAGTCGCTGTAGCGCAATCCTCCCGGATTGCGGCGCAACCCAGGAGGGTTGCGCTACTTCCCTTGGCGCCAAGCCTTCCACCGCCTTCGCGATCGCGCGAATGTAGTCCGGCGTCGTCCCGCAACAGCCGCCCACCAGATTCAGCCAGCCGTTCTCGGCGAATTCGCGCAGCGTGCCGGACACCATCTCCGCCGTTTCGTCAAAACCCGTCTCGCTTAGAGCGTTCGGCAGGCCGGCGTTCGGGTAGCAGCTCAGATAAACGTCGCTGAGCTTCGACAACTCTTCGACGTAGGGCCGCATCTGGCGCGGACCTAAAGCGCAGTTAATCCCGACGCTGAGCAGCGGGACGTGCGAAATCGAATTCCAGAATGCTTCGAGCGTCTGGCCGGACAGCGTGCGGCCGCTTTTGTCTGTAATCGTGACGGAAACCATCACGGGCACGCGGCGGCCCAGTTCTTCGAAGCGCTTCTCCATCGCAAAAAGCGCCGCCTTCGCCACCAGCGTGTCGAAGATCGTTTCAAGCAGCAGCAGATCGGCGCCCGCCTCCAGCAACGCCGACACTTGCTGGTAATACGTCTCCACGAACTGGTCGAACTGAAACGGCCGCAGCGCCGGATTGTTCACATCCACCGCCAGCGAAGCCGTGCGGTTCGTCGGCCCGATCGCGCCCGCGACAAACCGAGGCCGCGACGGATCGCGATCCATCGCGTGGCGAACCGCGCGTTTGGCGATCTGCACGGACGCGACGTTGAGATCGGCCGCGAGGTGCTCCAATTTGTAATCGGCCATCGCGATCGAGTTCGCGCCGAACGTATTCGTCTCGATGATGTCCGCGCCGGCGTCCAGGTACGCGCTGTGGACTTCCTCGATCAACTCCGGCCGCGTCAGCGAAAGCACTTCATTGCTATTTTTCAATTCAGTCGAGTGCTGGCGGAACTTTTCGCCGCGAAAATCCTTCTCGCTCAGCTTCCGCCGCTGAATCATCGTCCCCATCGCGCCGTCAAGAATGACAATGCGCTTCTTCAGCAAAGCGTCCAGTATGTGCCACGGGCAGCCTCTGTTCGCTGTTGGCTGCCCGTGCCCGGTGAGCGGCCCTCGGTCCCCCTCTCCCGGTGGCGCCGGCCTCCGTGCCGGCGGGAGAGGGGTTAGGGGTGAGGGGGCATCTTCGGAAGAACTAGATGAATGTTCGGTCAATGTGTGCTCCGGTCAGAACCAAAACGTACAATCAAGATACGTGTGAAATATATTCCGCTGCAAGAGGCTGCTGGTTGCTTCGGCTCAACTCAAGGTTTACTTGCTGGTGGCACGCACGTGATTGGCGCCATGTGACCACGTAATCGCCGCAGCGTGTCTGGCGCCAATCTCGTGCGTGCAATTGCCACGGGAGTCCTGTTTCCCCGTGTCCCCGCGTCTCCGTTTTTCCTCGCATCCGAATGATGAATGATGAATGATGAATAAGGCTGCAACGGCGCAAGAGCCAACGCCATAGACCTAATTCCGCATTCATCATTCCTTATTCATCATTTCTTCGAGATCCAAAATCTTGTCCAAAAAGCACAAGATCCAAGCACGAAGGAACTACTGCCCACTGTCCTTCCGCAAGTCTTTAATCCGGTCCCGCAACTGCGCCGCGCGCTCAAACTGCTCGCGGTCCACCGCGCGCTGCAGGTCGCGCTCCAGACGCTCCATTTCGGTCAGCGGCTTGTTGCGTTTGACTTGATCGAGCAGCTCGCGGAGCGCGCCGACGGAACGCATCTTTTCGAAGCGGAACGTGTCATCGTCGAGTTCGGCCAGACCCTCGATTTTATTCACGGCGGTCTGGAGCGTGTGCAGCGCGCCGGCAAAATCCTCCGCTTCCAGTTCGATCATGGATTGGGCGATCGCGTTCATGCGCAGAACATACGGCCGCCATTTTTCAAGGTTCTGCCGGTCCTCGTCGCGTTCAGCATGGTCGCCAACGAAATCGAACAGCTTCAGATTGCGTCCGGTATCGCGTACCGTGCGCGGCCAGTCGTGAAGCTCGAACAGATGCAGATAGCGCAGGTAGTAGAGCGTGCCTTCATCGAAAAGCTCCGCGCACTCCGGCGGAGTGAGCGCAAACTTTTCGGCCTTGCCGGCGGCTTTGGCCGTAGCGAACCGCTGCAGGTGAAAATCGAGCACTGATTCTTTTCCGTGGAACCGGTGGCCATCGGGGCGGCCTTCCAACTCGTATTGCTCGACCCCCAGCGGCAGCCGAACCTGAAGCACCGTTCGGCCGTCCGGAAGCTTCACGTAGCGCGAATCTTTGGACGCGTCGAACGGCCAGCTTTCAAGTATATCGCGCAGATCGGTTGCTTCATCCATACAACAAGACGCCCTCTCCTGACTGCCACTATAGCGGCCAAAATCTCGTTGCCAACTTGTTGTGGCGCACTTCTAGACTTCCAGACTTTCGTCACGTATAGTCCTCCGCTCGTTCTTTAGCGTTCAGTGCGGTGCAAGAAAACAGCTTTCAACACAGAGGCACAGAGAGCGCAGAGTTTCACAGAGTTTCTTTTGATTCTATTTCCTCTCTGTGCCCTCTGTGTTCTTTGTGACTCTGTGTTGAAGGCTGTTAAGAAGCGTTCGGCAACAGACCGAACATCAGATCAACAGAGGACTGCCTCATCATGGCCCAGCGCAAATACCACCTGCAACGAATCGAAAAAGCCATGCCGCGGCGCGCGGACCATCTCGCCGTGATTCGCGGCCAGAAGTTCCTTTCGCTGGCTATGTGCCACGGCAAACAGCCCTACATGGTCACGCTCAACTACGCCTTCGATGAGAAAGAAAACTGTTTCTATGCGCACTGCGCGACCAAAGGCAGAAAGCTCGACTACCTGGCCGCCAACCCGCGCGTGTGGGGCCAAGTGCTGGAAGACCGCGGCTACTTATATGGCAAGTGTTCGCACGCGTACCGCACCGTGATGTTCGAAGGAACCGCCGAACTGGTTGACGATGCCGCCGCCAAACAAGCAGCCTTGGCCTTGATGGTCCAGCAGCTCGACCCCAAAGCGAAGTCGTTCGTGCGCCGAATAGCCGGAATGAGCAGCGAGAGTCTGGAGGGCGTCTCCATCCTGCGCATTCGAGCGAAAGAGTTCAGCGGAAAAATCAGCCCGCCGCCCAAGCGCTAGCCCCTGCCGCCCAGGTCGAGCCGCCCGCCACTGGGCCACATCACCAAGTACCAAGTACCATTCACCAAGCACCAAATTACACTTTCGCAAGCCGTGCAGCAATGAACTCAAAAACCACGTCTCTGCCTTAACCAAGGAGGGACTTCCCGATGCGTACGACGATTTCTTCATTCTTTTTTGTGGTCGCGATTGCGGCGCTGCCATTGACGGCGGCCGACGGCCACGGCGGCAAGGGCAACACGGCAGGGCACGGACAGAGCCGGGACGGCAGCAAGACAGGAGAGTGGAAGGGCGACGGCAACGTTCCCGCCGATCTTCTCTTGATGTTCGACAAAGATGGCGATGGCAAACTCAACGACGAAGAGAAGGCGGCCGCAAAAGCCTGGTATCTCGAACACCACGGCAACAAAGGCTGCGGCTTGAACAAGGCCGAAATCATCAAGCGCTTCGATAAAGATGGCGATGGAAAACTGAACGATACCGAAGCCGCCGCCGCAAAGGCCTGGGTCGCCGCTCAGCGTGGCGATAAAAACTGGGACGGCGGAAAACACTGCGACGGCAACAAAGGCCAGGGCGAGAAGCACGGCGACGGCAACAAAGGCGATTGCCCCAAGCACGGCGATGGCGATAAGCACGCTGACGGAGGCGCAAAGCAGGGCGGCGGCAAAGGCGACTGCAAAGGCGGCGATGGCAAGGGTGGCGGCACCAGCACCAAGCCCGGCTCTGGCGATAATGGCGGCACCAGCACCAAGCCCGGCTCTGGCGATGCCGGCGGAGCCAGCGGTGGTTCAAGCACCAATACCGGAAACACCAACAACGGTAACGGAAACAGCAACAGCGGCAACGGCAACGGAAACAGCAACAGCAAAGGCAACAACGGCGTCGGCAACGGCACTGATCCGCAGCCGCCGGGAAACCCGCCCGTGAACGACGGCGCCGGCACCGGCCCCGGAAATCCAGGCAACAAGAAGTAGTGTTTTGGTGCCACGGATGTGCTGGCGCGTTCGTTTGCGCCAGCTCATCCGTGCCCCTTCTCATTCCGATCCTTCCGGGCGCTTCGGCGCCCTTTCTCTATTCCCGCCCGCAGTATTCCAATGCGTCTGCATGGAACGCCCTTACGCTCCCAAGAGCCAAGAGCCCAAAGCCTCTCCTTCGGTGTACCTATCCCATGCAGTTTCGCCGCTTCATCCTGTTCCTCTTCCTCTCCGCCGCACCGGCGTTCTGTGCCGCTGAAGGTCTGCGCGAACTGACGGGTGATGCACAGCTCGCGCAAGCGCTTCAGCGCAAAGTTTCGTTTGAACTGGCCGACACTGCTTGCGAGGAGGCGCTCAGCTTCCTGACCTCACTCAGCAAGCTCAACGTGATCATCGACCCGCGCTGCGACCTGGCGAAGAAAAAGGTTTCTCTGAACATCCAGAACCTGGCTTTTCACGAAGCGCTCACGCAGGTGCTTGAACCGGCCGGCTTGGAGTACCAGGCCGGCGATGAGGCGCTCTACGTCGCGCCCAGGAACGCGCCCAAGCGGCCGCGGCTGCAGCCGCTCGCGGCGACGCCTGGCTGGCAGGGTTCCTGCAAGCACGTGATGCAGCGCCGTATCTCCATCGAACTGGATCGCACGCCGGTGGCGGAGGCGCTCGCGTTTTTCCAGTCTTTCGGGCGCACGTTTGCGATTCTGGTTGACCCGGCGTTGGAGGAAGCCAATCCCCCGGTCCTCGTCAACCTTCAGGCTTCGGATATTTCGCTCGAACACGCCTTGCTCTGGATGCTGCGCCTCAACGACCTGAACTATGAGGCTCGCGATGAAGCCATTTTCGTCTATAGGAATGGCGCTCACCGTCCAGACATTCAGCCGCTGACTCCATCACAGGCGCAGGCGCTCACCGACGCCGTCGCCCGTTTGGGCGCCGCCGATTTTCAAAGTCGTCAGCGCGCGTCACAGCAGATCGAGGCGCTCGGCCTGGCTGCGGTGGCGATCCTGCGGCAGGAAGCGTCCAAAACGGCCGACGTGGAGGTCCGCACGCGAATCGATACCTTGGTCGCGAAGCTTTCCTGCCCCAGCATTTTTGACGAACCGCCTGACGTGACGCACGCCCTGGCCGACATCAATTTCGGCGGCAAAGTGCGCCTCGATCTCAGCCAGCGCTCGTTGGAGGACGTCCTTCAGGAACTCAATATTGAAGACTGTGTCTCGTACGGCTCAAGCTGGAAATCCAGCGCCAGCCGCCGCATTTCGATCTGCGTGACCGAAGTCGAACGCGCCAACGCCCTGCGCTGGGCCGTGCGCCTCGCCGGTGGAAAACTGGCCGTCAGTGGTGGTAAGCTCGTGATCATCCCTGGCCCGCTGGCAAAGTAGGTGGCACGCACGTGATTGGCGCCATCGAGGCGCGTAATCGCCCCAGCGCGTCTGGCGCCAATCTCGTGCGTGCAGTTGTGGTGCGACGGTCTTCCTGGCGCCAATCTCATGCGTGCAGTTGTGGTGCCACTGGCTCACCCGGCCGTCTTTTGGGCCGGCTTAGCCAGTGCGGAATTGCATTTCGACTCCCGCACTGGCAAGCGACCGCAGAAAGCCGCGGGTGCGTGCCAGTGGCACCATTGCACGCTTGAGTTCGCGCAAAAGACCGCGCGAACACAAACGTGCCACCGGTTACCCCGCCATCGCCGCTTGTGCCACCGCTTCGCCGTACACGGCAATCGTCCGCGACATCATCGCTTCCAGGTTGTAGCTGCTCAGCGCGACCTCCCGAGCATTCTCCGCCAGCCGCTGGCGCAGCTCTTTATTCGTGATCATGTCCAGCACCCGCGCGGCCAGAGCGGCGGAGTCGCCGATCGGCACCAGGTAACCGGTTTCGCCGTCCTTCACCAGCGTCAGCAGTCCGCCGGTGGAGGTCGCCACGACCGGCACGCCGCGCGCCATCGCTTGCAGCACCATCGTCCCGAAGCCTTCCACTTTGGAGCACTGCACGTACACGTCCGTGTCGCGCAGCAAAGCTCCTTGCGATGCCGTTCCGTGGCAGAACGTGAGCTGCTTATCAATTTTCAACTGGCGCGCGAGCTTGCGCAGTCGCGATTCTTCCGGGCCGTCCCCGGCAATCACAAAGCTGCATTCGGTGCCGAGCTGGTCCACGATCAGGCGGGCGGCGCGCAGGAAGGTGACATAGTCCTTGCGCGGGATCAGCTTTCCGATGGAACTGATCAGCGGGATCGAGTGGCCATTGTTCTCATCGACGCCGGGCCGCGGCTGCAGAATCTGCGGAACTTGAATTCCAGCCGAAATGCAGCGAATGACTTCTTTCGGGATATCGGCATCGTTGACCAGATTCTCGCGAAGGGCTTCGCTCACGGCGATCACCCCGCGACACTGCTTGTCAAAATGCAGACTGCCGGCTTTCTGAAAGTGGTGGACCGTGACGATGAAGGGAACGTTCAGCGCACGCGCCAGCCGAGCGCAGACCGGCGCCGCCAGAGCCGACAGGCCGTGAATCAGGCTAACTTCATGTTCGCGCGCCCATTTTACGAGCTGCCGGAACACCAGCGGGCGCCAGAAGCTCCAAAACAGCCCGTTCACCACCTGAACCTGCGCGTCCTCGCGCTCCGACAGCAAGCCGCACGTCGGCGGAGCACTGGTGACCAGAGGGTGGGGGATGCCCGCTTCCGTCAGCCCGGACATGAGCGAACTGGTGTAGACGGCAATGCCGCCCGGCACCAGCGGCTCGGATACGAGCAACACCGCTCCTCTTGTGAACGGGACTTCCACGCCAAAAGCTCCAATGATCTGCCGACAGAGCGTAGCAGAACCGGACCCGCGTTACAGCGCATTCCATCGCTTCGCGCATAAGATCCCTAACAACGCCCAAATTAAATTACCGTCATTTGACTTGTTTCTGCTTGAAGGCTGGTGAGCGAACACTATCCTTTTTCAAAACACGCAAGCAGTGGGAGCAGTCACAGTTTTCTAAAAGAAGTTCGACTATGTCGTTGATCTGGTGATCAAGGCGGCCAGCGAGCGAACTGTTGTGAAAGGGAGACGAGTCTTCCTTTGTCAACGTTGTACGGATTTGCCTCCAATCCGTAAAAACTGGAGGCGTAAGGGTCTGCCGAGTGTTAGCCGAGTGTTTCGGCGAGCTACGGCAGCAGTTGTAAGGAGAGGTCAAGACATGAAGTACGCGTTCTTTTTGATGGCGTCCGTGACGTTGAGCCTGGTCATCGCGAGCTACGTGCGCGCGGACGAGAAAGAGGCCAAAGCCGGTGAGTGGACTGTGACCGTTGGCTGTGCGCATTGCAACTACTCGAAGGACACTGGCGCCAAGTCCTGCGCTCCCGCCGCCAAGACCGCCGACGGCAAGATCGTGCTGCTCAAGGGCGATGCCCTGAAAGATGTCAAGTACAAGGAAGGTGGCGAGTACGTGGTCAAGGGCAAGATCTCCGAAGACGGTAAGTCGATCGAAGTCACCGAGATCAAGAAGAAGGCATAAGCTCTGTTTCAAACAGGGTTTGTGAATCTCAGGGAGCCTTCGGGCTCCCTGTTTTTTTGAATAGGAGTTTGCCTCGAGCGTCGATCTAATGAAGGAGAAGTGTGCCGTACGGACTTGCCGGAGGAACGAAGATGACCAGAAACGTTGCCGGACTTTGCGCTGCCGTTGCCTTGCTCGCCGTGTGCGGAATTGCTTTTGCCGCGGATTCAGTGGACGAAATCGTGGCGATGGCGCAAAAGAACGTCGGCGAAGACGTCATGCTTGCCGTCGTGGAGAAGTCTCAAGCCAATTACACTCTTAGCGCCGCAGAGATCATCAAGCTCAAAGACGCCAAGGTTCCCGACAAGGTCATTACCGCCATGCTGCGCCACCGGCCAGCGGCAGGCCCTGCCGTAGCGACCACTCCGGCTGCTCCAAACCCGGCTCCCGTTGCTCCGGCGGCGCCCGTTGTTGCGGCCGGCAAGGGCGCGCTCAACATCGAGAACCTCGACGACCGCGTCTGGTCCTATCGCTATGAACCCGACGCGCAGACAATCTGGATCGCCCCCGTCGCCGCCGATGGTCGCGGCAACATTGAGGCGCACGGCGGAATCAGTCTGCGTATGCCCACCGGAGCGCTGAAGGTCCGCTACAACGGGCAGAAAGACGGGCAGGAGATTACCGTCTTTGCCGAAGACAAATCCCTGCTCATGATTTCCCGTGTCGATACGGCCGATCTGGAAGCCCTGTACGCGACCACCTTCGAGCACGGCCAGCGCAAAAGCACCGGCCGTTTGGTGACGCTGCGCGACAACGGCCAGCCCAACCAGCGGAACTCCGAAGCCCAGCCGCCGGTTCAGGAGCGAATCGTCGAGTCCCCGCCGACTGTGATTTACCAGAACCCGCCCGTGATCTACGGCGGTCCGTACTATTATCCCCGCTATTACTACGGCCCGTCCGTGCGCTTTGGCTACAGCCACTTCGGCCATCACAGCGGCTGGGGCGTTGGCTTTGGGTTCTAAAACGAGTCCAAGAGTCTAGAAGTCTAGAAGTCGAGAAGTCCAGAAGTCGGCGGCCTGTAACATTAGGCCGATGACTTCTGGATTCTTTTGTGAGCGCTCAGTCCCTAACAAAGTCGAACAGGCCCGGATGGGTAACCACGCGGTTACGTGTCTACGTCACAAGCCTTCGACTTCTCGACCTCTGGACTTCTAGACTCTCGACTGATTTCCCTGCCTTGCCTTCCCATACATCACCCCCAACGCCACCCAGAACGGCATCGCGTACGACGGCCCTTCCAGCGCAACGTTGAAACACGCGAACAACGCACTGTAGAAGAAGAATAGAACAATCCCTTCCAGCAGCGGCTCGCCCGTTAGCGTTGAGTTTAACGCCTTAAACACGAACCAGAAAACCACGATCACCAGCAAGATCAGCAACCCTATTCCCACCGCACCATACCGGTACAGATAGTTGAGCAGGCTGTTGTGCGGCTCCAGGCCTTCGCGGTCCTCTCCGTAATGGAACGGCGACTGGTACATGCCCGGATAGAACCACGCCTTGCCCACGCCGGCGCCCTGCCACCTGCACCCATCGCGCCAGTCCTGGAACATCCGCCGCCAGACCAGCCCGCGCCAGATGTTGTTCACCAGGCTCACGCCCCCGCTGGTTCTGGCTTTCATATAAACCGCGTTCAGTTTGTAGACTTCAGGATCCGTGACCAGATCGTACGGCGGACGCCGAGACTGCACCCACTTCGTGCTGTCGTCGGGAACCTTCGTCTCTTCATACAACGCCATCAGGCTGGAGTAACTGCTCGGGGACCAGGCGTGCATCTCCGACGCCGCCTCGGTGGCGATACTGTCGCCTTTGTTGATATGCCGATATGTGCCATAAACGCACGCTCCGAACCCGAAAAGTCCCAGCAGCAGCAGCGCACGCTTGAAGGTATTGGACTGCCCGCGCCAGGCCAGAACTGCGCCCATGACCACGTACAGCGCGAGCGCGCCGGCCATGCCGAGTATCACGCTGGATTGAAGGACGCGCTGGCTTTGCCGCCAACCGATGAAGCCCGCCAGAAGCAGAGCTAAAACGCGCAGCGGCCACTTCTGATCCGAACAGACCACCAGCAGCCCCAAGGCCAGGATGCCCAGCGGCAACGTTTGCTGACCGTAGAGCGGTTCGCCCGGATAATAGGTCGGTATCGACGGATCAGGCCGCAGCAGGCCGGCTGTGTCCAGAGCGGCACAGACGACGGCCGTTAGCACACAGAACCACGCCGCCTGCCGGACGTGTTTGCTTTGATCTCCAAAGAACAAGTACGCATACAAGAAAACGAGCGCGTATCCGCCCAGGGCGCTCTGCCGCAGCACCAGGTACGAATCGTGCGGCTGGCGAATGAACCCGGCGACCAGATGCCCGCCCGCCCAGGCCAGCATCGCGATGCAAAGATAGAGCGCTGGGCCGAAGCCCTTCGCGAGCGCGCCTTGGCCCGGCGGCACGGTCGCTCGTTGATGCCCACGACGCCAGATGAGCAGCGCCAGTGGAAGCATGGCCAAAAGACAGATTTCAGTGATATACGCCTGCGAAAGGACTGCCGGCGCGTTCCAGTGTGCCAGAGTCAGCAGGCTGCCGAGACTTTGATGCGCGAACTCCCGCCGCCAAATGAGATGCCCCGCCAGCAAGAACAGCAGCAGCCAGCGACCCACCGCTCCGGCCGTGTTAGCGCGGGCGTCGCTACTCGCCGGCGCGGAGGCCGGCACCGCGTGCCGGTATTCAGCCGCTGGGGGAACATCGTAGCTGTCGGCTAGCTTAAGCTTTTCCATCCGCATTCCCATTGTGGCGCAATCCTCTGGATTGCGCGGGCAATCCGGCGGATTGCCCTACGTCCCGGCTGGGCCCATCCAATCCCAGCCATTGGAGCATCAAACGGACGACGAAGTATGGATTATAGACCAGATATCTGCGCCAAAGCCGACGCGGTTCGGCGCAAAAGCGGAACAGCCACTCCAGCCCCGCGCCCTGCATCCACGCTGGAGCTTGCTTGACGCGCTGCGTATGAAAATCGAACGCCGCACCCACGCCGATCTGGAGCCCTTCGATCTCCTTTGCGTGCCGCGCCATGAATCGCTCCTGCTTCGGCGCCCCCAGCGCCACAAAGACCAGACGCGCGCCACTGGCATTGATCGCAGCAATTTCCGCTTCGAGTCTGGAGTCTGGGAGTCTGGAGTCTGGAGTCTTCTCCTCCCTGAACGGTGGCGAGCACGTTCCCGCAACCTGTAGCGTTGGAAACTGTTCCTTCAGCGTCTGCCCCAACTTTTCCGCAACGCCGTCCGCTCCTCCGTACAGGTAAATCGGCACGCCGCGTTCGGCGGCGGCCCTGCAAAGGTGCAGCATGAGCGTCGGACCATAGACGCGGTCTGGCAGCCGTCTTCCTCCGAGCAGCCGGTGCGCCCAGACCAAGGGCTTGCCATCCGGCAGAGCGAGGAATGCCCCGTTGAGAACCTCGCGAAAACCGGGATCGCGGCGCGCGACCGAGACGGTGTGGACGTTCACCGCGCAGACATAGGCATGCGCTGGCCCAGGCGCGGCCAGTTCCATGATCGCCTCGACGGCCTCATTGTACGTCAGCGAGGCGACGCGCGTGCCCAGTATCGTCAGCCGTGGGATGTCCATTGCTCTGATAGTATACCGTAGCGCGCGCATCTTGCCCGCTGCCGTTTCTTTCTCCGGGCCTCCGGCTGCGACGTGGGGCAGGCTGTCCAGCCTGCCGCTCCGGTTCCCCTCTCCCCCGCGAGGGAGAGGGGTTAGGGGTGAGGGGGCATCTTCGTCGCACAAAACGCATTTTACTGCTGGCCGGTGTATTGATATATAGATGCTTTAACCACAACTGAGGGGGGACTCATGCGCTCCAAAACTATCGCGCTGCTTTCTGCAATTCTGACACTGCTGCCGTTCGTCCGCGCGGCCGATGATTCGCCGGTCTTCGACGTGCCGAAGATCACCGGAATTACGATTGATGGCAAGGATGACGATTGGAAGGATCAGGGCTTGAAAGTCGATGCCCTTGCTGATGAGAAAGGCAAGCGCCTGCCTGCCGCAAATTTCAGCCCCTCGTTCCGCCTCGGCTGGGACGAGCGCGGCCTGCTGGTGATCGTCACGGTCGTCGATGACGTGGCGCTCGAACCGGCCGAGAAGCCCGAGGAACTGTGGAAGGGCGATTCGGTCGAGTTCTTTGTGGCGACACAACGCGGAGCAACAGACAGCTACCAGGTCGTTATCGCGCCGGGCCGCGACAAGAACCATCCGGAGTTGCGCCAGAACATCAGCGACTATCGCAAGACGATCGAGAAGAAAGAGAAGCTGACGATCGAAGTCGCCCGCACCATTACGCCGAATGGTTACATCATTGAAGCTCTCCTCCCGTGGAAGAATCTGAACATCGAGGCCGCCGAAGGCAAGGAACTCGGCTTCCAGCTTTACGCCAACGATTCGGACAAGGAAGGCGAGCGCTTCCAGGCATTGTGGTATCCGAAGCCCGATGCGCATTCCGACCCCAACAACATGTACCGCATCAAGCTGGTGGGCGCCAAAGCCGCAACCCCGACAACGACTTCGGCCGTCGGCACCGCGAAGACCGGTGGCGCGAAAATCACCATGATCGGCGAAGGCGAGCTGAAAGAAAAGACGCTGAAAGTGACCGAAGCCAGCGTCGATGGCGAAGGCAATGCGACCGTCGTCGTCACCGCGGGTGCGACGGCCAAGAGCAAGACGATCAAAGTCAAGGACGACGACAAGACGGTCGGCAAGGGCAAACTCGAACCGGCCGGCGATGAACAGATGGCGCGCATCAAGCTCGACAAGCCCAAGAACAAGGACCAGGGCTACGGCACGCTCACCGTCTTCTACGACGACGACCCGATCGCCACGATTCAGATGCAGAAATAGAGTCTGGAGTCTGGAATCTGGAATCTGGAGTCGAGAGTCTGGAGTCAGCGGCAACATCTCACCGCAGAGGGCGCGGAGGACGCAGAGGGCAGCAGGGTTCAGGGTCCAGGGTCTGGAAGCGTAGATATTTAAGCAGTCACTGAACCCTGAACCCCAAACCCTGAACCCTGTTCTCTGTGGCTCCGCGAGTTAGAATCTCTTCGTAAACGTCAGCGTCGTCATCGTGCCTTGCGGCCGATCCTTCGCGCCGAATTCGATTTCGGACCGCAGCGCTGCGCACAGGCCGATGGGCTTGATGAAGTAATTGACTTCCGGGCCGGCGGCGAAGACGCGATCTCTGGCTTTATCGGTGGCGCCCTTGCCGCGGTCGTTCGTCGTCTGCCACTGGCAGTAGCCGGCCAGGCCGACTTCCCAGCCGCTCTTCCCCACCGACTTGCCGACGCCCCATTCGAAGTGGAAATCCTGGCCGGGTTTGACGTACGTGCCTTTTTGCTGGCTGTGAACTTCGTAGCGCGAGAGCGCCGACACGGACCAGGTTTTCTCTTTGTCCAGGTAACCCGTGCCGCCGAAGGTCAACATGTGAGTCCAATACTCCCGGCCAATCAACATCGTCGCTGGCTGGCTGTTGTCGCGGTCGCCTGTTGGAAGGAAAATGTCGTATGCGAGCGAAAGATCGAAATACTTCTTGTGCCACGAGAACAGCGCCGGGCTGAATTCCAGATCGCCCACGCGCGTGCGCGTATCTTCGATGCCGAACGTCTTGATCTCCTCGTGCGCGTGAGTGACCGGCACGATGAAGTACATGCCAAAATCGCAACCGATGACCTCCTTCAGCCGGTCGGTCACCCAGATGCCGCGCTCAGCGCTGGCGATCACGTTCGCATGAAAGTTGAACGGCACGTCGTTTCCGTTCTTGTCCTTCAACGTGTCGGCATGGTAGAAAACTTCGTAGCTGCGGAAGTAAATTCCCGGCGGCGGAACCGTGGCCGCCTTGATGCCTTCCACGCCGTTGACGTAGTGTTCAGTCTCGCCAGCCCAGCTCAAGGTGACCGCCGCGCAGAGCGCCACGGCCAAGAGAATTCGCTGCTTCATCTTCCCCCCTAATGGTCAGCGTGAAAATCTGACACACACTCAAGCCGTACAATCCCGCTGCGCGCTTCTTAAAAAGCGTTCTTCCTTCAGCCTTGATTGCACGGCGTTCGAGGCGCGAAATCTAAACGCAAACTTAACCAAATCCAGCACAGAAACATGCTTCCGGGTGCGAGATAATGTGCTACATTCCCGGTCGTCGGAGGGGTTCCGTGGCTCATCGCCTCATCTTCGCGCTGCAACATCCGCCAGGCTTGGTGCGGTGCGGAATCGTGTTGTTTGCTGCACTGACCGGTTGGTTGATGACGGGTGCGCTGACTCGAATGCCCGCCGCGCCGGAGTCCCACGAGAGACGGGTCGTCATCAAGCTCATCAAGATCCCAAAGCCACAGCCTCGCGCCAATCAACCTGCGCTGGCCAGTGCCTCAACTCCTCCCATCGCGATGCAGGTGAGCCACGCGCTCCCGCCGCTGGCCCGCAACGTTGCTCTGGCCAGTTTCGGCGCTACGGTCACCGGCGGCGTCAATCCAGCCGCGCTGATCGATGGAAACGTCACGGACTACACAGGCTCAACCGGGTACGCCCATACTGCATGGGCTGCTGTTCCCACTCCGTCTTTTGTCATCACGCTGAAGGACGCTCAACCGCTGGATCACATCGCGATTCTGTTGTGGGACAAGGATACGCGCTTCTATCGCTATAAACTCGACGTTCGTCCGAGTGAGACTTCAGATTGGTTGTTGCTCCTCGACCGCACAAACGACGGCGAGCAGTGCCGGAACTGGCAGACGATTCCCTTCGCGCGTCAGATCGTCAAGCAGATTCGCCTGACCGGAACGTACAACTCGTCGAATGACGGCTTCCACGTCGTCGAAGTTGAAGCTTATCTGGGCGAGCCTCCCTGGCGCCCCGGCATGTCGCCCGACGCTCCCAACTTCTAGGCTATTGTGTGGCACGGGCAGGCCGCGCCGCGTAAGTGCATCGGTATCAAGGACAAAGGGCTGTTCGCGGCGCGGATTGCCCGTGATTCCGCGCGCCCTTACACGGGCAATCTGCCGGAGCAAAAAGGACGCTCCGGCAGCCTGCCCGTGCCACACGCTCTTACTTTCCCAAAAACAGCCAGATATTCCCACCCCGATTGGCGTAGTTGCCCACCAGCAGATCCGGCTTTCCGTCGTTATTCCAATCCGTGACGCAAATGCGCCAGCGATAGGAACCCTGCAGCCCTTCGCCTTGCAGCGGGAGCTTCACGCCGTTTTCGAGCACCGGAGCGGTCTTCGTTCCCTTGTTGTGGAAGTACTGGACCTCCCCGTTCTCGATGCCGCAGAGCAGATCGAGCTTGCCGTCGCCATCCAAGTCATACAGATACGGCGACATTCGCGAGAACGGCCCGCCGGGCAACTTGATCTCCGCCGGCTTGTCGTACTTGGGCTGGTTTGCCGTTCCGATATTCTTGTAGAACATGATCTGCGAACCGCCGTTGGGCCCGTCCTGTCCCACCAGCAGATCGTTCAGTCCGTCGCCGTCCCAATCGCCAACGAAGATCTTCGAATAAACGCCGATGACGTCCTTGTCGTTGGGCACTACGTGATACTGGCCGTTCTTCTCCTGGTAATTCGCATGAACGCCGACGATGGGTTTGCCGTCGGATTCCAACTTCACGCCGGCCGCCAGTTCGGGCTTCTGCTTCGTTCCGATATTGCGGAAGAACCACACATTTCCACTGGCGTCGCCGGCGACCAGGTCGAGCTTTCCGTCGTTGTCAATATCCACAGCATGTGGATAAGCGCCTACGCATCACCCCGCGTCCAGTTTGATGGGTTTCCCGCCTGCTTCCATCAGCGTGAAGTCGCCGAACACCGGCGCCGCATCGGTCCCCTGGTTCAGATAGAGCCTGATCTCGCCGCCGCTGAAGCGGCCGACAATCAGATCCTTCTTGCCGTCGCCGTTCCAGTCCACGACGACCGGCACCAGGTGTCCGATCTCCATATCGATCGGCTTCCCGCCCGCCTCCACTTTCACGCCCGGCTGAAATTCAGCCGCCGCACAAAGCAGCGCAGAGATCGCGAGCAGAACGGCCAGAGCTAAGCGTGACATGGGAGACCCTCCTCACTCGATATCGATACGAAAACTCACCACCCAAAGCTCCAACTGCTCAAGCCGATCGCGCCACTTCGCCTTGAACTGCCGCATCCACGCTCGATTGTACGCCGTATCCGGGACGTCGACGACGAGTCGCGAAAGGTTGTCGCGATATGTGACTTCGCCTCGGCGCCAATGGCCTTCCACTCTTTGCGTCTCGTAGCTTGCCGCGCCAAAATGCGAGACAACTTCCAGAACGGCCTCAGCGAGCCATTCCTGCGG
Source organism: Planctomycetota bacterium (assembly GCA_036504595.1). GTDB lineage: Bacteria > Planctomycetota > SZUA-567 > H5-PLA8 > H5-PLA8 > DASXUX01. The sequence continues at coordinate 227,418 of DASXUX010000014.1, read as the reverse complement.
AACGCTTCTGCCGTCGTTGAATTGGAGTGGAAACAGCACCTCGAATCGCCGCCATTTGCTGCTCATAGGTCGTCTTCCCCTTGACGACAAACGGGATGTTCTGGTCCGCCAGCGCCTCCAAAGCCGCTTCGGGCACGATATGTTCACCGTTGCGCAGCACATGCCCGGAGAAGTGGCCAATCAGAAAGCCTAGCCCGCGCTTCTCCGTCTGTTTGTCCGGAAATGTAATGGTGACCATCTTTTTGCTCCGAATTCTTCGTCGCTGGAAGTTTACCTCTTCGGTGCCACGCAAGTCAAGCTTGCCGATTCCGTTTCGCGCTAAAGCGTCTTGCCCCGAACCCCGAACCCTGAACCCTGAACCCTGCCGTTGCCCTGAAAAACGCCGCCGTCTTATGCAAGGTTTCCTCATATTCCTGCTGCGGAACTGAATCCGCCACAATGCCGCTGCCGGCGTGATATGAGACCTCTTTGCGCCGCTCGTCAACGATGGCCGTTCGTATTGCGATGCTCAATTCCAGCGAACGGTCGCCGCCCAGCCAGCCGATCGCACCGCAGTACGGCCCGCGCGCCCCGCGCTCCAGTTCGGAGATGATCTGCATCGCCCGGATTTTCGGCGCCCCGGTGACCGATCCGCCCGGGAACGTCGCCGCAAGCAACTCCGAAAGCGTCCACGACGCTCTCAATTTCCCTTCGATCGTAGCGACTCGATGAAACAGCGTCGGCAATGTCTCGACTTCGCCCGGCGAGACCACGCGCACCGAGCCGTACTCGCACACGTGCCCCAGATCGTTCCGCTCCAGATCGACGATCATGTTCAACTCCGCGCGCTCTTTTTCGGAACGTTCCAGCGACCGGCGCGCCGCGCAATCGGCCCTGGCGCGAGCGTCCCTGCCCGCCGCGTCCCCCGCCGCTCCCCGACCCGCCTCGCTCGCGCTCCCGCGCGGCCTCGTGCCTTTGATCGGCCGCGTAATAATCGTCTCGCCGTTCACGTTCAGGAAGAGCTCCGGAGAAATGCTGCAGATCGTATGCGCTCCTCCGCACAGCGCCGAACCCAAAAACGCGCCGTAGTCCGACGGGCTTTGCTCGCGCAGCCGCAAATACAACTCCGCCGCCGACTCCTCCCAGGGCACCGTGAACCGCTGCGCCAGATTCACCTGATAAATGTCCCCCGCCGCGATGTATTCCAGCGCCCGATCCACCGCCGCAACATAGGCCGTCCGCGTGAAGTTAGATTTTGCGTGGTGCCACTGGCACGCGCCCGCGCCTTTTTGCGGGCGCTTGCCAGTGCCGCTGGCCCTGTGCGAGTTCGCACTGGCTAAGCCGGCCAAGAAGCCGGCCGGCTGAGCCAGTGGCACCACCTCTGGCCCCACCGCCCACCATTCCCCAGCGCGGTACGCGAGCAATTCGGAGAAATAGCTGAAGCACAGCAGCGGAATGGTGGCGCCGGCCGGTGGTGCCACTGGCACGCGCCCGCGTCTTTGTGCGGGCGCTTGCCAGTGCCGGTCGCACTCTGCACTGGCTAAGCCGGCCAAGAAGCCGGCCGGCTGAGCCAGTGGCACCATCGGCCCCAGCGCCTCATACCCAATGAACCCGATCCAACCGCCGCGAAACGGCGGCCCCTTATCTTTTCTTTGCGATTGTTTTTTGGAAGAGCCCAATACTTTCAACGCGCGCCGAACGTCCGCAGGACTCCGCGCACAAATCGTCTTCTTCGGTCGCAGCCCCAGATAGCTCCACCCCTCGCTGTCCCCGCTATCCAGCCAAAATACGTCGCGATGGTCGCTCAGCCGCGCAAATATGTCGCGGGGCGTGAGACCATCCAGGCAACTTGCGGCTGCGCTTCGGCCTCTCTCCGCGTCCCCGCGTCCCCGCGTCTCCGCGTCCGTGTCCGTGTCCCCCCGTCTCCCCGTCACCCCGTCTCCCCGTCTCCCCGTCTCCCCGTCGCTCCGCCGTTCCCGCCTCCGCCATTCACTGCCTACTGTTTCGGAAACCCCAGGTCTTCCCCCTCATGCACCGCCAGCCCGATTTGTTCGACGCCGCCTTTTCGACCGTTGTACCAGAGCAACCAGCGCTTGGCCTTCTCGTCGTAAATCACGTAGGGCTTGTAGCACGCGTCGTGGTCCCACGCGTCTTTGGTCGGGCTGATAATGGGATTGCTCGGAAGGCGTTCCCAATCGCTGATGCCCGTCTTGGAGCGTGCGATGCCGATCTGGGCTTTGTGCAGATCGAAGAAACCGATGTAAAACATGTAGTGCCAGTCGCCCTGCCGCAGCACCTGGCAGGCGGTCACTTTGTGCTGCTCCCAGGCGCTCTTCGGGTCGGCCTGGAAGATGGGGTTGTTCTCGTGCTTGGTCCACATGTTCCCGTCGGTGCTGGTGGCATAGCCGATCGCATCCGGCTCGTATTGTTCGCCGCCGGAATACCACATGCGGAAGACGGTGCCGAAACGGTCAAACATCACATCCGGGCACATAACCGCGACTTTCTCCCAGGAGCGCTCCGGCGAAAGCACCGGCACGGGGCTGGCTCGCGTCCAGGTCACTCCGTCCGGGCTACTGGCGCGGCCGATGTACGAGTGCCCCTTTGCCTGGCCGGTGTACCACATCTGATAACCAAGACGCTTCAGAACGCACGGCCGGTTGATATCCTCTTCCCACTTCGTTTCGGGATTCGGCCCGAGCACAATCTTCGGCTCGCTCCACTTCACGCCGTCGGTGCTCTCCACCAGAGCCACACTTTTCTTCGGCCTCCAGGAGAAGTACATCTTGTACGTGGCTTCGTCCTGAATGACGCAAATGTCGAAGCACGTCCCCAACTTCCCGCCCAGCACCGGATTGCTTGGCGACTTCACCCAGCCGGTGTCTCCCGCCATCGCCGCCGCACTCCCCAGTAGCAAGACCACACACGCACATCCGGCCAGATAGTTCATTCGCCGCTCTCCGTTGTAGGACATTTTGCTAAATTGTCCGCCCCCGCGTCCCGCCTCCTGCGTCCTGCCTCCGCCGTTGACTGCCTACAGCCGCTGCCGACTGCCTACTTTCCGTAAAGCCGGTACGCCGCCCCTTTGAACGCGCCTTGCGCCTTCCCGCCGTCGCCGGGGAAGCCTGCATGCTGTACGAAGTAGATGAAAATGAGCCCCTTCTTGGTGTCCACATTGACGTCGGTCGCGTACGCGCCGCCATGTCCGTAACCGCCGCCGCCAACGCCCCAGCCAAAGCCGTATGAATCCTTCAACGTGGCGGGCGTCTGCTTGCTGGTCATTTGCTTCACTGCGGCCTCGGAGACGTAGCGTTTCCCGTCCAGTTCGCCGCCATTCAGAACCATTTGCAGGAACCGTCCCATGTCGTGAGCGGTCGAGAACAGTCCGCCGGCCGGCATCGGAAAACGTTTCGCGTGATCGTTCAACGGATATTTGAGCTGACCAATCGGAATCTCTTCAAGATTGTCCTTCGCCGCGTTGGGCTTGTATGACTTCGCCAGCCGCGTGAGTTGTTCGTCGTTCGGCCAGAAGGTCGTGTCCTTCATTCCGAGCGGATCGAACAACCGCTTCTGCAGGAATTCCTCGTACGGCATGCCGCTCACCACTTCGATGATTCGGCCGACCGTGTTGAGGCCCGCATTGGCGTACTGGTATTTCGTGCCGGGCTCAGATTGCAGCGCAACCTTCGCGTAGCTCTGCACCGCCTCCTTTAAGGGAAGCAGATCCAGCGTTGGCCTCTCTTGCGGTGAGGCGAATGGCAGTCCGCTCATGTGCGAGAGAATCTCGCGCACCAGGATCGGGTGCGCCGGCTTCTGCAATGTGGGATTCTTCGGGTCTCCGGTTGCGAGCATCTGGTCCTTGAACTCCGGCAGATACTTCTCGACCGGATCGTCCACGTTCACCTTGCCTTCATCGACCAGCATCATCAGTGCCGTGGCCGTGACCGGCTTCGATTGCGATGCAATCCAGAACAGGGCATCCGTCCGCATCGGCTTGTTCGTCGCGATGTCCTCATATCCGACCGCGTCCAAGCTCAGCACCTTGTCTTTTGTCGCCACCAGCGTCACCGCGCCCGCCAGCACGTGCCGCTCCACGAACGGCTTCAGCACCGCGGCGATATTCTCCGGTTCCGCCGCCTTTTCCTCCGCCGCCATCGCACACGCAACAATCGCGCAGATCAGCACGACCGCCCCCCGCCATAACAGAATGCTCCCAATACTTCCGTGCATTTCCTTCCTCCTCGTTGATGAAACGCGCATCATATAAGCTACACCGCGAGAGGGTAGCGCAATCCCCCCGGATTGCGTGCCGTTCGTCGTGCGGGCGTCTCGCCCGCTGCCGTTCTCCCCTCCCCACCGAGGGGAGGGGCCGGGGGAGGGGTTTGCGGTAGCGCCGCAACGGCGAAATGCATGTCCATTCGCGGGCCAGTCGCGCTACGCTTGCTACAAGAGATCAGTGTTTTAGCGGAGCAAGCCCTATGCAAACAAACGGCCGCATACGAATCATGGGCCTCACCTTGCTGGAGTTCGTAATTGCCACCGCGATCATTGGCCTTCTTCTACTGATTCTGGCCCCCATCGCTGGAGGTCCGAGCACGTCTCACCGTCCACGCGCGACTCGCACTCTGATAGACGGAGTTTCTGCTGCCCTCGAACGCTATTGCATTCAATTCGGCTCTTATCCCCCCAGCACCGTTGAAGGCATGGGTGATGCGCCAGAACCCGGCAGCCTCTTCAAATATCTCTGCGGCCCAGACGGGAAGGGCGTTACGAAAGTTGCTGTTATCCCCGCAGGCTCTCGAAGAATCATCACGTTCGATCCCTTCATCTCGATTCCTGAAAACTACCTGAGGCCCTCTGGCCCCGACACCCTGATCGTCGATTCCTGGGGCAACCCGCTTGTCTACCTGAACTGCCGCCACTACACCCTTCAGCAGAAGGCGAAGAATCCCAACTACGTGCCCGATGGCAAATGCCACAACCCGAACAACTACGACTTGTATTCGACGGGACAAGACGGCAAGCCAGACCCGCCCGGCGAGCGTGGCGACGACATCACGAACTGGCCGAAATAGCGGGATTGCTTATTTCTCCTGGCCAAGATCGCCGAAGTTGATGCTCCCAATGTACGACGCGTGTCCGCCAGCAACACTCAACACAGTACGACAACTCGGGCACGCATAGACCGCGACTGGCTCGATAGGAGATTTGTCAAATTTGTCCATCGGAGAGGCGTTCTTGGATGGAACCAGCGTTACGGGCACGAAAAAGTTGAGCAGCGACTCAATCGGCTTGCGGCAGCATGGGCAGATTGGCGCAGGTTCCTTATCCTCGATCATCATCCCCTCCCGCTAAGCCGTTCTTGAAACTCTCCCCGCTCCCCCGCCCGTGCTGTTGCTCCCGCCTAGCCTGGACAAGCCGGAACCAGGACCACCGAACTGCTTTCAACACAGGCACAGAGAACACAGAGCCTGACAGAGAGGAAGGGCGCGTGAAGCGAACAGCAACACGAAAGGGATATGACGAACGCTTCCTATAGCCTGCATCGTTCGCTCGCCCTTCCAGGGCTCTTGAAATCCGTACTCCTGTGTCCAGGGGTTTCGCTTCGCTCCACCCCTGGCTACTATCGTGTTGCCCCATTCGGGGCAAGAATCGTACCTTGGGCGTCCCGCGCCCGTGCCTCCGCTATCACGCGCGAGCCACGGATACGCGTCACCGATCAGTCGAACAGCGCGAGTCTGGCGGCCCGTCCCCGAATCCCCCGGCGCATCCGCATCATGTGTCATCGCCCGCAAACTCATCCTCTTCGACGCCACGTGCAAACCCGGACTCGTGCGTGAGTAAAGCCTTGACGTACTCAAACGCCTTAGCATATTGTCTCTTTGGTCGAGCTTGACCAAGATTTTCTTCCAGCACCCGCATAGCCACGTCCGGTTTGGAGGCCAGGATGTACGCTGCCGCAACATAGATATAGAAATGGCGCTGCCACAGAAAACGAACGTCCCGCTGCTCGTAAGCGAACACAAGAGAAGCGGGAGTGCGGTACTCGTCCAAGAAAGGTATGACCCACGTAGCTAACGAGTTCTTCATGGATCTGATGCACTCTAACAGAGTTTCATCGTCATAAGCAAACCAGCGAACGTGATGCTCTTTCGGTATCACAAAATCTATGGGTTCATTTAGCGTTACTTCTGGGGCGCTTGCGAGTAGAAGTTTGTCACCACCAACCATAGCCAATCCCACGCGACCCACGTCCGGAAAAAACATTCGCAGACTTGGGTACACATGGCAACAAGCACCATGTTCGTACTTCGGCATCAAGTGGAACGAGATCCTTACCGTTTGCATGCCGCCAACGCATTGGCGCACGTAGTCAATAGATCCATTGCGCCGCGCAAAGTCGCGCGGAATTAGCAGTGCGTCAACTTCGCGGCCGAGCACCTCGCAAAGCGCCGATTTCACTTCGCGCTGTGTTCTCAATCTCTTGGAACCTCGGAAATCGTGTGAAATCGTGGACAGCGCACCTCATCACGCGCCCTGCGCGCTCAGCTAACTTCCTTCATCGCATACGTCCGCTTTCCGTTGCGCAGGCGTGCCAAGTGTTCAATCAAGATGAACGGATCCTTCCCGTGGATGCGTTCGAAGAGGTGGCCGCTGTCTCTGGGGTCCAGGCCTTCGGGGAGGGAGCCGGGGATCAGGTCTTCATGCTTGATCAGGTCGAGCGTGGCTTGTTCGATCGCGGCGATGTCCTGGCTGGCAAGGATGCCGATGTCGGGGACCAGGTTCGGCGTGGTCATGCCCCAGCAGTCGCAGTAGATGGTGATGTTCATCAGGAAATTGATGAACAGGACGTGCTTGGGATCGAAGGTGTCGAGGACTTTGGACGACGTGGTGGCCATCGCCTGCTGGAAAGTCTCATAGGCGCCGCCGGCCATCTTCAGGCCCTGCTTCGGGCAGATGAGCACGCAGTGCTGGCAGAATTTGCAGTTGTGGTAGAAGCATTCGAAGTTGCCGTCTTTGGTGAACTTGATCGCGTCGTTCGGGCAGTTCTCCTGGCAGATTTTGCAGCGCGTGCACTTCTTGCTGTCCCACTCCAGGCCGCCTTCCAGCGAATGCAGAGCGGTGCGCGTCCGGCCGCTCACGCAACCCATCGACAAGTTCTTCGACGCGCCGCCGAAGCTCGCCGCGCCGTGGCCTTTCACGTGAGACAAGTCGATCAGCGCGTCGGCATCGACGATTTCGCCTGCGAGTTCCACTTCCTTGAAGTCCTTGATCGGCGGATCGACGGGGACGCGGTAGACGTACTTGTCTGACGTTCCGGTCGCCGAAACCATCGGGCAGCCGATCGTTTCGGGCGTGTAGCCGCGTTCAGCTCCGCTGCGCACGGCCCAGGGCAGATCGGTGGCGAAGACTTCTTTGGCGCCCGCGGCTTTCACGGCTTCGACGAGCTTGCGAATGAAGATGGGATGAATCGTCGTGAAGCCCGTGCCGCCGCCAAAATGCATTTTGATCGCGGTGCGCTTGCCTTCGACGATGGGCCGGAGATTGATGGCGTCGAGCATGCGCGGCCACTTCGCGCCGATGGAATTCTTCGGCTCCAGGTTGATGGGCGCGTAGCGAGCGAACCACATTTTGGCGCCGGCGGCGATCACAGGTTTTTCGCGTTGAACCGTTTTGACTTTTACCTTCACGAGCGACTCCTTGAGGTTGAGCGGAAACAGCGACGGGAGGTGAGTTTATTCAGGCGCGCGAACGCGGCAACCGGCTTTCGCGGGTAAGAAGAGGAGAAAGGGAGATGAGGAGAAGAGAAGAAACGAACCGACCGATCAATCCTTCCCAGCTTCGCGCGCGACAACTCCTGCGATCGACTTAGGAACGGCTTTCAACACAGTCACCATGGCGCGGAGCGCCACCCGGAAACGATGAAAATGTCCGCGTGGTCCGGTAGTCTTGTTCGCGGCGCAGCGCCAAGGCACGGAGGCCGTTTCTCAGTGGAGCTTTGTTCAAGCCCGCAACACAGTCTGGTCCGGACATCTGCCGAACCCGAAACCGTCGCCTCCTCTACCGGAGAGCACGCGGAGCAGAATGTAATCTACAGGATGTCCTCCTTGGCGCCAACAAAGGAGGCACCCTCATGGACCTGATGTATCGCCGTTGTGCCGGGTTGGACGTGCACAAGAACACGATTTGTGCGTGGATCCGCTACCTGGACGAACACGGCCAACTCATCGAGAAGTACCGCGAATTCGGCACGATGACTGGCGAACTGCTGGCGCTTTGCGTCTGGCTGGCAGAGCACGGCGTGACGCATGTGGCCATGGAATCGACGGGCGTGTTCTGGAAGCCTGTGTTCAACGTGCTGGAAGGCCACGTCGAGGTGCTGCTGTGCAACGCGCGTGATGTCAAGAACGTGCCGGGACGCAAGACCGACATGAAGGACAGCCAATGGCTGGCGCAGTTGCTGCAATTCGGACTGTTGCGAGCCAGCTTCATGCCGCCACGGCCGCAGCGGGAACTGCGCGACTTGACGCGCACGCGGGCAGGTCGGCAGGATGAGAAAGCGCGCGTGGCCAATCGCATCCATAAGATTCTGGAGGATGCGAACATCAAGCTGGGATCGGTGGCGACCGACATCCTGGGCGTCACCGGGCGCGAGATACTACAGAAGCTGATGGCGGGCGAAACGGAGCCTGAAGCGTTGGCGCAGTGCGCGCGCAAAGGGCTCAAGAAGAAGAAGGCGCAGTTGAGCGCGGCGCTCGAAGGGCGCCTCCTGCCGCACCATCGTTTCATGCTGCGCCTGGAGTGGGAGCACCTGTGCTTCATCGAGGGGTCGATCGAAAGGCTGGACGAGCGCATTCAGATGCAGCTGGCAAGCCCGGAACTCAGCCCGCCAGCGGCGCCCTGTCAGCCGGAAGCCCAGACGCCGCCAGCACAGCCGCTCGCCCGCGCCCCGCTCGCGCCGTTGAAGGCCCTGCCCTTCCTGGCCGCCGCCCAATTGCTCGACGCGATGTGCGGAATCAATCTCGTCAGCGCGGAGAATATTTTGGCGGAGATTGGGACGAACATGGCGCAGTTCCCCTCGGATGCGCATCTGTCGTCTTGGTCGGGCTTGTGTCCCGGCAACAACCAGAGTGCAGGGAAGAGCAACAGCGGCAAAACGCGCAAAGGCAACCGCTGGCTGCGCCGAGCGCTGACGCAGGCCGCGTGGGGGGCGCAGCGCAAAAAGGGAAGCTACTTCGGCGCGCTGTACAGGCGTCTGGTAAGACGCCGCGGAAAGCAGCGCGCGATTGTGGCTGTGGCGCATAGCATGTTAGTAACGATCTACCATATGCTCAAGCGGCACACCGCGTACGCTGACCTGGGAGCAGAACATTTCGATCAGCGCGACAGCCAGCGCACGGAACGGGCCCTCGTAAAGCGTCTGCAAGCGTTGGGGTACAATGTCACGTTGCCGCCGAAGATGGCTTCGTGATCTTGTGGTCCGAGGTGTATTTTCGGAGCAGAGTCACTGAGAACACAGAGGCCACAGAGAAAGAACAGAATAAAGAAACTCTGTGAAACTCTGCGTCCTCTGTGCCTCTGTGTTGAAGGCTGTTAGTTAGTGCATTGAAAGGTCACAGAATTTTCACGCCGCTCCGCCCTGGCTGGCGACGAAGCCTTTGGGAGGCGCACCGGCTTCGGCGGGGCCGCCGACCTGGGTGGCGAGGTAGGCGTTGCCGAGTTCCTTGATGTGATCCTGGATGTCCTGGAAGTATTCGAGGTGCAGTTGTTCTTCGGTGATGAGCAGTTCGAAGATCTTGCCGCTGGCGTAATCGTTGTTCTTCTGGCAGACGTGCAGGAACTCATTGTAATCGCGTAGAGCGGTTTCTTCGGCGGCGACGGCTTGCGCGACGATTTCGGCGAGCGACTGTTTCTTCTTGATTTCCATGTCGGGCCGGCTGGTGGGCACGCCGCCGATCAGCAAGACACGTTCGGCAAGCATTTCGGCGTGGCGCATTTCGTCGATGGCGATGAGCTTGAACTGCGCGGCGATCTGGCCGTAATCGCGGTCGGCCAGTTCGTAATGTTGAGACATATATTGCAGGATGGCCGCCAGTTCGGAACTGCGAGCCTTGTTGAGGACTTCGACGACAGCGTTCTTTTCGGTGTTGGCCATTTGGCTTCGCTCCCAAGAGTGATTTATATGGTTTCATACGGTGCCGACGCCGGCAGTCAAGGCGGAATCTGAGGGAATGCCGGGACACTTGCGCCGCGTTTCGCGGGCGGAAAAAAAAGAGCTCAAGAAAAATGGTCGGAAAGCCGAAGAAACCCTCTTACCGAAAACGTCAATTACACACGTAAGTGTATTAATATCGCATTACCCTAATATATGTAAGTTTTTGATATTTATTGTTTTATAATATCGTTTTTAATCATTGACAACCGTACTTTACAGTTTATAGAAACAACCTGTCCTTCCGACCGAGAACTGAAAATCTAAGTTGCGCGACTCCTGCCATGCGGCAGTTGTCACTCCACCATAAGGAGCGCGCGCGAAAATCACTGCGGTGCTCCGAAGAGCCCCGCACGAGAGCTTTGGGAGAGAAGAGGGGGAAGCTCACTATGAAACGCGCTAGACCGAAAGCCAAGGCTGCTCGATCAGCCCGGTCTGCCAAGACGAGAAACGGCTACGTCACGACCGTTCTCGATAAACGTGTGCGGCGGCGTCTGCCGTCGCCAGTCTCCGCGCCATTGATGGTGCGCAAGCCGGCCGTCGAACCCGCACCGGAGGCGGCCAAAGGCGCCGAAACGCCGCAGCAGTTGGAGCGCGCTCAGGCCAAGGCCGTCCGGCGGCGCCATGAGGACACGCTGTGGAAGGCGTACTTCAAGACGCACAACGAGGACGCGCGCAACGCGCTGTGGGTCCACTATCAGCCGCTGGTGCGGTACATTTCCGAACGGCTGAAGTCCAAGCTGCCGGAATGCATCGACGTCTGCGACCTGATCGGCGCGGGCAATGTCGGCTTGCAGGATGCGATCACGAAATTCGAGCCGTCGGTTGGCGTGCGTTTCGAGACCTACTGCGTGCCGCGCATCCGGGGCGCGATTCTGGATTCGATCCGGGCGCTCGACTGGGTGCCTCGCCTGATCCGGAACAAGAATCATCAGTACGAGCGCATCGTTCGCGAACTGGCCGGACAGCTTCGCCGCGAGCCCACCGAGGAAGAAGTCGCGACCCGCTTGGGGATGAATCGCGAAGAGTTCACCGAACTGCGCAAGGAACTGAACGTGCGGGCGCAGATCTCCGTGGAAGGCAACAACCGCGAGTCGGCCGACGACCGCGACCAGATGCGGCTGGAAATGCTGGAGTACCGCCGCGAAGTGGAACCCACGCGCGACCTGCAGCGCGAAGAAATCCGGGACATGGCGCTGCGTGGATTGAACAGCAACGAGCGCATGGTGGTGGAGCAGTACTACTTCAACGGCCGCAGCATGAAGCAGATCGGAGACGAACTGGAACTGAGCGAGTCGCGCATCTGCCAGATTCACGCTCAAGTGCTGGAAGTCCTGCGCAAGAAGTTCCGGGCCTATGCGGATTCGTGTCACCTTTAACGGCAGGGTATCGGGTATGGGGTATAGGGTATGGGGCGGTGTGATCGCCGCCGGCACCCTATACCGTCGTCTGGACCAGATAGAACACTCCGAAACGCGAAATTCGAGGGAAACAGAAAGACAGAAAACGGCTGAACAGCTAACCGGAGCCAGGGCGCTCCGGTTTTTTGTGGACATCGTTGTAGGACACGGGAAGGCCTATCTTGTCCCCGCCCATACCCCATGCCCGATACCCCATACCCCGTTTTTCGAGTTTCGAAGTTTCCGCTGAGTGATTATCCTACGGCCCTGCATCAACACACGCTGGAAATGCATGGGCAAGGCGGAGGCGAAAATCAGGCGCGTCATCGTGAGGGGTATGAATCCATGCAGCGTTTCGGCATGCTCATCAAACTAAAACCCAAGAAATACGCGGAGTACAAACGCCTGCACGCCGCGGTCTGGCCGGATGTGCTGAGGATGATCAAGAAGTGCCACATCCGGAACTACTCGATCTATCACAAGGACGGCCACCTTTTCAGCTACTTCGAATACACAGGCAAGGACTTCGCCGGCGACATGGCCAAGATGGCTGCCGACCCGCTCACGCAAAAATGGTGGGCCGTCTGCAAGCCCTGCCAGCAGCCGCTGCGCACGCGCGCGAAGGGCGAATGGTGGGCGAATATGGAAGAGCTGTTCCACTGCTGAGACGTGGTCAAGAAGCTGGAAGCTTCGCCGGCTTCCAATCTGGCTTCTTGCGCGCGACCAACAGCCACGAGTCCTTCCAGCCCTGAAAAATGCGGGTCAGCAGAAGATAGGGAGCGCGGCCATAGCGTGGCAGTTTCTGCAGCATGTGATCACAACTGCGGAGTTCCAGGATCTCGAGATTCAAGAACTCGGCCAGCAGCCGCAAATCGCCGCGAACGTACTCGCGAACATGTCCTCTCCACGCACCCGGGTACCAGTAATATTGCGGGAAGTCCGGCAGATTTGTTTTCCCAAACAAGACATTCAATCGCTTGCGGATGTTGACGGCGTTGGGAACGGTGACGAGCAAGAGGCCTTCGGGCTTGGCCAGTTCGAGCAGATCGTTAAGCAGGTCGCGCGGCGAATCGTGAAGGTGCTCGAGAACGTCGTTGAGCAAGATGAGATCAAAGCGATTTTTCTCAAACGGAAGCGCACCGCGCGAAAGTTTGAAGTCGATTCCCTGCTGCTGCGCGAAGGCCAGAATCTTCTCGCGGTTTCCCGGGAGCTGGTGCCAATAGTCCTGCAAATCGTCGCATGCAGAACACTGGAAGCCCAGGCGCTGCAGGACGGCTGTTTTGTCACACGTCCCGCAGCCAAAGTCCAGGATGGCGCCGCCCGGTTTCACAAAACGCAACACTGTGCGCGCAATGTTTGCATACGCGTCCTTTTCCGGCGTCATGTAGTTGGGGAACGGAAACGCCTCGCGAGTGCGTTGGATCGCTTCAGCCACGTCCATAAGGAATTCCTGGCGCTCCGCTCGCTGGCGAGATGTGCCGACCGCACCCATGCTACAGCGCTCAAGAGAAAGTGTCTATTTCTACTGCGACCTTTTAGGCCGCTCTATGCTCTTTGCTCTTGAAAGCAACAACCCATGAACACGCACGTGCCGCCCTTGGCAGCGCTGAACCCCGAACCCCGAACCCCGAACCCCGAACCCTGAACCCTGAACCCTGAACCCCGAACCCCGAACCCTGAACCCCGAACCCTGAACCCAATCTGTCGTGCGCATGGGCTACCAGAAATGGCGAAGTTCCTACAAGGTAAAGAGCGGCTAAGCTTGCCGTTCCCGGTTTAGTCTGTACAAGTATTCGCACAAAGCTTGTTGGGTGATGTGGCCTCGCAGGACAAAGGAGCAACTCATGTCCAAGCATTTGAACCGCCGGGGATTCTTAAAGGGCATCGTGGCTGCGGCGGCTGCGCCCTACTTCGTGCCCGCGAAGGTGCTCGGCGCCGACGGCGCGGTGGCGCCCAGCGACCAGATTACGATCGGCGGCATCGGCATCGGCAATCGCGGCGGCTACGACCTCGGCTGCTTCCTCAATGAAGCCGACGTACGCTTTATCGCGATCTGCGACGTGCGCGAATCGCGCCGGCAGCAGGTGAAGCAGATGGCCGACAAGAAATACGGCAACACCGACTGCGCGATGATCCGCGACTACCACGAACTGCTCGCGCGCAAGGACATCGATGCCTGTCTCATCGCCACCGGCCCGAACTGGCACTGCACGATGTCCGTGAATGCCGCGAAGGCCGGCAAGGACGTTTACAGCGAGAAGCCCTGTACCAAGAACATCGTTCAAAGCCTGGAATTGGCCGACACCTTCCAGCGCACCGGCCGCGTGTTCCAGGGCGGCATGCAGCGCCGCGGCTTGTCGCACTTCCAGTACGCCGTCGAACTCGCGCGAAAAGGCAAACTGGGAAAGCTGAAGACCGTGGTCGCTCACCCCGGCGGAATGGGGACGGGCCCGAGCGGCTGGTGGGACGGCACTCCGGAGCCGCCGAAGGAACAGATGGATTGGGATCTGTGGCTCGGTCCGGCGGCGTGGCGGCCGTACAAGCAGGGGCAGATGAACAGCGCGTTCGGCTTCGAAAAAGGCGGCGGCCTGGTCGGCGGCGGCGTACTGGAATGGGGCTCGCACTGCATCGATCTGTGCCAGTGGGCCAACGATGCCGACTTGTGCGAACCGATCGAGTACTTCCCGGCTGAGAACGGTCAGGCGTCGGCGATTTACCCGAACGGCGTGAAGCTGCTGATGCGCGAGAACGGCTGGCTGGGTCTCGGTTCATGCCCGGTGCGATTCGAAGGCGAAACCGGTTGGGTGGAAGCCGGCGATAACGGCGACATCGTCTGCAGCGATCCGTCGCTGCTCGCGGGGCGCTGGGTGAAGGTTGGCGGCTATCCGGCCAATAACCACATCCGCGACTTCCTGAACTGCGTCAAGACCCGCGGCCTGCCGCGCGGCAACCATTTCGTAGCCTGCCACTCGCACATCGCCTGTCACTGTGCGGGCATCGCCATCATGCTGAAACGCAAGATCGTCTACGATCCGAAGACGACGTTCTTCGTGAATGACGACGAAGCGAACCGCCTGCGTTCGGAAGCATTCCGGGAACCTTGGAGACTGTAAAAGTGTGGCACTGCTGGCTTGCCCAGCAATGCAGATCAGAACCGCGACCGTAAGGGAGCGGCATCCGGTTCCTCTCTCCCCCGCGAGGGAGAGGGGTTAGGGGTGAGGGGGAGAGCATCAACACCCCATGCCTAAGGTAGCAGCAGTTTGATTTCGGATTGCAGATTGCGAATTGAACAGCGAAGGAGAACAAAAGTGCATACGACTCGGTCTCTCTCCAAATATGCCGGCACGCTGCTCATTGCGGCGGTGCTCTTGTCCGGGTGCGCTCTTCGCGCTGCCGAAGACGAATCGAAGCTGATCGAAGCCGTGAAAAGCGGCCCGATTGCCGAAAAGGCGATGGCCTGCAAGAAACTGGTGCTTTGCGGCACCAAGGCTTGCGTGCCGGCGCTGGCGGCTCTGCTCCCCGACAAGGACCTCACGTCCTGGGCGCGCATTCCCCTGGAAGCGATTCCCGATCCGGCGTGCGATGAAGCGTTGCGCGATGCGGCGGGCAAGGTGCAGGGACGCATTCTCGTCGGCGTGATCAACTCCCTTTCCGTGCGCCGCGACGCCAAAGCCGTGGATCTGCTGATTGGCAAGATGAAGGATGCCGATGTCGATGTCGCCTGCGCAGCCGCGGAAGCTCTGGGTCGCATCGGCGGCGACGCGGCGGCAAAGGCTCTCGTGCCGGCGTTGGCCACCGGCCCGGCTCAAGTTCGCGACGCGGCGGCGATGGGCTGCGGCTACTGCGCGGAAAAGATGTTCAAGGAAGGCAAGGCCGATGATGCGGTGAAGATTTACGATGCGATCGGCGCCACGGCGGACCTGGCCAAGCAGCGCATGCTCGAAGCCAAGCGCGGCTCGATTCTCGCGCGCAAGAACGCCGGCATCCCGCTCCTGATTGAAGCGCTGAAGTCTCCCGACAAACAGATCTATGGCATTGGTCTGCGCACAGCGCGCGAACTGCCGGGCCCGGAAGCCACCCAGGCCATCGTCACCGAACTGGAAAAAGCGGCTCCGCAGCAGCAAATCCTGCTCATCCTCGTGCTGACCGATCGCGGCGACCCAAAAGCTCTGCCGCCGGTGCTCGCGCTGGCCAAGAGCGGCCAGGGCAAAGTGCGGCAGACTGCGCTGAGCGCACTCGAAAAAATCGGCAACGCTTCGTGCGTGCCGGTGCTGCTTGAAGCCGCGCTGGATGCCGACGCTGAAATTTCGCAGACCGGCCGCGCGATCCTGGCGAAGATGGCCGGCGCGGAAGTCGAGGCGGAGATTGCCTCGCGCCTGGGACAGGCGACGGGCAAGGCGCGCGAAGTGCTGGTTGAAGTCGCCGGCCAGCGCCGCATCGAAGCCGCGTTGCCGGCGATGCTGCAGAGCGCCGCGGATGCGGACGCAGGTGTTCGAGCGGTCGCGATTACAGCGCTGGGCGGCTTGGCGGGCGAAAAGCAGTTGGCGGATCTGGTCAAAATTCTGCAGGCCAACAAGGACGCGAAGGAACAGGCGGCGTTTGAGAAAGCCGTCATGTCGATCAGCGCTCGCGGCGGCGCGGCGTGTTCGAAGCACCTGCTCCCGCTGCTGCAAGGCGGCGACGCGGCGATGCGGACGATTGGATTGCACACCCTGGCTTGCTCCGGCGGAGCGGATGCGCTTACCGCGGTCAAGGCCGCTCTAGCCGACAAAGATGAGGCGATTCAAGACGAAGCGGTGCGCACGCTCTCCAATTGGCCGAACAAGTTCCCCGAAGACGACGCCGTGGCCGAACCGCTGCAGAATTTGGTCAAGACCGGCGCGAAACCGCTCCACAAGATCCTGGGCCTGCGCGGATATCTGCAGTATCTGCAGGTCGCCAAGAAGGTCGGCGACGCGGACAAGTTGACGAAGCTCAACGAAGTCCTCCCGCTGGTGACTCGCCCGGAAGAAAAACGCCTGGCGATCTCCGTGCTGGGAACGATCGGCGTGGCCAGCGTGATGGACACGCTGATCAAGTACGCCGCCGAGCCGGACGTGGCTCAAGAGGCGTGCATGAGCATCGTCAACCTGTGCGAGCAGAAGGGCGGCACCTTCAGCAAGGAATCCCGGCAGCAGGGCCTGCAACTCGCCGCCGAGAAGCTGAAGGGCGAGCCGAAGAAGAAGGCCTCGGGGCTGCTCAAGAATCTGAAGTAGTCTCTTTTTCAACGCTGAGAGCGCGGAGGGCGCAGAGAACGTTTCAGAACGGACTCTGCGCTCTTTTTGTCTCGGTGTTGAGCTCTTTATGCCTTATTTATCAAAACTTTATTCCCGAAACTTGCAACGGCTGCGTTTGCGGGTAAGCCATGCTCTCACGTTCGCTAACGGAGAGGGTCGCCGATGGACGAAGGTCCCGCACTGATCCCCAGCCAAGCTCCGCAAAAAGTTCCGCTCTTCTCTCTTGCCAAAGGCATACCCCTGCAGACCAATCCGCAGGAGATGGCGGATTACTACAAGAACCGCCGGCTGACGGTCTGGAATCTGACGATCATCGGCATCAGCAACATGGGTTGGAACGTCGCCGCCAAGGTCTGTACCGCACTCATTACGCTGAAGATGTTGGAACTCGGGCTCAAGGAGGATGTCCAGGGGACAATCTCTTCGGCTAACAGCGTTGCCGTCAGCTTCCTGGTGATGGTCTTTTCGTGGTACAGCGATCACACCATCTCGCGCTTGGGTCGGCGGAAGCCGTACATTTTTATCAGTGCGCCGTTCATCATTGGCAGCCTCGTGATCTTTCCGTTCATCGCCAGACCGAATCTGATCTGGGCCATTATATTGGTGCAAGCGATCTATCTGCTTTTCATGGATTTGAAACAGTCGACCTTCCCGCTCCTGAACATTGACTGCGTACCACGCGATATGCTGGGGCGCGGGCAGGCGGTGTTCGCGATCGCCGACGGACTGGTCACTTTCTTCGCGATGAGTTACACGGATACGGTGGCTAAGTATGCCGAATGGTTGCCTTATACGGTGTGCGGCGCGATCATGACCGTGACCACGATTGTTGCGTTGCTGATTAAGGAGCCGCCAGTCTACAATCCGCGAACGGAGAGTTTCAAGCCCTGGTCCACCTTCAAAGTCGCCGCTCGAGACAAGCGCGTTTTCGTTCTGTTCCTTGGCGTCGGAATGGTTCTCAGCTACGCCACGATGGCTGAACAGTGGATGTGGCTTTGGGCGGCCGACAGCCTGAAGATCAATCGCGCCGACTTATTTGACGCCTTGCGATGGGCCGGACTGGTGAATGTGATTCTGGCCATGCCGCTGGGCTGGATCATTGACCGCTTCGGCAGCCTGCGCGTAGTCTGCGTCTACTGGGCTTTGTCCGTCGCCTGCTGTGCGTATGCAATGAGCGTCCACGATAAGAATGGGCTGCTCATCCTCTCGCTGGCACATGCGATCGTATTCCCGATGTACGCCGCCGCGGACGTCATGGTCTACAAAACCACCGATCCGCGCGAAATCGGCTCGATCACCTCGACGAATTCCTGCCTGCGCAATTTCTATCGCGGCATGATCGTCGCAGCCTCTACGTGGGCTATCAGTTCGCACGGAAGCAATTACCGCATCGGCTTTGCCATGGGCATCGTCATGATGACCGTCGGCGTGGCCATGTTCTTCATCCACCGCCGCCTGATGGGCAAGCCGGAGGCCATCCCCGTCGGTGATGCCGCCGTGCCGGAACTACAGGCGGTGGCGGATCACTGATTTTCGCGAGTGGTCGCGGCCTTGCGCAAGTCGCGCGGATGACGTGTTGATCCGGGAGAGCGCAGTGTCTAGAAGACTCTTTTTGTGCGGTGCGGCGGTGTTCGTGTGTCTGGGATTGCCAGCGGCCGAGTCCTCCAGCGAGATCATCGCGAAGCATACGATTCCGTTTTCGGAGCCCGCTCGGCGCGTGCCGGCGCAGAACATGGTGGACGGGCCGCTGCTGGGAAACGGCGACGTGGGCGTCGTTATCGCCGGGACCCCGGAACAGTTGCGGTTTCACATCGGGAAGAACGACTTCTGGGGCGTTCGGACCCAGGCGCCCATGGCCGTCGGCCAAGTTCAGGTTTGCACTGCCGGGATGGACGGCGCGTCGTACGCGGCTGAGTGCGACATGCAGAAGGCCGAATGGCGCGGTCGGTTTTCGAAAGGCGGCGGCAGCCTGGCCGCGCGAGCCTGGGTGGACGCAAATGCCAATCGCCTGTTCATCGAACTGACCAATGCCGGCAAAGAACCGCTGCGCTCCACGGTGAAGTTGATCCAAGGTGCGGCGGCGGCATCTGTGCCCGCGCAAGTGAATGAGGGCAAAAGTCCCGCGCTGGCCGGCTGTGAGCAACACGGCGGGAAGCGCTGGTTCTTCAATGGGCAAATGGCTGACGTGAAGGTGGAGGACAAAGCACTTTCCGATGCTGAAATCGCCGCGTTGGCGAAGACAGAACCGGGCGAGGCTCAATCTTTCGACGGCAAAACGAGCCGGGCCCTCACGGTTCCGGCGATCACGAAGAGCCTGTCCATCTCGGGATGGATCAAAGCCAACGACTACAGCGCCACGGAGGCGGACTACTTCGTCAGCAAAGGCGAGTGGAACCAAGCCTACAGCCTGGGGCTTTCACAAGGGCACGTGCGATTTGCGGTGAACGGGATGTTCGTGCAAACGGCCGATGTCCTGGCGAAGAACCGCTGGGTGCACCTAGCGGCGGTGTTCAATGGCCGCTCTATGGCTGTCTACATGGATGGGCAAGCAAAGAAGAAACTCGGCGGAGACGCTGGCGAGACCGCCGGCATGGCGTTCCTATACGATCCCGACGCCGGTAAGCCCGACGGCCGCAAGATGGCCGTGGTCGTGCGCGCGTTGGGCTCGGAGAACGAATCGCTCACCATTCCTGCTGGCGAGACCGCCGTTGTCGTCGCGGTTATCCTCAGCGATCTCGACGCCAAAGACCCGCTGGCGGAAGCCAAAGCTCAAGCCGCAGCGCTGACGCGGGAGACGGTCAACGCATCCTCGGCGAAGCACCAGCAGTGGTGGCAGGCGTTCTGGAATCGGTCGTTCGTGGAGATTCCCGACAAAGTCATCGAACAGCACTGGTACTCGTCGCAGTACATCATGGCCTCCTGCAGCCGCTCGGGAAAGGTAGCGCCCGGGCTGTGGGGCAACTGGATCACGCGCGACGACACGCACTGGCACGGCGATTTCCATCTCAACTACAACTTTCAGGCGCCGTATTACAGCGTCTACTCCGCCAACCATCCGGACGTCTCGTTGCCGTTCTACGATGCCTTGAATCAGTTTCTGCCGCGCGGGAAACGCATCGCCGAAAAACGCGGCTGGAAAGGCGTGCACCTGCCCGTTTCGATCGGTCCGTGGGGCATGTGCCCTGAAGGCGACGGCGCTGACTGGGGCCAGCGCAGCGACGCCGCCTACGCCGCGCTCAACTTCGTCTGGTATTACCAGTACACGCAGGACACTGACTGGCTGAAAACCAGCGGCTATCCGTATCTGCGGGAAGTCGCGGCATTCTGGGAGGACTATCTGAAGTTCGCGAACGGCCGCTACGTTATCTACAACGATTCGATCCACGAAGGCTCCGGCGGAGACGTCAACGCGATCCTTTCGTTGGGCCTGGTCCGCACGCTGTTCAAGAACGTGCTCGTGATGAGCAGCGATTTGGGCGTGGATGCCGACAAGCGCGCCAAGTGGCAGGACATCTGCGACAAAATCAGCGACTGGCCGCTGCAGGAGCGTGGCGGCAAGACGGTCTTCCGGTATTCGGAGAAGGGCACCGCGTGGTGGAACGACAACACGCTGGGAATCCAGCATATCTACCCGGCCGGCGCCATCGGACTGGACAGTCCTCCAAAAGTGCTGGAGATCAGCCGGAACATGATCGACGCCATGAGCCGTTGGGCCGACAACAACGGAAGCTCCTCTTGGTACACAGCCTGCGCACGCATTGGCTATGATCCCAAAGCAATACTCACTCACATGCGCCAGATGTATGACAAGCATTCCATGCCCAACAAGATTCTCTACTTCGGCGGCGGCGGAATCGAGAATGTTTCGCCAAGCCTGGCCGTCAATGAGATGCTGCTGCAAAGCCACGAAGGCGTGCTGCGCTTCTTCCCCTGCTGGCCGAAGGACCAGGATGCGCGCTTCGGGACGCTGCGCGGCTGCGGAGCGTTTCTGGTCAGCGCGGAACTCAAAGGCGGCGCGATCAGCGGCGTCAAGATCGTCAGCGAACGAGGCAAGCCGTGTGCAGTCCAGAATCCGTGGCCCGGCCATTCCGTCCGTGTTCTCCGCAACGGCCAACCGGCCGAGAACGCAACCGGCGCGCTCTTCACACTCAAAACCGCCGCCAACGAAGTGCTTGAACTGAGTCCCGCCGCGCCGAAGTAAAGAACCGAGTAGCGCGCTGTGGCGGCATCGGTGAAACTGCCGTCGCCCCATTGCGTCTCAGGAGATCTACATGCGTCACGCTCTCCTTTTCATGGTTCTTCTCGGCCTTGCCCTCAGCAGTTCCCGCGCCGCACAGGACGACGCCAAAGTGCAGGTGGATCTCGCGACGCAAGACGACTCCTGGTCGGTCCCCGCCGACCTCACGTTGCGCGCGCGCGTGACGGCCATTACCCCGCAGGAGCCCGTCAACATCGACTGGCGCTACGGCGGCGAAGGCATGGGCGGCCAGGTCTCCAAGGGGACGCTCGCCGAGAAACTCGACATCGGCGTCTGGTCGCCGCCGCTGCGCGTGGCCCCGCTGGTGAAAGGAAAGTTCCCCGGCAAGCTGTTCGTGACATTCACCACCGGCCGTGGCGGCAAACTCGCCCGAGACAAACAGTACGGCTACCACCACATGGAAGGTCACTCGACCGGCGTTGACATGGAATTTGAGTTCGGCTGGAACGGCAAGGTCATCAAAACCTTCACCGAAAGCGGTCCCGACGGCGGCACGATCGGCCTCGTCATTCCCGCGTATCGTCTGGCGGGTGGCAAGACTCCCGAAAGCCCGGAGTTTCTATCCGAACTCACCGGCCTGCTCGAATACGCGCACCAGCGCGCCGCGCGATTGCAGAAGCTGCCGTGGGCCGGTAGCGCCGGCGTCCCTGCCGGCTGGTTTCCAAAACGCTTCAGCATCGTCACCGACATTCACGGCTACGGCACCGGCATGTACTACGGCACCCGCTACACAAACAAATCAGTGATGGAAGCTGAGTGCACCAGCTTGCGCCTGCTGGGGGTGAACTCGCTGGCCGGTGCGCCGCTGTTTCTGCAAGAGATGGCCGGCGCGCGGAAAGGCTTCGGCAAAGACTTCGCGCGCGGAATCTACCTGCAGCTTGGCGGCTATCCGGTTCCAAGCGCGCCCAAAGGCAAGACAGTTCCCGAAGCTGGCTGCCCGTTCGCTCCGGGTGTCGCCGCGCGCACGAAGGAGATGATCGACGCGGGCCTGCCGCAGGCGCTGAAACTTCCCTTTGATGAAGTCTTCTGGCGCACCGAAGACGAAATCGGCTCCGTCTTCGATCGTGCGCCGGAAGGCAAGCAGCATGCCGCCGTCTGCCCGCTCTGCGCCGAAGGTTTCCGCGCGTACGTGAAAGCTCAAGGCCGCGCGCCCTCCGATTTCGGCAAAGCCGACTGGCCGGAGGTCAAGCCCATCGACATCTTCGGCAAGCAGCCGGCTGCGATCACCGATCCCGGCACGGCGCTCGCCGCGTACTCCACGAGCATGTTCGTGAACTACGCGTCCGCGTCGCTCTTTACCCCGGTGCGCGACGCCATCGCTCAAGCAAACAAGGAAACGCAGCAAGCGCCCGACAAACGGCGTCCGCTGATTTACTCGTTCGCGCTGCGCGGCAACACGTTCCTGATGGGCGGCCACAGCCTGGACTTTTTCGATTTCTACCGCCTCGCCGACAACGCCTTCGTTTACGAAACATCGAACCGCGACGCGCGCGTGTGGAGTTGGGACAGCTACCTTTGCGACGTCGGGCGCGTGGTCTCCAACCAGCAGGAGCTCAAGCTTGGTATTTATGTGAAGCCCCATCGCGGCGCCGTGATCCAGCGCACGCTATCGGCCGTCAGTCGCGGCGCGCAGATGATCTACTGGTACACGTACGGCCCCGATTACGTGAAAGGCGACTCGTTTGCCGAAAAAGACGAAGCGCTCGAAAAGACGTCGCGTGCCGCATGGTTGCTGGGCAAAGCCGAAGAGGTCCTTTACGGTTCCGCGTGGGCCATCCCCGCCCAAGTGGCTGTCGTCAATCCGCGCTCGTCCGAAATCTGGGCCAAGCTGCGTGCCACTGCTGGCTTGCCCAGCAGTGCCGCGAGCTACGAAAACGCGAAGTGGATTTACACCGCGCTCGCGCACGCGCACATTCCGGTAGATGCGATCGATGAGGGCATGCTCGCGACGCAGGACTTGACGCGCTACAAGGCCATCTACATCAGCGGCCAGAATCTCACACGCGCCGCCGCGACGAAGGTCACCGATTGGGTCAAAGCCGGTGGGACGCTCTACACCAGCGGCGGCGGACTCGCCCGCGACGAAGCCGATCAACCGCTGGTGGCGCTTCAGCCCATTCTGGGGCTCGAAGGCCGCAATGCGCCAGAGATGTGGTACACCGTCAGCGCCTACGGCGCGACAACGCTTGAACCGTACGATGATGCGCGCAAATCGATCACACCCGTGCCGGCCGGCGCCGAAATTTCCGCCGCCGCGCCGACAGAAGCGAAGTTCAAGCCGCGCATCGGCCGCGAGGTTCTCAAGCCTGCGGCTGGAACCGAAGTCCTCGCCAAATTCGCCGATGGCGGCGCCGCGCTGACGCGCTTCGCCTGCGGAAAAGGCCGCGTCTTCGTCGCCGGGTTCTTTCCTGGCCTGGAATACAGCGCTCCGCTGCGCAGCGAAAACTACGATATGTCGAAAGATTTTGACGCGAGCCTACGGCGCTTGATCGCGTGGCCCGCCGCTGAGAACGCTCCGGCCATCGTAGACGCCAGCGTGGCGACCGTCGAAGGCGTGCTGCTGAAGAACGAAGCGAGCGGCAAGCGCGCGGTGACGTTGATGAACTGGACCTACCGCGTCAGCGGCAAACGCGGCGGCGGAAAGAACGTGGTCAGCCTGGTCCCCCTGAAGAACCTGGCCGTCACGCTTCGCTGTGGCGGGAAAGTGCAGAAGCTCACGTCAGTAATGCTCAACGCTCAGTTGCCTTGCCACAGCGAGGAGGCCGGCGTATACAACTTTACGCTACCCGAACTGAACGAAGGCGACGTGCTGCTGCTGGAGTAACGCCGGCGCTCGTCATCACCGCTCGCGCGCCATCCCCATCGCCTGAAACCGCATCGCCCGCGCACTCTTGAACTGCACCTGCTTGGTCGTGCTGAAGCTTTGCGCGCCGATGGTGACCGTCACCGGCACGGTCAGCATCGCCGAGTTTGTGTCCGTCGTCACGCCAAGGCTCTGCCACACGTCTGGCCACTGCCCGCGCGATAGCCGCACCACGACCGTCGCCGCGTTCGTGGTGGAATCCACGCGCAGTAGACAATACGCGCTGCTACTGCGGTAGCGTCTGCCTGCATCCAGTGAAAACGTGCGCTGCACTCCGGCGACATCGATCGTCACCGCCGCCCCGGCGACGCTAGTCACCGGGCCGGGAATCGTGGCGACGAATTGCAGCGCGTCGGCTGATGCCTTCGCCGTCGTCGTCAGCACCTTCAGCATCTGCACGGTCATTGTGCCGGGGGTCGCTCCGCCAGCGCCGTTGACCTGCACGTCTGTGGTTGAAGTCGCGCTGCCTTCAGCATTCGCGACAGTGACTTGCAGCGTGTATGTGCCCGCCGCGTCAAAGCTCGCGTTCACGCTTGCCTCGGCCGCGTCCGGTGCGAAAGTCGCCTGCCGCGGACCCGTAAGCATCGTCCAGGTATACGCCAGCGTTCCGCCTAATGGATCGCTGGCTGCAACAGAAAGCTGAGTCTGCTCGCCAACCGCGACCAGCGCTGGATCAGCCCATGCTTCGGAGTCGATCTGCGGCGCATTTTGAACGGGCTGAAGGGGCGAATGCATCGCCGCAATAGCCGCGGTGAGCTGCGGGTAGAGCTGCGTCTGCGGGACGACGGCTTTGGGCGTTGAGGCGCTCGCCCAGGAAAGCTGAATGATCGAATCGTAAGCGCCCTGGAAATAGTCAAGCTGGACGGTGTACCTCGTCCCGGCCGCCAGAGCGATCGTGCCGCTGTTCTGCGTCGAGCCGTGATTTGTCCAGTTATCGATGAGCTTCTGCCCGTTGACGTACAGCCGCACGCCATCGTCGCTTTGTGTGTAGAAGGTGTACGTCTCGCTGTATTGCGGCAGCACATAACCGGTCCAGCGCACGCTGAAGTTCGTTGACGACAAACCTGCAATCGGCGAACTGCCGGTCCAGACGAAATTCACCGTCGGATCCGTGCGCGTGATCGCCGTGCCGCTGAGATAGACGTTGTTGAAGTAGGATCCCAGCAGACCCGTCCCCGACCCGGTAACAACGGGGCTCGGCGTTGCCGGATAGAGCTGGCTCTGGGGAACGATCGTCTTTCCCGTCGATGGGCTGGCCCAGGACAGCTTCATCACCGATCCGCCCGTGGCCTGGAAGTATTCGAGCGTGATCGCGTACTTCTGGCCGGCCGTCAAGGCGATGCTGCCGCTGTTTTCAGTCGTGGCGTGATAGGTCCAGTTATCGATGAGCTTTTGCCCGTTGACGTACAGCCGCACGCCGTCGTCACTGCTGGTATAGAACGTGTAGGTCTCCGAAAACTGCGCCTGCACCTGGCCTGTCCAGCGCACGCTGAAATTGGTCCCGCTGATGCCGCTGATCGGCGAGGCGCCGTTCCAGACGAAGTTGATCGTTGGATCCGTTCGCGTCACCGGCGTGCCGCTCAGGGTGATGCCGGCGAAGTACGCGCCGCTCAAACCCGTGCCACTTCCCAGCGTGCTCGCTGCCGCCGTCGTGAAGGTGAAGTCTGCGGACGCCGCCAGGTTGCCCGCTGCGTCGCGAGATTTGACGCGATAGTGATAAAGCGTCCCCGCCGCCAGTCCGCTCAAACTCGCCGCATGCGCCGTAACCAGGCTCGTGTTCAGCGCCGTTGACGTCCCGTAGGATGTGCTGGTGCCGTAATCGACCTGCGAGTCGCTGTTTTCGTTGGTGGTCCACGTCACGCTCGCGCCCGAGGCTGTGATGCCTGACGCCGCGACGCCGGAGATGACCGGCGCCGTCGTATCCGCCGCCGATGCGTACTCATACGCGCCAATGTCCACATGCGAGCCGGATATGCGCGGGTTGCCGTCGCGATCAGTCTCGCCTGCGCTGATGATGCCATCGTAACCGCGGTTGATCGCCGGCGCGTTGCTCAGCAGATGGTAATCGGCGGCCGAAAGATTGACGTACAGGCTCGTATTGCTCGCCGACAGGGAGTGCAGTTCATGCCCCAGGGCTTGCCATTGTGCGAGCGTGACAATGGTGCAGGTCACATTGTCATCCGCCGTGACTTTGTCCATGATGTTGAAATCGCTGTCCACATTGGCCATGTCCGCTGTCGTGGCGGTGCACAGGCCCCCTCGGCCGGTGTTACGAGTATTGAGAATGTTGTTACGGACGGTGTTCATGCCGACGCTTTCGCTGATCCGCAGCGCCCAGCGGCCGTCCGACGCCATATCCACGGTGTTGTTGTAGATCGTCAGTCCTTTCGGCCCTTGAGCCGCGTTGATGCGGAAGCCGCAGATGCCGGTGGCGTGGTTGTTGTACAGCACATTGCAGCGCACGATGGAATCCTGCACGCCGTCCATGTTGATCGCCGCCGCGCCGGTGACGCCATTGCTGTAGATGATGTTCTTTTCGACCAGCGCGCCGGTAATGATGCCGATCCCGCCCATGCTCGCATCGCCGTTCATGTGTAGTCCGGCCGACGCATTGTCGTGGATGCGGTTGCCTCGCACCGTCGGTCGCACGCAGGTATTTGAAACGTAAATGCCGTGCTGCTGTTTGCTGCCGAAACATTCGTTGTTTTCGAGCAGCAGATCGTCGGAGAAATCGGTGAAGATGCCCCAGGTCGTGTTGTTGCCATAGACGCCGTTTCTGACCGTGACATGGTTGGAAACGGTCACGCGCACGGCGGCGCGGTTCGCGTTGAAAGCGCGCAGTCCGTCCAGCAGGATGTACGAGGAGGAACCGACGTACATCGTGTCGCGGTTATCGTAGCGGTCGGTCGTCACGTTCACGACGGCGTTGCCGCCTTGAGCGCGGATCGCAATCCAGGCGCTCGACGATCCGTTCATGCTCGTGATATCGAAACCTTTGTAGCTGCCGTCTGCGACCAGGACAGTATCACCCGCCCGAACAACCGCGATCCCCTTGCGTATTTCGCGGAACGGGCTGGCCTGCGTGCCGGCATTCGCATCATTTCCGGTCGGAGCCACGTAATAGGTCGCGCCGAATGAAACTCGGGCTATGCAGCACGTGCAAACAAAGACGACGAGCAGTCTGCTGATGGAACAAAGCATGTTGCCTCCATTCGCTGCCCTGTACGCCGATATACGCGGCGCAAAAGTGTGTGTTCGTCTGGTTGTGCAGACTGGCAGAGAAGGGGCGTTTCCTACCGCACTCGCTTTCATTTTGGAAAAAATCGTGGATCACGCGCGTTTATAGCGAATGTTGCCTGATTATAGTCGCGGAATCATGCAGCGCTTACGGGTGCTTGGCGCGCGGGACGAATTGAGTCTCGCCGGGTTTGGCGCGCTGCCCCAGCGTTCCCATCACGTCTTCGGTTAAGAACAGATCGCCGGTGTGCGGCGTCTTATCTTCGTTTTGAAACTCCATCTCCACATCGCCGATGACAACACGGTCGAAATCGTTCAGCAGCGTCTCGCTTTCGATGCGCGTTCCATTGACGTAAGTGCCGTTGCGGCTGCTCAAGTCCTTTACGTAGCAGGCGGTGTCCTTAAAGAAAAACTGGCAGTGTTGTCGCGAAAGCTTTTCGTCTGGAAAGGAGAGTTCTACGTCCTGTCCGCGGCCGACCGTGACTGTTTTGGGCACGGGAATGCTCAGGCTTTTTCCCGCGTACACTCCCGACCTAAGCAACAAACGTGGCATCGTTCCGCCTTCCCATACCCCTTCGCCACGAGTTGCTATAAGCACCCCAGAGTGTCCCGTCAAAGCTTTTTTGCTCGCGGAGAAAAAGATGGAGAAAGGTTAACGAGTTTATCTGCGTTTATATACGCGCACCCAATCGACATCCATGCTGGTGCCATCGAGCGCGTCGCTGACCTTGCCGGCCCAGGGGAATACCGCGGTGCTCAACCGCACCGGCGCGGCATCCTTGCAGATCGTGTGCTTCAGGTGTCGGATGGGTTTGCCGTCAAAGGTCCAGATGAGTTCGGATTCCGTCCACTCCAGCCCGTAAACGTGGAACTCTTTGCTCAGGTCTTCAGGCGCCTTCCATGTCTCGGATTTCGCCCAGTGCTCGCCGGCCCAATTGTGCAGGTTCATCGGCACTTTGTCCGGGTAGTGCGCTTCGCAGATATCGATTTCAAAATGTACAGGGTCGGTCTTCTTGTTGCGCGTCATCAGCCAGAACGCATTATTCAATCCGCTGGCCGCACCGATTTTCATGCGCGCCTCAAAATAACCGTACTGCTGCTTGAAGCTGTGCGTCCAAATGCTTGCCGTCGTCCAGTCTTTGCCGCCGCGCTGCTCCTTCTTCGTCAGGAAACGGCAGATCCCGCCGCCCACCTGCACGTTCTCTGGCCAGCGGCTGGATTGAATGTGCCCCGGCGCTGCCGACTCGACATCCCAGACCCGTGTGTCGAGTTTCTCTTCGTCAAACTCATCGTGGAAGGTGAGTTCCCATTGGCTGGCTTCTTTTTCCAGCTTCGGTTGGACCGCAGCAGCATCGGCCGCCGCCAGGGTTGCGCCGAAAACGGAGCACAGAAAAATTAGCGCGGCGTGTTTACACGCCTGTCGAATGGCTGCCGTTCGCATCCTCGAAATCCTTCTCCAGCCGCTCAATAAATTCTTGCTCAAGTTCTATCGGAGCCACCGATAATTGCAGTTCATAAATGGCAAAGCAGACCCCGATAAACAGGAGAACCACACCGCTGGCAAAAAGCGGCACGGCGGCATACGCCGCCAATGGCCAGAGCACGCTCAGTCCCATGGCCAGCGAACTGGGCACGAGCAAGGCCACGCACGCCAGCAGCGAAAGCAGGCAGCGCCGCAGGGCGCGAGCGCGTTCGATTAACTGTCCGCACTGCACCTGGAGCGCCCGCAAAAATCCCTGGTGCCGTTGCAGAATGCGGACATCCGTTTCGCGCTTATCGGCATGGTTCATCAGGAACTCCTGTTCCTGAAAGCGCTCGCGTTGAAATGAGCGCAGCCGCATCGTGATCGCCAGTAGCCGGTTGTAGAACGCCAGACACAGCAATCCGGATGCGGAGATCAATGCCACCGGCAGCACGGATGCGCCGATAATCTGCGACATGTTTTCGACCGGTGCGCTCATCTTCACGCTCAGTTGGCCAATACGACAAATCTTCTGCGGCATCAGATCCCGCAGTGGCCGCAGTCGAGGATCCATGGGGGCGTAGTTGCCGGGAATCCCGCAGCCAGAATTCAGTCGTCCGGTCTGCGGCTACGCTAAAGATGATACTCACCACGCAATTCACGGCAAGCCCAAAGAAACCAGCGCGGCGGACCCGTTCGACCAGACTACCAGACGACCAGACCACCACTCCCCAACATGGTTTTGCGTTTGCTAAAGCGAGGCGGTAGCCTGCCTCCAAGGCACGTCCGACGCGGGTTTGTTCTGCGCGGCGTGAGCTGCCGGCAGTCTTTCAAAATAACGCTGGCCCTTTCGGACGCACGATGAAAACACTGATCTTGTCGGACCTGCATTTCGGCATCAGCACCTCGAAGGTAGACGCTCTGCTTGAACGCATCCGGTCGCTATCCCGCGATTATGATCAGGTGATCCTGAACGGCGATACACTGGACCGTTACGAAGCTCCCGCGTGCGAACCGCGCGCGGAACGCTTGCTGCAACAGGTCACCGATGCATGCCGCTGCGGCGGTGCGGACCCCATTTTGATTTCGGGCAACCACGATCCGGCGATCAGCAATACCTCTCACATCTATCTGGAGTCCTCGCAGACGCTGGTTTTTCACGGTGACTGTCTGACGGATTGCACGCATCCCACGCGCAAATCCGATCAGGATCTGCGCGTCATGCTGCAGCAGCATTGGCAGGAGATCGGCAGACGGCCAGAGAACTTTCTCGATCTGGTTGCCGCGTATCGAAAGGTGCAGGCGCGATTCCTGCGCGAAAACCCGCAAATCAAAGAGCCCCGCAGCACGTTCGGCTACATTGCGACGATCCTGGTTCCGCCGCGAAAACCTTTTGACGTGTTCTTGTACTGGTGGCGCGTCCCAGGATTAGCCGCTGCGCTGGCCAGAACTTACCCACAGCCCGTCCGGCACGTGGTGATCGGCCATTCGCATCGCGCGGGACGTTGGAATTTCGGCGACCTGGAAGTGTTCAACACCGGCAGCTTCATGCCGCTCTCGCTGCCCTGCGTTGTCAGCGTGGAGGATGCCCAAGTTTCCTTCGTGCCGCTGCGCAAGCTGCTGAAGCCCGTGCGAACCTATCTCGCGCCGCGGCCCAATCGCGCGGCTCAACCTGAGACCCTGAAGCTGGAGCCTTAGCTAACCCCTTTTCCGCCTAAACTTGACTCTCCCGTAAGCCCCACGTAAGCTGCTGGCGATTGCCTGACTTCCTTTCTTTCTGCGCGCGTGGGGCGCGTGGATTACCGCGAAACTCTGAAGGTACGCCGGTTTGACACGTCCTGTCGGCAGAATGCAACGGCAACACTCGTGCCCTCGTTTCAACGCGCTGTGCAGCGCCGGCGTTGTGGCGTTTCTGCTCAGCGCTTTGGTGGCGCACGCCGAAAGCATACCCGCCGACCCTGATCGCTCCAAAGTGCCCGGTGAACGCAACAAGCAAGGCCGCATCGAGCGCCCCGCTGAAACGCCCGAACTGGCGCCGGCAGCTCTGAAATTGCGCGCGGGCGAACAGCTCATTTACGAAATACGGGTGAGCGGCGTGCCGGCCGGCAAAGCCATGTTGGAGGTGCGCAAGGAAACTCCGCACGGAAATGAGGACGGCCCGCTGTCGTGGACCGTGGTGCTTGAAACGCGCTCCAATCGAGCGGTTTCGCTGTTTTACGACGTTCGGGACACCGCCAAGTCAGTCATCGACGTGAAAGGCGGATTCAGTCGCTTCTTCTATATGGATAAGCGCGAGGGCGAAGTCAAGACGGAAGAGAAGATCTCGACCAACTATGAAATTGGCACCATGGAGGCGCTCTACGAACGCCTTCGCGGCGACCAGTGGCGCCAGCACAAGCTTCCGCTGACGACCAAGGTGCTCGATCCGCTGGCTGCGGTCTATTACATGCGCTCGCTGGACCTGAAGAACTTGGAATCGATCGTGCTGCCGATCTGCGCCGATCGCCGTGTGTGGAACACGCGCCTGGTGGTGAAAGGCCGAAGCCTGCAAAGCGCCGCGGGATTCAAGGACCGCGAGTGCATCCTCATCGAGCCCGAAGCGGAGTTCAAAGGCCTGTTCGAGCGCAAAGGCCGCATGCAGATCTGGATCGACATTCTGACCGGCATTCCGCTGAAGATGAATGTGGAAGTCCCCATCGGCGCCGCCGAAGTGATCCTCAGCCAGCAAAAAGACTCCCCGCTGATGTACAAGTAATCAGAACCGCGACCGCGCGTGTGCTACTGCTGGCACGCCAGCAGTGCGATTTGG
The DNA here is from genome assembly GCA_036504595.1 of Planctomycetota bacterium. Taxonomy (GTDB): domain Bacteria; phylum Planctomycetota; class SZUA-567; order H5-PLA8; family H5-PLA8; genus DASXUX01. The sequence goes on along the minus strand of DASXUX010000014.1, from coordinate 195,921 downwards.
CCTCCGCGAATCATCTCATATTCCCAATATTCCCACTTGGTCCCTTTCGTAATCTCCCGCAGAAAAAACTCTCTGTTCTCTGTGAACTCTGTGGCAAACCCCACCGAATTCATTCGCAATCACCAGCTAAAAATGGTATCTGAATTGTTCTCGAAAGTAAGAACGACGCCTTTGGGGGGCCAATGCTTAAGAACTTCGTTAGCGCCAGATTGGCGCTGGTTGTGATTTGTTGCGTGTCAGCCATCGGCTCGAAGGCATTCGAAGCGAATGCGCTCGTCGATCGCGTCGATCTGCCGGATGTTCCGGGTTTCAAGCCCATTCAGCTTGCCGATCTGCCGGATCTAATGGATGAAGTCGAAACGAAGGTTTCAAAAAGCGGAAAGCTCAACAGCAACGGCCTTGTCTCAACGATCAATTATGAAAGCTTCAAGAAGCGCCAGCCGCCCTGCAAAGAAGAAACGCTTCGTCTGAGCTGCGATGAAACCGGCTTTGCCGGCGAAATCACCGTCCGACTTTTCGCGCAGTGCAAAAGCGCCCCGCTGGCCGTCACGCTGCTGGGCTTCGATCAGTCTTGCACCGAAAAGCTGCCGCGCGCGTGGCAGGCCTATCTGTACCAGTCCGGCTGTCACGTGCTCACTTTTGATTCGATCATCCGCAACAACATGAACTGTTGCACCGGCCACGGCGTCGCGGGCAACTTCATTGAAGAGGCCCGCATTGTCGCGAAACTGATCGACGCGGTGCTCGATGAAAAGCGCAAGGACGGCCCGAAGCTGAAAGAATGTGTCACTAGCGTGCGGCTGCTGGGCACCAGCTACGGCGGCCTGCTGGCCCTGCAAACGCTGCGGCAGCCACAGGCGAAAACCTGGCCGCTCGACCGCGTGCTGGTGCTCTCCACGCCGCTGAATATGACGACCGCCGCCAAGCGCCTCGACACGTTCGCGCGCGAAGACAAACCGTTCTTCGGCTTGCTCGACCTGATGAAACTTCTCGATGGATTCACGCCCAAGAACGCGCAGCCATCGCCGAAGGAAGAAGCCTTGATGCGCGCGGGCATCGGCTACTGTTTCCACGGCAATCTGCAGGGCCTGGCCAAGAGCAATATCGACCGCTACGACCCGGAGCTCGTCGAGCGTTTGAAAGCCTGGGATGAAAAGCCCGAGCAGCGCCAACTCGAAAAAGAAATGCTGGAGAACCTTCTCGACCGGCAGACTCAAGAGATGAAGGCATGCGCCAAAGAGTGCGAGGACAAGTCCAAGTCCGAGTTTGAGCACGCCCGCGAAGCGCTTAAGGGCAAGCACAAGGTCCAGTTGAACGTGGCCAAACGCCGCCCCAGCCAGGTGGAGGAGTGGAACTTTCAGGACTACGTGCTGCTGCTGCTCAAGCCCTACTGGAAGATGAAGCGCGCCGCGACGCCGCCCGTCACGTTGAGCGAACTGCTGGCAGGCGCGCCGAATTTTGTGCAGGTTTTCGTTGCCGCCGACGACCCGCTCAACGATCCGCAGGAACTTCAGGAGTTCCGCAAGAAGCTTTCGCCGCCACAGATGACCGTCATTCCCTACGGCGGCCACCTGGGCTTCGGCGGCTCGCGCTGGGCCGAAGCGTTGGTGACTAAGTTCTTCGCGACGGGAAAGTAGGTGGCACGCTTGTGTTCGCGCCGGCCTCTTGGCGCGAACTCAAGCGTGCAGCCGTTTTCACGCACGAGACTGGCGCAAGAGGCCGCGCCAGTCTCGTGCGTGCCACCCTGCAAATCGCGTTGACAACATCGCGTCTTGCGATATGAGCGCCTTGTCCATGAGCGAAGGGAAGACGGTGCGATTCCGTCACGGTCCCGCCGCTGTAACCGGGGACTTGAGCCGCATGGAGGGCCACTGTCAGCGATGACGGGAAGGCGCGGCTGAAGGACGATCCGGAAGTCAGAAGACCTGCCCATGGCCAGTCAGCTTAGACCCCTCGGGACGTGGGGGAGCGGCATCATGTACGGCGGATGAAACACGGCATCCCCGGATCTGATGAACCAGGTCCGGGGAATTTTTATTGCGGATTTCGGATTGCCGATTGCGGATTCAGCCGAATCCAAAATCCAAAATCTAAAATCCAAAATCAAAGGAGCCGTGATGCAAACACTGTCTGCCACGATCGCAAGAATTCCGCCGCTCGATCCCGCCGCTCGCGCGCAGGCGCACGCTCGGTTGGAGCAGTTGACGATGCCCCATTGGGCTCTGGGCCGGCTCATGGATCTGGCCGAGGAACTCGCGGCGATGACCGCCAGCGTTCGCCCGCCCGTGCAGCGCAAGACAATCGTCACCATGGCTGGCGATCATGGCGTGACAGCCGAAGGCGTCAGCAAGTTCCCTTCAGAAGTCACGCCGCAAATGGTCCACAACTTCGTCCATGGTGGTGCGGGCATCAACGCGCTCAGCCGGCTCAACGGCGCACGCGTCGTCGTCGTGGATATGGGCGTCGCCGGCGATCTCAGCGCGCTGGCCAAGTCCGGCAAGATCATCTCCAAGCGGGTCGCGCCGGGCACAGCGAACATCGCACGAGGGCCCGCGATGACGCGTGAGCAAGCCGTGCGCGCGGTCGAAGCCGGAATCGAAGTCGCACTGGAACTGGGCGGCAGCACCGACGTCTTCGGCACCGGCGACATGGGCATCGGCAACACCACACCCAGCAGCGCCATCGTCTCCGTGCTGACGGGTGCATCCGTCGCTCTGGTGACCGGCAAAGGCACCGGCATCACCGACGAACAGAAGCAGCACAAGATCGACGTGATTCAGCGGGCCATCGAAACCAATCGCCCCAATCCCAAAGATGGCTTGGACGTTTTGGCGAAAGTGGGCGGCTTCGAGATCGGCGGAATCGCCGGACTGATCCTTGGCGCCGCCGCTCAGCGCAAGCCGGTGCTGATCGACGGCTTCATCTCCACAGCCGGAGCGCTCATCGCCAACGCCATCGCCCCGCAGTCGGCCGGGTACATGATCGCCGCGCATCGCAGCGTGGAGCAGGGCCATCGCATCGCACTTGAACACCTGAAGAAGCAGCCGCTGCTCGACCTGGACCTGCGCTTGGGCGAAGGCACCGGCGCCGCGCTGGCGATGAACCTGGTCGAAGCCGCCGTGCGGATTCTCACCGAAGTGGCGACGTTTCAGGAAGCCGCCGTCTCGGGAGCCGAACGGTGAAAGCGGAAGACGGCGCTTCTCTTTCGGGTCACGGCGGAAATGTTCGCGAACTGGCGGCCGCTGCCGGCTTGTCGCAAGAACGACTGCTGGACTTTTCAGCGAACCTGAATCCGCTCGGTCCGCCCGAGTGGCTGCGGCCGGTGATCAGTTCCACCGTCAGTTCGCTGGTGCACTACCCCGATCCCGCCAGCAGCCAACTGCTCGCCGCGGCCTCGCAGCGCTACGGCGTGAGTCCTGCCGAAATCCTCATCGGCAATGGCTCGACGGAGCTCCTTTATCTGCTTCCGCAAGCTCTCAAAGCTGCGCACGCGATTGTTCCCGTGCCGTCGTACAGCGACTACGCGCGCGCCGCGCGGTTGGGCGGCTGTTCCGTTACAACGCTGCCGCTTTCTGAAGGCGCGGGCTTCGCTCTTGACCTGTCTGCGCTGGACGTCTGCGTGCGTTCGGCGTCCGCGCGCACGCTCGTCTTTATCGGTCAGCCGAACAATCCCACGGGGAAACTGTGCGAAACGGAACGCTTGCGGGAACTCGCCGCGCGGCATCCGGCGGCCATCTTCATTGTGGACGAAGCGTTCGCCGATTTCGTCGATGGCTTCGACAGCCTGACGGTGCGGCGCCCGGCGAACGTCGTGGTGCTTCTATCGCTGACGAAATCGTTCGCGATTCCGGGCCTGCGCCTCGGCTGCGCAGTTGCATCGGCGGAAATCGCCGGTCGCGTGCGCGAATTGCAGCCGCCGTGGTCGGTCAACGCAATCGCGCAAGCCGTCGGCGTGCGGCTGATGCGCGATGAAGCCTACCTGGTCCGCACGCGGCAGTTCGTTCGCGAGCGCCGCGAGGAACTTCAGCGCGCGCTGAGCGACGTGCCGGGGCTGACCGTTTTCCCCAGCGCCGCGAACTTCCTGCTGCTTCGCTTGGACCGCAAGGACAGCGACGCGCCCACGCTCGCCAGCCGCCTGCTGCGCGAAGGCATCGCGATTCGCGTCTGCAGCAATTTCACTGGCCTGGACGATCGCTTCTTCCGCGTGGCCGTGCGCACCGCGCAAGAAAATGGGTGCCTTGTTGGAGCGATGCAACGAGTTCTCGCGGCGGCACCGGAGCCCACGGCCAAGAGCCAAGAGCCAAGAGCTAAGAGTCGTGCTGCCGCAGCGCCACTCAGCACTCAGCACTCAGCACTCGGCACTTCTTCCCGTCGCGCGCGCACGATCATGTTTCAAGGCACCAGTTCCGATGCGGGCAAAAGCGTCCTTTGCGCGGCGTTCTGCCGCATTCTGCTGCAGGACGGCTACCGCGTTGCGCCGTTCAAGTCGCAAAACATGTCGCTGAACTCGTTCGTCACGCGCGACGGCGGCGAGATGGGCCGCGCTCAAGCCACCCAGGCACAGGCCTGCCGCATCGACCCCGACGTGCGGATGAATCCGATTTTGCTCAAGCCGAATTCCGATACGGGTTCGCAAGTGATCGTCTGCGGCCAGCCCGTCGGCAACATGGACGTGTCCTCGTACATCCGCTACAAAGCCGAAGCCTTCCATCACGCCAGGCGCGCCTTTGACGAACTGGCGAGCGAAAACGATGTCGTCGTTCTGGAAGGCGCCGGCAGCCCGGGCGAAGTGAACCTGAAAGCGCACGACATCGTCAACATGAACATGGCTCGTTTCGCGCAGGCGCCCGTGCTGCTCGTCGGAGATATCGACCGCGGCGGCGTCTTCGCCTCGTTTGTTGGAACGATGGAAGTGCTCGCCGAATGGGAGCGGGCGCAGATCGCCGGATTCATCGTCAACCGTTTTCGCGGAAAAGAATCGCTGCTTGCGGACGCGCTGGATTACACGCTCCAGCACACCGGCCGCCCGGTGCTGGGCGTGGTGCCGTACATTCAGCAACTGGGTTTGCCCGAGGAGGATTCAGTTTCGTTCAAGGCTGGTGCGTACGATGCGAGCGGCGAAACGTCAGCGGTAATCGACATCGCGGTCATCGACTTTCCACACATTTCCAACTTCACGGACTTCGACGCGTTGCGCCTGGAGCCCGACGCGCGCGTGCGCATTGTCCGGCAGGCCGGCGATCTTGGCCATCCCGATGCCGTCATTCTGCCAGGCAGCAAGAATGTCGCCGGCGATTTGGAGCACCTGCGCTGCGGCGGACTGGAGCGCGCCATTCTGCATCTCGACGCGGACGGGCGCACGGAAATCGTCGGCATTTGCGGCGGCCTGCAGATGCTGGGCGAATCGATCGCGGACCCGCATCAGCTTGAATCGAGTTGCGCAAAACTGGCGGGACTGAAACTGCTGCCGCTGAGGACCACGCTGGCTCGCGAGAAAACGCTCACGCGCATCACGGCTACGCACATTCCCTCCGGCCTGCCCGTGAGCGGCTACGAAATTCACCACGGGTTGAGCGACACCGCGCGCGCTCAGCCCGCGGTTCGCCGCGAGGACGGTGAGATCATCGGCGCCAGTTCTGACGATGGCCGCGTGTGGGGCACGTACCTGCACGGCGTGTTTGACGCGGACGAGTTTCGGCGCTGGTTCGTGGATCGCCTGCGCACGCGCAAGCAGCTTCCGGCGCTTGGAAAAGTTTGCGCGCGCTACGATCTGGAACCGGCGTTCGACCGCCTCGCCGAAGTGGTTCGGCGCAGCGTGAAACTGGATGAGATCTACCGGCTGATGGGACTGTAACGCAATCCTCCCGGATTGCGCAGTTGTTCCGGATCGCCGGATGTTACCGTGCGCAATCCATGAGGATTGCGTTACGCACGCAATCCAGGAGGATTGCGCTACATGAGCATGCCGCTGGAATACCAGGTGCTCGCAGCATTCGCGCTGGATCTCCTCCTCGGCGATCCGCGCTGGCTGCCGCATCCAGTGCGGCTGATTGGCTGGACGGCGTTCAAGATTGAATCGCCCATCCGCAAACTCTTTCCGTCTCCCTATCTCGCCGGCATTGTTGCGTGGCTGCTAATTGTGGGCGGTACGGGAGCAGCGGCGTGGGGGCTAGTGACGCTCTCCGCGCGCGTGCATCCGCTCGCCCCTGACATCGTTTCTGCGCTGCTGATGTACACGGCGTTTGCCGCGCGCGATCTGCTCAACCACAGCAACCGGGTGTTGTACGCGCTGCGCAACAGCGATCTTCCGGAAGCGCGCCGGCGCGTCGGGATGATCGTGGGCCGCGACACGGAAAACCTTGACGAGGCCGGTGTCACGCGTGCGACGGTCGAAAGCGTTGCCGAAAGCACGCTTGATGGAGTGACCGCGCCGCTGTTCTTCGCCGTGCTCGCGGGCCCCGCCGGCGCGCTGGCCTACAAGGCGATCAACACCCTCGATTCGATGTTCGGCCACAAGGACGAACGCTATCTGCGCTTCGGGTGGGCGTCCGCGCGATTCGACGACGCGGCCAACTTTATTCCGGCGCGCCTGACGGCTCCACTGATCGCGTGTGCCGCGGCGTTGCTCGGATACGGTTGTGGCTCGTCATTGCGGATTCTTGCGCGCGACGGCCGCAAACACGAAAGCCCGAACGCCGGCCTGTCTGAAGCGGCGGTGGCCGGGGCGTTGAACGTGCAACTGGGCGGCGTGAATGTCTACGCAGGCGTTCGCAGCGAAGGCCCGTTGATCGGCGATCCCAACGTACCGCTCACGCCCGATCACATTTCGCGAGCCAACGCCTTGATGCTCGGCACCGCCGTGCTCGCGCTCGTCTTGTTTGTGAGCATTCGCTGCGTGCTGTTGCGCGTTGTTTTCACTGGAGGCGCAGCATGAGCGCGTCCGCTCGCGTGCTTCTCTTCACCGGCGACGGAAAAGGAAAGACGACCGCCGCGCTCGGATTGGCGTTGCGCGCGTGCGGCCACGGCAAGCGCGTGACGGTGGTGCAGTTCATCAAATCGAATTCGTCCACGGGCGAGTTGAGTGCCGCGCGGAATCTTCCCGGTCTTCAAATCATCCAGACCGGCCGCGGCTTCGTGCCTGCGCCGAGCGATTCGCATTTTGAGAAACACAAGCGCGCGGCACAAGTCGGGCTGGCGCGCGCGCGCGAACTGACGACGGAATGCGACGTGCTGATTCTGGATGAGATTTGCATTGCCGTCGCGAAAGGTCTGCTGGAAGAGTCCGCAGTCCTTTCGCTGATGCGAAGTGCGCCGCCAACGATGATCATCGTGCTGACCGGCAGATACGCAACACCGGCGCTGGTTGAAGTGGCCGATACAGTCACTGAAATGAGCTGCGTGAAACATGGCTATAGGACCGGCCGGGCCGCTCAGGAAGGCGTGGAGTTCTGACAGTTGTGGTGCAGGCTGTCGAGCGTGCACTTCGCAGGCTGGACAGCCTGCGCCACGAGAGGTGGAGTTCTGATATGGGCTGCGCGCGAATCGTCATCGCTGGCACCAGCAGCGGCGTAGGGAAAACATCGCTGACGCTGGCGCTAACGTACGCGCTCACACGCCGCGGAAAGCGCGTACAGACGTTCAAAGTCGGTCCGGATTTTCTGGACCCGTCGTATCTGGCCATCGCCTCCGGGCGGCCATGCTACAACCTGGACGGCTGGATGACGGACCGCGAGTACGTGCGCGAGCTCTTTGAGCGCGCCAGCGCCGGCGCCGACATTGCGGTTGTCGAAGGCGTGATGGGCCTTTTTGACGGCGCCGACCCGCGCTCGCACGAAGGCAGCACCGCGGAAATCGCGCTATGGCTCAGCGCGCCGATTCTGCTCGTCACAAATGCGCATGGCGCCGCGCGCAGTCTCGCGGCGACGGTGAAAGGGTTCTGCGATTTCGAGCCGTCGCTTCGCATCGCCGGCGTCATCGCCAATCAGGCCGGCTCCGAACGGCACGCGCAATGGCTCCGAGACTCATTGAGCGCCGCGAATCTTCCGCCGCTAGTTGGCGCTATTCAGCGCGGCGCGTTTCCCGAACTACCGAGCCGGCACCTGGGGTTGGTGACCGCCGACCGCGAGAATCTTTCGGCGACTGTTCTTGCGGCGCTCGGCGACGCATTGGACAACGGTATCTCTGTGGAGGACATCGCGCGGCTTGCTGGCGCCCAAGAGGAGCCGCGGGCGCCCACGCCCGCTGTTCCCCGGGCGAGGGCGCCCGGGGCTCCTTCCGGAGTGGTCAGGCTTGGTGTCGCCTTCGATGCCGCCTTTCACTTCTACTATCCGGACAACCTGGAAGCGCTGGAGTCCGCAGGCTGCGAGATCGTGCGCTTCTCGCCGATCTCTGACGCGCACCTTCCCAAAGTGGATGCGCTGTACCTCGGCGGCGGGTATCCGGAGCAGCACGCGGCGGAACTTTCTGCGAATGCCTCCATGCTGGCAGATGTTCGCGCGTTCGCTGCTGCCGATCATCCCGTCTATGCGGAGTGCGGCGGGCTGATGTATCTTTCGCAAGGCATTCACACGCTGGATGGAAAGCGCCACGCGATGGCCGGTGTGCTGCCGGTCTGGACGCGCATGCTCAAAAAGCGCAAGGCGCTCGGCTACACAGAGGTGACGTTGCGCGAGGACAGTCTGTGGGGCAAGCGCGGCGCGACGCTGCGCGGGCACGAATTTCATTACTCCGAACTGGTTGAAGACGCGCGCGAACCGTCGTGGCGTGCGCCGTACACTGTTGCCTACCGGCGCTCGGACGCACCGGTGGCGGAAGGATTCCAGCGCGGACGCACGCTGGCCAGCTACATCCATGCGCATTTTGCCAGCAGGCCGGACGCGGTCGCCAATCTCGTCGCAAGTTTCAGGAGTGCAAAATGAGCAGTTCACGCCGGGCGCTGGTGCGCGCGCTGTATGAGAATCCGCTGAGCGGCGAGCAGATCGAAGCGGCTTCGTTTGCGGCGATCGATCGCGAGTCTCCATCGCACTCCTTCACGCCGGAGCAGTGGGCGGTTGTGCGGCGCATGATTCACACCACCGCCGACTTCGGCTTGATGGAGGAAGTCCGTTTTTCCACCGACGCCATCGCATCGGCCATCGCCGCGTTGCGCGGGGGCGCGGCGATTTATTCCGATTCGAACATGATTCGCGCAGGCCTGTCGATTGCGCGGCTGCGCCGGGTCTGCCCAAAATACGATGCCGGCAGTCTGGTGTGCCACGTTGCGGATGAGGATGTTGCGGCAGAAGCGCGCGTGGCGCGGTTGCCGCGCGCGATTTTTTCCGTGCGAAAAGCGCAGTCCCGGTTGAACGGCGGCATCGTTTTGTTTGGGAACTCGCCGGTGGGTTTGATGGAAGTGAACCGGCTGATCCTGGAAGAGAATCTGAGGCCGGCGCTTGTCGTCGGAATGCCGGTGGGCTTCGTGCATGTCGTCGAAAGCAAGCAGGAGTTGATGTCGCTGCCGGTGCCGTACATCGCGCTTGCCGGCCGGCGGGGCGGAAGTCCACTGGCCGTCAGCGTCGTTCACGCACTCGCGTCGCTTGCGGATTCGAAAGATGGAGCGTGTGGAGCATGATCTTGTTGTTGGGCGGAACAAGCGAGACTGCGCCGCTGGCGCTCGCCCTGGCCGATGGCGGCGTCAATGTGCTCGTTTCCACGGCTTCGACGGTTCCGCTGGAACTGCCCACGCATCCGCGCATTCGACGACGCTGCGGTCCGTTGGATGTGGCGGCGCTCATTGAACTGGCTCGGCACGAACGCGCCGGCGTGATCGTGGATGCCACGCATCCGTACGCCACGGCGGCGCACGCCACGGCGCAGGACGCGGCCAAGCAACTGTGCATCCCGTGTTTGCGCTATGATCGGCCATCCGGAGAAGTTTCGGGCGAGTTCGTTGTTGCCGAGAGTCACGACGAAGCCGCGCGCCTGGCCGCTGCAGTTGGCGGCGCGATTCTGCTGACCACCGGTTCGCGAAACCTCGCGCCGTACGTAAAGGAGGCGCGGCGTGCCGGCAGACCACTCATCGCACGCGTGTTGCCAGAGAAGGACTCTCTGGATGCCTGCCGTAACGCCGGAGTTTCTGACGCATGCATTATCGCGGCGAGAGGGCCGTTCAACGTTGCGCAGAATCGCGAGGTGATTCGAACGTTTGCGATCAAGGTTCTGGTGACAAAAGAGAGCGGCGCGGCGGGTGGCTTGGCGGAGAAGATCGAAGCGGCGAAGCTCGAGAATTGCCGTGTCGTGATCGTGGCGCGGCCGCAGACGAGCGGGGCGGATTGTTTTTCGAGTATTCCAGAGCTTGTGCGGGCGGTCCGGCAGGGGCAGTTATAGTGCCTGTTGCCCTTCCTTTGCGGGCCAACAGCACCGTGGGTTTTCCCAAATCCACTGTCTATGTGCACAAAGCCATTCTCGCCGGACTCTTTTCACAACGCAGGCGGGAAAATTTGTGTATAATTGTTTTTTCGATTCAGACGGTCTTTGTGACGGGAAACATGAGCGATAACGACACAGTTCAGCCGGCGGGCGCGGGGCAGTTGTGGTATTGCTGCCAATGCACGCGCATGATCAGCCCGCCCGGTGCGGCCGGAGTTATCGGGCCGGGCGGTGAGCATTATTGCGCGGCCTGCGCCCCAGCCAAGGGCAAGTCTGCGTCTGTCATCAAGGTTGAATCTTCACGCGCGAGCAGCAAGTCTTCGTCGCGAATTCCCCTCCCGCAGCCGGCGCCTGCGGAGACGCGAATATCTGGAATTACAAAGGCCCAGCCAGCGCGCGCAGCCGCGGCGAAGTCTCAGCACAACACGGTTCTGCTGGCGGCGGGAATTGCCGGCGCGGGAGTGTTGATGCTGGTCATCGGCATTATCGCCACGATGAGCGGCGGCAAGGGCGACTCCGAACACGCGGAGTCTCGTGGACCTGCATCAACGCCCAATTCAGCGACGCCGGCAAAGAACGATCGCGAAGCCGCGAGGCCCGCAGCGACTGCTTCTAAGGATCCGGGGTCGGGTGAAAGCCGTCCTCTGGGTCCGTCGTTCCTGCAGACTGCGCCGCGCACGCCTCCGGCCGAGACGTCCCAGCCGCGGCCGTTAGTGCCTCTGCCTGAACCGCCAAAACCAGACGCGAACGTCGCGCCGGCAGCGAATACCGCGCCGGCTCCTGGCACCCCACCTCAAGCAACAGCGAGCACGGACCAGAAGGCCTTCGAGGACGAATTGAAGCAAGCGGTACAGCTTGACGAGAAGCAGCGCTACGGGGCGGCGCTGGAGAAAATCAAGGGAATCAACGCCCGCTTCTCAAGCGCACCCTGGTGGGATTCGAATAAGGCGAAGTATGCGAAAACGGAGCAGACGATCCAAGACCACTTGGCCGAGCACAACACGGAAGCCGATGACGCTCAGCGGCAGGCGGCGAAGACCGACAAACTGGAGGACTTGGGAAAGCTGGAGTCCGTCTGGAAACAGAAGCTGGCGGCGCTGGGCGCTGGCGGCCAGCCGGACGAAGTGGCCGCCAAGCCGGCTCGCAGCGTGTTGAAGACGATTTCGGACAAGCGCGGGAAGATTCTGGAAGAACGCAAGCAGGGCGCGCTGGCAGATATTCCCAAGCAGATCGAAACGTTGCAGCGGCAGCTCAAGGAGCGCGGCTTCAACACGGAAGCGCGGCGGAAGCAGATCGAAGAACTCGAAGCTAAAGTGATGCAGTGCGATGCTCTGGACGGCAAGCTGGCCGAACAATTTGCCGGCTTGCGCTTCGATGCGGCCAGTTCGCACGAGTCGGATCTGACCTGCTACAAAGTGCCGGTGAAGCAGATCAGCAACACGCTGGAAGTGGCGTACGACTTCAAGTCCAAGGACGACATCGGGCCGTGGGTTCGGGAGGACGGCAACGACGCGCTGATCGATCCCGACAAGAAGGCGCTGGTCTTCAGGCATCCGGCTGACAAGGGCAACGGCCGCGATCATCGCACGATCCGGCTGCCGTTTGAAGCGTTCAGTCCCGCGCAGTGGAGCATTGAGGTCGAAGCGACACTGGCGTCAAACCGCAACAAATTGGAGTATGGCCTGCTCGTCTTTGATGGTTCGGGCTGCGAAATCCGCATGGGCGTGCGGCAGATCACCGCAAAAGACATGCAGGCGACGATCTGCGGCAACGCCGGCGGCGGGCGCAACATCAAGCAAAGAGGTTGTTATCTGACCGGACACACCAAGGACACAGTGCGCTTCAAGATGACCTGTTCGCAGGGCGTCGTGGCGTGCGCGGTCAACGACGCGGCAACGGGGCGCTCGGTGGTCTTCGATCCCGAAAAGATGACGTTTGAGGCGCGCTGGGTCGGCCTGTACATCCACGTTCATGATAAGGAAGAGGAGTCTTCGGCGCTCTTCAGCCGCTTCAAGCTCAACGGGCAATTGAACGCCGACAAGCTGCGCCAGTCCGTCAGCGCGGCGGTGCGAAAAGACGTTGATGGCGGGAAAATACTGTTTAAGGACTGGGCGATTCTGGGGCCGTTCAAAAACGATCAGGCCAGCGCGTGGGAAAAAGGCGCGGGGCCAAAGAGCACGCTGGACGTGGGTACTGTGCTGAAGCAGCAGAATTGGCTGCGGCCGTTCAGCCCCACATCGCTGGGCATCGTCGATCTGCGTACCGTGCTGAAATCCGCCGACGCCGGTTACGCGTATGCCGCCGTTGATCTGGAAGCCGACAAAGACGTGGACGGGATGCTCGCGATGAGCTCGGATGACGGCGTGGTGGCGTGGCTGGATGGCAACGAGCTCTATCGCAATCCACGCCCGGGCGGAGTCAATCCCGATGAGTTCAAAGTCCCGGTGAAACTGGCTGCCGGAGCGCACACGCTGGTGCTGCGCATAGACAATATCAACGGCGACTGGGGCTACTGCGCAAGGCTGGCGACACCGGACTGCAAAGGGCCTCTGCCGGGCGCGCGGCTACGTTATCCCGCCGCAGTGAAGCCCTGATGTGACACCTATGACTCTCCATCGATTCCCATCTGAGTCGTTGTGCGTCGTGGGCAACATCAACCGCGATGTGAAGCTCTCGCCGGTGCCTCCTGGCAAACATCTCTTTGAAGACGGCGAAACCAGCGTCGGCGAAATCTGGGAGACGATCGGCGGCGGCGGTGCGAACAGCGCGTGTATGGCGGCGAGCCTGGGGGCGCGCGTCGCGTTCCTTGGAAAAGCCGGACAGGACGAACTTGGAAACCGGCTGGAGCAGGCGCTGGAGCGGCACGGCGTGACGACGCGGCTGGCGCGGGACGGAAATGGCCGCACGGGCACATCGGTGGCGCTGGCCTTCGACACGGGGCACCGGCATTTCTTAAGCTCGCTGCCGAACAACGCGTCGCTGTCGTGGGCGGATTTGCAGAGCGCGGATTTCAGCGGTTTTGCGCATTTGCTGCGAGCGGACATCTGGTTTTCAGAGTCGATGCTGTTCGAAGGCAACCGGCTGCTGTTTTCCCGCGCGCGGGATGCGGGCCTGGACGTTTCGATCGACCTGAATTGGGACCCGCAGTGGGGCGTGGCTTCGGCGGAGCGCATCGCGGCGCGGAAGGAGGCTGTGCGCGACCTGTTGCCGATGGTGACGCTGGCGCACGGGAACGTGCGCGAACTGAATCAGTTTGCCGACAGCAGCGATCTGATGACGACGCTTCAGCGTCTGACGGGCTGGGGCGCGAAGGCGGTCGTCGTCCACATGGGCCGCGAAGGGGCGGGATATTTCTGTGAAGGAAAGTTGCTGCAGCAACCGCCGGAGATGGCGCAGCGGCAGGTGAATCTCACCGGCACGGGCGATCTATTGAGCGTGTGCATGATGCTGCTACGGCAGCAGGACGGAATTTCGATTCAAGATCAACTGCGGATTGCCAACGGGATCGTGCGGGATTTTGTCGAAGGAAAGTTCTGCGCGATCGCGGGGCTGTGAGCGTCAGCTCTTGGCTCTTAGCTCTTGGCTCTTGGCCGCACGCGCGTCGTCTGCTTCTTGTTCCGATGGAACTGGAGAACTTTCGGGCAAGGCGGATTCGCCGGACATGGCGAGCGCGGGAGGCTCGACATTCTCGCGGGTTTCGGACTGGACGGCGGGAGCCTGGGTGCTCTCGGTGTTCTCTGGGCAAACGCTCTTGGTTTTTGTTTTCTCCTGATCGATGGGTTTGGAAGCAGCGATGTTTTTGGAATCGCTGGGTTGGACCATCCAACCGGTGATGGCGGAGATAATGCCCAGCGCGGTCGGGAAGACGCTGGCCAGTTGAGTGGATTCCGAACGGCTGCCGAGGAGAGCGACGGCCCACGCGGCGGAGAACGCGGCTCCAGCCGCGCCGGCGTAAAACCACGGGTTGAGCGGCAACCTCCCGAGCCGCTGGATCTTGCCGTCCTGGTAGAGCACGAGATTGCAGGGTCCGCTGGAGCTTTCCACGCGGCAGATCGTATACGGGCGCCAGACGACGGCGATTCCTACGCGCAGAATCCGTCCTTTCACCGAGGCCATGAACGAGGCGAGTTTGCCGCGGATGAGCAAATCGTTCGCGGGGCCGAGGAGCTTTGGGAAATCGATGAAGTCGGGGACGCCATCGGTGCTGGCGCTGCACAGCAGCTTGAACGAGGAGGGCAGTTTGCCGCCGAAGCATTCGTGAGGCAGGATCTCGCGGTCGAGGACGCCGCGGTGTTTGGGGATGTCTTCGGTGTGACCCAGGCGCAGCACGTTGGAGCGGACGTGGTAGGTGGCCTTCACCGAGGGAAATCGCGCGAGGCCGCCGAGGCCGTCGCAGGTGTGGCACTTGACGGTGCCTCTTCCTTTGCAGACCGGGCAGGCGGTTCTTCCGCGGCCCTTACACACGGAGCACTCCACCTTCACCAGCTTCGTTGTGAGCCCGGTTCCGCGGCAGGTCTTGCAGCCCCGGATGAACGTGGGCAGGCCCAGGCAAGTCGGGCATGTGTCTTCGGTGCTCGATGGAACCTTTCCGCTGCCCTTGCAGTTCCAGCAAAGGACGGTGTGTTTTTCGTCGCACATTTTGCAGGCAACTTCGCCGCTGCCCATGCATTTTACGCAGGCGCGCACGTGATCTGGATCGGGCGCTTTGCGAGTCAGCTCGTTGTTGACCTCGGGAAATCCATCCGGCGGCCTGAAGCGGACCATCCACATGTTCGAGGGGTCAACGCGATCGGCGTAGAAATTACGGGTGGCGGGGCAGGGAACGTTCTCTTCGTACTCGACGCGGCGAGCCTCGGTCAGCGCGGCAAACAGCACGCGAAACTCGCCCCTGTTTTGCAGCGCGACAGTGTTGGCGTGCTTGCTCAACGGCCAGAGCCACCAGCGGCGCAGAGCGCTCCATTTGTCGAGCTTTATCTGCACTTCGTGCTGCGTATAGGCTTTCGATTGCTGCAGGCGGGCGAAGTCCGGCTCCGGCACGAACAGCATCGAAAGCGGCGAGCCGTCTGAATGCAGCGGCAGGTCCGAGCCGTCGTCGTCGAGCTGTTCACAAAATGTCGAGACGGTCAACACGGAAGTGTTCCCTCAACATTTTGGTGGCGCCCGGCGGCAGCGGCGCTGACGCGGCCACCGACGCGGGGGTTTCGCCTTTGAGCGGCTTGCCGCCGAAGTCGAAAGCGTTGACCACGGCGTTGATGGCGTGAACGTAGGACGTGCCGGGCGCATCGCGGACTTCCAGCGCGTCGATGTCGGCAAAGCAAGCTTGCTTGGCGTCTTCATCCCAAAGCCGGACGTACACGGTTTTCTTGCTGCACCAGCAGTCCTCGCCTTTCGGGTTTTTGCCGCCGATGAAACCGATGACCTGCTCGGCCTTGATCAGGCTATTGGAACTGCGGCATTCGCGGCAGCCGACATATCTCTCGGATTGAACGAGGCCGAGTTTGGCGTGATGCTCCACGCTGCGGCGATTGCATTTGGGGCAGTAGAGATTGGGGTGCAGGTACTGCCACTTTTCGTTCGCATCGCGGATACGCGTCAAGGCCACGCGCGCATCGAGCCGGACTTCGTCGTCCGGATCGTCCAGGCAGTCGATGAGCTTGTCGATCGCCTGGGCGTCGCCGATCTGGCCGAGAGCTCTCACGATCTTTCGCCGCACCATCGGCTCGCGGTTCTTGATCTGACCCAGCAGAGGCCCACAGGCGGCGCAATCCGCGATCTGCCCCAGGGCAACGGCGGCTTCCGCGCGCGTCTCCGAATCGAGCGCGGTCAGCGCGAGGCAAAGCTTGGGAACAGCGGCGTGGGCTTCGGGAGACTCGAACCATTGTCTGGAAATGGCTGCTGCGGCGCGGCAGGCGTTCATGCGAACGGCGGCCGAATCATCGACCATGTGTTCGATGAGCGTTCGGATTGCTTGAGGGTCTCCGATCAGGCCGAGGGCTTCGGCCGCGGCGGCTCGAACGGCGGGGAACGGGCCGTCCAGAGCCTGCATTAGTGGCTGGACGGCCGCCTGCGCCTTCAACGCGCCCAAGGCTGTCGCGGCGGCAACGCGCACGCTGGTCATGAGCGGCGGCGCTGTTGATGAGCGTTCGAGGTTCTGTTCATTGTCGTCCAAGCGCGCGATCAGCGGCTCAATGGCGGCGCTGCACTTAAGCTGGCCCAGAGAGATCGCGCAGGCGGCGCGCACGTCGGCGATGTCATCGTTCAAACGTGAGATCAACGCAGGCCCGGCCTGATCATCGCGAATCAGCCCTAGCACAGTCGCCGCAGTCAGGCGGAGGCCGGAATCCGTATGGCCGAGGCGTTCGATAAACGCCGGGACCATTTTTCGGACGGGCTCGGTTCGCGGCCACTCCGGGTCGAGCTTGCCTAACAACTCCCAGGCGGTCGTCCGCAGGCTGTAGTTGGGGTGGACGAGGTTCTCCGCCAGAAGGCTAAAGGCCGGTGCGCCGATTTTCAGCAGTGCTCCGCGCGCGAGACCGGGATCGAACAGGGAGTCGCCGCGAAGCCGCTCGATCAAGACAAAGGCTGCGGCTCTGGCGGCGCCGCTGCTTTGCCAATACGGATTCAGGTCTGAGAGCGCGCGTTCGGCCAGACCGCGAACGGTTTCGTAAGGATCGGCCAGGAGTTCGACGAGCTGTTTCATCACAGACTTGTCGCCGATGTCGCGGAGCGCGTTGATCGCCAGGCCGCGCACGGTGGGATGTGGATCGGCGAGAGACGGCAGGAGCGCGGGAACGTTGTCGGGTTCTCGCATGCGGCCGAGGCCTTCGATGGCGATGCCGCGAATGCGCACGTCGGTGTCGTTAAGGCGCTGTTTGAGGCTGGCGGCGATGTTGCGGGCTTGGTCGGTGGCGGCCCACTGCTTGAAGGCTTTGTTCAGCAACTGCTCGGACGTCTGCCGCACGGCCCAGCTTTCGTCGTTGAGGCCGGCGAGCAAGAAGGCGAGCATGGCGGAACTTTCGGCGCGCCAAGCGCCTGCGTTGGTCACTTTGTTGCGCCATTCCCGGTTCATGGCTGGACCTCGGCCGCCGGCGGTTTCTTGCGGCGCCACGGCAATATCCGTTTCAGCCGGGTGAGCCAGCCGCGTATGCCGCGCGGCTTCAGCGCAGCGGTGATTTCATCGTCAGAGAAGCCCGCGCTGGCGAGCATCTCTTGCGTCCAGCGGTTATTCGCCAGGTGCGCGAGCAACAGCGGCCGCACGAGGCCGTTTTCGCCGGCAGCGGGAATCGAGGCTTGATCCAGATTGGCGAAGGCGCGCAGGCAGGGGCATTCGGGCGGAAGCTCCTGGGTCTTTGCCCAAGTGATGATCGCCGCGCGGAGGCGTTTGTCGGCGCAGGCAATCGGAAAGGCTTTCTCGATCAGGAGCGTGGAGGCTATTTGTCCGGCGAAAAGCTGCCCGAGTGCGTCTTCCTGCACGGCCTGCGCGATGGCGAGGCGGGCGACGGCTTCCGGCATTTTTGCGGCAGCCAGTTCCTTTGTGACGAGCTCGCTGGCCAGGTCGCGGCCGCCATCGATGGACAGGAGGTGTGAGGCAAGCGGGGGATACTCCTGCAGTAACGAAAAGAGCCACGACGGCGGGCGCGGCAGAGAGCTCGCGAAGTATTCGATCAGAGCGCGCTGCTGGCCGGGTTGCAGCGTTTTGAAATCCGCGAGGGGCGGGGCGGTGTCCGTCCAGGCGTGATCAAGAAACCGCGTTGCGGCGGTGGCGTTTTCCAGCAGCGGGTGCAGACGCAGTTGTTCCTGCGTGGTCGGAACCCACTGATTCTGCAGACAGGCGCGTTCCACGAGGGAGGCTACGGCGGCGGGCGGAAGGCGCTCACCCAGCAGAAGCAGACGCTCAATCACTTCGGCACCGGTGCACAGCTTGGCGGCGATGCTGGGTCCGAGCTGGTCGGAGAGGCGCTGTTGGAAGACCTGCGTGATCTCAGCGGCGTTGGGGAAGGCGAACGCGTTGCCGCGCGTATCCAGCCACTCGGGATCGGGCGCGGCAAGCCCCCTCACCCCTAGCCCCTCTCCCTCGCGGGGGAGAGGGGGACCGGACTCCAAAACGTGCGACCAGGCATAGGCGGGTTCGACGTCTTCGGGGCTGAGCAGGGTCTTCTCTCCGGCTTCGGCCAGCCAGTGTTCATAGCTCGTCTGCGGGGCGAAGAATTTGTCGCAGTCGCCTGCTGCGGCCATCTGGCGGCTTTGCAGATCGGCGACGAGCGCGTTGTAGCGGCCCGTGGGGCGCTCGTCGCTGAAGCCGGCGAGGCGGAAGGGATAATCCACCATGCCGAGGCCGTCCTGGGCGGGGTCCCAGCCCAGGCGGACTCGCAGTTCCGCGGGAACGTACGCGGAGAGCGTGCTGAGCAGTTCGCCGACTTCGCGCGGCGGGCCTTGGAGCAGAACGGTGGGAAGCGCCGTTCCGGACGGTGCCGCGGCTGCGGTCTCTGGGCTGCGCGCGAGCTGATTCAGAAAAATGGCGAGGCGAAGGTCGAGTTGGTCACTTGGGAGCGGCGGTGGAGGAACTTGCCGCAGCGAATCAGCGGAGACTTGCAGCGGCGGAAGGGCGCCTTTCGCGCGGTCGAGGCCCGCAGAGGCGAGGGCGGCATCCAGGGTCGTGAAGATGCGATTTTCGACGAGCTTGAGGCATGCCGTGGGGCTGCGGAGCGGTTGCCAGAGGGCGGGCGGGAAGAGCAGGCCGTGGACGAACAGGAGGCCCTTGCGGCCATCGATGTCGCGGGCTTCGGGTTGCGGGCGGACGCAAAGGACCACCAGGTACCACTGCTGTTCGATTTGCCAATAGAAGACGGCTTCGCGCTCCTTCATTAAGCCGCCGACAACGTTAAGCATCATCTGCTGAAGCGCGGGCATGACTTGCGCGGCGCCGGGCAGTGTGGTCGAGCGAAAGATGATGTGGTAGCCGCCGTCTCGCGCCGGAGAGTCTTCGAGTTTCGACACTTTACCGTAAATGAACTGGTAGACGGGGTGCTCTGAAGTTGGCGCGTCGCTCACGGGTCATCTCCTTTTGTGGAAGAATCTCCAGAGGCGATCTAACAGGCTTCGGTCGGTTTTCAGCAGTACCCAGAAGAAAGGTTCGAGAACGCGTTTGGGCTTGATCAGATTTGGGTCGATGCGGCGGTCGTCGGCGGGGCGCGCGCCGAGGGCAGAGACCATGCAGAACTCGACGCTGCGGAATTCGGCGCGGGCGGCTTTCAGGAAACCGCGGCAGCCTTTGCGTTCAAGCCAATCGGAGACTTCGTATGAGTTCGACACAAGGGTCCGGGCGCTGGGCGGCCACTCTTCGGCGCGGTCGGAATCGAGGAATTCGGAGACCCAGGGGTCCTGCAACTCATCGGCCTTGGTCAGCACAACGATCAGGTGCTGATCTTTCGGGCGGTAATTGAGCACGTCTTTCAGGCCCATCAGGTACTTGTTGAGGAAGGTGCTCATCGTCTGCGCGATCGGTTCGCCGGATTTCTCGATGTTGGGCAAACTGACGAGGAACCACGCGACGGAGACGCGCGACATGAAGCGGCCTTGCGTGCCGATTTTCAGAACGCGCTCGTCGTTGAAGACTTCGCCGCCGGTGTCGTAGAAGGCGATGTCGTAGGTGTCGGAGCAGCCGAGCAGTGGCAGGTGGCGGAACTTGATCAGCGTGGGCGTGGGGAAGACTTCGCACGTCGCGGGCGGAAGTTCGCCCTTGCGCAGGTTTGCCAGACAGCTTGTCAGCAGCTTGAGGGATTCGGGGTCGTGAGCCTGATAATAGAAATCATGCCAGAAGTCGGGGGAGTTCATCAGCCAGTCCAGGGCATAGAACAGGCTGGTCAGGTACATGGTCTTGCCGTGGCCGCGCTGGCCGACGGCGCCGACGGAGAGCTTCGGGTACCTGCCGTTGTAGTATTCGGAGGAGATCGGGTGGCCACAACTCTTAATGCAGACGTAGCGGCCCTCTTTGACCGGGAAGATTGAATTCTCCATGAGACAAAAGGGGCAGATCACGGCCGGCTCCGTTGTTCTCTAATTGGAGGTACGGTAACAGCGGCGGCGTGGTTCGTCTAGTATCCTCTCGCTTTGTTCCGGGCTTCGCGTTATACGGCGTTCATGCAACAAGAATCGAGAGGGAATACCATGCAGAAGCTCGTGACGGTCATGCTTGATCCGCAGAAGCTCGATGCGACGCCGCAGGAGCATTTGCAGAACTATCTGGCGGAAGGGTGGGTGATCAAGTCGGTCAGTCCGGTCGCAGCAGAAGGGCCGGGGTGGGGCAGGGCGTGGATGGTGGTGCTGCTGGAGAAGGCGTGAGGCGATTGCGGATTGCGGAATTCGGATTGCGGAATGAACGCAGCCGCGGATGGACGCAGATAGGAAGGTTCAGGATTCAGGGTCCGATGCGGCTTTTGGCCGAGTCTTCCTTACCCTGAACCCTGAACCCCGTACTCTGTCTTTTACGCCGAGAGCAGTTTCTTGAAGTTGTCGAGGGCGCGCTTGACGGTGTCCATCGACTTCTCTTTGCCGCCTTCTTCTTCGACGATGAACCACTCGGTCTTGCTGATCGTGCGGCAGAGATCGATAATCGTCTTCCAGTCCAACTTGTCTTCGCCGACGATGCCGCCATTGCCCTTGATGTGGATGGTCAGCGTGCGGCCGGGATATTTCTTCAGATAGGCGATCGGGTCGACTCCCGCGCCGGCGGAGTTGCCGGTGTCGAGCTGCATGCAGACGTCCTGGCCGGCCTTGGTGAAGAAGATATCCCAGGGCGTGCTGTCGCCCATCTTCTTGAAGTCGCCGCCGTGAGCGTGGTAGCCGCAGTGCATGCCTTCGGGTTTAAGCTTTTCGGCGATTTCGGTCATTTCTTTTGCGAAGTTCTCCCAGCCTTCGGCGTTTGGAAAGCTGATGCCGGGGACGTTGATGTAGTTGTTGCCGATCGTCTTGTGGAATTCGATGGCCTTGGGGAGCGCAGCGCCTTTGAACGTATTGTAGCCGCTGTGGGAGCCGCAGCACTTCAGGCCGGCGTCGTCCAGCATCTTGCGGAGTTCGGCGGCTTTGTTGTCGAAGCCGTAGAAGCCGGCGAATTCGACGCCTTCGTAGCCCATTTCTTTGAGCTGCTTGAAGTGGCCGGGGATGTCCTTCTGGATCACTTCGCGGATGGAATAGAGCTGCAGGCCGATGGGGATCTTCTTGTTTTCGGCGCGCACGTTGCCGATCGCGGAGACGGCGGCGGCGCCCAGGCCCAGTTTCAGCAAATTGCGGCGAGAGAGTTCGGACATGTGAGTTCCTCCTCTATGGTTTAGACGATTGCCCTTTGTGTATACGCCGGGGATGGGAAATGAGCGCCAAATTGCGGCGCTGCCGCAAACCTAACCGGCATTCCTCACTGTACCACGGGCTTCCAGCCCGTGCGCATGGGCAAGATGCCCGTGATACGCAGCAAGTGGAGAGAAATGCAGGTTAGCGAAAACGCACCCTCAGCGGCTCGTTGTCTTTTGGAGAGACCACGGGCGGCGTCGAGGAAGCACGCATTTGGGGCATCCGGCTACAGATTATTGAAATCTTCGATGCTGATGCCCATCTCCTTGATGATCGCTCGCAACGTGCCTTTCGGGACGTCTCCCGGATGGCGAGGCACCGGAATGGTCAGATTCTTCTCTGCGAGGTAAAACACCGGATGTCGGGAAGTGCGGATTTCAATGTATCCAGCGCGCTTCAGCTTGCGCGCCAGATTCCGGTACGAGACCGGAACAAGCTTAGGCATGGATGGTGCGCCGGTAGAGATTCAGTCCAGCGTAACGCGGTTTGCGCAGCTTCATTGCCCCGACTACGCGCCGGGCTTCAAGACAACTCTCGATGGCGTCAACCGCGTTTTTGTAGGCTTCCTGCAGGGACTTTCCGGAGGCTATGCATCCCGGAATCGCCGGGATCTGTGCTGTGAAATATCCATCCTCATCCTGAAAATAGTCGATCTCGAATTCCCGGTGCTTCTTCATGTTTGAGATGATAACATCGTCCCGCTCTGAGAGCAAGAGATGCCTGGCCCGCGTAACACCGAGCGCGCGCGGACAAAAAGCTCCTTCGCGCCGGTTGCCGTCTAAACTCCGGCCGGTTCGCGCATAGGGCGGGTAGTGGCGGCGGGAAGTTCGCTGCCTGAAGCCTGAAGCTGCTCGATCTCCTCCCGCACCAGTTCGCACAGTTGGTGGTAGGTCTGTTGCTCGTCGTCTCCGTGGCAGACACCGCCCCATGGGAAAAGATCCGGACAGAAGCCGACGTAGCCGCCGTCTTCGTCACTCCAGCGCACGAATTTCAGGTATCGGTCCTCGGCTTTCATCTGCTGGCCTCGCGAATCGCGTTGCGGACTTGCTTCTCCTGATAATGATGCGCGTCATCGCCATCTTTGCCACTTAAAATCACCGAGCCGGCGAATCGCGGATTGCGAAACTTACGGTGTGAGCCTTTGCCGCCCGGCACGGCCACGAACCCCGCCGCTTGAAGATCGGCAATCAACTGATGAACTTTGCGCGGCATCAATCAGCCTTTCGACGAGTAGTTCATCGCGCTTATATCACGCCGGTAGCGTGCGCGCAATCCGGGCGCATTGGCATCGGTGATCGGCCAGCAAACGGAAAGGGCGCTGGCCAATTTGGAGATGGCATCCCTCCGGCGAAACATCGGCTCCGGCCCCGGCTGTTTTTGCCTTTCTCGCCGAAGGTGCCTACTTCCGTCCGTAGATCGGGTACTTGTCGAATTCGTCGCCGGCGCCGAGTGCGCGGGGGTCGGCGGTGGCTTTGAGTTCGGCCATGAGCTGCGCGTCGAGGGTTTTGACGGCCTCGGCGTAGGCGGGGTCTTCCGCGACGTTCTTCATCTGATAGGGGTCTTTCTGCAAATCGTAGAGTTCGCGGGCGGGGTGTTTTTCGAACGCGAGTTGATAGAGCGGCTTGACGGCGGGTTCATCGCGGTGAAGCAACATCCACGCTTTGCTCGGGGACGCATCGCAATCGGCAAACGCGGTGAACGTTTTGGCGGTGAGTTTCTCATAGGTGAAAGGCTGCGCGCCGGGGACTTCATAGCCGTTGGGATCGCAGGCCGGCCAGCGGTCGGGTTTGAAATTGCGAATGTAGTGGAACTTGTCTGTGCGCAGGGCGCGCATGGGATAGCCGTTGAAGCCGCCGCCGGCCGGCACGGAGACCGGCGCTACCTCGCGTGGGCGGCCCCAGGCGTGGCGTTCCATGCAGGTGAGCACATGGTCGCGCGCGGGGTCCACCTGGCCGGATTTGTCCGAGGACAGAACGTTCAGCAGGCTCCTGGCGCTCATCATCTGCGGTGGAGTGACGCCGCCGAGTTCGCAGAACGTTGGCGCGAGGTCGGCGAGGCTGGCGAAGTCATCGACGACGCGATTGCCTTTGAACTTCGCCGGCCAGCGGATGGCGAGCGGGACGTGGGTGCCGGTCTCGTAGCAGGTGGCTTTGCTGCGCGGGAAGGGCCAGCCGTTGTCGCCGGCCATGACGACGACGGTGTTTTCGAGTTCGCCAATTTTCTCGAGCGTGGCGAGAAGCTGGCCGACTTCACGGTCGTAGCGCTGGATTTTCCAGTAGTAGTCGCAGATGTCTTTGCGGACGGTCTCGCAATCGGGCAGGTACGGCGGGACGAAGACGTCTTCGAGCTTCAGGCCGCTCTTGACGCCGCTTTCCCAATCGTACGGACGGTGCGGGTCGTGGCTGCCGAACCAGAAGCAGAAAGGCTTGCCTTGGGGGCGCGCAGCGAGAAAGGCATCGAAATCCTTGTAGTTGGGGCCGGCGGGGTTGCGCGTGCGCCCGCCTTCCGTGACGCCTCCGGGAGCCCAGCCTTTGCGGGTGAGGCCGACGTGATAGCCGGACTTCTCCAGCAGATCGGGATAGACGTCGTACTTGGCGGGAAGCGTGCCATAGAGATGGGCTCCAATTTCCAGGCGGAATGGCCACTGACCCGTCAGGATGGCGGCGCGGGAAGGAGTGCAGGACGGCGCGGCGACGAAAGCGTTCTTGAACAGGACGCCTTCGCGAGCGACGCGGTCGAAGGTCGGGGTGCGGAGAACTTTGTCGCCGGCGATCGAGGCGTGCGGCCACATCCAGTCATCGGCGAGGCAGAAGAGAATGTTCGGGCGAGCGGGTTCGGCGGCGAGAAGAAAAGGGTAAAGCACGAGTAACGGCAGAACGCGGAGAAGAGTCTTCATTAAGATGGTCCTTGCACAGAGTATCTTAAATGGAATACTCCGTCATTGCTCCGGCGGCACTATAAAACGTTTACGACGAGGTGAAGATGCGCGCAACGATTACTGCGACTGCCAGAAGCCCTCAGGATGCCGCGATCGTGGCAGTAGCGGTTGCACTCGGTGAGGATCTGGACGCGACGATTTCAGGGGATGCAGTCAGTCGTGTTTTTATTTTCGACTGCGAGGCAAGAAACCTGATCGGTACCTTCGTGTTGCCGTTCTTTGGCGAGCCCAGCGCTTTGGCAGTGATGCTGGCACCAAAACCGCTTATTATCGCAGCACGCTATTACGAATGGGGAGTCGGGGCTTTCGACTTGGCGGGCAATCTCGCTTGGCATCGCAAAGATCTGAAGAAGGCATCGAGCATTCTGCCTATTGCCAATCACCCCGCGAAGCCCAGAGTCGCGGTTGAGCTTGAAAAGCTTGCGTCGAGGTTCCTCAATGCCGCTGATGGACGCGAAGCAGCATTCCCAGCCATTGGCGCGAGCAACATACACTGTAGCCCAGATGGAAGGCTCGGATTCTGCCTCGCGCGAAAGAAGATGATGCTGATATCGCTTGAGACAAAGCAAGCATTGTTCTCGTTACCCACTGAAAGAGACATCGACTCGGTTGGTTTTTCGCCAACAGCGCTGCTCCTCTCATGGAGGGACTGGAACGGCACGGCGAAAGGCAGCCACATGGAGTGCGTGGATTTCTCCGGGCGTGCGCTGTGGAAGGTTGACTTTCCAAGAGAGTGGTACGGCCACCTCTACTGGGACAATGCCAATGCCAAGTGGCTTTCTGTCGGAAGTCATTACCGCCACATTGGAGGAGACGAATTGGCGGTGATCTGCCCGGAATCGGGGGCCATGGAACTCCGGCCGCTGCCGCTGTTCGATCTTCACGGCGTCTACCCTTGTAACGGGGAAAGCCAGTTCATTGCGGGTGGATCACTCATGCTTCATCAAGGGTGCCGTATATTGCGGGTGCCTAGTTTGGAGCTCGTTCTCGACCTAATCCCGATCTTTGAGGCAGGTGGCGTGCCCCCTCACCGCTAACCGCTCTCCCTCGAAAGGAGGGAGACGGAACGGATTGACGCGGAGACGGGGGGGGGAAACGGCGGGAGGAAGGATGCAGAAAGAAAGAGCAACGGCACGGGCGAAGAGGCGAGCGGGGACGCCTGCACGACGGAATTTGGGTACGGAGCGCACCATTTCTCACTTTGTGAGCGAATTTTCACAAAACAACGTTGCACGGTGCGGGGGTTTCGTGTAGAAGATATTTCCCTACGGGGCTGTAGTACCAAGGACCTTAAGGGCTTGAAAGCGGGCAGATACCCGTAAGATCAGAGCCCGAGGCGAATACGGAACCCAGGGTCGAAGTCAAAGGGTGTTTCGGAAAGGCAGTTTCCACGCAGTCTGTGGATGCCTTAACCAGAAATCCCTTCGGCGTCGAATTTTTTTGTTTTGTCAGCGTCCTTGTTATGTTGTCGGCCTTCCTGACACGTGACACAGTGACAAAGAAGGATGAGCGATGAACATCCCGATCTTCAATGAACAGGGCCAGGAAGTCGGCCAGCTCGAGTTCGACGAGAAGATGCTCGGCGAAAAAGTCCGCCGCAAGTTGCTGCATCAAGCGGTGATCCGCTATGAAGCCAACCTGCGCGTGGGCACGGTTAAGACCAAGAGCAAGGCCGAGCGTTCCGGTTCAGGCGTCAAACCCTGGAAGCAGAAGCACACCGGCCGCGCCCGCGCGGGCATGAAGCGTTCGCCCCTGTGGCGTGGCGGCGGTAACGCGTTTGGACCGCATCCGCGCGATTACCACCAGGACATGCCGGTGAGAATGCGCCGCGAAGCTCTGAAGTCCGCTCTCCTTTCCAAGATTCTCGACAAGCAAATCAAGATTATCGACACGCTCGCATACGACACCCCGAAATCCAAGCGGTTCACGACGGCCCTGAAGGCTTTGGGCTTGGCGACAGGCACCTGCCTCATCGCCGACCAGAAGCCCGCCGCCGCTCTGATCAAGTCCGTCCGAAATATTGAACGCTGCAAATTGATGCCCGCTCGAAACCTGAACGCCTACGAAGTCCTGAAACACAAACACGTACTTTTGACCAAAGACACGATGGAACACCTGGCGGAGGTGGTGAAGGCATGAGCCACGGACGTGCGAGCAAGCTCCTGAAGGATTCATACGCTATTCTCCGCAGGCCGGTCCTGACCGAGAAGAGCCATGACATGGTTTCTGCCGGCGCGGAACAGAAGAAGGGCCGGTACACCTTCGAAGTTCATATGAAGTCCACCAAGTTTCAGATCAAGCGCGCGATCGAAGAAGCGTTCGGCGTGAAGGTCATGATGGTGAACACGATGATCGTGAAGCCGCGCAAGAAAGCATTTCGCGGCGGCGCGCGCATGCCTGGGTTCACTCGCCAGCGCAAGAAAGCCGTGGTGCGCTTGATGCCGGATTCGAAGCAGATCGAGTTGATGTAACGGCAGGGCTCCCGGCCCCGGGGGACGTAGATGGATGATCGGGTGGAAGTGAAGCCGGAGACCTCTCCGCAACCCGATGGACGGGGCGACGGGGAGACGGGGGGACGGGAAGAGACGAAAGACGCGGAGCCAAAGAAAGTGGGCGACGCGGAGGATGACGAGGAACGATCGGCGCTGAAAGAGTGGGTCGGCTTGCTGGTGCGGGCTGGAATCTGGGCCCTGCTGATCTACGTTTTCATCTTTCAGATTTCGGTGGTTGAAGGGCAGTCGATGGAGCCCTCCTTTCACCCTGGCGACCGGCTGTTCATTGACAAGTTGACGTACCGGTTTTCGGACGTGCGGCGCTTCGATGTGATCGTCTTCGAAGCGACGGATGTGGACAAGATACCGCGGCGGCCGAAGGACTACATCAAGCGGATCATCGGGTTGCCGGGCGAGACGATTGAGGTTCACGACGGCGCGGTTTGGAGAGACGGAAAGAAGCTGACGGGAGACGAGTTCGGGCCGACGTACCCGAACGAGATGCACGATCCCCATCAGGTTCTGAGGCTGAAGGTTCCGCCCAGGCAGTACTTCGTCATGGGCGACAACCGGGACGCCAGCAAAGACAGCCGCGTCGATGACACGCGGATCATGGGGCGGCAGAGTTTGGGTTTCGTGCCGCAAGAACAGATTCGAGGAATAGTAAGACTGCGGTTCTGGCAAGGCGGACATCTCTGCTGGAACTGGTTCGGAAGAAAGACAGTAGGCAGTGGCAGTAAGCAGTAGGCAGGATGGAGGAGGCGGGAGGCAGCGGAAAGCAGTACGCGGACTCCAGACTCTTAGACTCCAGACTCAAGACTAGAGGTCAACATGCCGTTGCGATTTTACAGACCGATTACTCCAGGGCGCCGGGGCGCGTCGGTGATCGACTTCCGCAAGGAACTCACCAAGGGCTACCCGGAAAAGACGTTGCTCGAGCGCATTCCGCGAACCGGCGGTCGCAATGCTCATGGGCGCATTACGAACCGCGCCATGGAAAGCGCCTACCCGAAGATTTACCGGCAGATCGACTACAAGCGCAACAAGGACGGCATTCCGGCGAAGGTTGCGGCCATCGAGTACGACCCGATCCGCTCCGCCTTTATCGCTCTGCTGCACTACAAGGACGGCGAAAAGCGCTACATCATCGCTCCGCTGAACCTGAAGGTCGGGCAGACGGTGATTTCCGGCGACCGCGTGGAGCCTGACGTGGGCAACGCGATGCCTCTGAAGAATATGCCGCTGTCCACACAGATTCACTGCATCGAATTGCAGCCGGGTTCCGGCGGCAAAATGGTGCGGGCCGCCGGCGGGGAAGCTCGTCTGCTGGCCAAAGAAAACGGCAACGTCACGATCGTTCTGCCCAGCGGCGAAATGCGCTTCGTTCCTGAAGATTGCCGAGCGACGGTCGGACAGATCGGAAACCTGGACCATCAGAACGTGAACGTCGGCAAGGCCGGTCGCAACCGCTTCATGTTCGGCAAGCGCCCGCAAGGGCGCGGTTCGGCGATGAACCCGGTCGATCATCCGATGGGCGGCGGTTCAGGACGCAGCAAGGGCCACATTCCGCAGTCGCGGTCGGGCGTGCTGTCGAAGGGCGGAAAGACGCGCAAGCCGAAAGCTCGAACAAACGCCCAGATTATCCGCCGGCGCAAGGGCGGGGCACAGCAGGCGGACTAATTAAGAAGTGAAAAGTAAAAAGTAAGAAGGCAAAAGAAGAAGAAAACGGCGAAGAAAAAAGCGGCCACGGAAAGAGAAAGGGCAGAGGATCAGGGGGCGAAGACAACAGGAAATGCGGCTGAAGGATGAGCTGCTTCTTTTGACTTTTGCCTTTTGACTTTTGATTTTCAACCATGTCGCGTTCAATGAAAAAAGGTCCCTATGTGGACGAGAAGCTGCTCGACAAGGTCATGAAGCAGAAGAACACCGGTGCGCGCGAGCCACTCAAGACGTGGGCTCGAGCCTGCACGGTGACGCCTGACTTCGTGGGCCATACCTTCATGGTCCATAATGGCAAGCAGCATCTGCGCGTGTACGTGACCGAGGAAATGGTCGGCCACAAACTTGGCGAGTTCTCTCCGACGCGCGTGTTCCGCGGCCACTCCGGCGCCGGTTCGGCTCAGAAGGCCGCCGCGGCATCCGCAGGGCCAGCTCCAGCGGGCGGCGCAGCTCCGGCAGCGGGCGCAGCAGCTCCGGCAGCACCGAAAGCTTAGTTGGCAGTAGGCAGCGGCAGTAGGCAGGAACGGCGGGACCGAAGCAGCGCAGTTTAGGCTCAGCACTAGGACTAAGAAAATGTCGCACATCAAACGCAGTAAGGAGAAGAGCTCAGCGCGAATCGCGCGCAAGCATCCCGGAGACGAGAAGCCGCCGACGAACAAGGTGGTCTATCCGGACGGGTACTACGGTGCGAGCCTGCGCAACATCCGCGTGGCACCGCAGAAGGTGCGCCTGGTGGTCGATCAGATTCGTGGCAAGCCGGTGGACCGGGCTCGCGAAATCCTGCGCTATTCGAGCAAGCGGGCGGCGTACTATCTGGACCGTGTGCTGCTGAGCGCTTTGGGCAACGCCGACGTGAAGAGCGAAGGCCGGGCAAGCCCCGAAGAGCTGATCGTTGCGGAGTGCTACGCGGACGAAGGTCCGCGGCTGAAGCGCTTCCTGGCCGGCCCGATGGGACGCGCGCGGCCGATTCTGCGCCGGATGAGCCATATTACGGTCGTGTTGGGCCCGCAGCCGGTGGATCCGACTGAAGCGGAAGAGGCAAAGTAACACAGGCATTGACGGGGGGACGGGGAGACGGGGTGACGGGGAGAAACGGCACCCGAGGCCAAAGTCCTCAACCTGACTTGGAGGCGTACCGCAGTGGGTCAAAAAGTTCATCCATATGGGTTCCGGGTTGGTATTACGCGGCCTTGGCTGTCGCGCTGGTATGCCCGTAAGAAGGACTTTGGCGCGTTCCTCGTCGAGGACCAGAAGATCAAGAAGTTCATCAAGGCCCGGTTGCGCCAGGCGGGCTTGAGCAAGATTGAGATTGAACGGACCGGCGACGAGACGCGCGTATTTTTGTTCACGTCGCGGCCGGGCGTGGTGATCGGCAAGAAGGGCGCCGAGATCGACAAGATTCGCGAAGAGCTGCAGAAGTTTTCGAAGGAAGGGTCGGGCAAGAAGGTTCAGGTCAACATTCGCGAAATCACCAAGCCGGAACTGGACGCGCAACTGGTGGCCGAAGCGATTGCCGAGCAGCTTTTGAAGCGCGCGAGTTTCCGCCGGGCTGTCAAGAAGGCCGTGGAAGCGACGATGGCTCAAGGCGCGTTGGGCGTGAAGGTGATTGTTGCCGGACGGCTGGGCGGCGCCGAAATCGCTCGCAGCGAACCGTACCATGTCGGCTCGCTCCCGCTGCATACTTTGACGGCCGATGTGGAATACGGTCTGGCCGAGGCGGCGACGAACTACGGCGTGATCGGCGTGAAGGTGTGGATCTATAAGGGCAAGATCAAGAAGGAAAGCTACGACGTGCAGCAGACGCAGGAAAGCTGAGCCGCAGGGTTCAGGGTTCGGGGTTCAGGGGTCAGGGTTCAGTTCGACGCGCTGAGGCAGTGAGTAACCGAAGGAGTTCGTTTCATGTCTTTGATGCCGAAGAGAGTCAAGTACCGCAAGAGTCAGCGCGGGCGCATCCGCGGCCAGGCGACGGCCGGCAACTATGTTGCGTTCGGCGACTTCGGCGTGCAGTCGGTCGAACCGGCGTGGCTGACCGCTCAGCAGATGGAAGCGGCGCGCGTGGTTCTGGCTCGCGCCATCGGGACGACCGGGCGCTACTGGTGCCGGATCTTCCCGCACAAGTCGATTACGGCGATTGCGGCTGAAACGCGCATGGGCAAGGGCAAGGGCGAGATCGAGTACTGGGCGGCCGTGGTCAAGCCCGGCACGGTGCTCTTCGAACTGGCCGGTCTGCCGGAAAACGCTGCGCGGGAAGCCTTCCGCCTGCAGGCAGGAAAGCTGCCGTTCAAGGTGAAGTTCCTGAAGCGAAGACCTGAGTTTTAAGCCACAGAGGTCACAGAGAACACAGAGTAGGTACAGATTTAAGGTTAGAAGGGACACACGATCATGGGCGCCATACCAGCCAAGAGCCTGCGCGAGAAGACCAGCCAGGAACTTGAAGACCAGATGCGGCTGACGAAGAAGAGCTTGTTTGACGGCGTGGTTCGCGGTTCCACGGGCGAGGCCATCAAGCCGCACGAGAAGCGCGATGGCAAGCGGCTGATTGCGCGGATCCAGACGCTTCTGCGCGAGCGGACGCGCCGCGCGGAGCTGGAGCAGCGGATTGCCAAGCTGGAGCCGGCGGCGAAGGACGTTTCGGCGAAGGTTGCCAAGCAGCTCAAGCCGGTGCTCGAACGCGCCAGCCACGTGCAGGCTCAACTGGCGAAGAACGCCGGCGAGCGGAAGCACAAGCCGATGCCGGCGCGCACGCGCGCTCGCCACCTGTGCTGGGAAACCCCGGCGGACCGCAGCGCGGTGGCGTTGGCTGAAGCGAAGCGCGCACGAGCGGCGTTGGAACGCGAAGATGTAGGGCAGGCGAAGTAAACAGCAGTAGGCAGCGGCAGCAGGCAGTAGGCAGGAACGAGTCGGGCAAGAGATTTCTGGAAGGCGGAGAGTTATGGCGAGTGAGACGAGTGCGGCCAGTGCGGCGAAGGTGGCGAGCGAGCGCAATTCCCGGCGGATCGAGACGGGGATTGTGACCAGCGACGTGCGGCACAAGACGATCACGGTGGAGATCAAGCACCTGGTCAAGCATGCGCGGTACGGGAAGTACTTGAACCGTTCGACGCATCTGCACGCTCACGACGAGAAGAACGAAGCCAAGAAGGGCGACCGGGTCGAAGTCGTTGAGACGCGGCCGATTTCCAAGCAGAAACGCTGGCGGCTGGTGCGGGTGGTTGAGCGCGCCGTGGTGCTTGGGCAGTTGGATATCAAGGAAGTCGAGATTGCGCCGAAGAAGGCTGAACCGGCGGCTCCGGCGGCCGCGGAAGCGGGCGCCGCTGAAGGTGCGCCGAAGGCTTAAAGACGCGGAGATACGGGGACGCGGAGAAGGTTGGGCCGGGCGCAATCGAACAAAGGGAAGTGAAAGGCGACCATGATTCAACACCACACACACCTGATCGTCGCGGACAATACCGGCGCGCGGACAGCGCAGTGCATCAAGGTTTTGGGCGGCACGCACCGGCGGTACGCTTCGGTGGGCGACATCATTGTCGCGGCCGTGAAGAAAGTGCAGCCGGGCAGCGAGTTCATGACGACCAGCAAGAAGGACAAGAAGAAGCTGGTGGTGCGGGGCGTAGTGGTGCGGACGCGCAAGGCCGTCAAGCGTGCGGATGGATCGACGGTGCGCTTTGACAACAACGCGATCGTGCTGATCACCCCGGAAAAAGAACCGCGCGGCACGCGCATCTTCGGACCGGTGGCTCGCGAGCTGCGTCAGAAGGGTTTCATGAAAATTGTGTCGCTGGCGGCGGAAGTCGTCTGAACGAGCACTCAAGGCTCAAGACTCAGGACTCAGGACTACGATGATTAAGACGAAGATCTGCAAAGGCGACAAAGTGGTGGTCATCAAAGGCGAAGGCGCCAATGTGATGGACGAAGCCACGAAGAAGCCGGCGATTTGCACGGTGCTGGAAGTGAACCGGATGACCGGCCGGGCGCTGCTGGAAGTTCCGCACCCGAAGACTCGCAAGGCCGAGCGCCAGGTGCCGGTGCGCGGGGTCGAGCAGTGGAAGACGGCGCGCTATAACCAGAAGACCGGCGAAGCGGGCGGGTTGAAGGTCGTCAAGCGCCCGGTGCACGTGTCCAGCTTGAAGGTTGTCGAAGCGGCGCCGAAGCGGCAGTTCGGAAAGTAGAACAGCAAACCGCGGAGGACGCGGAGGACGCAGAGGACGGATTTTTCAGATCTTTGGATTGGGCAAAAACATGGCAGAGAAAGAACCAGAAAAAGAGAAGAAGCCGAGAGACGGCGTAGCGGCTCCGAGTGCGGCGCAGTTGGCTCAGATCAAGGCGGCGAAGGACGCCAAGAAGGCGGCGGACGCGGCCAAAGCCAAGAGCGCGAAGGGCGCGACGGGCGGCGAGCAGGTCAAGCCGATCAAGCTGCGGCTGAAGGACAAGTACGCGGCCGAGGTCGTTCCATCGCTGATGGAAAAGTTCAGCCTGAAGAACAAAAACGCCGTGCCGCGGCTGGTGAAGGTCTGCTTGAACATGGGCTTTGGCAAGGCTGCGACCGAGAATCAGCCGAAAGTCGCCGAGACGTGCCTGGCCGACATGACGAACATCACCGGACAGAAGGCCGTGGTCACGATCTCCACGAAGTCAGTGTCCAATTTTAAGCTGCGCGAAGGCATGCAGGTTGGCTGCCGGGTGACGCTGCGCGGCGCGAAGATGTACGAGTTCCTGGATCGGCTCTTCAACATCGCTTTGCCCCGCGTGCGCGACTTCCGCGGTTTGAGCCCCCGCGCGTTCGATGGACGGGGAAATTATTCGCTGGGCCTGGCGGAGCAGACGGTGTTCGCCGAGATCGAGACCGACAAGGTTGACATCCTGCACGGCATGGACGTGACGATTTGCACGACGGCCAAGAAGGACGAGCATGCGCGGGAGCTGCTGAGAGCGTTGGGTTGTCCGTTCCGCGGAAGCTAGTTTTCACGGCAGAGACGCAGAGGCGCAGAGAAAAAAAAGTAAGTCAGGAGAAAGAAAATGGCCAGTGTTCGCTGGAAAGCGAAATGCAAGAAGACGCCGAAGTACTCAACGCAGAAGTACAACCGCTGTGAGTTGTGCGGGCGGTCGCGGGGGTACTACCGCAAGTTCAAGATTTGCCGGCTGTGTTTCCGGCTGCTGGCGCACAAGGGCGACATTCCCGGCGTGATGAAGTCGAGCTGGTAACTGAACGTCGAGAAATCGGGGAGTCCCGAGCCGAGAAGTCGGCGGCTTGCGAGAATGTTGGAAGTGCTGAGTTCTGGGTGCTGAGTGCTGAGTAGCGCAAAGCGAACGGGTGCTCAGAGTGTAAAAGAGGCTGAAACGTCACTGAGGTAGAAACGATGCCAGTTACCGATCCGATTGCCGATATGCTGACCCGGGTGCGCAACGCGGTGCATTTGCGACGGGAGACGGTCCTCGTGCGGAGCTCGAAGATCGTCATCGCCATCGCCGAGACGCTGCAGCGCGAGGGCTTCATCAAGAACTTTGAGATCGTCAAAGAGCCGAAGACGCCGGCGCAGAACAACCTCAAGATTTTCTTGAAGTACGGCCGGTCGGGGGAGCAGGTGATCAACCTGATCGACCGGGTGAGCAAGCCGGGGCGGCGCATCTATTTTCAGAAGGGCGAGCTTAAGCCCGTCCTGCGCGGCATGGGCTGCCTGGTGCTGACGACGTCGAAGGGCGTGCTTTCGGACAAGGAAGCGATCGAGAAGAACGTGGGCGGAGAGGTGCTCGTTAAGGTTTACTAACGAAAGTCGAGAAGTCCAGAGGTCGAGAAGTCTAGAAGTCGATGGTTTGAGATGTGGAGCCTGGAGGTTGAAGTCTGAGAGCCGGTGAGTTGCGGGTGTGGTCACAAGCCGCGGACTCCTGGACTTCTGGACTGAGGACTTCCGGACTTTAAAGCGGAGCGAAACATGTCGCGAATTGGAAAACAGCCAGTGCCCATTCCCGCCGGAGTTGAAGTTTCGGTCGCGGGACAGACGATCACGATCAAAGGCCCCAAGGGCACCTCGAAGCAGGAGCTGACGGGCGGGGTGCGGGCCGAAGTCGATACGGCCGCCAAGGTCATTCGCGTGATGCGCGACAGCGACCTGCGCACCGACCGTGCCAAGCACGGGCTCTACCGCGCTCTGATCGCCAACATCATGCTCGGCGTGACGAAAGGGTACTCCAAGTCGCTGGAGATCCAAGGCGTCGGCTACCGCGCTCTGGTCCAGGGCAACAAGCTGCAGCTTTACGTCGGCTACAACAACAAGGTCCCGGAGATCTACATGATCCCGGATGGCGTGAAGGTCACGCTGGCCTCGCCGACCGCCATTGACATTACGGGACACGACAAGCAGTTGGTCGGACAGGTTGCCGCTTCGCTGCGCGCGATTCGTCCGCCGGACGTCTACAAGGGCAAGGGCATCCGCTACAAGGGCGAAGTGGTCCGGAAGCTGCCGGGCAAGACGGTTGCGGCAACGGGCGGTGCTGCCTAACGGCAGCAGTAGGCAGTAGGCGGGAGGCAGTAGGCAGGAGTGATTTTGGATTTTGGATTGGGCGGCCTGCGAGGCGTTAATCCAATATCGAAAATCCAAAATGCCAATTTTGACGTAACGCTCGCGGGTGGGCCGGTTGTTCCGGAGCTGCCTTAGAACGCGGGTAAAGGGCCGGCACGGAGGCCGGCGCTACCAGGTCAGAGGCGCGAAAGCGCAGAGAAGGATCAGGAACATGAGTGTCGTATCTCGCTCCGAAAAACGCGTCCGCAAGCACGAGAGAGTGCGCAAGCGGATTTCAGGCACGGCCGCTCGGCCGCGGTTGAACGTTTTCCGCAGCTCCAAGCACATCTACGCCAGCATTATCGACGACGTGAAGGGCGCGACGCTGGTGGCGGCCAGTTCGCTGCACAAGGAATTGCGCGACCAGTTCAAGACCGGCGCCAACAAGAAGGCCGCTCGCGCCGTCGGCAAACTGGTGGCTGCGAAAGCCAAAGAGAAGGGCATCACCCAGATCGTCTTCGACCGCGGCGGGTACATCTACCACGGCCGGATCAAGGAGCTGGCGGACGGAGCGCGAGAGGGCGGGCTGAAGTTCTAAACAGATAGCGGCAGTAGGCAGAGGCAGTAGGCAGGAGATCAGAACCGCGACCGTAAGGGAGCGGCCGGCCCGGAGGGCCGGAAGGCGCCGCAGACCTAACCCCCCGGCCCCCTTCCCTCGAAGGGAAGGGGGAGACGGGATGCGGAAGGTGAATTTGCAGGTGGGGCAGTTGGCGGGCAGCGGTCAGTTGGAGAGATAAACGTGGCGGAACGTATCGAAGCAGCAGGGCTGAACCTTGAAGAGCGAGTCATTGACATCTGGCGCTGCGCGACGGTGGTCAAGGGCGGCAAACGCTTTTCGTTCGCGGCAATGTCGGTTGTCGGAAACGGCGCCGGCGTGATGGGCGTGGGCTACGGAAAAGCTCGCGAAGTGCCCAACGCGATCGAGAAGGCGGTCAAGGACGCCAAGAAGCATCTGGTGCGCGTGCCGGTGTTCGGCAGCACGATCCCGCATGAAGTGCGCGGTGTTTACGGCGCCTCATCGGTGATCCTGATCCCCGCTCTGCCCGGCACGGGCGTCATCGCCGGCTCGGCGGTGCGGAACGTGCTGGAATGCATCGGGGTGCGCGACGTTCTGACGAAGTCCTACGGCGGCTCGAACAATTCGAAGAATCTGGTGAAGGCGACGATCGAGGGCCTGCAGCGGCTGCGCAACCGGGACACGGTTTCGGCGCTGCGCGGCATTCAGCTTCCGGCCGACGCTCAGTTGGCGGCCAGCCTGTCGGCTCCGCCGCCCAAGCCGCGCTTTGAGCGCGAGCAGCGGCGCGGTCCGCCGGAAGGCCGGCGGCGCGGGCAGGGCGGTCCGGGTGGTGGTGGCCGGGATCAGCGTTCGGCGCCAGCAGCGGCCAGCAGCGAAGCCGGCGGCGATGCGGCGGCTCCAGCGGCAACAGAGACGAAGTAGACGCGGAGAAAGAGGATTCCGGGCGACGCCCGCTAAACGAGGTTTCTTACCATGCAATTGCACGATGCTCGCAAAGCTGACCTTTCGAACAAGAAGAAGATACGCGTGGGACGCGGTCCGGGCAGCGGGATTGGCAAGACCAGCGGCCGCGGCCTGAAGGGCGCGACGGCGCGGTCGGGCTACGCGATGAAGGTGACGTACGAAGGCGGGCAGATGCCGATGTTCCGCCGCCTGCCGAAGCGCGGCTTCAACAACGGCCCGTTCCGCGTGATGTACAGCGTGGTGAACGTGGGCGAGTTGGCGGAGTTCGAGGCCGGCAGCGTGATTGGCCCGCAAGAACTGGCGAAGAAGGGTCTGCTGAGCGGTCCGTCGGGTTACCTGGCGAAGATCCTGGGCGAAGGTGAACTGAAGGTGGCTTTGACGGTCAAGGCCGATGCGTTCAGCAAGAGCGCGATCGAAAAGATTACGAAGGCTGGCGGCAAGGTGGAATGGATTGGCGGCGCGCCGAAGAAGCCGTCGCCCAACTTCAAGAAGATTGCCGCGGAGAAAGCCGCCGCTGAAAAAGCCAAGGCCGCCGCCGCTCCAAAGGGCGAGGGCAAGCCAGGCAAGGGTGGGAAGCCGGAAGGTGGCGCGAAGCCTGAAGGCGGCGCGAAACCGGAGGGCGGAAAGCCGAAAGGCGAGAAGCCCGCGGCGAAGCCAGAGGGTGGTGCTCCGGCTGCCGAAGGCGCGCCGAAGGCCGAAGGCGCCCCCAAGCCTCCGAAAGCTCCCAAGCCGCCCAAGCCGCCGAAGGCCGAAGGCGCCGCTCCAGCAAAGCCTGAAGGCGGGAAGCCCGAAGGTGGCGAGGCGGAGAAGAAGGCGGAGTGACGGCCTTGAGGCTTTAGGCCCGAGGCTTGAGACGATGGATTCTGCGGTGAAGTTGAAACGTAGTTTGCGGTTGTGTGATTCTCAAGTAAATTAGTGCTTCAGTGCGGGCCTCAGGTAGTGGGCCCGCCTCTTTTTACTACTCACGAAGGGTGACGGCATGTTTTCGGCTTTTGCGAACATCGCCAGAATCCCCGAGCTTCGCAAGAAGACCCTGTGGACACTGGGCCTGCTGGTTTTTGCGCGCATCGGCGTTTTCATTCCGCTGCCGGGCATTAACCTGGAGGCGGTGTCTGGCGCGATCAGCAGCCATAAAGGCACGGGCTTCGGCGAATTCCTGGGCATTCTGGACATGTTTTCCGGCGGCGGTTTGCGGAAGATGTCTATTTTTGCCTTAGGCATCATGCCTTACATATCCGCATCGATCATCTTCCAGCTTTTGACGGCGATCGTGCCGGCATTGCAGAAGGTGGCGAAGGAAGGCGAGAGCGGCCGGCGCAAGATCACGCAGTGGACGCGGTACGGGGCGACGATCCTGTGCATCATCCAGGCGGTGATCATCTGTTCGACGCTGCAGGCTCAACGCTTCAGCGGCCAGCCGATGGTGATCAACAGCGGGCCGTTGTTCCTGCTGAGTTCGGCGATCATCCTGACGGCCGGCACGCTGTTCCTGATGTGGCTGGGCGAGCAGATTGACGAATTCGGCCTGGGCAACGGCATGTCGCTGATCATCCAGATCGGCATCGTGTCGCGCTTGCCGGTGGCGCTGCAGGAAATCGTGCGGCGCTTCGACCCGGCGATCGACAGCGCCAATCCGTCGGCGGTCGGTCCGGACACGATCTTCATCCTGATCTCGCTGTTCATGCTGATGGTGATGTCGGTGGTCTACGTGACCGAAGCGACGCGCCGCATTCCAATGCAGACTCCGAAGCGTTCGCGCGTGGGCTTCAAGCAGCAGCATTTCCTGCCGCTGAAGCTGAATGCGTCGGGCGTGATTGCTATCATCTTCGCGCAGTCGCTGATGGTGCTGCCGATGGTGCTGGCGAAGGTGCCGCTGGGGAACGCCTGGCAGGGGATGGCTGGATTCTTCGTGCCGGGATCGTTCCTGTACATGACGATCTACCTGGCTCTGATCGTGTTCTTCTCGTACTTCTACACGGCGGTTCTGTTCGATCCGAAGGAGCATGCGGAGAACTTCAAGCAGTACGGCATGTTCATCCCGGGTATCCGGCCGGGCAACGACACGCGCGATTATCTCGAGACGGTGATGAACCGGATCACTCTGGCCGGCGCGATTTTCATTGCGATCATCGCGGTGGTGCCGCAGGTCATCCAGAATGCGCTGTCGGTGAGCTACACGATTTCGGACTTCTTCGGCGGCACGGGCTTGCTCATCGTCGTCGGTGTCGCTCTGGACATGGTCAACCGCATCGAATCGCACATGCTGATGGAGCGCTACGAAGGATTCTTGAAGGGCGGGATGAGAATCCGCGGAAGACGCGGATAACAGCAGGGTATAGGGTCTGGGGTATCGGGTTTAGGGAAGGCCGTCATCGCAAAGCCATCCCCATACCCTATGCCCCATACCCTATACCCTCGGTCTTTTCTGCGGATCTCTTCTGATGTGATTTCAGAGTGGAGGGAAGCATGGCAGCAACGAGATTGATCATGCTGGGGCCGCCGGGCGCGGGGAAGGGCACGCAGGCTCAGAAGCTGTGCAAAGACGCCGGGCTGGCTCACATGTCCACTGGCGACATGCTGCGGGCGGCGGTGGCGGCCAAGACGCCGGTCGGTTTGCAGGCCAAGGGCTACATGGAAGGCGGCAAGCTGGTTCCGGACGAGGTGGTGATCGGCGTGCTGGTGGAGGCGATTGACAAGGCAGTGGCGGCCGGTGCGAAGGGATTTGTGCTGGATGGTTTTCCGCGCACGCTGCCTCAGGCGGACGCGCTGAAGAAGGCTTTGTCGGACCGCAAGCTGCCGATCGAGCAGGTGATTTTGATCAACACGCCGGACAAGGTGGTGCAGGAACGGCTCGGGCAGCGGCGGAGCTGCAGCGATCCGAAGTGCGGAGCGGTCTACAACCTGGCCAGCAAGCCGCCGAAGAAAGACGGCGTTTGCGATGTGTGCGGCAAGCCGGTGGTTCTGCGCAACGACGACAAGCCGGAGACGGTGCTGGTGCGGCAGCAGACGTACTGGCGTGACACGGCGCCGCTGATCGACTACTATAAGAAGGCGGGGCTGCTGGTCGAAGTTCCGGGCAGCGGCAGCATGGACGAGATTGCGGGTTTGGTGAAGGACGCGGTGAACAAAGGCGGGAAGAAGAGCGGCGGGTGCTGCTGCGGCGGGCACTAAAAAATCTTACCACAGAGGACGCAGAGGACGCAGAGGGAAGGAATGGAAAAACACAGAGAAGTTCTCCTCTGTGTCCTCCGTGTCCTCTGTGGTGTGCAGTTAAAGGAAATGGCTCAGAATCTTTACTCCCAACGCCAGGTTGCTCTGATCCGCGAAGCGGGGCGCGTGGTTGCGCAGTGCCTGCAGATGATTCGCGAGAACATCAAAGTCGGCGCGACGACGCGGCAGTTGGACGAGATGGCGACGGCTCACATCGTCAAGTGTGGTGGGCGCTCGCCCTTCAAGGGCTATCAGTTTCCGGGAAAAGTGCCTTTTCCGGCGTCGCTGTGCGCCTCGGTCAACGACGTGGTGGTGCATGGCGTGCCGAACGACGTGCCGCTGAAGCAGGGCGATCTGGTTTCGATCGACATTGGCTGCATTCTGAACGGATACATCGGGGATGCGGCCTGGACTTTTCCCGTGGGCGAGGCTGACGAGGCCGGCAAGAGATTGTTGAAAGCCGGGGAAGAGGCGCTTTACGCGGGGATCGCGGCGATGCGGCCGCGGGGGAAACTGGGGGAACTGTCGCGCGCGGTGCAGACGCTGGTGGAGTCGCGCGGGTATTCGGTCGTGCGCGATTACGTGGGCCATGGGGTTGGGCAGCAGTTGCATGAGGAGCCGCAGGTTCCGAATTACGTGACGATGAAGGACCGGATTCCGCTGCTGGGGAAGACGCTGCAGCCCGGCATGGTGCTGGCGGTTGAGCCGATGGTTAACGAACGCCGGCACGAGGTCGTGTCGATCGAAGGCCAGTGGCCGGTGCGGACGAAGGATGGCGGGCGTTCCGTGCACTTCGAGCACACGGTGGCGATTCTGCCGGATAAGATTGAGATACTGACGAAGCTGTGACGGGGTCATTGGTCATTGGACATTAGTCATTAGTCATTAGTCATTAGTCATTAGTCATTGGTCATTGCGCAAGCGTTCTTCGGGCAGTTAATGACTAATGACCGATGACAAATGACAAGTTTTTTGAAGTTTGGCACAAAGTTTTTCTAGTTGGGGTTGACAAGGCAGGACAGTTTTGATAAAAGATTAGGCTTTCCAAGCGCCGGCCGCGCGGTGCCGCACGGTCGCGGTTGGATTTTGACTTTTCTGAACGGGCATAATGGCAAAAGAAGAACCCATTCGGTTGGAGGCCACCGTCCGCGAGGCGTTGCCCAACACCCAGTTCAAGGTTGAACTGGCCAACGGGCATATCATCCTGGCTCACGTTTCGGGCAAGATGCGGATGAATTTTATCAAGATTCTTCCAGGCGACCGAGTGACTGTCGAGATGTCTCCCTACGATCTGAGCAAAGGCCGGATTGTATTCCGCGGATAGTTTTCACCGCAGAGACGCAGAGGCGTGCGAAACAGCAGGAGGCAGTAGGCTGTAAGCAGGAGGCAGGAGTAACGGCACTGAGATTCTAAAACCCACGCGGAGACGCGGGGGAAAGAGCGGTAAACGGAAGGAGTTGGAAGTTCATGAAGGTGAGACCGTCGATCAAGCGTCGCTGCGAGCACTGTAAGATTGTCCGCCGCAAAGGCCGGCTGCGAATCATTTGCACGAACCCGCGGCACAAGATGCGGCAAGGATAGGGAAAGTAAAAAGTAAAAAGGAAAAAGTAAAAAGAAGAGAGAGGAAAGCGGGCGGGAACTGTTCTTTTGCCCTCTTACTTGTGACTTTTTACTTCCTGCTTTGAGGCAGATTCAAAAAGTAAAAACGGAGAGAAGGAAGCATGCCGCGCATTCTGGGTGTTGACATTCCGAACGAAAAGCGCATTGAGATCGCTTTGCAGTACATCTATGGCGTCGGGCAGTTTCGCGCCAAGAGGATTCTGAAGGAGACCGGCATCAATCCGGATACGCGGGCACGCGATCTGAAGGATGACGAGGTCGCCAAGATCACTGGTTTCATCGACAAGAACTACAACGATGAAATGATCAAAGACGGCCGCTCCGGACCGGTCGAAGGCGCTCTGCGCCGCAAGGTCCAGCAGGCCATTTTGCGCTTGAAGAAGATCAACTGCTACCGCGGCTCGCGCCACGTCAAGGGCTTGCCAGTTCGCGGCCAGCGCACGCGCACAAACGCTCGTACCCGCAAGGGGAAGAAGAAGACAGTGGCCGTGAAGCGGTCAGTGAAGGAAATGCGCTAACAACAGGTTTCTGGTTCGTGGTTCGTGGTTCGTGGTTGATGGCAACCGGGAACCCGCCGCAAGAACCAGAAACCGGGAACTACGAACCGGGAACCGTCAGTCATGGCAAAGGCATACAAGAAGAAGAAGGTCAAACGCAGCGTGGCGCGCGGGGTCGCTCACGTGCAGGCAACCTTCAACAATACGATCATTACCATCAGCGACACGGACGGCGACACGCTGTGCTGGGATTCTGCCGGCACGGTGAAGTTCAAGGGCGCTCGCAAGAGCACCCCGTTTGCCGCTCAGCGAACGGCCGAGGCCGTCGCCGAAAAGGCGCTGAAGATGGGGATGAAAGAAGTCGAAGTCCGCGTTAAGGGACCAGGATCGGGCCGCGAGTCGGCGATCCGCGGTCTTCAGGCTGCTGGCCTGAACGTGCGGGCGATTGAAGATGTGACGCCGCTGCCGCATAACGGCTGCCGGCCCCGCAAGCGAAGGCGAGTGTAACGCGAGCTCTTGGCTCTTAGCTCTTGGCCGCAAGCGAATATGAGAGGTTAGGGCGAGAGTTGAGCGGTAAGAGCTGCACTTGTGCAGTTTTGGACACGAAAACGGCAGGGTCAGGGTTCGGGAAGGCTGAAGACCACCACAGGTGCACTTTTTTACAGAAGTTTGGAGATACAATAGGCGCGGGTGGGACAGGAAAAGGCAGTAAATCACCACACGTGCATTTTTTTACAGAGGATTTGAGAGAATCACCCCGATGCGACCGGATTTAGCGCGTCGCGTCTTCCGCACCGGGGAGTGAGCAGGGAAGAGAAGACGAGCCCGACAGAAGTAAAAAGTTAAAAGGAGAAAAGGAAAAAGAAGAGTAGGGCGTGAGCAGGGTCTTTTGCCTTTCTACCTTTTACTTTTGCTTTTCAAGCGGGCGGCCGGAAGTAAACGACAATGCGCAGTGAAGTCCAGCAGTCCAGGGGTCCAGCAGTCTAGAAGTCAAAGGCCGGATATCCGAGCCCACAATTGGCTTCTACAGACTCTCGACTTTTCCGGGCCTGCTCGACTTTCAACGTGGAGAGACAATGGGAAGGTATACAGGTCCGAAGTGCCGGCTATGCCGCCGTGAAGGCATGAAGTTGTTTCTGAAAGGTGTACGCTGCGAATCCGAGAAGTGCGCGATTGCTCGGCGCGACTATCCGCCCGGTCAGGTGAGTTTCCGCCGCGGCAAGGTGTCGTCGTTTGGCGAAGGCCTGCGCGAGAAGCAGAAGGTCAAGCGCTTCTACGGCGTGTTCGAAGAGCAGTTCCGCCGCTATTTCGCTGAAGCGTCCCGCTCCAAGGGCAACACCGGCGAAACGCTGATGATTTTGTTCGAGCGCCGCCTGGACAACGTGGTGTTGAAGCTCGGCTGGGCCGCGTCCCGCGCAGAAGCTCGCCAGTTGGTCACGCATGGCCACATCAATGTCGGCGGCCACCGCGTGAACGTTCCGAGCTACCTGGTCGAAGTCAACGACGAGATCGCCTGCCGGCCGCGCGAGAAGAGCACCAAGCGGGTGCGCGCTCGTTTGGATGAAACAAAGGCTCGCATGCTGCCGTCGTGGATCTCCGCCAATCCGGAAGCGCTGAACGGCAAGATCGTGGGGATGCCGACGCGCGAAGACGTGTCGATCCCGGTGCAAGAGCAGCTCATCGTGGAATTGCTGTCGAAGTAACAGAAATTCGAAACTCGAAATTCGAAGGAGAAGGAAAAGACAGAAAACAGCGAAACAGAAAAACGATGCGACAATCCGGTTTGCAGTTTGTCCGTTCGCTGTTTTGCAGTTTCTTTCGGATTTCGGTTTTTTCAGTTTGGCTCCGTGGTACCGCATGCCGCGCGGAAGCGGCGAAGGGCCCGGGGCTTTGCGAGGCTTTCAGGCGGCAGCAGGCCGTCCGAAGAAGCCTCAGACACCGCAGCCGCCTTCCGCATCGGCGGGGCTCATCCTCTAGCCCCT
The DNA here is from genome assembly GCA_036504595.1 of Planctomycetota bacterium. Classification (GTDB taxonomy): domain Bacteria; phylum Planctomycetota; class SZUA-567; order H5-PLA8; family H5-PLA8; genus DASXUX01. The sequence continues at coordinate 151,673 of DASXUX010000014.1, read as the reverse complement.
TGTTCGAGGCGGGCTGCGTGGCGCAACCGAAAGAGGAACGCGAGGAAAGACTATGCGTATTCGCTGGCGTGGCTTTGAACTTCCCACCCATGTAAGCCCCGAGAAAGAAACCGCCAATGAGCGGTACTGTAAATTTGCGGCGGAACCGTTCGAACGCGGGTACGGCGTGACGGTCGGTAATTCGTTGAGGCGCGTGCTGCTGTCCAGCCTGGAAGGTGCGGCTGTACAGTCCGTGCGCGTCGAGGTCACTCATAACGGCGAGGACGGAAAACAGAAGACGACGCACGTGTCGCACGAGTTCACGGCGATTCCCGGCCTGTACGAAGACATCACCGACATCGTTTTGAACATCAAGGAACTGCGCCTGCGCCTGCACACCGACGAACCGGTGACGTTCAGGCTTGAGCGCAAGACCAAGGGACCGCTCAAGGCCGGCGACATTCAGCGCGACGAGCGGTTTGAGATCGTCAATCCAGATCTGCTGATCTGCACGCTGACCGACGACGTGGCGCTGAACATCGAAATGACGGCTCGCCGGGGCCGCGGCTACCGGACGGCCGAAGAGAACATCAGCCCTGAATCGGCGATCGGCGTCATTCCGATCGACAGCATCTACACGCCGGTTCGCCGCGTGCGCTACAAGGTTGAGAACACGCGCGTCGGCCAGCAGACCGATTTCGACAAGCTGATTCTCGAGATCTGGACGGACGGGACGATCACGCCGGAGATGGCTCTGGTGGAAGCGTCCACGATTCTGCGCAAGCACTTCAATCCATTCGTCAAGTACTTCGAGTTGGGCAAGCAGATCGAGGCGGCGGGCGAAGAGATTCCCGCGGGCGAGCTGGAAGTCGGCGAGGAATCGGCTGGCAAGGAGCTTCGCGAGAAGCTGCGGATGCCGGTCAGCGTGCTCGAACCGTCGGTGCGCGCGGAGAACTGCCTGGCCGCGGCGAACATTCAGACGCTGGGCGATCTGGTGAAGATGAACGAAGGCGACGTGCTGAAGATCAAGAACTTCGGCAAGACCAGCTTGAAGGAGATCAAGAAGAAGCTGGCGGACATGGGCTTGACGTTCGGCATGGAAGTGCCGGAAGAGACGGCGGCGGCGAACATAACGGGAGCATAGGTACAGAAGTCTGGAGTCTGGAGTCAACAGAACCGGCTCCAGACTCCAGACTCCAAGACTCCAGACTAAGGAAGAAACATGCGTCACTTGAGTGCAGTAAAGAGTTTCAGCCGTCATTCGTCCCATCGCACGGCGATGATGCGGAACATGGTCATGAACATTATCGAGCACGGCCGGATTCGGACTACGGTCCAGAAGGCCAAGGCCGCCAGGCCGATCGCTGAGAAGCTGATCACGCTGGCCAAGAAGGGCACGCCGCATCACCGCCGGCTGGCGCTCAAGGAACTGGGTTCCACCGTTGCCGCCAAGCGAACGATCCTGAAGCTTTTTGGCGAGGTGAAGACGCGGTTTGAAGCGCGCACGGGTGGTTACACGCGCATCATTCGCCTGCCCACCACGATCAGACAGGCGAAGGCCGATCTTCCGCGCGGGCAGAAATTCAACCGCTCGAAGTATTACGGCACGCGGCTGGGGGACAATTCCACGCTGGTGCTGTGGGAGCTGTGCGAGGCCGAGGTGACCCCGCGCGAGAAGTCGCAGAAGCAGCGCCGCAGCAAGAAGGCGAAGAAGAAAGCGGCGGCTCCCGTCGCAGCGGCAAAGGAAGCTCCGGCGGCCGAGCAGGCTCCGGCCGCGGCCGCTCCAGAGACGCCAGCCGTTCCACCGGCGGCGGAAGCTCCGAAGGCGGAAGGCGAGCAGAAGTAGAACGAGTGTTCTTTGACATTGAAGACCGAGCCCCTGCGATGAGCGGGGGCTTGTTGTTGAATGATGAATGAGGAATGATGGATGAGGAATAAGGCTTGTGATGCCAAATCCGAATTCATCATTCAGAATTCATCATTCCGCATTGGCAGTTATCGGCCGCCGCCTTTTTGCCACTGGCCGGAGTAGGTGCCGTCGGGGTTCATGTGGATGGACTTATTGTCGGTCTGGGAGTGGAGCACGATGTCGCGGATGCCGGCGGCTGTTGCGAGGCCGCTCTGAACGAGTGAGGAAGCGGCGCGGCGGGCTTCGATGTCGTCGCGGGTTTCGATATCGACGAGGATCTTCAGGACGTACTTGGGCATTCAAGGGCTCCTTTTGTTCTGAGAGAAATTTACGCGAGCAAGGTGCGAAAGTCCAGGAGTCGAGAAAGTCCAGAAGTCGAAGGAGTCGAGGGCTTGTGAGATTCCGGTCCAGACAGTCATAAGCCTTCGACTTCTCGACGCTGGACTTCTTGACTTCTCGACTGAGTAAAGCGGTTTCAACTTGCAGGCGTGAACGCTTTGGACATAATCGGTTGCTTGCATCGATGTGAGTGGTGCAACACGGAAGCGCACGTAGACGCTCGCGCGAGGACACAACAGGTCCAATGCCGCTGGCCTCAAAATACGGACTCATTTCGGACATCCACGCCAATTACACGGCCTTGCGAGTGGCCATGGAGTACCTGCAGGCGGCGGGCGTGGACAAGATCCTGTGCATGGGCGACCTGGTCGGCTATGGCGCGGAGCCGTTCGAGTGCATCCAGGCCGTCAAAGACAAGCCCAACATCCACACCATCGCCGGCAATCACGACCGGCAGGTCATCGGCGACAAAGACCCGCGCATGCGCAAGACCGCGGCGAAGGTGCTGGAGTGGACGGCGGACAACATCTCGCCATCGAACGCGCGCTTCCTGCGGCAGATTCCGCAGGGCATGACGGTGGACGATGCGTTCATCATGGTGCATGGTTCATTGGTCGAACGCGACGCGTACATTCTGTCGGCGACGGAAATCAGCAAGAATCTGAACTGCATGGTGAACGATTTTCCGGGGATGAAGGTCTGCTTCTTCGGCCACACGCACATCCCCATGCTGATCGGCACCAAGCAGGTCATCAGCGATCTGCGCGAGACAAAGGCGTTTCAACTCGACCGCAACGACGTGTATCTGATCAACCCCGGAAGCGTCGGCCAGCCGCGGGACAAGTGCCCGCTGGCGAGCTTCGCGATTTTCGACGCGGAGAACTGGACGGTGACGTTCGTGCGCCGGCCGTATGATTTTCGCACCGCTCAGAAGTTGATCATCGACAATGGCCTGCCGGAAAAATTCGCGCGGCGGCTGGCGGTGGGAGTGTAAGGCTTTTTTTGAACCGCAAAGACGCAAAGGCGCGAAGAGTTTTTAGATGAACGGCAATGGCTGACCTATGCCGCGAGTTGCTCCGACGCTTTCACGCACGGAAATGTTCAAGGCGCTGCCCAAGCATCTGCTGTGGGCGGCGGTGTCGGGCGCGGTCGTTGGGCCGCTGCTGTATTGGCTGAAGGACGTTCAGTTCCTGCCGCCGCTGCTGCTGTTTGTGATCATGGCGGCGCTGTGGGTGAATGCGGCAGTCATGCCGGTGGCTTTGCCAGGAAAGCACTGGTCGTTCGCGTTCATCGGTGCGGTGATGCTTTTTTTGGCGTTGGTCGCGGCGATGATTTTGGCGCCGAAGTTTCCGTTTGGGCACAGCCTTTTTTTTCTGGAAGGCTATGGTGAAGTTGTTTACATCCCAGAGGTCAATGCCGTCACGTGGGTGGCCATCGTTACGGGCGCATGCCTCGGCTTATTCTATGGATTGGTTGTTGGACAAACGCCGGCAATGGTCCTTGGCGTTCTCTTCGGCTTCGTCGCGGGATACTTCTTGGGAGCGATGAGCCCTCGCGGTTTTGGCGAATGGATTGGGGTGCCCAAGTTGCTTTATAGCAGCCCACTCCACTTCCTCTGGCAAGGCGCTCTAGCCATGCTCGTGCTGCATCTGGGCGCGTGCGTGGGCGCAGCGATGGGTGCAGGGAGCGGAAAGAAACCATGAAGTCCGTTCTTTGCGCCTTTGAGTATTTGCGGTTAGCCCGCCGTTATTCTTCTTCTTCGGACTCGAGGTCCTCGCGGATCTGGTCGATCTCGCGCTTCATGGCTTCGTGGCGCGTTTTGATCAGGCCGAGGCGGCCGGGCTTGGGTTCGCTGGCGGCAGCGCCTGCAGGAGCGGGTGGGGTGGTGGCGGAGCCTTTGCGGGTGCGGGCCTTGCCGCTTTCGACGGGCGGAGTTTCCAGATGCTTATCCTCTTTACCTTTGGTGAGTGGCGGAGCTTTTTTCGCGGACGCTTGGACGGGCAGTTTGGCCTGTTTGCCGGGCTTCTTTTTGCGGAGGTCGTCGTAGCAGGTTTGGCAATAACCCTGTGCGTGATGCGGTTTATTGCAGCCGGGAACCTTGCACTTCAGTTTCTTCATCGTCTTCACAGGAGTCTCTTTCTCTCTAAAGCCTGCATTCGGATACACCACTCTTGGTCAGGAGTTCGTAGTCAATAGTCAGTCGTCTTTTGAAGGCGAAATCGCCATGCAGTCTCGCATGCCAACAACGGACAACGGACCACTGACCACGGACAAACGTCAGTGGCCTTTTGCCGCCTTGAAATCGTCGAAGGAGTCGAATTTCTTGCGGCCAATACCGGGAGCCGCGGGGGGCGCGTTGGACCGCAGGCGCGAAGCGGGGGCGGCCTGGCCGGCCGTTTCGGTTTCCAGAGCGGTCATGGTGTCGCGCATGGTTTGCAGTGCGTCGGTCAACTGCTCGCGCGTGGTGTTCAACTGGCCCAAGTTGGCAAGATCCTGCGGCGGTTGCATGCGTTGGAACAGCGGGTGCAGCAATTTGAGGAACTTCTGCCGTTCCAGCTCGAAGAGAAGCTCGCGAATCTGCCGATCGAGGTTGTGGAGCTCCTCTTCGCGCGCTTCGATCTCAGCGCGGAGGATCTCAAGCTGTTCGAACTTGCTGAGTGTGACGGTAATGGGCGGTGCTGGCATGTGGCTCTCCGATGCGTGATGCGTTAGCTTTCGTACCCCGAGATGGCGGCAAGTCAAGTGGGAAGAAGCGGGGTGGCACGCGCATGCTTGTGTGGCACGGGCAGGCCACGCCACGGCTTCTTGTGGCGTGGATTGCCCGTGCGGCGGCACTCCGGATTCACGGGCAATCCGCCAGAGCAAAAAGACGCTCCGGCGGCCTGCCCGTGCCACACAGGCACCCATTTTCCTGCCTTGACGTAGTAGCGTAAACGTGTAACAAGTCTTTGGTCTGCAAGAGATAGAGTTTGCGGCAAAGCGGAGGCGGAGCATCAACGTGAGTGAAATTGTCCGCTCCATCATTGTCTTCGTTCTTACCATGGGGATGATCGTCGGCGGCTTCAAGCTGTTCAAGTCGCAGCACTCCAAGGTTGTGCTCGATCCCAGCGATTACAGCATGAACGCCGACGTCCTGGCGCCGGGGAAATACTCCATCGACCTGAAGGTCAGCTCCATTTCAGATCTGAAGGCCGGCGATACTGTGGCCTACTACCTGCCAGGCCGGCCAAGCGAGTACCGCTTCGGCCACATCGCGGCGCTGGAAGGCGAGCGTATCGAAGTCAGCCCGGCGGCCGTGAAAGTGGGCGGCAAGACGACCAGCTATAAAGTTGAGAAGGCGGAGTGGACGTTCCCGGAGATGGTGGTTCCGCGCGGCTGTGTCTTTATCATCGCGGACAAATCCACGGCTTGGGCCAATGACCCTCCAGAGGTCGGCGACTCCATGAAGATTGGGCCGGTGCCCTTCTACGCAATTGCCGGAAAGGTGCTCAACTGAGCTCAAAGGACGGACAGAGCTGATGCGCATTGGCAAGTTCGAGGTCTCGATCAAACTGCTCGTCTGTATCGGCGGTTTCGTCGTTGGCATCCTGATTCTTCTGACGATGTGGCGCGCCAATTCCGAACGGCGCGCGGAAGCCATTGGCCGCGGGCGCATCATGCAGGCCATGTACGATGATAGCGGCGACGCAATTTCCAACGGCATTGACGCGTGCAAGCTTCTGGTGGAACTCAATCCAAAGAAAACCAACGCGCGCTTCTACCTGGCCAACCTGCTTTTCAGGCAGAAGGCGTACGTCGAATCTCAAAAGGCTTTTGAAGAGATCGTGAACCTGGAGGGCGTCGCCGACCGGGAAAAGGCGTCGGCGCTGGTGGGCGCCGGCGTCGCGATGTATATGGGCGCGGCCAAGGAAAAGCAGCCCAAGATTCTGCCGGACGTGCAGAAGTATTTCGATCGGGCCATGACCGCTCAGAAAAACTGCGTCGATGCCATGATCAACACCGCTCTGGTAAAAATGCACCGTGGCGGTGCCGCCGCCACTAAGGATCTCGAGAAGGACTGCCGTCAGATTGTCGATCGGGAGACGGCCGGCATCGCGCCTTCGCGTCCGGCGCAAGAACAGTTCTATACCCTCGCCGCGATGGTTGCTTCACAGAACGGCAAGCCAATGGAAGCGGTGGCGTACTTCGAGCGCACACGCGCCACGGGCGGCACTGGGAAGCGCTCCGACGAAGGCAAGCGCCTGGCGCTGCTTTCCGCCATGACGGAGAAGAACCTGCCCACGCCAAAGCGCCGCGAACTGATCAAGAGCTTTGAGGCCGACCAGAAGAATTTCGAAAAAGACAAGGTGAACACGCTCAATTCAATGGGTGTTGCTCTGGCCTTGTGCAGAGACGATCCGGACTACGTGATCGGCCCGTACGCCAACGCGCTGAAATACTTCCAACGCGCCATCAATGCCGATACGAAAGACCTGGCCGCCTACCAGAACATCATCGGCCTTTACGAAAAGCGTCTGGCCGATGTGGCGGCTACGGCCAGTGTGCCGCTGACCGGTTTCACGGGTCAGACTCCGTTGCCCGACCGGTGGGGAGTATCCGAGAAAGTCGATCGTTTCCCCAAGGCGGATTTCCCGGTGTTGGTCGAACTGAAGAAGGTGCTCGGTGAAGAGGAAGTCTTGTTCAAGAAGATGAACCTGATGAAGCTGGAGCCACCGGCCAAGATCGATCTGAAGTTAAGGGAGGTCTCCTGTCTGCGGCGCCAGGCATTTTTGACGGAGTTCGTCGAGGATACGTTCCGGCAGGCGCTGTATACTCGTTGCCTGCAGGCCGTCAAAGAACTCGAGATGCTCGCACCCGATAATCCCGATGTCGTTCTGACATCCGTGTTGGTGCTGACGGAAAAGGGCGACTACGTCGGCGCGGCCAGAAAGCTCGCTGAGTGCCTCACCCGAGGCGTCAAGTCGCCTCAACTGGATCAAGTTGCCAAGGAGCTGACGATTCAACCCCGCTGCGTCGGCATCCGCCCGAGCGAAGGCCGGCGCTCCTTTGGTCCTCGAACCCTGATTGCCGCGTCCCTGGAACTCCCGAATCTGGGCCAGAAACCGCGGGGAACCGCCAAGATCGACGGGAAAATGATCGGCGCTCAAATGGCTGGGGTGTACGGAACGCAGCTTCTTTATCTGCCGTCCGAACGTGAACTGGCGGAAGGCCTGCACGACGTAGAGGTCTCCGTGGATGTTGGCGGCGGCACGCCGATAACGTTCCCCACTTTCAAGTTCGATCTGGATAAACAAGGCCCTGTCTGCCGCATCGAAGCGGAAGGCACCGAGCCACTGCCGCTTCTGCCAGTATTCAGCATCACTCTTTCGGACCGCAGCGGCATTGACTACAACAGCGTGAAGGTCGTGCTCAAAGGCAAGAGGGGCGCTCCCACCACGCTGATGTCCGAAGGCAAATACAGGGTCAAGATGCCAAAGCTCAACCCGCCGCGCACCGACGGGTTCCCACTGGATGCCGACGCGTTCCAAGTCACGCCGGCCCGGGAACTGCCCATTGGCGATTACGACGTGATCGTGACCTCTTCGGACATCCTCGGTAATAGCGCGACCGAAACGAAGACGTTTAAGGTTGGGAGCAAGTAGTCTTGGTGTCACGGATGCGGCGGCGCGGCTGTTTGCGCCGCCTCATCCGTGCCTCTGGTGCGGGGCGCACGGATGAGCCCGTGCCAAACAGCCGGCGCGGGCACATCCGTGGCACCAACACAAGCAGGCTGGAAGCCTGCGGTACAGAACGGAGACGCAGCCTGTGAAGTGCATGCACTGCAACTCGGATATCCCTATTCGCGCGGAGCATTGTCCGGTCTGCGGAAAAAGGCTCGAAATCGACTTCGACGTCCTGGCTCAATCCGTGCAGGAAGATGCCGCCGCTCGCCGCAGCGAACAGATCGCGATGTACTTGCGCTGGGCCGTGCTGGCGCTGCTGGCCATTGCCGCGATCATCTATGGCGTCAACGATCTCTTTGATCGGCCTTTGGTTTACGACGGAGCGGGCTTGCCCGCATTGCCCAGCCCCGGTGCCAGCGCCGTGACGACGCCAAGCTACGCTGTTCCCTACGCCGACCCGCAGCCCAAGCCAGACGTTCCGGCTCCGCGCGTGACCACGTTCGGCTGGCGCTTGAACCCCACTCGGGACGCGTTGCGAGCGGCCAGCAAAGGCGATACGCCCGGCGAAAAGCAAACGAAGCGTCCGGAGCAGATTGTGACAGAAGGCTTGCGCTTCCTGATCAATACTCAAAAAGACGACGGCTCATGGCCTATCCCCCCTGACATGAAATGGGGCACGCTGGGCGTGACCAGCCTGGCTTTGTTGTGCTTCTTTGGCGAAGGCGAAACGTGGATCAAAGACGACAAAGGACCGAAAGCCGTGGCGTACGCTGACCGTATCCGAAAGGGGCTGCGTTACGTCATTCAACAGCAGGACGCCTTGACCGGCCGCTTCGGTTCGATGGACGGTGAAGGCAATCACTTCATGTACAACCACGGTATGGCTACGCTGGCGATGTGCGAAGCGGCGGGCCTGAGCGGCGACGAGCAGCTTCGCGGGATGGCGCAGAAGGGCATCGACTTCATCGTCAACTGTCAGACCCCCGCCGGCGGCTGGAACTACTACGGAAAAAAGGACGGCGATACCGACACGTCCCTGAGTTCCTGGCAGGTACAGGCTCTGCTGGCCGGCCGCGAAGCGTTCCTGAAGGTTCCCGATTCCTGTCTGAAGAAGGCGCTGGAGATGTACCAGGCCGCCACGACCGCCGACAACCGTGTGAAGTACTCGCTGGGCAACGATGACAAGGTGGACCGGCCCAGCTTGTGCGCGATTGCGCTCATGCTCCGCCAGTTGCTGGGCGAAGACCCGCGCTCACCGTCGCTGCGGAAGCTCGCCGAGAGAATCCACGGCACGATTCCGCCGACCACGCCGATCTGGGGCGGAGCGTGGGCGCCGAACCGCCTGAAAGATGACGATCAGCGCGCGCTGTACGATCCGTACAAGATGTACTACAGCACGTATGCCATGTTCTTCCTCGGCGGCAAAGAATGGGAAGAATGGGTGCCCCAGATGAAGAAGGCCATCGGCGATATGCAATCCACCGACGGAAGCTGGAAAACCAACGACACCTGGTCCACCAGCGGCGGCACCACCTACTCCACCGCCCTGACGATCCTGACGCTGCAGGTGTATTACCGAATTCAGTGACCAGTTGTGCCACGGGCAGCCTCTGTTTGCTGTTGGCTGCCCGTGCGAAGGTCAGTGGAAGCGCAGGTCTCTTCGTCTCTTCGGTGAAAAATCAGAACCCGTAGCGCATCACGCCAATCGCGCCCGTGCTTCGATAATAACTGCTCCCGCCATAGAACGAGCCGCTCAAGTACCCGGAGCCAATGCGCGTGCCGAAGCCTATTCCGTACCCCGAGCCGCATCCGTAGCCATACCCGCCATATGCCGGATAGTACGGAACGCCGCCCACTCCGTAGAATTGCGGCGCGTAGTAATACACTCCGCCGTACGGACCCACGTAGAAATAATCCCGCGCGTAGCCGCTGAAAACCGGTTGCACGTCCTGACCTCGAAGCGGCAGGAGCGGAGGCGGTTCGTTCTCGGCGCGCTTGCGCGCGGCTTGTTCGTCCAGCAGTTTCTTGATGAGCGCATCATCGCGACGCAGCCCGATGACCATCTCGTTGTTTACTGGCTGTTGAGCGGGCGCTGCCTTGGGCTGTTCGACCTTCGGTGCGGGCTTGACCTTCTGCTCCCAGCCGCGTTCGGTTTTCTCAAAGCCAAGCTGCGCGCGTGCGACCGGTTGCTCGGGATCAAACGCTAAGGCTTTTTCGAACGCCACGTGCGCCAGCGTGGAATAGCCGACGTGCTTGTTGTAATACTCGCCGACGCGTACCCATGCCTGCGCGGCTTTCTTTGGATCTGTCGCGGCCGCTTCGGCTTCCTTCTGCAACGCCACACCCGCGCAAAGCACTGGATCTTTCGCCAGCGGCTTGCACTTGATCTCGGAAACATCTCGTCGTGCCAGCGTGATCAGGCCGAAGTTCCCGCCGGAGCGCACCCGCAGCGTGACGCTTTCGGGCGACTGGCTGACGACTTCGCCTTCGTGTTCGGTCCCGTCGCGCAAAACAATGGTATCGGCGCTGGAATTTGCAGCAAAACCGAGCGCCGCAAGCACTACTGTTAGGAGGAGTTGCGTGCGTGGCATGTGGAGCCCTCCAGAGTGCAACATACTACTCCGTATGACGCAAAAGCAAGCCTGTATGCGTCCGGACCTGCGAAATGCAGCGGCAGTTTGGCGCAATTCGTGCGCGCCTCGATTCGTGAAATGGAAAATGCCACACATGAAGAAGGCCGTCGCTGTCCTTTCGCGGGTAAAGCCTAAGCAAACGCTATGCACATGTGCATTTTCTTCGGGAAAAGATGTCATTTTGATCTAACTTTGCCATGACCCGTAACCGATCCAACGGTTAAACTGTCATGGATGTGTGCGCCTGCTGAAGTCCGCTTCTGTGGAGGTATAACGTGAGTCGTTGGTTTTCTCGAGAGCGCTTCATCGCCTGCCTGGCCCTGATCGCCGTCGCCGCCTTCTTTATCGCCTCGCGCGGACCACGGCGCGGCACGACCGGCGCAGCAGCCGATCTGGTTCTCAACGTTGCACCGGCTGCCGTTGCCAAAGACCCCGGCCCCACGCTCGTCGCCGGCGGTGAATCCGACGCCGGCACGTCCTTCATCGGCGCCGACCTGTTGATCGATGGTCCCGGCGACGTGCGCGTGTACTTCGATCGCCACGACAACGCCAACTTCCATTTCCTCGATCGCAAAGAAGACAAAGTGACCTTGGGTCTCTGTGAAGCCGGCCTCGAACAGATATTCTCGACCGGAAAAGTCGATGCGGCCGCTTCCATGCGCCTGGCCCGGCACGGCCCCAACATCGCCCTCTTCCAGTCCGGCCACCTCATTCTTTGCGCCTTTGACGAACGCCTGCTCGGCGGCACGGCGGGATTCCGCATGCTGTCGCAAGGCAACGACGTGACGCTGAAAGTCGAACCGCGTGAGGACGTTCATTTCGCGGACGATTTCATGTACAGCGACGCCCGCGGCGCACAGTGGAGCGTCAAGCAGTCGGCCGACGGAGGCTACTTCAATGTCAAGTCTCTGAAAAACCCGCTCCTGAGCGCCAACGCCTTCAACTACATGGGCTGCGGCAAAGAGAACTTCTCCACCGTTGGACAGCCCTGGTGGGACCTCTATGTTTATGAAGCCTCCGTCCGCGGACCGGCCAATGGCTGCATCGGGCTGATGTTCTCCTACCAGGACGACAGGAACTACGGTCTGTTCAAGTGGACGGCCCGCAAAGTCGAAAATGGCGCTGTGACCGACCCCGGCAAGCGCGAACTGGTCCGGGTCCACGACGGCAAGCCCGAAATTCTCGCTCAGTCCAGCGGCGGCTACGGCGCCGATCAATGGTACTCGGCGCAATTGCGCGTGACGTACTCCCGCGTCAGCGTGGCGATGGACGGTCACGTCCTGCTCGAAGTCGCCGATCCGAACCTGGCGTGTGGCTCCGTCGGCGTGTGGTGCGATGTGCCGATTCCCGCCGCGATCATCGATCCGCGCGCGCAGGAGTTTTCGCGCAATAGCCTGAACGATCTGATGAAAGCTCACGCCGTCTTCGATGACGTTCGTGTGAACACACTGCAAGGCTACGAGGACGATTTCGTGGTCCCCGGTCCCCTTGCAGGCGGCTGGCTTGTCGGAACCGGCGATTGGACCGTTCGAGCCGAGAAGAATACCCAGCCGGAATTGACCGTCGCTCCGACCAAGGGTTCCACAAAGGCTCTCGTCGGCGATCGTCGCTGGGCACAGTATGAAGTCGAGGCCGACGTGCGCTCCGGCGGCGGCTCGGCCGGGCTGATCTTCCTCCACCGCGACGAAAGCAACTACTTTCAGGCCAGCATCGATAAGAAGTCGCTCAAACTGACCAGCGTGAGCGACGGCAATGCCGTGGTGGTCGATACGGTGCCGCTCCTGCAGGCCGGAAAACAAGTGCGACTGCGGGCGCAGGTTCGTCACGGCCACGTGCGCGTGACGGCCGACGACGGCGTCTCGGTCGAATCGTTCGCCGGTGACACGATGCTCCGCGGGCGTGCAGGCTTCGTCGCGACGGCTGGCGAGTCCGACCGTGCGCCCGCCGCCTTCAGCCGCTTCCGACTCTCCTTCCTGCCTGAACGCGAGCCGCTGGTGACGACCAACGCGGTGTTTGAAGATGAGCAGACCATGAATGACTGGACCAGCCCGACCAGCGAATGGTATCCCCCGCGCGATCCGCTCCTGATCAAAGGCCGCCCCGTGAATCTGCTCTGGCATCGCAGCCAGTTCCCTGGCGACGTGGAACTGGCGATCGAGCCCCGCGAAGCGCCGGAAGGCAAGTTTGAGTTTGCGCTCTCGGTCGCCAAGGACGGCCAAGGCAAGAACAATGGGTACGTGTTCCACTATGAAGCCGGCGACATCACCGAAGGCGCCAGCCGCTCCTGCACCGCGCAGTTGATCCGCCAGGGCGAAGTGGTTGCCGAGCGCGTGGTGGTGGATGATGCCAAACAGTTCTCGGTCGCCTCCATGCGCCGCTGTGGCAAGTACATCGTCGGCCTGCTCAACGGCCGGCCTGTGGTCTCCTATCGCGACGAGAACCCGCTGGTCGGCAACAAGGTGGCCTACTACACGCAGGGATTGGTGGTGCGCACCGAAGCCACGAAGATCATCAGCGATAATTTCCGCAACGACCTGTTCTCTCGCGCGCCGGTGAACTGGCGCACCGGGGGAAATGCGATCGCCGAGGTCACCAATCGCTGGCAGTGCGACCCGCGCTGGTCGTTCTTCTCGCTGAAGAACGATCTGCGAGTGGATCGCCGCAACAAGCCCGCCGTGCAATGGGCGCCGGCTGTGTTGTGGAGCAAGTATCTGTACCCGGGCGACGTCACCGTTGAATTCTACGTCGGCAACAAGATGGAGACCGAACGCGGCCAACCTTACTTTTACGCCCGGGACATCTGCGTCAACATCGGCTCGGATGGCTCGGACCTGACCAAGGGCTACACCTTCATGTGGGGAGGCTTTGGCAACCAGCGGTCGGTCATTCTGCGCAACGGCGTGGAAGTCGCCCGCGTGACCAACGGCATGGGCCTGATTCCGAAAGACATGAACTACCACCGCCATTGGTTCTCGTTCAAAGTCGAGAAGCAGCGCGGCCGGCTCTCGTTCCGCGTGGATCGTTTCTTTGCCAACGATCGCAGTCCCGACCTGGTCTACGAGGACACTCAACCGCTCACGGGCGACCGTATCGCCCTCTGGACCTATGACCACGCCATCATGATCAGCCGCGTTCGCATTTCCGGCGACGGCGGCAACATGATGGAGGACGTTGACTGGACTCCCGGAGCGCTCAAGACCCCGCTGGACGATAAGTAACGCAATCCTCCTGGATTGCGCAGCCGTCTGATTCACAGGTGCGACAGAAGATCAGGGAGAGGTAATGGACAACGCTGGCCCGCCCGCTTCACCTCCGCAGCCTCCGTCCCCCCCGCGGCCGAGCGCGTTTCGGACCCTGGGCCTGCTCTGCCTCGCCCTCTGCGCCGCGTTGGCTGTCACGAGCATCTTCGCTCGAAAATCGGTCGCGCCGGCGCAACGCGAAAATGTGCTCAGCGCGAGCGGATCAAAATTCTTCTCTGGATTGAGTCTGCGCGTAAACTCCGAACCCTCCGGCGCCAGCGTGCTGGTCAATGGCCGCCTGGCCGGCTGCACGCCGCTATGCCTGGAAGGCTTGCCCACTGGATCGTACGGCCTGCGCATCGAACGCAGCGGCTGCAAGCCGCTCAGCCGCATGGTTGACCTGCAGCATGACCTGGCCTGCGTTGAAAAACTCGATCCGGTGCCGATGGGGTCGCTGACCGTGAACGTCAAACCTTACGGAGCAGAGGTTCTGCTGGACGGCGAGTTGGTCGGCAACACGCCGCTGAAAGCCGAAAAGATTCCCGCGGGCGCATACGAGATGCTGATCCGCAAGACCAATTTCGATTCGTTCTCCGCTCGCGTGGATGTCAGCCCGCAGGATCCTCTCGTCTTTGCTGATTTCGAACTCAAGGACAAAGTCCTGGCCTTGATGGAAGGCATGATCAAAAGCGAGCCGCAGCGTCTGACCAACTACATCGACCTGGGCCACTATAATTTCGTGAACAGCCGCCTCGACGACTCGATCAGCGTCTTCATGCAGGGCATGGAGGTCATGCAGACGCCGCTGAACTTCAACGGCCCGGGCTACAGCGGCCGTGACCACATGTCCGACGACGAGCGGGCGCTCGAAGAGCGTTTGCGCACCGAGGACAAGACGCGCTTCCTGCGCGAGATCGAGAGACATCGCTCCGGCTTCTGGCCGCGACCGGACCTCGCGACATTCTGCACCAAATTGAGCCAGGCGCAGGAACTGATGAGCCGCAAGAATGCCGGCTCATGGGCCTGGGCAGAAAGCGCCGCGAACATGGCCTTGCGCAGCCGCAACATCGACAAGGCCATCGAAATCTACAACAATTTCATCCAGGCCGCGCCGAATTCGCCCGATCTGCCCCAGGCCTATGGCGGCCTGGTCGAAGCCTACCTGAAATCGAAGGACGTGCCGAAGGCCAAGGATGTTTTTGAAAAGGCCTTCAAGCTTTGCGAGAAGAATGGTCCGGCACTTTGCCTCCTGGGCGCGGCAGTCTCGCCGTATCACGAGCGCATGTCGGAGAAAAGCCGCGTGATTGTTCTTGAAATGGCCGAACGTTCTCTGCGCGTGGGACTGGAACAGGTAAAGGAGCCGGCGCTTCGCGCCAAGCCGCTGTTCGATCTGGGCACAGTGCTGACGCTTGCCGGAAAAGCTAGCGAAGCGGTTCCGCTGCTTGAACAGGGCGTCAAGGCCACCGCCGATCCGACTGAACAGGAAGACCGCACGCTCTTGCTGGCCAATGGCCTGCGCGCTGCCGGCCAGCTCGACCGAGCCTATGAAATTTATACGAAGCTGCTGAACAGCGCGCGGACGACCGTGCGTGAACTGGCAAAAACCGGCCGAATTAACGTGGAGGCCGACCGCGCGAGGCTTAAACTGAAAAAGTGACTCATTCCCGAGTCATCAGTGTTAGATGATGGAGAAGCAGTTGGAGTCAAGCAGTTCAGTTGGCGAGAACGGTAGGCCAGGCGGCACCAGGACAGCATGAACGATTTTCCCACCACCAGCTCACCGCCCGCGTCGTACGCTGCGCAGCCAGAAGAGCGCTCCGTGCCCGCATGGTTCTGGGCGTTGCTGCTCCTGGCCGTCGTCGGTGGGCTGATCTGGCGGGAACGTTCCGGGGGCGGAGCGTCTACGTTATCTGTCGATACCACGCCAGTGGGCGCCAGTGTGCTCGTTAACGGCCATCTGGCGGGTGGCGCGCCGGTCTCTCTCAGCGGCCTGAAACCCGGCACGTATTCCATTCGCGTCGAAAAAGAGGGTTATCTGCCGCTGATCAAGCAGGTTGCCATCGGCTCTCGCGAAGTTCGGCTAAAGGAGACGTTGCGCCGCTGCGGCACGGGCACACTCGCAATCAGCATCAAACCGCGGGGGGCCGAGATCCTTCTGGATGGGGAACTGCTCGGCCAGACGCCGCTGCGCCGCGACGTTCCGGTTGGGTTGCACGAATTGCTCATCCGCAAGACCAACTTCAAACCGTACGCGCAGCGCATCGATGTTGAGGCCGGCCAGGTCGCCACGTTCAAAGATTTCGCGCTGGAAGATGTCGTCTTGGGCATGTTGCGCGCCGCGGTCGAACGCGACAAGCAGCGCGTGTCCACGTACATGGATTTGGGCCATTATCTGTTCGTGAACGACGAGCTCGATGAATCTGCGGAAGTTTATGCGACGGCTTACCAGGTGGCCGGTCAACCGCTGGTCTTCCCGGAGAAAGCGGACAACGAGGAAAAGCGCTTGGAGCTTCGGCTGCGAACCGAGGATTTGAATCGGCTCAACGAAGAAGTCCGCAAAAAATCGCACTGGCCGGGCAAAGACACCACCAAGTGGGCCGCCACGTTGCGCCGGCAGCAGGAAGTCACCGCCGGGACGAATATCACTGAGTGGCCGATGGTGTTCGAGCAGGTGCAGAATTTCTTGCGCGACAACAAGGACGAACGCGCCCAGAGTCTGCTGCTGGCGCACATCAACGCCGCCAAGAACGCCGCGATGTTGCCGCAAGCGTACATTCAACTGCTTTCAGTGCGCCTGAAGATGCACAACATGCCGGGCCTGCGAGAGACTTTCGCGACCTTCAACGAGTTGTACGGCGGCACTCCCGTGCTAGGCCGCCAGGCGGCCAACGCCATTTACACGGCCGCGGCCGGTTTTCAGGGCGAGCCGCAAAAGGAAGTTCTGGGGATGGCGGAGAAGCTGTTGGTGCGCGGCGTGAACGAGACGCACAAGGGTCGCGGTGAGGGCGAACTGAACGCGCTCTGCCGCTTTGAACTGGCTAACGTGATGGCGCTGCAAGGCCGCGGCGAACAGGCTTTGCCGTTTTACCGCGAATCGATCAACGGCACCGCTGACCAAAGCACCCGCGAACTGCGCCGCCAGAAACTCGCCGATTGCCTGATCAAGATCCGCAACTATATGGAAGCCCGCACCGAACTGAACATCCTCGCCAAAAGCCCACGCACCGATATCCAGACCAAAGCCCAGGAAGACCTGCGGCTGCTCGACAACAAGCTCCGCGAAGACCTAAGCCCCGATACGCAAAGATAGTCTGCACGCCGCTCGAAGACTCGAGACTCCAGACTCCAGACTTCACTTCGTTATCTTCCCTTCCGCCTTCGGCAGCGGCGTTTTCTCCGGCTCGGGGATCGGCAGGTTCGCGTGCGTGGTGATGCTGGTCTTTATCCCGCCGCCTTCGCGGCCGACGGATTCCAGTTCCTTCTCCAAATCCAGTTTCACCGCCGGCATATCCTTCGTCGCAACGTGCTCCTGGATGTCGTCAATCAGCCGAATGCTCTGCCGCGCCTTGCGGTCCAGCGTCACGACTGCGTCAATGGCGCGCTCCTCAATCTTGCGTGAGATCGACTCGCCGATGGCTCGAAAATGAAAATAAAGCGTCGCCAGTACGGTCGCAGTGGCCAGAGCGAAGGCGAGCGGGATCAGAGCATCGGCAATCACCGCGCCGCTCTGCATTGGAGCGAACTCAAAATACTCAATCAGTCCCAGGCTGGTGCCCAGCGCTCCCATCAGGATCACCAGTACACTCAGCGCGCCGAGTATCACCGTGTTGCGCGCAAGCTCGCCGCACGTGCGCCGCGTCTCATCTATCACGACGCGTTCCAGATCTGCCGGCGGTCGTCCGTAGCGCAGCAGCGCCGCGTACAATACATGGCTGAGTGCGGATGACTCCGTGAGGCAGCGGCCACAGCCAGCATCCACGCCACGTGTATCGACGATATGAACGATATCTTTCTCGAATTCCTTCGGCACTTGTTTGTGCTGCCGCAACCGCACCATTCGTTCGCAGGCGATGCCGATCCCCGCCAGCAGGGCGGCGAGCAACGGCCACATGATCAGGCCGCCGCGGCGGTACGTCTCCAAAAGCGGCGACCATGTGCCTGTGACGCCGTCCGTGCCGGTTGGCGTGGGATCGGCCGGCGGGACTTCCTGCCCGGCGCACAGCCATGCCACGCTCAGCACAATAGCGGCGATCGCAAACAGACGGGTTTTCATCGCGCAACGATAGTAAATCAAAATTCCAAATGAAAAATCCAAAATTTGGGTTTATGCTCGTTGCGAAGTCTTGAGTCTGGAGTCTAGAGTCTGGAGTCTGGAGTCGAATGATCGCTCCGTACAAAGGAAGCGGACGGCAAAAAGCAGTTTTGACAAGAACGGATACTCCGCGTCCCTTGTCGTGAGCCGTTGACTCCAGACTCTAGACTCCAGACTTCAGACTCGACCTAACCGAGGCCAAACCAACATGCCGCTGTACGCACGGATCGTCCTGCGCTTCTTGCCGCTCATCGTTCTGATGAGCACGTGTCGCGCGGGCGAGGACACCGATTTTCGCCGGGCACAGAGTTACTATACGCTTCAGGAGTACAAGCTCGCCGTCGAAAGCCTCGAGAAGTACTTGCAGGAGTTCCCCAAATCCGAACGCGCGGAGTCTGCGCGGTTGCTTCTGGCCGAAAGCCGCTACCAGCTCAAAGATTACGCCAAGGCCGCCGCCGACTTCGACCGTTACATTGCCGATTACGCTGCGTCCGAACGCCGCCATGAAGCGCTCATGCGCGCGGCGAAAGCCCACTTCCTGCTGAAGAACTTCGACAAAAGCCTCGCCGCCGCGGAAACGTTCTTTAAGGAGTACCGTCCGCTGTTAGGCACCCCGAAAGCTCATCCGGCACTCCCGAAGCAGTTTGCTGAAATGCTCTACCGCGCCGGTGAGGACGCCTACGCGCTCAACAAGTCCGCGCAGGCCAAGGCGTATTGGGAGGACCTGCTGAAATCACAGCCCGACAGCAAACTCATCCCCGATGCAGCCGATGGCCTGGGCGCGCTGCATTTTGACGCGAAGGAGTACGACCAGGCGCTGCCGCGGTTCCAGTTCGTCTCCAAGACGCCCGATCATCCTCGCGCCGCCTGGGCCAAACTGATGGAAGGCCGCACGCTGGCCGCTTTGAAAAAGTACGATGACGCGCTGGTGGCCATCAAGGCCGCCCCCGCGTTGAGCGGCTCCGGCCCGGAACTGCTCGCCGAAGTCGCTTTGCGCACCGCCGAAGTCCTGCTCGCCGCCGAACGCTTCCCGGCCGCGCTCGACGCCTACAAGGCGCTCGCCAAGGACCACGCCAAGGCACCCGCCACCGCGCCCGCTCTGGCCGCTGCGGTGTTCGCTTGCATGGACAAACAGCACCAGACGGAAGCGCTTGCTCTGGCCGATCTGTTTCTCGCTGTTGCGCCCGCCAGCATCGAACGCGCCACGATTCAGCGCATCAAAGCTCGCGCGCTCGCTTCCCTCGCCGATGTGGCCGAAGCACAAAAAGCCGCGAAGAACGCCGTCGATGAAGCCGCCGCCGTCCAAGACGCGCAGCGCAAGAGTGAAGAGCACCCCGCGGCGCTGATGCTGCTCGGCGAACTGCTGGGTCCGCAAGGCGCCGACACCTACAAGGAGGTCGTGCGCCTGTATCCGGAAACCCGCTTCGGTCTGGCTGCGCGCTACGAACTGGCGCGCCTGAGCGGTCAGGCGGGCAAGTTGGACGAGGCTCTCGCATCCGTGCAGGAACTCATCGGCTTGCTCGCCAAACAACCGGAATCCAAGACGATCAGCGAGGTGCGCCGTGATGCATTCTTCGCTGCCGGTGAATTCGCCTTCCGCAAACCCGACCTAAAGAAGGCCGAGGAATACCTGAAGGCGTATTCGCAGGCCGCAGGCGAGACCGATCCGCGTGGTGATGACGTCGCTCGCAAATTGGCCTGGTGCCGGCATGAGGCGGGCGATGATGCCGGCGCGGCAAAAGTCCTCGACGAGGCGCTGGCGAAGTTTGCCAAGAGCACGTACCGCGACGAGATGTTGTTTGTACGCGGCCTGGTCGCGACAAAGATCAACGCCGACGAGGCCCTGAAGTCTTTCGACACGGTCGTCAGCGAGTTCCCCGCCTCGCAATTCGCCGCTCAGGCGCTTTTCGACGCCGCCACGCTCCTCTACAAACAATCCAAGTACGATGCGGCCATCACCAAGCTGACGGCACTCATCGATGGAAAAGACTACGCCGCCTCGCCGCTTCGTAACGGAGCGCTTCAGCTCCGCGCTTCGGCGCGCCTGCAAGCTGGCAAAGCGGCCGAAGCAGTCAGCGACGCCGTCGCACTTTTGAAACAGGACACTGTAGCTGAACTCAAGCCGCGCCTGCCGGCGCTGCGCCTGCTGAAGGCTCTTGCACTGCTGGAGCAGAAAGGCAAGGAAGCCGAGGCCGAAACGGCGCTTGGCGAACTGATCCAGGGCGGTCCGCCGGAAGCTCCAGAAGTGAAACAGGGCCTGCTGCGCCGCGCGCGATTGCGTTTCGAAGCAAAGAACTTCGCGCAGGCCAAAGCCGATTTCGCTCAGGCCGCCGGCAAACTGGAGCCGCCACTGACGCCCGAGATGATCGATGCCGCTCTGCGTCTGGCGCTGTGCCACAAGGAACTGAAGGAGACTGCCGAAGCCAAAGCGCTATTGGAGAAGCTGTCGCAGCAGCAACTCGAGGGTGTTGCCAGGTTTGAAGTCCCCTTCCAGATCGGCAATTTCCTGTTTGAAGCCGGCGACAATACCGCAGCCATCGCCAGCTACGAGAAAGCGCTCGCCGCTCCGAATATCAAGGACCTCCCCGCAAACGCCCGGGCGGCTGCAAATCTGAACCTCGCCTGGGCTCTCAAGCGCACCAGTGCTAACGAGAAAGCCGCCGCCGCATTCGGGGAAGTGGTGAAGGCCGAGCCCGATGGCGCGTACGCCGCCGAGGCGCTTTTCGAGCGCGGCCGGTTGCTCGATGAAGCCGGCAAAGGCGAGGACGCGGTCGCCGCTTGGAAGGAAATTCTTGACCGCAAGGCCGATAGCCCCTTCGCCGAAAAGGCCATGCTGGCGCGAAGCCAGTCGCTCGCGAAATCCGCGAAGTTCGCCGACGCGGCCACTGGCTTCGAAAGCTACATTCAGAAGTATGGTACGCCGCCCGTAGCGGGAAAGGACGTCCCCGCAGCGGTACGCGATGCCTGGTGCGGGTTGGCCGAATGCCGCTTGCGCACCGCCGGCGCAAAAGCCGCCCGCGAAGCATTCACGAAGGCACTGGGTGAGAAGGGCCTGGACACGGACCTGGACGACACCGCCGAACGCGCGCTGCTAGGCTTGGCGGAGATCTGCATCAAGGAAGGCGACCCCCTCGCGGCGAAGAAAATGGCGCTGCGCATTCTCACCGACCGGCCGAACTCTCCGTGGCGCGACGCGGCCTACTTTGCCGCCGGCCAAAGCAGCGAGCAGCTTGCCGAGCCCGAAAAGGCGATCGGCTATTACCGCAAAATGCTCGCTGAATTCCCCAAGAGCACGCACGCTGATGCCGCCGGCGAACGCCTGAAGGCTTTGGGCGCACCGAAGAACGAGTAGAGGCGCTACTTCTTCATTTCTCGATTAATGTCCGCCGACATCGCGCGCAATTCCGCGTCGTCTGGCGCAAGCGCCAGCGCCCGGTCCGCAAATTCGCGGGCGGCTTTCAAGTCCTTCTGCTGTTTTGCGTCGAAGGCTAGATACTTCAGCGCGAGGACTTTTGTGCCCGATTCAGTGGCGCGCTCCGGCCGGCCATCGGCCACGCGCAGGCACAACTCGCGGCCGCGATCCAATTCGCCCAACATGAAGGACAATCGCGCCTGCTCAAGAACGTAATGGAACGGCCACGGCAGTCGTTCAAAATCATCGCACGCGATTGCCTTCTTGTGTTCGGCGAGGGCGATCTGCTGCAGTCGCCGCGCCTGCTGCGCATCGCGCACGTCCTGGCTGGCGAAGAAACAGTTGGTGGCAAAATACGAGTGTCCAAACGCTGAGTCCGGCTGGTTGCGCGCGGCGTTGGAGAAAAGGGTCTGCTGGTCGCGCCATGCGAAGGAGCGTGAAATCGAACCGACCAGGAACAGGGCGCACAGCGCCGCCGCGCCCAGACAAGTGTAGCGACCCACCGCCGCAGCCTGCGAACTGCTCTGGTATCGTGCGACGAGCAGCAACGTTGCTTGCGCCAGCAGCAGGCCGAAGGCTGGGGTCGCCGGATAAAGGTAGCGATCTTGCAGCGGAAACGACGTGATTACGAGTGGATTGATCATCGGTGCCACGGCCGCCGCGATCCAAAGTAGATAAAGGCCGATGTGTCGCCAGGACATTCCCATGCGCAGCAGCAGGATCAGCACGGCCGTAGTTCCTGCCAGTATCGCGCAGAACGGCGCGGTGAACCATCCATACTGAACCGGCGATACGTGGTAGAAAGCGCTCAGGTCTACAGGCCAGACCAGCAGGCCGAAGTAGCGCAGTTGCAGCGCAACGCTGTGCATCCCGCGATCGAGCCAGCCTTCTCCCAGCGGCGGCATGATGGTGTCGGCATGCGAGCGGCGAATAACATACAGGCTGAGCAGCACGGGCAGCAACAGCAGCGTGGCGCGCGCGATCTTCGTTGACACTTTTCCGCGCAGCAGCAGGAAGTCCCAGCCAACCATCACGGGCCACCAGATCACGCCTGAGGCCTTGAAAAGCTGAGACAAGAGCAGCAGCAGAAAAGCGCAAAACATTCTACCCCACCCGGGCTCACCGTCGTCATCGCCCGTGAAGACATAAACAGACCACAACCCAAACAAGGCGGGCAGCACGTTGTTGCGTTCGACAACCCAGCAGACGCTTTCGCAAACCGTGGGATGGAAGAGGAATATGAGCGCGACGAAGAACGCTAGCGGAGCAGCCAGTCCGGACTGGTTGCGTTGTGCGCTGGTTAGCAGACGCTGCGCAAGCAGAAACACCAGCCAGCCGCAAACGCCGTGATAGACTCCTGTGATCAACCGGAGAACCCACGGCGTGAAATCGCCGCCGCCATCAAAAATCAAATGATCCAAGGCGAAGGAAAGATAGGTCAGTGGAGCCCAATGGCCGGTCTCGAAGCCGACGGCGTTCACCGGCCCAAAAGGCTTCATGAACTGCTTGCCGATACTGGACAGGCCGTGAACAATCAGTGGGTTGTCGCGCGTGACCCAGTTGTCGTCATAGCCCATCAGGAGCGGAGCCGTCAGACAGCCAATCCCCGGCAGAATTCCAAGCAGCAGGAAAAGGAGAATGGCCCAGCGGCTTGCGAGCAAGCCATCGAAATAGAGGCTTGCTGCTTTGGCCGGCGTGGTTGCTGTTGTAGAAGCGGTATCTTGTTCCGACAGCATGGCGGCATTTTAGCGACAGTGGAATAGAAACCCAGCGCAGCGCGGAGTTTGCCTAAAGCGTTGCAATTCAAGCATTAAGAACGTTTGCTTTTTTGTGCAACTTTCGTTGCACCTGAGCGTCAAAGACGATAATGACAGGGCCGAGGGATAAGCGATGAGTGCCTGCTCAGGCTTGTGGCGATACCGCCGCGAGCGCTGAGCGATTGCACTCGCGCTTTCGTTTTGCTGGAGGAGCCGCCATGAAATATCTGTTTGCCATCGCCGCGTTCTGCCTGGCAGGGCTGAGCGTTCTGGCCGAAGACGCCGCCATCACCGAAGTGCGCGTCAAAGCGCAAGCGGCCATGAAGGCCAACAACTGGAAAGACGCCTACGGCGGCTTCAGCAAAATCGCCCTCGACCCCAAGGACGACGCAAACATGGTCGGCGAGGATCTGACGAAAGCCTGCCAGTGTCTGCAGAACCTCGGCCGGCATGAGGAAGTCGATGATTTCCGAGACAAGGTGATCGCTCTGCAGAGCGGCAATTGGCGCCTGCTGCTGGCCGCCGCCAAAAGCATCGCCTACGACCAGCACTACGGCTTCGTCGTTGCCGGGAAGTTCTGCCGCGGCGGCCATCGCGGTGGCGGGCAGTACGTCACCAGCACGGAACGCGATCGCATCCGCGCGCTGCAGCTCATGGCCCAGGCGATGGACCTGCTGAAGACGGAACCGGATAAAAATGCAGCGGCGGATTTCTATACTGAGCTGGCGGCGATGATCAGCCTGCGCAACGGCCGCGAGACCTGGCGCTTGCAGTATGCCAGCGACTTGAAGGCGCTTCCCGACTATCAGGAAGGCTACCACTACTACAACGGCGAAACGCGCGGCGCGCCGGTCGATGCCAGCGGCCAGCCCATCTACTACAAAGTGCCGAAGGATTTCGCGACGGCCCAAAACGACGGCGAGCGCTGGCGCTGGGCGTTGGCGATGGTGGCCGAACTGGCTCCAGACCGCACCGCATCCGTGCGCCTTCAGTTCGCCAACTTCCTCCAGCAGCAGTTCGACGTTCGCACCATGTCCGGCTCTGGCTTCGGCGGCGGACGCCGCGGCATGCAGGCCCCGGCTGCCGCCGGCGCGAAGGACGCTGCAGCTTCTGGCGAAGAAGACGAAAGCGGCCCATACGCGGTGCAGACGCTGGGTGAAGACGAGACGATCGCGCGGCTGGCGACCGGCATCAAGCGCTTCAAACTGCCGGACGAGTTTAATTTTATCAAGATCTACCGCGGCATCGCCGACGAGTTCAAAGCCAACAACACCATCGTGCCTCAAGCGCTGGGTTCTCTGACGCAAACGTTCGAGGACCGCCAGCAATACGTGAAAGCCGCCGAAATCCTGCGGCGCAGCATTGCCGATTACGGCGATCAAAAGAGCCAGAAACAAAACCGGTTGGATCAGATCGTCGGCAACTGGGGCGTGTTTGAGGCGACAGGCAGTCAAGTCGCGGGGCAGAAGGCCAGCCTCGAATACCGCTTCCGCAACGGCAAGAAGGTCAGCTTTACCGCGCAGGAAATCGACGTGGTGAAACTGCTGGCCGATATCCGCGCGTACTTGAAGACCAATCCGGCGCGTCTCGATTGGGCGAAAATCAACATCGACAACATCGGCTACAAATTGGTGCAGGAGAATCAGGCTCAGTATCTGGGCAAAGAAACGGCCCAATGGGATTTGGAACTTAAGCCTCGCGATAAGCATTTCGACCGGCGTATTACGATCACGACGCCGCTCGAAAAAGCCGGTGCGTACCTGCTCTCTGCCAAGATGGACAGCGGCAACATCAGCCGCGTGGTCTTGTGGCTGAGCGACACTGCGATGCTCAGCAAATCGCTGGAAAAGGAGGCACTCTACTACATTGCCGACGCCACTACCGGCCAGCCGGTCGCGGGCGCCAACGTCGAATTCATGGGCTATGAGGTGCGCTGGGACAACAACCGGCAGAACATTCAGACCGCCGAATTCAGCACGGTCTCAGACGCCGATGGCTTCGCACACGCAACCGCCGACAAGATAAACCGCAACTGGCAGTGGCTGGCGGTTGCGAGCACCAAAGAGGGGCGAAGGGCATTTCTCGGCTTTAGTAACGTCTGGTTCAATAACTACAATCTCGAGGAATACAACGTTGCCAAGCCGTTGATCATTACCGACCGCCCTGTTTACCGCCCGAATCAGCCCGTGAAGTTCAAGTGCTGGGTCGCTCAAGCCAAGTACGACCAGGAAGGCAAGTCCGGCTTCGCTGGTGCCAAGTTCTCTCTTGAGATTCACAATCCGAAGGGCGACAAGATTTTCGACAAGCAGTTTACGGCCGATGAGTTCGGCGGCTTTGATGGCGAGATTACGCTCGACAAAGAAGCCACTCTCGGCGCCTACAACATCCAGATCCCCGGCTACTGGCCGGGCGGCAGTTTCCGTCTCGAAGAATACAAGAAGCCGGAGTTCGAGGTTAAAGTCGATGCGCCGGTCGAACCGGTGATGCTGGGTGAAAAGATCACCGCGACCGTCAACGCTAAGTACTACTTCGGCGCGCCGGTCGTTGACGCAAAAGTGAAGTACAAGGTCATGCGCAGCAGCTACACCGCGAACTGGTATCCTACTGGCCAGTGGGATTGGTTCTATCAGCCGGGCTACTGGTGGTTCGCGTCGGATTATGCGTGGTACCCGGGTTGGCGTGAATGGGGCTGCAGGCGTCCGTCGCCGTGGTGGTGGGGTGGGCGGCAGGATCGGCCTGAAATGGTTATGGAGAACGAAGTCGCGATTGGCGCTGATGGCACCGTGAAGGTTGAGATCGATACAGCCGTCGCCAAAGCCATGCACGGCGACACCGACCATAAATACGAATTGACGGCCGAGATTACCGACTCGTCTCGACGCACGATTGTCGGTGCCGGCAACGTCATGGCCGCGCGCACGCCCTTCAAAGTCTATTCGTGGGTGGACCGCGGCTACTACCGAGCTGGCGACACCGTCCGCGCTGATTTCTCCGCCCAGACGCTGGACAACAAGCCCGTGCAGGGCAAGGGCCAACTCCGCCTGTTGAAGGTTACGTATGACAAAGACAAACAGCCGGTGGAGAAGCTGGTTCAGGAATGGGCGCTCGAAACAAACGCCGAGGGCAAAGCTCAGCAACAGATCAAGGCTGCCGACGCCGGACAGTATCGCCTCAGTTACAAAGTTTCGGATACAAAGAACCATACGCAGGAAGGCGGATACATATTCTCCGTCATGGGCCAGGGCCAGGACGCGCCGGACTTCCGATTCAACAACATCGAGTTGGTCGCCGATCAACGCGAGTACAAGCCCGGCGATAAGGCCCGCGTGATGGTCAGCACGGACCGAGCGGGCTCAGTCGTGCTGCTGTTCGCACGTCCCTCAAACGGCGTGTATCTGCCGCCGAAAATGCTGCGCATTCAAGGCAAGGCCACGATCGAAGAATTGGATATCGGCAAGCGCGACATGCCGAACTTCTTCGTCGAAGCCATCACCATCAGCGATGGAAAAGTCCATACCGAGACGCGCGAGATCATCGTTCCTCCCGAGAACAAAGTGCTGGATGTTTCCGTCGTGCCAAGCTCAAAGGAATACAAGCCGGGCCAGAAAGCAAAAGTGCAGCTTAAGCTTACGGAACCGAACGGCGAGCCCTTCAGCGGTTCGACGGTCGTGACAGTCTACGACAAAGCCGTCGAATATATCTCCGGCGGTTCGAACGTCCCTGAGATCAAGAGTCACTTCTGGAAGTGGCGCCGGCATCATTACGGGAACACCGTCAACAATCTCTCGAAGTTCAGCCAGAACATTCAGAAACAGGGCGAGCCGTCGATGGGTTATCTCGGCGCGTTCGGTTACCTCGTCGCGCAGCTTGACGAAGGCGAGGGCGGCGATCCCAGCGGCGGGCAGACCGGTGGGTTTGGCGGTGGACGCGGCGGCGGCCGGCGGGAGTTGCAGTACCTCCGCAAAGACGCGGCGCCTGGCGCTCCGCCCGCGCCCATGGCCGCCAACGCGCTCGGCGCAGCCGATGGACAGCTGGCGGAGGGCAAGGGAATGGCGATGGAGAAGGCCGCTACTGCCAAGCAGTCTGACAAAGCGGGCGCGGGTCCGGGTGGCGATTCGGGCCAGATGGTTGAGCCGACGGTCCGCAGCAACTTTGCCGACAGCGCCTTCTGGATCGCCAAGCTTAACACCGGCGCCGACGGCAAGGCCGAGATCGAAGTGCCCATGCCGGAGAATCTCACGACGTGGAAAATCAAAGTTTGGGCGATGGGCAATGCCACGCGGGTGGGGCAGGGTGAAGCCGAAGTCCTGACGACCAAGAACCTGCTCGTGCGGCTGCAGGCTCCGCGTTTCTTTACCGAGAAGGACGAAGTGGTGCTTTCGGCGAACGTGCACAACTACCTGAAGACGAAGAAAAGCGTGAAGGTCAGCCTGGAATGCAGCGGCGGCGTTCTCGACATCAAGGATGCGGCCGCCCCTCGGACCATCGAAGTTGATCCCAATGCTGACAAGCGTGTCGATTGGCCCGTCCTCGTGACCGGCGAAGGCTTGGCGTCGGTGCGCGTGAAAGCTCTGACCGACGAAGAATCCGACGCGATGGAGATGAAGTTCCCGGCGCAGGTGCACGGAATGATGAAGACGCAGTCCTTCGCCGGCGCGATGCGGCCGGAGAAGAACAACGCGACGCTGGCGTTCAGCGTTCCCGAAAAGCGCCGCATGGCCGAAAGCCGGCTGGAGATCCGCTACTCGCCGACGCTGGCCGGCGCGCTCGTGGATGCTCTGCCGTACCTGGCCGAATATCCGTATGGCTGCACGGAGCAAACACTGAATCGCTTCCTGCCGACGGTGATCACGCAGAAGGTTCTCAACCGGATGAACGTGAACCTGAAGGACATTCAACAGAAGATCACGAACCTGAACGCACAGGAAATTGGCGATGACGTCAAGCGCGCGCAGCAAGGCCCCGGAATGCTGCCGGCCGCGACAGGTCCAGGCTGTCCGCCGGGGACGAAACCCCGGAATCCGGTCTTCGATGAAAACGAAGTCGCGAACATGGCTCGCGCGGGCGTCGATCGTCTTGCTGGCATGCAGTGCGGCGATGGCGGCTGGGGTTGGTTCAGCGGCTGGGGCGAGTACTCTTTCCCGCACACAACCGCGTATGTCGTTCACGGACTGCAGATCGCCAAGGCGGATGGCATCGCCGTGCCGCCCAACAGTCTCGAACGCGGCATTGCCTGGCTGAAGAACTATCAGGACAAGCAAACTGCGATGCTGCGCAACGCCGCCGGCAAGATCAACCCCTATAAGGAGCGCGCCGACAACCTGGATGCTTTCGTCTACATGGTCATGACCGATTCGAAGCAGAAAGATCAGGTGATGGAAGACTTCCTCTATCGCGACCGCGGAAACCTGGCGGTGTACGGAAAGGCCATGCTCGGCTTGGCGCTGTTGCGGCAGGGTCAGAAGGAAAAGCTCGACATGGTCATCCAGAACATCGATCAGTTCCTGGTTCAGGACGACGAAAATCAGACCGCGTACCTGAAACTGCCCGAAGACAATCATTGGTGGTACTGGTATGGTAGCGAGTATGAAGCTCAAGCCTACTACTTGAAACTCCTCGCCGCGACGGACGCCAAGAGTGAGAAGGCGTCGCGCCTGGCCAAGTACCTGATCAACAACCGCCGCAACGCGACCTACTGGAACAGCACGCGCGATACGGCGATCTGCGTCGAAGCGTTGGCCGAATACCTGACCGCCAGCGGCGAAGACGGTCCGGACATGAAGCTGGAAGTGATCGTCGATGGCAAGAAGGCCAAGGAGGTCGCGATCAACCAGTCCAACCTCTTCACCTATGACAACAAATTGGTGCTGAGCGGCAAGGATATCACGTCGGGCGCTCACAACGTGGAGTTCCGCAAGACCGGCCGCGGGCCGCTCTACTTCAACGCGTACATGAGCAACTTCACGCTGGAAGACCACATCACCAAGACTGGCCTGGAGGTCAAAGTCGATCGCAAGTACTACAAGCTCACACGCGTGGATAAGAGCGACAAAGTGCAGGGCGCTCAAGGCCAGGCGCTGGACCAGAAAGTCGAAAAGTACGAGCGCAAGGAGCTGCAGAATCTGGCGGCGCTCAAGAGCGGCGACTTGGTCGAAATCGAGCTCGAAGTCGATAGCAAGAACGACTATGAGTACATCGTGATGGAGGACATGAAGGCGGCTGGCTTCGAACCGGCGGACGTTCGCAGCGGCTACAACAACAACAGCCTCGGCGCGTACATGGAACTGCGCGACGAGCGCGTCTGCTTCTTCGTGCGGCAGCTCATGCGCGGCAAGCACAGCCTGTCCTATCGCATGCGCGCCGAAATCCCCGGCAAGTTCAGCGCTCTGCCAACGAAGATCAGCGCGATGTACGCCCCGGAACTGCGCGGGAACGCGGACGAGATCAAGCTGCAGATCGCGGACTGAACAGCAGGGTTCGGGGGTCGGGGTTCAGGGTTCAGAGGGTGGCCCATTCCGGCCGAAAGGCCGGGTGGGCGCCGCAGGCGCAAGAATCCGGCGTGAAATTGCCATAACGCAGACTTAAGAGAGGTCGAGAATGGACGAAATCCAGAACCGTCTGCGTCGCATCTACGCGTCAATCGGTGTTGCTATGGAGTGCGACATGCGGAAGTTCCCGCCTAAGATTGTGCAAAACGAGCATGTCATATGTGTGTCACAGGACTTTCGAGGCGGTATGAGCGATGCCGATGTAGAGAACGCGGCATACACCATTATTCACAACGTGGCGAATCTGAGAGACCATCTTCGAAAGTGGGCCAAAGCTAACTCCAAAGAACAGGCCAAAGTGTATGCAGCTATAGACGCATCACCGGCTCTGAAGGTCATAGAGGATTTATCAAACATTGATAAACACGGTTATGGAAGCAGGAACGATAGTTCAGGGATGGGTCCAAAGCTTGTTGACATCCGTCGAGAGCTACGCCTACAGACTCAAGCGAAGAAAGATTCCTTCGTCGCGCTAACGATTGGACTTACTGGACCACGGGTGACAGGAGACGGACTTGCTGTAGTCAGAATATCAGCAGATGTTGTCGATAAAAACGGTGCTCGACTTGGCGACCTGCTGCAGATCGAGCAAGACGCCTTGGATGCCTGGGAAAAGCTTCTTAGAGAGTTCGGGATCGTACCGTAGGCATAGTTGGGATGCCAGGAAGAGTCAAAAAATGTGGATTTTACGCGCAGAATTCTTGACATTCCCTTTTTCACAAGGTTAATTGGACAGTAAGTTCAGAGGAGGGTGGAGTTTTCAATGGAACGGTTGCGGCAAGAGATTTGGCGGTCAATACGGCTCGCGTCTCAGACAGAGATGCGCGCAGTCGTGTTGTCGCCGCTTTGCCCAGTCGGACATGCCAAACCGTTTTATGGCAATTGCCAACTGGATAGCGAAGGGAAACCAGCACCCTAGGAAGAGCAGCGGACTTTGAAGCAGTCCAAAACCTTCCGGGGTGCAGAGCTCCGGAAGGTTTTTTTTCGGGCATAGCGCGGCAAAGTTGCCGGAAAACAGAAGCGCAGAGCATAGGCACTGCGCGCAGGTGGGGTGTTGTCTTTGAAGCGAGTCGGGAGTCTGGAGTCTAGGAGTCTGGAGTCTAACGGCAACGGCATTCGAGACTCCAGACTCTCGACTCCTAGACTCCAGACTGTAGTTCTGCGGTGTGGTGAAAGGGTATCGCGCCTGCCTGTTACGCAGGAGTTGGAGGTCCGATTCCTCCCGCCGCAGCCAGAACGGCCAGTAGGCAGGTGGCAGGAAGCAGGAGGCAGTGAACGACGGATCACGGCCGGGGCGATAGTGAAACAGGATCACGCGACTTTCGCACGGTCGAATTCCGGGTGCAAGTCCCGGTCGTTCCACCAAATGCGGCTCCATCGTCCAGCGGTGAGGATACTGGACCTTCAATCCGGTGACCGGGGTTCGAATCCCCGTGGAGCCACGATGATTGCGGATTGCGGATCGCCGATTGTGGATTGGCTAACCACAAAGGCGCAAAGACGCAAAGGAGGAGTGTTTCAAAAAGGCTTTTCTTTGCGTCTTTGCGTCTTCGCGGTTCAAAGAATTCGCCGTTTGGTATCGGGTAATCAGGAGGGGTGGTAGCGGGGCGCGGGAAGAATTGGTCTTGCGTTCGTAGCTCGAGCGGCAGAGCAGCCGGCTTTTAACCGGCAGGGTGTGGGTTCGAGCCCCACCGAGCGCACCAAGCGATTGCCGGATCGGCTAATGGGAGGCCGCCTGACTTTGGATCAGGAGATTGGGGTTCGAGTCCCTGTCCGGCAACCAGATCGCTGAGTGCTGAGGCGCGTGGGCCTTCGGAGAGGCCCAGCCGGCAGCGCTCAGCAGATGCCGGGCGTTAGTGCCGGTGGCACTGGCGAGCCTTATAAGCCCGCTGGCCGAGTCCGACTCTCGGGCGCCCGATTCGATTGCGGATTGCAGATTGCGGATCGGCTGACCGCAAAGGCGCAAAGACGCAAAGGAGGAGTGTTCTTAAAAGGCTTTTCTTTGCGCCTTAGCGTCTTGGCGGTTCAAAAAAAAGGAAACGGGAGGTAGCTCAGTTTGCGCAGAGCGCCTGGCTTGGAACCAGGAGGTCGTCGGTTCGAATCCGGCTCTCCCGACCAAAAAATGCATCGAGCGGTGATGTAGCGGGCTGCATAGCTGTCTGATGAACAGCGTGTGGAGGTTCGACTCCTCCCCGCTCGACCAAGAGATAAGTGTGGTGCCCTGAGTGTGCTGGATGAGCACGCGAGATTGTGAGTCTTGAGGAACGGGTTCGATTCCCGTAGGGCACCCCAAGATTGTGGCCGCGATGCCGAAGAGCGAGGCGCCCGCCTGCAGAGCGGGAGAAAGCGGGTGCAAGTCCCGCAGCGGCCTCCAACTAAGGAGGAACAATGCTCCCGAAGGCGAAGGAGTGGAGCCACCTTCCTGTCGAGAAGGACACAGCCGGTGCGACTCCGGCCGGGAGCGCCAGATGTATTGCGGATTGCAGATTTCGGATTGCGGATTGAACTGAATGTGCTGGTCAATCCGCATTCCGCAACCCGAAATCCGCAATAAGACGCGGGGCTTGAGCAAGTGTGGTCATTGCGCCTGGCTGAAGTCCAGGAGAACTGGGTTCGATTCCCAGGGGCCCCGCCAAAGAAGGAAAAAGATAAAAGGCAAAAGTCAAAAGAGACTCACGCGAGGCACGACGGTCATGCAGTCTTTTGCCTTTCTACTTTTAACTTTTGATTTTCAGTTGGGCGGGTGGCTAGGCCTGGGGGGTCTGGCGGGTTTCATAAGCCTGCAAGAGCGGTTCGATTCCGCTGCCCGCAACCAAATAGGGTTCAGGGTCTGGGGTTCAGGGTTCAGGGTGTGGCCGCTTCGTCCAATGGCAGGGCACCAGCTTTACATACTGGGGACGAAGGTTCGATTCCTTCAGTGGCCACCAAAGTAACGCAATCCTCCGGGATTGCGTCAGTAGGAGGAGAGTTTGAGGGAACGTGATACTCCCGGGCCCGCGGCGCGCTTACCTCACCCTGTGATCGGTGTTGTGCGTTCCGCGAAAGGATTCTGACGAAGGGAGCATCGCTTGGAGTGTGGTGTAACGGTGCACGCAGGCCCTACAAGCCTGAGGACGGGGTTCGACTCCCTGCATTCCCGACGAGTGGCTAGCTCAATGGTAGAGCACCGAATTGGAACTTCGGCTGTCGCGGGTTCGACTCCCGTGCCATTTACCGCTTTGTCAGCGGTCGATTAGCGGCTGGAAGGAGGTAACAGCAAGGAGGCCAGCCGGCATAGGTACGACGACTTTGACCGGCAGCACCCTGACGCGCTTTGCGGCACACGGATACAGCTTTGGCCCAAACGGCGAGCACACTCCCGGCAACGTACCCGATGCTAGGATGAGGTCGGAACGGCCGAGAGTGCTTGCCAAAGTAGGCCGGAACTAAAGTGGTGCTCCGCGTTTGTCAGATGTGGCGACTTTGAGGTTACCTCCTGAAGGCTGCGTACAAAAAGTGCAGGCATGTCGTTCGGATTAGATGTGGGAAGGAAGGTGGATTGTGATCATCGGTAACCGGAAATTCAAGATTGGCCGGTACGAACGTGGCCTCCTGTTCCAGGATAGGGACTTCAAGGTCATCCTCGGCCCAGGCCGGCACTGGTTCTTCGACCCGCTGTTCAAGATCCGGGTAGACATCGTGTCCGTGCGCGATGTTTGGCTGCGGCATAAGGATTTGGACGTGATCGCTCGATCGGGCGCATTGACCGATCTGGCGCTGGTCGTCGATCTGAAGGACGAGCAGCGCGGTCTGGTGTGGGTTGATGGCCGGTTCGAAGCCGTTCTGCGGCCAGGCCTGTACGCGCTGTGGACCGTGTTCCACGACGTCAAGGTCGCGGTTGTGGACGTGAAGGATCCACGCTTTCAGCGAGCGGACCTGCCGCTGATCGCCAAGGGCACGGGCGCGGGCGAAGCAATCGACATTTACACGGTCGAAAACGGCTTTGCGGGTCTGTACTTCCGCGATGGTGAATTCCAGGCGACGCTGAATCCCGGCACGCACGCGTTCTGGAAAGGTGTTGCGCGGATCAAGATTCATCAGGTGGACCTGAAGGAGCAGGTCTGCGACGTATCCGGCCAGGACATCATGACGGCTGACAAGGTGACACTGCGCCTGAACGCGTTGGTGACGTATCGGGTGTCGAATGCTCTGAAGGCGATTACAGAAGTCGAGGACTACCGGCAGGCGTTGTACCGCGAGGCGCAGATGGCGTTGCGCGCTGCGGTCGGCACTCGGGAACTTGACGCGCTCCTCAACGACAAGGACGCGGTCGCCAAAGAACTGGAAGGCACGCTAAAGAACCGCGCCGCGTCATTCGGCGTGGACGTCATCTCGCTGGGCGTTCGCGACATCATCCTGCCTGGCGAAATGAAGGAACTGATGAACAAGGTCACCGAGGCCAAAAAGGCGGCCGAGGCAGCGTTGATCACGCGCCGGGAAGAAACGGCCGCGATCCGAATGCAGGCGAACACCGCCAAGATTTTCGAGTCCAGTCCAACGCTCATGCGCGTGCGTGAGCTTGAGACGCTCGAGAAGATCGCTCAGAAGGGCAATCTCAAGGTGGTGCTGAGCGACAAGGGCCTTGTGGATCGAGTCGTGAAGGTGCTGTAAGAAAGGCTTGAGGCTTGAGTCCTGAGGCTTGAGGTCGATTGCAGTATCCTCAAGTCTCAAGGCTCAGGCCTAAGCACGCCGCGGTAGCCGAATTGGCATAGGCGCCTGTCTCAGGCACAGGTTTATGTGGGTTCGAATCCCACTCGCGGCACCAATGAATTGCGGATTGCAGACTGCGGATTGCGGATTTTGTGCGGAATCCGCGATCGAGCCGCCCCTGTAGTTCAATGAATAGAATCGCCGGCTTCGAACCGGGAGATCGGGGTTTGAGTCCTCGCGGGGGCGCCAAAAAAGAGACTTGAGGCTTGAGGCGTGAGGCTTGAGCACGCAGCCTCTTCAGCGCAAGGCGTATCTCAAGCCTCAGGACTCAAGTCTCAGGCCTTGTAAGGTGCGACGGTCCGGCGACCTGGGTGGTCTCCAAAACCGCTCGGCGGGGTTCAACACCTCGGCGCCTTGCCAGAATCTGCGAATGGTGAGTGGTGGAGTGGTGAGTGGGAGCGAACTGAAGCGTGAGTGGCGCTTGCTGGAGGCAGGCGGCGACTTATTTGGAGCGGAATCATGGTATTGCAGGATCCAACGCTGGTGCTGAATCGAAACTGGGAACCGCTCGAGTTCACGACGGTGCTCGACGCGCTGTGCAAGGTGTACGCTGGCAGCGCTCGAGCGATGAAGCCCGACGATTACTCGCTGCACGATTTCGATTCGTGGGCGAGCCTGCGCGTCGCGGCGGAGACTCCCTGTGTTCGCACGGCGACGCTTTCGATTCCCGTGCCTGAGATCATCGTGCTGGCTCGGTACGGCAAAGTGCCTGATCGCGGGGTGGCGTTCTCGCGCGGCAATCTGTACAAGCGCGATCGCTACACTTGCCAGTACTGCGGCTGCAAGCCGGGCACGGCGGAACTGACGATCGACCACCTTGTGCCGCGTTCCCGAGGCGGGACTTCGACGTGGACCAATTGCGTGGTGGCGTGCATCCGGTGCAATTCGAAGAAGGCGGACAAGACGCTCGCGCAAGCAGGGTTGGTCCTGCGGGTCAAGCCGGCCAAGCCAACCCTCTCGCCACGGTTGGTGCTCGCGCGAGTTCCATACAGATCGAGCTGGGAGAAGTTCGTTTCAGACGTGTATTGGAATGCAGAACTGAAGGCATAACGGATGATGCAGGGATTTCTGGTCTCTGGGCCGAGGCCAGAAATCCGTATTTACTCTTCTGCCTTCGCTTGCGTCGTCGCCCACGAGGTCACGCGCGCAACAAGAAACTCCCGATTCAGCCGCGCGATATTCGAGAGGGAGATATTCTTCGGACAGACCGCCTCGCATTCACCTTCGTTCGTGCAGTTGCCGAAGCCGAGCGAGTCCATCGCCGCGACCAACGACAAGGCGCGCATGCGGCGCTCGGGGTGCCCCTGCGGCAATAGCGCCAGGTGGGAAACCTTTGCGCCAGTGAAGAGCATCGCGGATGCATTTTTGCAAGCTGCGACGCAGGCGCCACAGCCGATGCACGCGGCGGCGTCCATCGAAAGTTCCGCCATTGGCTTGGAGATGGGAATCGCGTTGCCATCCTGCGCGCTGCCGGTGCGCACGGTGATATAGCCGCCGGCCTGAATGATCAGGTCAAACGCCGAGCGATCGACCACAAGATCCTTAACCAACGGGAATGCTTTCGCACGCCAAGGTTCTATCGTGAGCGTGTCGCCGTCCGTGAAACTGCGCATGTAAACCTGGCAGGTGGCCGAGCCGCGGCCGGGTCCATGTGCGCGGCCGTTGATCACCATGCCGCAGCTTCCACAGATGCCTTCGCGGCAGTCATGGTCGAATGAGATCGGCGACAGACCCTTGGCTTCCAGGCCATTGTTCACGATATCGAGCATTTCAAGAAACGATGCGGCCGGCGGGATATCGCGCGCTTCGTAGGTTTCGAAGGCCCCTGGAACTTTGCAGTTCTTCTGTCGCCAGACTCTCAATGTGAAGTTCATGACGTCAGTTGTCCGTTAGCTCACTTGTAGACGCGTTTCACCGGCTTGACATGTTCGAACACCAGCGGCTCCTTATGCAGCACGGGCGTCTGTTCCGGGCCGCGGTACTGCCAGGTGGAGACATGGCTGAAATCTGCGTCGTTCCGCTTGGCTTCGCCGTCTTCCTGGTACTCCTCGCGGAAATGCGCCCCACACGACTCGCGCCGTTCGAGCGCATCCATCGCGACCAGTTCGGAGAATTCAAGAAAATCGGCGATGCGGCCAGAGCGTTCCAACACGTCGTTAAGTTCGTTTTGTTCACCCACCATCCGCGCCTCGCGCCAGAACTTCGCGCGCAGTTCCGGAATCTGCTGGAGCACCTCGAAGAGCCCTTTTTCGTTGCGCGCCATGCCGCACTTGTTCCACATGATGTGGCCCATCTCGCGGTAGAAGGTGTCCACGGTGCGTTTGCCGTTCAGCGCCAGCAGCTTCTGCAATCTTGCTGTTACGTCCGCTTCGGCATCTTTGAAAGCGGGATGATTCGTATCGACCGGTTTTCGGCGGGTGTCGGCGAGATAACCGCCCATTGTATATGGGATGATGAAGAAGCCGTCTGCCAGGCCCTGCATCAGCGCGCTGGCGCCCAGCCGGTTCGCGCCGTGGTCAGCGAAGTTGGCTTCGCCCAGCACGAACAGTCCCGGGATGGTGCTCATTAAGTTGTAGTCAACCCACAGTCCGCCCATGGTGTAGTGCGGGGCGGGGTAGATGCGCATGGGGCTCTTGTAGGCGTCCTCGCCAGTGATCTCGTGATACATATCAAACAGGTTGCCATAGCGTTCCTGAATGGCGGCCAAGCCATCGCGCTTAATCGCATCGCGAAAATCCAGGCACACCCCGCGACCGCCCGGGCCGACGCCTTTGTTCTCATCACACATCAGCTTGGCCGCCCGCGAGGCAATATCGCGCGGCACCAGATTGCCATAGGTCGGGTACATGCGTTCGAGGAAGTAATCGCGCTCGTCTTCCGGAACGCTGTTGGGCGGGCGCTGGTCGCCGGGTTTTTGTGGGACCCAGACGCGGCCATCGTTACGTAGCGACTCGCTCATCAGCGTCAGCTTCGCCTGGTAATCGCCGGTCATGGGGATGCAAGTCGGATGGATCTGCGTGAAGCACGGATTGGCCATGTACGCGCCGCGTTTGTACGCGCGCCAGATCGCGGTCACGTTGCAGCTCTGCGCATTGGTGGAGAGATAGAACACGTTCGAGTAGCCGCCGGTGGCGAGAATAACCGCGTCGGCCGCGTAGGATTCGAGTTGCCCGCTGACGAGATTGCGCGTGACAATTCCACGAGCCAGTCCATCGACAATGACCAGGTCGAGCATCTCGTGGCGAGGGAAACACTTCACACGGCCAGCAGCGACCTGACGCATCATTGAACTGTACGCGCCGAGCAGAAGCTGTTGTCCCGTCTGGCCACGGGCGTAAAAGGTCCGTGAAACCTGTGCGCCGCCAAACGAGCGGTTCGCAAGCAGGCCACCGTATTCGCGGGCGAACGGAACTCCCAGCGCCACGCAGTGGTCGATGATGTTTACGCTGAGCTGCGCCAAGCGGTACACGTTGGCTTCGCGCGAACGACTGTCGCCGCCCTTTACGGTGTCATAGAAGAGACGAAAAGCGCTGTCGTTATCGTTCTGGTAATTCTTGGCGGCGTTGATCCCGCCTTGAGCTGCGATGCTGTGTGCCCGGCGAGGCGTATCTTGAATGCAGAAGGACAAAACGTTGTAGCCGAGCTCAGCCAGACTCGCGGCCGCAGATCCGCCGGCCAGACCCGTCCCCACGATGGCGATCGTAAACTTGCGCTTGTTGGCGGGGTTAACGAGCTTGAAGTCGGCTTTGCGGTTCTCCCACTTGGCCTCAAGCTTTCCGTCGGGGATTTTTGCGTCGAGCAGCATCGCGTCTACTCCCCCGGAAGGCTAGATGTTGACGACTGATTTGACGTGCTTTGCGGCCGTGGCTTCGGGACTGAAGCGGGCACGACCTGGTCAATCTTCGGGCTACTGAACGTTTGAACGTCTGACCTTTTCGACGTTAGGAAGACCCACAGCGGCAGCGACGCGAAACCGGCAGCAAGAAGAAATGCAAGCGCCGGACTGGCGCCGAGTAAACGCGGGCGCCCTGAATGGCTGCGTAATCCAAGCGACTGAAAAGTGCTGCCGATTCCATGGCTGAGATGAAGGCCAATCAAAGCCAGGCAGAGAAGATAGAAAACCACGACCGTGGGGTTTTGGAACGAACTGACGACCAATTGCCACAAGCTGTGCTCCGGCCGGGTGCCGTACTTGAACTGCCAAATGTGAACAACGACGAATATGACGGTAATCAGGCCGGTAATCAGCATGTTGCGCGACGCCCACACACTTTGTCCGCCGGTTTGACGCAGCGCGTATTCTGTCGGACGGGCCTTCATGTTTTCCCAACTGAGTTGCACGGCCAGGTAGACATGAACCACAAAGATGAGCACCAGAGCAACTTCAGCAGGGAGCAGGAGCGGATTGTGTTCGAGAAACGCAGAGTACGCGTCGTAGCGCTCGGATCCCTGTAGAAGCAGGAAGTTCCCCATCAGATGCGCTACCAGAAAGCCGATCAACAGCCACCCAGTGAGTGCCATCACGACTTTTTTTATGATTGAGGATAGCTGCATTGGAGCAGGCTTCTGTAAAGAAATTTAACAACAACGGACGTAAAAGGCTTTTGATCAAAGCGCATGCCTAATGTGGGCTTGCGCTTCTGCAAAGGGCTAGACTCGACTTCCTTCTTATCCTAAGTTCTTTCCGCGCCATCATATTCCCGCGGTCGGAATGTCCAGCCTTTAATTCATGGGAAGATTCTCAAGCTTGGCTGTTTCTGGGAAGGCAAGCGCACTGTTAAGAAACTGCACGCTTCACCATCTGAGGACTCTCCAGGCAGAACACTCGTCCTTTGCTGATGCTCGCGGCGACCTAAGTCGTATTTCAGTTGCGGAGCGCTGTAAAGCAGGCTATTGATGACCCGAATGGCCGGGTAGCCCAAGGGCAGAGGCAGAGGACTTAAAATCCTTTCAGTGTGGGTTCGACTCCCATCCCGGCTATGAACGCTCCCCACACCGGATTGGCCTCTGACAGGCCAGCCAGCAGTCCGTCCGGTTTGGGGTAGAGCACGGCCGACCGGTCAGAAGCAATGTCGATCCGTTCAATGTGTTGCGCCAGGCGCTCACGAAGAACGGACGCTTCGGCCTTATTGAAGGCAACGAAGAGTTTCTTCACCTCGCCCTGGAGCTGCGCCTCCAGCTCGGCAGGGTTCACTTTGCCGGTGCTCGATTCAGCCGCGGCGATCTTTGCTTTGATGAAGTCCCGGTCCGCCTTCTTCTTTGCCAGTTCCTTCAAGCACGTCTGAAGGGAATCCTCCGGGATGAATAACAGCCGCTTCTCTGCAGCCTCGATCTCTTTGTCGAGCTTCTGGACACTGCTTTTGAGTGGTGCGATGGCGTCGCCTGCTTGCGACAGAGCCTTCTCGACGTGGCACCGTGCAGCGGTTACCAGCTTCTTGGCCCAATCCTGAAGTTCGACACTCAACTGCTGCATGATCAGTGGCCACACCGCCGAATCGACCTCATCTGTGCGCACTAGACATCGACTGCTGGGGCATTCCTTAATCCCGTGCCGCCGCTCGCCATCGCAGCCGTAGTATGCGAACGTCTTCTTTGAAACCTGCCGCATGAGTGGCGATCCACAGTGAGCGCAATGCAGGAATCCGGTCCAGAGATGCGGATGCCGTCTCGTATGGGTCACCCGGTGGCTGTGACGAGTTTTGGAGTCGTGTGTGCGAACTGCCGCCCAGAGTTCCGAAGGGATGATCGCTTCGTGTGCGTTGTCGCAGACCGTCCACTCAGAGCGGGGCCGGAAGCCCAGGAACCCCTTGCCCTTCTTGAATCGCCGTTGGCCCGTGATCATTCGACCGAGATAGATCTCGTTGTTGAGCATGTTATGGATTGCCGCGACGCTCCACAAGCCGCCGCCGCTCGCTGGCACCTTCTCTCGATTAAGAGTTCTGGCGATCTGACGGAAGGAGGTGCCATCACTGCGCAATTTGAAGATACGTTGCACGATGGCCGCCTCTTCCGGCACGACCACGAGCTTTGCACGCGACCGAGGATCGGGACGTTTTGCGGTATATCCGTAAGGCCAGTGGTTGCAGACCCCGCCTGCGCGGACGATGTTCTGGCTGGCCAGGGTGACGCGGGTGGAGAGTTGGCGACTATACTCTTGAGCCATGGTCAAAAGCAGGTTGCGAGCGACCTCATCGTTCGGTTCCGTCGCACTGTAGACGCGAACATGTTTCTCGTGCTCTAGCCGGTCGAGCTGCTGAAGAGATTCGAGCAGGGATCTCCCCAGACGATCATATTTGAAAACCACTACGGCGTCGCCATCCCGCGCATCTTTTACAATTGACGCGAAAGCGTGCCGTCCTGAAAAAGTCGTCCCGGTACGTGCTTCGTCCGCACGTTCAACTATCTCGTGGCCACGCAGTTCCGGCATCCGCCCGACGAAGGCGCGGATTACTTCACGCTGCGTGTCGAGCGAGGTGTTCCCAATCTGTTCTACGGAAGAAAATCGGAGGTAAGCGAAGATTCTCATCTTAGGACGACCTCCACTAAATCATCGTAACCGAAGTTTCGCAAAACCCGCGCTGCAAGAACACGTGCGAGCGTGTCCAAAAGTTCGTGCACTGTGGTGGTCTGATTTCCCTCGCACCGCGTCTCAGCAACGGTCAGTCGGAGCCTATTGGCCCGTATAACGCCAACCGGCCGATGTTCCAACTCTATTCTGTTGGCGCCTAGCGGGAATTGGGGTTGGGTTCTGCTCCAGCCGCAATAATCTTGCGCGCCGCCCGAAAGTGATACCACCTCGCCCCGAGCATCGATTCTGCATGACCTCCACTGCGTCCGCGGTAAGCAAGTTCCCCAAAACGATGCGATACACTCAAGGGGTAGAGGCGGCAGCGACCTAGTCGGACGAAGCGAACGGGTTTCGAACAGAAAACTCTCTACAACAGGTCCGTACGATCTTTCAGGCATGCTCGCCCGGAACGCTGACAAGTCCACGTGTTGGCGCTCCATTAACTTCCGGGGATAAACGGTCGGCGGATTGTCGCCGTTTGGCTGTCTGGAAGGTGTTCCCGAAAAAACATTTGTGACGATCATCGGTCCCGTCCTCATGCCCCAACAATATCCATCGTTTCGGTTGCTCATCGCCGCCGCAGTCGTAATCGCTGCGGCTGGTCCTACTTGCCTAACGGCGGCGTCTTCCATGCATGCAGTTGCCGTAACCGTTCCAGGGCGGAAGTCGAAGGCGTTCGTCCAACGGCGTACTGCCCTTTGGACGCCTTTGCAGCCGCCCGCTTCGCCCGCAACCGGGCATCCCGGTCCTCGCACAGTCGCATGATTCTCATCTTAAATTGCTCTACCAGTGCTTCCGGATACCAATGGGCGCCCCGACCGCGCTCGCCGGCGAGCGCATCGTCCAACCGTCGTATGGAATCAGCGATGATGCTCGTGATCGCCGGCTGCAAGGCTGGTGGAATAGGCGGCTCGTAATAGCGGTCGTCGTCGAAGGGATGCATTGCGTGGGCTCTCCAAAACCTTGGGCGGCCGGGAGATCAGCGGATCCCAGGTCGCTCACACTGTACTTCAGTTGCGCTATTCCTTTTCGGATGGCTTGTATGTGAACTTCACGCCCGGATGTTTGTGACCTTTGCCGCGCTTGCCAGACTGGTCCGGTGGCACGTAGGACATTGTGTAGATTCCGTCGTCTTCCTCCCGAACGAGATCCCCTTCACGCAGTCTTTCGGATACCTTCTGACAGGCTCTGTTCAGGCTCAGGTTGGTTTTGTCCAATAGGTCTTCGAGTTTGCGAACTCTAAAGAAATGGAGGGCATCGCGGGCTGTTTCCTCCACAATCCAGCGTAGACCCGCTGCGATGCGCATGACGCCCTGCTGCGCTGCATGTTTGAGCGAGTTCGTGTTGCAGTTTTCCCAGGAGTCCTCAAACTCGAAGCCGCGGCGCCCGCCCCACGCTTCCGTGAGCCCGCTCCGGGCGGCAGCACGATCCTGCTCCTTCATGCGGACAACCATCGCGTTGAGGTAAGCGTCCACTGGCTCGGCGCTTCCGGCGAGCATGGCAGCGACCGCCATGTGTGCCTCGT
Organism: Planctomycetota bacterium; assembly: GCA_036504595.1. GTDB lineage: Bacteria > Planctomycetota > SZUA-567 > H5-PLA8 > H5-PLA8 > DASXUX01. Next base: position 109,040 of record DASXUX010000014.1, on the reverse strand, counting down.
GTCGCCAGGTTCCGGGAATGAGCGAGAGCCTTCTAATCCGGTTGACCAAATCAGTTTCATGTGCGAATCGCAGTGCGGACAGACGTAGTTGAAGCGATAACCTGCCGCACCCCATATCCGCTAATTGATCACTGCTGCACCTGGTCTCCGGAGTTAGCGGAAGGAAGAACGTCGAAAAAACCCGCGACAGCACGTCCTTGAACTCGGTAGTGATGGATTTCGCGTCACAGAACATGAGGTGTTCGAGTCTTACGCCAGAATTGTTTTTCAGAACCTCGCCTGGCGTTAGCGTGCCACCGGTCATGAGCGAAACCCATCCGCCATGTTCCAGGAAATGCCCGCTGCATGGTCGGGGCACCAGGAACTCCTGAAAAAGCGCGGAGTGAAGTTCGCGCAGCTGCGCAGCACATTGGCGCTGCGATGCGGGATCAACGCCGGTCTTCATGTTCACGGCATTGCCAATGCCCGGAACCACGGCGTTAGCCGTGACCTCATTGAACAACGTCTTTCCCGAGTTGCTCGATCCCTCCAAGCTGCCACCAGCGGGTAGTGACAAATAGGTGGGATGCTCCCGACGCGCCGCCAGATCACCGATGCGACAACCAGCCAAGGGTTGGCGCAGAAGATCAAGAAAGATTCCGGAGTCGTAGATTGCGGCCCAACCCGCCGGAATTCCCAAATCGTCAATGTTTCCGAATACGCGTCGAATTAGCTCGCTGGGTCTGATTGATTCGACTGTTAGGCCAGCGACGTTGGATCGGTGATTGGCGAGCGCCTCCGGCGTCGCCGTCCGCTTGTGTGGCAGGGCCGTGAACGCTTCGGTGCCGGAGAGAGTCACGCCTGTCTCTACGATACCTGTTTCGACGTTCAGCTTGGCGATATCTGTGATCACGACGCCAGGGTTACCGATGCGATCCCGATACTCCGCAAACGCCTTGCGGCATGGCAGCACGCTTACGGCCGGAGGGACGATCAGGGTGTAGGATGGCTGCACCGGCCTGGGAAGATCGGTTGGTTTGATGCGGTCGAGGAGCCACAGGGCGGCGCCGATCAGGGGGTCGTTTCGGTTGCCCGCTGTGCGTTGCGGAACGGAAATCCCAAGGATACGGCACACCACCTCCTTCACCATTGTGTTCGCCGACATGCCGATGGATTGGCTCAGTCCAATCGCGCTCACCGGAACGGTCTGAGGGTTACCGTCGAAGGCCACGAAAATGTGCGGTCCCGCGCCACCGAGATCCTCGTAGAAGCGCGTGTGCAGGAGGATGTCGATCAACAGGACCGGCGCGTAAAAGAAAGGCGCCTTCGGGAGAGGCGGCTTGATTTCCGAAAGGATCTTGTGCAAGGGAAGGAATGGCACGCGCAGCAGGGACAACGGAAGACCGGCCAGTTTGTACGAGTTGAGCGCAGCCTCGACCAGCTCGTCATCGGTGCATTTCGCGTAGTAATCGTATACCGGCTCGCTCTCTGCGCTCTCAAAAATAGCTCGGAAGATCCTGCGCGCAGCGTCGAGCCCAAGCAGACCGACCATGAGGCTGAGCGTAATACGCCGGTTGAAATCCTGTTGAACCTGATCTTCAACGTCACCCTTATCGAAGACGATGATATCCAAATGCTTAATCAGCGCCTCCACCATCACATCGAGAGTGGCAGGGTCGGAAACAAATGGACGCTTGAGTCGTTCGACATGCGTCCCGGTGCGCGGCGGTGCGGCCCCATTCAGCAACTTCTTCACCCGCTCAATGGCTTCGTCCGGTAGACCGCGGACGGCCCTTTCCCAATCGGAGGGACGGTCGTCCGTCTTGCCGCTTAGCGGAGCGGTGTGGTAGTCCATTTGTCCCCATAACGCATCCTGCTCTCTCTTGTAGCGCGTGAAGTACCCACTCCAGTCATGGTCCAGTTCCGGAATAAACTCACCAGACTCGACAGCGGCCCAGAGGCTGGCAACAGTCACATCCCCCGGCAGTGGCGCGCCGGGAATCTGCTTGAGTCTGTCGCGAATTGACTCGAAACCGTCAGCAGTAGCGGCCGTGTAGAGCCCGACCCGGCCGCTCTTGGCGTACCCGGAGCGGTTGTACGCATCTTCGACCCTGGGGGTAAAAAACTGCAGGACGAACGTGGTGAAATCGTGGTGAACATCAACGCGGAAGTCGCCAATATGGAGTATCGCACGGACGTGCTTCTCCGGCGACAGTTGGCATGGCGCAACGGCGCCGGGAACTTCTTGGAGACGGCGGGTGTACTCGTCAAGGACCGCCGTCGCGACTTCCCTGGGCTTGATCCGACGCTCGCTGCGGATGAGATTGCAGAGGGCAACGATGAATTCTTTAGTCGGGATGTGCCAGGGGCCAGACTGCTCGGTTACTATGACCGGTGCGTCAGGCGCCTGATCCTCATAGTCCCATGGGTTATAGTCAGGGGGCGGCGGAAATTTCCCAACAAAATCGTGCGACCAGCTATGGCCGTTCGCCCCGCGTAGTAACTCTTCGAGCCAGGGGCCGACTAGTGCAGGATCGCTGGGAATTACACTGGGATTAAATTGCGGGGAAACTGCAGACGTGGTATCTTTCATGTTGAACGTGCTCTCCTATCCAGAGTGCGTTTGATGTGGAACGGGGCGCCCAGGCAGGCGCCTCGTTCCATTTAATTAAATCCCCGAGACATAGGAAATCAAGGGAGAACTATGATAAATGTAAATAATTTATGCCTATAACCCTTGTACCCTATAATTGTTGTGTTTTGTGTGTGCGGCGATGCGCGAATGCCACAAACTAGGAGGCGCAATTGTGAACATTTGCTTGTGGCTTGTGTATCGCTAAACCGCAAAAGGGCGCTTGCGGTACTTTCAGACATGTGCTTGTGGAGTTGGATGCAGGCCAGAAGCGACTAATGAAAAACGGCAAATGTCCGGTTTTACGTTGTGGAGTTGCGTGTGGGTGGAAGTGCTCCGCGTGAAGGTGGATCATTGGCGTTTAGGATTGTGGAGTTGGCATGACTGCGGCACTACTTCCCGAACGTGCTTCAAGCAGGGGATCGCGCCCCGGCATGGCAGTGAATACCCTTCAAAGCAGTTTGTGGTTTAACCCACCCAACCTACCGACCCCCGGCTACCTTATATAAAGAGACACACACGCCCATGGTGCAATATCCATGTCCCTTCAGTGTGTTAGTTCTGGAGCTATAGAGGACGGTTGGGTAGGTTGGTAGGTTGTTTGTCGCTGCAAGACCCGATGGCGGAAGGAATAAAGGCTTTCACCGACATGCCAACGGTCCCCCAACCGACCTTCATGATGGGACACATCAAAAGTGCCAAAACTACGTTCGTCAATTCTGTCATGGCCGTTCCTAGCGGCTATGCGGTATGAACATGTGTTTGGCCGTAGATTCTGCACTTGAAATCTTTCAAAACGGGCTCCTAGCCCTGCAAAAATAGACTCTGATTCTTGCCAAGTTTGCCGGGATGGTTCCGGGAGGCACCCCTCGCCACAAGCTTCGAGACAAAAGGCCAATAAGCCAGACTTTGATTCAACTCAGTACATTCGTCTCGGATGGCGTCAGCGAAGTCCGAAATAGAGGGAGTTTTCTAGTTTGTTCCTGCGGGGGTGGCGTGAAAGTCGTCACGGGGGAAGTCAATGCGGTGCTGCGACGCAGTTTCAGAACTGGAGTAAGCCGTACTGCAACTGCGAAAGTTGGTATGAACGCGGTCAGGGTTTGGACGGAGCGCGACGCGAATAGGTTCGCCCTTGAAGCCAAACGGGCTACTGATGATCTTCGGAAGAAGAAGTTTTTGGCTGATGACCTCTGGACGTCCATTTTTCGACTCCGGCCGGGCAAGAGTTGCTCCCGGTCGCCGAAACACCAAACGCTTTAGCCAACGTGGCGCCGGCGACCGGGAACCGCCAGTGATCAAGGCGCAATCGGCAGGCGCGAACTTGGCAGCACTTGCCAATCTTCGAGTCGCCGACGCCTGTCGGGTCCGCTTGGACAACGTTTCTGCCGCAGCGATCATATCCCCCAAAGCCCCACTTCTAATGGAATCAGGCGTTTCCAGTGATAAGGGCTATACGGGAGGAAAGCTGCTCCCAGCGTTCCTCGCAGTTTCCGCCGGCGTTACCCGAGATGAGCGAGCTATCGGGGAGCAGTGGGGCGATTGGGCCGGTCAATCGGTGAGGGCTTCGACCGCCCTGCGGATCCGTCGCACGGTGGCCAAGTCGGACTTTTCAAGGCGGCTGGCGATCATGGTGATCTCATCGCGGACCTTGTCGCTCTTGCGGCTGGCGACGTGGGGAAAATCCACGAGAGCCCTGATCTCAGTGCCCAGCCCTTTTGCGAGCTGTTCCAGAACAGTTAGGCGCGGAATTTGGGCACCGCGTTCCAGGCTGCTGACGTATCCGGGATGCAGGCCGGCACGCGCCGCCAGTTCCTCCTGCGTCATGTGCCGTTCGTCGCGCAAATTGCGCAGGCGCTCCGCAAATCGGGTTACGATGGTGTCCACGTGCTCTCCTGCAGATCAGCTCGTTTGATCGATAGAGCACATTTTGTTGTTTGATTGATTGACAAACAGAGGTGAGCGACTGAAACTCCTGCGTTGAGCGATGCAGCTTACTTGCAGCTTCGGTGTGCCACTATTCCTCGGGCGGTAAGCCAAACTTATGAGAGGGGCACCAAATGGAAGCCATTCATCGTCTGGTCTCGTTGCTAATCCTTGCCGTCTGCTTTTGTCCCCGTATTCTGGCCGATGAGCCGCCAGTCATCACCAGTCCGACTGAGGCCTCGGGTACGGCGGGTACTGCCTTCAACTACCAAATCATCGCCAACACACATGGGCCAGTGATTTACACTGCCTTTGGCCTACCGGCTTGGGCGTCATTGAACAAGAGCACGGGCGTGATCACGGGAATCCCAAACGCAAAAGGCGTTGCTGGTGTCACCATCGGTGCTGCGAACGCCCTTGGAAGTGACTGGATGGCGCTTACAATCCTGATCAAACCTCTGCCATTGGTTATCACCAGCCCCAACACGGCTAACGGCACCGTAGGCGAGGCTTTCAGCTACCAAATCACTGCCACTAACAGTCCTACAGGCTACGACATCGTCAGCGAAACGTATCCCGCGTGGCTGTTTGTGGACACGACTACGGGCTTGATCTCAGGCAGTCCCGATGCAGCCGGTGCATTTAGTATCACGATCTACGCGTGGAGCGCAATGGGGGATGGCGAGGGAACGCTGACGATCTACGTCGATTCGCCGACACCATCAGTACCAGTCGTTACCAGCGCCACCGCGACCACGGGGACAGTAGGCAGCTTTTTTAACTATCGGATTGCCGCCAACAACAGCCCGACAGGTTATAGCGCCAGCAGTCTTCCAGCCTGGGCATCAGTTGACCCCGACACCGGCGTGATATCGGGGACGCCTTCCGCTGCGGGCACATGCACCACAATAATTCGGGCATCCAACGCTGGCGGGGATGGAATCGCCACGATGACAATCACCGTTAATCTCGCCGGCAATGCGGTCGCCACACCCACATACAGTCTGGCGGCGGGCGTGTATAGCGGTCTACAAGTCGTTGTGGTTTCTTGTACAACCGCTGAAGCAACCATTTACTTCACCACTGATGGCAGCACGCCGGACTCGACTTCCAATCGGTATACAGGGCCAGTCAGCGTTGTTGCGTCCGCTACGATAAAGGCGTACGGCGTTAAGTCAACTATGGTCGATAGTGCCGTAGCTACTGCAATCTATACGATTTGTGCAAGCACTGCCGGCCGTGTACCGTGGGCATGGGGCTTTAACGATTACGGAGAACTTGGAAACGGCACGACCAGCGAACGTCACGCGCCCTCGCAGGTGTCAGGCCTAGCAGGCATGACGGCGATAGCAAGTGGCTGCGACCATTCACTTGCTCTCGGAAACGGAACTATTTGGACATGGGGCTACAATTACAGTGGGCAGCTCGGCGATGGTACAAAAGTGAACCGATTGACTCCCGTGCAGGTCGCTGGTCTGACGAATGTGACTGCGACAGCAGCGGGCACGTCCCATTCGCTCGCACTCACGAGCGATGGCACGGTCTGGGCGTGGGGCGGAAACAATTCAGGGCAACTAGGCGATGGCACACAGTACATCGATCGTCTTTTCCCGGTGCAGGTTTCAGGCTTGGCCGGTGTAACGGCAATTACGGCTGGCAGTGGACACTCGCTTGCACTTCGAGACGACGGCACTGTTTGGGCTTGGGGCTATAATGTGTCCGGACAGCTAGGTGATGGCACGACAGTTAATCGGTTGACTCCCGTGCAAGTTCCCGGCATGACAGGTGTGACGGCGATAGGCGGTGGAGGTGTTCATTCTCTAGCGCTCAAAGGAGACGGCACTGTTTGGGCTTGGGGATTCAACGACCGGGGCGAACTCGGCGATGGCACAACAACGGATCGGCACACACCGGTGCAAGTCCCCGGTTTAACAGGTGTGATGGCAGTTGCGAATGGGTCCGCAGCCTATCACTCGCTCGTCCTAAAGAACGATGGCACTGTCTGGGCATGGGGCGACAACTCTTATGGGCAACTCGGTGATGGAACAACGACGGATCGACATGTTCCGAGTCAAGTGTCTACGCTAACAGGTGTGGCTGCGATCACGTGTGGCGAAGAGCACTCTCTTGCCCTCAAGAATGATGGAACTCTCTGGGCATGGGGGTGGAACTATCACGGGGCACTCGGCGATGGCACAAGTACCGACCGATGGACTCCGGTCGGCGTTCCAAATCTGTCAGGCGTAACAGCAATCGCATGTGGCGGCGCCCATTCCCTTGCGTTGATGCCTCCGGCCCCAAGCATTACTAGTACCTCGGTCGCTACAGGAACAGTTGGGACAGCTTTCACCTATCAGATCGGGGCAGGCAACAGCCCCACAAGCTATAACGCCACTAACCTCCCTTCATGGGCGCTAGTTAGCACAAGCACTGGCATGATCACGGGCATGCCAGACAAAACAGGCCCCACCAATGTAACGATTAGCGCAAAGAATGCTGGTGGCAGCGGATGGGCGACACTCTCCCTCACCATTAGCCCCGCCAAGCTTACGGTGACTGTAGACGCAAAGGGCAAGATCTACAGGGATGCCAATCCTGCGTTTACCTTTACCTACAGTGGCTTAGTTAACGGTGACTCGTCGGCGACATTCACGGGCGCCTTGGCGACGACAGCCACGATGGGTTCCGGCGTGGGCAAGTATCCGATCACACAGGGTACGCTTGCAGCTACGGGCAACTATACCATCGGCGCATTCACTGGCGCGGAATTGGTTGTAACGCATGCCCCCCTGAGCGTAACAGGCATCACGGCAAGCAGTAAAGTTTATGATGGAACGGCAAATGCAATACTTAACACTAGCTCCGCGGCTCTAGTAGGGACATTCACCGGAGACACGGTGAATCTAAGTATGGCAGGGATAGTGGCTGCATTCCCAAATAAGAACGTTGGGACTAGCCTAGTGGTGGCAGTTGGTGGATTGACAATAAGTGGTGTAGATTCGGACAACTACGGACTCGCACAGCCCACGACTACGGCGGACATTACGCCTGCGAGAATAACCGCGACAGGCATTACAGCGAACAACAAGGTCTATGACGGCACAACGGCAGCGATATTGACAGGAACGCCAGGATCGCTCGTGGGCGTCGTTGGCGAAGATACGGTTTCCTTGTCTGGAACCGCGGTTGGTACGTTCGCGGACAAGAACGTCGGCGCTGGAAAGACGGTGACAGTGAGTGGACAGTCGCTAACAGGGACGGAGGCAGGCAACTACAGCCTGATAGAGCCAACAGCCACGGCGGATATCAGCCCGCTTGCGATCACGGTTATGGCGGACGCGAAGACCATGGTCTACGGCACACATGATCCGACTTTGACCTACACGTACAAAGGTTTGGCGGTCGGGGACACATTTGCATCGTTCACAGGCAAATTGGCAACAACTGCTACGAGCACCTCCGCTGTCGGAGCTTATCCGATCACGCAGGGGACGCTACTGGCCACGGGCAACTACACCATCAGCTATGAGGCGGGAACTCTGACGATCATCAGGGCCACGCCGGCACTTATGTGGCCCAACCCCGCCAGCATTGTTTACGGCACTCCACTGGGCGGCACGCAGTTGAATGCCACAGCCGATATTGCAGGAACGTTCTCTTACAGCCCATCCGCTGGTGCGATCCTGAACGTCGGTGATGGCCAGACGTTGTCTGTGTCTTTCGTGCCCATCGACACAGTGAACTACACGAGTGCAAACGCGACGGTTACGATCAGCGTCAAGCCCGCTATCGCGCCGGCGATCACCAGCGCCTTGGCTGCTTCCGCCACGCAGGGCGCTGCATTCAACTACATGATCACGGCCTCCGGCAGCACTCCCATGACATTCGAGGCTACCGGCCTGCCGGATGGTTTGAGCCTAAGCGGCAACACAGTTTCCGGCACGCTGACGGTCGGCGGCGTCATTCCGGTGACGCTGAAGGCGGCGAACATCGCAGGCTCCGACACTGAGACGATGCAACTCACCATTATGAAACCGGCCGAGCTGACAAACAACGCCCCCGTGATCTCATCGCCGCCGACAGCGAGCTTGACCATCGGTTCGGCGGGGCAGTCTGTGAAGTATACCGCCGCCGCAACCGATGGCGACGGCGATCTACTCGGCTACACCTGGAACTTCGGCGACGGCACTGCCGGCATGGGCACAAGCGCAACGCACGTCTACGCAACGCCAGGGGTCTACACCGTAACGGTGACCGTTTCTGATGGGACCGCCTCTACGACGCAGCAGATGGACATCGCCATCAGCGCGGCCGAAGCCCCGGTCGGCGACGACAACGGCGGCGATCCCAGTTGGGATGCCGCGTCGGTGAGTATCGATATCTTCGCGATCCAGAAGGCGGCATTGAAGTTCAGCTTCACCGCTGGTTTGAAGGACTCGCTGCAAGTCTCCGGCACGATTCCCGTGGCGAAGTTCTTCAAGCCTGCGAGCAAGAACGTGACGGTTCTGATCGGCGGCCTCAAGAAGGACTTCACGTTGAACGCCAAGGGCGAGGGCACTGCGGGTGCCTGCAAGTTCCAGATGAAGGGCAAAATGAAGAAGGGAGTCTTCAAGGCCACGCCGGCGAAGTTCACGCTGAGCATTAAAGGCGAACCACTTCTGTCTGCGCTGGAGGACTCCGGTTTTGCAGACACAACAACCGCGAAGGTCGGCGAGAAGCACACCCTCTCTGCGATCATCATGGTTGACACGCTGGGCTACAAAGCCGACAAGAACATGCTCTACAAGGCGACGGCGGGAAAGAGCGGTTCGGCGAAGTAGGTGTGCAGCACGCACTCGCCACTGTTCCTCAGACGTTCACTCTCGATTTGCATCCCTGCCGTTAAAGGAAAAGTCATTTCCAGTGACAAGGAGTAAAAGAGGATAGCGCCGGCGCCGAGTGTGGGCACATGCCCACACTGGTGACGGTTCTGTCCTTGTCGGCCGCTCAGGGAACTGACCCCCTGGGCGGCCGTTCTCGTTTCCAAATCCCACCCAGCCGGACCCGTTCCAATCCGTGCCCGACATGAAGCTTAATGCCGGGCGCGGAGCGCGTCTGGCGGTGTGTCATCGTGTCGGCACGGACGAGAGGTTCCGGCGCAACTGGAAAGGAACTCGTCACATGAGCCCGCGCATCTCGTTGTCCAAGGTCAAGAACTATTTCGACCACATTTATGACCGGCTGTTCAGCCGCATCCGCCGGCTGTCGAGACGATTCGCCGACCCACACGAAGCCGCCGCCGAAATGGTCGCGTCGTCCTGGATCAATCTATTGCAGAAGGCGCAACGGTGTGGCCGGTGGCTGACGCCAGGCGCGTTGGCCTGGGTCGCGTACCGGCGCTACCGGAACGGCCGGATGGTTGCCCCACACGGTAACTCGACGAAGGACGTGTTGGCGGACGCCTGCTACCGCGCCGGCCGGGTCCGCGTGTACCGGATCTCTGCGCCACGCGTAGAGTATTCCGAGCAAGACGAGATGGCAATCAGTCTCGCCCTGTCCACACGCGAACGGGAATCGCCGAGTGTAAGGGCAGCCACACGTATCGACTGGGCGGCGTTCTCTGCGAGGCTCCCGCACAGGCTGCGCCGGCTGCTGCGCTATCTGGCGCTGGGCTACAGCAAGACGCAGTGCGGGGAGAAGTTGGCGCTATCCAATGGCCGCATTACGCAACTGCTGTACGTACTTGCTGACGAATTGAAGGCATTCTTTGGCGCGGATATTGTTCCGTCCGCAGCATGAGCACCGCCATAAGTCTCGTTCGACACACTGGTGCTGATAGTCATTTTGCAGTTTCACATGGCCGCTGCGGCAGTGGCCATGCAGACAGCCGCATCCTCTATGGTTTCACGGAAGAGCGGCACTTGGCCTAATCACGAAAAGGAAAACACGATGAACAGTCCTGACCAACCGGGCGTAGAGCCGCCCAAAAGTGTATTCGCAAGAATTACCGCGTGGTTACGCGAACTCGCCGGTCGGATCTGGCACGGCGTGGTGAAATTCGTACTTGTTGAAGTTCTGGAGCACCTAGCTGAGAGTTCACCCGAGTGGGCGAAATCATCGCTGGCACGATTGGAATTGGCGTGCTTGGCGGCCCTTGGGCCATCGGCATTCCAAGCGAGCAACTGATTTCTGAGAGCAGCATCACCGCTGATGCGGTGATCACGCCAGAAACTGATCTGTCATTCTGAACAACGTTTCACGGCCAACTGTCGCGCCAACATCGGCGCAAAGGAGAAACTGCATGATCAAGATCTCAGCGAACATCAGCAAGAAAGTTCCTCTGCCTGGCATCGAGTTCTCCAGCCAGCAGTTCGGCGCTGCGATGGAAATTGAAATCTCCGACGCCGACGCGCCGGAAGTCATTCAGGCCCGCATCCAAGAGCTGTACAGCATGCTGAGCGCCGCGGTCGATGAGCAGATCGGAGTGCCACAGGGCCGGGCGATAGCGCCGACTGCTGCCCCGCAAGCGACCGCTCCTCGATGGCAGCAACCCAATCGGCCGCCCCTTACCGCTCCGGCCACGAACACGCCCGGCAACGGCTATCGACACAGTACCACGAACGGAAATGGAAATGGCGCCAAAGGCAACGGCCGGAAGACGACGGCCACACAGGCACAATGTCGCTGCATTTTTGCACTTTGTAAGTCCCTGAATCTCGACCTCTCCGCTATCGCAGCGGAATACCACGTCGCTGATGTCAGCGAATTGGGCGTGCGCGATGCGTCGAAACTCATCGACGAACTAAAGAACAGGCAAGCGGCCAATCAGACCGCGCAGTAGTTCCCTCCCGCTTGTTACGCTTACCGGCCGCTGTCGGCCACGATCTCACAACCAGGAGAACCCAAACAATGATCGCCACCGTGCCAACGGCGGCGCCGGCGTCGTCTTCTGCCGGTGCCGCCGCGCTTCCCGATCACCTGTCGTGGTCGGGAGTGCAGTGCTATAGCCAGTGTGCAAAGAAGTTCTTTTTTCATTACATCGCAAAAGCGCCCGTGGAGTTTACCCCGGCGTCGTTGGCATTCGGCGGAGCATTTCATCGCGCCGCAGAGCATCTCCAGCAGGCCCGGATGGAAGGCGCACCCCTTCCCGCCGTCGAGGCACTGCTGGGCAGCTACGATCAAGCCTGGAAAGAAGATGCTGCAAAGGCGCCCGAGGTCCTGTACGCGAAGGGCGAAGACGGCACATCGCTTCGGGAGATGGCCAGCCGCATGTTGACCGCCTACCGCCAGCACGTCGTGACAAATTCTGCTCAAGCGGCCAGCGTGCAGATCATCGCCATCGAGCACGCGCATCGCTTCACGCTGCTGCCCGGCGTTCCAGCAATCGAGATGCGCCTGGATCTCCTGGAATTGAACGGCACGGATCTGATCGTCACCGACGTGAAGACGAGCCGGTCGCGATGGAATGAAGTGAAAGTCCAGGAACACCTGCCGCAGCTTGTACTTTACAGCTATGGCTTGGTGCCGCTGCTGCGTGAGCTTGGCGCAAAGCGTATCGTTCCACAGTTCGTCGTCGTGACAAAGGCCAAATCACCTGCCATTCAAGTCCTTGAGCCCAAAGCCAGCCAGGCCGACGTGGACAGATTGAAGCGCATGGTCGGCGAAACCTGGGATGCGGTTCAGAAAGAAGTTTTCGTCCAGCGCGAAGGCTGGGGCTGCGCGCAGTGTCCGTACCGGGCGCGCTGTCTCGGCCGTTAGTCAGTTCGTCCTTCGTTTCTTTCTTCATTCATCACCCACGACCCAAAGGAGATGACCAGAATGTTGATGCTTTCCCATGCCCACGAAGTGAGCCGTCGCGACCTGTCTGCAATCCCCACACCCGATCCGACCGACACATGGCGTCCGGTCGCTCACGCGGACGTTGTGGACACGCTGACTGAACGCGCTGCGGCACGCGGGCTGACAATCAAATCGGAGCGTTACGCCGTGCTGAATGGCACGATGTATCCGCGGCCGGGCATGGCCGTCGAACTCCGCGGCGCCAAGCTGTTCGGCACGATGGATTTCGCGTCGATCCCCGGAATGCCGTTCCCGGCTGGCTGCACGCCCAGCGCCGGAATCCGCAACTCGCATGATAAGTCGTTCGCCCTTTCGATCTTGTCTGGCGCCCGCGTGTTCGTCTGTGCCAACGGCGTTTTGTCGGCGGAGCACATCGTTGCGCGCAAGCACACAAGCGGAATGGATCTTCCGCATGCAATCGATTTGGCACTGGATGCGTTCATGCAAAGCATTCGTGCGTTCAACGCGACCTATGAGCGACTGCGAGCATGGCAGCTTCGCCGCACGACGGCGCACTCGCTCATCGTGGAACTGGCCCGCGCAGGAGCCTTCTCATCGAGCGACATCGTGCCGGTCGTTGAGGAGTTTGAGCAGCCTCGGCATCTGGAATTCGTCGAGCGAAACGCATGGAGCCTGTACCAGAGCGCCACGGAGATCATGAAGCACCAATCGCCGGCACGACAAGTGGACGGGTTCCACGCGCTAAACAAGGTGTTGGTTGCAGCGGTGTCGTAGTGCAGGAGTTAGCTCTGAAACCGGCGCGGATTGGCCGCGCCGGTATCTATGTGATGGCAGTTATTCCCGGCGCCGAGAGGTGAATGCCTATGAAATTCTGTGGCGTCGTCTTTGATCCAGCCTCCGGCCAGGCCCTCGTGTACCCGTTACCGCGTGGCCAGAACGGCGGAGCTTCCTCCAGGTACGTGCTATTGGTTCGGGTGGGCGATGAAGGGTGGCGGTACTGCGGCGGCGTGGACCGGAGGGACACCGCAATGATCCGGCGAATAGCCCGGCGAGTTGAGGATTGTGGATTCGTCTGGAGGATCGTCGAAGCGAGGACAGGTGAGGTGGTGGAGAAGAACCCAGCCTGTTTTGAGAGGCTGTGCTGGAATTGATACGCATCCGGCGTCTGAGCCAGGTCATGCGAATCTATGACTTTGGCGCTTTCGTCGTGGCGATTTCCGCACCACAGAACCGCCAGAACTTGCCGGCCGCTCCCGCGAGTTTTCGACAGTTCGTTCTGGCAGTGGATCAGAGAGGGGATGAGAGTAACGAAGCCTGAAAAAGTGGCAGTTGAGTATCGACGGCGAACGGCTTCGACGGATCATGTTAAGACAGCCTTTGCGTGGATTTTCGCGGCAATCCGGGCTGTGGAAGTGTCGGTGTGCTCCACGGCTGCCGTTTCGTTATTCGGATTTCCAACCCGGCAGTACGTCAGAATGCCGACAGACCAGCTTGTCTGAAGTGGATGCTGCTGGGAGCCGTTGGTCGGCTCCCGGCAGACTGAGGTACCCTCCTTTTTTCTTTAACTTTAGCGGCGCAGTCTTACTGGAAAACGCCCGGACAACGGCCAGACGAGAAGCGGGACATCCCGATGCGTCAGAGAAGAGTGTCATCACTCTGCTGGGTCGTCGCTCGGAAGCTTGAACCCTAACCGCTCAGCCGCAACAGCGAGTCTCTGAAATGCCTCAACCGCCTGTGCTTGGTTTGGCAGCAAACCACAACCAACCATTAGATCGGAGACATCGCGCCCTTGGCAAATGCTCCGTGTCACTCGGATTTGTTTGCTCCGGACGAGCGTGACGAACCGCATGCAGACTGCTTCAATCTCCGTTGGCATTTGTGCAGAGTTCTCCTCGCCTACTGCGTGTTCGAGGATTGCGAGAAGGGGTCCGAGCGCGTTGGTCGGACGTTCATTCTGAGCCGGCGTCGTGGATGGCTTCAGCAACGCGCTATAGAGAGCACGACGGTATTCCTTGGCTTCGTGCACGGTCAGGTTCTTTGTCTGCGTGTACTTTGCGTCGTATTCATCGTGATGCGGCTGGCAAAGAAAAGCTAGGTTGGCGGGGTCGTTGTTGCTCGGATTGCCGTCCAAGTGCGCGATTTGGCCCCGTTTTTCAGAGTAATCGTTGTGCAGGCCAGAACAGAAACAACAGCGACGCTTGCTCATCGTCAAGACCTGCGTCTCAACCTCCTTCGGGATTTTCATCCGCTTCTGTGCTTTGGCCACTTTCCGTTTCTTGGTCTGGATGGTCTTGGGTGGTGAGGCCGCGACATTGTTCGTTTCAGCAGCGGGTGGCGTGTCCAGAACGCCGGCAGATGCGCGTACGGCAGATATGCCCGTCTGGCTGGCGCTCGGCATGCCGGCAATCGGGGCAGACGTGCCAGTGTTCTGGCTCTGGCGTTTGTTGAAAGTCAGAATGGCTCGCAACGCTGCGTGCTCTTGGTACCATTTCCGGTCCTCGACGTTGTCTCGATTCTCGCTTTGTCGGCGGTTCACGAATTCCTGTTGATTCTGTATGTACATCTCCAACCGGGCCACGGAGGCAGAGACGAGTTTAATGTCACTCCGCTGTTGAGACAGAAGGCGTGTCCTGAATTCATCGTCTGCGCAGGCGCGTGGCGGCGCGTACTCGGGAAACTCGGGCTTGTCGCGCTGCGGCCAATGCCGGTGAAGTACGCGGAGAACGTCCCATGCTGCGTCATCGGCCGGCAGGGACCCATTCCGATAGCTTGCGCTAATCCCATCATACTCTTTGGCAATGTCGCAATGCAACGGCTCTGTACGCCAGTAGCCCATAAGCAAGTTAAGGTGGGCGCTTCGGTCTTCAATCTCTGATTGTGTCGCACCAGTATGCCGCGAAAGTGCTTTTTGACTTGCTGTCAAGGTAGCAAGATCGTTCCATTGCTCCTCGCCAGCAGCCGATCCGAAGTGCTCACGCCTATAGGCAAATTCCTTGTACAGCCAGCATACGTTTCCCCAAGCGGTCTGCCAGTCCTCAAAAGTGCCCGTAATTCTATTATCAACGTGTCTGGTTTTGGATGGGCGAAACATGTCACCCGTAAGCATGGCGCGCTGTGCTTTCATGCTATTCGTAACTCTGGACTCCTCGGGCGAGCGGCATGCGTGGAGGAGTGTAGTATACGCATTCTCTCGATTCTCGGTTGACCAGTCGATGTAATGGAATTGATTCAGAGAGCCTTTTATGGGGGCATGGTCTAGCCGCAAGGGAATGAATCGTCGGTGCTTGTTGATTGGGTCTCTGAAACGAAACGTTTGATACTCCAAGCTTGCCCAGTCCGAACCGAATGCATTCTCCGACATAAAGAGCACGAGCATGCGGGAGTGCTCCAGCCCTTCCTCAATCTTCGCCGGGATGCTGTCGCCGGGATTGATCTCCCATTCATCAAACCAGACGCGCAGGCCGTCTGCCCGAAGCCGCTTCGCAAGGGGACGGACGACTGCCTTGTCCTTCGAACTGTGGCTCAGAAAGACATCAAATGAAGCATGTAAACTTGCCTGTGGCAGTGTCGAGGGCGCGACCGCCACGACCTTCCGTTCGCCGTTGGCGCGGCCGGTTGCCAGTACATTCAGCCGGTGTGCATCTAATCGTACCCGTCCCTCGCTGCTCAATTGAAGAAATAATTCATCAAGTGGTGTGGCGATTTCATGGGGTGAATACCCCGAACCAGACCGTACGCCGAGTATTACGAGCGACCTTACCGGGGAGAGTAGCAGCAACTTCTTCAGATGTTCTGGCATGTCGCGAACCGCAATAGCCCTCTGGCCGTAGCCTGGGTCGTGCTTCTTGAGTTCGGAATCGACGTAGTCCAGGAAATGGATAATCAGGTCTTCGACTGCTTTGCTCTCGGGCCCGAGATCAGTGGACATAGCGGGAACTCCCGTTTGTAAGTAGCCGTTTCCGGCTTCTTCCTGCAACCGAAAACATTAACTGGACAGACGCACAATATGGCGTTAGAAGCGCGGGCGTCAATTACATAACAGGTGCGATATGGCCGACTCATCGGTCCCGGACAACTATGCGAGCCGCATTAAGCGCCTGCGCACCGAACTCGATCTCACCCAGTCTGAACTCGCCGACCGCATGGGCGTCTCGTTCGCCTCTGTGAACCGTTGGGAAAACGAACAAACGAAACCCTCGGCGCTCGCTTGGCAGCGCATCGCTCTGGCCGAGAAGCATGGCATCGACGCGCTCAGCGCCACGTTTTCGCCGGCGACGACTGCGTCAGAGGCCGCGGCGCCATACGGCGCCGGGGCGCCACCTGCCCGCGACTTTTCCGCCGATGCCGAGACCGTTCGGCTTGTGGCCGAAGCCGAACGCCTGCGTTATGGCCATCTGGTCAACCCCGCCTTCGCTACGGAGATCGCCCGCATCGATCCCTTGCCGCACCAGCGGTTGGCTGTTTATGAGCGCATGCTGCACCAGCCACGGCTGCGCTTCTTTTTGGCCGACGACGCCGGCGCTGGCAAGACCATCATGACCGGTCTCTACATCCGCGAAATGCTCGCCCGGCGCCTAGTCCGCCGTATTCTGATCGTCCCGCCCGCGGGCCTGATCGGAAACTGGGAACGCGAACTCCGCACCCTCTTCAATTTGCGATTCCGCGTCGTCGTGGGCGCGGACGCCAAGAAGGGCAACCCGTTCGCTGGCGCGTCCGGCAACCACGTGATCGTCAGCGTGGACACTCTGGGCGGCGAACGCATGTTTGCCCGCCTTGGCGAAGCCGGCGTCGAGCCCTACGACTTGGTCGTCTTCGACGAAGCCCATAAGTTGTCCGTGCAGCGCGATCCCGATGGCACTGTCAGGCCGACCGACCGCTACCGTTTGGCTGAAGCGCTCGCCGGCGCCGAGCCCTTCATTGACGACGGCGACGGCCGCTGGCGCCTGCCGTGGTCGGCCAATCACCTGTTGCTGTTGACGGCAACGCCGCACCAGGGCAAGGATTTCCCGTATTTCTGCCTGTGGCGGCTGCTGGAACCGCAGGTGCTCTCCACCGAGTCTGCGTTCAAAGCGTTCCCCACCGAAGCGCGCAAGCGATTCTTTATTCGTCGTACCAAAGAGGAGATGGTCAAGCTCGACGGCACACGCCTGTACCCGGAACGTGTCTCCGACACCCTGAGCTACGATCTTCAGCAGGGTCCAAACTCCGAGCAGGAACTTTACGACCGCACCACCGACTACATCAGCACCTACTACAATCGGGCGCGCATCCTAAACCGTACCGCGGCGCGTTTCGCCATGGCCGTGTTCCAACGCCGGCTGGCCAGCTCAACGTTCGCGCTGCTGTGCTCGTTCGAACGCCGCCTGGCGCGGCTGGACGACCTGATCGAGAAGATCCGCAGCGGCCAGATCTCCCCCGACCAACTCGCCGCGCTTCAGCGCAAGTTGGAAGAAACCCACGATGTGCTCGATGAAATGACTGCGGACGAAGAGAGCACGGACGGCGAGCAGGAAGAGAACGAGGTTGCCGAGGAGAAGCTGTTGAGCGGTGTGGTGGCTGTTTCGCTCACCGAACTCAAAGCTGAACGCGACATGGTGAAGGGCCTGCTCGATCTGGCCCGGCGGGTAAACGAGAATGAAAGTTCAAAGTTCCAGCGACTCCGCGAAGTCATGCGCGATCCGCGCTGGCAGGATGAGAAGTTTCTGATCTTTACCGAGCACCGCGACACCCTGACCTTCCTCACACGTCGCCTTGAGGGCCTCGGGTTCGCGGGCCAGATCGCCAGCATTCATGGCGGCATGGACTACAAAGAGCGCGAAACACAGGTCGAGCATTTCCGCAAGCCGGTGGCCGATGGCGGCGCCCGTTACATGGTCTGCACCGACGCCGCCGCCGAAGGGATCAATTTGCAGTTCTGCTGGGTGATGGCCAACTTCGACATTCCATGGAATCCGGCGCGCCTGGAACAGCGCATGGGCCGTATCCATCGCTATAAACAAGAGCACAATCCGGTCATCATCGTTAACATCGTCGCCGGCAAGACCCGCGAAGGCCGCGTGCTGAAGATCCTGCTTGATAAGCTTGAAAAGATCCGCAAGGAGCTTGGCTCCGACAAAGTGTTCGATGTCATCGGCCGCCTATACGAAGGCGTGTCCATGCGGGACTACATGATGCAGGCGCTCTCCGAGGACGGCGCCAAGGCCGCGGAGAAGACCCTTGCTAGTACGCTCACCAAGGAGCAGGTCGAGGCGCTGGCCGCACGCGAAAAGACGCTGTACGGCGAAGGGGGCGACGTGAAGAAGGAACTGCCGCGCCTTCAGGCCAGCGTGGCGCAGGAAGCCTACTTCCGTTTGCTGCCTGGCTACGTGCGGCGGTTGATCGAAAAGGCTGTGCCGCGGCTGGATCTGTCCATTGAGGG
Source organism: Planctomycetota bacterium (assembly GCA_036504595.1). GTDB lineage: Bacteria > Planctomycetota > SZUA-567 > H5-PLA8 > H5-PLA8 > DASXUX01. The sequence continues at coordinate 90,309 of DASXUX010000014.1, read as the reverse complement.
CGACATTGACGGCGTGTTCTCGCTCCGGCCGCTGAAGCCTGGCATGTTCGACCCGCTCTGGTCTGCATTCGAGGTCTATCCACCAGAACTGGTGAACTGTCTCACACTCCAAAAGGCGCAGGCGGACGCGATATTCCTCCATCCAGGCGAGCCCTTCTTCGAACGGTTTCGCGAATACCTTCTTGCGCGGTTCTCCGACCAGGCGCAGCGCGGCGCGGTGTTTGTCGATCCGGTCGCAACGGAGCCGTACCTGTTCCACCTCGCATTGGTGCCGGTCGTCCGCCGAGCCGATTCCGACGTGCCGCCGCTGGCTCAGCCCGAGACGATGGAGTACCGGCTGGTGGGTCTGCGGCAGACTGAGCACGACGAACCATCGACTTGCTCCGTTGAACAACTGCTGCTGCTAAGAGGTGGGCAGGGCGTACCCTCGAATGCTTATCGTCTCGTGGAGCGGAGTGGCGCGCTGACCGAGAGCGCCGCGGTACACCTGCGCACAACCATCGGCAAAGCCCTCGCCGAGACCCACAGCGACGGGCTTTTTGAGGAGTTGCCGGCGCGTGAAGAGTTCATCGGCTTGGGCTTCGACTACCAGGAAGCCGAACTGGCTGCGACCCGGGCGCGGCTGACGCCGAAGGCACGCGAAGGGAATCCACGCGCCGTGAAGGAACTCGGCCGAATCAAGGCCAGCCAGGCACTGCTGACCGAGCGCAAGCAGAACGCGCTGGAGGCACTGCGCCGCGAACCGGAACTCGTGGGGCCGGGCGAGATCGAGTTTCTGGCGCACGCGTTGGTGGTGCCGTCTTCAGATCCCGCCGACGTAGAAGCGCAGGACAAGGAGATCGAAGCCATTGCGATGCTGACGGTTCGCGCCTATGAGGAGGCGTTGGACGCGAAGGTTCGCGACGTGTCCACGCCGGAGAAGGCCCGCGCCGCGGGCCTGATGGATTTCCCCGGTTTCGATCTGATTTCTGACCGGCCCGCCGGCGTGCGGCTCAACATTGAGGTTAAAGGGCGCGCCACGCGGGGCGAAGTGATCCTGTCGGAAAACGAATGGGTCAAGGCGTGCAACCTGCGCGGCCAGTATTGGCTCTATGTGGTTTTCGAGTGCGCCTCGCCGAAGCCGTGGGTGCTGCGGGTGAACGACCCATTCGGCAAGCTGTTCGTGCGAACCAAAAGCGTGGCAGTTGACGCCGCCGCGATCATGGCGGCGGCAGAACAAGGCGATTGAAGGAGGGGAACGTGGCCATTACGGAGCAGATGGTAGAACAGACTTACTCCGACATGAAGAGCACCTATGGCGGCGTGAAGCAGGACTACTTCGGCGTCGTTTACCTCGAAAAGGAATTCGGGATCGCCCGAGCACACGCCGCGGTGCAGGTTGCGTTTGGTAACAACGACTACGGGATTGACGGCTTCCACATCGATTTGCAGCGCAGGAACCTTTACCTCTTCCAGTTCAAATTCTCTGCCTCGTATCAATTGTTCAAGGACTCGTTCAAGCGCCTGACAAAAGACGGGATGCGGCGGATATTCGGCAATCCGACGCAGGATCAACAGCAGAACCAGATGCTGCTGCAACTGTATGCCGCCTTGCATGAGAACAAGGCCGCGATTGACCAAGTTTGTATTCATTTCGTTTTTACCGGGAACCCCGAGGACGCGGAACGTAGTCAGGTGCTCGACAAACTTCGCGAAGATCTTGAGAGTCAGATGCACCTGCTGAATGAGTTCTTTGGCCGGCGCGTTCCGATGTTGTTCCGCTTCGTCTCAGCCGCAACCCACAAGACCGCTGCGGTTAGTCGTCAGACGGTCACGCACGTGTACCCTTTACGATTCACCAGTACGGTGGAACGAACCGGCCCGAACGGCGAGGTGATGCTGATTGGCTTTGTCCCGCTCGCTGATCTTCACTCAATTCACAAGGACATGGGGCAGCGGTTCTTCGAGCGGAACATCCGCTCCAGTCTTTCGGAAGAGGAAGCGCCGAACCGTGCAATAAAGAAGGCGCTGCGCTCAATCGTGCTTGAGGCGGCAAATTCGCCCACCGAGTTCGCATTCCATCATAATGGAATCACCCTGTTCGCCCAGAAGCTTGAGCCCGATGAGGGGAAGTTCCGCATCGTCGAGCCTCGCCTACTGAACGGTGCGCAGACAGTGACAACGTTTGGTCACTTCGTAGACGAGTGCCGGACCGATTCGCGCTTCGACGCCAATATTGCGCGCCTGAATGAGATCGCCGTCTTAGCCAAAGTTATCACGCAAGCCGACGACAAGTTCGTCATCAGCGTCACGATTAACAATAACCGGCAGAATCCCATCATGCCCTGGAATCTCAGAGCCAACGATGAGATCCAGCTTGCGATTCAGGACAAGTTCCGTGATGACCTCGGCATCTACTACGAGCGGCAGGAGAACGCATTTGAGAATCTGAGCAACGAAGAACTGCAGGAACTTGAAATCTCTGAATACAAGGCTGTCCAAATAAAGCGCCTGGCGCAAACGTTCCTCGCCTCAGATGGTGCTGTGGACAAAATGTCCAGGCTTACAGAAGTGTTCGAGAACGACAACTACTATGAAGATGTCTTCAACGATGCACGGATGGGTGCCGACGCTCGCAAAATCTTGCTCTGCTACAAAATCCAGTTTCGCCTACGGCGCTGCATTCAGGAAATCATCGACAAGGGCGAACGGAAGTACGCCTATATGTACCGCGCTCGCAACTTGCTGTGGGCACTGCTTTGCCAGGGAATGATGAACGACAAGTTGCTTGAGGGCTACTGCGACCTTTATGGCAAGCGCTTGGTCATCGAAGCCGATTTCACCAATTGCCTTGCAGAGATCTCCTCCACCAGAGTGCGGCCGATCATCGCTGAAGCCATCAAAGTTGAGCCATACGATCAGAAGGTTCTGGATGAAAGCTACGACTTCTTGCGCACGCGGGCATTTTACGACCGGTGCATGGAGATCGCCTACAAGCGGTGGAAGTGGGTGCAGAAGCGGCTGAAGTAGTGCTTCTTTGCCGTTGAAGCACGAGTCGATCTACATAAGGGCGCTGGCAAATGAAGCAAAAGGTAACCTGGGATCGCTTTGATGAACACAGAAGCCATCTGTTTCATTACACCGTCGTGCAGAATTTTAGCTTCCTGCATTCATTTAGGCAGCTTTGTAGCGCCATAGAACTGGTTGCGCTGGCGAACCATTACCATCCCGACCAAATTAAGGATCCAGAGCGGTTTTTATCAGAGCCACGTTCAAGACCATATTTCCTGCGTGTGGCAGATAATGTGTCAGTTGTGTTGAACGATCAGGCCCCGATCTGTAATGGACAGCTCGGCAAGTATTTTGAGGACGGTTGGGACACCAGCAGGTATACGGCATTCCTCAACGGTATGGTCTTCCTCTACGCGGGTCGAGAGAACGGCGCGGAAGGGGAGATCTACCGCTCCTTCCAGCAGAAACATAGACAGATACATGGCACCGATTGCCGTTTGATCAGAATCTCCATCGCTGAGTTCCGAGCATGCAATCCGGTTATTCAATGGCGGTTCTGCAAAACGAACTCAGGAGGTGGCCAGGCCCGCGGGAGAGTGCTGCGCGGTCCATCGTTGTTCCATTCGTTAGAGTGGTTCGACAGTGTCCACGACTTAAATGAAGTGGTGTTCGCGGAACGGGTGAAGCTGCCGCGGCAGGTACACTATCAGCGCCCGGATTACAGTTGGGGTCTGATTGAGGAAGCGCTGAATGGCTGATCGTCCGCGTTTGATCGAGGTTGCATTTCCGCTGCTGCAGGAGTCGCTGGACTCCGTGCATGAGAAGAATGTGCGCCATGGGCACATCTCGGCCCTGCTCATTCAGCGGTGGTTCAGTGCCGAGGAGGCAGCATGAGCGCTGATGCGCTGGAACTGTTGCGAGCGCTCAGTCTCCTGGATAACCAGGACAGAGTGGCAGATCTCTCCCGAATGTCAGATACGGACATTCTCGGCAAGGTCAATTTCTATATGCAGTCAAGAAGAAGGTCCATTGCCGGTGGTGCTGGAAAAGCCGGAGGCGAAAAGGAACTCTCTGCTTGGATTAGTTCACTGTCCAGTGGACACGTTGTTAAGAACTTGCTTCCCGCGACGCTCGCATTCGGAAAACTCCAGGTTAATGACCTGATGTTCAAGGTGTCCCCTAAGATCAACACGTTGACCGTTGCGATGCAAGAAGCCGGACTTGTGGCGAAGCCTATAACATTGAACCGCGTCGCGCTACTAAATGCACTTAATCACTTCTCGGCCCTCGCTCCTCTAATCCGTATAGGAGCCGTCGAAACTCTCCCTATGGACTTGCTTCATGAGGGTCCAAACGAGGCGCCGATATACTACAGTAAAGATGGCTTTGCTTCGCAGATTCCTCCGCACCTATACAAGTACATACATGATTCAGCAGTCGTCCACGAGGTGCGCCCAGGCCCCGGCGGACGCGGGTACGAGTTGACTTTTCGGGTGCCGAAGAAACCAGTACGGGGCATCGCAGTTCAGTTTGATAACGACGACAACTTGAACCACGCCAATATATACACTTACTGGTCCATCAAATCAGCAAAACCTGCTGGCGACCATCTTCTGGAACTTCAAAACACAATGGAATGGGACAAGCCCCTGAGCAAAGAGGAGTATGCCGCATGGGTAAGTCAGACCATCAATCAAGTTGCGTTGCGGCGGATGCGTGAACTTGGCGATGAAGCCCGGCGTGCAGAAGAAATGGGAAGTCTTTACCTTACTCCCTCCGGTTTTGAAGCCGGTCTTTGCGGCCGTTCAGTGCAGGGCAACGCCGATGTCGCAGTCAACTTTCTACAGGCGAACTCCACCGAGTTGCGGATTGATTCGGCTACGCAAATCGCACGATTGCGCTCAGATGATCCCAAACGTTTTGAACGGTTTAGACAGACATTGTATGCTGTAGCCGCTGAATTGCGGGATTTCGAAGGTGACTTCCAAAGCCAAGCGCAAGTGCTGTTCGAGCGAGAAATCCGCCCCCAAGTTGACGAGATCAGAGATTCCCTGGACAAAGCCATAGCGACCGGTGCCAAGGGCGCGATCCTTGCTGCCGCAAGCGTCGGACTTGCTGTTATTTCTGGAGGCAACATTCCCTTGGTCAGCTTATTGGGCTTTGGCACCGCCGCCGCAGTCGGAGAGGCACTAACGGAAGCACAGGAGTACGTTTCGGCGCGGCAGCGGCCAGCATTTGTCTGGTCTAAGATGACAAAATAGTGGAGCGTTCTTCAGATGGGAGATACTAAAGATAGTGACTGGAAAGCTTGAAGGTTACCTCGCCGGCGTGCTCGACAGCACTGATCGCGTGTTGTTCGAGGAAGCGATTGGCTGCGCGAAAGCATCTTCTCTTCGTGCAGCGTACATTATGGTATGGCTTAGCTGTGCGGAGTCACTCAAAAGGCGGTTTAAGATTGCGAGTGCACGCGATGGTGCGGCTGCTCTAATAGAAGGGGAGATACAGCGCAAAGAGAATAATCAGCAAGCCGTGGACGCATACCTGTTGACCAAGGCGCACGAATACGGCTTTCTAACCGATGCGGAAGTGCTCCGGCTAGAGCACGTGTACAAAATGCGATGCCTGTACGGCCATCCCTATGAGATCAAGCCCTCTGAAGAGGACTTAGTGGCTGCTGCCGCCGCTGTCGTTGAGCTCGTGCTTAGCCGCCCAGTGAAGCTCCGACATGGTTTTCTAACGGAACAGGTGCGGCTTCTACTGAAGGAAGTGCGTTTCCTAGATGACTACGAACCTGCGGTGGCCGAGTATGCCCGTGAAATAATGCCGCGGGTAGACGGCGCGCTATGGCCTTGGTTCCTTGAAAAATTGTGGGTAGAGACCGAAGCAATTATTGCCGATTCCACGATGCAAGTCTGTGTCCAACGGTCCCTCTGGTTTTCAACGTGTTGCATTAAAGAACTTAGCCCCACGGTTTTGGCGGGATGGGACTTGCGCCAGGACCTTACTGCGACACCCATCACGGCTGCGTACGTCCTTTCAGACCCGGCGATCTTTGTGGTTATACCACCGCACGCACAGGATATCGTGATAGGGAACTTAATTCACCGTACGCGAACGCGGCCGACCGCCTTTAAGCAGTTGCAGGCGCTCAGCCGTGCCATGGCTTTCAGTGAGCGGCAGTGGCAACGATACAAAGATGCCGTGGCCTCCTTTTCTCCCGAGCAGTTGTCGTCAGTAGAGGTAGAGTTGGAGCTTCTTTTTGACAGCCTCATGAATGATCTGAAGTCTGGCAATTGGTACGCACAAAACCCGGCGATCCGAGTCATACGAAATCGTCCATCGGCAGAGATATTCGCGCTCACCCCGGAACAGCAGACTGTACTCGGCAATAATATCCTGCAGTGCGCCGAAGGCACGGCCGGATCTGCAGTCGAGTACATCAAGGAGTTGGCAGCCGGGCCGGCCCCCCTTCCCGAACCCCTGGTAGCAGGTCTTGTAACTGAGTGTTTCGTAAATGAGCAGAACGAGATCCGCTTCAAAACGCTCTACATGAAAGAGGCGATACAGTGTTTGAAGCACGTCCCGCCCTCGTTGCGGCAGCCCATTTTGGATGATGTTGTGTCCAGAATATCCAAGGGAAAACCAAAGTCAGGCTATTGGATGAAGCCTGGCAGGACGGAAACTTTCGCAGTGCTCAAGGGCCTTGTCGAGCAATTCGGAGAGAGCGCCGATCTCTCAGCTCTGTTGCTCGCTGTTGAAGCAGTTCCACCTTCGGAAGATGAACGATGAATGATCGTCCGCGTTTAATTGAAGTTGCGTTTCCCCTGCGGCAGGCGTCGCTGGACTCTGTGCATGAGAAGAATGTGCGGCACGGGCACATTTCGACGCTGCACATTTGGCCGGCGCGGCGGCCGTTGGCGGCGTGCCGGGCGGCGCTGATTGCCACGCTGCTGCCTGATCCGGGCAACAAGGAAGAGCGCGACAAGCTGTTGGAGCGCATGGCAGGGCACATCGTCCGCAAGGTCAAGAAGGAGAAGAAGAACGGCAAGACGACCGAGAAGATCGTCGAGGAGACCGAGGGCGGCGTTCTCCACTGGGGCCGCGAATCCGGCCCGGACCTGGAATGGTTCCGGCAGGAAATCCGCAAAGCCTATGGCGGGCGCGCTCCAAAGGTACTCGATCCGTTCGCCGGCGGTGGCGCGATCCCGCTCGAAGCCATGCGCCTGGGCTGCGAAGCCACGGCCATAGACATCAACCCGGTCGCGTGGTTCATCCTCAAATGCACGCTCGAATACCCGCAGAAACTGGCAGGCAAGACCTGGCCGTTGCCGGAGTTTGCCACCAGGGCCGCGCCAGCCGAGAAGGGTCGCAAGAAGGGTAAGTGTGCGGAGCAGGAACAGGGCTCCCTGCTGGCGGGCCTGAAAGAACAGCCGCAGGGCGATCTGGCCGCGCATGTCCGCGCCTGGGGGCAGTGGGTGCTGGAGAAGGCCAAGGCCGACCTCGACCGTTTCTATCCGGTGATTGATGGCAAGCCGACCGTTGCCTACCTGTGGGCGCGCACGGTGAAGTGCAAAGGCTGTCGCGCCACTATCCCGCTTCTGAAGACGCGCTGGCTGTGCAAGAAGGACAACAAGCGCGTGGTGCTCACGATGAAGCCCAATGCCGACAAGACCGGCGTGGTCTTCGGGATTCAGAACGGCGCGCCGGCCAGCACGGACGCCAAGGGCACGATGTCAAAGGCTGGTGCCACATGCCCTTGTTGCACTGCCGTGAACACGATGGAGGACATTCGTTTGGAGGGTTGCGCAGGGCGTGTGCAGGCCGTGATGACATCAGTCGTCGTGAATGGATCTGGCGGCAAGGAGTATCGGCTACCAAGCGCAGGCGACGATGAAGCCGTTTCGGCATCAGGTGACTGGCTCAAGCATGTCTTCAAAGAGATCCCCTTCGGCGTACCCGAAGAACCCATAAATACTGGAAGCATAAAGAAGGGCGGCGTGTCGGTTACACGGTGGGGGATTGTTCATTGGAGCCAAATATATGCGCCGCGGCAACTTGCTGCTGCCGGTACGTTCATGAGATGGATACGAAGCGCCTATGCAGAGTCGATGCGTGCGGGTTGCACGAAGGAACAGGCAGAGGCGGTTTTGGCTTACTTGCTCTGTACGATGGACAAGATGTTGGATTATGGGAACACCGGGTGTTCTTGGTACACCCAAAACGAACAGATAACGCACACGTTCAATCGCTTCGCCATTCCTATCAAGTGGGACTTTGCCGAGGCATCACCCATTGGCGGCGCTTCTGGTAGTTGGCAATCAATGTTCGAATCACTGACGAACTCAGTAGATACCGCTTGCCAGTTGCCACAACAGATGATTAGGCCGCGTGTCTTGCGCGCCTCAAGCCTAAGACTGGACATTCAGGACCTCGACCTGATTGTTACCGATCCGCCCTATTACGACGCGATACCATATTCAGACGTAATGGACTTCTTTTACGTTTGGTTGCGCCGCGGTTTAGAGGGGGTCTCAGAGGACTTCAACAGTGTCTTCGACGCACAAATGGGACCTAAGTGGGATCGTGACAGCGCAGATGGCGAATTGATCCAGGATGAAAGCCGTTTTGGTGGCGACAATGCTATGGCCAAGTCCGTTTACGAGGATGGAATGGCCCGCGCCTTTGCGCGTTGCAGCACTGCACTCAAACCGAACGGGTTTCTGGTAATCGTGTTCGCACACAAGAACCCCGACGCTTGGGAGACTCTTGTTGCCGCGATAATTCGCGCAGGTTTCCAGGTTGAGGCTACTTGGCCGATACAGGACCAGATGGTAAATCGCACGCGATCACATGCGTGTGCCGCGCTTGCGTCAACCGTCTGGCTCGTCTGCAAGAAGCGCCCCGCGACGGCGCGACCCGGCTTCGACCAGACCGTCCTCAAGGACATGCGCGAAAAGATCAACACGCGCCTGCGCGACTTCTGGGACGCCGGCATCCGCGGGCCTGACTTCGTCTGGGCCGCCACCGGGCCGGCGATGGAAGCTTACAGCCAGCACCCGGTTGTCAAGAAGGCCAACGAACCCGGCCAGGTGATGACCGTCTCGGAGTTCCTGCGCCACGTCCGCCGCATGGTCGTGGACTTCGTCGTCGGCCGCGTGCTCACCAAGGACGGCGGCGCGGAGAGCGTCAGCGGCCTGGACGACACCACCACGTACTACTTGCTCCACCGGCATGACTTCGGACTCGACAAGGCGCCCGTGGGCGCGTGCATCTTGTACGCGTTATCCTGCAATTTGTCCGACCGCGAACTGGCCGACAAGTACGACATCCTCAACACCGCCAAGCAGCAGGCCGAAGACGACGTGGAAGAAGGCGCCGAGGGCGAAGACGATGGCGGCGAGGAATCGTCCGGCAAGGGCAGCGAAGTGCAACTAAAGCCCTGGCACCGCCGCATTCGCAAGACGCTGGGCTACGAAGGCCCCGGTGGCCGCCCCGCGCCGCTGATCGACCAAGTCCACCGCCTGATGCACCTCTGGAAGTCCGGCGAAGAGGCCAAAGTCAACGAGTACCTCGACGAGAAGGGCTTGCGCCACCACGCGCTGTTCAATCAGTTGCTCCAGGCGCTGATCGAACTTGCCGCCGAAGGCAGCGAGGAGCGCGCCCTACTCGAAGCCATCAGCAACCACGTTGCCGCCCGAGGCATGGCGCCGAAACGGCAGGATACGTTGCCTGGAGTTGGTTGAGATTTGGAGGCGAGCAATGGATCAGAGTGCTTTGCTTTCCAGCATGTCGGACAAGGACCGGGACTTTGTTGTCCAGGTTTGTCGTGCGCTTCAGAACCAAAGCACTGAGATGATGGGGCTTGCACACGTGGCGCTAAAGGAAATGGGAGAAGCCAAAGTTCGAGAGTTGTTGTCGGAAGCGGTAATCACGACGGCCAAAGGTGGTGCAATCCCCGGTTCTGCTGTTCGCTTCACCGAAGTTCACGAGTGTTTCATTGAACTCGCAGACAGATGCCTTCGCTCGACCCCTTCGGCCTTCGTTGCCGCCAGTGCGTCAGCGCAGAGTCGCGGGGAACACGCAAGGCGAATCCTACAGCGAACTACGTGGAAGTGTTTTTGTCTGTCCCGGAGACCATCGAGCGACCCTCCGAAAATCAGTGAGATTCAGTCTCTTCAGCAAGCATTGAATGCCGCCCTGGACTATTTGAAGAAAGGTGATGAAACAAAAGCGCGGCCTCATGTTGCCGCCCAAACGACCGCGAACGTTGCCAGTGCTCAAGGCGTTTCACTGCCCAATCCTCCCAAACGAGCCATTAAGCAAGAACCAGTAGGCGTTGCGCCAAGCGTCCAAACGCAACAGATCGAGATGCCGACAAGCCAGTTTTTGCAGAATGTCAGAGCACCCAATGGGATCCCCGCACAGCCCCACAATTCAAAGAAGAAGAAGCGGAAGAAGAAGAAAAGTGCAAAAAATCATTTTTGGGTGCTGCCAGCGTTTGGCGGGAAGAAATCCGGCAGTCACAGCAGTGGCAGGCATCACCGTTAACAGGAATAAAGGAAATCATGGACATCACTCCGGACAAGAAGGCTATCATCCGCTATGTCGAGCAAGCTTACGATGGGACGCTCTGCTTGCCCAACTTTCAACGCGACTTCGTATGGCCACCAGAGATGGTTGCCGACTTGGTCCGGTCCATATTTCGGGGATACTTTGTTGGTTCGCTCTTGCTGCTCCCATCGGATCCGACAAATCCCCCCTTTGATCCGCAAATACTTCGCGGTGCGAAGCCCAGCTTTCGCGATCCGCGACCTGAGTGGCTTGTACTGGACGGCCAGCAACGCCTGACGGCTCTTCTATATGCACTCGGCGCGCCGGACTTCCCGCTGAAGAACACGACACAACGGCGTTGGTTCTTCATTGACCTGCGCAAGTTGATGTCGGATATCGACGACGACGACTTCGTCTTCAGCCGAACGCAGCGCGAACTAGCCGGACTAGATGAACCAAAGAACCAGTACCGGCAACAAATGCTGCCTTGTACCGTGCTGCTCCGCGATGGCAACTTCCTGAAGTGGCGGGATGGCCTGGACGATTGGCTAAAGGATAACGATCCCGAAGAACACAACCGATTCCGCGGCGAATGGCGCGACAAAGTCAGCAAAGCAGTCACGGATTTCACGCAGTTCCTGGTGCCGGTGGTCATGCTGCCGCGGATCTCAGAGAACGATCCCAAGGCAATGGGCCGCGTTTGTGCCATCTTCGAGAAGTTAAACTCCACCGGGGTCGAGTTGTCAGTATACGATCTTCTGACGGCTCGGCTCTATCGATCCAACATCAGGTTACATGATCTCTGGAACGCAACGTGCCGGCAGCACAAACGCATCCGCGAATTGTCCAAGGGCAAAGCTGATACGCACAAGTTTGGTGTGTTGATGCTTCGCACTCTGGCCCTGCTCCGCAATCTTGACCCGAAACCCAGTGTGCTGATCGAACTGAAACCACAGGACTTCAAGAAGGATTGGGAACGCGCATCGGCAGCGGTTGAGCGTGCGCTCGAAATGCTGGAATTGGTTAATGAAGACGGCTTTGGCGTGTTCAGTGCGAAATGGTTGCCGGGCTACGGTCTCATCCCGATTCTGGCGGCTTTACGTGAGGAAATCGAAACGCGCCGACTTGGCGCCGATGCCCGTCGCGACTTGCGGCGTTGGTACTGGTGCAATGTCTTCCTTGAAAGGTATTCCAGCGCGGTCGAGAGCAAGTCACGCAAAGACTACCAGGAACTGTTGAAGTATTGGGGTGAGCCGAAGACTGAACCGGATGTTTTCAAAGAGGCGCGGGCAACAATTGGTTCGCCAGGCTACAACGTTCGGGACTCTGCCAGCAACGCAAGCATGATCTACTGCGGCGTGTTCTGTTTGCTGGCGATGCAGAAAGCCCGTGACTGGAGACTTGGTGAAAGCATTGAACTTCAGAACCTCCAGGACCATCACGTGTTTCCGAAGGCATATCTGGATGCGCGCAACATAACGCAGCGCGCAGATGTCAACAGCGTCGTTAATCGAACGCTTATCAGCGCTGAGACTAACGGCAAGGTTAAGGATACAGCGCCGGCCGATTACTTAGCCAATGCCGAGATCTTCCCAGACGGTGCACAGGAACGAATGCTTGCTCCACATTTTATCACACCTAACGTGCTGGGCGCGATGAAGCAAGCAACAGCCACCGCAACTCCAGAGTCTGTCGCACGATCATACGAGCTGTTCCGAAGTGCGCGGGAGCGGGCCATCATCGCCCGAATCCGGCAGGTCTGCGGAATTGAAGAACTTGAGAAAAGGGAGCGATAACCATGACGAAACTTGCGTGGGAACCCTGGCACAAGGTCGTCAGGCTGCGGGAGGATCTGCGCAGCGGCGAGTTGAGCATGGCTGCCTTCGCGGCGGATCTTTACGCCGTGGCCGCGGGAACGGCTCGCAAGGTCTACCAGGACCCCAAAGAGTTTTTCGCGCTCACGTATCCCACGTTCAACTTGCGCGAACTGGCCAAGGACGTGGTTCTGCGCCTTGCCGGCAAGAGCGAGAAAGCGGTGCGCCAGCTTGAACTGACCTACGGCGGCGGCAAGACGCACACGCTCATCACACTTTACCATTTGGTGCGAGAGCCCAAGAAGCTGCCCGATCTCCCCGCTGTGAGCGAATTCGTCTCGCACATCGGCGTGGCGCTCCCACAAGCGCGGGTCGCCGTCTTGGCCTTCGATTATTTGGATGCTGAAACCGGTCAGGCCATTAAGGCTCCAGACGGTAAAGAGAAGCGGTTCAAATACCCTTGGAGCTTGCTGGCTTGGCAGTTGGCCGGCGAGGAAGGGCTCAAGATCCTGGGCATGAAAGGCACCAAGGAGCGCGAAGAGCCGCCGGCGACGAACGTCGTCGAAGAATTGCTGGCCATCCCGCTCAAGGAACGGCAGTCGGTTCTGATCCTGCTCGACGAGGTGTTGATGTGGGCGCGTACCAAAATCGGCAGTGATCCCGTCTGGCGCCATCGCCTCCAAGACTTCTTCCAGTGCCTCACGCAGGCCGCTGCGAAGACAGACCGCTGCGCCATCGTTGCTTCCCTGCTGGCCACCGACCCGAACAAGAGCGATCAGCTCGGTAAGGAAATCACACAGGAGTTATACGCCGTCTTTCAGCGAGAACGCGAACAGGGCGTGCAGCCGGTGCTAAAGGACGATGTCGCCGAAGTTCTGCGGCGGCGCTTCTTCACGCCAGATTCCATTCGCGACCGGGAGAAGTTCCGGCCACACGTTACGGCGGCGCTGAAGGGCATTATCGCCGTGGATGAGGAAACAAAGAAGAAGGCCAAGGATGCCGAAGAAGAATTCCTGAAGAGCTATCCGTTCAACCCGCACCTGACAGAGGTGCTCTACCAGAAGTGGACGAACCTAGAGAGCTTCCAACGCACACGCGGCGTGTTGCGTACCTTCGCGCTTGCGCTGCGCGATGCGGAAAAATGGGATACAGCGCCGCTGGTCGGGACGAATGTGTTCCTCGCCGCGCCGGGTAAGACCGGCCTGTCGGAAGCCGCCCGGGAACTGACGACGGTTGCCACTACTGAAGAGTATGAAGGCAAGCGCCTGAGCTGGAGCAGTATTCTGGAAGGCGAACTAGCCAAGGCCCGCGAAGTCCAAGAGGAATTCACCGGGCTGAATGGCCGTGAAGCGGAGCAGGGCGTTTTTGCCACGTTCATGCACTCGCAGCCCATCGGCAACAAGGCGCTCACGCGGGATCTGTTGCTGTTGCTGGGCGCAACGCGCCCGGACAGGATCGAGTTGGAGAAGGCGCTGAAGCAGTGGGCCGAGAAATCGTGGTTCCTCGACGAAGCGTGTCTAGGTGATGCCGAACTGGCCGCGGACGGGCTGCGCGAACTGCCCAAGACATGGCGATTGGGCGGACGGCCGAACCTGCGTCAGATGCACCACGATGCGTGCGAGCATGTGCCGCCCGAACTGGTGGACGCGAAACTGCTAAATGAGATCCAGAGGACGAAGAAGCTGACGGAGGGTGCGACAGCCGCCGGCGCCAGAGTGCACCTGATGCCCGAGCGGCCTGCGGATGCTGAGGATGACGGCGAGTTCCATTACGTCGTGCTTGGTCCGAAAGGCGCGTCGGAGTCGGGCAAGCCGAGTGCGGAGGCGAAGCGATTCCTGCAAGAGACAACGGGCACGGACAAGCCGCGGGTCTACCAGAACGCGCTCGTCTTGGCTGCGCCGTCCCGAGACGGCCTGGACCTGGCCCGCAGTCGCATTCGCGATTACCTGGCATGGGAGGAAGTCCAGAGCCAGCTCAAGAACCAGGAACTGGATCCGATTCGCGAAGAGATGCTGTCGGCAAGCATCGAGAACGCACGCAAGAAGATCCCGGAGTCCATTCAGCAGGCGTACTGCATCGTCGTGACGGTCAGCTCAGAGAAGGAGATCCAGGCTTTCAAGATCGTGATCTCCGGCGAGCCCCTATTCACGCTTATCAAGAACGACAGCCGGTCCCGAATTCAAGACACGGCTGTTAGTGCCGAGGCGCTGTTGCCTGGTGGCCCCTATGACCTGTGGCACGCCGGCGAGACGGCGCGGCGCGTGAAGGATTTGGCCGGCGCGTTCGCGCAGTTCCCGCACCTGCCCAAGATGCTGCGCCGCAAAGAGATCTTCGATACGCTGATCCAGGGCGGGCGGGACGGGCTGTTTGTCTTCCGCGTCACGCGGCCGGACCGTTCGCAGCGCGTTTTCTGGCGTCAGGCCCCTAGCGAAACCGATCTGAAGGACGCCTCGCTTGAGGTTGTTTTGCCAGAGAGCGCAACCCTGACGGAGTTGCCGACAGACCAACTGCTGCCAAACGTTCTGCCGGGCCTATGGGCCGGCGCTGAACTGACGGTGAAGGCGCTGTGCGATTACTTTGCTGGCGGCAAGGTCATTCAGATCAAGAAGACAAACTACGAAGAGCCGTACACGATTCCGCAGGTTCCACGCAACGCAATCGAGTCCGCGGTTTCACTGGCCGTGAAGGAAGCCAAGTTGTGGATCGTGGCGGGCGCCGCAAGCCTGCTGGGCGAGGAAATCCCCGCGGGTCTGTTGACGGATGACGCCAAGCTGCTGGCGCCGCCATTGCCTATCCCGCCAAGCGAGCTTCTGCCGGAGGCGATCCCGCAGGCATGGGCGAAATCACCGACGACTGCATTGATCCTGTGCCAGGCGCTTTCCGCCAAATTCGGGAAGAACCTGCCATGGGCCACGGTGCGGACGACCGTTGATGGCGCTCTACGGGCGCGCATGCTGGAACGTGCGCCGGCGTCCGCGGCGTGGCCATGCGCGTATGACGCCGCGCAAGGCGTGTTGCTGGAAGTGCCAAAAGTCGGGCCACCACCGCCACCACCACCGCCGCCACCGCCGCCGCCAGGAGTTCTCGTTGCGGAAGCGGACATGCGGCCGAACCAGATCCAGGATCTTGCCGATCAGGTTGCCGATATGTCAAAGGCCGCCGTGAAGCACAAACTCCGGTTCCACGTGCGGATCGAGTTGGAGGGGACACCGACTCCCGACAAAGCCGTTGTCGAGAAACTGAATGGACTGCTGAAGGAAGTGAATGGCGAGCTGAGGTTGAAATAGAGGAGTGTTTATGGCAAGGATTGCAGTAACACTGCGTGGCCCACCTGGCGCAGGCAAGACCACGGTGGCCAATGAACTTCGAAAGCATTTTCCAGATTCGCAGATCGTCAGCCTTGACAAATATTGGGGCAAAGGCGAAATGCGCTTTCAAAGTTGCTGCAGATACAGTGATCTGTGTAACGGATCATGACGCCGATCTGGAAGCACCGAATGAAGTTGGGTCGAAAGGGAGGGTAGTACAGATGAAATTAGGTGCGGCAGGGTTGTTCACAGTGGTCCTGCTCGTGTTTCCTGGCTGTGGCGGGGCGCAGCCCTCTCAAGGACAAAGCGCAAAAGACTTCAAGAAAAAGCTCGAAACTGTAAGGCAATCTACAAAGCCTGAAGGGGAAAAGGCGGAGAACATTGAGTCCCTTCGTGCCGACAACAAAGCACTGCGTGAAGAACTCGATGCCGCTGCCAAGGAGCGCCAGGCTCTGTCCGACCAAAAGCAAGCGCTGGCCAGGGACAACGCCAGACTGGACGCTGAAAACGAAGCACTAATGAAGAAGATGAAAGCCGCGGAAGCCGAGAGCGAACAGAAAATTAAGAGTGAAATGGACAGGCGAATGGCAGCGGAGAGACGACTTGCGCGTTTCATAACGGCTGTGAACGTTTTGCTCGCCGTGATAGTCGCCGCAGTGCTTTGCATTCTAATGTCGCACAAGGGCAGGTTGAAGCAGATTGGGGATTGGGTGCAAGCGAAGCCGTGGGGAAGACCGGTTATTGTCGGCGGCTCTGTGGTGTTCGTACTGTGGGAAATCGGATCATGGACATTCCTCCTCAGCGGCGCGTTAGTTTCGTGGTTGTGATACGACTCATGTGGGTCAATGCGCTTGAGACAGCTCCAAAGACATCGTGAAACAGAAGTGCACAGCCCGCAACGCCACCGGCCGCTGCAATCACTGCAAGAGCACTGGCCGTCTCGGATATTCACGCTTCGAGAACCTGGAAACGTAGCCTGATCTCCTCACGCCGCCATGATCATGTGCTTTATCGACGGGTCCAGGGCGGCGCTGGCCCTGACGGCGAGGCGATACGTGACGTAAAATCATGCGCCCGCTCGCATTTGACGTACACGGGGCGGGAAAGAGAAGGGAATTGGCGCAAGGTGTGGCATGCGTTCCCAGCCGCTCCCGGCTAGTTTTGTAAGTACATGAGCATATCATAACTTACGTAATAACAATGACTTGAAAATTCGCCAACTGCGGGAGACGTAATGCATTTTGTCCAAAAAAATGTAATGCAGACGTAATGCAGAACCGCGTATAATACCGCGCTAGACGGGTGAAGCAGCCCAGCTTTTCTATCTCTGGCGTTTCGGAGCGCCGCGAAAAATGAAAAAAAACTCGCGTACTGTTTCTGCTTATCAAGTGCCCGGCCGGCTGACGTGGGCGCTGACGTGGACGCATCCAAAGACCGGCAAGCGTACGACCAGGAACTTGGCCACACGCGAAGCGACGGAAGCCAAGGGTACCGCGCTTGATCTGGAGCGCTTGGTCAACAGCCCAACGCTCTGGGATCTGGAACCTGAAGACGAGAATCTTGAGGGCTTCGACCCGAAGGCAATTGAGGTCTTCTATGGCCGGACGCCGCAGCCGAAGACCAGCGGTCGGAAGGTCACGATCGAATTGAACACCACGCCGTTGCGCGCGATGTACTCCGCCAGCCAAGGACTGAAGCCCCGCCGCAATTTGTTCGTCGCGACGCCCGAGTTGGACGAGGCGCTCCGCCATATCGCCGATAAGGACCGCGAGATCGCCCTTCAAAGGAGGACAATTGACGATGTCGAAGCCGAAAACCGCGAATATCGCCGCAAGCTGAACCTTCACGTGAACGTAACGCTCGCTGATGCAGCGACTGAGTTCAAGAAGCATTACCAGGGCCGCGACAAGCGCACAACCCAACAGGTGCTCGGCGTCGTCGATAACTTCAGCCACCGAATGTTCGGCGGCAAGACTCACGGGCACCGTCGGCTGGGCGAAATCGTCGCCAGTCACATTAACAATTGGCTGGTCGGCTACCGAAGGAAGCGCGACGAAACGGAAATCTCGCAGACAACGCGCGCCAAGTTGCGGCGCTATCTCTCAAGCTTCTGGTCTTGGGCGTTTCGCCATTACGACCTGAGCGAAAACCCAATGGCCAAAGCGCAAGCGGTCGCCGGCGTCGCACCAGAGCATATTGTTGCCATCCGGCGGCATGAGGACCTCAGAGACTTACTCAATGGTCTGAAGCCGTGGCCGTATTGGCGCGCATGGGTCGCCGTCGCTGTGCTGGCCGGACCACGCTTTTCCGAGCAGGTTCATCTGAAGGTCTCGGACGTGGTGATCGAAAGCGCCTATATCCGAATCGCAACCCGCGCAAGCGGCCGGACGAAGAAGGGCACCAAAACCGGACGCGAGCGCAACGTGCCGATCGAACGCACGTTGCTTCTTCCGATTCTCAAGAAGCACCTCAAGACGCTGAAGAGCGATTCGCTCTGGCTGTTCCCAACGCTGGTTTCCGGTCATGGCTGCAAAAACGATGGCCTCTGGCGCAACCAGATTTTCGCGAAGCACTGGTTCGGCCAGAAGGCCAGGAAGAACGGGGAGAAGGAGGTCATCGGCATCGCCGAACAGGCGAAGCAGAATGCGGAGTCGAACGGCGAGTTCTGGGATTTTGGACCCCGCGAATGGCGCCACTGCGCCGGCACCGCCATGGGCCATACCGGCATGAGCGCGCTGCAGATCAGTCAGTGGCTCGGCAACAGCGAGGACATCTGTCGCCGCCACTACATCGCGCCCATCGGCGCGAAGCCATGGCCGCTGCGATACTGTTGAGTAAAAAGAGTTTCTCACGAAGGGCTTTCTGATCGCCAGCATTGACGTCTTCCGTTCGCCGGGGTATTGTCTTTGGAGACATTTCACGAACAAAATGGTCAGAGGGATCACGTGATCGAGTAGAACGACCGATGTGACAATTGAATAGATGCGCGAGCATCAGGAAACTGCTTTCAGAGAAACCGCCAACTTGAGCCGAAAGGCTCTTGAGAGAAGGAGCAGCTTGCTTGAGCCGCGCCCCGCAAGGGGCGTCGGCCAAGTTTGCTGTTCTTCTCTGCCCCTTGGCGGGGGCCTCTGAAGCGGCGGCTTGGTCCGGCGCTCCGTATTTTTTGCGCCATTCTCCTTTGCTTATTGCCTCTCAACGCCAGCCGCAACGCAGTCCACCAAAACAACGTGTCGTATTGCGCGCGGAAATCTTGCGGAGGGGGTTCAATCATGTTCAGATCTCGGGCGGTTGCCATTGCAGTTTTTGCATGCGCCGTGTTCGTCATCGACATTCATGCCGCGACTACGGCCATAACCTTCGACTCGCCGCGCGGCGGCGAGGTGTACGCCATCGGGCAGGCACAGCAGATCCGGCTTGGCGCGAAGACGAAGGCCAAGTCGGTCATCGTCGAACTCAGCCGCGACGGGGGCACAAACTTCGAATCGCTTGGCAGTATTGACAACTCAGGCAAGGACATCAACAAGCGAAACGTCCTGCTGTTCACCGTCACAGGTCCGGCTTCTTCTAACTGCGTCATCAAGGCATCGGCGGTTATCGGCAAGACCACCGTCATCGCCACCTCTTTGCCTTTCAGCATCGGCTCGGCGGGTCTGCCGCTTGAAGGCAGCATCACGGCACCAGCGATGGCGCCTGGAAGTGTCGTGACCGGCGCCCTTGCCGACGGGAGCGTGACAAATCCCAAATTGGCCGCAAGCGCCGTCAGCACGGACAAGATAACCAGCGGCGCAGCTTCGCCAGGGATGGTTTTGGCTGCCGATGGCAGTGGCGGCGTTGGGTTCGTTACGCCTTCCGCGGCGGCGACGGTGGCAACGGCCGCAGGAACCAGCATCGTTGCCGCGATCAACGATCCGGCTACGAGTGGGACGCTCAATGGATACGTGAGAAGAGCCGGCGACACCATGGCCGGCGCACTGACCCTGAGCGGCGACCCGACCGCCGCGACTCACGCCGCGACGAAGCAATATGTGGATGCCAAATCTGGAGCCGTCAGCGGCGTGGCTGCCAGTGCTGGAAACAGCGTCGTAACTGCGCTGAATAGTGCTGCCACAACGACAACTTTGAATGCCTATGTCAAGAAGGCCGGAGATACCATGACCGGACCCTTGGCGTTGAGCGCCGACCCGACCGCCACCCTGCACGCCGCAACAAAGCAATACGTGGACAACGCCGATTCTGCGAAGGTCAGCAAGGCGGGGGACACGATGGCTGGGGCGCTGACCGTGAATGGTGCCATAGAAGCCGCTAGTTCAAGCGACATCAAGATTACCGTGGCGTCCACGAACGTTGCAAATGGAGCTGCAATTAACCTGCAGTGTCGAGGAAATGCAAATTCGCCCAGAATGGAATGGCAGTTAATTGGATCGGACACAGACCAACAGTCGTACATGAGAGCGAACTACGCAGGTGCGACAACAGTTGCCAACATAATGTGCATCAAGGGCAACGGGAACGTCGGCATTGGGACGACCTCGCCGGCGGCAGCGCTGCATGTGGTTGGCGGGGCCAGCTTCACTGGGGGCTTGACGAGCCTCTCCTTCGGTTCGGCCGTGGGGAGCGCCATCGACGTGACGCCGACCGGCAACGTCTTCGTGATGAGCGCCGGTACGAATAACGTCGTGAACATTCTTGGGACCGGCATCCGGCCAGGGACGTTCATCACCGTCATCTGCCAGAACCCGGCGTTCCAGTTCACGACCACAGGAAACCTGCGGCTCCAAGGCGGCGTCAACTTCACTACCTCGCCGAATGACACCATCACGTTCGTCTTCGACGGCAGCGTGTGGTACGAGGTCTGCCGGTCCGTGAACTGAGCCATCTTTTGTGGGTCACGAGGCGCTGGAGAACTTTGGAGGGTTCCACGTGCGAACCGGAATTACGACAATGTTGGCCGTTCTGTTTCTCGGCTCCTGTCTTTCCGCCGAAGAGCCCGACGCCGTCTACAAGCAGGGCATCACGAAGTTGCGCGACGCGCAGGCCGATCACAGCGCGCTTGTTCCGGCGACGAAGCTGCTCGCGCAGGCGGCGGCGCTGTATGAGGCTGCTGGTGATGAGGCCAAGTGTGCTGAGGTGAATTCGTGCATTTTCTGGGCGAAGAAGAAAATGACCCTAGCCGACACTGAAGCGGTCAAGGGCGATGCCGCTGCCGTTCAGCGCATCGAGGCGGCCATTAAGATCATTCCCGTCTCGGAAGCCAAGGTGATGCTCGACAAAGCTGAGGCGTTCGCGAAGGGCCGCGCTGACGACCCGCTCCTGGTCTCGATACGGTTCTTCGAAATCGCCGACAGGTTCCCGGACGCGCCAGAGGGCAAAAAGGCCATGCAGCAGTCACTCGCCGCCATGCAGAAGGTGGGCGAAAAGGCGAAACTCGAAACGTACAAGCCTGCACCCACGGACGGCAAGGCTTTCATCAAGTCCGAACCCGCAGGCGCTGCGATCATCCTGGTCAACGCCGACGGCGGGAAGATGGACACCGGGAAGGCCACGCCGGCGCTCGTTCAGTTGCCCGTGGGCAGACAATCGCTGGAACTGACGCTGAAGGGCCGAAAGCCCGCAATTTTCACGGTCGAGGTTGACGGCAAGACGATCGCAAAGCCGGACGCGGCGACTATGGAACCGCTGACGATACCCGTCGACGTCATCTTTGATGAGGGCTGGACTGTCTTTGTAGACGGCAAATGCACCTATATCGCGGACATGACGAAGGCGGAAACGCCGTGCACGGTGAGCCTGCCCCTTGGTACTCACGAACTGGGGCTCGGCAAGGAAGGATTCCTGGACATCAAACAGCGGATCGAGATTCTCGACGGCGGATTGAAGACCTCGGGCATGCCGACCAATACCCTGACCATTACGAATCGCCCAAGCAAAGGCACTTCAGGACTGGTTAAGGCTGTCCGCAGTGGAGAGCCTTCATCAAAGAAGATCGTTATCTGGAATTCTCATAACGCTCGCTATGTCAACGGTGGCGCGCACCAAATTTCTCTAACGCTATATTCCGGAGAGAAAGCGGTTTTCAAGAAAGACGCCGAGATCGAATGGTCCGCAACAAAGGACTGCTCCCTTGCTATACCCGTCGACAACGAGCCTCCGTTCGACCGCGTACGGGTAACGATAACCAAATGGGAAAGAGAGCATCCAAGTCTGTCAGAGATCGAGGTACTCATCAATGGCAAGAACATGGCTCTGGGCAAAGCGGTCAAGTGCTCTGGTTCGCATCAAAACGGTGAGCATCGGGATTCGTGGAAGAATATTAACGATGGGATTACAAGCTCAAACAGGCAGGCGGTCGGCTATTGGCTGGCTCCGCCCTTCAGCGAAGCATGGATCGAAATTGACCTGACCAAGAGCGCCGAGGAGAAGCCTCGCAAATAGTCTGGCAGCTTCGCCACTTTGGGCGCCGGAAATATCGCGTTCGCAGGAGAGAAAGAATGACAGAGCCCACTGTCTGCGCTCAGCAACGGCGTTGGCGAAGGGTCGCTGGCATCGCATGCGCCGCCCGGTCTGACAGACGATGATGGTGGAAATGGTTTGACGGCTGCATTCTTGAGAAGGCCGAGCATTACTTTGGGTAGCAGAGCGCTGAAGAACTTCGGAGGGTTCCACGTGCATAATGCGATTACGGCAATGCTGGCCATTCTGTTTCTCGGCTCCTGTTTTTGCGCCGAGGAGCCAGACGCCGTCTTCAAGCAGGGGCTCGCGAAGTTGCGCGACGCGCAGGCGGATCACAGCGCGCTTGTGCCGGCAACGAAGCTGCTGGCGCAGGCGGCGGCGCTGTACGAGGCCGCCGGGAACGAAGCGCAGACCGCTGAGGTCAACGCCTGCCTCTACTGGGCAAAGAAGCGGCTGACGCTCGCAGATACGAACATCCTCAAGCCGGATATGGTCGCTACGCGCAAGCTGGAGGGGGCCACGAAAGTTCGCGATGACTCCGGCGCGATGCTCCAAGCCGCCGACCAATTCGGCGCAAAAAGCCAAGACAATCTGCTGGTCGCGATCCGCTACTTCGAGGTGGCGGACAGGTTCCCGGAATTGCCAGAAGGCCGGAAGGCGATGTCGGCCAGCTTGGCCGCAATGGCAAAGGTCGGGACGGAGAAACTCGCCATTTATCGCCCCACGTCGGCAGACGGCAAGGCGTTCATCCAGTCGGAGCCGACGGGTGCGTCCATCCTCATCGTTACTGACGAGGGGCGCAAGGACACTGGCAAGAAGACCCCGTCCCTCATTGATCTCCCGAAAGGCGGTTCCACGGTGGAGCTTACCCTGAAAGGCTTCAAGACCCTCAGGACGAGCCTCGCCGTAACCGACACGATCAGCAAGCCAGACAAACTCGATCTCGTCCCGCTAACGATCCCGATCGACATCCTCTACGACCCGGGATGGGGGATTTTCGTAGATGGTAAGGCGACGGATTTGGAAACCCCTTCCAGCATCGAGATGCCGCTGGGCAGGCACGAGGTAATGCTCGCTAAGGAGAACTTCGTTGACGTTCGCCAAGGCGCGGAAGTGACAGAGACGGGGCTCCGCATCGGGTCGGGACTGCCCGTTTACGCGCTGGAGATCAAGGCCACGCCGAAGCCGGGCGTAAGCCTGCTTTTGAAGCTGCTCGCGGAGACCAGGGTCGAGCTGGCGTACTCGGAAATCATGGGCTATTCCTCGGGCAAGCTTCAGTCAGGGGCGAACATGTACACCAACCATCCCGGCAACTGGGCCAACATCCCGAAGGAGATCGAAGGCAAGCAGTATACGCTGGTCGTGGCGAATACCGTCAGCCCGGTGATGGTCGAGTTCAGGTCTGCGGGAAAGGCGTATTTCATTCCGCACTGGCAATTGCCACAACAACGGCCGGTCCTCGCGAAGTACGGCAAAAAGGAGAACTATACGCTCGGAGGCTACGAGGTCTGGTCGATCCAAGGCAGGCCGGGCATGAAGGTAAGCTTCCCGACGCAGATTGTTCTCATCGCAGACAAGCTTACGAAGGCGGAAATCAAGACCGACGTTAAGCGTCCCTAACGAAAAGAACGCCGGGCTTCTCTTTGCGTCTTTGCACTTTCGGCAGTCTGCGCGTAAACCCTTCATCAATCTGGAATGGTGGAGGGTCAGATGTCTCGCTTTAAGAAATCGGCAGAAGCCCAATGGGCTGAAATACGCGCACGTCTCGAAACGCTCGACCGGAAGGATCTGCTACGGCTTTTTGCCGACCTATTCAGAATGGGCGACGCCAACCGCGCTTACCTCTCGTCGGTCCGACCTGCTCAAGAACTTTTGCCAGCGCGATCATCGAAAACGCCGGCAGAGGGCGAACTGCTTAATCCTAACGATCTGCAGTCCATGCCGCAGTTGGCGCGGGAGTACGCGTACGCCTCGGACCATTTGCGGCGAATGGCCGCGCTCGGCAAGATCAAAGGCTGGTACCTAGGCGGAAGCTGGCTCACAACTCGCCGCCATCTTGAGGAATACCTCGCTGATGAATCCCGTCTTGGCCGACCGAAAAAAGGAAAACCGAGAAGAGTGCCAGCTTCCACAGAATAGACACAATTATTTCACGGATCTTCCTGGACATTTAATCGCATATGCGATAGTATTCATCCAATCAAAGCGCGGCGGTCGAGTGCTAGTAACACCCGGCCGCCGCTGAACCGCGCGACAGGTCGAAGCTGCCGCGAGATCTGGCGGGCAGTGTAGCCCGCGCAATAACTGAAGTCCAGAAGGCCAACGTGGCTCATCTGGTTTCAGACCTTCGATCTCGCCTCCTGCACGCGCAAACCATCTTTAGCCGGCGACCCGGCAGGAGGCGTACTATGTTCGATCGCAATAACGACGATGCCGCGCGGCTCGCGCGCTTGGAGGAGGAAAATCGCAAGTTGCGCGAGCAGCTTGCCGGAAACCCGCCGTCGAACAGCGCGGGGGGTCACGCTGCTTCCCGTCGCAAGCCGGCTCAGCAGCGGAAGCGTAAGCAAGAGCGCGTACGCAGTCAGACGTTTGTTCTCGCGCCGGGCCATATCACCACGACTTTGCCGGGAAGCTTATACAACACCACTCTCCGCTCGCTCGCGATGGCCGGAAAGCTTGAGCTTCACGGCCATTGGTTCTCGGAGTTCCAGAAGAATCCGACGGCCGATGCCGCCCGCAAGTTGCTCGAAGAAATCGGCGTCTATCGGCCGGAACTGGAGCAGATGGTCTACAAAGACGGCCTGTTCCGTGAGCACCAGCAGCGCCGGACGCGCATGTGGAAGAACCGCGGTGCGCGTGGCGACGCTCAGGCCCGCGCCATTCTCAAAGATCCCGACATCGCAGATGGCCATGGCAGATGGCGCGGTGATCTCAATGAAGCGATCAGCACGCTGTACGTCGGTCGGAATCCTCGCCAGTGGGCCACGTCAAAAAACGTCCGCATCCTCAAGCGCGCTGGTGTGATGTTCGACCGCGCCGTCCGTGAAGGCGTGGGTGTCATCTACCTCTACCCGCGCAAGTTCCACGGCACCTTCCGTCGGGCGCGCGTCCTGGCGGGCGAGTAGACATCCAAGAAATCGCGGCTGGGGATTGGCTCCGAACGCTTGCACCGCCACGGAGCCAATCTCCGGACTTTGGGGTTTCAAGATGAACGTGAACGACGCCGTCAGCGAAGTTGTCATCCGGATGCGCTATTCACGGACCGGCCGGATTTCACCTGAACGCGCCGAGGATATTCTCGACCGAGCGCTCATGCTGGTTTCGATATCGTGCGGACGGCCGATGCGCGTGCGCCCCCATATGCGCGTAATTTACCGCGTGCTCGCACTGCAGAAGAGGCTGCGAAACGAGTTGTTCAAGCTCGGTGGCCATCCGGGAAGTGATGAGCTTTACGGAGCAGTCGTCAAAATGATCACGAACATGCTGGAGGAGTCAACAATTCGCCGGTGAGCAACAGGAGTTTCCCATGGAAGTTGAGCAGAAGCAGGGTGAAGTTTTCGGCCCGCAGGCAAAGCCGGGGT
This sequence comes from Planctomycetota bacterium, assembly GCA_036504595.1. Taxonomy (GTDB): domain Bacteria; phylum Planctomycetota; class SZUA-567; order H5-PLA8; family H5-PLA8; genus DASXUX01. Next base: position 64,614 of record DASXUX010000014.1, on the reverse strand, counting down.
TGGTGGTCACCGGCCTCGCGGAGATGTCGCGGCACGCTTTGATCGACGAACGCGCGCTTGCGCTGAGTTTTGCGGTCACACCGCGGACAATCCGAAGAATGGTTGCGCGACACGAACTGCCACCGCCGGTCCGGATGGCGGGTCGCGCAACCTGGCTGGCGGGCAAAGTGATCGAGCACATCGAGGCGCGGGCTGAGCGCGCCGCCAGAAAGGCTGAGCAGGAAGCGCAGCGGTTGGCAGCGCTCACCATTGCTGGCGGCAGGATTTCGTAAAGGAGTTCGCCACGTCGGTGGCGAAAAGCGTGGGCAGAGGCACCCATTAAAGGAGGACAGCAATGCCCACGGTTTTTCAGACTTTCGACAAGAACGGCCGGCCGCATCCGCGCTGGCGGTTTAAGTTCATGGACTACAACGGCAAGCGGAAGACCGCGACCGGAGCGACAACGAAGTCCGAAACGGTCAAACTGGCGAATCAGATCCAAGCGGACAACGACGCGATTCGCAAAGGCTGGCGTCCGCCGCCAAAGCCGAGCGAAAAGCCGCGTCCGTTCGCCGAGGTCGTCGCGGAGTATCTTGCCTGGGGTAAGTCCCAGGGCGGACATGGCGGTCGGCCCTGGAGCGAAGGCCACGATCGGATGCGAAAAAGGCATCTGCCGTTCTGGCAGCAGGCTCTGGAGATCGATCTGCTGTCGGATCTCAATGGATGTCTGCCCCGCGTCGAAACGGTTCTCCGCGATCTTCAGGATGGACGAAGCGGAAAAACCTTGCAGAACTACGCCGAATCCTTGGCGGCGTTCTGCGATTGGGCCATCGAACGCGGCTATTTGGATGTCGATCCGCTCAAGAACCTGAAGAAATTCGATACGACGCCGAAGGTCGTACGCCGGGCTTTGACGGCCGACGAAGTCGCTCGCCTTCTCGCGGTTGCTTCCGGCGAACGCCGGCTGCTGTACAAGATCGCGCTGACCAGCGGTCTGCGGGCTAACGAACTTCGTAGTCTACTGTTTCGCCATCTCGATGTTCCGAACAACGGTCTGCGGCTTGAAGACGGCTGGACGAAAGGCCGGAAAGCGACGTTCCAGCCGCTGCCGCCGACCTTGGTCAGCGAACTGGTGGCAACCGCCGGCAGCGATCCGGCGAAGCCGCTGCTGAAAGTTCCAAAGGATACCGCCGGGATGATCTGTCGAGACCTGATCGCCGCCGGCATTCAGCGTATGACCACAGAAGGCAAAGTTGATTTCCATGCCTTACGTACGGCGTATACGACCTTCGTCTTTGAAGTCGGGGCGTCGGTAAAGGAAGCCCAGACCCTCGCGCGACATTCGACGCCCGATCTCACGTTAAACGTCTACGCCAGGACGAGATCATCGCGTTTGTCGGACATCACCCAGCGTGTCGGCGATGTCGTCCTTGGCGGCAGTTGTCCAACAGATGTCCAACAGCAGGCAGCGGCGGCGAACGCAAAATCTGCAAAGCAAGAGATTGAAACGACTTCCGGCGGAAACGGCGTCGAGAACTCTGAGGGTTCGAGCCCCGATCATGCCGCCGTCGCTGCTGCGGACGCAACCGGACGCCAGCAGTCGATCGGTGGACAGGAACTGACGCAAACCGGACAGCCGGAAGAACTTACGAAGACCATTGATGGTGTCCTGCGGACGCTGGCGGGCCCGGTCGAGCCCAATACCGGACGCAGCGACTGTCCAACAGATGTCCAACGGCCGATGCCTATGAGCGGCTTTTCTGGCTTCAGCGGCCTTGCGACCAGCAGCAAACAGCCTGTAAACGATGTCTATCCCGGCTGGGCCGGTTTTTCCGGCTGGTCTGGCTGCAAAACGGCCTGATCCGCAGACATCGATTCTCCGGAGGTCAGAATCGGCGAAGAGCCTTGCGCGTAATCGGCGGCTGTCGTTCACGCCGTCGCCGGTCCGGAGAGAGGAAGGCGATCCTTCCTCTCTCTCCCGGTGTGGGCTCTACGCCGCCTGCGCCTTGGGATCGGGCTTCTTGCGCGTGCGCGCCTTCGCCTTATTTGTGCTGGCGGAACTCGGCGGCTGAATCTGGACCTTCTCAGCGGCGATGGCGGTGGTCGACACCGGCAAACTGCCAGCCTGCGCGGTGGCGATCTTCGGCGCGGCAGCCGCCTGCATTTCGTGCTGGCTTTCGCGCGCGCCATCATCCGCAATCACGGACGTGTCTGACGCTGCAGAAGTGGTGCTCGCCAGAGTCGCCGCTTGAGGGGCGGTCTTTACCGTTCCAGTCTTCATCGCGCTTTTCGCCGCGTTGAGATCCACGAGGATCAGCATCTTCCCTCTGGCAGGGCAGGCGGCAGCGATCTTGGCGCGCAGTTCCGGCTCCGCCAAGTAGGCATCGATCGCGGTAGGGGTGGATTCCGCCGGCACAATGGTAACCAGCGGCACGCAAAGTCCGGCCGGCACGATCACCTCGTCGAACTTCGCTTTCAGCCGTTCGACATCAAGCCTCTCGATCATCGGCGGCTTGACAGCAAAGAGATCCTCGGCGGCGACCGGTCGGCACTTGTGTGTGTTCAGCGACGCGTTGATCGCCCGCTCTTTCCTGAACAGCGCCCGCACGTCGCGATGCGAAAGTTCACGCTTGATGATCCGCTGCGCCGTCGTCTTGATGTGTTCTTCGATCACGCGCTTCTCCACCTCGTTCTTTGCGATTTTCAAGGCGACCTCACGGCCACGATGCAGCTCATAGAATGCGGACAGCGAATCGGGCGGCAACACGTTTGTAGGATGCTTCAGGTGAATCCGCATCTGCTCCGCTTTAGTTTCCATCGAGATTTGCGGCATGGTGGCCCCACAGAGTTGGACCGCGGCCTTGATGTAGGGCTGGCGTGCCTTTTCCGCCGCATTTTTGATGCGCATTGCGGCCTGCGCCTGCCGCCATTGCGATGAACCACATTCCCGCCGTGCTTTGCTGTATTCCTTGCACGCGGCCACCACCTGCGGATCGAACTTGCACTTCTGTGACATGGCTTCTCTCCTGTTGCCAGTGTTGATTGACCTGATGCTTAGCCCCACGACCAAGTCCTCCAGGTCGGACGCGGGGATCCTACGGAGGCGGTTTGACATGTCCTGCCGTGAATTTTCCAGATTTTAAGCACATAAGCATAACTCACTTCCTCATTGGGACTTAGAAGAACGGCCTGTCAGGAGATTTTTCCGCCACGCTCAGATTGTCGGTCCGGAAGCCATGTGCTAGCTTAATCCGATGACGCTCAGAACCGGAATTTCAGGCGCCTGAAATCCAGCGGGTTGGCAACGGTTGCAGATCAAAAGGGTTGCGCATCGCGGTTGACCTCGGCTCGCAGCTCCACCGGCTGCGCCTCGTCCCTTGGTCTCCCACCTGACAAATGCCGATACGATGGGTGCGTTTGAGTATCCGTCCGGCGAAGGCCGGGGTGTTGAATGGTTGGGTGTGGCACGGGTTCTGGTCGGCGGGTGGATCAGTTAGCTGCGGGCGCGGGAGTCGGGTTGGGTATCCAGTTCTGCGGCGTCAGTTCAGAGACGGCACTGGCGGGGTAGCTTCGCACGTTCTCAGTCAACTTTGCAGATGGGCTTCGCCGGACGGCTGCGCCTTTGAAGGCAATGCTCGGTTCCACCAGGAGGTGCGGCGGTCGCATCTCGCCGGCATTTTGGCTACCGGAGCGGCCGATGCCCAGCGCGCCGCCGCAGAGCAGCAGCGTCGCGGGCTGGGGAGACGATTTGCTGCGTGCGGGCGTGTAGGAGGCTGATCGGTCGGCTCACCAACCTGCCCTTCGATTGGCTTGACGGGCACTACCGGGAATTCGGCTCCGAAAACGGAAGATGATTATTGCGACTGCCAAAACGCCCGAGTCCAATGGACAGAGCGGCAAGCGGCGCGTGTGGCGCGTCGCAGGCAGCAACATCACAACCATAGATCAAGCCGATCTGGACAACAGGAAAGCGGGGCGGCAGGATTCGTCCTGCTATTAAGATCGTTTTCTCACGCATACACGCCAATGCGCTTTGCGCTCGCTGGCAATCGTAGATTGTAGATTCCGAATACAACGCATCAGTTCTGCGGTGGCCTAAACACAGTCACGGGGAGACCGAGGATCGCACCGTTATTGATGCGGAAGAAGGCCGTCGATTCTACCGGCTCGGCCCCAGCCGGGAGAGAGGGCATAGAAATTGACACGGAAACTCGCCAATTGCCGTCTTTGACTTCGTCGGCGAACTCGAGTTTCATTGGAACATTCTCGCTCCCCCAGCTCTCAAGGACACTAAACCCCCTCTTTGCGTGGCTCCCCAGACGCACAATCGCCGTACCCTCGCCACGTCCGTTGAGCGTCACTAAGGCAATCCCCGGCACCGCATGAATGTCCGCAATAATTGAACCGTTGACTGCGACCTTATGTGTTGACACGCTCCCTGCTGCCGAAAGCACGACATTCACTTCGCCTCGGAGCTCGCCAACTGGACAGTCGTTGTCTGCTTCGACCAGTAGCCGTATTATGTAGTCCTCTGGCGCAACCTTGTACCCGGCTTCGCTGCCGATTCTATGAACTGCATCGCCAACTCCGCTGCAGCTCACCGAACACCGTAAATGCCTGAAGATGGTGAGATTCGGCGACGCGACAAACGTTGCGTGGCGTACTTGAAAACCCTCAAATCCCGGATCGCTAACGTAAAACTCTTTTTCAAGCTTGCTGCCTTGGGGCAAATCCTCCAAATTCACTCTCTGAGCAGAAAGAACCCGCGTGCGCAGGACTCCGCCAGCCATGCGCAGTACGCACAAAGGACTCGTCGGATCGTTGGTCTTTACTACAAGACTATGCATGAAATAACCTTGAGAGTTTCTGAGATCAACATCAGCTTCTATGGTGCTCGCCTGACCTTGTCCCAGTCGGGTACTTGCTATCTTAAATGCAGAGCAGCCACAACTCTTCTTTATGTCGCCGATGACCAGATCACTGCGCCCAACATTGCGAAACGAGAAGCAATAATGGCTATGGTCTTTTTGCACGCCGTTGTCAAGAAGACAGCTATCCCATTCAATGTACGGTGCGTCACCCCCAGCTTTCGAGACAACCCTCCTTATTGAAAGCGTCTCGCCATGCCAGACATTCTCCAGTTCCAACCGTGTCAACCACCGGGCCGGCTTGGACTCCTCGTAGATACGTACGCTGTTACGCTGAAGGCCCGATTCCCGCGGATCGACCGCAACAAAATGATTTCCGTTTACAAAGAGTACCGCCGTGCCGTCAAGACGCCTTAGGTTCTCCCAGTCAAATCGTTCGGCGCGAGCCTGGACTTCCGAGATACCTTTTGCCACCCGCTCTAAATCGGTCAAAAGGACGCCCTCTGAAGTCACGGTGCACTGCGATGACAATTGCCGAAAACTAGCAGGGACACCGAGACGCCATAATGCCATTGTGAGGCTGTACGGACCGCAGAGCATCTGCTTGTACTTTGGGTCAGCCGGGTCAAGCCTAACTGCTGCAGTTGAATCTCTTCGACTCAGCCTTGCTGCGATCAAAAATACAATCCCGAGAACGGCGATGGCAACGGCCGTCTTTGTGCGCCTTCTCTTAGACAGCATGCGTTCTTAGCCCCTTCGAATTCGGCGAACAAGCCACCATCCTAAGACGACAACAACGGCTAACAAGGCGAGTGCCCAACCTAGGGGCATAAGGTACCATGGACGTCGCGAGGATGTGGATGTTGCCGAGTCCGGCTCCCTCTCCGTATTATTGCTCGGCCGTTCAGTCGGGCTAATCTTGGATACCCTTCGTGATGCGCTCCGGGTTGCAGCCTCTCTTACCTCATCTGGAGTGAAGACCAGCGGCGGTGAAAGTCTATAATCATGAATCGTGAGCTTAGGCGGGCGCTTCTCGATCACAGCACTCCTGGCGTCCGCGTAGAGCTTCTCATTGAAGTTTTCCACTGCGGGATCAAATGTCACTTCATCTGACCGCTCATCGGCACCCTCGATTGGACCCAAGTAACAGCAAACTGCGCGTTCTGGAACGCAATACACACCACTCCATGCAGTCCCCTGGTTTCTTACTTCGCAGTTGACGGATTGCGGTTTTCGCTCACTGTAAAAGCGCGCTTTCCGTACCATCCATGCCGCGGCAGGATCGATTTCTAGTTCCCACCTGCCATGGAGTCCTTCAGATCGTTTCCCGTTAGCAGAAACGGCAATATACCCGACTCCAGAATCTTTGGCCTCAGTCACTTCAGTGATATTATTTGAAAAGAAACGGCCCAAGGACCAAAATATAATATTTCTCGGTGCATTGGGTCCAACATCCTTGGGACCAAACAATGACGAATTAAGCATGTCTGCGCCTTCGGCGATTTTGTTTTCGGGGCCAATTTTCATAACCCTATCAACATAGTAGTTTCCACATGCGTCTGGGCCCCAGTACCCCCATTGCCTAGTACGGATCGAGAAAATGTGCCATCCGTTTTGATCCCTGCCGCCTACGTTACCTGCCGCTGCCAAGGCTTCGAAGGTCGGCTTCTCAAAATCCGTAACCTCTTTAACATACCCGCATCGTCCAGACTCAAAAGTCAGGCGCCACTTTCGTGTTACGCGTATCTCGGGGCCCACGCCGTTTAAGGGGTCGTTGCTCGTTTGGGTCCCCGAGACCATCAATCCTGCCGCATAAATAGAATCATAGCGTTTTAGCTTTTCTAAAACCGCCGTCGCGTCGTGGGCATGGGTTTGGATCTGACTGCCCAAACAACCGAGTAGACAAATGGTCAACGCCGTTCGCAGCATCGATGCCTCCCTTTCACGTTATCCTTGTACCCCGCATCGATACCGCTTCGTCACTTGGGGAAAATCCCCATAAGGTTCCATTTCGCCGTTGCAACCATGATCGCTATAACACGGAGTGTTGGCACCGTGATTATAGGTGCCATCTGGCTCCTGAGACCAGATTTGGGCACAGTCGTATATTGGACTTGGCTGAGGAATGCCGCCATAGGTCTGGTATGCCTGTGTCCACGAGCAAGGCATTATACGGTTGCTCACCCATTTGCTCCAATCGTTGTCATCCTCGTAGAATTCACAGGGTGGATCATCGGGGTTTATACACGGCGTGCAATCTATCCCTCGAATGGTGATTATTGCGCACTTCTCCTTATCGCATGGTCTATTTATATAGAGATGCTTGCATTCCTCGAAATTGTATACCTGCGTGTCGTCACAGTTTCTGCAATTGCCTATGGTGGGCCCACCATAAACCGCGAGACTCGAAGGAGCGTTCAGGCTCCACAATATGCTCCCAACTGATAGTGCAAGGAGCACTATCACTAACGCTGCCCACCAAGCCTGCAAGAAAGTTAATCCTCTCATTTGAAATCCCCTCCTATCGGATCCTTGCGCCTAGACATCTCCAAGAACCGCCCCTGTACAGCAAGGCTGTACTGTATCTTCCTTCTAACGTCAGCCAGCACCCGTCGCAGGCCTCACGGCCGCTTAGCAAGAAGAGGCATGAGGCGCAGATTCAACTGATCAAATTCTCTTCCAAGTCACCTCCCTGTCAAATCTAAGGACATGCTGCGCACTCTGTTGGGCGCTGTCGACTGATGGAATCCAAGAGGTGTGGCCCTCTGCGCTTATGCGCAGGCGCAAATCCTTTAGTTGCTCTACAGCGTTGATCCAGATTAGCCCCTCTCCGTTTTCCACCCCAAAGATCACTTGGCCGTCGACCACGAAGAGTTCAACGGGTGCTTGCAGAAACCACTCTCGGACGTTATCTAGCCTGCCATGAGCCCACATGGGTCGCTCGCCACGCGGCTGAAGTTCCGGACTTCTATAGGGCGGAACTTCTACGAGTGCCACACGAGGGGAATTGTCCAATCCAGCAAGCTCTTCGGTTATCTTCCGGTACTTGGGCATCGCCAGTTGGCAGTGCGGACAGCTCCGATCGTACAACACGATAATCCATGCACCTTTGGCCAGATCCTCGCTGATCTTAATGTGCCGAAGCAGGGGGAAACGCCCGCCGACCCACTGCGTAGGCTCCAGCAAAACGAAAGGACTCTTACCGATAAGCTCGCCATCTGTTGAGAGCTGGGCCGGGCGAGCAAGTGCCATCACGAGCGCTGACGAAGTACACAGGAACAAGCCAAGTACCGCGACGGTCGCTCCTCGCCATCGCTGTACCCGCATCTTGATATTTCTTGGCGGACACATGACAAGAGCAATGAGGAACAGTAGATCAAGGGTCAAGGTGTAGCTTGGCGGTACCTCGGCTTTTCCAAAACATCCGCAGCTCAGATCACCATGCCATACTTTATACGCGCTCGCACACGCGAAAACAGTGAAACACAAGATGCTCACCTGCCACGTTAGGCGCCTCCAAAGCCCACCGACTAAGCAGAGCGCCAACACAAACTCGAACTCGACCAAGGCAATCAGCACCCATCGCGACGCAATGAGACTGTTCTGCATCAACGGGCTAGTTGCCAAATGATAGGCTTTCATGGTCGCTGCGGTAAGCAATACAGTTGCGAGCAAAATACCGATTACTCTATGTGTGTCAAGTGCCCTCTGTGCAGTACGCCCTTCCTGTATAGTTTCCTTCGCAACGCAACCCCTACGAGCTGCTGCCTCGGATGGCATCACGATGTCCAAGGACGGCTCACCGATCATGGCGCAGTCCCCTTGCTAAGCGTCAGGGAATTGGACTCAACTGGAATGCTTTTAATCAGGCGCTGCTCCCAACGCTTGACCTCTGGGAGAAATGGCGACTCCGGATACTGATGCCTAATGAACCGCAACACACGCAACGCGTCAGTGTATTGGCAGCGAGCGAGGAGACCCATTGCCGCGGCATAGTAGAGTTCCGCGCCCAACGGATGTGCCGGAAACTTCTCGAAGAAGCTCTTCTGCAGTTCGCTTGCTTCGTCGAATCTCAGGAGCCTACGATTTGCCACCCAATCGATGTACAGCAGCTCCGGCAGGCACTCCCGGCATCGCTCATCTTGAACCCGTTCAATCGCCTCTGCGACAACTTGCTCAAAGGCGTGCTCTTCAAAAAGATATCTCAATCGCAACGTGGCGGCCTTGGCGTAATGACAGTCTTGAGCAGCGTCGGTGAGAATCTGGCGCAATAGGTCAATCGCTTCCTTTGGCGAACCCGTGTCGTGCATCAATTCTGCAATTCTCAACCGCAGAGATATGGAGCGTTCCTTGGAATTGGTGGACAGCGCAGCTTCAAGGGCCAGCTTGAGGTAATATAACCCTGTCGGATATTCCCGGTTCCGCAGCATTAGGTCAGCGCCCTGCTCTAGGCAGTCCAAGTAGCCTTCAGGAGAGGGCCTCCGGTGCGGGCCCAGGCACTGCGAACACGCATAAGCAGTTCGAGGATACCGTGCAGCGAAGGCGAATTCCTCCAGTACTGACAGAACCTCCTTTTCCCGCAGCCAACTGGGAAGGTTCGCGATGCTGCGTTCCGACCAACCTTCATCTGCGCAGCTCAGCAACGGAATCACAAGCGATAGACGCCGGACTTCGGCGGCATTTCCATATGTTGTAGTTCGCGCCTCCTCCCAAACTGCTTCATTTAGACCTTTCACACTTGCAGCGTAATAGGCTTGCATAACTTTCTGGTCTGCGGAGCTCAAAGCGGCCAACGCCAAGTCGTTCTTGAACGCCGCGCTGTTCCTGGTGAGAAGTGTCAGTGCCGAGATGGTGTGCCCGGCGGATTCGCCTGCAGTCTCGCCCGCCAGCGCAGCCTTTCGATTCAGATATGACGCACGATGAGACGACAAATTCCTGAACACAGTTGCTACTATATCATCAAGAAGGACGACCTTTCGCTGAAATGCCTGGACATCCTTATCCTTCGAATATTGACTTAAAATCCTATCATAGTCAGACTGATACTCTGCGCAAGCTTGCTGCCGAATGCGCCTTACCGCCTCAGCATCGCGCGCGCTAACGCACGGCGTGAAACCCGTGCACACGAGGATCGCCAGCGCCAAGATGATTGAACAAGCTCTCTTGGGCGGACGAAAACAGAGTCTGAACATTCCGGAGCATGCGCCGAATGGGGCGGTGCCGCTGACACGATAGCTACAGCACAATGCAAAAGACGCACACGCCATCAAGACAAACGAACGACAAAGCGTTACGATGCTGACGTGGTCGTCACCGAAACCAAGGCCGCAGCCGCACTGTACTGAAAGTCCTCGATAAAGTACGCTCGCCTGCGCAATGCCAAAAACCGCGAACATAAGAGCGCAAATTGTTAGAGCCAAGCACCGGCATGCGCCGCCGATAAGGCAGATGCTTAACAGAAACTCCACCCAGGGCAGAACGATAGCAATCATCGTGGCAGGCACCGGGGTCAGGAGTTCGTACCCATAGATGCTGGTGAGAAACGCGGCAGGCGCGGTGATCTTTGGGATACTGGTCCATAGCAGCAACGCGCCAAGTCCGAGTGTTACCACTCGGCTTGCGCAGCAGTTTACCCTCCCCCAGCGCATGTAAAGATCACTCATCAGTCAAACACCTTTGGCCCGAGCCAGCCGCTAAGGACCAGACGGCCCAGTCCATCTCACCCAGCCGTCGCCATAGAGCACTGAATCAGCGTAGCCCTCTTGCATCAGCAGGCCCATCAAGTACCGTCCTCTGCCGCATTGGGCAGAGTTGCAGTACACCGCAACTTTCTTGTCTTTGGGAATACCCGCCATGTTCAATCGCACGCGACTAGCCTCATTCGCAGGACAGTTTATCGCTCCTTTGATATGCCCGATGGCAAACTCGCCTCTATTGCGCGCATCAATGAACAAAGTGCCCTCTGAATGCAAGCGCAACGCCGCTTCAAGCGAGACAGCCCTTGTATCAATGCAACCACTTTGCCAGTTCTTGCGAAGGAGAAATTCCATAGGGTCTAGGCCATCATCAGAAGCAGGTCGGGCCGCGTATACCACCAGACCGTTTCCAGAAAGCAACCGAACACTACACCCTAGGATGGCTGCGGCGACCAAGAATAGCACCGCTTGCAAGGTCACTGGAAGCGGCCTAAGCTGTATAGCGCGCTTTGCAAACTGAAGGCGCGCGCGCCCAATCCCCAAAATGCCAACGGCAGCCGTTAGCCACAAAGCAATGGTCGGCAGGTACAATTTGTAACGATATCTGCGCAGGTCGATTTCGGCATCAGAAGCAGAAAAAACTAATGTTTCACCTCGCCATCGCGTGGCTAGCGCCTCTAGCGGCACAACCTTCTCCATGGCGGGTGGGTTAAAAATGCGCGCCGTTTTCTCGGCAATACCCAGGCAGACAATATAATGATCTGTGCTGGTAGAATAACGGCTGCCTTGTACGTGTAGAATAGCGGGCCCCGTCGCACTGCACAACTGGGCGGGAGAGAGGTCATCGTATAATTGGACGCTGAGCCCGTGTTGCTTTGCAAGCAGGGCTAGACTGTTTGCAGTCGCACCGTTCTGTGGCAGATTCTTAGACAGCAACAGGCGCGACATATCGATCGGTCTACCGACAGCAGCGCTCGCTCTTTGAATGCACTCCACGGCCGAATAGTCTACAGTTCGTTCTAGGTTGCCCGGATCACCGCTGGGCATTGTGAAACCGTTGGATAATGAAGCTGCCACCGTTGGCTTGGAGAGCAAGGAGCACATAAGCAAGGACACGACACATGCTCGGATTGCATCTTCCATCATAAAGCACGCATTGCCGGACGCAACGTCTCGCCGTGTAACCGGGGCGGAAGCGAACCAACTCAAAAGTGATGGCGGCAGACCGCTCATGGCTGCGCCCCTAGACATTGCTGTTTCTTTGCGGGCTCGGTGCTTGGCGATCGCGTCCGAGGGGCACTGCTGGTTGGTGCCCCTGGAACTAGGACGGTAACGCGCTTTCGAATCCTATCCACTGAACGATTTGAGGCGTCTTTAATCAGAGGTGCACGATCCGTTGCGCCGATCGCACGCAACTTGTCCGCATCATCAAGATCGCCGAGATCGCCAATTGCGGCGATTGCTACCATTCGGAGGTAGGCGCTCTTGGGATTTGTATCTTCGCTTAGCTTGCGGCACACCGCAAGAGCGTCTGGCGCTCTTAGGCAAGCGCAGGATTGTACACCAGCAATACGTACTAGCATTTCAGCATTCTCGTCCCGCAGCGCCGTTAGGCACATCTCATGGATTCGCGCAGTTGTCTTTGCATCTGGAAGTTTGCTGGCGTCCCGACTAGATGCGATGCGCGCGAGTGACCAGAGCGCACCCGCGACAACCATGTTTTCTTCATCTTCAGCAGCCTCCATGAGGGTCTCTAGGATCTCTCGATCGCCGAAAGTGATGAAGTAAGTGTATAAGTGTTGAACGCAGTAGTTGCGCCACTTTGGCGTTTCCTGCGCATCCCAGAGCATCGCCGTCAAATCTTTGACCAGATGCTCTTCTTGCCACCCTCTTAGTTTATCGGCCACGTTATTGCGCACGCCTTCGTTTTCGCTTCGTCGCCAAAGGCACTGGCGCAATGCCGCCAAGGTTTCGGCGGAACGCGCTGTTGATGGGACATCATCCACCGCCTGCATGCGTGCTGCTACCGAGAGCTTCTTGTTAAACACTGCGGCAAGCTCTGCCGGCAGCTTAGCGCGATCTAGCGGGCTGTCGGCCAATCGAGTTTCACATTGAGTATTGGAGGGAGCTTGAACAGCGGTAGTGCGAATGGGGAAATGCGCAGTAGCAAACGAGAGCAAAAGCGCGAGCGCGCCCAGGAAGAACCAAAGCAGATGCCTGCGCACGTAATTCACAAGTGTACCCTATTCCTACTCTAAGTTGCGGCGCGAATCGGCTCATATCAAGTTGCACCAAGAGCCACAGCCGAATCTTCCTTCTACGGGCAGATTTCGATGGTTGGATCACATGGACACTCGTTGACCGTGGGGTTGCACCAGCTTTGTGCGTAGATGACTACAGGATCCTCTTCGGTGATGTCAATCGTATGGCACCCGTGATCCGTTCCTGGCGCGAAGTACAGGGAATACGGCAGGTAACCTGCTGAAGTAAAGTCACTGGTATGATAGGCTATGGAAGAGACACCCCCATCGAAGGCCACACCTGCGCTTCTTATGCTTAACGTGATTTCAATCGAGGGATCGTCCGTGATTAACGGCGTCATCTTGAGGTAGGCCACGCAAACCTTCGTGCCGTCATCAAGCGTATGGTCCAAGGCGACCGCGGTCCGGGCTGTTGAACAGAACGTAAAGCCCTCGACCACCTGCCACGCGATGATTGGTCCCGCGGGACCGCCCACTCGTGCAACGAGACTCGGCCTGTCCGCTCCCTGCGGCGAAAGATTGAGCGCGGCGCCTGTTGCCGTAGTTTCCTTCACAGATATGACCAAAGACGGGCCGCTTCCGGAAAACGTAATACTTGAAGTAGCGGCGGGGGGATAGACGCTCGCATCCTTCTGGCGGGTGAAGCCAATTTGGCAGGCGATTGGACCATTGATCCCAACATCGACAACGGTAACGCCAAATGTTCCGACGACAACACCGTCAATCAAAGCTGTCGCGACGTATGTGCCTGCGGTGGCGTACGTAAATGGGAACAAGGATCCAGGGGATCCAGTAAAGTCCAACGTTCCGTCACCATCAGCATCAATTGCCAAAACATCGCCTGTACCACTTGCGCTAAGCAGCAGGGCGTCGCCCTTGCGAATCACAATACTGTCAGAACTCGATTCCTTGGTTGACAGATCGGTCACTTGCCAAGTTACGCATGACGACTTAGCAATTCCGCTCCCTGCGTGGTTGATCGTGATGGGAGTCGCCGTGCCATCGCTGTTGAGGGGCGCGTTCACGAACCACCCATTGTCGCTGATGAAGGTTGGCGCCAGATCGCCACATGGCGCGGTTACCGTGAGAGCGTACGGCAAACCGGTCGTGGACCACGCTTGACCTTCGACGAAGGTCGGCGATACGACCGAAGAGCCCGCAATGCTCACGGTCATGCCCGCGCCAGGGTAAAGTTGTGTTTGCGGGACGACGCTCTTGCTCGTACTGGCGCTGCTCCACAGCAACTGTGCGACGGCAAGACCTGTGTGCTCAAAATATTCAAGCTTGATTGGCACCTTTACACCCGCCGTAAGCGAGATTGATGCGCTGGAGTACTCCGTGGACTGATCGCGCCACTCATCTACCACGAGTTGATCTCCCACCCACAGCCGCACACCATCGTCGCATCGGACGTAGAAAGTATATGCCTCGGAGTATTGCGCCTCAACCTCGCCGATCCAACGAACGGAGAAATTGTCAGGACTAATCGCTTCATCGGGCGCATTCAAGCCCCAGTCAAAGGCTACAACGGGATCAACTTGCAGGAGCAGTGCCGTGCCAGAAAGGTCACGGGTGTTATAATAGCTTCCCTGGAGCCCCGTGCCGGTGCCGATCAACATGGCGCTGCCCGTAGAGTAGAGCTGCGTTTGAGGGATCAAGTTCTTTGGCGTTAGCGAACTACTCCAAGCCAGCCCGGCATTCGCGCCGCCACCGCTCTGGAAGTACTCCATCTTGATATCGTACTTCTGGCCAGCAACAAGCGAGATCGTGCCGCTCCATTCTGTGTTGCCCTGTAGCTGCCATTTGTCGATCAGCAGTTGCCCATTCACCCACAGCCGCGCACCGTCATCCGTCCAGGTATAGAAGGTGTAGGTGTCCGTGTACTGCGCTTGGACTTGGCCAACCCACCGCACGGCGAAGTTGTCCCGGCTCACGTTGGCGTCGGGAGCATTGGTATTCCAATCGAAGCCGACCTGCGGATCCACTCGCGTGACGACTGCCGGAGTTCCCAAGTCCGCGCGATTGAAATACTGCCCAAGCAGACCATCGCCGGTCCCTACAACCATCTTGTTGGAAGTGGAATACAATTGGCTTTGCGGGATCACCTGCTTGTCCTGGCTCGGCGATGACCAGAGCAGTTTGGCAACCGAGCCACCCGTGCCCTGAAAATATTCCATTTTAACATCATACTTCTGGCCGGCCTCAAGCGCGATATCGCCTGTGTTTTCTGTCGGCCAATGGGCCGTCCAGTTGTCGATGAGGAGAACATCGTTCACCCAAAGACGCACGCCGTCATCCGAGACCGTATAAAAGGAGTACGTTTCCGAGAACTGCGGCTCGACTTGGCCCAGCCAGCGGACGCTGAAACTGGTGCTACTGACGCCAGTGGCGGGAGTGCCGCCCACCCAATCGAAGTTCACCGTGGCGTCCACTTGGTCGGCGATGACCGGGCCGTTTAGATCGGCGGTGTTGAAATAGTAGCCGGCAAGTCCATCGCCAGTACCCAAAGGAGGGTTATACGCGGCGAGGGAGACGTTTCTGAATTCGGCCTTGCTGGTCGCAAAATCGCTGCGGTGCGGCGTAACGGCCATCCCGACGAGAACGGGGTCGGTCAAATTAAGGGTGACGGAGTCGACCGGGAACCACACTACGCCATCGCTGGAAATGTGCCCCGTAATCTGATTGCCGGCTCTTGTCAGACGCACCCAACTGTTCGGCGCTGAATTCCAGCCACCCGAAGTCGCGCTGGTCTGCGCTGCGACGGTGTCGCGGTGCTGGAAGACAAACCCATTTCCGGCGCTCGCTAACATAATGGCGTTGACGCTGTTGCGGTCGCTTGACTGCCGCACCATGAGGCCCGCTTTGGCCCAGCCATCTGAGTTTTCAAGGGATGCGATACGGGCGCGAATGTCGAAATTGCCTGAGTAGGATTGCGACACAAAGCGGAAAGCGTCCTGCGTGCCCCAGATGTCGTCGCCCACGCCGACCACGTCGTAGCTCGCTGCGTCGATCTGTGTGGTTGACCCGCCTGGAATGTCTTGAGAGCTAAACTCGCCAGCGCAAACGGCGAGTGCCAAAACGCAGCAAGTGCAAACGGCAAGTGAAGGCAGTCTCATGAGAACCTCCTAAGCAGTTGCCCAGCCTTTGGGGATCATTGTCTGAATAGAAAATACACATTTAATGAACTATAAAATATCACTGGAGTGCACAATGTCAACACAGAAACCTCAAGAAAAGTCGTGGAGTTGCAAGTATTGGCGCTAGCGTAACTTGCGTGAGGCCATGCGGCTTTGTAGTCGCACCTGGCGGCTGCAAATTACGCCTGAACTGAGGTTACCCGCGACTTGGAGAAAGACTCCTCAACGGCGATGCGATGCCATTTTGTCATGCGGGCGGGGCTGTATCCTGAATCAAGGTTGGCGCGTTTCGCAAACGCGGCTCGCAGAACTCACCAGCACGCCACGCTGACTACTGGTTCTGTGGCTGCCGACAGGCTGGTTCGGAGGAGTTCGGCGCCTGGATCTTGGCCGACATTTACAGAGGTCCAACTGGATTTCGGTTTACGGTTTTAGGATTCTTGTTACGGACCGATCACGCGGCCGCCGCGATGGCGCTCGATCGACGTAGTCGAGCGCCATCGCAAATTTTCTCTTGGTCTGACCGCTCCAAAGCCGTATAGAGGTGCAGGTCTGCGCAACGTTTTCTGAGCCGATTTTACCGGCGGGAGATTGCCGCGTGCCCGTTGAAGTCAAACCGTTGTTCCGGCCAGATGTGCTGCGCTCGCATCTCTCTGCGTTCCGCATGCCTGGTCGGCTGGGGAACGGCTCAGCGCTGCGGAACAAGGTCGCGCATTGGGCCGAGCTTGTTTCCTCCGGGCGTGCGGACGCCTTCAAAGAGCGCGAAATCCTGCCTGACTTCCTGACCGATCTCTTCGGCGGCGTGCTCGGCTGCACAAGCCCGGCCGAGAACGCCGACCGCTACACGCTCTCTCGGGAGCAGATTTGTTCCTGCTGGCAGTTCTGAAGTCACCGTTGATCTGGTGGCACAACTGGCGCTACCTGCCGCACATGAAAGATGAGGCTCTCTCGCCAACCGGCGTGAAGATAGAGGCGTTCCCCGTCGCGAAGCCCAGCGCGCAGGCGCGCGCCGCAGCCGAGGAGAACGTCGCGCGGCTGATCGACATCACGAAGGCGCAGCAGTCCGCCACGCGCGAACTGCTGGACTGGCTGCGCGTCGAACATGAAGTCGCCAAGCCCAGTCTGCGGCTGCAGGCGCCGGCGGAACTGTCGAGCGATGAGTTCGTCAGCGAGGGGAAGAAGGCGCGCGGCAAGAAATGCCTGATCGCCGCCGGCCTCAAGAGCCTGCGTGACGAGTACACGCGCTTGATTGTGCCGATGCAGATCTGCGCGGCCGAAGCGCTGGACCTGGAGCGGGCCTTGAGCGCCAGCGTCAATGCTGCCTACGGCCTCACCCCCGCCGATGAAAAGCTCCTCAGGCAAACCGCCCCGCCGCGGATGCCCATCGGCTCCCAAGCCCCAGCGACGCTGCAGCAATCGGCCGCCAACAGGACATCAGATTTCAGCGCCTGAGACTTGAGAGTCGAAATCCATATGTTGCGAAGGGCACGCGGCAACCAGAGGAACCAGCGCTACCGCGCAAACTCCAAAAACGGCAGTTCGCCAGTCCGACGGTCAGTGCAGGACGCCGCCACCTTCTCATCGATTCCCCACTTTGATGGGTACTTGGGCGTATCAAGGGGCTCCAATGAAGGCCGAAACTTCTGCTTTATCCGCGTGCGACCAAACAGCCCAGAAACTTCCGGGTGCCGCACCCTCGCGTACTTGCTAATCTCGCAGAACAGATTCTGACAATCGATGTATTGCAGTGGCCGCCCCCAAAGCGTCTGGAATTCAAGGCCGCGCTCAGAAAACTCGGATTCCTGGCGTTCGCATACCAGCTTGATGATTTCGGTCTCATTGAGTCCGCCCAACGAGTCGAAGCACTTGCGGATGCCGTCCCGAGCTCCAGGACCCGGAACGACGAATTCCCTCTCGGAGAAATCTGTTACCGAGCTGTAGTTGATGTCGGTGACGTATTGATATGCAAGAAAGTCTCCGATCATGGGGTAATCGCGCAGCAACAAGAAAGCCTCAGACATCCTGCGGCAATCTGCTAGCCGCATCGGCAACTCATCACGTAGCATTCGCTGGAGAAGAATTAGAAATGAGCGATGCTTCCTTCCGCCATCGGCGTCACGATCTCCCGACGGCATAATGTATGCGGCCGAAAAAATCCTGCGCCCGGATTCAAGAGCGCTCGTCAAGATTCTGTCGTAGCGTTTGAAATCAAACTCCGCTGCGCTGATCGCCCCCAACTTGCTTTTGATCAGCCGCCACGTTTCGATCTTATTGAATATCTTGAACAAAAGCACCCTGAACACGACTTCGTTGATGTGCTGGCTTCCTTCATCAATGACGTAACGAATAAGGAACTGGCTCGCACGATCCGAAGCCCTATAGGCGTTTGTAAACTTGTTGACCGCCAGGATCGGATCTTCGGTCCATGGCGGCGGTGTGCCACGGAGACGCCGGAAAAAGATCGCTTGTCGTTCCGTGGCAAACCGCCAGAAGGTATCGTACACCAACGTTGTTTTTGCCGGAGCCAGGGAACTGAATCCGTATGGCGCGTGCGCCCGCTCCGCAGGCGATGCCTCCCGGCAATTTGTTGCGACGCGATTGGCGCCGCCACTGTCAACGGGAGACGCAGCGCGCAAGATCTGCGCAAATGCATCCTGTATCGTGTGGTTGTTGTCCACCGAAACGACGAGGTAATTTTTCGCCTCGCGCCGAGCGAGTGCCTCGTATGCCGTTTGGAGCCGGATCCAGAGATCCTCTTTTTCTGGTCGCAGTGGCACTCCCCGTTGAATAACGAAGACGGCTGTGGGTTTCAGATCGCCCCACGCTTCGAGTTCCAAGTCGATGAGTTTCCGCAGGAGCGAAGCATTGGCGCCTCCCACCACGCCGTATACTTCCGTGGACCACCAGAATCTATCCAGGACAACACTGCGGCCTTCAGTCAGCGCTGGGATAATGCTGCGCTGGATGGTATCCAGATGCGCGGCCACATGAAGCATCTGCAGGATAGCGGGATCGAATTGCTTTATCCCAAATCTGCCAGGATCATGGTGCAGATCGTATACGTGCTTTCCGAGAGTTCCTGGATCGCGCCCAGGAAAACTCAGCGCCAAAGAAGCGATGTCGGATCGTGCCAAATAGTCCGAGAACCGCTTGCACAGCTCCGACTTGCCAACACCGTCCGGACCTTCGAAAACGTAAAGCCGTCCTGTCACGCCGTCGTCTCCTGGGAGCGGAGAATCGCGCGCAGATCTGTCGCGAAGTCCTGAAGATCC
The DNA here is from genome assembly GCA_036504595.1 of Planctomycetota bacterium. GTDB lineage: Bacteria > Planctomycetota > SZUA-567 > H5-PLA8 > H5-PLA8 > DASXUX01. Next base: position 45,401 of record DASXUX010000014.1, on the reverse strand, counting down.
TCTTTACTCCGCCGCCCACGCGCGCCGACAGAAGCGACACATGTAAGCTGCGTCAGCCGAAGTCCCATTCGAGCGGCCATGAACTTCCCAAGTCGGCATAGGCCGAGGTAGTTGCCGTATGCGCGTTCGAAGAAGAACTGGGTCGCGTAAAAACCGGTTACGCACAAGCCGTCCTGACCGACTGGTGCGAAGTTCACCTGCTGAAGACAAGGAAAGCCCAACTGTCGATTATTGCTGTGGTCGCGCGTCGGATCAAAAACCGATGCGATGAGGGCACTACGACGATGATTTCCGCTGCGGTACGTGTCTACAATGTGCGTTAGCTGATCGACGGGCTTCAGGACTGAGTCTTCCGGCTGGTATGCTGTGAGACGCCTGAAGTAGACGCCGTACTTATTCGCCGGGCATTTCTTGATCATCGCCCAGATCCGTCCATACCGTCCCAACACGTGTGCTCCTCCATCGTCCAGCGACGGGTTCCACAACGAAATCGGAAAAATCGTGTTGGCGACCGTGTGGCACTTAGCTCGCTCGAAACGCTCTAGCTCCTTGTCCAACCGCTCACGGATCGCATCATTTTCTATGGCGGTACCGTTATCGAAAGCATGGACACGTACAATTAGCGGAGTCAGCTCGTCGATGCCGGGCTCCATCAGCCGCAGAAAGGCCTGTGCCCATGCCACTGACAAATTCGTGCTTGAGGGAATAAACCAGTCACTCGCCATCACTCACCTCTTCCTCAAAGCGGTACACGGCTCGTCCCGCGTAATCCTTGCGTGACACGCGAACAAAGCTTGCCCATGGTCCTGCCGCAAGTCGGCCAATCCCAGTCGTAACGGCGCGAAGGACGACGCGCGCGCTATTGCGTTCCACGATCTCCGTACAACGCCCCTCAAACAGAACATCCGGCGGCGCGCAAACCAGATCGCCCACTTCCAGATCAATTGCTCTGCCGACCCAATTGGTGTCCGCCACAACGAGGTTATTTCGGCACTCAGCCCCGAGTATTCTGCCTCGCAAATCCAATGGCTGGTTTCTGAGCAGTTCCTCTGCACGCGTGCGGTTGATCAGTCCCAGGCTGATGCACATATGATTGACCAATGTGCCGAAGCCCACACCGAAGTAAGTAGCGATCACGTAAACGGCTTCGGGACAACACGAACCAGCGGTCAACTTCCTTACGGCAAAAGCTCTTGAGACCGCCGCTTTCGGCATCAGGAGCTCGCCAGCAAAGCAGTTGGCCACGTACTCATCGGGATCATTCCGGCGTAACGTGCTTCGTTCTTCCACGAGCTCGTCGAATTGGGCACCGTGCCCAAAGACGTGGTGTCCGAGCTCATGCGCCGCGTTGAATGCACGTCTGCCAGGCGGACGAAGTGCCGATACCAGCACGATTGGCATCACTCCATTTGGGAAATATATCCCCTCCATGGATGGGAGAGCCTCGAACCGAACGTCCACGCCAACCTTGGCGGCAAGGTCAAAGACGCAGCCGGGATTGGCGCAGCTCCAACCGTGCTCAGAGCGGAGTCTCAGTGCCTTTGCAATGGCGGCTCGCGCAAACACGCTGCGATTCACTCTTTCTCCTTCGGCTTGCGCAGCATGCGAAGCGTACTTAGCAGCCGGTCGAGATCCTCGTCCTTCATTCTGCTGAGCTCACGTGCAGCTATGAGGATACGGTCTTCCACAGATTCCTTTTCGCCCCAGTCCCCTCCGGTGAGCCAATTTACGCTGACCCCGTACATCTCGGCAAATGCTGCAAGTTCCTCGGCACTAACGGCGCGACGGCCGGCCTCAATCTCCGATACAGATGGACGATGCAAATCCATCTTCTTTGCAGCTTGCCCCTGTGATAAGCCAGCAGCTTCACGCGCAGATCGCAGACGACTCGCGATCAACTCGCGCTTTTCATGGTCCCGTCCTGGCACACTTCACCTCACAGTCATCAACTGAGCCAGCCGTTCAGCTATCTGTTCGACGCGTACTGGCTTGCTTTTCTTGTCAAGACAAAGGTTGTCTTCAGGGATATCGATCCCGAGCTGCGTCCTGAGCTCCACGGTTACCTCCATCCCGTTCAAACTGTCAAATTCGAGTAGGTCTGTCAGAGGGCAAGTGGCAGGGCCAATCTCAGATGGTGGCCGGCCCGACATTTCCTGGTAATGACCAATAACCTCAATTACCAGAGCAAGTAGCTGCGCGCTCGACATTTTTCTTGACCTCCTTACCGGTTGGTAATATATTCTTACCGGCGTGGACGTCAATGAAAAAGTTGAAAAAATAACATCGTGTTTCAAATGGAGGGGCTATGTTCCACGCATTTGAGGGCCATACCGCCGAGGAAGTCTATGATGGGATCCTTTCAACATTCCGCACGCCGGGACAGATTGGCTTCCAGCCGAGCCGCGCTGGCGACACCCAGGAGTTGCTGCATGCAACAATCTCAATCGCCGATCCTCGTCAACGTTGGTTGGCTTCCCGCACACCTGCACTGAACCCGGCTTTCGCCATTGCGGAAGCGATCTGGATCCTGCGCGGTCGAAACGACTCGCGCTTCCTTACATTCTTCAATAGCGAATTGCCGAAGTTCGCCGGCGTGGGCCCAACATTTTACGGAGCCTACGGGCACCGGCTTCGGCGAAACTTGGGCATTGACCAACTGGAGCGCGCTTTCCACGCGCTTAAGAACAACCCGGAATCGCGACAGGTAGTACTGCAGATTTGGGACGCCGAGCAGGATTTTCCAGACGAAGCCGGAGCGCCAAAGGCGGAAGACATTCCGTGTAATCTGCTTTCCATGCTGAAGGTAAGAGACGGTGCCCTGGAGTGGACGCAGGTGATTCGCAGCAACGATGTCTATCGCGGACTTCCGTACAACCTCGTGCAATTCACCACTCTGCAGGAGGTGATGGCCGGTTGGCTCGGCTTGAAGCTCGGAAGCTACAATCAGCTCAGTGACAGCCTGCACGTTTATGCGCGAGACTTGAAGGCAGTTGTCAGTTCGGCGGGTGTTCAAGCGCAGGCGAACGAGGACAACTTGAGTCTTCCGAAGGCGGAATCCGATCGGGTCTTCGCTGCAATGGAAAAACACGTCGAAACGCTGATCAACAATGAGCGCGGTTCCGCGGCGCCCACCGAGATCGTAAAGAGGCGCGATCTTCCCCAGCCGTACAGAAACATGATCTGCGTTCTATCCGCCGAAGCTGCACGGCGAGCCAGATTGGCCACTGTCGCGACCGAGATAATGGCCGAGTGCTCGAATCCGGTCTTTTGCCAATTATTCGAGCGCTGGTGCAAGCGGTTCAAGAAGGCGGGCTAAACGCACCGCTCGGACGCGACTGTCTGATCTCGGCACTTAGGGATGGTTGGGAAATCTCTCACGCGGACGCACTGGAATGGGCAACTCGCAGCACGACTTGCCCTTACCGAGCGCAAGCTTTAGCTATGTAATGATCTTGTTGCGATGCTTTATGTGCCGACCTTTTTCTTTGCAGAGACGTCAAATATTTCGTCGGTCAACATGGATTCGAGCCGATCGTTATTCAGCAATTTCAGGATCAACTCCACATTCTCTTCGGTTGTTATGATCTTGTCGCCGTCAAACGTCACTGGCCAACCTTGCGCAGTGCATACCAATTTCAGGTTTGCCATGAAATCAGGTTGCTTATAATAGCCATTCTTCTTAATCATGGCCATCCGACGAAGGAAATTCAACCGCACACCGGTCGCGCTCCGGATCACCTCGACGTCATCGATCAGTCCCGAACTATGAAGCTCCCGCAAGAGATCATCCCGACTTCTCTCCATACCCGCACGAAAATTCATCGCCGCCTCAAACTTCTTCTTATCCAAGACGAACACCAGACCATCGTATGCAAAGAAATCAATCTTCTTCTCCAGCTTGAAGATCTGGTCTTCAGCAACATCCATGAGAATGTGGTCGCGAAAAACGGCGTTAAGGGTCCGTCCCTTCTGCTTCAACTTCCAGCCTTCGGGGATCTTATGAACTGCCAGAATGCGTTCGCTCTGCGCTTCCATGGCAATCGCATAAGCCCAGGAGTCGTAAAGTTGGTCCGCTGACGTTACCGACGGAGCAGCACTGCCCTCGGCGATTTGGTCGTAGATGGCCTGAAGGTCAGTTTCTGGCATCCTAAGGCCTACTGCTTCACCGGTATCAAGTTCTTCCGAGAGGAACTCATAGGGCTCAACGTGGTTAGCGGATCTTACCGCAGACGACACGATGTCCGAGAGTTTTCGCTGCAGTGCAGCTTCCGTCCGGACTGCGAGGGCATCATACTTGGCGACACCCGCGCGCATACCGCGTTTGATCACCCACAGGTTCGCGTGCGCGCGTGCAAACGACAAGGCTTGCAGTTTCTTCAGGCTCTTCGTCAGTGCCGATATCATTGGGCTTTCTCTCCTGTAGGAACGATGTAGAGGAAAGGCGATAACCGCTCCATCTTGTATTCCTTGCCCTGCGCCAACTCGATTTTCGACAGAAATATGCCTGTCCGCGGCTTGCCGGACTCCTCAAATTCGACTTCATACAGACCCCAGCCGAGCAGCGCAAGAAAAGGGTTAAGGAATATACTCTGCGTCCTGATAGCAAGAACAAGCAGTATTCCCAGAAACATCAGCAGCGCAGAGATGTCCTGCCACTTGCCGAAATCTACGCTAAAGAACGACACTACGTAGGGGATGGAATACGCCGCGAGGTCATTTGACCGCAGGGATACACGTTTCGTCGTAATGAGGAATTGGCCGCGGCAACAACTCATTGCTGCGAAAAGCAGAACTCCGCTGGCAACGGCGACAGTAAACGCAGAGTAGACGAAGACGCTGTTCTTAAAGCAGTCCTGTTTTTCATCAAAGTCGCGTATCGCGAAAAGCAACGCGAGCGGCGCATACGCGCTCACCGCGATTGCCGCTGCGAACCCGAGGCGCGGTTTCATAAGCAATTGGCTCCGATGCTTTTCTGGATGATAACAACACTGACTTCTCAGGTAAAGATGGCAAATTTAGGAAGGGTTGGAAACGCACGTAAGTCTCGCACGGGACCTCAGGGGCAGACTTCTTCGGGGGAGAACGTGTTTCGCTACATGTTACACTGTTATCAGGCGACACTTTATTGAATATGTAAACTATTATGCGTACATGACTTATATATTAGCGGTTCTAGGACAGGGGGGTCGATTCCCATCGCCTCCGCTGTCGGGCGGGCGTGGGTTGAATCCGCATCGATGGCCCGCTCCATGATCCGCAAAGTCGTCAGCGCGCGCGCGAGCGTGGACTGGCCTCGCTCGGCACGGAGTGCGGTTTGGGGGAATCGGGAGGTGCTATACATGAAAGATGCTGATAGACGACGTAATGCAAAAACGTAATGCAAACGTAATGCAAATCAGGCTACTTAATTGGGTACGAGTGGGACTTAAAATCCTTTCAGTGTGGGTTCGACTCCCATCCCGGCTAAATCTTAATCCTGCGCTATATTCATAGGTGATATTAGGAACAGTCAAGCTCTTTACTCACAGGAGTTTCACATTTGCGCTATCCAGTTCGGAGCCGTCAGATGTTATCCATATTTTGTCTATTGCGTGCGCTGTTTCGATTGGTATAACTCGCTATTTGAGGCGTTAACCATGATTTTTGACCGAAAGGATCTATATCGAGTTCCACGCGTAGCTCCCACTCCGGAGAAGAGCTCCTTTAAGCGGCAATCTCTGCGACCTTACTCCGCATCCGGACGCCCGGGATGGCTTGTTAAGTGGACCAATCCACATGGAAGACGTTCGACGGCTTCTCTCAGTACGCGCGACGAGACCGAAGCGAAAGCCGTCGCGCTTGACCTCGAACGCCTTCTCAACGACCCGACGTACTGGGACATCAAGGATGGCGATCCCAGATGCGTTCATTTCCATCCCAGAGCACTCGAAATCTTCTGCCGGCGCCCGGCGCGAGCGTGTCCATCGACGGCGGCTGTCTCTGAGGACGCAATCCAGTTCTTCCGGACGATGCCATCCGATTGGAGCCCTAAGAGCTGGTACATCCCTGTTCCGGAACTCAACGAACTTCGCATCGAGCTTGCCAACAAGGAACGCATGGTCGCCAGACTTGAGCAGGAAAAAGAAGTGTGGAATCGCGAACGCATGGAACTCCGCAAGCGCCTAAACAAACACTGCACAGCCACAATGAGCGAGGCGCTTGAAGAATTCGAGAGATACTACCGCAACGGACATGCTCCAGAAACGGTGAGTCAAGTCTTGCGCGTGAATCGTCAGTTGGCTGAAGCTGTGGGCATGGATACTCTGGCTGGCCTCGTTACCGGCGCCGAGATCAATCAACTTCTGTACAACTACACTAACGCCGGGCGCAAAGTCTGCCAACGAACGCGCAGACGGGTAAAGGCGTATCTGTCTACCTTCTGGTCTTGGGCTGTCCGCCAATACGAACTAAACGGAAATCCCATCGCTCACGTCCACGTGATCCCTGCTGGCGCGCCTGAGTCAATTGAGGCGGTGAGGAGCTTTCAGGATCTAACGACCATGGTCAGTGCACTTGCTGACCGTCCGTATTGGCAAGCTTGGGTTGCGGTCGCCACCCTGGCCGGTCCTCGCTGGGGAGAACAGGCGGCCATCAGGATCGCAGACGTGAATCTCAATGATGGCTACATCCGCATTGCCGGATCAATCACTGGCCGCGGCACAAAGACAGGAAGACAACGCAACGTTCCGATTGAACGGACCACTCTTATGCCCATCCTTAAGAAATTCATGGCGGACGAGCCGCATCGAAATGGGCTGCTCTTCCCTTCGATCAGCGCTGGACACGGCGCAACGAAGGACGGGCTCTGGCGGGCACAGACGTGGCACAAGTATTGGTTTGGCGGCCACAATCCCGACGGAGAATTTGTGCAGGGTATATCACAGGCTTTGCGTGCGAAACGTGATGCGTACTTTTGGGAATATGGACCAAGGGAATGGCGCCATTGCGCCGGAACCGCCATGGGTCACGCCGGAATGTCGACCCTGCGCATTTCCCAGTGGCTTGGCAATAGCGAAGCGATTTGCCGTCGTCACTACGTCGCTCCCAGTGGAGCAGCTAGCTGGCCCCTCAAATGGACAGTGAACCCATACATTGAGTAGCCCCCTGGTTTGGGACCAGGAGGTCGCAGGTTCAAATCCTGTCGCCCCGATTTTTGAAACGCAGTGCAATCCAACGCAACCTAATGATGCGCAACGCCCTTGCAAGAGCGAGGGTGCGTGTTACGTTTCTGGCGATTCGTGCCATTCCACGCCGAACAAAGCCATAAATTGCAGCCCTTCCCGCCAAGTAACCGCCAAGGAAAACGAGCTTCCGATCGATCTGCAGGAGCTGGCCGCGCTCTGGACAGCGTTACCTGCGGCGTTGCGGGAATCGTGGATTCTGACTGCGCGCGCACTCGCCGGAAAGGAAAGCAAATGAGAGGTGGACGACGTGAGGGAGCAGGGCGTAAAGGCATCGGTGGATGGCGATCCATATCCGCACGACTGCCGCGGAGCACTTGGGAAGCGCTGGAACACCAGCGGCAACAAAATGAATCTCGAGCCGACGCGCTCCGGCGTGTCCTTGCTCCATCTTTGATTTTGGATGATTCCAATTCTGTCCGAGGTTCAGGAATGGGGTCCAGCGATTAAAGCCGCCGACAGCAGCGCAGTCCCGGTCGAGAGCCGCCGAGTCGTCCTTGTCATCGTCGGCTCTGCCACCGAAGTCCTCAATCCCAACGGCATCTTTGATTGCAGGAATGCCGCCCTGCACGGCGCAGTGGGTCCAGTTTGGATAGACGATCCCGTCAGGACCGACCACGTCTGCGGCCGTGAGCCGTTGCTGCTCGTCTGGATGAATCTTATATAGCGGCGGCCAAGGCGGTTGTGCGTCATGGCTCTCGCCACCCACCGCGACCGAAGCGGGAAGAGCGGGAAGGATCAGCAACAAGACCACGCGCACCAAGTCACGCATAAGCAGCACTGCCGACGCACAGAGAGAGCGCTGCATGTATAGCTTATGCACCGTTCGATCACCTGCGCCGATGGCAAGGACTGTCTCATGGCTTTCTGGGGAGAAGACTGCCGCTTTTTCCGTTGGCCTTACCCCGTTTCCTTCCCACCCTCGGAGTACATTCACAGGCCGTTCTGCGATCATTTGCAACGCGGTGTAGGTTGTAAAGACTGCACTTACCTTACAAAAGTGAACTGCACCGGCCGAACAGGATATTGGAGCCGAGATGAGCAAGCTCGAAGACCTGCTGCCAAACGCATCCGTGCGCGGAATCCTGCCCGACGCCCTGGTCACGGTTGTGAGCGTGCAATGGTTCGGCTCTGAAGCTCTGGAACTGACTTATAAATCCCCTGCCGGCAAAGTCGCTAACGAACTGCTGTATCGCCACGATGAACCGCGCGTCCAGCTTGTTGAGCAAGGCCGGCCGTGGAGTTTCGACGGCGACGGCGCGCTGTTCCGGCTGGTGTCCGAGGCGCAGCGCATTCGGCTGGCGCACCTCTTCGATCCGGTGCTGGCCGTCCACACGTCAATCGTCGATCCGCTGCCGCACCAGATTACCGCTGTGTATGAATCCATGCTACCGCGACAGCCGTTACGTTTCCTGCTTGCCGACGATCCTGGAGCCGGCAAAACGATCATGGCCGGGCTGTTCATTAAGGAACTGGTCGCGCGCGGCGACCTACAGCGTTGCCTCATCGTCTGTCCGGGCAGCTTGGCAGAACAATGGCAAGATGAGCTGTATCGCCGCTTCCACCTGCCCTTTGAGATTCTGACTACCGACAAGCTCGAAGCTGCGCGCACGGGCAACTGGTTCCTGGAAACGAACCTGGTCATCGCCCGGTTGGACAAACTGTCGCGCAACGAAGACGTGCAGCAAAAGCTCCAGGCGCCCGACTGTCGCTGGGATCTGGTGGTTTGCGACGAAGCACACAAAATGTCCGCCACCATCTTCGGCGGCGAGACGAAGTACACGAAGCGCTACCTGCTTGGCCGTCTGCTATCTTCGCTGACACGGCACTTCTTGCTGATGACTGCGACTCCGCACAACGGCAAGGAGGAGGACTTCCAGCTCTTCATGGCGCTTTTGGATGGTGATCGCTTCGAGGGTAAATTCCGCGATGGTGTCCACGTCGCCGACGTCTCCGACATGATGCGCCGCATGGTGAAGGAAAGCCTGCTCAAGTTCGACGGCACACCGCTGTTCCCCGAGCGCATCGCGTACACGGTGCCGTATAAGCTCTCGCAGGCGGAAGCGCACCTTTACAAAGAAGTCACCGATTACGTCCGCGAAGAGTTCAACCGTGCCGAAGCGCTCGAAAACGATAAGCGCGCCGGCACGGTGGGCTTTGCCCTCACGATCTTGCAGCGCAGGCTGGCGTCATCGCCGGAAGCCATCTACCAGTCGTTGCGCCGGCGGCGGGAGCGCCTCGAAAGCCGGTTACGTGAACTCGAAGTGCTTCAGCGTGGCGGTCAGGTTGCACCGGTCCAGGCACCTGGAATTCCGACACTCGACGTGGAAGACGTCGATGATTTAGAAGACGCGCCTGACAATGAAGTCGAGGCCGCCGAAGGGGAGGTTCTTGACCAGGCAACAGCGGCGCGATCGATAGCTGAGCTCAAGATGGAAATTGGGACGCTGAAGGAACTGGAGTCGCTCGCCTTGGCTGTACGCCGCAGCGGCACGGACACCAAGTGGCGCGAACTGGCCAGCTTGCTCAGCGAGATCTTCACGCCAGCGAGCGTGACGCAGCGTGTGGCCGAGCCCGACGTTCCTTACGGCGCCGGGCCGATTCCGCGCCCCACTCCTTCACCGCGCCAGAAATTGGTCATCTTCACTGAGCACCGGGACACGCTGAATTACCTGGATACGCGCATCACGGCGCTGCTGGGGCGGAAACAGGCCGTGGTCATCATCCATGGCGGCATCGGCCGTGAAGACCGGATGAAGGCCCAGGAATCTTTCAAGCACGACCCCGAAGTGCAGGTGCTTCTGGCCACGGATGCCGCCGGGGAAGGCATCAATCTGCAGCGCGCCCATTTGATGGTAAATTACGACTTGCCCTGGAATCCCAACCGGCTGGAACAGCGTTTCGGCCGCATTCACCGTATCGGCCAGACGGAAGTTTGCCACTTGTGGAACCTGGTGGCCGAAGAAACCCGCGAAGGCGACGTCTACCGGCGGCTGCTGGACAAGCTGGAGCAGGCCCGCCAGGCGCTCGGCGGCCAGGTCTTTGACGTGCTGGGCAAGCTGCAGTTTGAAGGCAAGCCGCTCCGCGACCTGCTGATCCAAGCGATCCGCTATGGCGATCAGCCGGAGGTCCGCGCTCGACTTACGACGGTGTTGGATCAGGCACTCGACCGCGATCAGCTACGAAACCTGCTTGAAGAGCATGCGCTGGCCCACGACGCCATGGACGCCAGCCGTGTGCAGCACATCCGCGAAGATATGGAGCGCGCGGAAGCCCGACGGCTGCAGCCCCACTACATCGAGTCCTTCTTCCACGAAGCCTTCCAGCGTCTGGGTGGCTCGGCTAAGCAGCGCGAATCTCGCCGCTACGAGATTACACATGTACCGGCGCCGGTGCGCAACCGCGACCGTCTGATCGGTATCGGTGAGCCGGTCTTGCCGCGTTACGAGCGCATCGCCTTTGATAAGACGTTAGTCGCTCCGCCGGGGCAGCCGCTGGCGGCGTTCGTCTGCCCAGGGCATCCGCTGCTGGATTCCGTCATCGACCTCACGCTGGAGCGCCACCGCGATCTGCTCAAGCGCGGCACGGTGCTGGTGGATGAGCGCGATCCGGGCCTTCAACCGCGCGTGCTGTTTTTCCTTGAGCATTCCATTCAGGACGCCGGCGTGACGCGCTCCGGCGAGCGCCGCGTCATCTCCAAGCGCATGCTTTACGTTGAGCAAACCGCTGACGGTGCCACGCGCCATCTGCACTACGCGCCATACCTGGACTACCGGCCGCTGGCCAAAGACGAACCGCAGATCGATGCGCTCTTGTCCAGGCCCGAGTGCGCCTGGATCAGCCGCGCCCTGGAGCAGAAGGTGCAGGGCTACGCGATCGCGCAGGTGGTGCCCGAGCATCTGAAGGAAGTTCGAGACCGCAAGCTGGTGCTGATCGCCAAGACCGAGGCTGCCGTAAAGGATCGGCTAACAAAGGAGATCACCTACTGGGATCACCGTGCCGAGCAGCTCAAGGTCCAGGAGCAGGCCGGTAAGCCCAACGCCAAGCTCAACTCTGGGGAAGCCCGCAAGCGTGCCGACATTTTGCAGGGGCGTCTGCAAAAGCGATTGGAGGATTTGAAGCTCGAAGCACAGATCTCGCCGCTGCCGCCGGTGGTACTGGGTGGAATGCTGGTGGTGCCGGCCGGGCTGCTCGCGGCCATGGCCGGCCGTGCGGCGCCGGTGGCAACTACGCCGGCAAACACGCAGGCCAGCGCCGCGCGGGCCCGAGCAATCGTGATGGACGTCGAGCGCAAGCTGGGCTTCGATCCGACGGACCGGGAAGTTGAGAAGCTGGGCTACGATGTCGAAAGTCGCGTACCCGGCACCGGCAAGCTGCGCTTCATCGAAGTCAAAGGCCGGGTCTCCGGCGCGCCGACGATCACGGTTACCCGCAACGAAATCCTGTACTCGCTCAACAAGCCAGAGGATTTCATTCTGGCCATCGTGGAGTTTACGGATAGCGACAACCACCAAGTTCACTATCTGCGCGAGCCTTTTCAGCGCGAGCCGGATTTCGGTGTGACCAGCGTGAACTACGACTTTACTGAGTTGATCCAACGCTCCGAGGAACCGAGGTAGCCCTCGCGGCTACTGCGAGAGGAAGAAGATATGGTGATCCATGCAATTTGGGTGCGGAATGCCGGCAATCTCGAGAACGTCTTGTTTAACCTGTCTGGCCAGTATCTGTTCAAGTTGTCTTCCGACGCTCGGGTCCTGACGATAGAGAGGAACCCGCGCTACATCCCTGGCTTCTGGAAACACAAGAACGTCGCCAGTGTCGCAGCTATCGTTGGGGAAAACGGGGCAGGCAAGACGAATATTCTGGATTGGATATTCTCCACATTACCACGGTCAGATCAGCCTCCGCCTAACAGAATGCACGAGTACTTGGTAGCTGTAGAAAAAGACGGCGCCTCCCATGTGTTCTATCAGTTTGCGGGAGAAGGCGTCATCACGATTAACTCGCCAGACGGGGAAGGGCAATGGGAATCCACGGCACTGCACGACGTGGCACGCCCCAGCTCGCAATTTCCAGAGTTCTTTCATAAGGATGTCAGTTTCATCTACTACTCCAATGATCTGGCACCGCTAATGCGGACGCGTGATTCCGACTTACTAAAGAGCGGCCCAGAGACGCACAATATCTCAACCGCCTACTGCATGCGCCATGATGCGCTCAGATTGCGGAACGGGCCATCAGGTTCTATTAGCCAGGTCGAAGCACATGCGACGATGGAAGTTCTCCGCAACATAGAGTTCATCTTGGAAGAAGGGAGCGAGAGGTTTTGCCCCTTCAATTTTCCTAGTTGCCTCTACATCGAACCCGAACGGATCCCCACCGAATTTCTTCAACCCAGTCAGCATTACGCCGAGAATGGAAAGCCCGGTTTTGTATTCAGATTGACATTGGCGGCGCTTGTCAGCCTCTTCAGAGACACCAACCCTCAGAAGGGCGACCCCCCGTTCGGGCGATTGCACGAGTCGCTATCGGGTGATTATTCCTTGGAATCAATGCGGAACGAGATCGTGAAGATGGGCCGCCCGTACGGCGCCGTAGGCGAGAAGCGATTGGAGTTCCTCGATTTCGTGGCAAAGCGGGTTCCTGGTGACGTGTTCGCATGGAATGGCGAAAGAGCCGAATTCACGACAGATGCGCAAAAGCTATCTGTACTTAGGGAGTTTTTCGGCACGTACGCAGCATCGGTTGCGATCACGCCGTTCGTTTCATGCCGTTGGCGCCACCGGCTTAGCGGCGGTGAACAGTCAATCCTCACGCTGTTTTCGAGAATCTGGAGCGTGTGCAGAGATAAGCCGGCGCGCAATATGAGAGTGGGAAAGCACGTCGTCCTCCTCTTAGATGAGGCCGATATTTGCTTCCATCCCGAGTGGCAGAAGCGGCTCTTCGACCTATTGCTTGAGTTCACGGCAAGAATGGCATTTAGGGATTCCGAAATCCAGATACTGATGACGTCGAACTCGCCTTTCTGCGTTTCGGATATTCCACGAGACAACGTAATACTGCTCGAGCGGGACAAGAGTAGTTATGTTTCAAAGGTTGCCGACACTGGGTGTCTTGGTGAGACGTTCGGCGCTAACATCCATTCGCTATTGGCCAAGTCGTTCTTCATGAAGCAGTCACTTATGGGTGATTTTGCTCGACACCAGATCAGGGATCTGGTTCAGTGGCTGACAGAAGATCAAAATGAAAATGCTGCGGAGTGGATCAACGAGGAGACCGCATTAGTAGCGATTGATCTGATCGGGGAGCCATTGCTTCGTGAACGAATGCGCGACCTTTACCGTAGACATGCCGGCGACACCGATTCCGAGATCGCTCGTAAAAGGAGACTTGAGAGGCTACGCGCAGAGCTTGCGGAACTTGAGGCAAGAGAGCAAGAGAATGGATCGGAACCGCTACAATGATTCATGTACGTCACACCGACCTCGGTCGGATAGCAGAAGAGCACACTTCAAGGTTGCTTGATTGGATAACCGAGAGAATTGACTGCGCCATTATGCTCATGGTGGACATGCGACCCGAAGCACCACATCCAAGTGGCCTCACACTACAATCCCATTTGCTGCACACGCTCTCGCGCGGTCCCGCGACAGCCCTCTTACGAAAATGCTATCCAGTGCCAAGCGGGATCGCATCCCAAAAGCTGATAGCGCACGTACTTGAGAACATTCCGCCGCAGCCAAGCTTTGCTAGTAACGCAGGGGTGATACATACACTACTGCAGAATGTGAGAAATAACCTGAAGGACCTGTTGAGGAGCCGCCCAGATGTCCTCGAGCAATTGGACCATGATCTGGGCCTGACGTACAAGGGCATGGGTTGGGAAGAAGAGGCCAAGGGCCTCCTGGAGTTTATATTCGACTACGAAGCATGGACCGAGCCCGGGGAATGGGCAACCACGACGCTGAAGTGGGGGCCTCAGGACTTGATACGGAGAATTGGCCTACGCACGTGCCCATACTGTAACCGTGCCTACATCTATTCGGTCTCCCGTCGAAAGGGTAACGTGGAGGTCCGAGCCGACTTGGACCATTTCTTTGACAAAGCGGAACATCCGCTACTGGGATTGTCCTTCTATAACCTCGTCCCGAGTTGTACCACGTGCAACTCTAGGCTCAAGGCTCGGACACCGTTCACGCTTGACCAATACATGCATCCGTACGTTGAGGGCTTCGATGATGACGCGGTGTTCAGAGTAGGCAAGCACGCATCAGCCCTTGATCCTCAACAGTTGCTCGAAGATCCTGAGTCTATAGGTGTGCATATTGAAAATCGGGTTGATGCGGCCAACCCAAAGCGCGCAAAGATTAATTCGCATATAGAGTTGTTCTGCTTGGAGAAGTTCTACAAAGGACATTGCGACGTGGTGGCGGATGCCATCGTGCGCTATCGCATGTACACGCCGGAACTGGTACGCGCTCTGATCTCGTCCTTCGGAAGAGGAGTATTGACGGAAAAATACGTTCGAAGAGTGTTGTGGGGAAACTACACCGACATCGAGGACCTGCACCGCCGCCCGCTGGCGAAGCTGACGCGCGACGTACTCAACGATCTCGGATTCACTTGGAAGGATTAGGGGACTGTAGCTGATGGCCAAGAAGCTCATCGAAATGGCGCTGCCGCTGGAAGCGATCAACAAGCCGTGCCCGCGGGAGAAGACGCAAAACGTCAATGAGGACCGGCGATGTTAATGGCGCTTATCCACGGCAAGCTCTCGCGCGAGCAGGAGAACATGGAGGACATCCTTACCTCCAGCGTTTTCGGATCGATGGAACTTTGCGGAGCCAATAATCTATTAATTGCGTTTCTGAAACAGGCACGGACGTTGCCCGGGCGACGGCCCTTTGCCGACGACCGCCGCATCTCCCGCGTAAACTACACATTCTGGCCTGCGTGCACCGAATGCGATGATGCGTATTTTGCGGAACCCGATTTGGAACTGGAAATCATACTGGACGACAACAGTGAACATCTCCTGTTTGTCGAAGCGAAGTTTCTTTCCGGCAAATCGTCTTTCGATCTTGCTGAAGACGGCGAGGAAGAGCGCGCTCCGGAGCCCTTCCCCGAAACTCCACGATCAAAGGATCAACTGGCAAAGGAGTGGGCTCAACTGCAGCGACGGGCTAAAGAACAAGGAAGACGTCCGGCTCTGATCTATTTGACGGCAGATACGGCGCCGCCGGTAATCGAGATTGAGGAATCGAGAGTCGCGGCTTCAAGAGTCCTAAGGCCCGGCGATCAGGAGTTCGAATGCTTCTGGCTGTCGTGGCGACACCTCTGCTCAATGCTGCGCCCAGAAAAGGGGCGCCTCGAATCCGAGTTATTGCGCATGCTGGTTCACCTGGACCTGCACTTTTTTGACGGCTTTCGATGGCCGAACTTTCCGCAAGCGATCTGTTGGCGATTTGCGGTGACGCCAATGGCGCGGTCAGCAAAGAACCGCCCGAAACTCCCCATCGGCCTGGCTAGTGGGCCGCAGCTATCCTGGAGGTTCAATCAATGACGGAATCCACTCAGAATCTGAAGAGGGCCATTGATGCTCTTCGTGATGTGACTAAGCAGATCGCCTTGCTGCTGAAAACTGCAGATGGATTAATGGAAGAACATAACTGGATGGTCCGAAGGGGTAACTGCATTTCCGGGAGTACTGGAATCGAATCGCCATTTGAATGGATTCCCAGCTACTTCTTAAGGACATACTCAAATTCCGATTCTCCACAAGTGACCGCATATGTATGCGTAATTCTCAGTGCGCCGTCGGATGATGACGAGGTAGTCGTAAAAGAACCACTGATCACCGCCTGTTGGTGTTACTGGGGCAATGTCAAGAAGCCCAGAAGTGAACTACTCGCGGGTTGGGCCCCATCGCATCTTTGGGCGGAGGGACGCAATGACGACGGAACGATTGTTCGAACTGACGTTAAGAAAAAATGGCCAAAGGATTATAAAAGCGGCGTGACTGAGTTTTACTCCCTCGCGTTGCCGCTGGACCAGATTACATCGGAAGATGACCTGAAGGCAAAGATAATCGATCCGTTTGCCACTGGCGTCGAAGAGCGGCATGGAAAGCGAAAAGGCAAATGACCTATCCCAAGAAGCTCATCGAAGTGGCGCTGCCGCTGGAGGCGATTAACAAGGCTTCGGCGCGGGAGAAGTCGATCCGGCATGGGCATCCGTCCACGTTGCATTTGTGGTGGGCGCGGCGGCCGCTGGCGGCGGCGCGGGCTGTGATCTTTGCGCAGATGGTGGACGATCCGTCGGCGCACCCGGACCTGTTCCCCACGGAGAAGAAGCAGGAGAAGGAACGGCAGCGGCTGTTCAAGATCATCGAAGATTTGGTGCTGTGGGAGAACACCACCAACGAGAAGGTGCTGCAAGCGGCGCGCGATGAGATCTGGCAAAGCTGGCGCTACGCCTGCGCGGCAAACGCGGACCATCCGCGCGCGAAGGAACTCTTCGACCGCAACAAGCTGCCGGCGTTTCACGATCCCTTCGCCGGCGGCGGGGCATTGCCGCTGGAGGCGCAGCGGCTGGGGCTGGAAAGCTACGCCAGCGATCTGAACCCGGTCGCGGTGCTGATCAACAAGGCGATGATCGAAATTCCACCGAAGTTCGCCGGCAAGCCGCCGGTGAACCCCGAGGCGCGCAAAGAGAAGACGCTGCTGGCGCGCGAGTGGCGCGGCGCGCAGGGCCTGGCGGAGGACGTGCGCTACTACGGGAAGTGGATGCGCGACGAAGCCGAGAAGCGCATCGGGCATCTGTACCCGAAGATCGAAGTCACGGCGGAGATGGCTAAGCCGCGGCCGGACCTGAAACAGTACGTCGGCCAGAAGCTCACTGTCATCGCCTGGCTCTGGGCGCGCACGGTAAAAAGCCCCGACCCGGCCTATGCGCACATCCATGTGCCGCTTGTATCGACATTCATGCTCTCGCCGAAAGCCGGTAGTGAATCTTACGTGATGCCTGTAATGCAAAAGGACGGTTATTTCTTCACGGTGAACGTGGGCCTATCGAAAGAAGTGGATCTGGTCACGAACGGCACGAAGTTGGCTCGCGCTAATTTCGTCTGTTTGATGTCTAAAGCGCCGATCTCTGGCGACTATATCAAAGCCGAGGGAAAAGCCGGGCGCATGGGTGTCCGATTGATGGCGATTGTGGCTGAAGGTGAACGCGGCCGAGTTTATATTTCACCTTTGCCCTCGCATGAAGAGAGGGCGCAACAAGCGCATCCGACCTGGCTACCGGAAGGTGAAATTGCCGCCCGCATGACTGGTGGAAACTGCACACCTTACGGGCTTACTCGCTGGTGCGACCTTTTCACGCCGCGCCAACTTGAGGCACTTACGACGTTTTCAGATCTTGTACTGGCAGTCTGTGAACGGGCGAAGCTCGACGCATTGGCTGCTGGCCTTCCAAAAGACGGCAATCATCTGCGCGACGGAGGCAGCGGCGCCACAGCTTATGGAGACGCCATAGCGACTTACTTAGGCTTGGCGGGCAGTCGTTTTGCGGATCGCAATAACGCGCTCTGCACGTGGGACTCCGGTCCGGTCGGAACCCGGTCGTCAACCGGAGGTTCAGCTCGCACAGCGAGTCTGCGAAATCTGTTTGCTCGGCAGGCAATACCAATGGCGTGGGATTACGGCGAGGCAAATCCATTTAGCGATTCTGGAGGTGGTTATAATAGCGCACTAGAATGGATTGAACCCGCTATTAAGTTCCTGCCCGGAACTACATCCGGGCACGCAACAGCGGAAGACGCTCAATCGCAGTCTGTTACGAATGCCAAAGTCGTCTCCACAGATCCTCCGTACTTCGACAACATCGGCTACGCCGATCTCTCGGATTTCTTTTATGTCTGGCTACGCCGCGCACTAAAGCCCATCTTCCCGAACGTCTTCGCCACAGTCGCGGTGCCCAAGGCCGAGGAACTGGTGGCAACGGCACATCGCCACGGAGGCAAAGACGCAGCCGAGAAATTCTTCTTGGACGGAATGACGCAGGCCATGCATTGTCTTGCAGGGCAGGCCCACCCAGGCTTCCCGGTGACCATTTATTACGCCTTCAAGCAGGCCGAGAGCGATAGTGTAGATGGAACTACAAATACAGGATGGGACACGTTCCTCGATGCGGTGATTCGCGCGGGTTTTGCAGTCAGCGGCACGTGGCCGATGCGCACTGAACTTAGCAATCGGATGATCGGTTCAGGCACGAATGCCCTCGCCTCCAGCATCATCCTCGTCTGCCGCAAGCGCCCAGAGAACGCCCCCAGCGCCACGCGCCGCGAGTTCGTCAACGCGCTAAAGGCCGAACTGCCGGCGGCCCTCGCCCATCTGCAACGCGGCAATATCGCGCCGGTGGACTTGGCGCAGGCTGCCATAGGGCCGGGCATGGCGGTCTACACGCGCTACGCGAAGGTGCTCGACGCCGAAGGCAAACCGCTCTCCGTGCGCGAGGCGCTGTCGCTCATCAATCAGACCCTCGATGAAGCGCTGGCCGAGCAGGAAGGCGACTTCGACGCCGACAGCCGCTGGGCGCTGGCCTGGTTCGAGCACACCGGCTTTGCCGACGGCGAGTACGGCGTCGCCGAGACGCTCAGCAAAGCCAAGAACACCAGCGTTGCCGGGTTGGTCGATGCCGGCATCCTGGCATCCAGTCGAGGCAAGGTGCGGCTGCTGAAGCCGTCCGAATTGCCTGCCGACTGGGATCCGACGACCGACGAGCGTCTTACCGCGTGGGAAATGGTCCACCACATGGTCCGCGTGCTCGAATCCGGCGGCGAAAGCGCCGCAGCCGCTCTGGCCGCCAAGCTCGGCAGCAAGGCCGAAGTCGCCCGCGAGCTCTGCTATCGCTTGTACACCCTCTGCGAGCGCAAGAAGCGCGCGAATGAAGCCTTGGCCTACAACGCCCTGGTCCAAAGCTGGCCCGAAATCGTGCGCCTGGCCCACGAAGGCACCGTGGCCAAAAAGAAAGAGCAGGGGGAGTTGTTCGAAGAGGAATAAGGCAAACCATCGGAGGGGTCTTTCATGGCGGCAGAGTACAAGAAGAGGAAGCACGAGCCAATGGGGTTCATGAGTATTGAACTTGGGACGGCCGTCAAATACGCGACCCGCCACCGCACGGAGGAACAGGAACTAAAGCAGTCAGGGTGGATCAAGGCGGCCCGCGTTTCACCCTCTGCTCTGAAACGTAGGCGGTGAACGCGTGCCCGTCGGATGCAAAGGATAGTCAGAAGTAGGCAGTTTGTACAAGGAGCCCGGGAATGGCCATCAGCAATCACGACCGCGTCGGCAAGGCGATAGAGCTTCTCAAGGGGGGCCTCGGACCCTTCGTTGAGCGCGAGCTTACGAGTACTTACGCCGCTCGTGCCAGCGCCGAAGCGACACGTTTTCTCGGCGAAGATCGCATCAATGCGAAGAAGCCGATCGCGGAATGGGATGCTGCAGCGCACCTCAAGCTGATGTGGGAAGCATGGAACGATGTCTTTCGTAAGACGCTGGGGCACACCGAACGCAGCCTGGTCAGCGAACTGCGAGAACACCGCAACAAGTGGGCGCACCAGGAAACCTTCTCCGGAGATGACGCCTATCGCGCGCTGGACTCGGCAGGACGACTGCTGGCAGCCATTTCGGCACCCCAGGCCGACGAAATCGAGAAGATGAAGACGGAGCTGTTGCGCCTGCGCTTCGACGAACAGGTGCGCGGCGAGAAGCGCAAGATCGCCGGCACGGCCATTGAGAGCGCAGTCACGGGCAGCCTCAAGCCATGGCGCGAAGTGATCACACCGCACAAGGACGTGGCCAGCGGGAACTATCAGCAAGCCGAGTTCGCCGCGGACCTCTGGCAGGTGCATCTCGGCGAGGGGACAGACGAGTACAGGAATCCTGTCGAGTTCTTCCGCCGTACCTATCTCACCGAGAGTCTGAAGTCGATGTTAGTTGGTGCGGTACGGCGTCTGGCTGGCAAGGGCGGCGACCCGGTCGTGCAGCTTCAAACCAACTTCGGCGGCGGCAAAACGCACTCCATGCTGGCGCTGTACCACCTCTTTTCCGGTGCCACGCACACGGAATTGTCGGGCATCGACGCCGTGATGCAGGCAGCCGAGGCCAAGACGCTGCCAACAGCCCGGCGCGTGGTGCTGGTGGGTAATAAGATCTCGCCCGGCAACCCGGTCGTCAAGGCCGATGGCACAGTCGTGCGCACCCTATGGGGTGAATTGGCGTGGCAGCTTGGTTTTTCTGCGGGTGGTGTGAAGGAGGCGAAGAAAGCCTTCAGGCGACTCCAGGCGGACGACCAGAAGGCAACGAGCCCCGGAGACGTCCTGCGCGAGTTGTTTAAGGACTACGGTCCCTGTCTCATCCTGATCGACGAGTGGGTGGCATACGCGCGGCAGCTTCACGATCAAGGTGATTTGCCAGCCGGCGGCTTCGAAACGCAGTTCACCTTTGCTCAGGTTTTGACGGAATCGGCCAAGCTGGTGAAGAACTGCCTTCTAGTGATTAGTCTCCCGGCATCTGACACGACCGGTTCACCGCATACGCAAGCCGATGATGTTGAGGTGGGGGGCCAACGCGGACGCGAGGCGCTCGACCGGCTCCGCAACGTCGTGGGGCGCGTGGAGGCATCCTGGCGGCCAGCCAGTGCTGAAGAGGGATTTGAGATCGTGCGCCGTCGGCTATTCGAACCACTTGCTGATCCGGCGCAGTTCAAGGACCGCGACGTGGTGGCGCGTGCTTTCGCGGACCTGTACCAGACGCAGCACCAGGAGTTCCCACCCGAGTGCCGCGATGCCGACTACGAGAAGCGCATCAAGGCAGCGTACCCGATCCACCCGGAGATCTTTGACCGGCTCTACACGGACTGGTCCACGCTGGTGAAGTTCCAGCGCACCCGCGGCGTGCTGCGGTTGATGGCGGCGGTGATCCACAGCCTATGGGAAAAGGGCGACAAGAACCCGCTCATTCTGCCAGCAAACATTTCGATCGACGATCCGCGCGTCCAATTCGAGATGACGCGGTATCTCTCTGACAATTGGGTGCCGGTGATCGAGAAGGATGTGGATGGCCCAAGCTCCTTGTCGCTAAGGCTCGACGGCGAGGTGCTCAACCTCGGCAAATTTGCGGCATGTCGCCGCGTGGCGCGTGCGATCTATCTGGGCTCGGCGCCCACGGCAACGGCCGCCCATCGTGGGATTGAGGACCGCCGTGTGAAGCTTGGATGTGTGATGCCGGGCGAGTCGCCAGCAGTCTTCGGCGATGCACTGCGCAGGCTGGCCAGTGCGGCAACCTACCTTTATCAAGATGGCCCGCGCTACTGGTATTCGACGCAGCCCACCGTCACCAAGTTGGCTGAGGACCGCGCCGAACAGCTCAAGCGTGATCCCGACAAGATCGTACACGAGCTGGAATTGCGCCTGCGGGAGAACTTGGGCAAGACAGGAGACTTCAGTCGCATCCATGCCATGCCGCAATCGGGGCAGGACGTGCCCGACGATTTAGATGCGCGGTTGGTCGTGCTCCGGGTTGATCATGCCTATAGCAAAGAGCCGGGCAGCCCCGCCGAGGCTGCGGCTAAGGCGATCCTGGAGTCCCGTGGCAACACACCGCGCCTCTACCGCAATACGCTCGTCTTTCTGGCCGCGGACAAGACCCGGCTGCAGGATCTCGATGAGGCGGCGCGGAAATACCTCGCGTGGGAATCAATCCTTGCCGAGAAGGAACAGCTCGATCTCTCGCCCCATCAGGTGAAGCAGGCCGAGACTCAAAAGACTGCCGCTGACGGCACCGTGACGGCGCGGTTGCCTGAAACTTATCAGTGGCTGTTGGTGCCGGTGCAGGCAACGCCGCAGGCGAAGATTGAGTGGCAGGCGCTCCGGCTATCTGGGCAGGATGCGTTGGCCGTGCGGGCCAGCAAGAAGCTCAGGACGGACGACCTTCTGGCCCCAACGCTTGCCGGCACGATCCTGCGCATGTGGTTGGATCGCATACCACTTTGGCGCAATGACAACGTTGCCGTCAAGCTGCTGGTGGAAGACTTTGGGCGGTATCTCTACCTGCCACGACTGAAAAACTCGTCAGTGTTGCTCGACGCCGTTCGCGAGGGCGTCGCGCTGCTGACCTGGGAGCATGACGCATTTGCCTACGCAGATAGCTTTGATATCGGCACTGACCGCTATCGTGGCCTGCGCGGTGGGCAGCAAGTCGTAGTGGCTGACGCAGACTCGCCAGGACTACTGGTAAAGTCAGCAGTGGCACGCAAGCAGATGGATTCAGACAAAATAGTTTCGCCTCCCCCTCCACCCCCGAAGGGCCCTGGCGGGGGCGGTGGACCATCACCCAAGCCGGGCCCGGGTCCTGTTCCACCCGTAGCATCAAAGCCCAAGCGTTTTCACGGAACAGTCATTTTGGATGCGAACCGCGTTGGCCGCGATGCTAGCCGCATCGCCGACGAGGTGATCGCGCATCTCGCCGGTCTGGTCGGTGCGAAGGTAACCGTAACCCTCGAAATTGAGGCCGAGATTCCGTCGGGCGCGCCGGAAAACGTCGTGCGGATAGTTACCGAAAACAGTCGGACTTTGAAGTTCACGAGCCAAGGGTTTGAAAGGGAATGACGATCTGCAGACGGTGCTGGAAAAGTGTCAATCGATATCACTTCGCGCCAAACCCTTCGTCGCATCCAACACTCAACCTTGCGGCTGCGCTTGTTTTTCGACAGCTTCATCAGGGTCAATAAGATCCTGGTGTCATGCTCAGAGCGACGAGCACGGGTTGCGAGTGCTACGCCAATTTCTGGAGGCAGACACATCCGCCGCGCTTACCATGCGCTCGACGCAACACGTAGCTGGCATGTGTTTGGTGTATGTGCTTGCGAGTGCTTGTGTAATTGCTGAATCTCCGCGGGCAAGGGTGATGGAGAGCGTATGGCAGCGGAAGCGGGTGGACCAAGCATGGCGGGTGGCGTATCGTATCAAGCGCTCGCGATTGCGCGTGCCCTGCTCGATGTCTTCGTGGGACGCGCAGAGTGGGTGCGGGTCGAGGCGCCGGAGCAGTCCGACTTCGGTCGTTCTGATCTCGTCCAGGTCGCCGTTGACGATTTCGTCGTATGCCGCAAGAGCTCTCTGGAGTTTTACCAAGCGAAGTCGAGTGCACCAGGCGGCGGCGTATGGACTGTTAAGAAACTTGCTCGCGAAGGAATCCTCGAGGACTTCAGAACACAGACTACGGGCACGTCCCGGGCGACGTGCATCCTCGTCACTCCCAGTCCCTGCCCCCTGTTTGGCACTGTGGCGGAAAGGGTGAGGAGCAGCACTACGTTCAGTGAGTTCACGGGTAATCTGGGAAAGGCGCACGCAGAACAGTTTCGCCAGATGTACACCCAACTCAAGACAGACAAGAAGTCCTGCCATCGTCTACTTCATCGTTGGCACCTCGATGCGGTCTCAGATCGCTCACTGGCGGAATTGATCCGCCAAGTCGTTGAAGGTCGCTTTGCCCACCCGTCAGCAGCGTTCGAGTGTCTGGTGTCGTTCGCAGTAAGGGCGATGCAGTCACGTGCGAAGCTGGACGCCGAAGCCATACGACGGTTCTTCGACAGCATGGGCGTATTCGACGCGCCGAAGGCGAATATCGAGTCACTCCTCGGTTCAGTACGGACGGCGTGCGCCGCCTTGAGAATAGCGAAGAAGAGTATCAATGGCGTGGCTATCCAGCGCGAAGTCGTGGTGAAGCTTGCCGAGTGGGTGCTTGCCCCGGAAGGCCGAGTAGCTGTCTTGCTTGACCGCGCGGGCACCGGTAAGACTGCCGCACTTGCGAGCCTGATGGAAACGCTTGACGCAAAGGATTGTGTCGTTATCGGCGTGAAGGCGGACGCGCTGGCTTCGTTTGCTTCTGCAGCCGAACTCCAAGACGGACTTGGCCTATCAGACTCTATACCATCCATCGCATCTACGC
Source organism: Planctomycetota bacterium (assembly GCA_036504595.1). Lineage (GTDB taxonomy): Bacteria > Planctomycetota > SZUA-567 > H5-PLA8 > H5-PLA8 > DASXUX01. Next base: position 21,172 of record DASXUX010000014.1, on the reverse strand, counting down.
TTTCGGTACAGGGCCGAAAAGTGGTTGTCATGCTGGACCAAGTGGACGCTCTGTCTGCGGCGATGGCACACGATTCCGCCGGTATTAAGGTTCTGCTGGGGGTCGTGCAGCAACTTCAGACGCTTCCAGGCGTCAAAACGATCCTTTCGTGCCGTGAGTTCGATTGGCGCTATGATGACAGACTTCGGTCCTTTCGAGACAGCCAAGCGACTGTGTTCACAGTGGGCCTGTTCAGCCGCACCGATGTGGAACGGATTCTGCAAACCGAGTCATTGACCCTGACAAACCTCCATCCCGCGATGGATGCACTCCTTCAAACCCCCATTTACCTCGATGCGTTTGTGGAGATGATCCACCGCGAGCGAAGCCAGAGCGTTGAGTGGACACCCGCGCGGGCGCAAGTCTACACATTGCAGCAACTCTACGAGCGACGTTGGTCTGCGACCCTCCGCAGGGCGCGGGACAGCGCGACTGATGTTGCCGCGTGCGACCGCGCCGTTGGGCAACTTGTAGACCAGATGTCGGCGCGACAAGAATTGTCGATACCAGATGCAACCGTCAATGCGACCGACCTTGCGGCAGTCGAATGGCTCTCCAGTGAAGGCATATTGGCGCGAGCACAGCGCTGCATCCGGTTCTTTCACCAAACATTCTTTGATTTCATGGCCGCCCGGAGGTTCGTCGGACGCGGCACACTGTTAACAGATTATCTGTTGAAAACCGAGCAGAGCCTGTTCTATCGGCCGCTCGTGCGGCAAGTATTGGAACACGTTCGTGAGACGGACCGCGGAGCGTATTTTCGCGAGTTGCCACGGCTCTTGGCCGAACCGCGGATTAGGAAACATATCAAGGCAATGGTGCTGACCTGGCTTGGGCAGTTGGCTAACCCAAGCGCAGAGGAATTGAGCGTATTCGAACTACTGCTGAGTGACGGTGCGGGACGCATACGCGCTCTTGGCTATATGAAAGCAAATGCAGCTTGGTTTGACCTCCTCAGCCCAGCACGCTTCGAGCGCTGGCTGGCCACCTTGCCAGATCACGAGATTCACACGGCCATCTGGTTCCTTCGCGAGACCATAGGAACTCGCCAGAAGGAAATCGAGCATCTGCTACGACCATACTTGGGGCGCAGTCCTGAATGGAATGGACGCGTTGGGCTCTGTCTCTCGGGCATCAAAGATAACTGGCAAGATATCTCGGTGCGCCTCTTGCGGGACGTTCTTGCCGACGAGGCATCACAGCCGGAATGGCACTGGCAGCATTATGCGCTCGAAGACCTCGCCAAGTTCAGGCCCGCGGAGGCTGCGGCCACGATAGGGGTATTCCTGAAGCGATACGTACCCGAATGGTTGGCGTTCCGGTCCAATGCAGCGGATGAGAAGTCCCAAGGTGCTCAAAGCCGAACGGCACAAGGATTCCTGTACGATGTGCACGGACTTTGGGAAGCCGTTAAGCACGTGGTAGAGTGTGCTCCTGGAGAGTTCCTCGAGGCCGTCCTGCAGCCTATCCTGCTGGCCATGGAGGCTACGTGCGAGCGGCGCTCGGGCGGCTACAGGCACGACCACGCACTTTGGCTCCACGAGAAGGAAGAACATGTCCACGACGGGTGGGTGCGGCTCCTGTGGGCTTTTGCCAATGCAGCCAAAGTACTGGCAAAGGACGATCCAACCCGACTTCGGCGCCTCACAACGCAGATGCTCAATAATGAGTTCGAGCCAATGCAGCAAGTGGTGGCGCTGACATACGCATCCCAGGGAGAGACATTCGCACCAGACGCGGCCGCGTTTCTGCTTAGGGACCTTCGGCGCTTCAAGCTTGGCATGCTGAGCGACGCCGTCTTGCGGAGCGCAACATTGATCCAAGCCTGCTCGCACTCCTGGCCCCCGGAGCTGTTTGCTAAGGTAGAATCTGCGATATGTAGTATGAAGCCAAGGCATCCGAAGAGCACCAAAGAGATCGCGTGGCATCAGGAGGAAGTGCTGGAGCTACTCTCCGCACTCGATGCGCCCAAGCTAAGCGAAAATGGTAAAAACCTCCTTGGTCAATTGCATCGCAAGTTCCCTGAGACCGCGCCGCGTTCTCGGGTGTCAATTGACGCCGGCTTTGTCGGTCCCCCGATTTCACCAGAGGGCATCAAACGGATGGGAGACCAGGCGTGGCTGGGCGCGATGCGAAAGTACACAGGCGATTGGCAGCCCCGCACTGGAAAACCGATAGGCTTGAGCGGTGGGAGAAGTGAGCTCGCTCAGGCGCTGCAACAGCGCGCGAAAGAGGACCCAGAGCGCTTCTTCAACCTCGCCAACGAGAAGATGGACTCATCATTTCATGTTGACTACGTAGCAGCGATCATCACGGGGCTGTCGGAGGCCGGCGCGCCAATCGAGCATATCGAGAAGTTGATCGACCGCTTTGCCAGCGCGATTGACAGGGAATGCGTCCGCGAGGTGTCCTCGGCGATCGGCAAGTATGCAGAGAAGCCCGTTCCCAATAGCCTTGCGAAACTGCTCGAGAACTGGGCGCTAACAGCCTCCGCCGACAAGGGCTGCAATTCCCAAGATCTTGTCACCGATGGACTCAACACAGAACGAGGCGGTGCATTATGGAACCTTGGCGCGATTCTGCTGAAAGCCGAGCCGCCGCAACGCGCGGCATACCTGGACGTGGCCGAGAAGGTAATTCCTGATGCATCATTAGGGGTCCGTGCCGTGTGCATTCAGTTCCTCACGTACGCAATTCCGGCTGACCCACTGCGAGCGTGTGAAATCTTCCGCCGGATGGTGCGGTCTGAACGTGAGCTTCTCAGGAGCGGGGCCTGCGCCGACTTCGTTTACCGGACAACGCACAAGCATAGCAGTGAAACAGCCTGGGCGGTGAAAGCCATGCTTGCCGATGCTGAGGACGAGAAGGCGCGGGAGGCGGGCGGGCGGTTAGCGTGCTTGGCTGCGTTCGAAAACCCTGAGATGGTTGGCCTGCGAGACATGTGTCTTTCCGGCGACGCGGCAATGAGAAAGGGGGCCGCAACCGTCTACGCGCACAACATCAACAGCGCGAAGGTTGGTGCCGAGTGCCGTTCCCGACTGAAGTCGCTATGGAATGACGCTGAGGCCCCCGTGCGCGCTGCGGCATCCGAATTCTTGAACCGACTTACGGCGGAGAATCTGCGCTCGTCATCCACGTTACTCCTGGACTGGACCGCGACGCCAGCATTCGACGAAAAGGAACTGGAGAACGCATCGAGAATACTGTCCGACAATGCACTGGCTAATGCGCAGCTCACGCTTGAAATGGCAGACCGCATCACCAAGCGGGCGAGTTCGGATGCGGCGAGTTACCAGGGGGGGATGCTGTCCTTTTATCTCGTCCCTGCTATTGTCGCAGTGTACCATGATGTGCCCGAGTTGCGCGGGCGTGCAATGGATCTACTAGAGCAGATGGAGGAGTGGGGATGCAGCGAGGTCGCTGCAGCATACACCGCCGCCGATAGGGTGAACTGAATCGCGGTTTCCGTCCATTGAGCCACACCTTTCGCCCATGCTTCACAGCCGTTTGTTCCAACGCGGTCCGGAAGGTCTCGTCGGCAAGGGCGTGATACCAGAAACCAGCCGGCAGGCATTGTCCCGTGCATGCCTCTCACCGGTTGCGAAAGTGTCAACATCTGTCAGTCCGTCCACCGTATAGCAGCCGTCCACTGCAGTCCAGCCCCGCCGCGCCGAGTGGTCACCACTCCTGTGCATGAACCATCGCGGACCGTCTCACCTCATGCGCCCGTGCCCGCGCGGGGGGGCCAGGGCGTGCGTCACACAGGCGTAGAGGTTGCCTCGGCACGACGCCGACGGCAGCACAGCGCCGCTCAGAGCGCCACGGAGAACAGAACATGAGTAACACAGCAGTCGCTACCCCCAAGTCCCAGGTCGAGAACGAAGCCGCTCTGGTAATCCAGAAGCTGCTGGCCGAGAACGCTGCCCTGAAAGCCCAGGTTGCCGCCTCGAAGCCCAAGCTCCCGGTGATCACGCTCCAGGATGCCACGGCTGCGGCACTGAAGCTCGGTGCCAAGCTCCAGCCGGCGAAGCACAAGGCTGCCGACGGCAGCGAACTGCCGGGATTCAAGTCCGGTTCCCGCGGCTTCCAGGCTTGGGGCAAAGTCCAGATCGGCGAAGCCCGGTACCAGGTGCAAATCCAGGCCGTCGAGATCGGCAGCAAGCCCGGCGAAGCCGCCGAGTAGCTACCCGCAAGCCCGGGGCATTGTGCTCCGGGCTTTTTTTCTGGCATGAGCCTGGAGATTAACCATGTACCGCGTGATCTGTGAAGCATCTGGTGAAGTCCTGAGCTTGGCATTCTCGCTGGAAGCCGCTGCCGCCGTTGCCTTGGCCCTGTGTCGCAAGGGCATTGTGGCGCGCGTAGCAATCTAATCGCAGAGAGCACCGGGGAAGCCCGGTGTAATGCGGCAGTCCGGTCTCAAGCCCGGACAAGTACAGCACACCGCTACCAACCCGACCGCAGCATGGAGCTGCTGACTGCCAGGAAAGGCCACGGCCCGCAAGGCTGCTCGGCACCGCGAACTGGCACGCTCTCGCACCAGACAAGTACATACCGTGCCGTGCCGCCGTGGACTGACAACCCGCTGCGGCCCGGTGCCCGTCATAGTCCGCGACGAGGTATCCGGTGTGCCCGGATAGCGGCAGGCTGGCCGTGTGCTGGCCGGAGCACCTGATCGTCCGTTGCGTGGTCAGGTGGGCGGAAGTGACCGTCCGGTGTCAAGCTCTCATGCAATCCGCAAACGCTGCGATTGCGAACCCGCTGCTTGTCGAGCGGAAGCTGCCCGTCCGGTGTCGTCCTCCCGTGCGGCCACTCAGCGCCCCAGAGACTTCCCGCAAGCTGCTGCGCACAGACTCCCGGTCCAGAGCACTCCCGGCTGGAACGGCAAGCCGAGCAGACTTGACGCCACACCCCAAGCGTGTTCGCCCCGCGATCCGGCCCGCTGCCGGTCTCGCCGCAGGAATGCCCGGAGCGGATTGCGTCCTAATGCGGCCATGCCAGCGCCCGCTGTCGTGCCAGTGGTCAGCCTGGAACCCAACGCAGAACCGGACACCGAACACGGAGAACACCATGCCTACCGTTGCCGAAGTCCTCGAACTCTTGGAGCGCATCGTCCGCAGCAAGGGCGTGCACACCAAGGAATACGTGCAGACCATGCGGCTCTTCGAACAGGCCGTCGCCCGCGAAATGGCGGTGGCCTATGCCTAGCACGGGCGACAAGTACGACTACTTCGGGGAAACGTGGGAAGTGCTCAGCATTTCCAAGGACAAACGCTATGCGCGGATGGTCTGCAACGACAGCCGCGACGCCTTTGGGCGCGTCTATCCCCGATACGCCACGATGCACGTTTCGGCCTTCAACGTGATGCGAAAGCTGGTGCCCGCATGACCCGCCGCCGCCAGCGCCACAAGGCCAGAGCCGCCCCCGGCAAGCTCGCCCGCTGCCTGCGCCACATTCTGAACGTCTTCCGCTCCCAAGTCCCGGCATCGCGCCGGGGCTTTTCGTTGGTGCACTGCCGCGAGGACTAAACCATGCCGCCGTCACTCGCTAACGCCACGCGAAGTACAAAAGCGCAAGCCGACTCCGGCACTACTGCCGAAGGGAATGAACGCCAAGAGCTTGCGCCGGATCTTTGGAAGCCTGCTTCTTCGGGCTGGAAAGTCGTATGCAGAGATTGCGGCGGCGATGGGCAACACGGCGGCCGTGGTGGAACAGCATTACGGCAAGCTGAGGGGTGATGAAGTGAAGGTGAATTTCTGCCCAGCCGTTTCTTGAGCCACTTGCGCTGTTCGACGCGCTGGTCGTAGACACTGGTTTTAGGGCTTCTGGAGCCCTGGTTGTGGAACTGCAGGGGGGGCCTGCTGCGGCTGAATGGCGGGCGTAGCAGGCGGAGGTGTTGCCGGTTGCAGGAGCACGGGTTGCAAGCGGGGCATCGTGTTCGGGAAAAACTCAAGCGTAATGTGGCCGCGCCCGTCATACTGCAAACGGCCGTGCTGCAGCATGTCCCGCCCCAATAAACCAATCAGGTGCACTCGCGTCCCGCGACGCATTACCTGTATCTGCTGGTAATAGTCGTCCAAATGGGGAATTGCTTGAAAGCGCTGATCCAGGGAGACAGTGCGCTTGCGGCCATTTTCCTCCATAACGATTTCGAGCTTCGCGGCAAAAATGGGATTCGTGTGTTTTCCACCTGCGCCGTACCCGTGGCAAACACCAAGGGGGCGCAAGCCAAGTTGTTGGGATACATCGAGGGAAATGCAGGTGGCTTGCGCACCAGTGTCGACCAATATATCGCCGTAAACAGGGGCGGGTATCGGTTTGCCGGCCAGCGTAAGCGCATTTTCTAGGAGTTGGGGTATGCGCCAAGATGCGGCAATGATGGGACCAATGGTTTGCAGCGCCTCTGGAGTTTGGAAGTCTTCAAAAATCTTTCGAGGCGCGTGCTTCATTTGGCCGCCTGACTCACTTCATGTTTGTGAACATGGCGCCGGCGGTCCAAGAAAGCGAAGTGCAGAGTGGTTCGGGGCGTTCTACCCGCGCAATCAAAAACACCGCATCAACGCCGAACGTCTTCAGGGCAAACGCATAGGCAGAGTCAAAATCCCTATAGAACGCATGCGCACGACTATCTTTGAAAACGACGAATTCTTCGCCGTGACTCTTCAGCAGTTCGGGAAGCGCTGCCTCGAAATCTGCCTGTTCTTGTTCTAGTGTCCGTGTCTGTTCGGTGGTCACAGTCTCGTTCTCCGGTAAGAATAATACCCCGCCCGGAACGATAAGGAAAGAATAAAACTGAACGGGCGACAAGGGCGAGTCCAAGAACGACATATCCGGATAGTAAACGTATTCTAAGGAATACCGCCCGCTGGTCAATCTCGCCATGCGCAGCACCAAGACTGATTTCCTGGCCGAAGCAGAGAACGAACGGCTGACTGGCTTTGACGACAAGCAGCGCACGGCTGGCCGCTCCGGTGCCGTGCAGTTCATCAAGGAAACCTTACACATGGACCTCGCCCGCTTCTGGCGTGTGACCAGAGGCAAGGAGATCATCCCGGGCCCTGCCCCGCAGGTGCAAGGCGTACTGTTTTAGGAGTCTCGCCGATGCAACTCCACGAGAAATACCGCCCGAAATCGCTCGCTGGTGTCGCCGGGCACAGCGGCATCGTGCATCGCCTGCAAGCTCTGCTTGATTCGCCCACCTGGACCGGCGACGCGATCTGGCTGCAAGGCCCGTCCGGCATGGGCAAGACGACGCTGGCCAACATCATTGCCGCCGCCAAGTGCGACCCGCGCGACATTCACCACCTCGCCGGTGCGGACTGCACAATTGAAGCCGTGGACGAGATCAAAGCTCACACACAACTGTCCACGTGGGGCACAGGATGGAAGGCGTTCTGCATCGATGAAGCGAATGCAATGTCTTCGAAATCCGTTCAGGCGTGGAAAACGCTGCTTGAGCCGCTAAAGCCCCGCCGCCTGTACATCTTCACCTCGGCGCGCATGATCGACAGTCTGTTCGAGACTGGCGCGGAGAACGATCAACTGGCCTCGCGCTGCAAGGTCTTCACGCTGATGCCCAACCTCGAAGCGATCACCAGCCACGTCTGCGACACGCTCTGCAATTCGGGTGAGCTTGGCGAGAAGCGCTGGTTCGACCAAGTATCGCGGCAAGACATTCTCGCCTTGGTCACGAAGCACAAGGGCAACCTGCGCAGCATCTGGCAGGAGATCGAACTGCAAGCGCAGGACGCCACTGAAGACACGCCCGACGCCGATGTCCCGGAAGACGTTGGCGACATTATAGCCCAGGCCCGCGCGCTGCTCGCGCAGATGGCCACCGCATAGGAGGACTGCGATGCAACGCTCCGGTGAAATTGCCGTCACGATCAACGCGGACGGCACGGTACGAATGCAAATCCTGAACAACGACTCGCCCGACCACGGCGAGCTGCTCAAGCCGTTTGAAGTCAGCGTGTCCGATGGGGACGCATCCCGCGTGCAAGCCCATCGTCACGATCATTCCCACACCGGCCACGTTCACCACGGCCACAGCCACGAAGGGGGACACTAGCATGGCTTGCTACTCCATCGTCGCGATCAAAACGCAGGTCAAGGCACCCGTGTCCGAAGTAGCGCAAGCCTTGATCGCGATGGGCTATAAGAACGTCATGTCCGACATCAGGAGCGTGCTGGCCGACGGTCTGCAACTGTCTTGCCGTGGGGACGACACCTGGGAAGTCACCCGCGGCACGCTTGACGTTGCCCGCTTCACCCGCGAAGTCGCCCGCGCCAAAGTGCTGGCCGAAGCCCGACGCCAAGGCTACCGCGTCACCGTTGACAGCCGCGAAGGCGAACAAATCAAGATTCGTCTCCGCGTGCAGTGACCCCGCGTAGGAATGCAGAAATAACGCGAAAAAACGTTTATCTCGACGCGACCCGACCAAAGACACCATCCGATCCACAAGAGCTGTTTTTCCAGCCTGAAACCCTTTGGTGACGGCACGAGAAGTCCAGCATCGCACTGGCCACGGACGCTACGTGGCATCACGTCCTGGCTGGCTTCTCGTGTAAACCCCATGCCCTGTCCGAAGGCGGGGCCGCTCCTGTCAGGAGATTCCCATGCCCGACCAAATTCCCGGCCACATGCTCTGGACGTTCTCGGTCCAGAAGTGCCGCCTCTCTACGCTCCGCGATGCTCTGGTCGAATCCGGGATCGCACCGGAGAAGGCGCGCGAACTGCCCAAGCGGTATGCCTTCATCCGCGCGATCAAGAACCTGGAAGCCGACGGGATCATCCTGCCGGTCACGGAAGACGAAGACCGCCTCTTGTTCCAGTTGTCCGACAAGGCGACGGAGTGGATTGAAGGCCGCGACCGCCTCACGCTCAAGTACCGCCAGCAGTTCTGGTTTAACAAGAAAGCCGAAACGCTCGGCACGGACGGCGACAACATCGACGCGATCCGCCAGATGTTCGAAGACGCCCGCGACATGTACACTGCCGGTCAGGTCAGCCACTTGCTGCGCAAGGTTCTCGACGACAACAAGGCCATCGTCCCCCTGCGCCCCAACGGCGTGCTGTACTTCGTGCCGGAAAGCTACGAAGACCTGCTCAAGCAGATCAAGTCTTTCGGCAAACTCATCGGCACACAAATCCGCACCAAGACCGTGGGCTTCACCGAAGCAGACATCATGCAAGACGCCTTGTCGGGCCTCGCCAGCAAGATCAAGTCCGACCTGGCCGCAATCACCAAGGACGTGCGCGAGAACGGACTGACCCCACAGAAAGCCGCGAACCGCTGGGACAGCATCGTCGGCCAGATCCGGCGGGCCGCAGCCTTCGCCGATTCCATGCGCGTGTCGGCCGCCGACATTCTCAAGGGCGTGAGCAGCGCCGAAATCGACCTCTCACTGGTGAGCGGAGCCGACAGCATCGACGTGGTGGCCTGCCTGACGCAAGCCGGCAAGGTGCGCGGCGTGCTCGGTGACATCGCCCAGGCACTCACCGAGGGCCACGAACTCCCCGCCCTGGACAGTGCCCGCGTGCAAGCCGCCCTTTTCGCCGCCGCCTGCCCGGTCGTGGACGACATGGAACTTCCCGCCGTCGCCTCTGCCATATCCATCCCGGTGCCGGATTTCACGCCCGATCAGCACGAGCAATTGCGCCTGACGCTGCTGGAAGCCCGGCGCGTACTGAGCGCCTAACGAGGAGCACATGACCACCTACGCCGAAGACTATCTCGCCGCCGTGGCCTTGTCCGCACGCTGGCACCGCAAGCTCATGACTGCCCGCACCAAATGCCGCAAGCTGAACGCTCGCATCTGGCGTTTACGCAAGCTCGTGCAGGCGGGCGTCCAGAAGAAGCCCCGGCGTGCGCCGGGGCATTTGTACCACCCGTTGCCGGTCGTGCGTGCAAAGATCACGCCGCCGCCAATCATCGAGGACTAAGCATGAACATTACCACCGCACTACTGTCTTGCCTCAAGGCCCGCCAGCCAGGCATCCACCTCCGCACGCTGGAAGAAGAACGCGCCCTGGAAGCCTTGCGGCAGACCGTCGCCGCCATGCGCCCAGCCCGTCCGCTCTGGTCCTGGTCGATGGCGACCGGGATCACCAATCTGTCCCTCGAAAACGAGGAAGACGACCGTGTAACCGAGCCGCAGGTTCCGCTCGACGTGGCTCTGCAAGCCTTCGTCAAGGAAGCCGGCCCCGTCGTCCTGCTGCTGCTCGACCCGTGGGACGCCCTGCAGGCCGCGTTCTTCCAGCGTGCCCTGCGCGAAACCCTCCAACACGGCCGAGGCAAGGGCAAGGCCATCGTGCTCGTCGGACGTGACTGGAAGGTTCCGGGCGAACTGGCCGATGACATTCACGTTCTCGACCTGCCTCTGCCCCGCGCATCCGAACTGGAAGAGTTCATCCGATCGCTTTGCGTGCTCTACAAGTCCAGCCCTATCGGCGACAAGATCGAGATCGACGAGGCCAGCATCCCGCCCTTGGCTCGAGCCTGCACCGGCCTGACCCGCGATGAAACGAAGTCCATCGTGGCCCTATCACTCGTCGCACACAAAGCCATCGGGCCGAAAGCTGTCGCACTCGCTATCCGGGAGAAGTCCCAGATCGTCAAACGCACCGGCATGCTGGAGTATGAAGAAGCCCGGCACAGCCTCGCCGACGTGGGCGGCTTGCGAAACCTGAAGAGCTGGCTGCTCAAGCGCGGCAAGCTGTTCAGCCCCGAAGCCAAGGCGCGCGGCATTCGGGCCACCAAGGGCGCGATCTTCGTCGGCCCTCCCGGCACAGGCAAAACGCTGTGCGCCAGGGCCATCGCGGCGGCATGGCAACGCCCCCTGGTCAAACTCGACGCGGGCAAGCTGTTCGGGTCGCTCGTCGGGGAGTCGGAAAGCAACCTGCGCATGGCCTTGCGCACTGCCGAAGCCGTCGCGCCCTGTGTGCTGCTCATCGACGAAATCGAGAAGGGTTTCAGCCAGAGTGGCGGCAACGACGGCGGCACGACACAGCGCGTTTTCGGAGCGTTCCTGTCGTGGATGCAGGACAAGACGGCTGACGTGTTCGTGGTCGCCACTGCCAACGATATCGACAAGCTCGATAGCGCGTTGGTGCGCAAGGGACGCTTCGACGAAATCTTCGCGGTGGACCTGCCCGACGAGAAGGCCCGCGAGGAAATCCTGCGCATCCACTTGGGCTCCGACGAGTTCGAACCGGTCGCCTTGACCACCCTGGCACAGCAGTGCAACGGCTTCACCGGCGCAGAGCTCGAAGCGGCCGTACAGGATGCCCGCATCGACGCATTCAACGACGGCGACCGCGCTGTGACTCCGGCCGATGTGGGCGAAGCCATCCATCGCACGGTTCCGCAAAGCAAGACGATGGGCGCGCAGATCGAAGCCCTGCGCCAGTTCTGCAAGTCCGGCCGCGCCCGCCCTGCCGACGGCGGGACTATTGAGTCCGACGCAAAGAAGCAGACGGCAGGTATCGAACTCTAAACCTCGCACACCCCGCTGTGCAGAAAGGACGAGCAATGCATCACGGTGATCTGCCCTACAAGCACACCAAGGCCGATGCCGAAGAGCCCTTGGCACACTCCGATGGCGCGCCGGCAAAGAGTGCCGCCCTCCTGACCAAGATGCTCCAGGACATCGCCCGCCAAACCGCACCCGAATTCGCCGCAGCACTGCAAGTTGTTCGCATGAAGTAGCCCTCGCACAAACCCGTCACGCAACCCCTCGAAGAACCTTAACCGCCTGCGCCGCAGGCAAGGAGACCCATGTCTACAGTCACGCAGCCCGTTACGTCCAATCTCGCCGACATGCTCGCCGCGGTAGCCAAGCCCAAGGCCCCGGCAGCTTCCGAAAAGATGCCCGTTGTTGCTCGCGCGGAGCTTGCACCGATGGCAAAGAAGTTGGCACAGACATTAGCCCAGTTGAAAGACCTGGAGGCTCAGAAGGCGATGCTCGTCGCGGACCTGATGCCGGCCGCCGAGCACGCTCGCGCAGACTTGGCCCGCCAGCGCGGCGAGAACCTGTCAAGCATACGCTTCTGCGGCCTGACATATCAGACGCAATGCAGGTACGCCGACGTGAAACCGGAATTGGCTGCGCGCATCAAGGCTGCTCATGCTGAACTGTTTGCCACGTACTTCCGCGAGCAGTACGCCGTCAACATCGACGTGGGTAAGCTCACCCCCCAACTGCTGCAGAATTTGATCGCCGCAGGCGCAGAAGTAACTGTCACAGTGCAGCCTACCAAACAGTTTCATGAAGATCGCACGCTCAGACCAGACGTTGCCGTTGTGGCGGCGTCGCTGCCGGACATCAAGCCGGTCGCGTTTTTCCGGGCATGATCGGAGGGAAGCACCTATGCTTAGGTATCCTGACACCCCACGGCGCGTCTCGGTCGAGTTTCTGAGGCGGCTCGACACTGAAGTGCCGGGGCGATGGCACGCGCAGCGGAAGATTGATGGCGTAAGGCGAGTAGCGTGGCTGGCCGACGGCAAATGGACATACTATTCGAAGCACCTTGTCGGGCCTGCTGCGATGCCGATGCCGAACACTCTCGTGGCGGAATTCGAGTCGTTGCCGTGGCCGGACGGAATTGGCTTGGATATGGAATGGTCGGGCAGGCGGTGCGTTCAATTCATCACCGAGCACAAGCTCCACCTGTTCGATCTGCTGATGGCTCCTGTGGGCATCACCAAGCAGTGCCGTAGCAGCGCAAATGGCGATTGCTGGTTAGGCGATGTTCCATTCTCGACGCGCTACGAACTACTGCGCCAGCTCGTCGAGGCCGTGAAGATGGCAGCCACATCACCATCGAACCATATTCACTTGATCCCGTGTTGGACGAATCCCGGACTGGTCGACAGGTTTTTGGAGCAGATCCAGGACCCGTTGTCAGAAGGGCTCGTGGTGCGCCGCGCTGATTCCGGCTTGGTCGGCCACACCGGCCGCTTCGCCGAGAATCCGATGTGGTTCAAGATTAAGCACCGGGATGACGTTCCCAGCGGACTGGACGCTGGCCGGCGGAAGGGCGGTGCCCAATGAGCGCATGGGAAACGTTACAGACCGTCGCCTGCTGCTGGCTCCTCGTCGGCATCTTATACTGATTGCCGCTTGCGCCGCGGAAGCCAAGACCAGAGATTAAGCGGAAAAGCAAGCGCGAGCGTCTCCCGTGTGTGGCCGTATTGTCTTTTCAGCCAAATATGGATACAAGCTATCTGCAAAATCATTGGTTGATTGCCGGGACGCGCCCTGGTTCGGGCTCAGACGATAAGGATACTCCACATGAAACGAGCTTCCCGGGTCGCGCTGGCTTTGGTGCTGCTGGCCTCATCCGCGCAAGCGGCAAACTGGTCCGACACCGGTTCAATGGGCACTGCCCGCTACTCCCACACATCAACGCTGCTGCAGAACGGGAGAATTCTCGTGGCGGGGGGATGGGATGGCAGCACGACGTTTGCCAGCGCCGAATTGTACGATCCGGCGACCGGCACGTGGACGGCTACCGGTTCGCTGGCCGCCGCGCGCAGGCTTCACACAGCGACGCTGCTTCCCAGCGGTAAAGTCCTCGTTGTAGGAGGCCGTGGTGCCGGCTATCTTTCTAGCGCGGAAGTATACGATCCCGCCGCCGGCAACTGGACAACCCTTAACCCGATGACCATCGGGCGCGCCTATCACACGGCGACGCTTCTATCGAATGGCAAGGTCCTCGTCACGGGGGGGTACAATTCCAGTGGCGGTTTCCTTTCCAGCGCGGACGTGTACGACCCGGCAACGGGCTTGTGGTCCGCTGCCGGCGCCATGGGCGCCGGTCGCTATTTGCACACGGCAACATTGCTGCAGAACGGGAAGGTTCTCGTTGCGGGGGGCTACAACGCCAGCGTGTCTCTTTCCAGCGCCGAATTATACGACCCGGCCACGGGCAACTGGACGGCTACCGGTTCGCTGGGCACCGCGCGAAGGTATCACACGGCGACGCTGCTGCCCAATGGGAAGGTGCTCGTTGCCGGATGGTTTCTCAGCGCGGAAGTGTACGACCCGGCGCTGGGCTCATGGTCTGACACCGGCGCGATGGCCACCGCGCGCTACAGTCACACGGCGACGCTTCTGCCCAGTGGAAAGGTCCTCGTGGCTGGAGGCATTGGCAGCGGATATCTTTCGAGCGCGGAAGTATACGATTCAGCGACAAATGCGTGGTCAAATGCCGGTCCATTGACTGCCGCGCGCGCGCTGCACACGGCGACTGTGTTGCCCAGCGGCAAGATTCTGGTCGCGGCGGGTTACGACGGCAGTACGGCTCTGTCCAGCGCCGAGGTTTATTACTGCCCAGGAACCGCTTCGTGGGCAACCACAGGTTATATGATCGCTGCGCGCCAATATCACAAGGCGACGCTGCTGCCCAGCGGGAAGGTGCTCGTCGCGGGAGGAAGTAACAGCGGTGTTCTTTCCAGCGCGAACGTGTATGACCCGGCCCTTGGCAACTGGGCGGCCACCGGTGCGCTGGCCACCGCGCGCTACGATCACACAGCCACGCTGCTGCCCAGCGGGAAGGTCCTCGTCGCGGGGGGCGGCGGCAACGGTGGTTCTCTTTCCAGCGCAGAAGTATACGACCCGGCGACGGGCCTCTGGACGAGCACCGGTGCGCTGGCCACGGCGCGCAAGTATCACACGGCGACGCTGCTACCCAGCGGGAAGGTCCTCGTCGCGGGTGGGTATTACTACGATGGCACCGATCATTATCTTTCCAGCGCGGAAGTGTATGACCCGGCGACGGGCGCCTGGACGAGCACCGGGTCGCTGGCCACGGCCGCGGCGCGCTACTATCACACGGCGACGCTGCTGCCCAGCGGGAAGGTCCTCGTCGCGGGGGGCTATGGCAACTTCGGGTATCTTTCTAGCGCGCAAGTGTACGACCCAGCGACGGGCAATTGGACGGCTACTGGTGCGCTGAGCACCGCGCGCTACTATCACACGGCGACGCTGCTGCCCAGCGGGAAGGTCCTCGTCACAGGCGGCGACAACGGCAGTATTCTTTCCAGCGCGGAAGTGTACGACCCGGCCACGGGCGCCTGGGCGGCCACCGGCTCGCTGGCCACCGGGCGCTACTATCACACGGCGACGCTGCTGCCCAGCGGCAAGGTGCTCGTCGCGGGTGGCAACAGCGACGGCTTCAGCGGATTTCTTTCCAGCGCGGAAGTGTACGGGGAGGATTTGGGGTACTTGGCGCCTTGGCAGCCGAGCATCAACGGGGCGACGTCGCCGCTTGTTCTTGGCACAGCCTTAAGCATTCAGGGTGCGCAGTTCAGGGGGCTTTCAGAGGCATCGGGCGGATCAGGTAACAATTCGGCAACAAACTACCCTGTAGTCGAACTCCGCAGCATGATTAATGAACACACTGCGTTTCTGTTGCCCGATCCAGAGACGCCCTGGACAGACTCGAGCTTCACCAGTCTGCCGGTAACAGGGTTTCCCAAAGGCCTGGCTTTAGTCACTCTGTATGTCAATGGCATACCCAGCGCGGCTAAACCGGTCCTCATCGCCAAACCAGTGGTATCGCTGCAGGCCGCCGGATTCACCTCACCTACCACGGCGGGAGTGGCGCATCAGATAACTGTCACCGCCAAAGATGAAGATTCCCAAACTGCCATTGGCTATACCGGTTCGATTAAGTTTACAAGTTCCGACACACAAGCGGTGTTGCCCACCGATTACACGTTCGCTTCCGGTGACAAGGGTGTTCACTCTTTCAGTATTACGCTCAAAACCGCGGGCGGTCGTTCCATCACGGCTACCGACAAAGCGACAGGAACGATCACGGGCACCCAATCCAACATCCTGGTCAGTCCTGAAGCCGCCAGTGTGCTGGAAGTCTGGTACCCCTTGACGACGACCGCCGGGGTTGCTCGCAATTTCTCACTGACAGCCAAGGATGCCTATGGAAATACAGCAACGGACTATACGGGAACGATCCATTTCACCAGCTCTGATCCGCAAGCTGTGTTACCTGCAGACTACACGTTCTCTTCCAGTGTTAAGGGATCTCAATCCTTTGTCGCTACGCTCAAGACGGCCGGCAGTCAGTCGATCACCGCGACGGACAAAGCGACCGGAACGATCACGGGCACGCAGTCCAACATCACGGTCAATCCTGCGGCCGCGAGCGCGCTGGTAGTCTCCGGGTTTCCCTCGACGCCGACCGCCGGGATTGCTGGCGATGCCACAGTGAGAGCCAAGGATGCCTACGGGAACACCGCAACCGGATACACGGGAGCCGTCCATTTCACCAGTTCTGACCCGCAAGCTCTGCGGCCAACGGACTACACGTTCGTTTCCGGTGACAACGGGGTTCACTCTTTCAGCATTACGCTCAAAACCGCGGGCAGTCAGTCCATCACGGCGACAGACACAGCGACCGGAACGATCACGGGCACGCAGTCTAACATCATCGTGAACCCCGCAGGCGCCAGCACGCTGCTAGTGACCAACTTCCCGTCGACGAAGACCGCTGGGACTGCTGGCAGTGTCTCAGTGACACCCCAGGATGCCTATGGAAATACGGCAACCGGATACAGGGGAGCTGTCCATTTCACCAGTTCTGACCCGCAAGCGCTGCGACCTGCGGACTACACGTTCGTTTCCGGTGACAACGGGGTTCACTTTTTCAGCATTACGCTCAAGACCGCCGGCAGTCAGTCCATCACCGCGACGGACAAAGCGACCGGAACGATCACGGGCACGCAGTCGAACATCACCGTGAATCCGGCGGGCGCCAGCACGCTGCTAGTCTCCGGGTTCCCGTCGACGCCGACCGCCGGGATTGCCGGCGATGCCACGATAAGAGCCAGGGATGCCTACGGGAATACAGCAACCGGATACAGGGGAGCCGTCCATTTCACCGGTTCTGACCCGCAAGATCTGCTGCCCACGGACTACACGTTCGTTTCCGGTGACAACGGGGTTCACTCTTTCAGTATTACGCTCAAGACCGCGGGCAGTCAGTCCATCACCGCGACGGACAAAGCGACCGGAACGATCAAGGGCACGCAGTCCAACATTATGGTGACTCCTGCAGCCGCCAGCGCGCTGGTAGTCTCCGGGTTTCCCTCGACAACGACCGCCGGGACTGCTGGCGATTTCTCAGTGACAGCCAAGGATGCCTACGGAAATACAGCAACCGGATACCGGGGAACCGTCCGTTTCACCAGTTCTGATCCGCAAGCTGTGCTGCCCGCCGACTACACGTTCGTATCCGGTGACAACGGGGCTCGTTCTTTCAGCATTACGCTCAAAACCGCGGGCAGTCAGACGATCACCGCGACCGATACTGTTACGAGCACGATCACGGGCACGCAGTCCAACATCACGGTGACTCCCGCCGCCGCCAGCGCGCTGGTAGTCTCCGGGTTCCCATCGACGACGACCGCCGGGGCATCTGGAAATGTCACCGTGAGTGCCAAGGATCCCTATGGAAATACGGCAACGGAATACAGCGGAACCATTTGTTTCACCAGCTCTGATCCGCAGGCTGTGCTGCCCGCCGATTACATGTTCGTTTCCGGTGACAAGGGTGTTCACGCCTTCAGCGTTACGCTCAAAACCACAGGCACTCAGTCCATCACCGGAACAGACACAATCACCGGCGCGCTTACAAGCACACAACCTGGCATTACGGTATCTCCCGCAAGCGGCAAGTTGGTTGTTTCGGATTTCCCCTCGCCAACGACTGCCGGGGATTTGGGCAGCGTCACTGTGACGGCCAAGGATCTTTTTGATAACGTGGTTACTGGGTACACAGGAACCATTCATTTCACCAGCACGGACGAACAGGCGGAGTTGCCGGCGGACTTTACGTTCGCGTCCAGTGACAACGGCGTTCACAGCTTCAGCGTCACGCTCAAGACCGCTGGCAGTCAGTCCATCACCGCGACGGACATAGTGCCTGGAACGATCCCAGGCACGCAGTCTGACATCGATGTGAGCCCCGCGCCTGCCAGCACCCTGTTCGTGTCCGGCTTCCCCTCGCCAACGACCGCCGGGAACGCCGGCGTCGTTACGGTGACGGCCAAGGATCTCTATGCGAACACAGTGACGGGTTACACAGGAACCATTCACTTTGCCAGCATTGATGAATTGGCGGACCTGCCAGCGGACTATACATTCGTGCCCGCTGACAACAGCGTTCAAACCTTCAGCATTACACTCAAGACCGCAGGCAGCCAGTCCATCGCCGCGACGGACACAGAGACAGGAACGATCGCCGGCACGCAGTCCAGTATTGTCGTGAACCCAGCTGCCGCCAGCACGCTGGTGCTATCCGGCTTTCCATCACCAACGATCGCCGGGGACCCAGGCGATTTCACTGTGATGGCGCAGGACATTTATGGAAACACTGCCACCGGATACACAGGAAGCATCCAGTTCACCAGCACGGATGGCCAGGCGGATTTACCTGGCGAGTACACATTCCTGCCTGGTAACAATGGCTTTCAGACCTTCAGTTTTGCGCCCAAGACCGCGGGCAATCAGTCCCTGACCGCGACCGACACCGTAACAGGAACTATCACCGGCACGCAATCCAGCATCATCGTGAACCCGTTGGGCGCCAGCACGCTGCTCGTGTCCGGTTTCCCCCAGGGTCCGACGGCCGGCACTGCTGGCGATATCACGGTCACAGCGAAGGATCTTTATGGAAATACAGTCACCGGCTACACGGGAACCGTCAGCATCACCAGCACGGATGGGCAGGCGGTGCTTCCCTCAGACTATAACTTCCTTTCCGGTGATGCCGGCGTTCACAACTTCAGCGTCACACTCAAGACCGCAGGCGACCAGTCCATCATCGCGACGGATAGCCTGGCTGAAACCATTTCGGGCGCCCAGGCGAGCATTACGGTGAACTCGGCCGCCGCCAGCACGCTCGTAGTCGCCGGCTTCCCCTCGACAACGACCGCCGGGAATGCCGGAACAATCAGTGTGACGGCTAAAGATCCTTATGATAACACTGCTACGGGATACACCGGGGTTATTCAGTTCAACTGCACGGACGTGCGAGCTGCACTTCCGCTACTGTATCAGTTCCAGCCCGAAGACAACGGCACGCAAACATTTAGCGCAGCACTTTCAACTGCAGGCACGCAATCAATAACTGCCAAAGACACTGTGACGAGCACCATCATCGGCACGCAATCCAACATTGCGGTCCAGGCGGGATCGGCGCATCATCTAGCCATGGAGACCCAGCCTTTCCCCTATAGCCAGGTCGGCGAGGTATTTACAGAGCAACCATCCGTCCGCATCGAAGACGCCTGGGACAACCTAGTCGCATCCGACAGCAGCACGGTTGTCACCGCCGCGATTGGCAGCGGCCCTGGCAATTTACAGGGAACACTGACGGCGCCGGCATCTGGGGGCGTGGCCACGTTTGCAGATTTGGCGTGTGACACCGCTGGCATTGTAACAGTGCGATTCGCGGGCGATTCGCTGCTCGGAGCGACATCTGGCAGCATCGTGGTTGACTCACTTAGCCAAACGATCACCTTCGCCGCGCTGACTAACAAGGTATTCGGCGACGCGCCGTTCACCGTGAGCGCCACAGGCGGCGCGTCCGGCAATCCAGTCACGTTCGTTATCGCCAGCGGTCCAGCCACGATCAACGGCAGTGAAATCACCCTCACCGGCGCGGGCTTGGTGACGGTCCGTGCCTCGCAAGCCGGGAACGCAAACTACAGCGCGGCGGCGGATGTTGATCAGTCGTTCAACGTCGCCCAGGCCGCGCAGGCGATCACCTTTGGCGCGCTTTCCGGCAAGACCTATGGCGACGCGCCGTTCACGGTGAGCGCCACGGGCGGCGCGTCCGGCAATCCAGTCACGTTCGTTATCGCCAGTGGTCCAGCCACGATCAATGGTAATGAGATCACGCTTACTGGCGCGGGATTGGTGACGGTGCGTGCTTCGCAAGCTGGAAACGCGAATTACAGCACGGCGGCGGACGTTGATCAGTCGTTCACCGTGGCTAAGGCGAACGCTACAGTGACGCTCAGCGGCTTGAGCCAGACCTACGACGGAACGGCCAAAAGCACGACGGCTACGACAAGCCCGACGGGACTGCCAGTTAGCATCACCTACGACGGTTCGACCACGCCGCCGAGTGCAGCCGGAAGCTATGCCGTGGTCGCGACAAGCACCGATGTTAACCGCAGCGGTTCGGTCTCTGGCACGCTGGTTATCGCCAAAGCGGACGCGACCGTGGCGTTAGCCGGTCTCAACCAGACCTACGACGGCAACCCGAAGGCCACTACCGCGACTACAAATCCACCAGGACTGGCCGTGGTTCTCAAGTACAACGACTCACCCGCGGCGCCCAAAGATGTCGGAAGCTATGCGGTGACGGCGGCTATCTCGGATGCAAACTACCAGGGGAGCGCGGGCGGCGTGCTCACCATAGCGGCTCCAAACGTGGCACCGGCCATTGACTCTCCGCCGACCATCAGCCCGGGTCACCCCAAGGCTGGCGAAAGCGTGGCGTTCTCAGCCAGCGCCAGCGACAGCAACAACGACGCTCTGACGTACACATGGAATTTCGGAGACAACACTACTGGCACGGGCGCGGGTGTAAGCCACGTCTATGCCGCTGCCGGAACCTACACCGTTACTCTTACCGTCAGCGACGGCACGAAGACCACGACCAGCAGTTTGAGTTTGACTGTGGCCCCAGCACAGACCGGCGGAGGGGACGGGGGCGGGCCCGTCCTGCCGCCCAGTCAAGATATGGACGGCGATGGATTCTCGGATCAAATCGAGACCACACTCGGCTCGAATCCCAGCAACGCGTCTGATACTCCCGGCGGCGCGGCCAAACCGACTGCGGCAGGCAAGTTGTCCGTCTCCAAGTTGAGCATCAAGCTGAACTTCGCCAAGCCGCAGGGAAACGACAGCATCGGCCTATCGGGCCTGCTTCTGATTCCAGAAGGATTTAGTATTTCCGGGCAAACGGCAATCGTTGACTTCGGTGGTGTGGTGAAGTCCTTCACGCTCGACCCCAAGGGCAAGTCGCCCAAGGGCAATGACTCGCTTGCGATAGGCGTGAAGTCAGGCAAGACCGGCACGCCGCTGCAGATCGCCAAG
>DASXUX010000013.1:0-20427 GCA_036504595.1 Planctomycetota bacterium | reverse complement strand
GGGGCCCGAAAACCGATCAAAGTGGCCGTCGAGTTGATGACCAACTGTCTCCCGCTCGGCAAGGCAGACGTTGCCGAGAACCCACACCGACTGGCAATTAGGCCGCCGCTCCGACCTATCCCCGAGCTACGTGCCGGGTATGTGCTGTTGATTGGCGAAACCGGCTACCGCGTCGTGGACGAGAACGGCGTAACCCGCCACCGGGCGACCCTCCCGCCGCGCTTACAGCGGCTGCTGGCGGCCTGTTGGGCCTCTTGCTGGACCAAACAGCAGTGTGGCCCGGGCGGCGATGCCGTGAACGCGCCGGTCATCGGCGAACTCTACCTGGGCAGACTGCGAAAGCTGGTCGGAACGACCGCAAACCGCGCGAATGTCGCCGAATTGCGGCGCTACATGAGCATTGATGGCGGCAATTCCGTGCTCGACGCAGGCAAACAGCGCATGTTCCTGGTCGATATTGCCCTGGATACGCCGGGCAATATACCCGCAGAGTCGTTCGCGGACTACGCCGCTCAGTTTCTCCAAAGACACGGCAGCCGGGTTCCCGAAGGTTTCCCCCTGTGGCCGTCAAAAGGGGCGTAAAAAAGCGCGTAAAAGAGGCGTAAAGGCTGGCGCAAAAAGTCTTGCGGCGTGGGAGCAGGCCATTAGGGAGGATGAGAAGATGACACGCAGACGCATGATGTTGGTTCTGTTCGGCGCGGCGGCGCTTGGCCTAACGCCACTTTGGCCGCTGCTCGGCGGCGCTTTGTTGCTGACCATGGCGGCGTTGGCGGTGCTGTTCCGTGGCGAGCAGACCGGGTTTCCATTGCGATGCGTCGCCGCGCTGGCGAGTGGCATGATTGCACTGGAGGTGCTGGGGCGGCCTATGGCGGCCGTCTTGCACGCTTGCAGCGCGAGTTCAAACCTCACAGTTGCGCTGTGCGCCTGCCTCTACAGCGTCGCCGTGGGTGCCTTGATTGGCGCTTGGCTAAGCTCTGCGCTTATGTCGAAGGCATTGCGGGATGAACCGGATGGTATTTCCGCCGCGCCAGCGCGGGAACGGCCGTAGTGTCTCAATCGTCACTTGGCCTTATTCGCCTTCCCATTCCTTCCCTGCGTGGCAAGGTAGAGCACCTTCACCTCTCCGACGTAGATGTACTTGTCCGTGCCTTTGGCCAACGAGACCGCGACCGGGATCGTGGCCGACCCTCCCGGCCGTGCGAAGGTTGCATCCTTTAACCCGTACGGTAACAGTGCCGCGCGTAGGTCTTTGTTCTTCAGGCTGTAAGTGAACAACGCGCCGGGACCAGTCTTCGAGGTCGTGACTTTTGCCGCGACGTTTCCTGCGGGGCACTTGCCCTTGGCGTCCAGCGTCACTTTTCCCGAGTCGTCGCCAAAGACCACGCCGACGGTCGCGCTGGGCGTCGTGAACCCGGTCGGCAGACTGAGCCGTAACGTGGCCTTGATCGAGTCTTTCCCGGTCTTGAGGAAGCCCAGTGCGATGAACGTCTTGTCCACGATCAGCGCGGCCTGTTTTACTGGGGCGTCTGAGGGGTTGTTTGGATCGGTGCCTGCCAGTACCTCCAGTGCGTCAGACACGCCGTCGCCGTCGCTATCAACGGACGCGCTGGCACCGCCTCCTATGTCCGTGATTGTGATCGTCAGACTTACGTTGCTCGTGCCGAGGCTGTTATTGGCGTAGAGCGTGACGACGAACGTCCCAGCGCTGGTTGGATTGCCGCTGATCGCCTCGCCTGAGAGCGTTAAGCCCGGCGGCAAAGGCGAACTGCCGAAGGTCATCGGCGTTGCGCTGGTCGCGGTGCCATAGTTGAAAGCCGCTCCAACTGCGCCGTTGGCGCTGAGAGGACTTGTAATAGTTGTCAGTAACTGCGGCAAGGGCTGCTGGGGGGAAGCTCGTGAGACCGTCGTCGAGACAATTCGCGAGCACCTTGGTTTGCGGTGGGAGGAACTCCATTGCCTGTCGTCTTCCCTACCCTCTGCATGGCTGATGGTTTTTGCAGGGCTGGTCAGTGTTGCTGATTGGATTGCGTCGAACGAGGACCACTTTCCACCCGTGGATGGAAACGATATTGATCTGTCCCAGTACCTGACACGGGCTACACAGCAAGCACAGCTCGCGACCAGCGCCTTGGGATGGAATCGCCTGCCCGTGGCGCAATCGCCAGCAACGTTCACTGAACTGTTCCCGAAGCTACAGGGCGGTCCTAATGGAATGCAGTCTCTATGCGGACAGATGGTTGCTGCAGCAGACAAGCCGTTCCTTCTTCTCGTCGAAGCCCCAATGGGCCAAGGCAAGACCGAAGCAGCGCTATGGGCTGCCGACCTCGCGCAAACTTGTCTCGGGCATGGCGGCCTGTACTACGCTCTGCCTACGCAGGCAACCAGCAACCAGATGTTCTTGCGTATGCGCGAGTTTCTTCAGCACCGCTATCCCAGCGAGAACGTTTCTTTTCATCTCCTGCACGGGCTGGCCAACCTGAACGAATCATTTGCTGAACTGCGCAGCAAGGCCGCCGAGGCAGCGAGCAACTTTCGGCCTTCCCATGTTGGCCACGACGATGGCGCACCCGGAACCTTAGTGGCTTGGGAGTGGTTCTGCGCTCGGAAACGGGGGCTTCTCGCTCCGTTTGCCGTTGGCACTATTGACCAGGCGCTACTGGCGGCGCTAACCACCCGCCACATGTTTGTGCGCCTCTTCGGGCTTGCGGGCAAGACGGTCATCCTCGACGAAGTCCATGCCTACGACGCCTACATGAGTACGTTGCTCAAGCGGTTGATTGAGTGGCTTTCCGCGCTTGGGGCTAACGTCGTGCTGCTATCTGCGACGCTGCCTGCAGAGAAGCGACGAGACCTGGTAGCGGCCTACGCCGGGAATGACGCCATTGCGCATTCCTGTGGCTATCCGCGTGTCTCATGGGTTAGTGGCAGTGACGTCCGATGCAAGCCGATCCCCGTTACGGAGAGTAAGACGGTTCGCGTGGTGCCCAGCTCTAGCGGAACCAACGGAGCTTTGAGTTTGCTCGCGGAGAAGTTGCAGGGCGGTGGCTGCGTCGCGTGGATATGCAACACTGTCGGTCATGCGCAAGACGCCTTCCGGGCGCTCGACGGTGATTCGCGGTTCTCCGATGCCGATCGAATTCTCTTTCATGCGCGTTTCATGGTTGAGGATCGGCTGCGACTGGAGAAGACCGTGCTCGAAAGGTTCGGCAAGCCCAAGCGCGACGGCGCGAACATGCGCCCACGTAAGGCTGTGGTAGTGGCGACACAGGTCATTGAGCAATCCCTTGATCTGGACTTCGATTGGATTCTGACAGAACTATCGCCTGTGGACTTGATGCTGCAGCGAATAGGTCGGCTGCACAGGCACCGGCGCGGCGAGCGCCCCGCGCCGTTGAGCACACCAGAGCTATGCTGGCTTGAGCCAGAGTCCGGCGCGGAGGGCAGGCCAGCCTTCGGCCCGAGTGCGTTTATCTATGA
This sequence comes from Planctomycetota bacterium, assembly GCA_036504595.1. Lineage (GTDB taxonomy): Bacteria > Planctomycetota > SZUA-567 > H5-PLA8 > H5-PLA8 > DASXUX01. Next base: position 16,950 of record DASXUX010000013.1, on the reverse strand, counting down.
GCCCTACATTCTCCTGCGTACGTTGCGGCTGCTAAAGCGGGAAAGTAGTCGGCAACTCATGCTGCCTGCAGACGTCGAGGCGTGGATCGAAGCGGTTTACGGGAAGCCCGAGGCCGAGACGGACTCTGAATACGTCAAGTGGCGGCAAGAAATGGAACAGCATCGTCCTGGATTCGCGTGATGAACTCGTGCTCTCTGCGCAGCAGACCTGAGGACACGCGACATGATGCGGCGCACCAGCGGTTCACCCCCACGAGCGTGGGGAAGACTTCAGCGCGTCCTTGACGACCGCGGGCAGCCCCGGTTCACCCCCACGAGCGTGGGGAAGACATGTGTTCTTTGTTCGCCTCTGCTGCTTCAGACGGTTCACCCCCACGAGCGTGGGGAAGACTCGACGGCGGCGTTGGCCCAACTCTCGCGGTCTGACGGTTCACCCCCACGAGCGTGGGGAAGACACGGTCTGGCGGACGCCATCGCCGTAATCGTCCGGTTCACCCCCACGAGCGTGGGGAAGACCGATGCCAGGCTCCCCCTTGAGCGGAATGTTGCGGTTCACCCCCACGAGCGTGGGGAAGACGTGGCAGGGGATTTCAGTCGCCGTCTCCAAGGCGGTTCACCCCCACGAGCGTGGGGAAGACCACCAGCACTCGATCGCGCTCTTCGCGCTGGCCGGTTCACCCCCACGAGCGTGGGGAAGACCGAAGATTCCAACTCAGCGGCGACTTTCCCGGCGGTTCACCCCCACGAGCGTGGGGAAGACTTGAAAATCTCGTTCCCGGCGAGGTCCGTTGACGGTTCACCCCCACGAGCGTGGGGAAGACTGGCTCACGAGCGAAGACGACTTGAGATGTCCCGGTTCACCCCCACGAGCGTGGGGAAGACGCAGCAGAAGTCTACCACGTCCTGCCGCATCTTCGGTTCACCCCCACGAGCGTGGGGAAGACCGGTAACGCTCACCACATTCAAAGTCTATTTCCGGTTCACCCCCACGAGCGTGGGGAAGACGTAACCGGCGTTGTTGTCGATGTCCGCCTGAACGGTTCACCCCCACGAGCGTGGGGAAGACTTCGGCAACATCAAGCGCGAAGACCGCGTGAACGGTTCACCCCCACGAGCGTGGGGAAGACGGGCTCTGAACAAGTGGGACGGAAAGCAAAAGCGGTTCACCCCCACGAGCGTGGGGAAGACCATGTTTGCTCCCCCGAGCGGTTAGAACGTCACGGTTCACCCCCACGAGCGTGGGGAAGACCATTTACCGTCTTGTTCCGCACCGACGGGACACGGTTCACCCCCACGAGCGTGGGGAAGACGATAAATCCCATGCCCACAGTTTGTCCATACCCGGTTCACCCCCACGAGCGTGGGGAAGACTTCAGAGTCCAGCCAGTAGTTGTGCCCCAGCGCGGTTCATCGTCGTCGTGAACAAGCGTCAGTTCATCCAGAATGCCATCCGGCAAGTCCGGTGGCGGCAGAATCCACTTTCCAGCCTGCGCCTTTTCGCCGGTACACTGTCGGTGCGCTGCTGGTTGTCCTGGACCCAGAAGGAAAAATCATCAGCTTCAATCGTGCCGCCGAAGAACTGACAGGATATACGGCGGAGGAAGTGCGCGGGAAGTTCTTTGGGGATTTGTTTCTGTTGCCGGAAGAGATTGCCACTGTAAAGGCAATCATGAAGGACATGACGGCCGGCGCGTTTCCGAACACCCACGAGAACTACTGGCGCTCTCGGAGCGGGGGCTTGCATTGGGTATCCTGGCGCAGCACCTGTTTGACGAACGCGCGCGGTGAGGTCGAGTTCTTGATCGGAACTGGTATCGATCTGACGGAGCGCCGCAAGCTTGAGGAGCAGCTTCGTTACGACGCCACATTCGATTCGCTAACTGGTCTTTTCAACCGAAGGCACTTCATGCAGCACCTGGAGTGGGCGATTTCAGCAGCCCACAGGTACGGGCACCCGCTTTCTTTGGCCTTCTGCGATGTAGATCATTTCAAACTGGTCAACGATCGGCACGGCCATCTGAAAGGCGACGAGGTATTGAGGACAATTGCGCAGGTTGTCAAGGACCAACTGCGAACATGCGACTTCGCCGGTCGCATCGGCGGAGACGAGTTCGCCTTAGTTTTTCCACACACCCTCGCGGAGGACGCGGCTCACGCGCTTGAACGCATGCGCGGAGAACTTCAGGGAAAATCGTTTAGCGCCGGAGCGGCTAAGTTCACGTCCACTGTTACGCTCGGCGTCGCTTCGCTGAAAAAGACTCAGACCGAAGACCAGCTTCTCGAAGCCGCCGACCGTGCGCTGTACCGCGGCAAGGAAGCAGGGCGAGATAGAATTGAGCTTTCCACTGGTGAGCTTTGCTGAGACGAAGTTTGTTCTCCTATCGCGAGTAGTACTCCAGGAACTCACGGCAGGCTTCGATCGCCTCGTCGAAGCCCAGCTTTGAGTTACGGAGTCGATCACGCAGGGTGTCTCCGTAACCGGTTCTTCCCAACGCCGAGAGCTGCGAGTCAACTCTTCTAATCTCCTCTTCGAGTTTCTGCGCCTGCGGCTCTGTTAGGTCCTGTATAGCCACTTGTGCCGCAACTTCGCTCCCAATGCCGAAGATGATCCCTCGATATTTTGTTTCTGACATGAGTTCCTCCCTGCGATAGCGCAGCGCAGTTAGCATTAACGATCGTCCTCCCGAGCACAGAGCCGCTCCTGACGCGCAGCAGCTTTGGCGATAGTTGGCGTTTTGGGGCGAACCGCCTCCTCATTGCCCGGTTTGGGGGAGATTGAGGTGATCTGGATGTCATGAGTTGGATGACGTTCTGTAACCCAGTGGCCAACGCCAACGGACACCAGCATGATCGCGGCGATCATCATCGGCCCGCCAAACAGCATGATCAGCGCTTCTCTTGTTTGTAGCTTGTTAATTTCCATTGAGCACCGGTAAAGACCCAGTGTAAATCCCCGCAGATTCTGCCGCTGGGGGCGCGCCGCTGAGATGCGGTGACGGTGCGCATCCGTAGCGGCGATACCCAGTTCTGTGATGCTTTACCCAGGCGACGTGCAAAGGTCATACAGGCCCACAAATTCCGAGGCACGCACCGTTCAAATAATGCACGTCGGTTGGGATTCTTCCCAAACGCTGCAACCAAAATGCCAACGCGCGCGGCGCTTGCGTCAGGTCCGAGGCGCATTGGGGGTTAAGGTTCTGCGCACAACAGGGATTCCCTGGTGAAAGTCGCAGCCGGGAGGGGCCGTTAGAGCAACGAACCGGTGACCGCGCTCCCACCAGGGAAGGATGTAGACCTACTTCGTGGCGTGCGTCTGTCTCGCAACCCGCGAGATGATTTCGAGTACGTCATCAAGTTGAAAAGGCTTTTCAATCCAGTGCTGAATGCCCAATTCGGCAGCGATGTGCTCGGCTCCCGCTTCGGCCGTCATAAGTACGACTTCACATTCAGGCTGAACTGACTGCAGATCAAAGAGGAACTCACGTGCGCCCAAGCCAGGCATACGCAAATCCATCAGGATCACGTCCTGCCGTTGCCGCCTCAGAACGTGGATCGCTGAGGCCCGGTTATCAACGACACGTACTCCGTACCCGTTGCACGCCAGAGCCAATACGAGCGAGTCTGCCGTGTCATAGTCGTCTTCAATTATGAGAACCTGGCATGTCGAGCGCGCGTAAACCTCGTCCTTTTCGTCCGTGCTTCGGGTACGGAGTTGGACGTTCATATTTGCTCCCGTATCGATAAAGGACAGCCGGGAAACAGCGATAACGGACTGCAACTGCGGGGCCAGCAAGCTGCCGTTCGTTCGGGCCAAGAAGAATCCGAGCGCTGCGTTGTTGCTGGCTACCGAGGCGGGAGTGCAGTAACCTAGACTTCGTGGTGGGGTCGTTATTAAAATTTCTGCCCATTTGCTTTCTTCATGTGAGGCGCGTTTATGATCATTGGTTCACCTGCGGGATGGACGCATTCTGTCGTGCGCTGCAAAGACTTGGAGAACAAGGCACTCCGAGAAGCCTGTAACAACGAGTCGGCTATTGCGCTTCGGATCGTACTGGCTGGCGAGAAGGGCGAGCCGCTGCGGGAAGCGCCGATTGAGATGGTGTTTTTTCCCGATCGCGAGCGAACGCTGATCTCATTCTTTGGCGACGCCATAGAGGTCAGCACGGCGGCAACAACAATCGAAGTAGCAATTGACGAAGCGCTATCGGCGGCGGCGGCGGCTCGACAATAGCACTCCCCAACCTGCCGCAGCGCAATCAGAGCCGGTTTGCGACATAAAGGTCTCGGAAGATGGAAGGTTGGCGCTTCTGTTTGAGACCAGCTCTCGGAAATCCCAACGCCCTGCTGATTCCATCCGGCGAGCTCGTTTATGCTTGCCCTTAGCGCGCCAGGAGTCGTTCCAAAGCTTCCGGATCGGCCGGTTTGGTAAGATGGTGATCAAAGCCAGCTTCGTGCGTGCGGCGTCGGTCTTCTTCCTGGCCGTAACCGGTCATGGCGATCATATAGGTGGATGAGAGGTGGCTATCCTGACGGAGCGCCTTGGCCACAGCAAAACCGTCCATCTCGCCCGGCAAGCCGATGTCGCACAGTACCACGTCGGGCTGGAAATCGCGCGCCTTGCGAACTCCCTCGACGCCGGAATGAGCCAGTTCGACCTCATGACCAAAACTCGAAAGCAGCAACTGCATGCTCTCGGCCGCATCGAAGTTGTCTTCAATAATAAGGACCCGGCGGTGCTGTTTTGCGCCGCGCTGTCGAGCAGAAACTGCCTTCTTCTCCACTGGCACTCCGCTCAGGGGGAGCCGGACCGTGAATTTCGCACCACGTCCGACGCCTGCGCTCTCCGCTGTCACGCTTCCGCCGTGCAGTTCTGTAATCCCCTTCACTAGAGCCAAACCGAGGCCCAGGCCCCCGCGCGCGCGAGCGACAGATCGCTCGGCTTGGCTAAAAGGCTCGAAGATGTGGCCAAGCGTTTCCGCGTCTATGCCGATTCCGGTGTCCTGGACGATGATGACAGCGTGCTCGCCGTGCGTTCCCAGGCTCAGGCTGACCTTTCCGCCAGAGTCCGTGAACTTGACGGAGTTCTGGATCAAGTTTCCGATAACCTGATGCACACGCGCCGAATCGCCATAAATCCAGAGTGGTTTGTCCGGCAGACAGAGTTCAAGTTTCAGTCCCCCGCTTTCCAACACAGGCGCATAGTCGCCGACAAAAGCGTGGACGACGCGAGTTAGATCTACGCTTTCCTTCTCGAGTTGGATCTTGCCGCGCGAAATGCGCGAAACATCCAGAAGATCGTCAATCAGCCGGGCCATTTGTGTCGTCTGGCGCTCAATCATTTCGCGCGCTCGCTGCAACAACGGATCGGTCGAGTCAACACGCTTGAGCAGATGCGACGCATTGCGGATCGGCGCAAGCGGATTGCGCAACTCGTGCCCCAAAACGGCGAGAAACTCGTCTTTGCGGCGGTCGGACTCTCTCAGCGTGTCCGCTATTGCCCGATACTTCTCCTCACTCTTTCGCAGGTCCGCTTCTGCTCGCTTGCGTTCGGTGATGTCGCTGGCGGCACCGAACCATTCGATGATCTTGCCATCGGCATCCAGCAGCGGAACCGCACGCGAGAACGTCCAGCCCACGCTGCCATCGGCTCGCCGGACCCGGTGCTCCAGTTCGAACGTGTCTTTCCGCCGAATGGCGTCCTGCATGGCCGCGTTCACGCGCGGCTGTTCCTCCGGCGGAATATAGAAGTCAAACCAGGTGCGGCTCGGGGTTTTCGTCTCAGCCAGGAAAGCTTTGCTATCGAGCTGGCGCAACTCACTCGCATCCGGACTCATACGATATATGGCTTCCGAGCTGGCTCTGACAAGAGCGCAATAGCGTTCCTCGCTTTGCCGTAGCCCCTCCTCCATCCGCTTGCGTTCCGTGATGTCCTGCTTGATGGCCACGAAATGGGTGATATTTCCGTTCTCATCACGCAATGGCGTGATGCCCATCTCCTCCCAATAGAGCGTCCCATCCTTGCGGCGGTTGAGAATTTCCCCATGCCACGCGCCGCCTCGGTTGATGGTTGACCACATCTCGCGATAAAACGCCTCTTCATGGTGGCCGGAGCTAAGGATGTGATGACTGCGTCCAATAACCTCCTCGGCGCTGTAGCCAGTCAGCTTAGTGAACGCGGGATTCACCCACATGATTGTGCCTTCGCGATCGGTCTTGCTTAAAGAGACCGCGTGTGGAGCAGCTTCGAGACCGGCGGCCAGAAGTCGCGCGTGCGCCTCGGCCGCGGTAAGAGCGCTGAGATCCAAAACCGTGACAACGGAATAGAGGTGCTGGCCCGCCTCGTCTCGAACGGCGAAAATGGCGACGTGGACCCACAGTGGCGTGCCATCTCGTTTCAGGTAGCGTTTTTCATATTGAATGACCTGGCGTCCTGCTTGGCGGGCCTGGTCATTGAACTCCCTGCTGCGCGGCCGGTCGTCAGAGTAGGTTAGATCATGCACGCTTTTCCCCAGCAGTTCCTCTCGCGTGTAGCCGAGCATCTGGCAGAAGCGATCATTGACCGCAACCAGGCGATCGTTGCGGTCGGTCTCGGTAATCCCGCTGGCGGCATTATCGAAGGTCGCTCGCAGCCGCTGCTCGCTTTGCCGCAAAGACTCGACGGTTGCCCGCCACTTCAACGTGAGTCGCCGCTGGCGGCCGACAATGCCGATAATAATCACTTGCACCAAGGAGCCGACCGCCAAGATTATGATGTCTCCAGCATCCAGTCGTGGCACCCACAGATAGGCTCCGGTGGCCATAAAGATCGCAACCGAAAGAAGAGCCGGCCCTGAGCCCCACAACCAAGCGATGATCAGGGATAACCCGTACGCGAGAATATATGGGCCTTTGGTTTGCAGTAATGGTTCAAGGGCCCAGCGCACACCTAAACCGATGGCAGTAAGAGCCAGCGCCAACCCATATCGCACTGCGGGGTGACTGGGGTTGGTCAGTTTGCGGGTCCAACTCCAACTCATAGCGGAAACGAGATAACCGAATCGCTGGTTCGCTCGTCCTTTCAGTGGGTGCTGGCCCTTCAAGTACGGGCGAGGCAGTGCAAGTTTAATGCCTGCTCATCCGTGATTGCTTGGGTGAAGTGGGGAGCGCACATACCGTCTAAGATGTCATCGCGGGCGAGAAAGAATCGGCTATATGCGTAACTTCGTACTCAGCAGCCAGTTTTCTTGATGATGCCGCTATATGCGCAAGGTTACCTGTGCCAGTAGTTTTTCGATAGCGTCCGGGTCAGCCGGTTTTGTTAAGTGCTGATCGAAACCCGCGTCTTTTGTCTTCCGGCGGTCTTCTTCCTGGCGGCAATCGCAAACGTGCGCACCGCCATCGACCCACAGCCACTCTTTGGAGACGCTGCGGTTGGCTGTCAACTCCACGCATTCAATCATCTCTCCATAGTCGTCGCCACGGTGTCCCTGCCGGGATGCGACTGCGCGCAGCAATCTATGGAACGGCACCCAGGCGTGTGGCAACATGATTGGGCATGCGGACCAGGGCTCGGGTAACCCCCAAAGGTCTTCTAAGCGAAGGCGCACCCGATCTTAAATTGCATGTGAACGAACTGCATTTGCGCGACTTGACGCGCTGATTAGAGTTGATTGAAAGAAGTTGAGGACGCAGCGCAGAGACTATCTCCAGCCGCGCGCTGCGCAATCCGCCACCGCAGTGCCAACTGTACCGGTATCTTGGTGCCCAGTGCAGTAGCTGCAGCCAGGGGGATTCGAGTGAGCATGCCTCTTGATATCAGATCCGCGCCGGCGCTTTTCTCCCGGCCATTCGCGCGCTATGGACTGGCGGTGCTGACAGTCATTCTGGCGGCAGTCTTTCGCTGGTTACTTCGCGATCTTTTTGGTCAGAGACTGGCCTTTGTCAGCTTTTCCCCGGCAGTGGCGTTGGCCGCGTTGCTGGCCGGCTGCGGACCCGGTATCGTCGCGACGGTGCTCTCTGTCCTTCTGGCGGATTACTTATTCATCGCACCCGTTGGGTTCGGAATTGCGGCCTCTGGCGACATAATCGGCACAGTCATGTTTACTGTCGCGGGAATATTCATCAGCTTGACGGCGGGTTTGCGCGAACGGGCGCAAAAACGTGAGACCGTAGTTCTGGCGCGCCTGCAGGCCCAGGAAGAGATCACGAGAGAACGCGAATGGCTACGGGTCACACTCGCCAGCATTGGCGACGCCGTCATCGCCACGGATCACGAAGGACGAGTAACCCTGCTCAATCCCGTTGCGGAACAAGCTACAGGTTGGAAGAACGCCGACGCCGTGGGGCAACCACTGGAAAAAGTGTTCAATATTATCAATGAGGATACGCGCTTGGTTGCCGCGAATCCGGTAGCGCGAGTCCTGCGTGAGGGCGTCATCGTGGGTCTGGCGAATCATACGAACCTAGTCCATAAAGATGGACATGAATGCCCTATTGAGGACAGTGCTGCGCCCATTCGCGATACGGCCGGCAATACGCTTGGCGTCGTCATGGTCTTCCACGATGTGACGGAGAAGCGGCGTGCTGCAGTGGAATTGCGCCTGCTGTCTCAAGCTCTGGAGTCCGCAGCAAATGCCGTAGTTATCACGGATCGGCAAGGCCGAATTAAGTGGGTCAATCCGGCGTTCACCAAGCTGACGGGTTACACGCGCGAGGAGGCGCTGGGGCAGAATCCACGAGTGCTGAAGTCAGGTGAAACTCGCCCTGAGATCTACCGTGATCTGTGGGAAACGATCTTGCGCGGAGATACGTGGCACGGCGAACTGATCAACCGTCGCAAAGACGGCACATCTTACACTGAAGAGATGACCATTGCCCCTGTGCGCGCAACTGGGCGCGATGTCACACACTTCGTAGCCGTCAAGGAGGACGTGACCGAACGCCGACGTGCAGAAGAGGCGCTGCGGCAAAGCGAATCGCGGTTGACGGAGATCATCCAGCGCGCCCCGTCGTTCATGGCCGTTATGCGCGGCCCTGACCATATCTTCGAATTGGCGAACAATCACTACTATGAAGTAGTAGGCCGGCATGACATTCTTGGCAAGAAACTTGTGGAGGCACTGCCGGAGATCGCCGGCACGCCTTATCCGCAGATTCTCGATCGTGTTCGTCAAACTGGAGAGCCCTTTATTGCAAACGACGTTTCAGTAATGCTTGCGCGCGGCGCTGGCGGGGCAATGGAAGAAGCGTGGCTGGATTTTGTAATCCAGCCGCTGCGGGAGCCGGATGGAACGATCCAACGTATTTTTGCTCATGGTGTAGACCTGACTGAGCGCAAACTTGCGGAACAAGCCTTACGTCGGACGGCCGACGAATTAGCCGCAGCCTCACGCCGCAAAGATGAGTTCTTGGCTGTCGTTTCGCATGAATTGCGCACACCACTGACGCCTATTCTCGGCTGGACGCAAATTCTGCGCAATACCAAGGCAGATGAGAAGCTGCTTGAACGCGGGTTAGATACGATCAATAGAAACGTGCGTGCGCAGATCAGGCTCGTTGAAGACTTACTCGATGTAAGCCGCATCGTCTCAGGAAAAGTCCAAATTCAGCTTGCACCGGTTGGGCTGGCTCAGGTCATCGAAGGTGCCATGGAAGCCGTGCGCACAATGGCCGAGGGCAAACAGATTCACATGAAATTTGTGATGGAGGAATCCGTAGGACCAGTACTCGGGGATGCGGACCGATTGCAGCAGATCGTTTGGAACCTCCTAAGCAATGCGATCAAGTTCAATCACGATGGCGGAAAAGTCGAAATTCGCCTGCGGCGCGTGGGGTGCGAAGCCGAGCTACGTGTGACCGATACGGGTGAGGGAATCGACCCAGCATTTGTACCGAATATGTTCAAGCGCTTCAGCCAGTCCGATAGTACCTACACACGGCGGCATGGCGGCTTGGGCCTGGGCCTCTCCATCGTGCATGAGCTCGTGCTTCTGCATGGAGGAAATGTTAGTGTGGAAAGCAAAGGCCGCGGAGAAGGAAGCACGTTCGTTGTGCGCCTGCCTGCTACCGCCTCGTCAATTACGGTTTCAAGCGCAGTCGCTCAGCAGGCAGCGCTAGAGCAAGCGCCTTACAATACGGGGCTACTCAAAGGGAAGCGACTGCTAATCGTCGATGATGACAAGGATACCCTGGAGTACCTGGCAACGCTTCTGCAGTCAATGGGTGCAGAGCTCATCATGGCAATGTCAGCCAAAGAGGCTCTACAGAAAGCCGCCGAGCGCCCGCCTGATATATTGATTACGGATATCGGAATGCCCGATACGGACGGATACGAACTCCTCCGCGAGATGCGCCGGCAAGGCATCCAGGTTCCAGCGATCGCCCTGACGGCCTTTGCCCGCGCGGAAGATCGAAAGCGTGCTCTGGATGAAGGTTTCCTGCGGCACTTCGCTAAGCCCTGCAATCCTGGCGAGTTGTGCCGAGCATTAAACGAGATTTTGCAGGCGGTCTAGAGCCGAGCCCAGAAACAAATCTGGCTCTTTCGATTGAAGCGCTTCGCCGTATTTGCACGCGATTCGGAAGCTGGCGGTCCTTTACCAACACGCTCGCATGAGGCGCTATCCGAGCAAGACGTGGCGGCGTACAAGCAGTTCGCGGCGCATCATGCGCTTCATCCTGAAGCGGTCGACGATCGAATCTCATTTCGTGGTGTTTCGATCCCGCGTCGCTGCCTGGACCTTCTCAATACAGTCTCGAAGGTGATCCGCCAGTACGCAGACACGGGGCGCGATAAAGATGGACGAGTGGTAACCGGGGACTTCAAAGACCTCTAGCCCGTCCAGAGCGATGCCATCCCAGCCCAGGTGGGGGTCGGGACGGAACTCCTGCGAGTAGTGACTGGCCCGGAACAAAGTTACTCGGCCACGGTACGGACGCACCGCGTATCGTTCTCGCGCGGCGCGGGCTCCGGCTTCGATCTTCATCAGCGTATCGGAAACGAGCGAACTGCCGCCAAACAGTCCAGAGGCTTTCTCAAGCGCTCTGAACCTGAGCCAGCGCAGTTCTCGCAGAAGATAGACCGCCGCTTCGCCTGGCGTCAGCCGCGCCAGATTCCCGATATGATTGTCGAGGACTTCCATCATTCTTTGCAGAGAGCTGCGTAAGTACCGGCGGCCAGATACAGGGACGCTATGCGGGCCGGGCGTATCGAACAACGCCAAGAGCCCGACCTCTGCGCCTTGCTCAACCAGTTGCTGCGCGATTTCAAAGGCCACAAGGCCGCCCATTGAAGCGCCGCCCAGGTAGTACGGTCCGTCGGACTGGAATTGGCGGATTTCTCGGACGTGCTGTCGCGCGAGGTCCTCAATGCAGAAGTCAAAGCCTTGCTCGCCATCCAGGCCCGGCGCTTGAAGCCCGTACACCGGCTGATCTTCACCAAGGCCACGGGCCAGGTCGTGATAGCACAGGACATTTCCGCCAACGGGATGCACGCAGTAGAACGGAGGGCGCGATCCTTTCGTTTGCATCGGTACAAGAGAAGACCAGGACGGCTTCCAGCCTTCTTTCCTCAACAGTGCGGCGATGCCCGCGATGGTGGGGGTCTGAAAGAATGTGGCCAGCGGCAGGTTTTTGCCGAAGCGCTGTTCGATTCGCGAGATGATGCTGGCGGCAATCATCGAGTTACCACCGAGTGCAAAGAAATCGTCGGTAATCGCGACCTTTGAGACGCCCATGGTCTGCTTCCAGAGCTTCAGCAACTCTGCTTCGATCGCGTCATGCGCGGCAACATGCTTGGCGTCCTCATCTTTTGAGGTCTGGACCTCCAAGGTTCGGGCGGCGAAAAGGGGCTTGAGTTGATTGCGCTGGTACTTGCCGGTGCTCGTGACCGGGAATTTCTCGCCGAAAACAACGGCTTTGGGGCACATCCAGGACGGCATGCGCGCGCGACACGCCGACAGGACCGCTTCAGCAGTTAAGCCAGAGCCCGGTTGCGGGACGACGTAGGCCCCCACTTCTTCGCCGTAGGTGACGTTCTCGAACCCGACCGCCATGGCGGCTTTGACGCCCGGAATTCCGCAAAGGACTTCATCGAGTTCGAGCGGCGAAATCTTCACGCCGCCGCGGATGATGAGCTCCTTGTAGCGGCCGGAGATGAAGAAGTAACTTTGGCCGCGTGCATCGGTCTTGAAGAAGCCTTCGTCGCCACTGCGGAACCAGCCGTGCGTGAACGCATTTTGGTTCGCGGAAACGTTGTCGTGATAGCCAAGCATCACGTTGTGCCCGCGGATGACGATCTCGCCCTTCTCGCCTTCGGGCAGCGCCCGGCCGCCGTCGTCGTGAATTGCCATTTCGTTTGTGCTGACCGGCAGGCCGATGGATGGATAACCGAAGTCGCGCATCCAGCGCTGGTGCTCGGTGACGCCGTCCTCCGTGCTGGCGGGCAGCGGCACGAAACATGAATAGCAGGTCGTTTCGCTGAGGCCGTAGCCGTGGCAGATCGGCACACCAAAACGGTCTTCGAACCGCGCCGCAAGATCAACAGTCAGCGGCCCCGCGCCGCAAATCAAGTGGCGCAGTGTTGGCGCGAGCTTGCGCGCAAGATCGCCATGCGAGCCCGCGCGGGTGTGGGCTTCCAGCAAAAACTGAAGCAGCGTGGGTACGACGCTGACGACCTGCACGCTATGCTTCCGCACGATCTCAAAAAAATCGTCCGCAACAAACTTTTGCCGCAAGACGACGCTGCCGCCGCTGAACATCGGCGCTATATGCGTGACCACCAGGCCGTTGACGTGATGGACCGGCAGGACGCACATCATTTGGTTGCCGGGACTAAGCTGGTGCCATTGCGCGATAGAATAGGCGTCGGCGACCAAGTTGTACTGACTGAGCACCACGCCTTTGGGCATGCCGGTTGTGCCGGAGGTGTAAACGATCAGAGCTTCGGCTTCGGGCGTGACGGTTGCGGGTTTGGCGAACTGCGGCACGTCTACGGGAAGCACAACGTCATGGAGGCAAACTTCTCCGCGCTCGCAGTGGCTCGGGATGCCGTCAGTAATGATGAATTGTTCAATGCTGTCGGCGACCCTGCGCAGTGCACGGGCGCGCTCCAAATGCTCGGAGAGCGCGAACAAGACCTTTGCGCGCGAGTGCTCCAGGATGTACGCCAGGCGCTTATCGTCTTCAGCCATGTTCAGCGGCACAACCGTGGCACCCAGGTGCCAGGCCGCGAAATTCACCAGGATCGTCTGGTCGTGGTTGTGCATCGCCGTGGCGATGCGATCGCCTGCTTTCACGCCGGCAAAAATGTGGAGCATGGCTGCGATGCGCCGGACGGCGCGATAAAACTCCGCATAGCTGTAGCTGCGAAGCGCGCCGTCTTCGGCCAGATACGTCAGGAACGGGGCTTCCGGCTGGTTGGCGGCACGCAGGTAAAGAGTCTCCGCCACCGTTGCCGGCTCGGAAAAACGGCTCTCGACAGGTCTATTGCGCAGCCTGCGGGCATGCTCGATTTTCGTCTGCAGGTCAGCGGGAAGTTGGGCGGAAGGCATAGGTTCCCCATGGAATATGTGCGCCGGACCGTCTGCGCTTGCGCGCCAGCAAAACGGCCGGATTTACGCCCGGGAACGCAACCCTTACGCCACAGGGCAATGCACCCGGGCCTGCGGGGGTTCGCAATGTATTCTCACAAGGATGCTGCTTGATGGAGTCCTGCAGCGGACGGACATGTGTGCCCGGTCATCTGGTTTCGCCCTGTCCATGCGTTTCTTTTTCGGGCAAGCGTAAGCGCCTATACCACGAAACATTTGCCCGCAGCCGCTCGCCAGTTTTCAGCAAGAACTCGCACGATCCACTTTTGGAGATTGTGCGCAGTTCAGGTTCGTTTCAGGCGGTCGGTTGACCGCGGAGGCGAGATTCATGGACGACAACGACCGCTCGAAGAGAACAAGTGACGTTGAACGATACTTTGCGAAAAACAGACTGTTTGTGTGGTGCTCCGAGAGCGGACCTTCGGTGCGTGTCATAACTGCAACCATCATTTTTGTTCCATGCACATACAGTGTCGCTATAGCCAAAGAAGTACGGCTGGAGCCCTATTACCCGAGGGGAATGTATGGCAACAGTAATGATCGTCGATGACGTCCACGGATAGTCCATTGATTGGCGCTACGAGGAGTGTTCTGCTGAATCTGCACGCAATATTATTTCCCGTCGCGGATGCCGCATGGAAAACCTAATGGCGGCCAAGCGGCAGCGATAAGAACGCTCAAACTCATGTGACGGAGCATGGCCTCAGCCGTTAGGCACATGTCAAGCGTTGCGTCTGCCATTCCCGCATTGCGTGCTGCGGCCGACGAAGCGCAATCGGGGCGGCGTAAAGCACTCATGGGCGCGGAATCTCTGTTCGTTTTCACAGAAGACGCCGTTTTCGGGCCCGCCACGTGCGCATCTGCTGGCGTTGCTTTGCGTGTTGGAGGATATATCCCTTCAACGAAAGAAGCGTATGGGCAATCGTCTTGATCCAGCTCGCTTCGGTTGGGCAAGGCATAAGGTCTCAATGATTTCTATAGCGGAAACTTTGCGTGCAAAAAGAAATAAACTCGCCGACACTTGGCGACGCCGCGTCCAACAGAACAGTCCTGGGGTAGCGCCAAAGGATGCGGCGCTCATAAATCATGTGCCGCAGATCATCGACGCGCTCGCAACCGTTTGCGAGGGTCGCTTGGCACCGCAACGCATCTGCGACGCTATTGACTGCGGCCAAGTGGCGCTGGTTCGGGCACTCGGTCGAACGCACGAGTTCGGCGAAATACTCGAAGAGTTCAGAATTCTGCGGGAGGTGCTGTTGGACGCGTGCGACGCGATGCCGAGCATAACTGCGGCAGATTATCGACGCGTGTTGGACGGCATGTTCTTCCTGTTTCGCGATCTCGGCAACGAGTTCGGAAAACGATTGGTTCAAGTGGAACGCGAGCACGCGGAAGTAATGCGGCGCGAGCGCGATCTGCGGGATGCCCTCATCTCTGCGCTTGCACACGATCTGCGAACGCCTTTGGTGCTCATCAAGGCACATGGACTCGCGATGTTGAGGCACGGCGACGACGCAGCGCGCCGAAACGTTGCCGCTGCACAGATCACGGAGACCGTCGACCGTATGGAAAGCATGGTGCAGAATCTGCTCGATTCCATGCGCGCGCACGCTGGTGAGCGACTTCAACTGCAGATCACGGAGTTCGACTTGCAGGTAAGCCTGGCCGCGCTGGTGACACAGCTCAAGACCGTTTACGGCGACCTACTTTGCTGGCGTAGCGGTGAGCGCGTAGTCGGCTTCTGGAGTGAGCAGCACGTCAGGCGCGCCGTAGCCAATCTGATCGACAATGCAGTGAAACACGGCACTCACGGCAAGCCCGTAACCATGGGTGTGGACGCTGACCAGGGCTTGGCCCGCGTATGGGTTCATAACTGGGGCACGCCTATTCCACTAGAAGAGGTGCCCAGGCTGTTTCGCCCGTTCATCCGTCGAGGAACCACAACCAAACCGGGTTGGGGCATTGGCCTTGCAGTGGTTCATGCCATAGCAGAGGCGCATGGCGGCAAGGTGAACATTGACAGCACGGCATCTGCGGGCACAAGATTCAATTTGATGCTGCCAAAGGACAGCCGGCCATTTCAGCCGCAGCCGAAATGAATTCTTCGTCGTTAGTACAAGGACGACGGCCGGCGCAATTCTTAACGCGCCAGCAGGCGCTCTAGTGCGTCTGGGTCCGCCGGCTTTGTCAGGTGATGGTCGAAGCCGGCCTCTTCGGCGCGGCGGCGGTCTTCGTCCTGGCCGTAACCGGTCATGGCAATCAGATACGTGGCCGAGAGTTCGCGGTCGGCCCGCAGCGCTTGTGCCACGGCATACCCATCCATTGCGCCGGGGAGGCCGATGTCGCAGAGAATCACACCGGGTTTGAACTCTTTCGCGCGCGTCAGGCATTCGATGCCGGTATGCGCTACGGCGACTTCGTGCCCAGCGTGTCCCGGATCAAACAAGGCACATTTTGGCCCTCGGTTGGCAGGCGCACTCCAACCAAGAACTTGGCGGAGTGTCGCGCTTAGGTACTAGCTGCGAGCCAAATACAAATCAACAAGCTGCAGACGAGAGAAGCGCTGATCATGCTGTTTGGCGGGCCGATGATGATCGCCGCGATCATGCTGGCCTCTGTCTGCGTTGGGCACTGGGTTACAGAACGTCGTCGCCCCCGCGATCTCCGGATCAGCCCAACCACATCGAATCCGTGCACAGAGAAAGCGATCCACCCCACGACGTTAACTCCTGCCAAGGTTGACGCATGCAAGGAGCGGCTTCAACCTGCTTCAAATCGCACTGCAGCTCTATCGAACGAAAGTAGCGTTTTCGGGACGGGCGCTCTTGAACCCGGGGACAAGGAGCGTTAATGCAGACGACGACTGCTATGGGGAAGGAGACTCATGTCAGAACCAAGGTATCGAGCGATCATCTTCGGCACGGAATGCGGGCTGGCGGCACAAGTTGCCACACAGGACCTAACAGATCCGCAAGCGATAAGACTCGAAGAAGAGATTAGAAGAGTGGACTCGCAGCTCTCGGCGTTTGGGAAGAATCGGTTACGGCGACACTCTGCGTGATCGACTCCGCAGTTCAAAACTGTCTTTCGCGGAAGCTATCGAAGCGTGCCAGGAGTTCCTGGAATACTACGCGCAATAGCGAGAAGTTGCCGTGAAAGTTACCACCAGAACTCGCTGCGGAGCGATCGCAGCAGCCGGCCGAACAACACCATTCCCGCTGAACGCCGGCCGTTGGAGATGCGCGCAAAGCCGCTCATGCCCGGCCGCAGATCGCGCATGCTCTGCGGCAGTTTGCAGTAAACACAGAGCGTTCCTTGCGCCTGGCCGGCGACGACGCGCGGGGAAATGCGTTCAACGTTCGTCTCGAAGCGTTCTAGCGGCAAT
>DASXUX010000012.1:0-146773 GCA_036504595.1 Planctomycetota bacterium | reverse complement strand
GGACCAAAGTCGGCGCCGAAGCGGGCCATCAAGTCAAGGCGGCCATTCTCTCGCAAGACGGACAATGGGAACAGCGCTGGCCCCCGCCCATCCCCCTGCTTGATTTCGAGAAAACGGCTAACTGGAATTGAACACACCCCGAAGAACGGAACGGATGGAGAGAACGTGTCACTCGGAAAGAATTTTGTGTTAGAATACGATGTTTACGTTGAGCATCAACTTTAAGGAGGGGATCTATGAAGACCATCATTAGCATCGCAACAGTCGTTTTGGCGTTTGCCGTACTTTCGCGGACAACGTGGGCTGGCGAAGCGAATCTGCTCAAGCCGACGAACTCAACCGAGAACTGGCGTCTGGAACAGCATGAGGAGGGGAAGGCCACTGCAGCGGTGGATGGCGACGCGCTGACGATCGACGTGACCAACGTTGATGCCGAACTCTGGCACGTGCAGCTTTTCCAGACCAAGCTGGACCTGAAGGCTGGCAAGGATTATGTGCTGACTTTCAAGGCCAAGGCCTCTGTCGCTCGCGACATCTCGTGCGTTGCCGGGATTGACCAAGAGGACTGGCACAACCTTGGACTCGAAGAGACGGCATCCTTGGCGACGGATTGGAAGGACTACAAATTCACATTCACCGTCGGCGATCCTGTCAAAGACAACAACCGAGTCGGCTTCATGCTGGGCCAAGCCAAGGGCAAGGTCTGGCTGAAAGACGTGACGTTGACGGCGAAGTAACGTTAGCCGTAAAAAATATTAATAATTATTGCAGTAAATACGGGGATTGAACGTCATATATGACGTGGGTGAGGGGAAACTATGTCCTTAGATATGGAGTTCTATCTG
Source organism: Planctomycetota bacterium (assembly GCA_036504595.1). Lineage (GTDB taxonomy): Bacteria > Planctomycetota > SZUA-567 > H5-PLA8 > H5-PLA8 > DASXUX01. The sequence continues at coordinate 145,928 of DASXUX010000012.1, read as the reverse complement.
ACGGCTCAGCTTAGGGTCTGCACACGTGCGGAGTATTCTACACATTGTGCGTTTTTGGACGGAACGAAGTCCGTCGGTATGCAAACGGAAGAAGCGCAGACCGATGGCACCCTTTGCACAGGTGCGTTCTTGGACAGAATGCGGCTGTGATGCACGCTTGAGTTCGCGCAAAAGGACGCGCGAACACAAGCGTGCCACCACATGTGCAATTTTTTACAGGGTGGGACAACTACAGGACGGACAATTCGGCGAAATGTCTTACGACGCACGGTGCAGTCTTGGACAAGAGACGACGCGGAGATTAGGCGGCTCAACGTTTGGACAAGAGGGACCGTGACGTTTCTATTTGCGGATAGAGACGATCTGATAAGCTGCTGAACAGCTTTGGACGGACTGCGACAAATGCCTGCACCGCTGTTGCTTGCTGAGGGGTTGACCAAAGTCTTCCGCCGCTCGCTGCGCCGGCCGCGATGGGTAGCGCCGGCCTCCGTGCCGGCAGGCCGCAGCAGCGACCCGGATCCCGCCGGCGCGGAGGCCGGCGCTACCAAGCTCGTCGCCGTCAACAACGTCGGCCTCACGCTTCAGCGCGGCGACGTCTTCGGCTTTCTGGGGCCGAATGGCGCGGGCAAGTCCACAACGATCCGCATGATCCTGGGGCTGATCCACCCGACGGCCGGTCGCGTCTCCATCGATGGACACGATCTTGCCACCGAACGCCTCGCTGCGCTGCGAAAAGTCGGCGCCTTTGTCGAAGCGCCGGCCTTCTACGGCTATCTCAGCGGGCGGAAAAACCTGGAGATCTTCGCGGGACTTTCGGGCGGCGTCGCGAACAGTGAAATCGATCGCGTCCTGACGCAAGTCGGATTGCCCGATCGCGCCGACGAACTGGTCAAGGTTTACAGCCACGGCATGCGGCAGCGCCTGGGCATCGCGGCCTGTCTGCTGCCGCGGCCGGAACTGCTGGTGCTCGACGAGCCCACCGACGGCCTGGACCCGCACGGGATCCGGGAAACGCGCGAGCTCATTCTGCGGCTGGTGCGCGAGGAAGGCCTGACGATCTTCCTCTCCAGCCACATGCTCGGGGAGGTCGAAAACCTGTGCACTCACATCCTGATGCTCGAACGCGGCACCGCGATTCTGAGCGGCCGGCTGGATGAGATCGAACGCAATTTCCGCAGCCTCGAAGTGACCGTGGACCGGCCCGAAGCCGCCGCAGGGCTGCTGCGCGAGAAACTGCGTCTCGAAGCCACCGTTTGCGAGGGCGGTTTGCGATTGCCGGCCGGAACCGATGCGGCGGCGGCAAATGCCGCTCTGGTGGGCGCAGGCTTCGCGGTGCGCAGCATCGGGCCGGAGAATGGATGGTTGGACCGGTTGTTCCTCGAGAAAACGACCAGCCGGGAGTCCCTGCTGGTAGCGCCGGCCTCCGTGCCGGCCGGCAGGGACGCCGGCGCTACCCCGTCCGGAAGAGGTGCGGCGTGAGCGCATCATCAGAACAGTCGCAGCACGCCGATGAACCTGCCAGCGCGATGGGGCCGCTGTTGCGGTTCGAGTGGACCAAGATGATGGGCCGGCGCATCACGTGGTTGCCATTTCTGGTCCTGACGATCGTCGTGATCCTGATCATCAGCGTCTTTCATCACGTTCAGTTCACGATCCACAAACAGATTTTCAAGTCGTTCGATTTCAACTTTCGCGACAAGAGCGAATTCGTGAACGGCTATTACATGGCCGCGCACGCGATGAATCCAGTCTTCCAAATGCTGATCCCCATTTTCATCTCGGTGGCCTCGGGACTGATGGTGGCCGGAGAAGCGGAGCAGGGAACGCTGAGAGCTTGCTTAATCCGGCCCGTGACCCGGCGGCGGCTGATCCTGGGCAAGTTCCTGATGCTGTGCGGCTACTCGCTGGCGTTGTCGTTCTTTGTGCTGGTGCTGCTGCTGGCCGGTGGGATCGCGAACTTCGGCACCGGCAATCTCTATACGTTGAACGTGATCTTCAACAACGGAATGGATGGCGCGAGCATGGTCCCGGAAGCCGAACTGCCCATGCGTTTTCTCCTGGCCGCGTTGCTGGCGTCGGCGGGCATGGCGGTGCTTTCAGCCTTGGCGCTTTTGATTTCGGCGCTGGTGGACACTGCGGCGATGGCTTACGTGCTCACACTGTCCATTTATTTTGCCGTACTGACGTTGAGGGCTCTGCCGTTTCTAGACTGGCTCTACCCTTACCTTTTCGTCACGCACATGCTCCGCTGGCAGCAGTGTTTTTATAGCTATATAAAGAACGGCGAGATTTATGTCTCGCTGATTCACCTGACCGGTTATCTTGTAGCGTTGCTGTCTGCCAGCATGCTGTTGTTTGAGGAGCGCGATATAAAGAGTTGAAGACTTGTAGTCTTGAGTCTGGAGTCTTGAGTCTGGAGTCTTGAGTCTGGAGTCTGGATGTCAGAGGGAACGCAAGTCTAGTTATCTGGAGTCTGATTAAAGGACGCGCGCGTGAATATTCCCGAATATCTCGATCTGAACAAGCTCGCCAGCCGGTTTCCGAAAGACTTTACTCCCGACGAAACCGCCAAGGCTCAAACTGTTTTCCTCAAGCGCCTCTCGCTGGCGATGCATGAGTTCTATGGCGGGAAAATGATTACGATCCCGAAAGCCGGTATCTACGGCCTGGGCTGGTTCGGCGTCTGGTACACGCCCGGGGTCTCGGCGATCTCCACGGCGATTCGCGACAACAATCTGCGCAGCTACGATCTGTCCAACCGCAGTAACCTGGTGGCCATCGTTTCAGACTCCAGCCGAGTCCTGGGCGATGGCGACTGCACGCCGTCCGGTGGCCTGGGCGTGATGGAAGGCAAGGCGCTGCTGATGTACTACCTCGGCGGCGTGAACGCGATCGCCTTGTGCATCAACAGCAGCCCAAATCCAGGCAGCCACAAACCTGATTTCAAGCACGACATTACGTCCTCGCATCGCGACCAGAGCGCCGAGAAGATCATCGACTTTGTCCACATGCTGGCGCCGTCGGTTGGAGCGGTGAACCTGGAAGACATCGCTCAGCCGGCGTGTTTCCAGGTGCTCGACAACCTGCAGGACTGCGGGATTCCCGTGTGGCACGATGACGCGCAAGGCACCGCTTGCGTCACGCTCGCGGGAATGATCAACGCGCTCAAGCTGGCCGGCAAGGAATGGCGCAAGACCAAAGCGGTGTTCCTGGGCGCGGGCGCGTCGAACGCGACGATTGTCCGGTTGCTGCTGGCGGAGGGCCTTGATCCGCGCAATGTGATTGTTTTCGATTCGAAAGGCGGCCTGCACAGCGGGCGCGACGATGTGCAGAAGGACGTGCGGTTTTATCGGAAATGGGAGCTCTGCCAGACGACGAATCCGCAAAAAGTGGACAAGATCGAAGACGCGATTTTGGGCGCCGATGTCCTTTGTGCGCTTTCCCGGTCCGGGCCCGGCGGGGTGAAAAAGGAGTGGATTTCTGCGATGGCTGAAAAGGCCATCGTCTTTGCCTGCGCCAATCCGGTCCCGGAGATTTACCCGCACGAAGCGAAGGCCGCGGGCGCATGGGTGATCGCGACGGGGCGTAGTGATTTTCCAAATCAGGTGAACAACTCACTCTGCTTCCCCGGTCTTTTGAAAGGTGCGCTGCTGGTCCGTGCCTCAAAGGTGACCGACACGATGGCCATGGCCGCGGCGCACTCGATCGCCCGGACGCAGCAGAAGATCGGTCTCGATACCGAGCACATCATGCCGACGATGGAAGACGTACAGGTCTTCGCTCAGGAAGCGGCCGACGTCGCCGCGCAAGCGATTCAGGACGGCGTGGCGCAGTGGCGGCTGTACCCGAACGAAGTGCTCCGCCGAGCGCAGAAGGACATCGATCAGGCTCGCGGGCTGGTGACTCTGCTGATGGAGAGCGGCATTGTTAAGCCGCCGCCGCCAGCGATGCTCGATAAAGTCCTTGCCGACACCGTCGATGAGATCAAAGGCCGGGCGCCGGTCACCGAAGGAATCGCGGACGAGTAAGCTCAGAAGCCGGCAGCCCCGACTCCAGACTCCAGACTCCAGACTCTAGACTCACTTCGGCACCGTTCTTGCGCGCGCGGGAATTGGGGTTTGGCATTTATGCGGCCGGATGGAGACAACCAACATGAAAACTTTGCAAGGGATGAAAGCTTGGCCGCTGGCCATGCTCGCGTTGCTTGGCGCAATGCCGTGTTTTGCGTCGAGTTGTGAAGAGGGGTGTTCGACGTGCACGTCCGCTGGAGCGGCTTGCCAGAGTGGCGAATACGATACCGTCATGGGCTTCCTTGGGGTGCCGAAAGTCAAGAGCGAGTGCTTTCAGACGCTGAAGTTGAACGCCGGTTGTTGCGGCGAAGTGTCGGTCAGCGCGTCGATTCATGATTTCTCCGCGCCGCTGGTGGTGGTGCTGCTGGGCATCGCTGGACGCACGCAGGACAATTTCAGCAAGCTGTGGCCACAGTGGCTGTCGGACGCCGGCTATCACGTCCTGACGTTCGACTCGACGTTCCGCCCGGAGTTCGTCCAGAAGTGCGCGCATGGGCCGTCGGGAAATCTGTGGGCGGAAAGCAACAAAGTGCGCGACATCGTCTCGGCCTTCCTGAACGAACCGCAGGCGCAAGGCAGGGTTTCGCAGATTGGCATCGTGGGGATGAGCTACGGCGGGCTCGAGGCGCTCGTTCTGGGAGAAATGGCCAATGAGGGACGCCTGCCGTTCAAAGTCTCGTTGATCCGCGCCTACTCGCCGCCGGTCGATTTGCGCAAGACGGCGGAGATTCTGGATGACTGGTACGTCAACGACCGATTCCAATACACGCTTTCCGAACTGCAATGGAAGTTCGGCGGCTATGGTTTTGGCGGCTACAAGTCTTCAAAAGATCCGTGTTGCGAAAAGATGAGCATGGAACTGTTGCGGGCGGCGATTTCGGCGAGTTTCCACGAGGAACTCAAGCCCGTGGTGATCCGCAACGATGCTGTTTTCCATACTGAAGCCCTGCCGAGCGGAGACGAGTTCACCAAGGACGAGTACGCGGAGGTGTGGGGCTTCGAGAAGTACGCAGACGACCTGGCTCTGCCGGCCTGGCGCGAACGCATTGGAGCGCAGAACGTGGACGACATGATCCGCGCGACGGACCTGTGCGAATTGCTGAGCCATCAGCCGTCATACTCAAAAGCCATTGTGGCTGAAAACGACCCGTTCAACACGGCGGAAGACGTAGCACGGCTGAAATCGTGCGCCGGTCAGGACCACCTGACGTTGCTGTCGCATGGCGGACATCTCGGATATATCGCCGATGACGACACGAAGGCAACGCTGATGAGCCTGTTTGGCCCCAGCGAGCGCTCGATGCCCGCATCTTACACGCAACCGTCGCAGGAGGCGCGCTGAGGCGGTATCACGCTTGCGTTCAAGCCTTGGCGCGGCGGCGTGCAGTGCATATCCGCGCTAAGTTAAAGGAGGTGCGATATGGCAGACCCGTACAATGAACCCCGTGATCCGTATCGCGATGACGAGGCGCGGACCAGCGCAGGCGCCGGATGGTGGTGGCTGTGGTTCCTGGCGTTGATTCTTCTCGTCTTCGGCTTTGGCGGCTGGGGTTGGTGGGGCGGCGGAATGAAAACTCCGGGAACATATCAGCCCGGTGTCGGCGCTCCAGTGGTGATCCAAGACAACCGGCAAGACCTGGAAACGCTGGTCGGCCGGAACGCGACGCTTGAGGGCAATGTGGGCGAAACGAACGGCGATAATGCGTTTATACTCAGCGGCGTTGGCCCGACTGGAAAGGATCAGGTGCTGGTGGTGACGCGGCAGCCGATCAACCAGGAGCCCATCAATGTCAGTGCCGGCGAGCAGAACGTGAAGGTGAAGGGCGCAGTTCTGAAGTACGACAAGGATCGGCTTGAGAAGAACCTGAAGATCACGCTGAACGACGACTACAAGGGAAAGACAGTGGTCGTGGCCGATTCCGTCGAGCGCCTTGTGCCCGCTAAGGACGAGACGCAGTCGGAAACGGAGAAGTAAGGGTTTTGTGTGGCACGGGCAGCCGCCGTTCGTCGTTGGTTGCCCGTGTCTTCGTTGATGAGCGGCAGAGTAAAACTCGCGGTCGTTGAAAGCGCTGCCAAGAAGTTGGCCGCGGCGAAGCAACAACGCGTCGATCTCATAAGTTGACCCTCTGATTGACATAACCACAAATCAGACGCGCCAGCACCGGCCGTCTTCACATCCACTGGGAAGCCAAGGTGCGCCGGCACCCATTTTTTGCGCAGTATTCTAGGGGAACTCTTCTCTATAATAAAAGTGCCCTCCCTTGAAGGGAGAGCGAGGTGGGGACTTTTGGAGGAATTATCAATGTTGCGGAAAACGTGGCTGTTGCTCGCCGTGCTGGTCTTGGCACTCGGAACAACTCAACTGCGCGCTGCCGATGGCGCCGGTCGCACGCGCGGGCAGGTGCCGATGACGATGGAACAGATCAACGAACGGCTGGGCGCGGACAATGCTCTTACCGACGAGCAGAAGAAGAAGGTGCAGGCGGTGAACGAAGAGTTCACGAAGAAGATGGAAGAAGCAAACAAGAAGGAAGGCGTGGCAGAAGCCCAGGCCGAAATCAAGAAGGCCCGCGATGCCAACGATCGGGAAGCGATTGGCGCCGCTTACAAGAAACTGACCGAGAAGATGGGCTTCAATGCTCGTGAGGAGTACAAGAAGGCGCTCACCCCGGCTCTCAACGAAGCACAGGTTGCCAAGCTCTTCCCGGCTCGGCGCGCACCCGGCGGCGAAGAGAAGAAAGCACAGTAGTTGCCACGATGTGCCACGGGCAGCCTCTGTTCGTCGTTGGCTGCCCGTGCTTTTTTTGCGCGCTGTTCCCGCTTACTTGCCGCTTCCCGTACGAGCCAGGTTCAGATTCTGAAGAGCGTTCTCGAAGAGCGGTGCAAGCTCCGCGCGCTCCTCGCTGGATGAAACGCTCAAATACGCTTGCACAGCCCGCTCAACAATTTGTTCAAGCTGGCCCTGAGTGATCGCCGCGCGCATCTCCGCGCGCTCTTTCTCCGGCAGATTCCGCAGGCGCTCGCGCTCCTCGGCTTGGCGCTGCTGTATTTCAGCGATGAACTCGGCGCGCTGCTCTTTGTTCAGTTGTCGGTAACGTTCGATCTGCTGGCGAATGCCTCGGTCGAGGGTCTCTTGGATAAAACGCTTGCGTTGCTCCGGCTGCAGGTTGCGGAAATAGGTTTGCGCCTCGCGGCTTTGCATCAGTTCCCGGCGGTCCTGGACATCCAGCCGGTTGACCTGCTCGATGGCGCGCTCCAGCGGCAGCTCGGAGGATTCCATCTTCTCGCGGATTTCCTGCGGCTGCAGGTCGCGGACATGCCGTGTGCTCAGCCTGACGGCGGCAAAACACACGAGGCTGATCGCCGCCACCAAGGCACCCGCTTTTAGCCAGCGCTTTGCGTTGCCCGAGGGCGGTATAGCCTTTTGAACCGGCATTTGGCGCATTCAGGTCGTCGCCTTTCGGGAATGATAGCGGCCCCTTTCCAACTTATACTGCATGAGAGGTATTGGGACAGAAAAAACTTGTTTTTGGAGGATTCTGCTAATTTTGGGTGTCTAAACTTGTAGAATTCTGCTGTAATGGGTGCCGTTTCGGATCCCGGCCCCCAAGGAAAGTACACGTGAGCGATCAACAATCTGAAAGACAATGGCTGGAGGCGCATGAGGATCGATTTCGCTCCGTGGTGAATAACGTCGTCGAAGGCATTGTTACTATTGACGTGCGGGGTGCGATCCAGACTTTTAACCCCGCTGCGGAACGGATCTTTGGCTATAAGGCTCAAGAAGTCATTGGGCACAACGTCAACATACTCATGCCCGAGCCCGACCATGCGGCGCATGATCGCTACCTGCACAATTATTTGAAGACGGGCGAAAAGAAGATCATCGGTATCGGCCGCGAAGTTCAGGGCAAGCGCAAGGACGGTTCCATCTTCCCCCTTTACCTCGCCGTTGGGGAGTTCCAAACCAAGGAAGGACGCTTCTTTACGGGAGTTCTGCGCGACATCACCGACCAAAAGCGGATGGAGAACGAACTGCGCGAGCGCGCCGACCGCCTGGCTGAAGTGGACCGCCAAAAAGATGATTTTCTGGCGATGCTCGCCCACGAACTGCGCAACCACCTCGCGCCGTTGCGCAACGGCTTGCATATCGTCATGGCGCCTTCAGTCCCTCCCGCGCAACTGAAGAAGGTCCGCGAGATCATGCAGCGCCAGGTTCAGCATCTGACGCGGCATGTCGATGATCTGCTGGATGTCTCCCGCATCGCCCGCAAGAAGATCCTGCTCGTCAAGGAGCGACTGAATCTGACCGCGCTCGTACGCGCCTGCGCCGACGACGCCCGCTCGAACCTGGAAACCGGGGGCGTGATCCTTGAGGTGCGCGTTCCCGAACAGCCGCTGTGGGTCCACGGCGATTCAACGCGGCTTTCACAAGCCATCGGCAATCTGCTCAGCAACGCCAGCAAGTTCACCGATCCAGGCGGCCGCGTCACCCTGGAACTGACCGAAATGCCTGGCGGGCGGAAAGCCAGGATCAACGTGCGTGATACCGGCATTGGCATGGAGCGCCCCATGCTCTCGCGCGCCTTCGAAAATTATGCTCAAGCCGATCATACGCGCGACCGCAACCGCGGAGGACTCGGCCTGGGCCTCGCCTTGTCCAAAGCTCTCGTTGAACTGCATGATGGTTCTATTCGCGCCGAAAGTGAGGGAATCGGGCGGGGCAGCACGTTCATCATCGAACTGCCGCTGCTGACCGAGCACAAAGCCATGGAAAAAACTACTGCCTCCACGCCCGTCTCGCCTCGCAGCCGCCGCATCCTGCTGATCGAAGATAACCTGGATGCCGCCGAAAGCCTGCGCCTGGTCCTCGAATTCGCCGGCCACCAGGTCGAAGTCGCATTCAGCGGCCAGTCAGGTCTTGAAATCGCGCGCAACGTCGGCCCCGAGATCGTCCTCTGCGACATCGGCCTTCCCGGCGGAATGGACGGCTACGCTGTCGCACGAGCGTTCAAGGTCGATCCGCGGTTGAAGGACACGCCGATCATCGCCCTGACCGGCTACGCGCAAGAGGAAGATCAGCGCCGCGCCAGCGAAGCCGGCTTCGCCCTGCACTTGGTCAAGCCCGTCGATCCAGAACAACTCGAACGCACCGTCGCGCAAATGCCGTAGAGCGGGTGACTTCCAGACTCTAGACTACAGACTATTGTCTCAAGGCATCATCAGCGCATCAATGTAGCTGTCCTCGAAATCCGGCTCGAGATTCAACTCCACCACCCGGACGCGGCGCGCAAAGTGCCGCATCTCGCCGCTCGCTTGTCCGTTGAGCAGCGCGCAGCAGCATGCCGACAACGACGTATTCCCGACGATCTTGATTCGATCAAGCGGTACGCTGGGAAGGAGCGCGATGCGCACGGCGTGAGCGGGGTTCAAATGTCTGCCAAATCCGCCCGCGACATGCAGCGTATGCAGGTCTCCCGGCAAAATGCCGGCCGTGCGCAGCAGAATCAGCACGCCTGACAGCACAGCCGCCTTGGCTTGCAGCAGCAACGCAAGGTCTTGCTCATCGATGTAAACGCCCTTGGCCAGCACGCAGCGCTTGCCCGGCGTTAGAGCGTTCTTTTCTTCGGCGCTCACATCCACGCCCGGCGGCACCGGAATGTTGCCCTGATAACGCCCTTGCACGGAGATGAAACCGTGCTCCCGGCCCAGCGCGAGAAAATCAACGTACGCGCTGCCGCAGATATGCGCCGGCACGGTGTTCTTGTACGTCTCGATCTGGAACGCGCCGTTCTCAAGACGCAGATGCGTCACCGCGCCCGGGCCGGCCGGGCCGCCGCACGACAGCCCGCCGCCTTCGAACGCCGGACCGGCGGGCGCCGACGCGCCATACAGCTTGTCGCCGACACGCAAGACAATCTCGCTGTTGGTGCCGACGTCGATCAGCATTTCGGGCGGTCCGGAGTGATCAAGTCCCTGCGCGTAAACGCCGCCCAGCACATCGCCGCCAATGTACGCGCCTGCCGCCGGCAGACACTCGACTTTGTTCACGGGCAGCCCCAGCGGCGCCCCGCTTCCGGCCGCTGGAGCCAGCGCCACCGCGTTGAACGGAACCACGCCCAAACCTTTCGGCGGCAGGCCGAGCAGCAGGTGCGCCATGCACGTGTTGCCACCGATGACGGCGTGGTGAATCGTCTGTCCTTTGGCGCCGGCCTGCGCCACGCATTTTTCGATCAGCGGAACAATCGTCTTTTCGTTGACCAGTTTCTGCAGCAGTTCCAGCCCGCGGCCGGTGCTGCCCACCGCGATGCGGCTGATGACGTTCGCGCCCATGCTGACCTGGCGGTTCTGAGCGCCGGCCAAAGCAAGCTGCTCGCCCGTGGCCATGTCCATCAGCCGCACAACGACCGTCGTGGTGCCAACGTCGATCGCCAGACCCAGCACCGGCTTTTCCTTATCCGTTGCGGCTTCGACATCGATCACTTCATCGTCAAAAAGCGTGAGCCGCACTGCGCCGGCTTCAATTGCGGCGGGCAGCTTGCACAGCATTTCTGGCGTGGCCAGCGGCCGCTTGCCGTCAGGAAAGGCTGCCCGGCAGACGCGCTCCCAATCGTCCGTTCCAGGCAGTTCCCGCGGCAGGCGCGGCCTGACGATGACGCGCCTGCAGCGCGGGTGCGATGCGCGCGGCACCGGCGGAGCGAACGCCGATTCCACTGCCCACTCTTCGGGCACTTGCGAGGAAGGCGGAATCAACATCACGCCTTCGTGAATGGCGCTGGTCTGGCACGCCAGCACCTCCTGCCCTTCCCACTTCACCTGGCAGCGTTTGCAGATGCCGTTCCCGCCGCAGCGCAGATCCAGGTGCACGCCGGCGGCGACCGCGACCTCCGACAACAAGACCGGCCCGTCACCGGGCTTCACAGGCAAAGAGAGCGCGTCGTTCTTTGTGAGCACGTGATTGTTCCGGTATTCTGAAGCGACCGCGCCAAATCTGAAAACTGTAAATTTCAAATTTCCGCTGATCGACTCCTCACCTAATGAAAAGAGCCGAGAGGCCCACCCGCGGACCTCTCGACTCCCAAACTTCCGTTACCAGACACAAGGCACCACACCACCACCCGGCTAGACCGCCAGCAGTTTCTCGGTGATGAGCACGGCTTCGTTGGCGTCCGCGCCGTAGCCGTCGGCGCCAATCTTGTCGGCGAAGGTTTGCGTGACCGGAGCGCCGCCGATGATGACCTTGGCTTTGCAGCCGCTGGCCTTCACCTGATCGACAATCGTCTTCATGTACGGCATCGTCGTGGTCAGCAGGGCCGAGCAGACGATAACTTGAGCTTTGTTTTCGTTGGCGGCCGCGATGAACTTCTCCGCGGAGCAGTCCACGCCCAGATCGATGACCTGATAGCCGGCGCCGCGAATCATGATGCAGACGAGGTTCTTGCCGATGTCGTGCAGGTCGCCCTTCACCGTCGCAGCGACGACCGTGCCCTTGGGCTTCTCGCCGGCGGCGATCAGAAGAGGTTTGAGTTTGTCCAGGGCCGCCTGCATCGCCCGCGCGGCGATCAGCATTTCCGGGACGAAGATTTCGTTCTTGCTGAACAGTTCTCCGACCAGCCGGATGCCGGCGATCAGGCCCTGATTCAGAATCTGGCTGGCGCTGACACCTTCCGCCAGCGCGTCTTCCACCAGCTTGAGGACTTGGGGCCGGCTGCCTTGCCGAACCGCCATTTTGATTGCTTCCATGTCCGCCATGAGAGAACCCCCCTTTCGGTTCCGTTCGCTTTTTAGCGTCGTGCCCGCGAAAAGGGCACTCGCGCCACCGCACCCAGACTTTTTCTACCCGCCTAGCTGTGTTGCTACGTCATACACGCCAGCGGCTTGCACGACAACTTCCGTTTCCACAAAAGGCGGCACGCGTATGATCGCGCCATCCCTTTGGCGCGGCCTCCTGCGTGCAATTGCGAGGACCCTACGCGCTTGCGCTAACTGGCCAACTGCCAAACCGTTGGCGACGACGTGTCGCGACAATGTGAAAGGCATCCCGCGTCTCGGCATATTTCTCCCGTTTCCATCGAAGTTTAGCCAAATCCTGCTTGTGTTACTAGCAAGCTCGTGCTAAGTTCAGTAAAAATTCTGCTGAAGGCGCTTGGGAAACCCTATGCCCGCTGATCCTGCTCTACTCAATCCAGAGAAGGTTCACCGGCTGACTGAAACGTTTCAGCGGCGCTTCGATCTTCCCGTCGAGCTTGTCGATCTGGATGGTATGCCGAGTTCATCGCCTGGTGAACGGCGCGAGCGCCATCCGCTATGCACGCTGCTGTGCAGCAACGAGAACGCATGCTCAAGCTGTTATGCGGAACACCGCCGGGCGATCAACGTGGCCTTTGATGTTGGCGACTCCTACAGCTTCGTTTGTCACGCCGGCCTGCTTGTCACCTGCACGCCGCTGGCGAACGGTGCTCAGCGCCTCGGCGCGCTGCTCAGTGGAAAAACCTGGCCTGAAAAACCGAGCGACGAAATGGTCGCCGAAGTGCGAGAGCGCGTGCGCCGCTTCGGTATCAACGGCCAGCTCAACGCGGCCGTAAAAGGCCATCGGAACGTTCCGGGGCCGACGCTGCAACGCGCGGCCGAAGCGCTTTTCGAACTCGCGAAGGAAATGCTCAAGCTGGATCCGCGCGGATTGAGCGAGCGGCGCGAACGGGCTCAGCAGCAGTCGCAGATCGCCGAATCGATCCAGGCCGTCAAACGCACGGGCTTCACTGCGGCTGCGTACCCGTATCAGCGTGAAAAAGAACTGATCGAGAAGGTCAAGCTTGGCGACCGGCTCGGCGCCAAAGGCGTGCTCAACGAAATTCTTGGCGTGGTGCTCTTCCGCGATCCAATGGGCTCGTACCTGCTGAAAACGCGCCTCGTCGAACTGCTCGCGGTGCTCTCGCGAGCTGCCGCGGAAGCCGGGGTGGACGTCGAAAAGATCCTTGAGCGGAACATGGTTTACTTCCGCGAGATTCTGAACTCCGACAACGACGTGGACCTTTGCGTCACGATTTCAAAAGCGCTGAATCATTTCCTCGACACCGTCTGCGCGCAGCGCGACGAGAAAGTCGAAACGCCGGTCACAGCCGTGCTGCGCTATATCGAGCTCAACTACAACATGGAATTGACGGTTGAAGAACTGGCGCGCCAGGCCAATCTGTCGCCCTCACGCATCGCGCACCTTTTCCAGGAGAAGCTGGGCACGACGATGATCGAGACGGTCACGCGCGTACGGCTGGAACAGTCCAAGCGCCTGCTGCTGGAAACGAATCTAAGCTGCACGGAGATCGCCTACCGCGTCGGCTACAACGACCAGAGCTACTTCACGCGCGTCTTCCATAGCCGCGAAAAAGTTACGCCTCGAAAATTCCGCATCGTCAACCGCGGTTCCGCCGCGCCCGACGACGACGAAGAAGACGAGGACATCGAGTAGCCAGTTTTGTGTGGCACGGGCAGGCCACGCCGCTTCTTTTTGCGGCGTGGATTGCCCATGCACCGGCATCCGGATTCACGGGCAATCCGCCGGAGCAAAAAGACGCTCCGGCGGCCTGCCCGTGCCACACAAGCCGCCCAACAAAAACCGCCGCATCTCTGCGGCGGATTACCACTCACCAATCACCAAGTACCACTCACCAAGTACCAATCACAGATCCTTGTTCCGTTTCGGCTTGCCGGTGTCGTCGTCAAGAATATCAATGGTCATCCAGCCGAGGACGAAATCCAGCGCTTGCATCGGCCGCACGTTCACGTCCACCAGCACGCCGGCCTGGATCGTGGCGCCAACACCGAGGAAGGAACGGTCATTGTTGTTTGCGTAGACGGTGCTGGTGTCCAAGTCCATTTTTTCGCTGCGGAAGCTCTCCACCCAGCCCGTTACCCGTTCGCGCTGAACCTTCTGATAGTAGAGAAGGCTCACGCCGATCTCTTTGCGCTTCTCGCGCCAGACACCTGCGCTGCGACCGCGGAAACCAACGCGGTACGCATCGGAATATCCACCGATGGCCTGAACCAGTTTGGTCGCCCTGACGTTGACCATCAATCCCGGGCCCGCGCCGACGGAAAAATCGACGATGTCAATCAAATCGTAGAAGCGGCTCAGGAAGTAGTGCCCAGCCTGCCGGCCAAGACTCTGCTGCTCGTCTGAATGTTCAGCATTTTGTCCGGTCGCCTGTTTTTCCAGGCCACCGGCACTGGTTCCGTTGCGCGACGTCTTTGGGACATCGTTTGCCTCTTCGGCAGCCCACGCCACGCTCAAACAGAGCACAGCGGCGCAGATCGGAATTATTCTGGACACGCGCATGAGTCCCTCTCCCCAACGGCCAAACAACCGGCCTCTCAGCAAATGCGGTCAGGTAACCCAGCCAGTTTCAGGCATTTCTGCGCCCCTGTCAATGCATAATTTAGCGTTGCGGCGGCAAGGAAAACTGATCCGACAGCAGTTCCATAGAAGTAATAGCGGATGAATTCGCAAATGTCTGGAACGTCAGAAGGATTGAGGGACGCAGACGTTTCAAGAATGTGTGAAACAAATGCTGGAAACTAAATTAAAACGCGCTAGAGTTTTTCGTGACCTGGATGATTAGCCGACGTTCGCTGGGTATCCGCGATACCCGTCACGGTGGGGGCGTTGCACACAGTGCCTGTCCAGTCCGCCGCAAAAACAAAACCGGCTCGCGCCAGTAACGGCGCAATGCCAGTTCGCCGGAATTCGGCCGCCTCGGACGACTCCCCGCGCAAAGGGAATCGTGGCGAGTCCGAGAATCGGACGCGCGGAAACCCTCTTTCTTCATCTACACCGCCCGGCAAAAAAGGCTCCGGAATAATTCCGAAACCGCCCTCCAAGCCGCCCGAAAGCATTCCAACGGTCGAGGACGTTCAGGACGTCGAGTCCATGGCGGACGAGGACTTGATGAAGCTGTGTCAGGAAGGCGACGAAGGCGCGTTCGAAATCCTCTTCTCGCGTTACGAAGGCCAGGCGCTGTCCTTTATTCATCGGCTGATCGGCGACCAGAGCCGCACGGAAGCGCTGGGCCAAGAAGCCTTCATGCGCATCTTCAAGGACGCGCGCAGCTACCAGTATCCGCGCAGCTTCACGACGTGGTTCTACACGATCGTCCGCAATCTCTGTAAAAACGAATTGCGCTGGCGTTCGCGGCACCCAACCGTCTCCATCGAGGAGAACGTCGATCACTGCGATCACAGCAATTCAGATCATGCCGCGCGCATCGGCGATTTCCTCGAATCCGATCACAACAACCCGCTTGAGGGAATGGTCAGCCGCGAGATGACGCAGAAGCTGGAGATGGCGCTGCATTCCCTCCCCGAACTCGAACGCGACATCCTTATCCTCAACCGCTTCCAAGGCCTCAAATACCGCGAAATCTCCGAGATCGTCGGCGTCCCCATCAGCACCGTCCGCGCGCGCATCTACTCCGCGCTGGAACGGCTGCGGAAGTCGATCAAAGAATATTTATAGTTGGTGCTTGATGAGCGGTACTTGGTAAATGGTAATTGGCCGCCGCGCGATGCGGCGGTTTTCGTCAATCCCAAAATTCGAAATCAGAGCTCCGCTCGTTCCAACGCCCGTGGTCCCGCGCACCTCGACGAGCATACGGAACGCTTCTGACAAAGCGCTCCCGGCGAGGTATAGTATGGCCAGTTGGGAGGACGAATCTGATGGTGCGCGTGACGATGGATTTTCCCGAACGGACGCTGGCCACGGTGCGCCAGGATCCTGCGGGCTTTGCACGGGAACTGCGGCTGACAGCGGCGGTCAAGTGGTACGAGATGAAGACGCTGTCCCAGGCGCGCGCTGCTGAGATCGCCGGCTTGAGCCGCGCCGAGTTCATTGGCGCACTGGCGCGCTTCGGTGTCTCGCCGTTCCAGTGCAGCGCGGAGGAAGCGCTGGAGGAAGCGGCGCGTGGATGAGATCTGGGTCGTCAACGCTTCACCCCTCATTGTTCTCGCCAAGCTCGGACGGCTGGATCTGCTTCGTGGTCTGCCCGCGTCGGTGGTGGTCCCGGAACCCGTCGCGGCCGAGGTGCTCGCCGGGCCGAAGGATGACCCAGCACGTGCCGCGCTGGAATCCGGCTGGGGGACGCGCGTGCCGACGCCGGCGTTCCCGTCGGAGCTGCTCGAATGGGGCCTGGGAGCCGGCGAGACCGCGGTCATTGCCGTAGCCCGCGAACAAGGGGGGTGCGTCGCCGTTCTGGACGACGCGCAGGGACGGATGTGCGCGCGGTCGCTGAATGTGCCGGTCAGAGGCACTCTGGGCGTGCTACTCTTGGCCGCCCGGCGCGGTCTGGTGCCGTCCTTGCGGCAGGCGCTTGAGAACCTGCGAGCGGCTGGCCTGTATGTGGACGAGAAGATTATTGTTGCCGTACTGAAGTCACTCGGCGACAAGCCGTAGGCTGCCGGTCGCCGTCTCCCCGCCTCTCCGTGCTGCCTACGGCTTACTGCCGCTGCCTACTGGCCGTTCAAAATTCCGCCTTTTCCAGCGCTCGAATCCCCGCCTTCATCGGGAGGTACGCCGCCAGGACGTTCAGCACTGCGACGGCCCCCATGATCCCGGCAAAAACCGTGCGGTACTGAATCTCCGCGGTCTCTTCCACGCTGGTCATCTGCAGAACGATGTAGCGGTGGCACAACAAACCTTCGCCCAGAATCGTGAACACCACCAGACAGATCGCGAGGATCAGCGTCAAGGTGCCGCCGAAACCGGAGACGATCTTCGACGGGTTGCGCTCGCCAAAAATCGGGAACAGCGCGCCCATCCCGACGCTTAACCCGCTGAGCCCCACCGAAAGGAGCCCGGCTGTTCCAAGCTGCACCCATTGCACGAAATCCGGCGCGCGCAGGATATACCCCGACAGCAACACCAGCGAAATCGTCAGCAGCAGTGAACCCACCAGCGAAAAGTAAAACTTGGACATCACGATGTCGCGCCGCTGCATCGGAGCCAGCCCTAGAATCCAGAAGCGCTGGCCCTCCAGCGAGATCAGCGGGAAGACAAAACGGCTGGTCATTGTCGCCAGCGTCATCGACGTGGCACCGAGATTCAGAAATGAAATCAGATTCTGATAGAAGGGCTGCTCCAGCGGATATGAGAAGTTGCGCAAGTTCCCGATGTAGAGCGTCAGGATGCCGAAGAAGATCAGCACCTGCGACCATTGAGCCGGATCGCGCATGAACGTTTTGATGTCTTTAAGCACCAGGATCATGATTTCCGGATAGCGGCGGGTCAGCGGCGCGCAGAAATTTTCAAGGCGTGACGGCCCGGAAACCTTCCGCACGTCGTTGCTGCTGGCCGCCAGCGAGAAAGTGCGCCGGTACATTCCGCCCGCGATGAACCAGCCCAGCGCCAGGAGGAATCCGGCGGTCGAAGTAAGGGCGCCAAAAAACGTGGCCGCGTGAACCCAGTTGGCGTGCCCATACGATGTCGAGAACAGCCCGCCGCCCACGGAAAGAATTCCGTGCGTGATCCAGTAGCTGGGCATCATCGGCTGCTGCGTGAAGCGCAGTTGTTCGAGCACCGCCGTAACATTGACCTTAACGTCCGGCGAGCGGTGGTGGTGGACATTCAGGATCGCCACAGCCAGGTAGCCGGCCAGGATCAGCAACACGATCACAAGCACGCCCAGGACGGCTCCCCGGCGCCGCGGCACGATGGCCGTCAACAGCAATCCCAGCAGCGAACCGATCGCGGCCGGCAGCAGGACAAACGGGACCATGAACACCAATACAAGCGGATAGAAGTACCAGTCGAGCCGATAGTGCATCGCGTACGACATCACCAGCGGCACGCCGACTGCAAACACGGCCCAGGATGAGAAGACGAGGGACTCAAACAGCTTGTACAAGAAGATCGTGTCCGAGCGCAGCGGCAGCGAAAATAAGAACACCGTCTCCGGAGATTTGAATAAGCTCGAAAACGAGATGACCGCATTGGAAAAAACGAGCATGAACGTCAACGCGAGAAAAAACAGGCTGAGGATGGTCTGGATCAGCGGCGTGCGCGCGAAGTCGCCGACCGTGTCATCGATGAACTGAAAACCCTCTTTGAACAGCAGGAACAGTCCTACCCAGAAGAATATTCCCAGCACGGTCACAACCGTCACCTTCAGCCGCGACTCTTTTCGCAGACACCGAACGTGATTCGCCGCCGACCGCAACCGCCAGCGCAGCAGCAGGAAAAGTGCTGAGTGCGGAGTATCGAATGCTGAGTGCGCGTTAGTCATTGGTCATTCGTCTTGGTCATCGGCGACCACTCACAACTGCACCACTCACCACTCACCAAGTCCCCACTAAAAATGCCTTTCGATGTACGTCAGCGCCGAATCCAAGTCCTGCGTAATGCGGGTGCAGAAGCGGATCATCCACGGCGAACACTGTTGGAATGGAAACGGGGCGAACGCGACGACGAACTTGCCCAGGTCGTGGCTGGCGTAGAAGACTTCCATCGCCGTGCCCACGCTGGCTTTTGAATAATTAACCAGCAGCAGGTCGGCCTCGCGAATGTCTTGCAGGTCGAACTCCACGATTTCGTTGGCGCTGTCGATCTCCGCATCGCGGAAACTGCGCCGCATGGGATCGAGCAGAATAAAGCGGCCCGCCAGACGTTCCTTGGCGCGCGTGCGCCAGTCCTTCATCTCGCCGGTCTTGCAGTCCATGATCGGGCCGCACAGATAAATTCGCTGCGGATTCATCTCGCTCTCCCTAATCCACTAAACTTTTTCACAGCGCCGCTGGTCACTTCGAGTGAAATGATGAATGCGGAATGATGAAAGCTGAATATGGCTTGTCTCAGCCGCACTCATCATTCCGCATTCATCATTCATCATTCGCCTTTTTCCACGAGCACGCCTTTTCTCTGCCGCAGCACCTTCTTTACCGCCGTCGCAATCGCCTTCGCCAAGCCCTCGACATCCTCCGCGAATGCCGGGCGATATACAAATGCGGCACAGGCCCTGGAAAGCATTACGTTTACGCCGCGCTCCTGGTTTAGCCGAAAATCCGTCCGCACGCCAACAACAGGGATCCCTTTGGCGTAGGCATAGCCCACTTCGAAGGACGTGCCACTGTCGCTGTCCGGGCCGTCGAGCCACGCCACCACGCACGCGCTATTGTTGATGCCTTCGATGCAATCTTTGAAGATCAGCCCGAACGCACGCGAGTCGTTGTACTTGTCGTCGTGCTTGAAGTCCTGCGGCAGCAGCACCTCCGCCCCCGGCAGCGCCTTTGGCAGGAGTGCGGCCAGTTCGCGATTGATTCGACGTTCCTGCAGCGTGAACAGCGGTCCGGCCAGATAGATGCGTGTCATGGGATTTGTCCGTGGTCCGTTGTCCGTGCTCCGTCGTTCGTTCCTCTGCGTCCTCCGCGTCATCTGCGGTGAGCCTTTTACTCCGTTGGCACCCACTCATCGGGCTTGGGATCAAACAACGTGCAGCCTTTCACGAACGCCTCAGTCTTTTCTTTTGAGCCGAAATCCCGCATGTAAATTGTACCATTGTTGTTGATCAGGAAGCATTTCTTGCCAGTCTTCCCGTACTCTTTGGGGAAGGAAAGCAGCGCGTAGCCCAATGTCATTCGCCCGTTCGAAATGTAATTCCGGGCTCCGCCCAGAGCCGATGGGCCTTGCGCCGTTAGAATTCGAAACAAATAGCCCTTGTGCGCCGGCACCGTCGCCGGATCGGCGCCCGGCGGGCATTCGGCTTCCGCAAAACTCTTTTCGATCAGCATCAGGTCGCCATCCGTGCTGCTGGAGTACAGCCCGTAGCGCATCGCCGGCGAAAGCGCCGGGGCCTGAGCCTGGGCGATCTGTTCAGCCAGCTTGCGGCAGCGGGAGACGATCTCCACGTCTTTTTCGGAACTCTGCGCAGCTTGCAGTTGCCCGTAAGCCTTCGGCCCAACATTGCCGAGTTCTTTCGCGGCGGCCTCGCGAGCGGAGAATTCATCGGCGCCCAAGCCCTTGATCAGTTTTGCGATCTGTTGCTTCTCCTCGTCGCTGGGCTGCGGCAATTTCGCGGGCTGAACCACTGCCGGCGCTCTGGCGCCGCCGCGCAGCGACTGCGCATACTCCAGGACGCCGTCGGCATTGTAGTCGGTGCGGTGGTAAATCTCTTCGGCCTCCGCAAACGCTTTCGTGCAAGCACCCGCCGCAATCTCATTCGCTTCGATGTTGTCTTCCGCTCTGGCCAGCAAGCCGCACAACACCAGCGGCACAAGAACGAGTCGTCGTGTTCGCATCTCAGCCTCCGTGGTAGCGCCGGCCTCCGTGCGGCCGTCACGCTACAGGCGTCCAGCACTGACCAATCTACGCCCCGCTGCGGCGGGATGCGACGGAAAAACAAGCGCCCGTGTGGCACGGGCAGGCCATCAGCGCGTCTTTTTGCGCTGATGGATTGCCCGTGTGGCGGTTGCCGGGTTCACGGGCAATCCGCGCCGCGAACAGCCGTCGGTCCTTGATACCAACGTACCAAATGCGGCGCGGCCTGCCCGTGCCACACCGCGCTCCTGCTTGACAGCATCCGCAAAATTGTGGAGCATCGCCCGCGTATCAGCGATGATGGTTCGACCAGCGGCAGTCGCGGAGGCATACGCCTCATGATGAATAGCATGCCGGCAACACGCGCTTTTCTGCTCGGCGCCACGCTCACGCTGATGGTTCACGCACTCACCCCGCCTGTTTTCGCGGCCGACGCGCCCGCACGCCGGAAGGTTGTCTTCTGGAATCTGTTCACCGCCGGTGATCAGCGCGAGGTCATCGGCAAACTTGTCGATCGCTTCAACCAGTCCAATCGCGAACACTTCGTCGAACTGGTGGATATCCCCTACACGCACATTCACTCCAAAATGCTGCCGGCCATCGCAGGCGGCACGCCGCCGGACGTTTCCGTTTTCGATCGCTACAAAGTCGCCAGCTACGCTGCGCGTAACGCTTTCCTGCCGCTGGATGACCGGATCAAGGCGGCAGGCTTGCGCGGAGAAGATTTCTTCGACGCGCCCTGGGGCGAGTGTTTTTACAGCGGACAGCAGTTCGCTGTTCCCTATGACACGGACGTGCGCGTCCTTTACTACAACAAGAAGGCCTTCCGCGAAGCGGGTCTCGACCCCGAGAAGCCGCCGCGCACGTGGAGCGACTTGCGCGAATATTCGAAAAAGCTGACCAAACGCCGCAGCGACGGGCATTTCGATCAGGTCGGCTTCGTGCCGATCTGGGGCAACGTCGGCGCGCTGTACCTTTACGGCTGGCAGCGTAACGCGAAGTTCATGTCCGACGATGGCCGCAAGGTGAGGCTTAACGACCCGCGCGTGGTCGAGGCGCTGGAGTGGATTCGCGCGTTCGTTCTCGACTACGGCATGGAAGACCTGATGACGTTGCAGTCCGGCTTTGGCGCGGAAGGGCAGAACCCGTTCATCAGCGGCCGGATCGCGATGATCGTGCTCGATGTCGGCGAGTTGAGCACGATTCAGAAGTACGGCGCGCGCATGGAATGGGGCGCCGCGCCCTGCCCGCACGCCGACGATGGCGTGCCCGCAACGTGGTCCGGCGGGTTCAGCCTTGTCATTCCGACGGCCGCGAAGAATGTGGAGGGCGCGTGGGCGTTCAGCCGCTTCATCCTGTCGGAAGAGTCACAGCGCTTCATGGCGACGTCGAGCAACAAGCTGCCAGCGCTGCGTTCTGCCGCCAATGATCCGTTTTTCACGAACAGCCCGTTCTGGCGCTTGGCGATCGACCAGATGAAGTACTCGCACTACCGGCCCATCACGCCCATCGGTGCGGCGATCAATGACGAGATGCTGCGCGCGGTCGAGTGGGTCTCGCGGGGAAAGCTTGGTTCGCAGGAAGCGCTCGATATCGCGACTCGCGAATCGCAGAAACTGCTCGATCAATTTCTCTCCGAAACCGGCGGCACGCGAGTAAACTGGCCGCAACTGGGATGGATTCTGGGCGGACTTGCGGCGCTGCTGATTGCCGTCCGCGCGTGGTCTTCGTACAAGCGCATACGAAAACTCTCTCTGCAAAGAGGCGAGGCGCTGGCCGGATACGCCTTCGCGGCGCCGGCGATCTTGGGGCTGATCGTCTTCACGCTTGGGCCGATCCTCGCGACGCTGATGTACTCGCTGATGCACTACGAAATCCTGGACTCCGGCACGTGGGTCGGAGCGGACAATTATTCGCGGCTGTTCACCACCGACCGCTTCTTCGTGACGGCCATGTGGAACACGCTTTACTTCACCGCCCTGTCGGTGCCCTTGGGGATCGCGATTTCGCTGGGCCTTGCGCTGCTCCTGAATATGGAGATCGGCGGCCGTGCGATATACCGCACGTGTTTCTATCTGCCAACCGTTGTGCCCGCGGTGGCCGGCAGTCTGCTGTGGCGCTGGATGTTCAATCCCGACTGCGGCGTGATCAACGTCATTCTCTTCAAGCTCGGATTGCCCGAGATTCCGTGGCTGACCAGCGAGTTCTACTCCAAGCCCGCTCTGATCGTGATGGGCTTCTGGAGCGTCGGCGGAGGCATGATCATTTTCCTCGCCGCGCTGCAAGGCGTGCCGCGTCAACTTTACGAAGCGGCGGAAATTGATGGCGCGGGGCTCTGGAGCAAGTTCCGCAACGTCACGCTGCCCATGATTTCGCCGGCGATGTTCTTCATGCTGGTCATGGGCGTCATCGGTTCGCTGCAAGTCTTCACGCAAGCGTACCTGGTGACAGAGGGCGGCCCCGGCGACTCGACGTTGTTTTATGTGCTCTATCTGTTCCGCGAAGCTTTCCAGAATCTGCACATGGGCTATGCCGCCGCAATGGCGTGGGTGCTGTTCCTGGTGATCCTGATCATCACGGGCGTTCAGTTCGTGGGCGCCAAACGCTGGGTCTACTACGAGGGTTCACGGCAATGAAATTCAGCTATGAATCCCAGCGGCAGAGCAACGAGTCGCAACGCAGTCCGTTGGGCTCTATCGCCGGCCAGCGCCGCCGCAGCCACATTCTGGCCCACATGGTACTGGCTGGACTGCTGGCGCTGTTTCTCGGACCCTTTTTGTGGCTGGTCGCAACGTCGCTGAAAACGAACGATGCGATGTTCCTCATGCCGCCGCAGTGGATACCCAACCCGGTAACAACGGAACATTACCAGAAAGCTTTCACGGAATTCCCGGCCGCTCGCTACACCAGCAACACGCTGATTATTGTCTTTTTCTCCACGCTGGGAACTTTGCTGAGCTGCTCCACCGCCGCTTACGCGTTCAGCCGCCTGCGCTGGCCGGACCGCAACCTGATTTTCGGCGTCTTGCTTGCGACGATGATGCTCCCCGCCGCCGTGACGATGATTCCGATTTTTGTTTTCTACAGCAAGATCGGCTGGGTGGATACGTTCCTGCCGCTGATCGTGCCTTCCTTCTTTGGAAACGCATTCTTCATTTTTTTGCTGCGACAGTTCTTTCTGACGATACCTGAAGACTTGCTTGAAGCCGCGCGGCTGGACGGCGCGAGCGAGTGGCGCGTCTTCTGGACGATTATCCTCCCGCTCTCCAAGCCCGCGTTGCTCACTGTCACGATTTTCACCGTGCTGCGCGATTGGAACGACTTCATGGGTCCGCTTATTTATCTCACGAGCGAGAAGAACCGGACGCTTGCGCTCGGATTGGCTCACCTGCAAGGCGTCCAGGATACCGAATGGGGCCTGCTGATGGCCGCGGCGCTGCTCATGACGCTGCCCGCGTTGCTGCTCTTCTTCGTCGCTCAACGCTTCTTCATCGAAGGCATCGCCATGACAGGAACGAAGGCCTGACCTAATCCGCATTCCTGGCAAGCGCCGGCTTTTTGTCGCCATCAGCGGAGCCGGCGCTACCAGCACGCAGGCGTTCCAGGCCCTGTGGATTCTTTGGATCCACATCGAGCAGCGGCCAGACCAGCTTGCCCGCAACTTGATCCTTTTCGTCATTAAACGCGCCGAGCCGCAGAGAGTTGCAGTCGAGCCAGATTACGACGCGGAGGTAATCCTCCTGCGGCACTTTATCCTTGTGCCACTGGTCGAGCAGCGAACGGCCCATGCGGGAATTGCGCGCGCCAACGCGTCCGGGAATCGAACGTGTCCCGCCGTGAATGGGAATGGTCACCGAGCCGCGCATACCCCCAGAGAAATAGAACGCGTATGGCTCAAGCTTCTCGTAGGCCATATCGATCGGGCCTTTGTTTTCTTTCTGGTGGCAGCCGACGCAACTGCGTTCGAACACCGGCTTCACGGAACGGAAGAAGGTGATCGGTTCCACCGGCCCGGCTTCCGGTTCCAGCCGCGACGGCGCGCGTCGCATGGCCATGGGGTTTTTTCGAACGACTGGCGTGTTCTGAGGTTTCTCATGACAACCTTGGCAGGTGAGCTGTTCGCCGGGATGAACGTAGGCCACCGAGCGCATCGATTGGACGGCCATGTGGTTTTCATCCAGCGCCTGGAAGATGAGCTCGCGTTCCACGGGAGCCTCAAAGTACGCGCTGCCGTCTTCTTCCACAGGCACGATTCCCAGAGGGATGCGCGGCGTATTTTCCCAATGGTAACCCATCTTCGGATCAGCCATCTGAGCATTGGTCTTCGGCATATTCTGGACGATGCGCAGAGACTTTACCTTTGTTCCCGGCGGGAAAGGCTGATCCGTGTCGTACACGTTCATCAGCGCGATCGTCGCATGCGGCGCGTCAGGCCGGGCATCTTTGCCCTGGTTGGTTCGCGACGGCACGACGGGCGGAGACTTGCGCGCCTTCAGCGGAATCGGGTCGATCAGCCGCATGCGCCAGTCCGTCGTCCCCCCGAAAGCAAGGCTGTTTTCACACAGCAGCGTCTGGTTGCCAAAGCGGTCGAGCAAGTAAAGGTTCTCCCACCAATTACACAGATAGAAATCCTCGCTGAGCGGCCACGCCATGCCATAAGGATATTGAAGCCGCGCATCGATTTCGGACTCCGGAAAGCGCACGTACGGCGTGATGCGTTTGAGTTGCGACATGAACGAATCATCCGGCACGCGCAGGTCCAGCATGCACAGACTGCCGAACGCCTCTCCGTGATGCGGCGCCGCCGTGAGAATGTACAGGTGTGAATTCGGCACCGCGCGAATGTTCATCTCAGTGTACGGACGGCCCATTCGCGAATCCTTGTCGCGATTGTCGGGGAACGTGTGCCAAGGATAGGGATAGTTGCCGTGAGGCGCGCGCGGATCGCTCCCATCCGGACCGCAGATCCAGAAGTTGGAGCCTTGGCAGTTCTCGCGATCCACATAGTCCCAACGGGTGTAGACCAGCATGCCTTCGTTATTGACGCTGGGAGTGAACTCGCCGGTCTCGAAATAGCTGATCGGATAAACGTCGCTGCCGTCCGCCTTCATGCTGTGCAGAGTGTGCTGCGGGACTTCCAGTTTGTCGAAGCAGCGAATGTACCCGCCGCGGCGTTCGGACAGGAACGCGATCCGGCCAGAGGGCAGCCAACAGGCATCAAAATCGTCAACGGGTCCATCGGTAAGCTGGGTCAGTGCGGAGCCATCCGCTCCGATCTTAAACACATGCCACGTTGTCTGATTATTCCACTCCCAACGATGCTCTTTGTTTTCCGTGTATGAAAACAGAACTGTTTTTCCATCGCTGGATAGATCGGGTGAAATGAATGCGCCCGGTTCCAGCTTGCGCCCCTTCAGCCGCCCACTCTCCACAACCGCGTTGCTCAACAGATTTCGAATTTCAGGCGTGCCGCGGAAGTTCTTCACCGTAAAGACTCCGCCGCCCGGGATGCTGTTGAAGGCAAAGTATTGAGTCTGGAAATGCTGCCCTTGCGAATCGCTGGTCGGCTTCAGCCCCATTTTGCGCGAACCGTTGTACACCCCGCGCGCCACGAAAAGGATTTCGTCGAAATCCAGCAGCGGATTGGCGAACGCAACCTGACGATTCAGGGCGCACGCAGCGAGATACAGCCCTTTTCGCCGCGTTGGATCAGAAGCTGGCACCTTCGCTGCCGACGCTGCAAGCGTCTCGCAATCGCGCTCGAAAGCGCTCACGTCTGGCGCGCCAGGCAACTGCTTGAGCCGCTTCGTCAGCGCCGCGCTGCGGCGCAGGACAACCCCGGCCTGATCGCCGTCGCTGGCCCGGACCAACGCATGATTGTCATAGGTCTGCTCTGCCGCATTTTGGGGAAGCTTTTCGGCGCCGCTGAGTTGATTGCCCAAGTGCCAGTAATGCTCGTCCCAATCGGCGAGCACCGCGTCGCGCGTTTCGCCGGCCTTTTCAAGCGAGGGGAGCTTGAGCTCTTTGAGCGTCTCGACCAACAATGCCCGGCACGCCTTCACGTCCGGCTCCGGAGAGATCACCCCAACCTGTGTGCCGCGCGGCGCAGCGTTCGGATCCGCTAGAGCGCCAGTGGCCGCTTGGGGTCCGGCCTGGACCAGAAGCGCTGGGTTCTTCAAGCTGGAGGCGTCCGCGGAGTTCTGAGCTTTCGTCTCATCGAAATGCCAAAGCCCAATCGTGTCCGCGTCCGGCTCAAACGGCGCCGTCGGCACCCCTTGAATCGTGCGCGCCACGCTGGACAGCCGAGTTTCGTCAATCGCTCCGTTGCAGCGGTTGCTCAGATCGTTGAGCGCACCGATCGTCAGATCCTGGCCCGTGGTCCTGATGCCGGAATCGCGCTTTACCTGCAGGTTCGCTGCTTCGGCGCCATCGACGTAGAGGCGCACAGCGGTCTCGGCCATGACCAGCGCGACGTAGTGCCACGCATCATCAGTGACACTTACCGTGCTTCGCGCATGGTCAGGCTTGCAGCCGGGCAAGTACGCCATCAAATGGCCAGTGCCCGGGAACGTGAACAGTTCCCAATGCAGCGGGGAAGACTTGGGCTCACACGCGGCGATGACGTTGTAGGCCTGAGCCTTCTTCAGCTTGATGCGGCACTCGAACGTGAGCGGCCAGGTTGTATACGCCGGCCTGCCGGGCACTCTGGCTATCGCGGTGCTCGCGTCCAGCGCGTTCCCAAAGCCTTCGGCGTTGGCGTCCGGCATCAGAGCGCAACAGAACACCGCCGCGCAGCCGAAAGCCAACGTCTTCAGAGTCGTCATCAGGTACCCCGATTCGCCTGCAGCGATATACCCCGCCACGCAATCATAGGGTCCGCGAACCAGCTTTGGTTATCTGCGAATGGCCTTCATCGCGGTCTCGGCCAAGCCGGCGTAGCGCGTGCTGCGATAGCGCGGGTCCTGGACGAGCTTGGTGTACAGGGTGATCGCGCGATGCATGTCAGCGGAGCGGTTCGGGAGCTTGCTCAGCTTGATGAGCGCATCGCCGGCGTGCAGCATCGCCTGGGCTTCGTTGTCCACGTTGCCCCGATACTGTTCCAGCACCCGCATGTACTCCAGCAGCGCATCCATCAGCTTCGTCTGCAAGACGTCGCCGGTCGGCTTCTGGGCTTCCACTTCGGCCAGAACGGCATCGCCAATGACCAGGTGCGCTGCGCCCGAAACGTCCCGCGGCGCGCCGGCAGCCAGAGCCTTTTGCGCCAGATCGCGCGCTTTGACCAGATTGCCTTCGCCCACCGCGCACTTCGCCTGACCCATCAGCGCCATGCCCTTGGTGCTGGGCACGCTGCTGCCGCCCGCCGCGGCGGCGAACTTGGAATCGGCTTCTTTGGCCTTGTTTTGAGCCAGCAGCATCTGGCCTTCGTAGTAATCGGCCAGAGCTTTCTGCTCCATGCCCAGCGCGCGAAGCTGTGAAAGCAGCGGTGGAACCTTGCTCAAGTCCTTAGTGATGATCGCGCAATCGACCAAGCTGCCGACGGCGGCCGGCACGTAGTACGAGTTCTTGAACTCGTTCATGAGCTTTTCGAATGCCGGAATGGCTTCGGACGGCTTGCCGGAAAGATACAGGCTTTGCGCGTAGTAAAAATAGAGCGCCGGCTTGCACACGGCTCGGAATTTCTCGAGATCGTCTTTGTCGTTGAGGATGCTCTGGAAATCGCGCACCCCTTCGGCGTAGTGCTGGCTGTCGTAGTTCGCCATCGCCGAACGGTACTCCGGGGAGCCCGAATCCCATTCGATGTTGGCGATCTCCGCACCGCCCATCGTCATCTTGGCAACTTGGCTGGTCTTGGCGTCGCGCATTTGCAGTTCGACGCCGTCCAGGTCTGCTTTGGTGATCACGCCAGAACGCACTTCGTTATTCCGGACCATGATGACGCGGTCTTCCGCCGCGTAAGCCAACCCGGCCCCGACCAGAACGCCGATCAACAGAAAGCGCGCACCCAGCAGACTCATCGATAGTCTCCTCATGAACATCACAGTACCGCAATCCAGAAGGATTGCGCCACATGGCTGCGCAGTTTAGCCTCTGCCTCGCTTTGTCGCAAGGTGCGCATTCGCCGACCGCCAGACTCACGGGCAATCCGCGCCGCGAACAACCGCCAGTCCGTGACACCCGCACTCAAACCGCGGCGCAGCCTGCCCGTGCCACACTGTTTAACGTACAGGACCGTCATTTTCCTTCGCGGAAAATGGCGCCTCCGGCTTCTCTTCTGGTTTCTGCTCCGGAACTGCTATCTTTGGAAGAGCGCCTGGGGCACTCGCATCGGCGGCCTCTGCTGCCGGGGAAGCCGGGATTATTGTCGGTTCGAATTGGACTGACGGCTGCAACTCCAGTTCCCGCTCCGCCAGCTCGTGTAGCGTCTGCACCGTCCCGACCGGCTGCGGAACCTGGACGACTGGCGCCGGTGACGCCGTGGCCGCTTTTTCTCGAAACGCCGAAATCATCAGCAGCAGCATGGCCAGGAACATAAAGGCCAGCGACACCAAGCCGAAGGTGTGCGGCAGGCCGAAGCCCAGCACGGAGAAATCTTCCTTTGCCGCGCCGACCGGCAACCCCACCGCCGCTTCCGCATCCTTCAGCCGCCGGTACATATCCGCCGCCAGCAGCAGTGCGCCGCAGGCGCCGATGGCGCTGGTCAGCAGGAGCAGGTGGCGCAGTTTCATGACAGCAGGGTATAGGGTCCAGAGGTCAGGGTCCAGGGTATGGCCGGAAAGAGAATCAGGGCTCAGGACGTGCGACGTCAACGGCCGCACCCTGAACCCTGAACCCCGAACCCTGAACCCTGCCGTTTACGCCTTTGCCTGTTCGGCCGGCTTCTCAGCCTTCTCTTCTTTATGGTGATGCTTCTTTTCTTGCGGAGGCGGGACGGTGCCGGCGGCGCGCGGCTTGACCGCGGCCTCTTCCTGCTGTTCGGCAACGCGAGTGGCCTTGCCGACGCGATCGCGCAGGTAGTACAGCTTGGCGCGCCGCACCTTGCCGCTCTTCTTCACTTCGATCTTGTCGATCGACGGGCTGTGCAGCGGCCAGACGCGCTCCACGCCCTCGCTTCCAACCAGGCGCCGCACGGTGAAGGCTTCGTTGACGCCGTGGCCTTTGCGAGCGATGACGATCCCCGTGAAGATCTGGATGCGTTCCTTCTCGCCTTCAATGATCTTGACGTGCACGTCCACCGTATCGCCGATGTTGAAGCAGGTGAGCCGTTCAGGCTTGAGCGCCGGCTTCTCGACGACTTCCATAAGATTCTTTGCCATGTCTTGTTCCCTTTCGTTGCTCTTCAGTACTCCAATGCCTCAGTTTCAGTCCAATCGGGGGTATAGGGTATGGGGTATCGGGTATGGTAGCGACTGACCGCAGCCCCCTGGACCCTGAACCCTAGACCCTGCCGTTCTCCAGTAAATCGGGGCGCTCCTGCTGCGTCCGCAGGCGAGCCTGCTTTCTTTTCCATTCGGCGATCTGAGCGTGGTTTCCGGAGACCAACACGTCCGGAACTTCCTTGCCTTCGAACGCCGCCGGCCGCGTGTACTGCGGATACTCCAGCAGCCCCTCGTTATCGAGCGAAAACGACTCGCTTTTCACCGAATCGTCGTCGCCCAGCACTCCCGGCAGCAATCGCACCACCGCGTCGATCACCACCAGCGCGGGAAGCTCACCGCCAGTCAGCACGTAATCCCCGATCGAGACGAGCTCCGGCTTCAGACACTCCACGATCCGCTCGTCATACCCCTCGTAGTGTCCGGCGATCAGGATCAGCCTCTCAGACGCCGCCAGTTCGTGCGCAAACGCCTGGTCGAACTTGCGGCCGCGCGGACAGGTAAGCAGCATGCGCCCCGGTGTTTCAGGCTCCTGCTCACGAATGGCTCGCACAGCCCGGACGACCGGCTCGACTTTGAGCACCATTCCGGGCCCGCCGCCGTATGGCCGGTCGTCCACTTTCTTGTGCTTGTCGGTCGTGTAGTCCCGAAGGTTCGTCACGACCGGCCGCAGGATGTTCTTCTCCTGCGCGATGCGAAGAATGGATTCGCCCAGCACTCCCTCGAACATGCGCGGGAAAATCGTAATGACGTCAATGCGCATAACAGCCGGTTTCTGGTTCCTGGTTTCTAGTTTCTGGTTAGCAGCAACCTTGAACCCTGAACCCTGAACCCTAGTTACTTCGCCGGCGCCGCAGGTTTCTTGGCCTTCGGCTTGTGCACTTTGACCGGCATCTTCACGCCTTTTTTGGCGAGCAGGCTGATGACAGCATGGGTTGGCTGAGCGCCCTCAGAAATCCAGTGTTGCGCGCGCTCGGTGTTGATCGTGAGCTGCTTCTCAGCGTTCTCCTCCACCGGGTCGTACTGGCCCAACTTCTCCAGGTAAAGTCCCTGCCGCTTGACGCGCACATCAGTCACCACGATTCGGAAATAGGACCGGTTGCGCCGCCCCAGCTTCTGCAAACGAATTTTTACCACTCTTCTCCTTCCCAGCGGACGAATAACGCCGCTACGCTCTGCAACACAGGCACACTAAGAACGCGGCGCCCAAGCGACCCGCGCGCGACCACCGAGTGCCCTCCGGTGGACTGAACTGCAGGGTCCAGGGTTCGGGGTTCAGGCAAAACCCTGGACCCTAGACCCTGAACCCTGAACCCTTCCGTTATCTTCTGTTCCGCTTCTTGTTCAACTTCTCCAGCTTTCGCCGTTTCTTGATCGCCTTCTTCTCGTCAGCGCTCAACATGCGCGTCTCGCCGCGCGTGCCGGGGACCATGCGGTCCACGAACTTCGCCGCGCGGCTGAAACTGGACAACTGCTTCGTAACCTTCTCAAACTCTTTCAGCAGGTGTGAGACATCGTTGATCTGCACGCCCGCGCCGGCGGAAATGCGCTTCTTGCGGGCGGCGCCGATGAGCTGCGGATTCTTGCGCTCCTCGGGCGTCATCGAACAAATCACCGCTTCGACCTTGGAGAACTGGTCGTCGGACGCGTCGAGTTCCTTCAGGCCCGCAAAGCCGGGAATCATCCCCAGCAAGTCCTTGAACGAACCCATCTTCTTCACGGCGCGAAGCTGCGTCAAGAAATCGTCCAGCGTCAGACGGTCCTTGACCATCTTGTCCTGGAAGTCAGCCGCCTGATCCTTGTCGAGCACCGCTTGCGCTTTTTCGACGAGGCTGACGATGTCGCCCATCCCCAGGATGCGCGTCGCCATGCGCTCGGGATGGAATTCTTCCAGGCGGTCGAGCTTTTCGCCGACGCCCACGAACTTGATCGGCTTGCCCGTGACGTGCTTCACGGAGAGCGCCGCGCCGCCGCGCGAATCGCCGTCGAGCTTGGTCAGGATCACGCCGGTGATCGGCAGCTTCTCGTTGAATGTTTTCGCGGAGTTCACCGCGTCCTGGCCGACCATGCTATCGACAACCAGAAAGACTTCGGACGGGTTCGTGCGCCTCTGCACCTCGGCCAGCTCGTTCATGAGCGGCTCGTCGATCTGCAAGCGGCCGGCGGTGTCGAGAATGATCGTGTCGCGCCCGTTCTGCTTGGCGTACTCGATGGCTTTGGCGCAAAGTTCCGGCGGTGAAATGTTCGTTTCGCTGAAGACCGGCGTGTCCGTCTGTTCGCCGAGAACTTTGAGCTGCTCGATCGCCGCGGGGCGCTGCAAGTCGGCCGCCACCATCATCGGCCGCCGGCCTTTGCTCTTCAGGTAAGCAGCCAGCTTCGCGCAGGTCGTCGTTTTGCCGGAACCCTGCAGGCCGGCCATCAGCACAACCGTCGGACCGTCGGGCGAAAAAGTGATGCGGCTGTCCACCGGACCCATCAGATTGATCAGTTCGTCGTGGACGATTTTGACGAGCTGCTGAGTCGGTTCGACGGAAGTCAGCACGTCCTGGCCGACGGCTTTGCCCGTCACCTTCTCCATGAATTCTTTGACGACCGGCAGAGCGACGTCGGCTTCCAGCAGCGACATGCGAACAGTGCGCAGACCTTCGCGCACGTCAGCTTCCGTCAGCTTCTTTCCCTTGCCTCTGATTCTCGTGAAGAACGAACCGAGGGATGTCTGCAGGCTTTCAAACATAGCTCAACGGCAGTGCTGAGTAGTGAGTGCTGGGTGCTGAGCACGCAAGCGTCGATGGATCGCTCGAATACTCAGCACTCAGGACTCGGCACTCAGTACTGTTTTTCCCCCACAAAAACAAAACAAAACCTCGCGGCGAAAATGTTCCGCCGCTGCCCGGCTGAAACGCTATTCAGGGAGTCCGCCCGCACTGCGGGCCGCGCGACCCGAACGGCTAATGTATAGCGCTGCCCCATGTTGGATGCAAGCGCTTTGTGCCGCACCCTTCCGCGAGCCTATTCTTCCGTCGAGCCCGCGTCCGAGCCCGCTCAAGCCCAGCATCCTGTAAAAAATTGCACCTTATGTAGCTGCACGTCTGCAATCCACACCCTGACCCTGAACCCCGGCCCCTGAACCCTTCTCTTCCTCTGTCCAAGACTGCACATGTGCAGCCCCAGCGACCTTCCCACTCCTTATATATGACGTCCCAGCCTCCAAATGTTTACCAAATTTATTTGCATTTTATTAGGTTTATTGAGCGCCACGACCAGAAACCCCAACGCGAACCTTGCCCTTGCGCGCGCTCGCGTTACGATGCCCACAACTCTCGAGAACGCGTTCATGCTCGACGTCCTTGGCATCGGCTGCACGGCCATCGATGACCTCATCTACGTGGAGTCCTTCCCGCAGGCCGACAGCAAGAACCGGGTCTTGCGACGTGAACGCCATTGCGGTGGCCTCACCGCCACCGCCCTCGTCGCCGCCGCTCGCATGGGCGCTAAAGCCTCTTATGCGGGAATGCTCGGCACCGACGAACTCTCCGATTTCGCCGTCTCGCGCTTAAGCGCCGAAAGCATTTCGCTGCAACACCTGGTCCGCGACCCCGCCGTGTTGCCGGTCTATTCGGTGATCATTGTCGCCACCGCTGAGCAATCGCGCTGCATCCTTCATGATCACACCCGCGTCGTCTGCGCGCACCCCGATCTTCCCTCGGCCGAAGTGATCCGTTCCGCGCGTGTGCTCTTCGTCGATAACGTCGCGTTGCCGAACGTCCTGCGCGCCGCGAAAATCGCCGCCGCCGCCG
Organism: Planctomycetota bacterium; assembly: GCA_036504595.1. Lineage (GTDB taxonomy): Bacteria > Planctomycetota > SZUA-567 > H5-PLA8 > H5-PLA8 > DASXUX01. The sequence goes on along the minus strand of DASXUX010000012.1, from coordinate 112,390 downwards.
GCATTCCCATCGTCGGCGATGTGGAAAACGCCAAAGCTCCCGGCTTCAACGAACTTCTTCCACTGGTCGATCACCTCATCGTCTCCAGCGACTTCGCCGCTCTCCTGGCCGGGGTAGCGCCGGCCTCCGTGCCGGCCGGAACTCAAGAACGCGGGGTAGCGCCGGCCTCCGTGCCGGCCGTACCAGACGCACCGGAACCTTTCCGCAAGTACTGGAGACGTTTGCCGCACTGGCGGTTGGAGGGTGCCTATTACTTCGTAAATTGGCGACTTCGTTCTGATCAAGCCGAGTTGTCGCCACATGAGCGGTCGCTAGTCGTTTCTGCGTTGATGCACTTCAATTCGCAGCGATATACATTGATTGCGTACGTGATCATGGGCGACCACGTGCATGTTATTGTGCAGCCGACGAAGGCGCACACGCTGGAGTCGATTGTGCAGTCCTGGAAGTCATACACAGCTAACCGCATGCAGCACGAGAGCGGCCGGCAAGGCGCCGTATGGGAACACGAGTATTACGATCGAATTCTGCGAAACGACTCGGAGTTCTACGAGAAGCTCGACTACATCCAGAACAATCCATTTAAGCGCTGGCCGGAGTTGACGGAGTATCAATGGATGGCGTTTCTGGCTGGCACCGCGCCAGTTCCGGCCGGCACGGAGGCCGGCGCTACCGGAGCAACGGCCGGCACGGAGGCCGGCGCTACCAGAACAACGGCCGGCACGGAGGCCGGCGCTACCAGAACAACGGCCGGCACGGAGGCCGGCGCTACCAGAACAACGGCCGGCGCGGAGGCCGGCGCTACCGCGCAGAAACTCCACGCGCGACTCGGTAAGACAGTCGTCGTCACCTGCGGCAAAGACGGCCTCTGGTGCGCCGCACCCGGCAGAGACGTTTTCTTTCAGCCTGCTTTTCAGGTCACCGCGGTGGACACCACCGGCTGCGGCGATGTCTTCCACGGCGCTTACGCCGCCGCTCTAGCGCAAGGCCTTAGCTTGGAAGACCGCCTGCGCCTGGCCTCCGCCGCCGCCGCGCTGAAAGCGACCCAGCCGGGCGGACAGCTTGGCATTCCGTCGCGGTCGCAAGTAGAAACGTTCCTGGAAGAACAGTCAGCTAAGGAACGAAAAACGTCAGTCTAGGAGCCACAGAGAACAGAAGAGAACTCCATGAGAACTAAACCCAAAAGAACCTCTGTGTCCTCTGTGTTCTCCGTGCCCTCTGTGTTGAAGTCGTGCTTTTCCATCCGCATTTCCTTGCGCGCGGAATTTTAGAGGAGATCAGAAATGTCCATCGGCAAACAAGTCCATCTCAACCGGCTATTCTCGCATAAATCGGGAAGACTCGCCGCCGTCGCCATCGACCACTTCATCAACTACGGCCTGGGCCTGCCCGAAGGCCTCCGCGACATCCGCCGCACGCTGGCCCAGATCGCCGAAGGCAAGCCCGATTCGATCACGCTCCACCGCGGCGTGGCGAAGTCCGCATACAGCGACCTCGCCGGCCGCATCCCCTTTATTCTGCAAAGCTCGCTCACGCGCCCCGACGACAGCGGCGATGAAATCATCGCCACGCCCGAAGACGCCGCTCAGATGGGCGCCGATGGCTTTGCGGTCGCGGCATTCGTGCGCGGGCAGACTGAAATCCAACATCTAAAGAAGGTCGCTCATTGCGTCGAGATGGGCGAGCGTTGCGGGATGCCGGTGTTCGTCCACATTTATCCGCGCGAATTCACCGTCGATGGCGTGAAAATTTCCTTCAAGCCCGAAGAAATCGCGTGGGCCACGCGCTGCGCCTGGGAGTGCGGCGTCGATGTGGTGAAGGTTCCCTATTGCGGCGACCTGGCCGCCTACACGCAGATCGTCCGCGAATGCCCCGTCCCCGTCGTCGCCGCCGGCGGCCCGCAGACCAAAACGCTCGACGAAGCCCTCCGCATGCTCGCCGACGTGGTGAAATCCGGCGCAAGCGGCGCCGTCGTCGGCCGCAACATCTGGGGCGTCCCGAACATCACGGACGCCGTCCTAAGAATGAAGGAAATTGTGCACGGGGATTAGGGGCAGTAAGCAGTGGCAGTAGGCAGTAGCAAGAGCGCGAAATTTCTCCTCCTGCTTACTGCCCGCTGCTGCCGCCAGTGGCTACGTCGTCTTTTGGCTGTTCCTGCCTACTGCCGCTGCCAACTGCCTACTTCGTTTTCTGCGCCGTCCCGCTGACGCCAGCTCTTGCTCTGTAGGTCATCTGCACCGAACTCACCATGGCGTTGTTGCCGAGTTGCAGAAGCATCGGAAATTCCAGCGTCGTGGTCAACGTCGCATTCTGGAAGCCCAGGGATTTCAGCGAATCCAGCAGCGCCTGCTTGCGAATGCTCAGCGCAAACTTCGCGTACGTGCCGATGACCTGTCCAGCGTACAACGGACGAGTGATCTTGAAGTTTTGCGTGTCGTCGCCCGCCTGACAGTCAGGGCCCATCACAAATTCGCGGTTGAGGTCGCCAATCATGATCACCGCTTTCGAGTCCGGCACGTCAAAGCCCCATGCCACGGGAATCTTCCCGGAGATCAGCAGGCTGTCGTTCGGATGCTTCGTCGGCTTAAAATCGAACTTCAGCGCGGCCTTCGCAATTTGCAGCCGCTGCGTCAGCCCCAGATGGCTCACCGCAACCCTGACCGTCGTCTGTATGTTGTTCACGCCGTCCGTTACCGTCAACGTCGCTGTGTACAGCCCGTTTGCCGCGTACGCATGTGTCACCGACTGCCCGATGCCCGTCGTGCCATCGCCGAAATCCCATTTGTACAGGAGCAAGTCGCCCGCCGGATCGGATGCGGTTGCCGCCAGCGTGATCGTTTCGCCGGCCTGGCTTTGAGCGGTCGGTTCCGGCGGCGATGCGATCTCGGGCTTGCTGTCGTTCGTTCCGTTCGCGTTGGTGATCGTCAGCAGCAGCGACTCGGTATCGGTTCCGCCTATCCCTGTCGCGGTCAACGTGATCGCCGTAATTCCGGCCACGCTCACTTTCCCTGAAATCGTGTTGCCCGAGAACGTCAAGCCCGGCGGCAGGTTGGAGGCTGAATAAGTAAAGGACCCCGTGCCCGTCGCCTGAATCGCGTAGCTGAAGCTCTGCCCCAAGACCGTCGTTGCCGTGAGCGGACTGGTGATGCTCGGCGGCCGCGGCGGACTGACGACGATCGTCAACGTATATCGGGTCGTGCGCGTTGCATTGGCGACCGACACAGCAATCCTGTACACGCCCACCGTGGTCGGCGTGCCCGAGAACAGCCCCTTGGTTGCATCAAAGATCACGCCTGGCGGCACCGCGTCCGCGGTGTAGCTCGTGGGATTATTGGTGGCTGTAATCTGGTAGCTAAAGCTCTCACCCACCGTCGCATCCACAAACGCCGAGCTGGTCACCGCTGCTGAACCCGGTGGCGGAAACGGCGGCGGGCCGCCAACAATGGCAATCTCAAGTCCGTCCGGTCCGGAAGCGACATACGTCACCCCATTCAACTTCTCCACTTTTGCCGGGGTGCTGCGGGAACTCCCCGATCCATTGCCCAGTTCGCCGTTGCTGCTCTGAAAGCCCCATGTCCAAACCGTACCGTCGCCGCGCAAGGCAAGAACGCTGTCGCCGGATTGTGAAACCATCGAAACGTCGGTCAGCCCCGGCACGGCCGCGGGAGTCAGCCGATTGGTATTTGTTCCGTCGCCCAGCTCTCCGGAGAAATTCCCGCCCCAGGTCCACAGGCTGGAATCGGACAGAATCGCCAAGCCGAAACCGTAGCCCATGTTCGCGTAAACTGCGTTGGCGATCCCGGGAATCTGTCGCGGCACGTCAGTCCCGTTCAACTGGTCGTATGCAATGCCAAGTTGGCCGGTGATGTTTTGTCCCCAGGCCCACACCGTCCCGTCTCTCCTGATCACCATGGAACTTTCCAGGTGGCAGGGGACAACCATCGTCACATTGTCGATCCCGTTCACCTTCACCGGCAGAGTGCTCATATTGTCGTTAAGGTCGCCAAGCTGGCCGCTATTGTTGCTGCCCCAAGCCCAAACGGTTCCGTCGTTCTTCAGCGCGAAGACGTGGAACGATCCACAAGCGATGCCAATCACGCCGCTCAAGTTTTTGACCTGCGCCGGAGCGGTGATCGGCGTATCCTTGTTGCCAAGCCCGCACTCACCGCCATCGTTCATACCCCAGCACCAGACCGTGCCGTCGCTCTTGAGCGCCGCGATGTGATAAAGGCCGGCCTCAATCGAATTCACATGGTCGATGCCGGCGATCTGCCTGGGCGTGGTTACGTTTTCATTCGTGTCCGGGCCAAGGATTGCATTGTAGTTGTGGCCCCAGCCCCACAACGTTCCGTCTGCCGCCAAGGCGACCGCAGTGGTCCGAGTCGCCGTGGCAGTCACAATCGTCGGTAGCCCAGTCACTTGCGATGGATACGGCGTCGAATCTGTCCCCCACGTCCACACTTCCGACGCCGAGCATCCCAGCGCGATCCCCGTGCTTAAAACAACGACAGCGGCCACCCGACGAAGCACTATTGTCTTCATGGAAGGTATCCCCAGGCTCGAGTTTACGTGACTTTGCGTATCGTGCAGAAACATAGCGCCTCAATGGCCCGGCGCAAGAGTTATTTCTCTCCGGTTTCCCCCACGAGAGGTTTGCTTCTCGTCTTCTGTTATTCCCCCGTCTCCCGTCCCCTGAACCCCGAACCCGAACCCTGCCCTTTCGAATTCTCGAACTCCGGGATAAGATAATGCCCTTGTTGGTTTATATTTAGGCAGGTTTTTGTGCCTGCCGAAAGCCTCTAGCCGCGGAACGACACTTCTTCATGCTTTCCAAAATCCTCAATCTGCTTGCTTCACTGAAACTCGCGCTGGTGCTGCTGCTCGTCATCATCACCGCCGCGGCGGTGGGCACCATTCTGGAATCTGGCTTCAACGCCGATGTCGCCAAGAACTACATCTACGGACATTGGTGGTTCGACCTTTGGCTGGCGATGCTGTGCATCAACCTGATCGCCGTCGCCATCGACCGCTATCCCTGGAAGTCCTACCAGTCCGGCTTCGTGCTCACGCACTTCGGCATCGTGATTCTCCTGATCGGCGGCCTGATCGACCGCCAGTACGGCGTCGAAGGCTTCATGCGCCTCTACCGAGGCCGCCCGGGCAACGATATCCTCGAACTGCGCGACGATGACCTCTTTGTCCGCTCCCCAGACGGCGCCGAAGCCCGCACGCAGGTCAATCCGAAGGCGATGCTCACTCCCTCAAGCTTCCGCATTCCTGTCGCCTCGCCCGATCCCAGTCTCCGCGTCGAAATTCTCGACAAATTCCCTCCGGCTGCTGAAATTGCCTTCAGCACGAAACGCGCTGGCTCCCAATCCTATTGGCTCATGCTGGGCGATGGCTTCGAACTGGGCGCCGTGACCGTCCGCCTGCTCCCGGGGTTGCCTCCACAGCCCAAGGCGGAAACGCCCGCCGGCACGGAGGCTGGCGCTGCCATGCTCCCGCGACGCGAACGCACCTTTATCTTCGCCAAGCCGGAGCTTGAAGCCATCACTCGCCCGCAGGTCGGCGAAGCGACCGGCGTGAAGGCCGAACTCAGACTCCCCGCCCCGCAGAACCAGCCCATGCTCAGTTTCACCCTGAACGAAAAGTTCTTCAGTTTCCCGGTCACGGAGAACGTCGGCAAAACGCTGCCGCTCGAAGGCCTCAAAGACTGGCAGCTTAAGATCATGGGCTATTACCCACACTTCCGCATGGACGGCGCGCCGACCACCGTGGACGACAAGCCCGAAAACCCGGCCGCGATTTTCGAACTCATCGGCCCGCTCGTCCCGGCTGACGACGCCGCCGAAGCGGCCGATGACCCGCACGGCGGCCACAAGTCCAGCGGCGGCAACGCGCTTACGCTCTACGCGGGCAGCGACGGAAAACTCCGCTACTTCCTGAAGACGCGCAGCAAGAAGGAGCGCGCCGGAGAACTGGACGTCGGCAAGCCCGTCGAAGGCTGGGAGAAGGATTCCCAGTTCATGGTCGAACAGTTCGTCCCCAGCGGCCTGACCGAGCGGCTGCGCAGCCAACCGGACGAGATGAACGGCTTTCCCGTCAAACAGCTTGAGGAACGCGCGGCCGGCCTGCTGTGCAAACTGACCAGCGGCAATGAAAGCCGCACCGTTTGGCTGCAGGAAGCCGAGGCGCTTCGGTTCCTCCCCGAAAGCGTCAGCGTCGGCGGCAAAGAGTACGAAGTGGCTCTGCCGCATCGTCACATTGTCTTGCCGTTCAAAGTGGCGCTCGAGAAATTCTCTGCGCCGCATCAGGAAGGCCGCGAAAGCGCCATGGACTTCATGGCCTTCGAAAGCACGCTCAGCTTCCAGGACAAGGCCGCGCCTGGAGCGCTTCAGCCGCCGAAGCAAATCGACACCGTCTGGCTCAAACCAGACTCCAGCGCTCTGAAACAGATGGATCTCACGTCCAAAGACGGACAGCCTGTCGCGGTCGAGGGCGCCGTCACCGCCTGGGACGAGAGCACAATTACCTTCGACTGTCCCGACCGCCCCCCGTTCCTGATCCCGCGCGGGGATATCGCCGGCCTGCAAAAGCAGACGCAGAAGATTTCAATGAACCACCCGACCAGCTACCCGCGCACGTGGTACGGTCCGTGGGTGGGCAACAACTACAAGTTCTCACAGTCCGGCCACGACCCCAACAACCCCGATTACTCCGGTGTGCAGGTCCTCACCGATCCCGGCTGGCTGCCCAAGTGGCTCGGCTCGCTGATGATCTGCGCCGGCATTTTCGTGATGTACTACCTCAAGCCGTACATGAAAGGCCGCGAGAAAATCAGTAAGCAGGAGGCAGGACGCAGGAGGCAGGAGCAGGGTGGCCCGGACAAAGTCCGGGTCGCGTAGCGACAACCAACCCCGACTTGCAGCTTCGGCGACCGAAAACGCTCGGTTCTGCAAGGCAGTCGTGCAAGGGCCTTCGTCTTCCGGACCGGCGTCCAGCGTCGAAAGGCCAGCCCCGAAGGGGCGTCCGATAGTAGCCAGGGGCGGCAGCCGCGGCAGCCCCCTGGATAGTACGGTTTTCGAGAGCAGAAGCCCTGAAAGGGCGACCGAACATAGTGGAGTGAAAATGACAGCGTTGTTCTTGAAATCCCCGCGCGTGCTATCCCTCGCCGTTCTCGTGCTGCTCGCGTTCCCGATCGCTCGCGCCGCCGAAGACCCCGCCGCCGATCCCCACGCGCACGGCGCCCCCATGCCCAAGGACGACCTGAAGGAAACCCCCTTCCCCGACCTGAGCGTCAAACTTGACTTCCACGATCTGGAGATGCTCGCGATCCAGGAAGGCGGCCGCAAGAAACCGCTCCAGACCTATGCCTGCGAACAAGTCGAACAACTTGTCGGCCGCCCGCTCTTCGCCAGCAAGCCCTACGTCGCCGACAAGAACAACCCGGCCAATCGCGTTTCAGCCATGGATCTGCTGCTGGGCGTGTGGCTGCGCGACCCCGACCACCCCGAGAAGAACCCGTGGGCTACCGCCCCGATCGTCTTTGTTTCTTATCTGCCGCTGCGCAAAGAACTCGGCTTAGACCCGAAGCAGAAACATTTCAGCCCGGAAGTGCTCGGCAATTCACGCCGCCTGCAGGCGCTTTGTGAAGCCGCCGACTCCAAGCGTCGCAGCGGCGAAGAAAAATCGCTTACCACGCTGGAACGCGAAGCCGAAGTTGTGCAGCAGCGCCTCAGTGTTCTCGACCAACTGATGCGCTCCGACGAAACCCTCAGCCTCATCCCACACCCGAACGACCCCAGGGGAACCTGGCTGCCGCTCGACAAGTTCCACAAGAGCTTCGAGAAAGGCGACCAAGCCGCCGCCCCGTACTACTCCGCCGAACAAGGCAACGCGATTTTCGCCCGCTATCAGGAACTGACCCGAGCGTACGCCAAGCGCGACCCGCAGGCCTTCGCCAAGGCCGCCCGCGAGTTCCGCACCGCGCTCACCGCGCTCAGCCCCAGCATCTACCCCAGCCAGGAAGCCCTCGAACGCGAAGTGAACTACAACACCCTGCGCCCCTTCGGCAAATCGTGGATGCTGTACCTGGTCGCACTGGTGCTCGGCCTGCTGGCGCTGAAGATCCAGTCGCGCGCGCTGCTGCTCTCCATGTTCGCCTTCTATATTCTCGGCCTGGGCTTCCATGTCTACGGCTTCGCCCTGCGCTGCCTCATCGCCGGCCGCCCACCAGTGTCGAATATGTATGAATCGGTCATCTGGGTGGGCTTCGGAGCCGTGCTCTTGGGCCTGATCTTCGAGCTCATCTACCGCCGCAAGTACTTCGCGCTTTGCGGCGCTGGAGCCGGCTGCTTGTGCCTCGTCTTGATGGATCTGCTCCCCGCCGTGATGGGCAACCCCGCCATGCCCGGCTTCGAAGCCAAGATCAACCCGCTGGTTCCGGTGCTGCGCGATAATTTCTGGCTCACCGTCCACGTGTTGACGATCACGCTCAGCTACGCCGCCTTCATGCTGGCCTGGATTCTCGGCCACGTGACGCTTGGCAAGCGCCTGTTCTCCCCCGGCGTTCAACCTGCCGACGACGAATCGCTCGAAGACGACGAACCCGCCGTGATCCAGAATCAGCCCCTGCGCGAGATGCATCTGTTCGTCTACCGCTCGCTGCAAGTCGGCGTGCTGCTGCTGGCGATCGGCACGATCCTCGGCGGCGTATGGGCGTATTATTCTTGGGGCCGCTTCTGGGGTTGGGATCCGAAGGAGACCTGGGCCTTCATCGCGCTGATGTGCTACCTGTTCGTGCTTCACGGCCGCTACACCAAGTGGTGGGGCAATTTCGGCGTCAGCGTTGGAGCCGTCATTTGCTTCCAGGCCGTCGTCATGGCCTGGTACGGCGTGAACTTCGTCCTCGGCAGCGGCCTGCACGCCTACGCCTCCGGTTCCGGCAGCGTGACGTACATTCTGCCCATCGTGATCCTCGACGTGATCTTCACCGCCGCCGCGATCCTGCGGCACAACGTCGCGCTACCGGTGCCATCAGAACCGCGACCGTAAGGGAGCGGCGGATTAACAGCCTCCAACACAGAGGCACAAAGAACACAGAGAAAACGAAACAAAAGAAACTCTGTGTCCTCTGTGGCTCTGTGTTGAAGTCGTTAAAAGAACATCTTTCCGCTTCCGCGCGTTCTCTTCCACGTTATTCGCCCACGAAAAAACCCCGCCTTTTCAGCGGGGCTTTGCACATCGCAAAAACTTGGTTCAACGCTTACTTCGGTCCCGCCGACAGGAACGACACCGTCTTCTTCAGGTTGTCTTCCGTCAACGCGCCGCGCATCGCTTCCAGCCATGCCAACTGGCCATCGCGGTAGCGCAGCATGATGCGGCAGGCTTCCACGACCTTCTCGGAACTCGCCTTGTCAATGTTGAAGTAGTCGCGCTTGGCGATCACGATGCGGTTGATGTACGACTGCTCGCCCGAATCGATGTTGTCCGAAATCGCCTGATCCACGCTGCGCCGCCAAGCGTTGTTCCACTTGCGGTCTTCCTCTTTCGGATCCACCCCGTTCTTGCGGCAGTACGCTTCGATGTAGTTCTCCGCGTGCCGGTACAGCGTGTCGAGCGACAGGTCCTTGCCCGCCAGGTTCACGGCCGCTTTCGGCGTGTTGGAAACCATAATCGCAGCGGGCTCAGCGGGCGCGGTGGCTGAAGAAGCCGAACCGTCCGAACTCGGCGCCATGGCCTTGGCGTCGTCCGGCTTGGCCGCGGGAGCTTTCGGCGCTTCCGGAGCTGCCGGTTTGGGCGCAGGCGGGACGCTTGCCGGCTTGGCCGGTTCGGTCGCCGGCGCGGCGGCCTTCGGCGCGGCGGCGACGGTTGTGGTCGCGCTGTTCACAGACGGCGCATTTGTCGTTGCCGCGACGGCAGCCGCTTGCGGTGCTGGGGGCAAGTCCGCAAGCGACGCTGCCGGCCGCGGCTCTCGTTCTACATTATGTTCAACAATGGTCACCATCGGCGCCGTCGGATTGACTGTTACAGTCGGTGCCGGCTGCTGCGGCGTATTCACCGTCACGCTGGGCGCCGGTCCCATGGGCACGTGCACATCCACCTGGGGCGCGGTCGCGGAAACCTCGATGTTCGGCGCCGCCTGCTGCGGAACATTCACATCGATCTTTGGCGGGGTCGGCGAGACCAGCACATTCGTCGGCCGGTCGCTGCGCGTGGTGATCACATGCCCGGCGTACATCGAACCCAGCACGATGACTGTGGTCAGCGTCGGCAAGCCGAACGCCATCAGCAGCACCTGCTTCTTATCGGAGTCTTCCATGGCAACGTTCCCTCCGCAGCGCCAAGAGCTGGCGCGCGCCTCCCCCCGGTTGCATTCGCGCAACGGGGAATCCTTACACCGTGTGCGGGACTCAACCGCCCTTAAGACTGCCCACTCGGGGCAATTCCTACAGACTCGTATCGGCGCGCGAGCCTGCGGACTGAGAGAAAAATTTGATTTTTGCTGAAGACGTGGAAAAGAGCGTCCGATAATCCGCCCTCAGGATTTCGTCCGATAATTCGGCGGGAGCCGTGAGTGATAGAGTCGCGACACAAAAAAAGTGGTGAGTTGTAGAGGAGAGCCTCCACCACTCACCACTCTACCACTCACCACTCCACCACTCACCAAGTACCAACACCTACTTCACGCCGGCCGCCAGAAAGACCAGCGTCTTCTTCATATTCTCGTTCGTCACGGCGTCCCTCATCGCTTGCAGCCAGGCAAACTGCCCATCGCGATAGCGCAGCATGATGCGGCAGCCTTCCACGATCTTCTCAGGCGTGGCCTTCTCGATATCGAAGCAGTCGCGCTTGGCGATAACGGTCCGGTTGAGATACGCCTGCTCGTCGGAATCGGTGTTATCGCGCAGGGACTGCTCCACGTTCTGCTTCCAACCGTTGTTCCACTTGCGAGCTTCCGCCACCGGGTCCAGGCTGCGCTTGGCACAGTACGACTCGATGTACTTCTCCGCGTACTTGTACAGGGTGTCGAGCGTCAGGTCTTCGTCTTTCAGCGGCGCAACGCCGTCGGTCTTGGGCGGCTCCTTCGCGGGCTTCACGTCCTTTGCTGGAGCGGCTGCGGGAACCGGTGGCACAGCCACCGCGCCCGCTGCTTTGCTGGCTGGCGCAGCCTCCTTGCGTGGCTGCGGCTGCTCCGGGACTTTCACCAGCGCCGGCGCAGTGGGGATGGGACTGGCCGGTGCGAGAGCCGCGGGAGGAGCGGGCGGCTCGTTGGCGTCTACCCGGAGCGCCGCAGGTCGCGCTTCAAACGGGAACAAGTCCGAGCGATGGACGACGGTCACGACCGCCGGTGGCGTATTGACCTGCACGCTGGGCGGCGGCATCTCCGGCATCTTCACTTCGACGTTCGCCGGGGAGGCCGAGACATTCACCTGCGGTGGAGCCGCCGGCGGAACGTTCATTTCGATTTTCGGCGCCGCCGCGGCAACCGTGACATTCGTCGGACGATCACTGCGCGCGGTCACCCAATGGCCCATGGTGATCGAAACCAGCACAATCAACGTGATCATCACGGGCACGCCGAACAGCATGATCAGCACTTCCTTCGTTTCCAGCTTGTTTACTTCCATAACGTCCCTCCATTAAGACAGCGTTACCGCATGCGATTCGCACAACCGACAGCTTCACACACGATAAACGCACAAAAATTGCCCAGCAGCGAACCCGCTCACACTGGCAAACCGTGGGCCGAGAAGCCGTCAAACGGAAGGGACAAGTCTTGCAGAAATGATTGGGCCAAGCCGGCGCAACCGCGTGCGGAAAAAAGGTCTCAAGCGCTGGTTTGGCCCACTTTTGCACGGAAAGAAAGGTGCTTATCGTCGATGTTCTGAAATGAAAAAGTCAAATCGGCAGTTAATAACGTCCTTGCCATATTGTGGCGTCACATTGGGAACCGCTGCTTTTCTCATTTCGCCACAATCCAACAGTGCCCGAGGCTAATGCCCCATTTGCCAACGGATAAATGCATCGCAGCGCCGCAACCGAACAAAAGCCTGCAGCAGCCAGATTCAGATTTCTGAATTCTGATTTCTGATTTCTAAGGCACCGCCGCCCAACCTTCGGCCGCGACCGCAAGCTGCACTTGCGCGTTGTCGCCTAAAGCTTGCTCGCCATGTTCGTGCCGCAGCACTCGCCAGCGCCCCGCGCCCGGAAGCTCCATTTCGTAGAGCGTGCTCTCGCCCAGAAACGCGCCGCTCACGATTCGCGCCTTTGCCTGCAAAGGCACCAGAGCCGGCGAGAGCGCCGCGCCGGGCTCCATCACAACCACGCTTTCCGGCCGGCAAAATGCAAGCACCTCGCTGCCGTCGCTCAGCCCCGGCTGCGTGCCATTGCTGATCGGCACCGCGCCAAAAGCCGTCTGCACGCTCTTTCCGCCGCCGCAGACTTTGCCCGGCAAAGCATTCACGTCGCCCAGGAATTCAGCCGCGAACCGCGTCGGCGGATGGCGGTAAAGTTCGCGAGGCTGACCGAGCGCTTCCACTTTCCCGGCCCGCAGAATAGCCATGCGATCGGCCAGCGAGAGCGCTTCCTTCTGATCGTGCGTGACGTACAGCGTCGTGATCTTCGTCTGCCGGTGAATGCGCCGAATCTCCTCGCGCATCTCCCAGCGCAGCTTCGCGTCCAGGTTCGACAGCGGTTCGTCCAACAGGAGCACCCGCGGCCGCACCACCAGCGCGCGCGCCAACGCCACGCGCTGCTGCTGGCCGCCCGAGAGTTCCCCGGGCCTCCGCGACTCGAAACCCGAAAGCCCCACCATGTCCAGCGCCTCGGCGATCCGTTGACTGCGCTCCGCCGCCGGCATCTTCCGCGCTTCCAGTCCGAAAGACACATTTCCTTGCACCGTCAGGTGCGGAAACAGGGCGTAGTTCTGGAAGACCATTCCGAAGTCGCGCTTGTGCGGCGGCACGCCCTTCAGGGCCTCGCCGCCGATGCGGATCTCGCCGTCGAAATCTTCGACGAATCCCGCGACGGCCCGCAGCAGCGTCGATTTTCCGCAGCCCGATGGCCCGAGAAGAAAGAACATCTCTCCCGGCTCCAGTTTCAGGCTCACGCCATCCAGCGCTCGCGTTTTGCCATAGGTCACGCGCAGATTGTCGATTTGCAGGCTCATATGCGCTGAGTGTCCGCAACTCGCGCAACTTCGCAATAGAAGAACCGGTGGCACGCTTGCGCTGGCGCTGCTTCTCGCGCCAGCTCAAGCGTGCATCGCGGCCTCCCCGCACGCATGAGACCGAGCCAAGCAACCGGCGCGCTCACATGCGTGCCACCTGGAGCTTGAACCTGCGGCCTCCCCTGCTAGTCTGGTGGCTTCTGCAAACCACCAAGTCGAAACGACGAGGATCAAAGGAGGGGTAAAAAAGATGGCGATGAAGAAACTGAACGACCTCAACGCGGCGGGCAAACGTGTCCTGGTGCGCGTTGATTTCAATGTCAGCACCGACAAGAAGACCGGCGAAATCAAGGACGACACGCGCGTCGTCGCCGCGCTGCCGACCATCCAGCATCTGCTCAAGCAAAACGCGCGCGTGGTCCTGTGCAGCCACTTCGGGCGCCCGGAAGGCCGCGACCCGAAGCTTTCGTTGAAGCCTGTCGCCGACCGCCTGGCCAAGCACCTGGGCAAGCCGGTCGCCTTCGCTGAAGATTGTGTCGGTGAAGCCGCCGAAAAAGCCGTCGCGGCGCTCAAGGGCGGCGATGTCGTGCTGCTCGAAAACCTGCGCTACCACGAAGGCGAAGAAGCCGACGCGCCCGAATTCTGCGCGCAGCTCGCCAAGCTCGGCGACGTGTATGTGGATGACGCCTTTGGCTGCGTGCATCGCGCGCACGCTTCCGTTCACGGCGTCGCGAAGCTGTTCAAAGACAAGGCCGCCGGCTTCCTGCTCCAAAAGGAGGTCGATTACCTGGGCAAAGCGCTCTTGAACCCCGATCATCCCTACGTCGTTGTCCTGGGCGGAGCGAAGGTCTCCGACAAGATCAAAGTGATCAACAAGATGCTCGAAGTCGCCGACACGATCCTCATCGGTGGCGCGATGGCGTACACGTTCCTGGTGGCTCAGGGCAAGCCCACGGGCACGTCCAAAGCCGAAACCGGCATGGTGAAGGTCGGCAAGGAACAGAAGGACATCGTCGGCGTGGCCAAGGAACTCCTGGCCAAAGCCCAGAAGCTCGGCAAGAAGTTCATCCTGCCGCTCGACCACGTGGTTGCCGAGAAGTTCGAAGCCAATTCGCCGAACGAAGTCGTCGCCTGGGACCAGATCCCCGCCGGCAAGATGGCGCTCGATGTGGGCCCCAAGACCGTCGAAGCTTACAAAGCCGAAATCGCCAAGGCCAAGATGATCGTCTGGAACGGCCCGCTCGGCGTCTTCGAACTCGAACCGTTCAACAAGGGCACTTTCGACATCGCCAGGGCCGTCGCCGCGAACGCCGGCGCGACCTCGATCGTCGGCGGCGGCGAATCGGTGAGCGCCGTGAAGAAGGCCAAGGTTGCGGACAAGATTTCGCACGTTTCGACCGGCGGCGGCGCCAGCCTGGAATTCCTCGAAGGCAAGACTCTGCCCGGCATTGCCGCGCTGGAGTAGGACATTTCGCCGCATTGTCCGTTCGGCAGCGACAACATCAGAAAAAACGCGCCCGAGGAGGGCGCGTTTTTTTGCAGTTCCGAACGATGGGACTACGCGTGTTGCGCCATCTCTGGTTTAAGGATCGCGTCTAAAGTTGTCAGGCCGTCGCGGACCGCCATGCACGCCCGTAACACATGAAGTTCAAACAACATCTGATCGCGCGGGTAGTCTCGCCGGAAAATCTCGCAAAGAAGCGCGAGCTTGTCGGCGGGTATCCCGATTTCCCGCGCAACTTTTTCATAGTCGAAATACTTCATCTAAACCTCCGGAGGCGATACAATCTCGATGGTCGGCAAACCCAGCGAGATGTTTATATTGTTTATTTTAGAGCGACGCCGCCGGTTTACCAAGTGCTTAAAGTTCCACGAAATGATGACGTCCTGTCGCGTGAAAACTGCAGCAGCCACATGAATCGCGTCATTAATCACCTTGGGGGTGAACACATCCTCCGAGACATAGCGCTGTGCCAGCGTTCTCATTTCGTCAGTCAGCCGATGGACTGCAATTCCGTTTAGCAGCGTCAACAACCGCTCCCGCTGCTCCGCATCCGGGGTCAGCGATAGCTCCTCTCGAGCCAACTCAGACGTGGCGACCTCAAATTCGTTCAGGCGTGCCCAAAAGGTCTTTGTCTCATCTTGGCGATCGGGCGTTCGGTCGTCGTAGTAAACACTGAAGACCGATGTATCGAGATATAGTCTGAGCTTCATACCGGCCTCGGGTGCCATGATCTTTTCAGTTTGTCAGGTCTGTTTCGGCGGCAGCTTGCTCGTCTCTGCTTCCAGCGCGTCGCCGAATAACGTATCGGCGCGGTGCTGCACCGTCGGGTTCTGAATTCGCTGCGAATCCATCGCGTCCGATTTCACGCCGAAGAAATGTTTCTTCAGATAATTACCCAGCGTCACGTTCGTCGGGCCGTAGCGATCATGGTACATGTAATATTCCAGCGCCACGCCCATCTCGCCGGCCGTCTGGTAGCGGGTCTGCAGGTCGCGTTCCAGCGCCCGCAGGATAATGGCCTTCAGCGGCAGCGGCAGATCGGGGCGGTATTCGAGCGGGTCGGGGATCGCCTTGCCGATGACGTTGTCCATCGTCTGATAGATGTCTTCGGTTTCGAAAATGTGCCGCCCCGTGAGCAGCTCGTACATCACGATGCCCAGCGAGAACAAGTCCGAGCGCCGGTCGGTGGCCTCATACCGCGCCTGTTCGGGCGACATGTACTCGACCTTGCCCATCAGCACTTCGCCTTCTTCCTGCTCCATCAGTTGCCGGGCCTTGGCGATGCCGAAATCGGTCAGTTTCACCACGCCTTCCACGTTCAACATGATGTTCTTCGGCGAAACGTCGCGATGGACGATGTTCAGCAATTGCCCGTCGCGGCCGCGCTTGTTGTGAGCGTACTCCAGCCCGCGGCAGACGCGGCTGATGATGAACGCGCACAGTTCGATCGGCATCGGCAGTTGTGCATGCAGATGATAATTGAGGAACTTTTCGAGGTTGATGCCTTCGACGAACTCGAGTGCGATGTAGTAGCTGTTGCCGGTCTTGCCCAGATGATAGACTTGGACAATATTCTCGTGCACCAGGTCGGCTACCAGCTTGGCCTCGCCGATAAACAAACGCACGAACTCTGGATTCGCCGAGAAACTTTCGAGAATCGTCTTGATCGCAACGGTCTTCTGGAAGCCTTCGGCGCCGAATTGTTTCGCCTCGTAGACCGCGCCCATTCCGCCTTCGGCCAGCAGCTTTACCATCTGGTACTGCCGCGACTCGGCGATGAACTTCAGATCTGCGACTTCGGACATAAACTGCCTCAGGCGATTTGGCCAAGTTCCAGCATTATCGAAACGCAACCATGACAGGAATTTGCGCGATTTGCACGGACCTGTCAAACGCATAACAGCAGGGTTCAGGGGTCGGGGTTCAGGGGTCAGGGTCTGCGCAAGCGGCAATCGGAAGCCACGGACCCAAATCATTCCGTCAGGTTTGGCCATTTGGACTCAGAGCGCTTGAACTTCTCCAAATCGTAAGGCGACCTGCCTTGAACCGTCATTCCGAGCAGTAAGGCGAGCGCCAGAAACGGAGCAATCCACGCTTTGCGCATCGTCAAGGCTTCGCCTGTCCCCCGGTTGACTGCATCGGCGATACCGACCGCCACCGCCATGAACACAAACGGCAGAGCGAATGCCGAATACCGCGGCACGACGAATGAATGCGTCCAATGGCTCAGCACCACCGGCATCGCGGCGGCCAGAGTTACGCCGTAACACAAAGACAATGACCAGCGCCAGCGAGGCTCGCGCCATGCTACGGCAACGCTCCACGCAAACGCGGCGAAGGCGAGATAGGAGCCGGAGCCCCAATATCCGCCGATGAGCGCCTTGTAGACATCGACGATGTCGTATGGTAGGGAGTTGGCGTTCATCGGCGGGCCGGGAGCGCCTTCGTTCACGCCGCGGAAAAATACCACGTACCATGCGGAAGCGGCAATCAGCATCGCGCCGGCGCTCCAGAGCACAGCACTCAAGAGCGCCGGCCTATCGTTGGGTTTGCGAGGGAACAGAGCGTCCTTCCCGCACCACGCCAGTCCCAGCAGCGCGCCGCAGCCCAGGCCGGCCGCAGCCACCGTGCTTAAGGGATGAACGCTCAACGCCGCCAGCAGCGCCAGCACGAGGAGCGCCGCACGCTTCACGCCGGGCTTTCGCGCGAGAAAATCGAACGCCGCCGCCGTGAGCAAAAACAGGAGTATGAAGAGCGCGTAGCCGCGGGCGTCGCGCGAATACAATACGTGCAGGCCGCTGGCTGAAAGCAGCGCGGCGCTCAGCAGTCCCACCAGCGGCGAAAACCACCATCGGCCGACGGCGTAGACGGCGACGATCGTCGCCAGGCCCTCGATCAGTTGAGGCGTCCGGAACGCCGCGCGCGTGCGGGCGCCCGAGCGCCACGCGATCGCGCTGTCGAAGTAGCTGGCGCGGCCGATGGGCCCGCTGACGCTCGTCTCGTCCCACACGGCGCTCCACGACGGTTTGCGGGCAACGTTGAGCTGGCACTGTTCGTCCAGCCACAGCGGCGGCGCGCCGATCTGATAGCCGCGTAGCGCGCCCGCGATCAGCAGAATGCAAAGGAGGGCGCTGATCTCTGCTGCATTGGCGCGAGAAGTCCTGGCGGAGCCTACAGAATCGGTGTCCACCTGTGCACAGGTATCTGACGAGCGCAAGTCTGTCAAAGCGCGTTCGAGCGGCGTGGGGTGTGTGGCACGGGCAGGCTACGCCGCGTCCGTTTGCGGCGTAGATTGCCCGTGCACTCCAGCGGCCTGCCAGTGCCACACATCGACGGGCGGGACGCCCGCACTACGGAGTGCCGGACGCCCAAACCACCAGACCACTGCACCAGGAAATTCAGCGTTTCTGAAGTGATTTTTTTAGCTTTTTTAACATTGTCTTTAGGCACCAGGAGCATAAAATCCGTATGAAGTAACGGTTTAGGTTGTGTATAACACGTTAGAAACATGTTAGAAAATCAAAAGTTTTTCCCATTGACCTACCCCTACAGCTTGGGTACTATGGCCCGCCTCGACACAAAATAGAGGGGTTTTCGCTCATGTCGGCGTTTTCCCAGGACGATAGAAACTGCTGTCGCCATTTGCAGAAAGAACTGTTATTTCGGTAAACATTTGGGAGAATAGCAGGGGGACAGGAACAGAGCTCCTTGAGCTCTTCAGGAGGGTTGGATGATTTACCCGGCTAAAACAGACGGTACAGTGGAAGGTGGAACGATGGCCCCGGAAACGATTCCCGTGAAAGATCGCTCCGAGAAACTCAAAGACGCAACACACGCCGAACCGGCCGGCAGGGACGCCGGCGCTACCCCAGCGGCTGCAGCCAAACACACCGATCCGGTCTGGGAAAACGGCAAGAAACTCGGGCTCTCCGACAACTGCGTCCGCGTTTTGATGAGCCGCTACCTGAAGAAAGGTCCGGACGGCAAGTGCACCGAGACGCCCGAGGAGCTCTTTACGCGCGTCGCGCGCACCGTCGCATCGGCTGAAGCCAAGTACCAGGCTCCGCAGGCCGAGATCGATAAAGCCGCAAAGGCCTATTTCGATCTGATGGTCGGCGGCATCTTCATGCCCAACAGCCCGACGCTGATGAACGCCGGCCGCGAAATGGGCATGCTCTCGGCGTGCTTCGTCCTGCCCATCGCCGATTCCATCGATGAAATCTTCGACGCCGTCAAAGCCACCGCGCTCATCCAGAAGGCGGGCGGCGGCACCGGCTTTGCCTTCGATCGCCTCAGGCCGACCGGCGACTGGATCAAGTCCAGCGGCGGCACGACCAGCGGCCCGATCAGCTTCTGGAAGGTGCTCAGCGAAGCGACGAACGCGATTCAACAGGGCGCGTTCCGCCGCGGCGCGAACATGGGGATGATGAAGATCAACCATCCCGACATCTTGAAGTTCATCTTCGCCAAGCAGGATCTCTCGCGCTTCCAGAACTACAACATCTCCGTCAAAGTTCCGGACATGTGGATGGAAGCTTACCGCCGCGATTCGCAAGCGGCGCACGTCGTCACCAATTTCCGCACGCGCAAGCAGTTCGTGCTGCCCAAGAACTTGAAGATTGAAGAGTACCAGCTCAACGACCTGGTGCCGCTCGACGTCTTCAACGCGACGCCTGCCGACAAGCGCCCCGTGGTGTGGACGATGAACGACATCTGGGAGACGATCGTCAACAACGCGTGGCTGACCGGCGAACCGGGCGTGATCTTCATCGATCGGATCAACCAGTACAACCCGACACCCAACGTCGGCGAAATCGAAGCGACCAATCCCTGCGGCGAACAGCCTCTGCTGCCCTACGAAGCCTGCAATCTGGGCAGCTTGAACCTGGCTCATTACTGCGTGGAAGAAGCCGGCGGGAAGGTGGGCTACGACTGGGACGGCCTGCGCAAGGCCGTGTACGTCTCCACGCGCTTCCTGGAAAACGTCGTCGAAGTCAACAACTACGTCCTGCCTCAAATCGAAAAGATGTGCACCGAGAACCGCAAGATCGGCCTGGGCATCATGGGCTTCGCCGATGCGCTCTTCAAGCTCGGCGTCGGCTACAACACGCCCGAAGGCGTCGAATGGGGCGAGCGCTTCATGAAGTTCGTCAACGACGAATCGCACACCGAATCCGAACGCCTTGCCAACGAACGCGGCTGCTTCAAGAACTGGCGTGGCAGCCGCTGGGAATTGGAATGGAAGCGCAAGCAGCGCAACGCCTGCTGCACCACTGTGGCGCCGACCGGCACGATCTCGATTATTTCCGGCTGTTCCTGCGGCGTCGAACCGCTCTTCTCGCTGGCCTTCTACCGGCACGTGATGCGCGACCACAAGGGCCAGGCGCAGCAGATGATCGAAGTGAACGAGCACTTCAAGCAGGTCGCGCGCGCGAATAACTGCTGGGGCTACGACGAAGCGCAGCTCTTCGAACGCGTCGCGACCGAAGGCTCCCTGCACAACATCCCGAACATCCCCGATAGCGTCAAACGCACCTTCGTCTGCGCGCACGACATCAGCCCCGACTGGCACATCCGCATGCAGGCTGCGTTCCAAAAGCACTGCGATAGCTCCATCAGCAAGACGACCAACTTCCCCAACAACGCCACGCCCGACGATGTCCGCAAGATCTATTCGCTCGCCTTCGAACTGGGCTGCAAAGGCGTGACCGTCTATCGCGACGGCTGCCGCAAGGGCCAGCCGATGCAGCTTAAAGAAGAAAAGAAAGAAGCCCCGAAAGTTGAAGCGCCAAAGCCGCCCGTCTTCAAGCCGATCAAGGCGCCCTCGATCCTGTCGGCCGTGCGCATCCGCCAGAACACGCCGTTCGGCCACATGCACGTCACGATCAGCGTCGATCCGAAGAGCGAACGCGAATTGGAAGTCTTCGCGCAGCTCGGGAAAGCCGGCGACGTCGCGGCCAGCGACCTGGAAGCCATCAGCCGCATGGTCAGCCTGTTCCTGCGCAGCGGCGGGACGCTCGACCATGTGATGGACCAACTCGAAGGCATCGGCAGTTCGCTCTCCATTCCCAGCAAAGACGGCCGCGTCATGAGCCTCGGTGACGCGCTGGGCAAGACCATCCGCAAGTACTGGCAGGCCAAGAAAGCTCACGGTCTGAAAGCGATTCTGCTCGGCGACGTGGACATCGACGCTCCGCAGATCGTCAACGAAGTGACCGGCGAACAGAAAGGCCACGGCAACGGCGGCAACGGTGGAAATGGCGGCGCTCACGCGCCCAGTCCCGCCACCGCCGTCGGAATCGCGATGGGCCACGCCGCCGCGAGCGCTGCCGGAGTCGTCGCCGGGCCAGCCGCCCCCGGCCGCGTCAAGCACAGCGCTCACGCGGACGAAATGCTCAGCCAGTACAAGCTGAAATGCCCCACTTGCGGCGCCTCGCTGCACTTCACCGAAGGCTGCGTGAAGTGCCACAGTTGCGGCTTCAGCAAGTGTTAACGGCAGGGGTCAGGGGTCACGAGTTCCGCGGGGCGAGGGCGAAAGCTCTTGCCCCGTTCTTACGCGGTTTCGGTAAAATGTGAGCGCGCTATGCCAACCATTTCGATGTTCTATGGCGTAATCGTCTCGCTGTACTTAAATGAAGCTTGTGCTGGCGTGGCTGGAAATCCATCGCGACGACGTGATGGCGGATTGGCAATTGGCGGCCAGCGGCCAGCAGCCTTTCAAGATCGACCCATTGAGGTGACCCGATGAATCCGCGCGTAAAATCCGTGACTCCGCGCGACGACTACACGCTCGAGCTCACATTTAGCGACGGCCAGACGGGTGTTTACGACTGCAAAACGCTACTGAACTTTGGCGTGTTCACGCAACTGCGCGACCTCAGCTACTTCAGACAAGCGCGGGTTGCAGACGGCACCGTCGTTTGGCCGAATGAGCAGGACATCTGTCCGGATACGTTGTACGAGGAGGCGATCAAGCCGTTGCCTGCCAAGGCCCAAGTGTGAGTCTGTTGGTTCGGAGTTCGAAGGCAATAGCGAAAGCTCTTGCCCCGTGCGCTTTCCCTTCTCATCCCTTCGGCTTTTTCGCCGTCAGTTGATCCCGGTGCCAGTTCAGCAAATCCCTGAGCGTCTTGGCCAGCGGAATCTCGGGCACCCAGCCGGTCGCGGCTTTCATTTTTTCGAAGCTCCCGCGCACGTCCATCACCTGCGTCTGCCGCACGCGCTGCGGGTCCTGGCGAATCTCCACCTTCACGCGAGCCATCTGCACCAGCGTGTTGAGAATAAATTCGATCGTCTCGCTCTTCCCGCTGGCCAGGTTGTAGGCCTCGCCGCGCACGCCATGCAGCGCCAGCAGCCGGTAGCCGCGGACGACATCGCGCACGTCGCAGAAATCGCGGCGCGGTGAAAGATCGCCGACGTGCAGAACGGGCTCGCCGCCGGTCTCCACCTTGGCGATCTGTTCCGCAAACGTGGAGCAAACAAAATCGGGGCTCTGCCGCGGCCCCGTGTGATTGAACGGCCGGGTAATCACGACGTAAAGTCCGTAGGTCTGGATGAACGGGTGGGCGGCCAGTTCCAGCGCCGCCTTCCCCGCGGCGAAAATATTCGCCGGCTCGAACGGATGCGTCTCGACCACCGGCAAGTGCTCCGGCTTCACCGGCCCGTAGACTTCCGCCGAACTGACCAGCACCACGCGCGTCTGCGGGCTTTGCGTGCGCACGGCTTCGAGCATGTGAATGCCGCCGAGCAGATTCACTTCGTACGTTCGAGCCGGATCGCGGAGCGCGTCGTTGATGAAGCTGATCGCCGCCAGGTGAAAGAGCGCGTCGAAGCGCGTCTCGCGCAGCACGCTGCGCACAAAATCCGGCTGCGACATGTCGCCAACGCGCAGCGTGATCTGGTCGAGGTAGCGGGTCAGGTTCGACGCTCGCCCGCCCGGCCGGCACGTGCCCCAGACTTCGTCGCCCTGGCTCAAGCAGTGCTCGACCAGGTGCGAGCCCGCGAAACCTTCGGCCCCGGTAATCAAAATGCGCATAGACGTGTCACCTCGTGGTTAGCGTCCATTGTAGGACATTTCGCCGAATTGTCCCGCTCCACCGCAAATTACCCACGGTGCTACGCCTTCTCCTGCGCGGCCTTCTGCGAGAAGTACCGAGCTTTGATAAACGTGATCACGATCGGCAGAACCGAAACGAAGACAATCATCACGATGCTCGCTTCGATGTGCTTCTGAAAGAACGGGATTCCGCCGAGGAAGTAACCGGCGCAACTGATGCTGATGATCCACCCAATTCCGCCAGCGATGTTGTAGAAGATGAAGTCTCGATAGCGCATCTGCGCGATGCCGGCGACCACCGGCGCGAAGGTCCGAATCAGCGGCACGAAACGTGCCATCACGATCGTCTTCCCACCATGCTTCTCGTAAAAAGCTTTCGTGGCCAGCAGGTGATCTCTCCGAAATAGGAACGTCTTCTCGCGATTGTACATCCCTTTGCCGGCGCGGAAACCGATCCAATAGCCGACCGAATCCCCAATGATCGCGGCGGGGATCAGGCACAGGTTCAGCTTCAGCAGATCCAGATTCGCGATTTCATGCAGCGTATTGCCGTCGGCGCAAGCCATTCCGGCGGCAAAGAGGAGCGAGTCGCCGGGCAGGAAGAACCCGAAGAACAGTCCCGTCTCGGAAAAGATGATCGCCGCCATCCCCGCGTAGCCAATCGTCACCAGATACTGTGCATCGCAGATCTTCTTGAAGAACTCAATAATATCGTGCATCAGGTCTCCTAAAGAGACAGGGTCCAGGGTTCAGGGTCTAGGGTCTAGGGGTCGTCCTGAAATGGCGCGTCAGAATCCTTCCCTGAACCCTGACCCCTGACCCCTGAACCCTAAACCCTGTCGTTCAGACTCAAGCCTATCTTCTCTTCCTCATCACATTTCCTCTCGGTTCGACGCGCGGCCAGTCGAAATGAAGCCCCAACTTATACCCGGGGTCCATCTCGTGCTCTATAGTAAGATCCTCCAGCCGTCCCTTCACCAGCTTAAATTCCTCCGCCGTCAACTTGCGCGTCGTCACGGCCGCCATGTTGCTGCTGAGCGCATAAACGTGTACGCGCTCGCCGTCTTGCTCCTTGAATCCCACAGCCCGCGCCAGGCAGGACGCTCGAGAGTCCTCGGCGCCCAGCGAGGCGATTTCTATGCCGCACACCACGACGACGCGGCACGGACCAGACTTCGTGGGCGTATCGCCCGGCAGTTCAAGTTTATCCTGGTCCGTGATGTACGTGGGCCACGCAAAATTCGACGAGTCATAGACCCTGCGCGCGTCCTCCATCGTCATGCCCTTGAAACGCTCTTTTTCCGGATCGACATAGGACAATGTGGTGGCGCACTCCGACGTGTAACACAGGTCGAAGCGGTTGCCGTCCGCGTCCTGCTGCGGCATATAGAGTGCCGACTTGAGGTCCTTCTGGCCCAAAAATCCCGGCGGCCTCACCCGCCGCTCAATAAACGCCGGCATCCCCATCGGCGAAACGTCCCGCGCGGCGGGCTTGGGTCCGAACGTCTTGGTTTCGCCATTCCACGCGAGAATCAGTTTGCAAAACAGCTCGAACGCAAATCTGTCTTCCGGATTCAGACGGTTGGCCAGCAGCAGTATGTCCACTTTGCGCTCTTGCTGCTGGCGGTCGCGCAATACCAGATACTGGCCGTCCTGGACCTCCGCCGAACAATCGGGGTATTGCTCTCGCAACGCCCGGTCCAACTGGTCGGCGCCGAGCACCAGGAACGCAGGCTCGGTGAGATACTGCACGCAAGCCCCGTGGAAGGAAAGCCCCTGCTGAACAGCCATGCTCGCCAGCGCGCCGAACAGGATATCGGTGCGGTATTCGCCTTTGCTGACCACGCCCTTTCCCGCGTCGGCAGGCTTGGCGACCTCTTTCATTTCCAGTTTCAGTCCGCGGCTGGCCAGGACGGTTTCGGCAGCCTTGTGCAGTTCGGGATAGGCGATCGCGACGAAGCACTCGGCGCGGTTCTCACCGCCAAGCTGCTCATTGTATTTTGACGCCCATTCGCGGATCGTGTTCTCGGTGTGCTTCGGATCGATGCGCAAAGGCGACTCTACCCGAGAGATCAGCCCCTTCTCGCGATCCGCCTTGAGAGCACGCACGCTGAATTCGACAATGTCCTCGCGTGCAACCGTCGGGGACTGGAAGATGAACCACATCCCCGGACTTACGCCCCGGTAAAGGATATCCTTGTTGTCCATCTCCGTCGCGAAAATGCCGTTCCACACCGCTCGCAGCGAAAAGTAACATCCGTACGCCTTCCGGATCGACTCCTCTGTTTCGTCCGCCAGTTCCAGCTTCACGGGCTTGCGGCTTTTCGCCGGCATGCGCCAATAGTTGCGCTTCACGACGGCGAGATTCTTCACTTCGTATTCGACCTGCATGTCGTCGCCGCTTTCGGGCATGACATGGCAGAACAGCACCCGGTCCGAATGCGCCTGCGGATCCGGCTCACCGCAGAGCGGACAGAACCGCGGGACCAAGCGGTTTTCCTTGCGTGAAAACATCATCAACGGCGGCCGCTTGAGCACCGCGGTCTGTTCGACCATCTTGTGCGCGATGTTCAGGCTGTCCCAAGCGTGCCGTTTCAGGCGCGGGAAGGTTCCCAGCAGGTAAGGATTCCTGCAGTGCGGGCAGTCGCGAATCGAGAACGCAATATCCGGCGCAAACAGTCCGTCGTGTTCCAGCGCCTCCGCCCGGAACTTCCACACCGATTCCGGATACGTAAAGCGCTGGGTGTCCGCCTCGTCCTCCGCCCGCGCCATCGCGCAGACCAGCACCCCCAGGAGAGCTACCCTGGCCGGCCCGATGAACTGTCGATACGAAATCCGCATTGCCCAAAGCCCCGGTGTTTTCCTCTAGGTAGACCCGGCCCCCGATAATCAGACTCAGTCTACCCGCTCGCCCTCGCCCGGAAAGCGACCATTCCCCGCCTCAGTCATCCGCTCTTCTGTCCAGAAGTGCACCTGTGGTGGCACGCTTGTGTTCGCGCGTCCTTTTGCGCGAACTCAAGCGTGCGTTAAAGCCATCAAAACACTCGCCCCTCGCCCCTGTCCAAGACTGCACCTGCGCATCAGAACCGCGACCGTAAGGGAGCGGCCATGTACCGCAGGCCTCTGCCCTGCTGTAAAAAAGTGCACGTATGGTGATGGCCGCACTCCCCGCCTCAGAACTTCTGTCCAAAACCGCACATGTGCGCGCCAGAACCGCGGCCTGGCGGGAGATCACAAGCCGTGCCGTTCCGACTCCGCATTTGTCCAGAAGTGCACAATGTGTCTCGACTCCGCGCCCCCTCCGACTTCTGCACATGTGCACAACCCAACTCCATTCGTCAAATCCTCAAAGTTCAGCCGCTGCCCGGACAGACCTTCTCCCCATAGTATATGACGTTTCAAAGCCCAAAATAATGCATAAAATATTAATATTTTCTTCGGTTAAGTCTTCTGAGTTCATTCAGCCAACTGCCGCCGGTCCCGCCACACACTCCACCCCAGCCCACTCGCAAACACCACCGTCATCCAAAACTCCGGCAACCACGCCACGCCCCACCAATACTCCGGGCGGCGGGGCTGCCACCGTCTCACCCGGAGATCCTCGTGCGCAGTCAGGATGTCTCCGCCGAGCGTGAAACTCAGCTTACGCACATTTGAACCGCGCCGACCGAACTCCGTGATCAGCGTGCCATCGCGAGCATCCCATACCAGAACTCCGCCTTTCGCCGATATCGATATTGCCCGCGAACAATCGGGCGAGAAATCGCCCCGCTTGTCGATGTCCAATCCCCTTTTCGAGCTTATTGATATTGTCCGCTCGCTTTCGATCCGCAGGATACTCCGTCCGGTCGTTGACCATACTGCAAGGACGTTCCAGCCTCTTACGAGAATCCGCTCCGCGTCTGGCGCGAAACGGACCATCAGCATGCCTTCATCCACCACCGGAGCGATGGTGGCTGCTAACTCTCCATCGTCAACATGCCAGATGGTGAGTCTCTGGTCAGCGTGTACCGTCATTAGAAAACGACCATCGGCAGAGAATGGTGAACCTGGAATACTGGGGAGCACGTCCCGTCCGGAAGGTTGACAATATTTCACAACGCGTCCCTTCACACGATAGAGAACGCTTCCCGTGGCGGCATCGAAGACGCTCGTCGTCGGACTGCTCCAACCCGACACCGCCAGATACTTCGAGTTTGGCGAGAGTTCGAGTCGCCCCACATCATTGGGAAGAGAAGCGGGAATGCTGAATTCTCGTTGGATGGACCACGTGTCGAGGTCCCTTATTTCAATTCGGCCGTGATCTCCAAGAACGCATACGGTTTTGCCGTTCAAGGAAAACGATGCCTTTCCTACTATCGCCTCAGTCGGTACCTTCCTTTCCCCCGTTTGTAAATTGAGCAAGAACCCTCTGTGAAACCCATATTCTTTTACGGCCAGCCAACGACCGTTGGGAGAATACTGCTGTGAAAAGAACGTTTCCTCTAACAGTCCTCCAACCGGCGCTCTCTGACGCAAGTTCCAGATTTTCTCCCAATGAGCGATTCCATCGTGCGCGATGAGATGAACGTTCTCGCCATCGGGTGAAAACAGCAGATCGTTTGAAGACGTCATAAGGTCGTTAAACCCGCCGGTCCCGCTGAAAACGTGTTCACGGCGGTTGATGTTCCAAATGTGGAAGACGTTCTCCGTTCTCTTCTCATTGTGGAAAGGGAAACAGTTACCTCGGTAAAGGATAGCTGCATGCTGGCCATCCGGCGAAAACTCTATCTTTGGAAACTCACGTTTTGGTTCGGCATCAATCAGAACGTCGGCGGTTATCTCCCACGCCTCCCACCTCCACCAAAGCCCTCCCGCACTCCCCACCAGCAACACAAAAAAAACCAGCGTCCGCAGCGAAAACCGCACGCGCCACCACCGCCGCTTCGCCTCAGAACGTTCGTCGCCAGCCATGCCAGCACCATACCTCCCCGCCCCCGCCCGTCAAAGCCGCTGGGTGTGGCACGGGCAATGCAAGCCGGAATCAGGACCACCGCACTGCATTCAACACAAAGTCACAGAAAACGCAGAGTCTCACGGGACAGATTCTAAGAAACTCTGTGACCTCTGCGTTCTCTGTGCCTCTGTGTTGAAGTCGTGGCTTTTCACCTTTGCCGCTCCCACCTACCCCAAGCCCTGAACCCATTCGCGGTGTAGATACTCCGAGGTACTTGAACCTCAGGAGGGGCATCGATGAAACGACGTACGTTCATGAAATCGGCCGCTGCGGCGGCATTTACGTTCCATATTATCCCGCGCCACGTGCTGGGCGGAGAAGCCGGTCCGGCGCCCAGCGATAAGCTCAACATCGCCGGCGTAGGCGTCGGCGGGCAGGGCGGCGGCGATCTGGCCGACCCGGCCATCGGCGGCGATCCGACCAAGGGCAAAATCGCCGAAAACATCGTGGCCCTCTGCGACGTGGACGAACCGCGCGCCGCCGGGACGCGCGGACGATTCCCCAAGGCGGAGTTCTTCAAAGATTACCGCGTGATGCTCGAAAAGGTCAAAGGCATCGACGCGGTGCTCTGCGGCACGCCCGACCACATGCACGCGCCGGTCGCCCTGGCCGCCATGCGCCTGGGCAAACATGTCTACGTTGAAAAGCCGATGTGCCACACCATCGAAGAAGCCCGCCTGATGACCAAGGTCGCCAAGGACGGCAACCTCGTCACGCAGATGGGCAACCAGGGCCACGGCGGCGAAGGCCTGCGCCAGACCAAGGAATGGATTCAGTCCGGCATCATCGGCAAGGTCAAGGAAGTCCATTGCTGGAGCGACCGGCCAGGCAAGTGGTGGCCGCAGCCCGTCAAGCATCCCACCGAAACGCCGCCGGTTCCCGCGGGACTCGATTGGGATCTGTGGCTCGGCCCGGCGCCCGAACGGCCTTACAATCCAGCCTACTGCCCGGTGAAATGGCGCGGCTTCTATGACTTCGGCAATGGAGCCATGGGTGACATGGCCGTGCACAACATGGACCCAGCGTTCTACGCGCTCGACCTGGACGTCCCGATTTCCACCGACGCCGAAGTCTCTGAAAAACAGGAAGAGTGCTTCCCCACGTGGGAAATCATCACGTACAACTTCGCGGCCAAAGGCGACCGCCCCGCCGTGTGGATCAAGTGGTACGACGGCGGCAAGCAGCCCGCTCGGCCGGAGGAACTCGACGAAGGTTTGAAGCTCGAAGACAACGGGATCTTCTTCCGTGGCGAAAAAGGCGTGATCCTCTGCCCCGGCTGGGCCGGCCAGCCCCGTCTGTTCCCGCGCGAACTGCGCAAGACCTTCGAACAGCCCGCGAAGACGATTCCGCGCGGCCCCGGCCATCGCGTCGAATGGGTCAAAGCCTGCAAAGAAAAGAAGCCGCAGGACGCCAAAGCCGGCTTCTGGTACTCCGGCCCCTACGTCGAATCCCTGCTGCTCGGCAACCTCGCCGCGCGCCTGGGCAAGAAGATCGAATGGGACGCCGCAAACATGAAAGCCACCAACGCCCCCGAAGCGGAGCCCTTCATCAAGAAGACGTACCGGAAGGGCTTTGGGATCGCGTAAGACGAAACATCTCACCGCGGAGGGCGCGGAGGACGCAGAGGGATCTTTCAACTCTTCTTGCCTCCGCGTCCTCTGCGTCCTCCGCGTCCTCCGCGGTTTGCAGTTTGCGTTCTCCGACGTTATTGTGAAAAACGCTCTTGATGTTAGCTGAATTTTCGGGTACCCTGCAGACAACCAAAACCAAGGAGCCACCATGGCAAAAGGCAAGGAAGAAACAAAGGGCACCCGCAAGGACATTGTTGACGTCGAAAAGCAGCGCAAACAGGAAGCGCTCAAACGCGCGGTCGATTTGATCGAACGACAGTTCGGCATGGGCTCGATTCAGAAGCTCAGCAGTGAAGGCGGGCGGGGCAACGTTCCGGCCATCTCCACCGGTTCGCTCGCGATCGATATGGCTCTGGGCGTCGGCGGCATTCCGCGCGGCCGAGTCGTCGAAGTCTTCGGCCCGGAATCCAGCGGCAAGACGACCCTCGCGCTCACGATCGTCTCTAACGCGCAAAAGGAAGGCGGCATCGCCGCGTACATCGACGCCGAACACGCGCTCGACCCGATCTACATGAAGAAGCTTGGCGTGCGGCTCGACGAACTGCTCGTCAGCCAGCCCGACACCGGCGAACAGGCGCTCGAGATTTGCGAACAGCTCGTGCGCTCGGCCGCCGTGGATATCGTGGTAATCGATTCGGTCGCGGCGCTCGTCCCCAAGGCCGAAATCGAAGGTGAAATGGGCGACTCCTTCGTCGGCCTGCAAGCGCGCTTGATGTCGCAGGCGCTGCGCAAGCTGACCGGCGCCATCGCGCGCTCGAAAACCATCGTGCTCTTCATCAACCAGATTCGCGAAAAGATCGGCGTGATGTACGGCTCGCCCGAAACCACCCCCGGCGGCCGAGCCCTGAAGTTCTACGCGTCCGTGCGCATCGACGTGCGGCGCATCGGGCAGCTCAAGGAAGGCGAGACGGTCGTCGGCGCGGCCTGCAAAGCCAAAATCGTGAAGAACAAGGTGGCCCCGCCGTTCCGGGTCGCGGAATTCGAGATCATGTTCGACCGCGGCATTTCGTGGGAAGGCTCGCTCCTCGACCTCGGCATTCTCAGCGGCGTCGTCGAAAAGTCCGGCGCGTGGCTGGGCTTCGCCGGCAACCGCCTGGGCCAGGGCCGCGAGAACGCCCGCAAGTTCCTCATCGAAAACCCCGCCGTCAGCAAAGAAATTCACCAGAAAATTCTTGCACATCAGGAAGAACTCGCTCAGTCTGTACTTAAGGCCGCGCCCGAAAGCCCGGCGCCAGTGCCGGCCGCAGTGGTCGCGGAAGGATAACGGCAGGGTTCAGGGATCAAGGAACATGGAAACCACTGTAGACGAAGCGGGGCGGGTCTCCCTTCCGGCTGCGATTCTGCAGGCGCTTGGGCTCAAGCCGGGCAGCAAGCTGGACGTGGAGTCCGTTAATCACAAGATTGTTCTGGAGCCGATTCCCGGCCTGGAGAACCTGGTGCAAGAGGGCAATATTTGGGTTCATACGGGAGTGCCGACCGGCGATCTTCTTGAAGCTGAGGCCCGTGATCGCGAGGAACGAATCGAGCAAATCATGGGGCTAAAGCCGTGAGACGGTTTTTCGACACATCTGTTCTGGTCGCGGCACTGGCGCAGGCTCATCCCAGGCATGCCACTGCGCGGCCGTGGCTGCAGCGCGCGCGGAGCAAAGAATTCGTCTTCCTGGTGGGAACTCACTCGTTGGCCGAAACGTTCAGTGGATTGACGCGTTTGCCCATATCCCCCCGAATCTCACCGGCGCAAGCGGAGTGGCTCATTCGAACTAACATTCTCGATGCTGCTGAGACGGTCCCTCTGACCGCCGCGGATTACGTTGCAGTACTCAAGCGAATGGCTGATTTGAACATCTTGGGTGGTGCCGTTTATGACGCTCTGCTAACTCGCGCCGCCGAAAACGCTGGAGCAGACGAAGTGCTAACCTTCAACGCCGCCCACTTCATTCGCGTGTGGCCCGAAGGCGCAAATCGAATCGTGGTTCCTTGAGACGCGACATGGCGAAGTTGCTGCATAT
Organism: Planctomycetota bacterium; assembly: GCA_036504595.1. Lineage (GTDB taxonomy): Bacteria > Planctomycetota > SZUA-567 > H5-PLA8 > H5-PLA8 > DASXUX01. Next base: position 81,026 of record DASXUX010000012.1, on the reverse strand, counting down.
TACCTTAGTCCTGCTCTTCACCACCCTCATGCTTCAGGCACGGGCTGGCGAAACGTCTCCCGCCGATCCCGACCCCGACATCGAACTTGCCGCGCGCCTCGAACGCGGTTTCGAAAAGCTCGCCAAACGCGTCGGGCCGTGCGTCGTCAGCCTTCAGGCGACGCTCAAGCGCGGCACGTGGATGGACGAACTGCGCCGCATGGGCGAGCAGTCCAACATCCCGCCCGAACCGCACAACGAAGGCTCCGGCGTGATCATCGATGCCGCCGGCTACATCGTCACCAACGAACACGTCGTGCGGAATGCCGAACGCATCAAAGTCGAACTGATGGATGGCCGCGTCCTGGCCGCGGAACTCTGCGGCAGCGACGCGCGCAGCGACCTGGCCATGCTCAAGTTGACCGGCGAAGTGCCTGCAAATCTCCCCTGCGCGATCTTGGCTGATTCGGACAAGGTCGCCGTCGGTCAGTGGGCGCTGGCGGTGGGCAATCCGTTCGGTTTGGCGAACACGCTGACCGTCGGCGTCGTCAGCGCGCGCGGGCGCAGCATGGCGCAGCACAGTTTCTCCAGCGACGTTTTTTACGGCAATCTCATCCAGACGGACGCCGCGATCAATCCGGGCAACTCCGGCGGCCCGCTCTTCGACATTCACGGCCGCGTCGTGGGCATCAACACGATGATCTTCTCGCACCGCGGCCTCTCAGAAGGCTACGGCTTCGCGATCCCCAGCAACCATCTGCAGAAACGTCTTGCCGACCTGAAAGCCGGACGCGAAATCCAGTACGGATGGCTCGGCGTGCGGCTGCAGCCGGCATCCGTCGAAAAGGAGTTCAACGTTCCCGACCAGAAAGGCGCGCTCATCGCCGGCGTGATCCCCAACACGCCCGCTGATCGCGCCGGCCTGGAGAACGGAATGGTGGTGCTCGAATTCGACGGCGTGCGCGTCGGCAACTCGCAGGAACTGATGGGCTTGGTCAACGAAACCCCTGTCGGCCGCAGCGTCAAAGTCAAAGCTCTGGACCGCAGCGGCAAGGCCGCGGACTTCAGCGTCCGGATTTCGAAGCGCTATTCCGAAATCGTCCGCGCCAGCGCCCTGGGCATGGATGGCAGCGACATGGCGGATGTGGATCTGCTGGACGAGGCCAACGATCCGCACTCCTCCGTCCCCGGCGCCCCAAAGCTGAAGAACGTGTTCTCCTGGCGCGGCATGCAGGTGAAGGAACTTGCTGCCGACGAACTGCACAAACGCGGCGGCCGCATCGAAATCACCCGCGTGAAGAAGGGCAGCCCCGCCGATCACGCCGGCCTCTACGAAGGCGCCGTCCTGACCGAACTCAAGCACAGCGCCAACGCAGCCATCCAGAAGTTCAGCACGCTGGACGACTTCAAACGTATCGCCGCCGAAGTCAAAGGCTCCGCCGCCATCTACCTCCCCCTCGACGGCTACATCACCGTTGAAGAGAAGTGACCGCTCACCAGACGACCAGACCACCAGACACCAGGCCACCACCCAGCATTACATTTTTTCAACCATTCAAGTTGACAAACGCGGTCCCGATGTGGTTAGTTACTTTTGGACAGGTTGTTTGCAGCAAACGAGTTTGCATAAGCGTTTGCTTTCTGATCATCAGACGGCTACCAACGCCGCCAACAGCCTAGTCAGGAAGACGGTTGAAAGTTGACGCCGTGTGTAGACCGGCAAGACAACTTAGAGAACAGCGTTCGCCGACTGCGCACGACGCTTTCAACCCAGACGAGGCGGGTGACCGTATCAGGCCACCCGCTTTTTTTATGGCCGCAGTCAACCTGTCATTACCACTCGGCGTCCCGATATTGTTGGGGGCTTTTTCCCATGCGCACCAGTATTTTTGGCGCGCCCTTGTGCCGCTGATCGCGAATCTCCAGGAGTTCCACGCTGAATTCCCACTGATCCCCGAAGTCGAAGATATATAAGAATCGCTGATGCAGCCACACGTCCAGTTGCCCAATCACTGCCTCATCGGCAAACGGTCCCTCCTCGCCCCGTGAATCGTTGTAGCAGTTTTTCGAGTACCGCTTGTTATCCATGTAAAAGCCATACAGATGATCGTTATCGAACTTAAACGCGCTCTGAATTGCCATGTGCAGGTCGTCCAACGTGTGCTCGCCCGACATCGCAATCGTGCGCCACGTCTCTTTGCCAAGACTGACTCTAAAGACAAACGTCCCGCCTTTCGTCTTCCGCTCCATGAAGGGGAATCCCTGTTTCAGCAACCCGTCAGCAAATAACGGCTGAAACGCCGCAAAAAAAGGCTCCGCGTCAGCGGGGCTCTCGGGCCTTTCCGCTTCATCCGGCTCCGGAGATTCAGCATCGCCGAACAGTTCAAGCAGCGGATTTGGGATGCCTGCGGCAGCCTGTTGTTCCTTTAGAATCCTAAACACCTCATGCCCAAATTCAGTGACTTTGACGGAAGTGTAGCGCACCGCGCCCTTGCGAAACGCCGCCCAAGCTTGGGTCGCTTTGTCGTCCTGCTTGCAGGCAAGCAGACCGTAAAACGAAAGCATTTGTGGCACTTGATGCTCAAACGAAGACATGGACAGGCCTTCATACTTCTGGCTGCTGAGAGCAATCGCTTGTCCTATGGGCAACTTGCAGAATACGTGCGGCACGTATGCCTTGGCTTCGTCGCCAAACATGCTCGACCGGCTCCCCAGGTCGGACCAATCGACATCGACCCACAGCGCTTCCAGCAGCGCCATGTACTTCTCGCACGTCGAAAGCCCGCGAAACCCCGCCACCAATTCTGTCGGAACCATACGTAGTTCGCCTCTGCCCGGTTGCGGCATGTGCATCCGTGTGGCCATGCAGATTCGCTGAAAGAGATCCAACAGTGGGTAGCACTCCTGGTCGGTGCGCGGATGCGTGTTCGTGCGAAACGTGCGCATTTGCCCGTCCAACGCGTGCAGCGTCGCGCGGTCCAGCGTAAGCTTGGCCTTGGTGAGGTAAGCCGTCGGTTGTTCGACCCCGGCGAGAAAGGTTTCGAAATCGGCCACGATCGGCGTGGGAAAATCGGCAGTCAATTCAAACGTCTTCATCCATGCTCCTCGGCACGCGCCTGCATTGCTGGATTGCGGTGCGAGAGGCATAACACGGAGCGGCGCCGGTGTCTATCGTCGGCACTTACGATCGCTGGCGAAGCAGCTTTTTCCAAAAGCGTGGGTTTCGGTGCGCATGAACGACAGCAACAATCCTGATTGTATGAGGCAGCACTTGATAATAAACGTGGTACTTGAACTGCGGCAACAGCGTCCGCCTTGCGTTGCGAAGTAACCGCCGATGGGACAGTGGCGCCAGTTGAATCCCCTCCAACGCGGAATGGAATTCGGCGTGCAAAGCCGCACCCAACCCCGCTTGCTCAGCATTGAGGTAGCAGATCGCCTCTGCCAAATCCGCATGCGCGAAGTAGGCAATTTCTATCGGGAGCATCTTTTTGGCTGCGTCCGCCTGAGCAAGCGCTTGATTCGGCGATCACTCTCTTCCAACGACAGACACCGCTCCGGGTGTTCTTCGAGTTCGTCGAGCCGACGGTCAAGTTCCGCTCTAAGGGCGGGACTCAAGTCGCCCTCAAGTTCATCTTCCTCAACGCTGACCAGCAATTCGTGCGCAATGCGCTCGCGCTCGCCAATGCTGAGTTTCTTTGCTGCTTTCAGGACTTGGATGGCCGTCATAGCTCCCTCGTCGCTTCGGGACAGGAGCGAGTATATCACGCCGCGGCGCCGAATTCCATCCGGCGCCGCGAGCCCAATCCAGAATCCAAAATCAAAAATCAGTCCAGCCAGTCTTTTTCCTTGAGCTTGCGCGGCAGGTAGTCGGTGGTGAGGAAACGGAAATCCTTGTTAGCCAGCGAGTCCAGTTCGTACTTCAGGCCCGACTTGATCATGTACGTGATTTCCTGCTGCCATTCCTTCTTCTGGAACCACGGATAACTCATAATTTCCTTGGCGCGCGAAACGTCTTTGTCGTTGAGTTTGATCCCGACGTTCCGCGGCAAGCCGTACTCATCCGGATCGCGGCTCGATAGCCCGATGAACTTGCAGTCCGGAATCGCCATGCGCTGGCTTTCGAACGCCAGGTTGATGGAGCCCTGCTTGACCACCGAGTAAATGTAGTACCCCCACGGATCGTTATCGACCAGCACGTAGACCTCTAGGTCGTATTCATCGTGCAACCGGCGAGCGAGCCGCCGTACGCCTCGCGGCGGCTGGCCGTTTCCGGTCAGCAGGATGCAGTTGTGCTTCTTCCAAAACTTGTCTTCTGACAGCCGGTTGAACTGCGTGCCTTTTTCGATCAGCAGCACGAAGTCGGCGTCGCACTTCTTGATGTCCAGTTCGCCCGGTTCGACAATCGACGGCACCGTCTTGCCCGCTTTGCCCTGCCGCGTGCAGTCGATCGTATCGCCGCCTTCGACGATCGTCAGCGGTCCGATAATCGACCCCGCTTCGGCCGCGCGCACGTGAAGTTCTTCGCGCAACAGCGCCAGCGTGACTTCCAGGTCTTCGATGCACGGATCGGACTCATTTTGATCATCAAAAGTATTTTCGCTGGTTCCCTTGATGGTGTGCTTGGTGCGATAGTAGACCTCTCGCAAGCTCGTCGAGAGATTGTCCTGCCGCTGCAGTTCCATCAGAGCGTCGGCCACCAGCATCGTCTGCATGAATTTCTTGGCCATGCCGAGATTGAAGAACTGCCGCGCCGTCTTCGACTTTCCCATCTCGATAATGCGGCTCTTCTTGTTGAACTCCACGTTCGACAGCGAGCGCACCGGAATGTCGAAGCGCGGATCCTCGCCTTTCTTGGCGGCGGTCAGCACCGTCTCGGCCAGGGACTCGAGCCGCGCCGAAACCTCTTTTGTGCTGCGGCGCTTGGCGGCGGCGTTTTTGGCTACCATCTGGAGCACTCCTGTTTGAAAGTGACGCAATCCTCCCGGATTGCGGAGCAACACGGCACGGCCGCGCTATGCGCGCAATCCCGGAGGATTGCGTTACGATTTATCGCCGTTGAACAGCGTCGGCCCGTCAATCTTCTTCTTCGGTGGCTTGGCCGCCGCAACCGCGGCCTTGCCGAGTTTCTTCTCAGCAACCGGCTTAACCTTCTTCTGCTTCTCCGTCGCACCGGCAATCAGTTCGCCGGTCTCGGGTCCCTTGGGCAACGCCTCTGCCACGGGCACCGCCTGCCCGGCCGCGGCGGCAGCCATGACGGGCACATCGCCTTTAAGGCCTTCGGGCGTCAGCTCGACGGTGTTCTCCAGATCCTTGTCTTGGGGTTTCTTCTTAGCCAACAGCGCGTCGGTCTCTTCGCCGCCGGTGATCTCTTCGGCGATCTTCTGCAACTGCTTCTTCAGCTTCTGTGCATCGAGTTTTCCGCCCTTCAGGCGCTTGCACGCCTCGGCGACTTCCTCAATGTAACGCTGGAAGATATTGCGCCGCTCGAATTCGTTCTTGGCGTGCTGACGTTTGCGCAGCCAAATGCCCAGCTTGCGCCCGCATTCCAGCAGCGCGAGCCGGATCTCCGACATGATCTCGTCGTACTCGGCGACCGCTTCCTTCGCTTCGCTCGTGAACGGCACCCACACCGAGGCCATGTGGATGAAGATCACCATCGGCCCCTGCGGCGGTGCGCCCCGGCTTTGCGAAAGGCCGTAGTTCCGCCAAGCCGTCTTCAGCATTCCTTTATACATCGCGCAGGAGGTCTGCTGATAGATGAGCGGCACGCGGTTGGCGTAGCGGATCACCTGCGCCAGTTCCACGTCGTCCTCATCGTCCTCGCCTTCGGCCTTGGCGACGGCCTCGCCTCCGTTCTTCTCCAGTTCTTCCGCGGCAAGCTGCGCCGCGTCTTTGCTGATTGAGCCGTCGCCTTTTCCAAAGGCCAAGCCGCACTCGATCACGAACGGGTTGCCGCGGTAGACCTTCGGCGGCCGGGTCGTCGCGACGTAGAAGTCGCCCTTGATGGCTTTCACCAGTCCAGCCAAAATCGCTTTCTCACCAATCGGCGAGATGCAGTCGGTCGGCGGAGACATCAGCTTCACCGATTGCACCGCCCTATAGAGCGCCTCGGCTTCGTGGCCGACAATGTCGCGCGGACGAGCGCGGGGGCTGAGTTTGGCGAGTTTGCAGATCTCTTCGGCCGTCTTCGTCGAAACGCGCGAGAAATCCGTCGCCAGGAATCCGCTCAGCCAGTGGCTCTGGGTGTCCTGGAGCATCTTGAGCAGCATGCCCAGCTCAATCCCGTACGGATGCGGTTTGATTTCGCGAGGCGGTTCGGGCAGGTAATCGACGCCGCGCGGGTAAAGCTTCTTCTCGCCGTCCGGGCCGATGTACGTGAGCTGCGCGTGCGGGTTGGAGACCGACGTCAGCTCCAGGTATTCGTCCACCGACGCCTTGCCCTTCTGGAACTTCCCGGCCAGTTCGATGGACACCAGCGTGCCGTGCTCTTTGTCCCACGTGATCTTCTGGTGATCGAACGGAATCACCGGCGGGTTCTGCGGGTCGAATTTGAAGGTCTTGGTCTCGTGTTCGACCGGTTCGTTGCGCTTGGTGTCGATGCTGATTTCAAAAACGTGCGTGTGTTCGTCGTCCTTGATCTTCGTGATGACCTTCGTCGGCTTGCCAGTCGTAAGCTGCCCGTACATGCCCGCCGCCGAAATGCCGATGCCCTGCTGCCCGCGGCTCATCCGCAAGCGGTGGAACTTCGATCCATAAAGGAGCTTCGCGAAAACTTTGCCGACGTTCTTCTTGATGATGCCCGGACCGTTATCGATGACGGTCACGACAAAACGATCCGCTTGGGCCGGCGTCAACGGCGGGCTGCCGTCGCTGGTTTGAGCGATATCGATTTTGACGGTCAGGTCCGGCAGGATGCCCGCTTCTTCGCAGGCGTCCAGGCTGTTGTCCACAGCCTCCTTGACGGTCGTCAGCAGTGCTTTGCGCGGATTGTCGAAGCCCAACAAGTGGCGATTCTTCTGGAAGAACTCCGCCACGGAAATGTCGCGCTGCTTGGCGCCCATTTCCTGAGCGGTCGCGCCGCGATAGGTGACCCGGCGAGCGGGTAGCGGCGGCGTCCCTGCCGGCTTTAAAGTCGCGCTGTCCTTTCCATTTTCTGGAGCGGGGGTTTTGGCGCGAGCCAATGCTGCGTTTTGTGCGTTGCCAGACATAGGACGAACCACTCCTCTTGTTTCGGTGGTGCTGGCCTCCGTGCCGGCGGCTCCGGACGCCGTCCCCACCACTTCGGGCGGCGAACTGAATCCTGTTGCTCTTAAATCCAAGCCGCTGTCGCTCTGCACATTTGCCACGACACGTCCCTCCCCGAGCAAAATAGCACCAGAAGCCGAACTGTTTGCTTATCGGCAACCTGCGACGCTTGGCTCACCATAAATGCCCGGGAGGGGTGTGGGAGCGAACCGGTCAGCCGTCCAACAGGTCCGATAATATACTGGATCTTTACAAACCGGCAAGTTGCCGTCGTGTCCTATACTGCAAGCCTCCGGCCTGCACGACACGGTGCCGCAGGCCTCCCCCCTGCCCTCCACCCGTCGCATTTACAGGTGCACGCACAAAGTTCCCGACAAGTTTTGCCCTTGTCACTGACAAAAAAGGGCCAGCACCTCGATCGCGTAATTTTGTTCAATCCTCTTAAGGCATTTGGCAGCGCACTCTTAAAAGAACGAAAGACTTAACAAGGAAGCTGGTTTCTGGTTTGCTGTAATGTCATAGTTTGCACGCCGTAGCCATAAAGCGGGAGCGACCGATGGCTCGTCCAATCACACGCAAGGTACACTCCGGCGTCACCGCCGCCGTCAGTTACCCCAAGACGGCCTCCGTCTCGCAGGCACCGCATCCGGTTGCCCGGTTGAACCCGGAGGCGATCCGTCATTACCTTCGCACGCTGGCTCTGACTGAGAATGTCCTCATACACGAACAGAATTACGAGCAGTTCCTTCAGGAAAAAGGGCTGACCGAACTGGGCCATGGCGGCGAAGGAACGGTCTACTTCACCCGCGGACATGTCGTCAAAGTCGTCAATCCCGGTTCCGCCTGGGCGTCCTTGCGCGAAGTCGCTCACATGCTCCACCTCAACCGCATCGTCGCCGCCGATGGCGCGATGGGCGAGCGCTCCCGCATCGACTGGCCGACACTGCTCTGGGTGTACGTGCTATCCGACGGCAGCCTGTCCATCGGCATGAAGCCCTTCGATACGGTGGAAGGCCCCGTCCCCGGCGCGACGTTCTACGACCGGCTCAACTTTGGCCCGATGATGGAGCGCCGGGAAATCGTCTCCGCACTCAAAGGCCTCTGCAGTTCGCTGGTCTACTCGCACAAGCGCGGCGTCATCCACCACGACCTGAAACCCGCGAACATCTATATCCCTTCGGGACTGAACACGCCGCCCATCGTCTTTGACTTGGGCCAGGCCCTCTGGCAGCAAAGCTCCTGGGGCCGGCGCTGGCTGCGGCACGAACACAACAACCACTACTGGTACAACGGCACCTACCGCTATATGCATCATCTGCGCCGATTGGCGCATATCGCCGCCCTGGCCAAAGCGCAAAGAGCGCAGCCTTCACAGACCGAGAACGACGCCTTCAATCGCTACGTCCCGAGTTATTATGACGACGTGATGGCTTTCGCGCGCATCCTGCGCGACGTGGTGCGAAGCCGGTATGTGCGCCTGAGTCCCAAAGAACGCCAGCTCCTGCAGCGCTTCTATCGCCGCTTGATGGGCTTGACGCACAAGGGCAAACCCGATCACGGGCCGCTGATGGAAACGGGCATCTGGCGGCGAATTTCATCTGCACTGCGCACGCCGATCAAGCCCGAACCTGTTCGCGTGACGCAGATCTGGGATGAGTGGCCCACCATGGAGCGCGTCGAACCCGAACTGAGTCACGTTCTGGACGAAGTGCTGGCGTGCGTGGGTTAAGGGGTCAAAAGAGACAGCCCCCGCAGGCGGCTTCACTCTGCGAAAATCGCAAGCTCACTAACCACAAATCTTTGAAGGTTTTTCGCTGCAAAATCAGTCTACCGTAGACAGGACAACGTTTTGAACAACGGTGGCCAGTGGATGTGCGTGCAATTTTCACGCTCGCGAAAATGCCTTGACAGTTTAACGCCTGCCGTGATAATCGCTGCGATTTCTACCCTTGCTGTAGCAGTGGTTTATCGTCTGAAGACGGTAAACGTAGGGAGCATAACCTGAAGACGGAGGACGTTCTCCTGTGAGCCTGGTTGCCAAGGTTTTTGTCGTTCTGAACCTCCTCGTTTCCGTGGCCTTCCTGATCTTCGCCGCGAACGTCTGGACTGCCCAGACGAAGTGGCAGAAGATGTACGAGCAGGAGAAAATACATACCGTCGAAAAGCTGGCTAAAATCCAGCAGGAGGAAGTGAAGCTCTACCAGGACGTCGTCCATTGGGCGACCGTGGTGGACGCCAAGCGCAAAGAGATCACCACGCTGACGCTCGACCGCAACAAGCAGCGCGACGATCTCCTCGCGGTCCAGGTTGAACTGGCCACCCTCAAGAACGCCCGCGACATGAAGGACGCGGAAAACCAGGAGCTGCAGCGCGAAGTGCGCCGCTACGCCGATGAGTTGACCAAGATCAAGGGCGTCGTCATCAAGCAGCAGCAGGCCGTCGTCGTCGAACGCGAAAACGCCACCCGCGCGCGCAACGAACGCGCCGAAATGGAAAACGACTACAACGTCGTGAAGCAGACCTACAACACTCTCGCCCGCGATCATCGCGCGATGGAGCAGGACTTGGCGCTGCAGACGCGCCGCATCGAAAAGCTCCTCGAACTCGGCGTGGACGTGGCCAAGCTGCTCGGCGAAACCCAAGTGACGCAGACGCCGGTAGATGCGCAGGTTCTGGCCGTGCGGCCGGAAGTCGGCCTGGTCATGATTTCGGCCGGCAGCCAGCAGAACGTGAAGCCCGGCTATCAGCTCACCATCAGCCGCGGCGATCAGTTCATTGCCCGCGTGCAGGTTGACCGCGTTTACCCGGATATGTGCTCGGCAAAGGTGATTCCAGGGATGGGGAAGAAGGAAATCGAAGTCCACGACGAGGCCAAGTGCAAGTAACAGTAGCGCCGGCCTCCGTGCCGGCAGGGTAGCGCCGGCCTCCGTGCCGGTGGTAGCGCCGGACTCGTGCTGGCGGATCCGGACGCCGGCCACACCAACTAAGGAACGTGAGAATGCCCCCGACCACCGAGAACATCCCCGAGAAAGCGCCCTTCGACGTCTACGGCATGCTGTTGATCCTCAGCGTCATCTTCACCGGCGGCGCTGCCTGGATTCTGCACGACGACCTCGATCGCAACTGGGAATACCGCTTCCTCGGCGACAAGGCCACCACCAAGCACGCTGAGAACCTTACCGAAGTCAGCGACAACCCGGAAAAGGGATTGGTGGTCAAGGTCCGCAAGCAGGATCGCGAAGAATGGGCGATCGCTTACCGCAACCTGACCGGCAAAGAAGGCAAGTTCCCGATCGAGGGCTACGAGTGGCCTGAAGGCTTCAACCCGCTCGAAACACCGATCAAGCCCAATGACCCGGATATCCTGACCACCCTTCCTGAAGCCGCCCGCGGCGCTTTGATGAAGACCTACAACGTCGATGGCACCGCTCCGGAGAAGAAACCCGAACCGACAGAAGAAAAGAAGGGTGACGCCACAACGCCTGCGCCAGACGAAAAGAAGGGCGACGCGACCACACCCGAAAAGAAGGCCGATGCCCCGGCCGTTCCAGAAAAGAAGGCTGACGCCCCCGAAGAAAAGAAGGCCGACGCTCCAGCCGTTCCGGAAAAGAAAGCCGACGCCCCCGAAGAGAAAAAGGCCGACGCTCCAGCCGTCCCCGAAAAGAAAGCCGACGCCCCCGAAGAAAAGAAAGCCCAGTAAACAGTTCTCAATTCCCGAAAATCCAACCGGCTCGAAAGAGCCGGTTTTTTTTGTGTGGCACGGGCAGGCCACGCCACGGCTTCTTGTGGCGTGGATTGCCCGTGCGGCGGCGCCGCGATTAGCGGTACAACCCCACGGAGAAGTGATCCTGCCAGCCGCCGACTTCTAGACTTCTCGACTCCTGGACTCCAGACTCGCGCTCTCAATCATCGCGCAGCGCATGACCTCTTCCTGCGTCGTGTGGCGCGGGTTGAGTTCCGCGCTGATCGCACCCTGCCGCATCACCAGCAGGCGGTCGCTGAGAGCGAGGACTTCGGGAAGTTCCGACGACACCAGCATGATAGCTTTGCCTTGGCGGGCCAGCCGACGGACGATGGCGTGCACTTCGGCCTTCGCGGCCACGTCGATGCCGCGCGTGGGCTCATCAAGCAGCAGAATATCCGGCTCGGTGAGCAGGGCCTTGGCAATCACGACCTTCTGCTGATTTCCGCCGCTGAGATTCATGACGTCTTGCTCGCGGCTCGGCGTGCGAATGCCAAACTCGGCGATCTGTTTGTCAGCGATACAATTCTCGCGGCCGGAATAGACGAAGCCCATGCGACAGCAACGCGCCAGGCTTGAAAGCGTAACGTTCTGCTTCACCGATAGCCGCGGCACCAGGCCCAAGGTCTTGCGGTCCTCGCTGACCAGCGCAATCCCGAGCGCCAGCGCTGCCCTCGGGCTGCCAATGCGTTCGCTTTTGCCCCGCACGAAAATCTCGCCGCTATCCGCGGGCGCCAAGCCGTAGATCGCGCTCAGCAGATCCGTGCGTCCGGCGCCCATCAATCCTGCGACGCCCAGAATCTCGCCGCGGCGCAGGTCGAGGGACACATCTTTGAAACGGCCGGTCCTTCCAAGCCCGCGCAGAGCGAGAATCACGCCGCCATCGGCGGCGGCTGTCTCTACGCTGCCGCTTGCGGCCAGCTCGCGGCCGACCATGAGCGAAATGAGCTTTTCCGGCGTAAGCTGCGCGGCGGCTTCAGTCGCGATGTGGCAGCCGTCGCGCAGCACGGTGATTGAATCCGCAACCTGGAAAACTTCCTCCAACTTGTGCGAGACATACACGATCGCCACGCCGCGCGCGCGCAATTGTGCAATCGTGCCGAGCAGCGCGTCCGTTTCGTGCGCGGAGAGCGCCGAGGTCGGTTCGTCCATGATGATCAGCCGCGCGTCGTGAGCCAGCGCTTTGGCGATCTCCACGCCCTGCATCTGCGCGACGCTCAACTGCTTCATCAAGCGCTCAGGTGGCGCGCCGACGCCGAGACGATCGAGCAACTGCCGCGCTTGCTGGTTCATCGCGCGCCGATCGACCCAGCCCGCGGCGCGTGCCAGAGTCTGTGAGAACACAGGCTCCTGTCCCATGAAGATGTTTTCGGCGACGGTCATTTCCGGAAACGGAAGCAGTTCCTGATGGATCATGCAGATGCCGCGGCGGAGCGCATCATAGGGGTGGCGCAGACGGACCCGTTCGCCATCCAGGCGAAGTTCGCCGCTGTCGGGTTGCGCCAGGCCGGCGAGGATGCGCATCAGCGTGGACTTGCCCGCGCCGTTCTCGCCCATCAGAGCGTGTACGCGACCGGACTCGATCCGCAGACTGATATCGCTAAGCGCTCGCACGCCCGGAAACGACTTGGAGATTTGATGAACTTCAAGCAGCGCAGTCACCGCTCACCTTCTTGCCAGCCCACGAGCGCGTGAACGGACGCACAAACGCGACGCACGCTTGAGTTCGCGCAAGAAGCAGCGCGAACGCAAGCGTGGCACACACTATGGCTCGACTGGGAACACCAGCCGCATGCCAAACTCGATGCTCGCGGCCTTGAGCGACGAGTTTCGCCGTGCCGTCGTGCGGCAGTTGGCGGGCGGGCTTAAGAACGAGCCACCGCGCAGCACGCGCTTGGCATCCGGGCTCTGCGCATCCGCCGGCGCTTTGCCATCGTAGGGCGCGTAAACGTCTGAGCACCACTGCAGAACGTTGCCGGACATATCCACAGCGCCGCACCAACTCGCGTTGCCAAATGCGCCCACGGGCGCCGTGAACGCGTAGCCGTCATCGTCCTTCGCGCAGTCCCAGTCGAGCAGGCACACGGCGGCAAGCTTGCTGTCCGCGTGGTTGGCCTTCGCGGCGATCCAGTCGTTGCCCCACGGGAAGGCGCGTCCGTCCGTCCCGCGCGCGGCATATTCGAACTCGGCCTCCGTCGGCAGCCGCGTAGCCTTGCCCGTCTGCTTCGCGGCCCACTGCGCGAAGGCATCGGCATCGCGTCCGCTGAGCATGATGACGGGGTGGTTATCGTCCTGCCCGAATCCCGGCGCCGACCAGCAGGCGCTGTTGACCAGCTCCCACTTGCGGTCCTTCAGGATATAGGCTTTGCCGATTCGTTCCGCACTGGTCTTGTAGTTGGCAGCCGTGACAAAGCGCCGGAATTGCCCCACCGTGACCGGGGTCTTGGCGATATAGAACGGCCGAATGTTCACGGGGTGAGCGGGCATTTCGTCCGCGTAGTCTTTTTCGCTGGTGCCGAACGTCTTGGCTGTGGCCGCCAGCGCCTCTTTGTCGGAGCCCATCGTCAACGTGCCGCCGGCGACACGAACAAAATCCATCTTGACGCCTTCTCCCAGATCCAGCGTAAGCTCGTTCTTGGGCTGGCGCGCGTCAGCCGTAGCTCTGCCGTCCGCTTCGGCTTTGGCTTTGGCGGCTGCTTCCTCTTCGGCCTTCTTCTTTTCCTCGGTCAAGCGTGCTTCTTCGTCGGCTTTCTTCTTCGCGTCAGCCTCGGCCTTGGCGCGAGCGTCAGCTTCAGCCTTCTTTTTTTCTTCGGCCAGGCGCGCTTCTTCGTCAGTCTTCTTCTTCGCGTCGGCTTCGGCTTTGGCGCGGATTTCGGCCTCAGCTTTCTTCTTTTCCTCGGCTACTCGGGCGTCTTCGTCTGCTTTCTTCTTCGCTTCAGCCTCCGCATCGGCCTTCTTCTTCTCTTCCGCCAGCCGTGCTTCTTCGTCAGCCTTCTTCTTTGCGTCGGTTTCCTTGGCGCGAGCTTCCTCTTCGGCCTTCTTCTTGGCCTCTTCGGCGAATTTTCGAGTCTCCTCCTCCAACGCTTTCAGGCGCGCGATCTCGGCCTGCCGGTCCTTCTCAGCTTTGGCCTTGGCTTCGGCCTCCGGTGACTTCGTCTCGGGCTGGACATCGCCCTTTTTCTCCGGCTCAATCACCGGTTTGGTGGCGACAGGCGGCTCCACGGGCGGCTTGTTCAGCGCAACCTTCGTTTTGGGGCCGCCCAGATAGCCCATCTTCCACGCCCCAACGCCCAGGGCGCACAGCAGCAGCGCCGCCACCAGCAATCCGCCGCGGCCGCGTTTCGGCGCCTCCAGCGGCAGAGCCGCCGGTTCCTCATACTCCGCCGCCGCCACGTCCGTCATGATAGTCGGCTCGGAAGCGACCATTCTCGCCTCGGCCAGCTCAGCCGCCTTGATGTGCGCCTGCTCCGCCGGTGACAGCGGCGGCAGCGACGTCGATGGCGCTAGCGCAGGCGGCGGTGTGGGAGCCGGCGTCTTCGCTGCAATCGCCGACAGCCGCGTCGCCGGGATGGTCATCTCACTAGCCTCGGGCGAAGCTGCCGGGAAAACAGTCGGACCCGCCTTGCTCGGCTGACTATGCCCTGTCGGTGCTGGAATGGTCGGGATGCCGATACTCGACTGCGCAAGCGCCGCCGGCGCACTGGGCACGACCACGGGATCCGGCTTCATGGGCTGAATCGCCATGATCGTCTGTTCGAGCGCGTTCGTTTCACCTTCCGCTGGAGCGGCGGCAGCGATTTCGGCTGCCGGTTGCGCGGCTTCCGGCACCGGCGTTGAGGCGCCGACCAAGGCCGATTCGGCCGCCAGATCGTTAATTTGTTGAAGCGCCGCATCCACGGCATTCGGCGTGGCGCTGATCACGTTACGGGCAATCAGTAATGCCTGATGCAACACGCCAGCATCCTGGAAGCGCACCGCCGGGTCTTTTTGCAGGCAGAACTCAAGCACGCGGCAGGTCGCGCGCGACACATCCGGCCGCCACGTGCGCAGCCCCTGGGCTTCCTGGTTTGCGGTCGAATCGAGGACTTCGTCGATCGTTTGTCCGCCGAACGGCGGCCAGCCGCTCAAGAGCGCGTACAGGACCGCGCCCAGCGAGAACACGTCGCTGGTTTTGCCAATCGAGGCTTGGCCCGCGGCCTGTTCGGGGGACATGAAGCCGGGCGTGCCGGTCTGCGCGGGGGTGCCGAGCAACATGCGGCGCGAATAATCGTTGTAGGCCTGGCCCAAATCGCTGATTTTCGTTTCGAGGAACTGGAGATTGCTGACCGCCGTGCTGGTTGTGGGCGCGTCCGAAGCTTGCGGGATCAAAATGCAGGACGGGCGGATGTCCATGTGGACGACGTTCAGCCCATGCGCGGCGGCAAGCCCTTCGGCGGCGGCAATAACGGAATCCAGCGCGCTGGCCTCGGGCATGCCGGGCTTCAGGCGCTGTTTGAGCGCGGCCAGGTGCTGCTCGGCCGACACCGCCGGGAAGAATTCCATGACCTGAAACGCCACGTCGGCTTCGGTGCCGGCATCCAGGACAGAAACGAGGCGGGGCGAGCGGACTTTCTGGGCGGCAAGCGAGTGCGTCAGGAAATGCGAGTGGCGTTGCGACGTGTCGTCAAAAAACGACATGACCTTGACAGCCACATCCGTGCCGGTGCGCTTGTCTTTGCCGCGATAGACGCTGCCGGTGGAGCCCTGCCCGATCTTGGAGAAAAGGACCGCGTCAAAGAGCACTGGACGCGTCGCTCCATCCACGATCTCGCGAGGGACTCTCCTCAGCAGTTCATCACCGCTCAGGTCCTGCATGTCGAGCTCAGCCATGGCCATATCCGTTTCTTGAAGAGGTTGTGACACCTGGACATAAGATGGATAGCACACGCCAGCGGTGGAATCAAGGACTGGTGCTCGGATGGCTTGTGGCTGATTGGCCAACTCCAGAGTCGGAAGTCGAGAAGTTGGCAGAATTAGATATGCTACGAACCAGGAGCCAGGAGCAGCATGCTCGAAACAAGCACCCTTCCCTCACCTCTCCCCGTGGCCGGACCGAGGTTTTCTCTCGCGCGCCTGGCCCCGGTATTGGCGCTGGTCATGGTGAGCGCGGTGCTGGCGCTGAGGAACGAGAACTTCCTGACGGGCCCCAACCTCGTGAATATCGTGCGGGGGATTTCAATCAACGGCATCCTGGCCGTAGGTGTGACGTATGTCATGCTCACCGGCGGCGTGGATCTGTCGCTAGGTTCGATGGTCGCGCTGACCGGCGTGGCCGCCGCACTCTTTGCGCATCCCGATACCTATCCGGTTGCGTTGCCGATAGCGATCGGCCTGCTGATGGGCGCTGTGTGCGGTCTGACCAATGGCTGGCTAGTCGCGAAAGCCGGCGTGGCGCCGTTTATCGCAACGTTGGGCATGATGGCCGTTGCCCGCGGATTGGCATTGGTCTTTAGCAAGGGCAAGCCGGTCTCCAACCTGAGCCGCTCCTTTTGCGCGTTGGGCGAGGACTGCCTTTCCGTGCCCGTCCCAATCGTGATCCTCTTCGCCGTCGCCATTGTCTCGTACGTTTTTCTAACGCGCACTCGCTACGGACGTTACATCTATGCAGTCGGTGGGAACGAAGCGGCGGCGCATGCATCGGGTCTGCACGTGACGGGCATTAAACTGCTCGCCTACACGCTTTGCGGTGTGCTGAGCGGTCTGGCCGGGATCATTCAAGCCGCGCGCATCCAGACTGGCCAGCCGAACGCGGGCGTGGCATACGAACTGGACGCGATCGCAGCGGCGGTGATCGGCGGGACGAGTCTCTCCGGCGGCGTGGGAAGCATCGGCGGAACGATCCTGGGCGCTCTGCTGATGGGCGTAATCAATAATGGCCTCGACCTGGAGAATGTCTCCCCGTATTACCAGCAGATCGTCAAAGGCGCGATCATCGTCGGCGCCGTGTGGATCGACCGGCGCTTTAACCGACGGTAATGTGCCACGGGCAGCCTCTGTTTGCTGTTGGCTGCCCGTGCGGCGGCGATCAGTACCGCGGCCGTAAGGGAGCGGCGCTCCGGTTCCCCTCTCCCCCGCGAGGGAGAGGGGTCAGGGTGAGGGGGCGGGGGGTCTGCTCGGATTGACTCGTGAGGGGAGCTGAAATGGTAACACGCAGAATCACTTTCGTAGCACTCGCGTTTGCAGCCGTTGTTCTTTCTGGTTGCGGCGGCGGCAAGCCCAGCTCAACCGATCCGAAGACCAAGCCGCTGGTCATCGGTGTCTCCCTGCTGAACCTTTCCAACGAATTTATAGTGATGATCAACAGCGCGATGGAAGCCAAAGCCAAGGAGCTGGGCGTGCGGCTGATCGTCAACGACGCGCAGCGCAGCGCGGAGAAGCAGGTGCAGCAGATCGAGAGCTTCATCGCGCAGAAGGTAGACGCAATTGTGCTCAACCCCTGCGAAGTCGAAGCCAGTTCGCCTGCCGTAGACAAGGCGATCGCTGCGGGCATTCCCATCGTCAATGTGAATTCCGAAACGCGCTCGTCCCCATCGGCATTCGTCGGTTCTCGCGATGAAGAATCCGCGCGTATCGCGATGGAGTTCATCGCCAAACAGCTCAACGGCAAAGGCAATGTGCTGATGATGCACGGCTTCATGGGACAGGCCGCGCAGATCAAGCGCGACCGCGGCGCGCGCGAAATTCTGGCCAAGTACCCCGACCTGAAACTGCTGGCCGACCAGACCGCCGAATGGGATCGCGCGAAGGCGCTCAGCCTGATGGAGAATTGGATTCAGTCTCATGGAAAAAAGATCGACGCCGTCTTCGCGCAGAACGACGAGATGGGCATGGGCGCGCTGATCGCACTTGAACAAGCCAAGATGAAGGACAAAGTCATCGTCGCCAGCATCGATGCGATCGCCGACGCTCTGCAAGCCGTCAAAGATGGCCGCTTGAATGCCACGGTCTTTCAGGACGCTCGCGGTCAAGGCGCAGGTTCGATCGAGGCCGCCGTGAAGCTGGCCCGTAAGCAGCCATGCGAGAAAGAAGTGTTTATTCCGTTCCAACTCGTGACGAAGGAGAACGTGGGGAAGTTTATGGGGAAATAGCGAAGGTTAAGAGGACGCGAAACTTTCCTGGCCGGCAGGATGCGAAATAACGGACATGCACAAGACTATCTGAGAAGAAGCATGAGCAAACCAACAGTCTATGTTGACGCCAACATCATTTCGATGCTCCACTATCGGGGCGCAAACCCGCACGCGCTCAAGTGGCAATTGACGACCCGCGAATGGTGGCAGGACGAGCGGCCATTCTTCAGGCTGTCGGCCTCGCAGACGGTAGAGGACGAACTGGCCGCAGGCGATTACCCCGGCCAAGAGCGCACGTTGGCCGAAGTCCGCAGATTGCCGTATCTGCCTGTCGCTGCCGCTGTGCAGGAGGTTTTCGCCAATCTGCTTGCCGCCCACATCATTCCTGCGGCGGTGCCAGGGGATGCCTTTCATCTGGCTTTTGCCACAGTGTATCGTGTAGACTACTTGTTGTCGTGGAACCGCGCTCATTTAGTGAGCGATGAGACACAGGCGAAACTCGCGCGGTTCCGAGCGGCTTTTGGCCTGCGGACCCCGCTGGTTGTGTCGCCGGACAGCATCCCGAAGGTCGCGTTGGGCGAGACGATACGACGGAGAGACTGAGATGGTAGAGCGAAACACGCCGGAAGAAGAGAACGAAGTGGTGCTGCGTTGCCGCAAGGTGCGCCAGGAACTGTTCGCGCGTTTCAAGACGCCGGACGAGCTGTTCGCTTGGCTGCGAGGACGCGAGGAGCAGGGAGGCCACAAGCTCTGGTATCGAGGTGCGAAAGCGCAGGTCCGTAAAATAGCGAAGCTCCATGCCCGAAGCGGCAAGCCCGCCAACAACAAGCCCGCTCACAAAGCGTAAGCGCGCAGGCTGTCCGCCCTCATAGTCGAGAATCGAAAATCCTGGCGTTGTGGTACAATGTATTGTTAGGAGTGAAGTTATGCCTGTCCTGGAACGTACGCGCGCGAAGGCCCACGAATTGAACGACGATGTTCTTCCTCACCCCGGCCGCCGGATGACTGAGGATGAATTCGTCGCTTGGTGCACTGGCAAGACCAAGGCCGAATGGGTGGATGGGGAGGTCATCATCATGGCGCCCGCCAGCGGGGAGCACGTGGACTTCGCGTGGTTCCTGATGACAATCATGCGCGAGTATGCCGAAGAGAAAGACCTGGGACTCGTGCGCGGCACCGAGTTCTTCGTGCGCCTCCGCGGCGTGGACGGCAAGATCCGCCGCCGCATTCCCGACATCCTCTTCGTCGCCAAATCGCGCTTGCACATCTTGCGACCCAATCATGCCGAAGGCGCGCCGGACCTTGTGGTGGAGATTGTTTCCAAGGAGAGCACGGCGCGGGATTGGCGCGATAAATACCTCGATTACCAGGCCGCGGGCGTGCGCGAGTACTGGGTTGTAGACCCGCTCTCCAAAAAGGTCGAAGCCTACTCGCTCGGCCGCGACAAGAAGTACCGCCTTATTGTCGAGCAGGCCGGCATCATCCGCTCTGGCATCCTCGCCGGCTTCTTCCTGAAGCCCGCCTGGCTCTGGCCGGGCCGGCTCCCTCGCGCAAGGCAAGTGCTGCGCGAACTGGGTGTCGGGTAGGCGGCGCTTTTCGCGCTCGGGCTGCTTCAGCGGCGAAGAGGTGCTTCCAGGTTTCAACTTGAATCTAGTGAACAGTTCGCCGGCTGAGCGCTTATCTCGCCAGCACCCCGCCATCCACCGGCAGGATGTGGCCCGTGATGGAAATTGCCTGGTCCGAACACAGAAACGCGACGGCGTCGGCGACTTCGTGCGGCTGGTTGCGGCGGCCGAGCGGGATCCAGCGCGCGGTTTCAGGATCGTCGAGCGGGTGCGGCTTTCCCTTGCCGGCTTTGTACAACGTCCGTTCGCCCGGCGTGTCCACCCAACCCGGCGCGACGGCGTTGACGCGGATGCGCCGCGGGTCGCGCGCCAGTTCCAGCGCCAGACAGCGCACGAGCATGTGCAGCGCCGCCTTCGTAATCTTGTAGGCGCCTAGTTCGGGCGCGGCGAGCACGCCGTTGATCGAGCCCGTATGAATGATCGAACCGCCCGGCGCCATCAGTGGGGCGATCGCTTGCGAGAAACGAAACGCGCCGAGCAGATTCACGTCGATGAGGCGCTCGAACGACTCGATTGGGGTCTGCAATAGCGTCCGGCGTTCGTGAAAGATGCCGGCGGTGTTGACGGCAACGTGCAGGCCGCCGTTCCCAGCGCGTTTTTTCACGGCGGAAGCCAGCGCGCGCAGATCGCGCGCTTGGGTGATGTCCACTCCGGCGGCGAACGTCACCAAACAGTTCTTGTTGAGTTCTTTTGAAAGACTCACGGCTTGGGCCTTGAGCCGGTCGGCGATCGTCACGGCGTAACCGCCCGCGGCTAGGCGGCGCACGATCGCTTCGCCAATTCCGCGCGCGCCGCCCATGACCACGGCGTGTTTTAGATGAGGAGATTTGTTCATGGGTGCTCAGAGTCGCCAACCGTGCCGAAAAGTAAAGTTCATTCTGCTACCCGCGTGAGCACGATCAGCATGCGCATGCCGGTCAGCCAGTTGGCGAAGGGGCTGACGAGAAGATCTTCGACTTTCAGCAACGTCTGAAAGCCGGCTTCGGGAACAAAGCAACGATAGCTGAAGCCGCCGGTCATGGGATAGAGCAGAAAACCAAACTTCCGCGCGTAGGTCAGGCGCAGTTGCGGCAGAAGCTGCAGCGTGCGCTCGCGGTTGCGCCAGAAGAGAATCTCAGCGCTGGCCAGATTGGCGAAGGTGTGGCCCGGATCGTCTTGCGCCGGGGTGCCATCGAGCGACAGCGGGTCCCATTTTAAGTCGAGCGGTTCGTGATGGCTGCGGCCATACACCAGCCGCGCCCACGGCGTCGCGGCAGGTTCGCACAAGATCAGCCGGCCGTTTGGCTGAAGCGCTGCGGCGGCACGGCGCAGGAATTCGACCGGCCGCTGCAGATGGTGAAGCACGTCGAAGACCACCAGGTTGCCCGCTTCGCCGGGCGCGAGGTTCAGATTTTCGGCGTCGAGCACGCGGTCGATCCACGGGCCGCTCTGGAACACGTCGGTCGCGATGCACTCCGGAAAGAACTCCTTGAAGTTGCCGCTCCCGGCGCCGATTTCGATCACCGGCCTGTTCGGCGCAAGCGCGGCGACGATCTGCTGATACCAGTGTTGATAGAGCAGCCGCAGCACGGCCTTGCGCTGCCAGGCGTCGCGCTGGAAGGCGATCTCTTTGCGGTAGTCGTCAAAGGGTTCTTTGGGCATAGTAACCCAATATCAATTTGGGCGCGTCGCGACAAACGCGTGACGCGTGACGCGTGATGTGGCTGAAATCTCTCATCATTTCCACTCGTCACCCGTCACCCGTCACCCGTCACTCGTCACTCGTCACAACATTCGTATGGCTGGCAGCAACGAACGGCGCTACTCCCCCGGAATCGCCTCCGGCCTTGCCGATGCAATCACGCCTTCCCACGGGCTGCTAGCGGTGGCGTACAGCTTGCGCGCGATGCGGCCGGAACGCGCGGCCAGGAAACCGGCTTCGCAGGCCTGGCCCATCGCTCGCGCCATCGCGACCGGGTCCTTCGCGTGCGCGATGCCGGTGTTCAGCAGCACGCCGTCGGCGCCGAGTTCCATCGCCAGGCACACGTCGCTGGCCGTGCCGACGCCGGCGTCCACGATCACCGGACACTTCACCGTTTCCAGAATGATGCGAATATTGTTGGGATTCAGCACGCCCTGACCCGAACCGATCGGCGAACCGGCGGGCATGACGCTGGTCGCGCCGGCGTCTTCGATGCGGCGGGCCATCACGGGATCGTCGCTGGTGTAGCACAGCACCTGGAAGCCTTCCTTGACCAGAATCTGCAAGGCTTCCAGCGTGCCGATTGGATCGGGGAGCAGCGTTTTCTTGTCTGCCAGCACTTCGAGCTTGACCCAATCGACGCCCAGACCTTCGCGCGCCAGGCGAGCCGAGCGCACCGCGTCCTGAGCGTTGAAGCAACCGGCGGTGTTGGGCAGGATGATATACTTCTTCGGGTCGATGAAATCGAGAATCCGGGCGGCGTCTTTCTGGGCCATTTCGACGCGGCGCACCGCCACGGTAACGACCTGGCAGCCGGAGGCTTCGAGCGCCTGTTGCATGACTTCGAGCGACGGGTATTTTCCGGTCCCGACGAACAGGCGCGAGCTCAACGTGTGCTTGCCGATCTTAAAGTTGTGCAAAGCTTCGAACAGCGGGCTGGGCATGAACGTAATTCCTTTGTCAGGGGTCCGTTGTCAGTGGTCCGTTGTTCTTGCGCTTCAGCCAACCGTACCGCTGACAATAAGCGAACTTCGGTTATAGTAGCCGCGTGCGTTTTTGAAAGGGCCTAACGCGTGACCGTGCTCGTGAATTCCAAGCCGCAGCAACTGGACGACGGCGCGACCGTGGCCGCGCTGGTGGAGACGCTCGGCCTGTCGCTGCAGCGCGTGGCCATCGAAGTGAATCTGGAATTGGTGACCCACACGCGCTGGGCGGACTTTAAGCTTAATGAAGGGGATCGCGTTGAGATCGTGAGTTTTGTCGGCGGAGGATGACAACAGTGCAGAGTTCAGAAATCAGAATTCAGAATTGGTGACGCCGCCATTTCTGAATTCTGAATTCTGAATTTAGCCGAGGCTGTTTCTATGTTGCGTTGGTGTCTACTGCTCGGGACGTTCGCCATCTGGATTGGCTGCATGCTGCTGGTGTACAACCACAGCAAGGTGCGCCAGACGGGCAAGGCCGGCGGCAATGCGATGTATCTGGACGCGCTTTTTGACGAAAGCGCGGAGATGGAACGCGGCTGGCGCATCTTCGTCGATCTTCGGAAGAAAGAAGAGAAAGACGCGGGGAAAGGCACCTCCATTTTGCTGGCCGGCTGGCTGGGGGTGGAGGAAACCAAGCTGAAACAGGTCGGCTGGCTGAAGACCACCAACAAGCGCCGCGGCTCAGAAAGCGGACGCATCGAGCAGCTCACCGAAGCAGAGATATCCGTGCCGTCTGACGCCGACGCCGGGCTGTTCAAGCTGTTCAGCCCGCTTAAGTACAAGAACCGCTCGCAAATCAGTTTCGAACAGGGACTCGATTCTTTTGACGCCGAGTTCCAGATGGCAAACACGTTCACCGTCGTGTCGCATGGAATCCGCGAGGCCGATACGCTGGTGATCACGCAGCAGATCCTACAGCAGCAGAATAAGCTCATGCCCGACCAGCAGCAGCGCATCCCGCTGCCGGACCGCGGCAGCCCGACGTTGGACCTGACGCCGTTTCAGCCCAATCGCGCCGTTGTCGTCGGCGCGCAGTGGGATATTTCAATGCTCGATACGAGCGCCATCGACCTTACCGCCGCCAGTCCGCCACGCATTCTGTCGCTGAAGGCCAAATGCACCGGAAAGCGCGAGATTTACTACAATAATGCGAGAGTGCCGGCCTACGAAGTGGTCACCTCCGATGGGCAGGCGCGCGCGTGGTATTCGGCCGATGGCATGGTGCTGAAGCAAGCCTGCCGCATTGCGGGTTCGCTGGACGTGCTGGTTGTTCGAATCCTGCCCGAGGAGTTGCCGAAGCTCAGCACGTACATCGCGCCCGCAGCGCAAAAAAGAGGCGCCACGAAGAAGTGAGCTGCATAGAAGGCGCGGGCCTCCACGCATTTGAAGTCGTTGAAAAGGATTTTTCGATGATCGAGATCCGCAACTTAACCAAAACCTACGGCGATAAGATCGCGTTGCGGGGGCTTAATCTGTCGGTCCGCGTGGGTGAAGTTTTTGCGTTTCTCGGCCCCAACGGCGCGGGTAAAACGACGACAATCAAGATTATTGCGGGATTGCTGCGGCCGACATCGGGCAGCGTGAGCGTTGGCGGCTTCGATTTGAATTCGCCGCAGGGCCTCAGTGCGCGCGCAATCATCAGTTACGTGCCGGATGAGCCGTACCTGTATGAAAAACTGACGGCGCGCGAGTTCCTGCGCATGATCGGCGACCTGTACGGCATGCCGCGCGAGCTGACCGAGCAACGCATCGCCGAGATGTCCGCGGCATTCGAGCTTGCGGACTTCCTCGACAACCTGTGCGAGAGTTTCAGTCATGGGATGAAGCAGCGCACCGTGATCGCCGCCGCTTTGCTGCACGAGCCGAAGGTGCTGGTGGTGGACGAACCGATGGTCGGCCTGGATCCGAAGAGCACGCGCAACGTGAAGGATATTTTGAAAAAGCTTTCGCACGAGCAGAACATGGCGATTTTCATGTCCACGCATACTCTGTCGGTGGCCGAAGAAGTCGCCGACCGCATCGGCATCCTGAACAATGGCGAACTGGTGGCACTCGGCACGCTGAGCGAAATCAAGCAGCTTCGCACCAAGCGCAACGGCGAAACGCACGCGCGGCTGGAAGATTTATTCCTGGAATTGACGGCGACGGACTAACCGCGAAGACGCAAAGTCGCAAAGTCGCAAAGGGAGAGTTCATTAAAGCGCTTTCTTTGCGCCTTCGCGTCTTTGCGGTTGAAACCGGAAACCAAAGACATGCCTGTTAACATCGAAATCAAAGCCAGAGCCAGCAACGTGGCGGCGCAGCGGCGCGCCGCGGAGAAGTTGTCCGATCGCGCGGCGGAGGTGCTTCTTCAGGACGACACGTTCTTCAACGTGAAGTCGGGGCGGCTGAAGCTGCGCGAGCAACCGGGGCGGCCGGGGGAGCTCATTTTCTATCAGCGGCCGGACCAGAAGGGGCCAAAGCACTGCGATTACTCGATTTTTCGCACGGAGCGGGGAAGCGAACTGAAGGCGCTGCTGACGGCGGCTCTCGGCGTGCGCGGGGTCGTGAAGAAGAAGCGCATGCTCTACATGATCGGGCAAACGCGGGTGCACTTTGATGAAGTGGACGGGCTGGGATCGTTTATCGAACTGGAAGTCGTGATGCGCGAGGGGCAGAGCGAAGCGGAAGGACGGCGGATTGCGGACAATATCTGCGCGAAGCTGGAGATTGGCGAGCAGGATCTCGTCGAGTGCGCGTATCTGGATCTGATGTATGGCGCCGGCAGCCGTCGTTCGTAGTTGGCTGCCCTTGGTGTTCGCACACGAAAAGGGAATGGTCGTGCAGGGTGGCCCCCTCACCCCTAACCCCTCTCCCTCGCGGGGGAGAGGGGGACCGGAGGGCCGCTCCCTTACGGTCGCGGTACTGATGCGGGCGCAGCCGAACTTCAGATTACGCTATTTTTGCGCGCTGGGCCTTCGCGATCTTCCCCAAAGTTTTTTTCAAATTTTTGTGCATCCTTTTTGACGGGCCGGCGTCAAATCTGGTGGCCAGTGAGGCTGGCCATGACACCGGAGAGAAACATGAACAATATCGCTCAGATTACCACGACGAACACTCCAGCACAGAACGCTCGCACAGAAGCGCACACAATCTCCCTGCAGCAGCCGGCCAGCCTCAGCTTCGAACACACTCCGCATGCGCAATACGTTTCACTGATCGGCCTGACGGCCCTGTGCCTCGTAGCTCTGTGGATCGCGTCCTGGCCCTATCGCTGCCAGAACCGCGCCGCTGAGTACCGCCGCCTGGCCGCTCACGCCCGCGCACGACAGTAAGAAAAGTCATTAGTCATTGGTCATTAACACGGGCGGTCACTGGAAACGGTGGCTGCCCGCGCTGTTTAGGGGAGAGTGCAGGCCAGAGGCCTGCGGTACAAACGGCGGCCTGCCCGTGCCACACATCACGACCGCGGTTCTGTTGCTCCTGCCTACTGCTGCTGCCTACTGCCTACTTGCCGTTCCGTTCTGCACACAGCCAGCCGAAGGCGGCGGCGGCGTAGCAGGTGTTTTGGTGGATAGTGAATTCGCCGCTGAGCGGGGCGTTGCGGTTGTCGAACCAGCGTTCGTTGCCGGGCCATTGGTCGATCGGCGGATAGAGGGTCTTGTTGGGCCAGTCATTATCCCAGGGGCCCATGCCCAAGTCATGGCCTTTCTGCCACGGGCCGTAAGGAACGATGCCGGGGTGCGGCTTGCCTTTGCCATTGTACCAGGCGTCCATGTGGAAGACTTCGCGCACAGGCCGGATGCCGAGGCCGGTGACCCAGGTCTGGTTCAGCGCGTTCGTGCCGAGGAAATAATCGCACGTCGTCGCGACAGCTCCACGGAAGGCGGCCGACTTGGCGGGGTCGGACTGGCGCGTGAGAAAGCTGGCGATGGCGGCGTCGAGCACCCACGGCGTCGTTTGCTGACCGATGAGCATGGGCATCCACACGTCGCCGGCCCAGCGCAGAGCGCGCTTGTCCGAATTGGTCAGCGTGAGCGTCTCGGCGCTGGTCAGGACGATCTGACGGATGCGTTTGGAAAGGTCTTCCTTGCGCTTGAACTCACCCAAGCAGTACAACCACGGGCCGTAGGCGCGTTCCCAGCCTAAAGACTCGCCGGGTTTCAGCGCGGCGGTGTCTTTTTCGAACTGCGCTTCGCAGGCCGCATCGCCGGTCAGACGAAAAAGTGCGGCGGCGGCGTACGCGCGGACCTCTTTGACTTTGGGTTCGTCGGCGGTGGAGGTGTGGCTGAGCGACCAGGCGTAGGCCTCGCGAGCTTCGGCGAGCCAGTCCACTTTTTCGGGATCGGCGACTTTGGCGAGCTTCAAACAATACGCGAGGTGCGCGGCGGTCGCGGCGTAGCGGAACGTCGAGACGGGGTCTTCACCGGAAACGATCCACTGGCGGTCGGTGTCTTCGTAGGAGGCTTTGGTAGTCTCATCCTTGCGGCAGTCGCCGCCGAAGTGATCGCCGCAGACCCTCAGGCCCACGCCGCCGGTGCCCCAGCCTTTCTTGATCAGTTCGTGGCGCAGGCGAAAGCAGAAGCGTGGGAGCCACGCGGCTTCGTCCAGAATGTCGGGCACGCCGTTGCCGCTTTCGGGGATGTTCAGTTCGCCGTCGGTGAAATTCTGCGGGGCGGTTTCGTAGGCGAAGCAGAGCGTGCTCGCGACATTCGTGTGCGTAAAGTAGGAATCCCAGTCGCCGGCGTCCTGATACCAGCCCCACACGTCAATGGGGCCTTTGATGCCGGCTTCAATCGCGGGCTTGTCTGCCTTGTCGGCGTCACCGTTTTTCCAATCGATGACGCGCGAGGTCGTGTAGACCAGCTTTCCGGCAAAGCCCGGCGTCAGGAGCGGATTGTGCGGCGCGGGGCGTTCGAATTCGGTGAACGGCTTTTTCAGTTCGATGCCGCTACGGTTGTGATAGAGGCCGCGGCAGGTGGTGCGGAAAGCTTCGCGATACGCGTCAGCTTCGATCTTGAAGGGGAAGGAGCAGCCCACGCCATCGACGGCGGCGACGTAACTGCCTTGCGTGTTGAACGCGCTGAAATCGCACTGCCAGACTTCGGCGCAAAGGAAGCTGCCTTTGGGCGTGTCGGCGGCCTGCATCGTTTCCTTCTGATCGGCAGGCGTGCGGAAGGCGACGGGGCCGGTGAAGGCGGGCTTGCTGGTTTTCTGATCGATGAGACGGAACGATTTTCCTTTCAGCGCGGAGAGATCGAGCGAACCCTGATCGCCCATCCAGTGATAGACGTAGGCGAACTTCGGGCAGTCGGGCACGTAGCCGATCAGGTTGACGTGGACGGCTTCGCTGCGCGCGGTATCGGGCGAGAAAGCCAGCGTGAGGCGTTCCAGGCCAGGGATGC
The DNA here is from genome assembly GCA_036504595.1 of Planctomycetota bacterium. Taxonomy (GTDB): domain Bacteria; phylum Planctomycetota; class SZUA-567; order H5-PLA8; family H5-PLA8; genus DASXUX01. The sequence goes on along the minus strand of DASXUX010000012.1, from coordinate 53,272 downwards.
CGGCGGCGGTAATCGCGTAGGTCTTGCCGGATTTCATCGCGGCGGGCAGAGACAGGTATAGCCAGTGATCTTTGGCGTGGTCGGGATCCTTGTTCTGCGCGCGATTGTTCTTCTGGTCCCAGCCTTGCACCATCCAGGCGAAGTCCGTGCCTTTGCTTTTGCGGCCGATCTTCTGCGGCGCGATGCCCGCGGAGAACTCCGGGTCATCGGCGCACGTAATCTTCCAGTTTTCCGTCTTTGAGGCAGTAGCCGTGTCGAGCGGGGTCAGGACGACGGATTCGCCGTCGGTGCGCTTCTGTCCTTTCTTGTGATGCAGCGCGTGGCCTTCCTTGATGTGGATCATGACGATGCGGTCGGTCAAGGGAAGCGCTTCAGTCAGGTCGAAGGCGAATAGTGCGGGGGCAAGAAGCGCGAGGGCGAGGGCGCAACGCATGGGGGTCTCCTGATATGGGGACTGTCGAGGAATACACCGCGGACGGGTGCCGATATCGCCTACCCCTATTTTCGTTGCCGGACAGAACTGCTCCGCGTGTGTGGATAATTCGCCGTAATCGTCGTTCCGATTCCGCCGCGCGCGTTGAAGGCCCCGACGAGCGTCATACGCCGAGGCTGGCAGCTTTGGACCAGATCGTCCAGAATCTGGTTCGTGACGTGCTCGTGGAAGATGCCGCGGTTTCGATAGCTCTGCAGGTAGAGCTTGAAGCTCTTCAGTTCCAGGCAAAGCCGGTCCGGCACATAGGTCAGCGTCAACGTGGCGAAATCCGGCTGGCCCGTGCGCGGACAGACGGCGGTGAACTCCGGCGCAACAATTTTGATTTCGTAGTCGCGGTCCGGATGCCGGTTCGCGAAACACTCGATCGGGCCGGCGGGCGATTTTGGAGTTTGGCTTTTGGATTTTGGATTGCTCATCAGGTTATCCCTGTGGTAGATGGCGGAATTCGTTATACTTCAATACGCCAGTGGCACCAAGTATAGTCTGGCTTCGCCATTCACAGGAGACACTCATGCCGCAGACTTCGCCAACCGTCCGCGTTGGACACTCGCCCGACCCCGATGATGCGTTCATGTTCTACGCGCTGACGTTTCCGCAATTCGACACCGCGCCGGAAACGTACGAACACCACCTCATCGACATTGAGACGCTCAACCGGCAGGCGGAGGCTGGCACCTACGAAGTCACCGCGCTGAGCTTTCACGCGTACGCCTACGTCGCCGATAAGTACATTCTCCTGCCGCATGGGGCGAGCTTCGGCGACGGCTACGGTCCGATGATCGTCGCCCGCAAGGCGCCAAGCGGCAATCCTCGCGCGTGGCTGGACGGCAAGACCATCGCGGTGCCTGGGCAGCGGACGAGCGCCTTCCTGGCGCTGCAACTTTTCGCGCGCAGTGGAAAGACAGTTCCAACTTTCAAGACGGTGGTCGTTCCGTTCGACCAGATCATCGCGGAGGTCGCGGCGGGCCGCTTCGATGGCGGACTGATCATCCACGAAGGCCAGTTGACCTATCACGAAGCCGCCAGCGGAAAACTGGAGAAGGTACTCGATCTGGGCCAATGGTGGGGCGATGCCACCGGCTTGCCGCTGCCGCTGGGGGGAAACGGGATTCGGCGAGACTTGGGGGCGGAACGCATCGCGCGGATCTCCAGGCACCTGCTCCAATCCATTCAGTGGGGTTTGGCTCACCGCGACGAAGCGCTTGGATACGCCTTGCGCTATGCGCGAGACATGGGAAAAGAGAAAGCCGACGCTTTCGTAGGAATGTATGTGAATAATTATACATTGGATTATGGAGAGAAGGGCCGAGCTGCGGTGCGCCGCTTCCTGGGCGACGGGCTGGCTCAAGGACTCATCGCAAAACCTGTGGAACCACAATGGTGCCAGTGAGTTGCAGTATACCGCTCCATTATGAACAAAACTTAACCGGCTTCGCTCGATAGGTGAGGTATGGTAGGGAAAGTCAAACCCTCGTGCTTGCCGCGGAGACATCTCATGCCAAGTCAAACCGATCAGTTGCAGCCTTCTGCCGTGAAACTTGCCAGCCCGGTCAAATTGCCGTATGAAGGGACCGGTGAGCCCGCAACGGCGGGCGAAGTCCTGACCGCCTCGGTTGTGAGGACCCAGCCTGTGAGACTCCTGGTCATCGAGGACGAAAGCAAAGCCTCGCAATACCTGAAGAAGGGCTTTTCTGAAAACGGCTTTACGGTAGACGTCGCGGAGGACGGACAGGCCGGCCTCGATATGGCATTGCAGGCGTCCTACGACATGATCGTTCTGGACCTGATGCTGCCCAAACGCGACGGCTGGTATGTCATCAGCGAACTCCGCGCAAAAAAGAAGATGACCCCCGTCCTCATGCTGACCGCTCGCGACGCCGTGCAGGACCGCGTCAAAGGCCTGGAGATGGGCGCCGACGATTACCTTGTCAAGCCGTTCGCCTTCTCCGAATTGCTCGCGCGAGCACGCTCGATCCTGCGGCGCGGACCGTCTCGCACGCCGGAATCGGTGCGTCTCGGCGACCTGGAGATGGATTTGATCCGGCACCGCGCTACGCGCGCCGGCAAACGTCTGGAACTGACACCCAAGGAATTCGCGCTGCTGTCGCTGCTGGTCCGCCACGCCGGTGAAGTACTTTCGCGCTCGCTGATTGCCGAGCAGGTTTGGGACATGAACTTCGACTGCGGCACCAATATAGTGGACGTGCACGTTCGCCGCTTGCGTGCGAAGGTGGACGACCCATTCGAGCGGAAGCTGATCCACACCGTGCGAGGCGTGGGGTATGTCGCCGAAGAGCCCCATTGAGGCGTTAGCGAAGAAACGTCGTTGGTCAGGCCTTTTGTATCCCCAAAGCCTGGCCGGACGCCTGACGGCCTGGTACACCTGTACAACCTTTATCCTCGTGCTTGTGGTCACTTGGCTGCTCTATGCGGCCTTGGTGAACATGTTCGACCGCGAGGCCGAAGACTTCCTGAAAGACAACATCGCCAAGCTCGCGCAGACCCTGCGCCGTTCGCCGGACGACTTGAAGTCGTTGCGGCAGGAGGTCGAGCAGCAACTTCCGATCCGGCAGTATGCGCGCGTTTACGTGCGCGTGCTGGGTGTAAATGGCGAACTGCTGGCTGAGACGCCGTACATGTCGAACGTCATCGGCCCCAACTCCTTCGGCAGTCCCGTCGCGCTGGCGGACGAAAATCCCTGCAGGGAGATCCGGGCGGCGGACGGCGCACTCTTCTACGGCCTATACACCTCCTTCTACCTCGGCCAGGGCGCCGGCCATCGCATTGTTCAAATCGCCTGTGATCGCAGCCGCGAAGCGGGCGTGCTGCGCAGCTACCGGCATTATGTTGCCTACGTTCTGGTTGCCGCACTGCTGCTCTGCGCGCTTGTCGGCTACAATATCGCGCATCGCGGCTTGCATCCTGTGGCCCAGATTGCCCAGGCCGCGGCCCTGGTGCGGTCAACCACGCTGCACGAGCGGCTGGGAACCGACGGACTGCCGCGTGAACTCACCGCGCTGGCGGACCGCTTCAACGAGATGCTCGACCGCCTCCAAGACTCCTTCCGCCGCTTGCAGCAGTTTTCGGCCGATATCGCCCATGAACTCCGCACGCCAGTGAATAACCTGCGCGGGGAAGTGGAAGTCGCGCTCGGAAAATCGCGCACGCTCGAGGAGTACCGCGACACCCTCGGCTCCGTGCTGGAGGAATGCGAGCGCCTCTCGCGCATGGTGGATCGCCTCCTGTTCATCGCACGCATGGAAAACGGCGTCAGTGCCATCGCGATCGAGCGGACCACCTTGTTGCCTGAACTCGCCAAGGTCCGTGATTTCTACGAGGCGCCGGCTGGCGAAGCGGGCGTTACCATCACGCTACAAGGCGACGAACGGCTGCAAGCAGACGTCAACGTGGACCTGTTCCATAATGCCGTGGGCAACCTGATCGCCAACGCCGTGGACCATACCGCCTCCGGCGGCCGGGTGCTGGTCAGCGTCTCGGCGGCGCCATCGGCCGTGCGCGTTACCGTGCGGGATAACGGCTGCGGCATCGCGCCGGAACATCTGCCGCACGTCTTCGACCGCTTCTATCGTGTGGACCACGCGCGCTCCAAGGCGCTCGGGGGCATGGGCTTGGGCCTTTCGATCGTGCGCTCGATCGCCCAGCTTCATAAGGGAACGCTGAAAATCACCAGCGAGCTCGGGAAGGGAACCTGTGTGACGATCGACTTTCCGTTGCCCGCCCCAGCAAGCCAACCAGCCTTGGCCTCGGGTAATGCGCCAGCGAAAGTCTGAAAACCTTTCCCCACATTCTCATAAATGCAAAGCCTCTGACTGGCTGTTCCCAGATTTGACATTCGCCAACGCCTCTGCCATAAAAGCTTTGTAGCGCAATCCTCCTGGATTGCGTGAAGTGTGTGGCACGGGCAGGCCGCGCCGCGGTTGCGTGACCGATATCCCGGACCGGCTATTTTTCGGCGCGGATTGCCCGTGCAGTGCCGCGCCCAATTCACGGGCAATCCACGCCACAAAAAGACGTGGCGTGGCGTGCCCGTGCCACACCAGGAGCCGCATTTGAGCACTATACTGATCGCCGAAGACGAAGGCGTCATTCGCAAGGAACTCAGCCAGGTTTTCAGCGACAAAGGCTATAAAGTTATCCAGTCCGCTGATGGCGCCTTGGCTCTGAGCGAACTGAAGAAGCAGTCTATCCAGCTCGTCATCACCGAACTGCGCATCCCCGGCCTCAGCGGCCTTGAACTCGTCCGCAAGGGCCGCGAGCAGTCCCCCGAATCCGAATTCATCGTCATGACCGCCTCCGCCAGCATGGATACGGCCATTGAAGCCATGCGCGCCGGCGCCAGCGACTACCTCGTCAAGCCGCTCGCAATGGACGAACTGCTAGCGAAGGTCGATCGCATCATGGAAAACGCCGAGCTGCGGGCGCGCAACCGCATGCTCAGCCGCGACCTCGACCGCAAATGGGGCCCGCTCGAAATGGTCGGCCAAAGCCCCTCCCTTCAACGCATCCGCGAGATGATCCGCAAAGTCGCACCGACCCGCTCGCCCGTCCTGATCTCCGGGGAATCCGGCACCGGCAAAGAACTCATCGCACGCGCCATCCATTCCCTCAGCGCCGCCAAGGGCGAGCCCTTTGTGCCAGTCAACTGCGCCGCCATTCCGGAGAACCTGCTCGAATCCGAGCTCTTCGGCCACCAGAAAGGCTCGTTCACCGGCGCCATCGGCGATACCGAGGGCCTCTTCCGTTCCGCCCGCAAAGGCACGCTCTTTCTGGACGAAATCAGCGAACTGCCCATGTCGCTCCAGGCCAAACTCCTGCGCGTCCTCGAAGATAAAATGATCCACCCCGTCGGTTCCACGCGGCAGATTCCCTTCGAAGCCCGCGTTGTCGCCGCCAGCAACCGCAACCTGAAGCACGAAATCGCCCGCAAAGCCTTCCGCGAAGACCTGTACTTCCGCCTCGCCGTCATGGAACTCCACTCCCCGCCCCTGCGCGAACGGCGCGAGGACATCGTCCTGCTGACCAACCACCTCATTCGCCGCCTCAACCGCGAACTCAACCGCAGCTACACCGGCGCCGACGACACCGCCATGCAGCGCCTGGTCAGCGGCACCTGGGTCGGCAACATTCGCGAACTCCAGAACACCATCGAGCGGGCCATGATCGTCGGCAGCGAACCCCTCATCCGCGAAGACGACCTGTCTCCCTCGTCGCACGGCGAAGTGCCCAGCATCGCCAGCACCAACCTGAAGGAAGCCGTTCACGCCTTCGAACAATCCCACGTCCGCCAGGTCATCAGCCAATGCGCCGGCGACAAACGCCGCGCCGCAAGAGAGCTGGGAATTTCCCTATCGTCACTGTATAGATACATTGGCAACTAAGGCTGGACCGCCTGGCCTTGGGTATCACCCGCCCTGTGCCGCGGGAGAAGATCGTCGCGCTGATGCGGACTCCTTGGAGTTCCCATGCCTCATGCGCGACGCACCAATGCTCTCCTTTTCCTCCTGGCCGCCGGTTCTCTGACGGCAACCCTGACCGCGTGCTGGATCCTTCCGTATCGCCTGGCCTTCGGACCCGGCGGAAACAGGTACACGTGTTTTCATCTCCCGGATGAAGCGACCTACGCCACGCGATTGCAGCCGCTGCATGCCGGCGCCAATGCCGGAAACATCCTCAACGGCGTGACCGACGCGAATGCGTTCAGCCCGCTGTTTCTGGAACGGATCATCCGCGGCGTCGTCACGTTCCTGGATGTGGAAATCCTCACGTTCTTCTGGGCCTGGCGCATCGCCTTGCCGATCGTCGTCGCCATTCTGTTCATGATTCTGGCTCGCCTCTGCCTGAAGCGCCAAATGCGGCTGTGGAGCGCCCCGCTGTGCATGGCTGGAGCCGCGGCGGCCTTCGCGCTGCTCCATCTGGGCGAAGACATCTCCATGGGCGGATTTCCCCTGCGCTACACCACCGCCCGGATTCCCACGTCCATCGAAATTCCATTCTGTCTGGCGATGGCATGGTTGTTCGTACGTTTTCTGTCCGTACCGGCGCTGAGCCGTGGCGTGCCGCTCGCCGTCGCGACCATAGCGCTGCTTTATCTCCGTCCTTACATCGCCGTCCCCTGGGGAGTCATGTTCGCCGCGTGCCTGTTGCTGATGGCCGCGCAGCGCCAACTCGCATGGCGGCCGGCCCTCGCGCTGCTGGGTCTCATGGCCGTCGCCGTCCTCCCCCTGCTGGCGCTGAATGGGTACAACAGCTCTTCCGTCGCCTATGCGGAGATGATGCAGCGAACGTTCTACCTGCCCTATCCCTACAGCATTCATCACCACTGGCTGCGCTTCTTGCTGATCGCCCTTGCGCTGGTGCTGCTGGGGCAGCATGCCGGCGAGCGCTTCCGTCCGTTCTTCGTTTCGGCCGCGATTGCATTGACCATCCTGCCCCTCATCTGCGGCCTCTTTCTTTTTGCCGCCGAAATGCTGGGCTCCGACCGCTTCGCCGGCTTTTATCTTACGATTCTCCTGACCGCCCTGCTGCTGGTCTTCAGGCAGTATGCCGAAAGCTGGCGAGGTTGCTCCGGATTGCGTCGAGCGCGCTGGTATTCGGCCGGGTTCTGCGCGCTCGGGCTTTCTGCCGCCGCGCAGGTGGGGCAAAACTCCCTGGAGCATGAGTACAACTTCCGTCACAGCCCCTACGCATACACGCTCGGCGACCTGCGTTTCGTCCCTGCCTACCAGTGGATTCGCCAGAACACCCCGCCCGAATCGTTCTTCCTCGTCGATGACGGCATCGACTGGGCTCAGATGCCCCTCGACCACAAGTTCCTGCATGAGTTCTACCGTCGTATCATTTGGAACGAGGATCTCTTTCAGATCGTCGCACGCCGCCGGAAATTCTGGTCGGACAAGCAGCAGTTCGATCTGATCTCCGACCAGGAGCTGCTCGAGGTCTATCTGCTGCAGCAAGGCACCTTTGGCTTGGCTGTGCGGCCGGAGCAATACCGCCGCCTCTTTGCCGAACTGAAGCCAACCCACATTCTCTGGCGTAAAGGTACCCCCGGCACCCCTCCCATCCCTCGCGGCGGCGCCCTGGTTCTGAACTGCACCGAAATCTACTCCGACGCCGAATCAGCCGTCTGGCGTATTGACGGACTGAAGTAAGCCTCCTGCCGTCTCCTTCAGGGCTGTTTCAAGAAGCCGTGCCACGGGCGTGCCACTGCATTCGGCTGCGGAACCGCCGCCTTGCCCAACCGTGCCGCTGCTCCGGTTCCCCCGCGCGGGAGAGGGGTTAGGGGTGAGGGGGCATGCGGCCTGCACCGTACCGCGGGCATCGTGCCGCTGCTTCGGTCGAGGCTGATTGATGGCGTACAAGTCGTCGAAGAAGATCTGGCGCCTGGGATCGGAATGCAGTGTTCGCGAGTGCGCCGGTAAGCGCCGGGTGGGCTTGAAGAACTTCAGCCCGGTCATCGCGCGCTCGGCCAACTCCGTTTTCGGCGATTACGGAGAGTATCGCCGAAAAGATGAAGAAGCATGAACGTCGCGTTATAGGAAAATGAGCCCGACCCGTTTGCAGCAGGAGTTCCGAACAGGATTGACCGGGTATCGGGTGTCGGGGTGGCTATGGTTGCCGCTCGTGCGATGCCCGATACCCGAGGCCCCGCTGTTACCCGAACACCGTCGCGGTCCGGCCGCGGCGACGCCGGCGAGCCAGGACTTTGCGCCCCGATTTGGTCGAGTTCCGCTGACGGAAGCCGCTCACGCGGCGCTTCTTCAGCTTGGAGTTACGGATGTTCGTCTTCATACTTCATCTCCCTCAACAAACGCGGGGCGCACGTCTCGTGCGCCCCGGTGAGGCACAGATTATGCGCGACCCCGCCCGAATTTCAAGCGAGTTCTGCAAGGAGCCCCGGGCGCCCTCGCCCGGAGACGGCGGGCGAGGGCGCCCGCCCCTCCTTTCCACCGGCGCACCTGCGCTAGCGTTTTCTGAGAGAACCCTATAATAACTCGCCATGAATTTTCCGGGCGCGAGGGCCGTCAGAAGATGGGCGGCCGGGGCCCCGATTGATCTTCCACCGACACAGGAGCGTGCTTCATGAAGCGTTTGTCACTCATAGCGGGTGTGCTGTCCTGCATTATCTCGACGGTGGCCCTTGGCGCCGATTCGCCGTTTTTCCGTGGGCCGAACTGGAACGGCATTTACGCTGAGACCGGCCTCAACAAGGACTGGAAGGCCAAGCCGCCGAAACAGCTCTGGCGCACTGCAATGACTGACAACGGCTACGCCGGCCCATGCGTCGCCGCCGGGAAACTCTTCATCGTCGATCACAAGGGCGCTGATGACATTGTTCGCGCGATCGATATCAAGAGCGGCGAGAATGTCTGGAGCTTCACGTATCCCGACGCCGCCAAGGACAACTTTGGCTTCACGCGCGCGACGCCCAGTTACGAGAACGGAAAGCTCTACACCTTCAGCCGCACTGGCGTGCTCAACTGCCTGGATGCGGAAAAGGGCGCGAAAGTCTGGTCGCGCGAGTTGATGAAGGAACTCGGCGGCGCTCACGGGGCGTGGGACTATGCCGGCTCTCCTTTTATCGATGGTGAGAAGATCATCATCCCCATCGGCGGCGCAGGCCATGCCGTCGTTGCCGTGGACAAGGCGACCGGCAAGGACATCTGGAAAGGCGGCGGGGATGACGAAGCCGGCTACGCAACCCCCGTCCTCGCCACTCTGGACGGCAAGAAGCAGTACCTGATCTTCACCGGCCTGGCGCTCGTTGGCGTGGACACCGACTCCGGCAAGATGCTGTGGCGCAGCCCTTGGCAGACGCAGTACAACGTCAACGCCGCGATGCCCCTGGTCATTGGCAACAGCGTGTTCATCTCCAGCAACTACGGTGCAGGTTGCTCGCTGGTCACTATCGCTGGCGGAAACGCGACGACCACGTGGAAAAACAAAGACCTGCAGGCGCATTTCAATTCGCCGCTGCTGCACGACGGCTACATCTACGGCATCTCTGACAACATGGTCTGCATGGACCCGAAGACCGGCACGCCGGCCTGGAAGCAGCCCGGCTTCGAAAAAGGCGGCCTGATCGCCGCCGACGGCGTGATCATCGCGCTGACCGGCAACAAAGGCGATCTGGTGATGGTCGAGCTCAGCCCCAAGGCCTACAAGGAACTCGGCCGCATCACGCCGCTCGGCGGCCAAAGCTGGACCGCCCCGATCCTCGCCGACGGCAAGCTCTATATCCGCAACAAGCAAGCGCTGGTCTGCCTGGACGCGAAGTAGGGGTTGGTGGTCTGGTAGTCTGGTAGTCTGGTAGTCTGGTGGTCTGGTGGTCTGGTACTTGGCGCCGAGAGGAGATCCCTCTCGGCGCGTTTCTTTGGCCGGCGTTCCACGGCTGCTGTGCCGCTGCTGGCTTGCCCAGAAGTGCCCCCCGTTCGTCGTGCGGGCGTCCCGCGCCCGCTGCTCCGGTTCCCCTCTCCCCCGCGAGGGAGAGGGGCTATGGGTGAGGGGGGATGCCTCGGCAATAGCCACTGAATGAAAAAGGGTGTACAAGGTCCGTACTTGGTCCTTGCTGGAGAATTCTATGCGCAGATGGCTGCTGCTGATTCTCGTCGCGGTTGCTGGCGGCCTACTGCTCCTGTTTCTCCCGGAGGCCGGGCCGCAGCCAGTGTCTATCAACTACTGCGGGAATCTGTCCCTTGATATTGCAGTTCCAAAAGGCAATGGACCTTTCCCGCTCATCGTTTGCATTCATGGTGGTGCTTGGCACAGCGGGGGCAAGTCGCAATACGGGAACATGCTCGTTGAATTTTCGCGCCATGGCTACGTGGCGGCGAGCGTCGATTATCGTCTCGCACCGGCGAACAAATTCCCAGCCCAGATTGAAGACGTCAAGTGTGCGGTGCGCTTCTTACGCGCGCATGCGACCGAATATCACATCGACCCGCAACGTGTCGGCGCGCTGGGGGAGTCGGCTGGCGGGCATCTGGCGCTGCTACTCGGGCTCATGAACCCAGGTGACGGCTTGGAGGGCGGGTGCGGCGATCAACCCAGCAAAGTCCAGGCGGTCGTTAATTATTACGGCCCCTCTGATTTGTCTGCGCCTGAAAACTGGGGCTCAGGACAGATCGCTCAAGCCAAGATGCTGCTGGGGACAACCGATCCAAAGGACCCCATCGTCACGCGCGCGTCTCCCATCGCGTACATCGACAGCACGGACCCGCCGATCCTCACCTTCCACGGCGACGCCGATCCGATTGTGCCGGTAAGCCAGGCACGACGGCTGCATGAGGCACTCCGTAGGGCGGGCGTCCCAGAACGGCTGGAGATCGTCCGTGGCGCCGGACACGGCTGGACCGGCAACGACGCCGAGCGCATTACGCGCATGACGATTGAGTTCTTCGACACGCAACTGAAAGCACGGTAGTGCTTCACCTCGCCGGCGTGGCCTTCTTCGCCGCCTCGTACTTCACCAGCACCTTCGAGCGTTCCTCCTTGCTATCCGCGTCGGCTTTGGCGACGGCCTGCGTCTGAGCTTCAATGGCCTTGTCGGTCATGCCTTTTTCGAAGTACGCGCGCGCCAGGGTGTCCAGCATCGCGCTGTTGGCGTGCTGAGTGATCTCGTCGGCGCGCTGCGCCATCTTCAGCGCCAGATCGAGATCGCGTTTCTGCACGTCCTTCTCGTCGAGGATCATCCCGGCGGCCTGGTTGAGCGGTTCCGGCTCGTTCTTCCAGTCGCTGTCGAGCAGCTTCGCGGCCATCGCATACGCGGCGGCGTAGTCCTTCTTCATCTGCATCAGAATGCCAAACTTCATGAACTGAATTCCAGCGGCGGCCTTGGGGTTCAAGACGAGCATCTCGTCGGAGAGCTTCAGCAGCGCGTCGCCGTCGTTGGCGTTGTATGCGGCTTCGACTTTCTTCTGCAGTTCCTCGCGCCGGGCCTCTTGCTCCGCCTGCTTCTTCGGATCGAACGTCCCCGCCGCGACCTGTTCGATCACCTCATCCATCCCATCCATCGGGTGGCCGATCCACGCGATCTTGCCGCCTTTGTCCACCACGAAGGCGCAGGGGATTCCATCGCGCCCAGCGGCCATCAGCCAGTTCTGGGCTGTCGTATTCTTCTCGTCATCGACCGCAACGCGGTAGTTCATCCGCTCGCCCATCCGTTTGACGAACGGATCCACTTTCGTTCTGTCGCGTTCCCATACGTTCAGGCCGATGAAGACCACCCCCTTGTCCTTCAGCGCGGTGTTCAATTCGGAAACGTGTGGAATGCTTGCCACGCACGGCCCGCACCACGTCGCCCAGCATTCCAGAACGTACACTTTCCCCTTTTCGAAGCTGGCGACCGCTTCGCCGTTGAGCCATTTGCTGATCGAAAGCGCCGGCGCCGCATCGCCCACCTTCAGCGCGGGTGCGTCCGCGGCAAACACACCTTCCGCGACCAGAACCAATGCGAGAATTTTTCCAATACGGAACACGTGCACCTCCTTGGCAGGCAACGCCCTGCTGAAGGTAGATCACGCGAAGCGCTCAGATTATTTCGATGTGCCGTGCGCGGAATACGTGGCGAGTGACGAGTGCTGCGGATTGCGATACCTGTTTCACCCGCTCCACCCGTCATCCGCCACTCGTCACACGTCACCGCGCGAATGGCAGACAGCACCGCCTCTGAAAGGGAGAGTGTGGATACAAACAAACCGGGCGGTCTTTCGACCGCCCGGCTGCTCCTCCACTGATCTGTCTTTCAGGCTTAGAACGCAACCTGGAAGCTGACGATGAAGTTGTTGTTGTCCACGCCGTGGAAGCTGTAGGCGTCGCCACCGTCGGGATTGCGGACCCAGTTGTAGTTGGCCTGGATCTTGGCATCGTGACCCTTGATGTAGTAGTTCACGCCAGCGGTAACCACGCGTGTGCTGTACACATTCGTGTGCGTGATGTTGGTGCGGTCTGCCACCTGAACGTTCTGGAAGGTGTCATAGCGGCCGGTGAACTCGAAGGGCTTGAGCCAACCCGGAGCGCTATCGCACCAGCGGCTATCGGAGATCTTGTAGCCTGTCGAAACGTACCACCCACTGCCACGGAAGGGCTTGCCAATCGCCTGATTCAGGCCCGAGTCACCCACGCCGTTGCCATCGACATCGACAACCGAACCGGGAGCGTTGCGGTCTTTGATCCAGGCCCATTCGCCGCGGATCCACCAGCCCTTGACGCTGCCGCCTGGCATATAGCTGGCGAACGCGTTGTGCCAGATGGCCCAATTCGTCGGGCGGTTCAGGCCCGGAATCGGATTGTCGATCGGGTTGTTGCCCGCCAACTGTCCACCTTCGCCATGCTTGCCGAACTTGGAGGACATGCCCAGTTCCAGGCTGCCCCAGCACTCATGCTTCCACAGAGGGCGGATCAATACGCGGTAGTTGAAGTCCTTGTTGTCGTTGTCGTCGGAGCGGTTCTGGAAGTCGCCCGCCGAACCCCAGTAGTTGCCAGCGCTGTCAAAGGCGCCGAGCCAATACTGGAAGCGGTCATCCCACCAAAAACCGTGCATCGCCAAGCCCAGATCGCGCTTATCGCCCAACTGGCCCAGGAAGGAGCGTTCCGCGAAGTCGAGCTGCGCGCTGCTGCGGATGCCTTCTTCGCCCAGATAAGGCTTGAACTGGCCGACGGTGTAATCGTGGTGCGGGATCACGCCGTGGAAGTTGATGTAGGCGTCCTGGAGGAGGCGGGGCACCCTGCCCGAGCCGTTCTGCACCGCGCTGACGACACTGGTGTCACCCAGACCGGGGCCGTTGGCCGCGTCGAACTCCGGGGAGACCACCGGCATGCGCTTGATCAGGCCCTGGTTGTCCTGCCCATTGGCAAACGAGGTTGCTTCACGGGCCGGGTCGATCTTGATGACGGCAGTCACGTTCTCGTGAATGTCCATCGTGAACTGCAGTTCGGTGCGGCGAATCCGGAACGTGTCGTTGTCCTGAGCCTGGTTGGAGTCCACCAAGCCACTGCCGGCGGCGTTGTTGAACAGGCCGCGATCAGCGTTACTGACGCCATGGTACCAGACCTGCAGCAATCCGCTGATGGTCAGCTTGCCCGACTTCGTGGTCACGGCGGAATTCGGGCCGTACTTGCCCTCGATCGCCCTGTCCACCGAGCTCCGAATCGCTGGCGCTGGAGCGTTGACTTGCCTGCGCAGAGAATCGATCTCTGCTTTCAGCTTGTCGAGCTCGGCCTGCGTGCTCTCGGCTCTGGAACTGCCCGCGACGAAAATCATCGCAGCCAGCAGGGCTGCAACACACGTCCGCATACTTGCCATTGGTTCCCCTCCCGTTTCCACTTCTCTGTTGCCCGGACAACCCGCATTGCCGGACGAAGCCCAAGTTGCTATCTAGAAACTATCCCGCCTGCTTTGATGATGAGGGCCTGGAGTCCAGCGCCCAAAGTACATCATGCAGGTAAATGATGCGTGGCAAATACCCTATCACCTCGGAAATAAATGTCATGCGCAAAAAGCAGTTTTTCTCGAGTTTTGATTGAAGATACATGTAACTGGCGTAGCCATTGTTACTTACATAACCAGCCGGAATCCGTTTTGTGGAGCGGCACCTGTGAGGAAAGCTATATCGCTGTCGGAATTTGCGCAGCTTTATCTGCGGCGCTCGATCAGGCTCCAAGCGCTCGAATTCGCATAGACTCGCCGTTTTCCGCCATCGGTCTGCGGAACGATATGCTTCTCACCAGCCGGCAGCCGTGGGCGGTCGCGTTCCCAGTCGCTGCGCAGGAAATCGGTCACAAAGAGCACCGGCTTGTTTTCCGACCACAGCTCTGCCAGTTGCGCCTGGTTGATCAAATACTGCGGCTTGGCGCCCGGAAACGCCGGCGGCCGGCGCTCCGGATCGTCTTCCATCACCAGAACGCTGCGCGGCTCGCCGGCGCGATCATTGCCCAGATAGAAGGCGATCCCCGCGCTGGCACCGATCTCTTTCGAGCCTTCCGAGACCCACACGCAGTCGGGTCCGACCTGATCCCGAAGTTGCTCAACCAGGTGTTTCGACGACCGGACCGGGTCGAAGGCGGTCAGTCCCTTCACCGCCAGCAGGCCGGACAGCGCCAGCACGGCCGTCATCGCCGCCAGAGCCGCGTTTGCTCGCCCGACCAGCAGTAACACGCCGCCGGCCAACAGAGCCACCCCCGTAGTGAAAGCAATATCATCGACATACGTCATGGTCATGGGTGCTGCGACGAGGTCTGGAATCTGATCCAATTGGTGTGGCAGCCAGAATCCCGCACTGAAGATCAGCGCACCGGTCACAGTGAACGTCCAGGCCGCCCCGGCTTGCCAAATGCGCCGCGTGCCGGCTCCGCACCACCAGCCCGCCGCCAGCATCACCAGTGCCGGCATCGCCGGCAACTGATAGTAAATGAGCCGCGAAGGCATCGGCAGGAACGCGAGGACCGGGACAAGCGCTCCAATGGTCAGCAACGTCTTGCCATCGGCAAGTGCCCGCACCCGAGCCTCGTCCTGCGCGGGTGTGCCATTGCCGGCTCGTCCAGCAGTGGCACGCATGGCGAACGCCGCGATCTGCGGCAGCAACAGACTCCAGGGTGCCAACCAACCCGCCGTCGCCACCAGGAAGATCCCGACGGAGACTTTCACGCCCGTATAGTCAGGCGGGTCGCGACGATCCACGACTCGCTTCAGGTTCTCATTAATGATCGCATAGCGCAGATAGCCTGGATGACGGCTCTCGATCATGATCAGCCAGGGTGCCACAATAGCCACCACTATAAGGAGGCCCAGAAGCGGTCGGCTGTGTTTGAGCACGTCCCACTTCTTTCGCACGCCCAAGAACACCAACAGCGAAATCAGCGTCAACGCCAGGCCAATCGGGCCTTTAGCCATGATGTTGAGGCCCAGCAGCACATAGAAACCCACCCAATAAAGCCTGCGCGTGGGTTCCAGCGTGATCAGCCAGATCACATAGAGTGACGCCAGATAGATGACCGCCAGCAGCAGATCGATGAGCAGTTGATGGCCGAAAAGATGCCAGCCGACGGAGACCATAAGCATCGCCGCCGCCGCGCGCCCAGCGGCAACGCCCCACAGCCGCCGGGCCCAATCCCAAGCCACCATGCAACCCAGGCAACCAATGAGCGCCAGCGGAATCCGCGCCGTCCACTCACTGATCGTCCCGGTGAGCATGTAACTAAGCGCAATCATCCAATAAAAGAGCGGCGGCTTGTTCAAATAAGGAGCGCCGTTGAGGTGCGGAGTCGTCCAATCCCCGCGCAATACCATTTCCCGCGCAACGCCAGCAAAGTGCGCTTCATGCGGTTCGTAGAGGCCATACCCAGCAACGCCCACCAGCAGGAGCGCCAGTACAGTGCTCAAAAGCGCCACGTCCGGCCAGCCGGCTTTGCCGCTACCAATGCTGCTGCCGAGGCGGACGGATGGCACGTCCGTCGCATTTGTTGCTGCGTGGCTGAAACTCATCTCCAACTGGCGATCCCACCGGTTTCGAGGTGCGCACTATACAACAAGCCGCAAACTCGGAAAGTGCTAGTGGCACGCACGTGATTGGCGCAGGCTTCTTGGCGCCAATCTCGTGCGTGCGGCAGAGTCACTCAGCACGCTTGAGTTCGCGCCAAACGGACGGCGCGAACACAAGCGTGCCACCCGCACTCACCACGCATACCCTTCTGGCGCGGGCTTGAACCCCGGGAAGATCTCGTCCAGCTTCGCCAGCGTGTCGGCGGAAATCTGAATCTCCAGCGCGCGCAGGCTGCCGTTGAGTTGCTCCAGCGTGCGCGGACCGATGATCGGCGCCGTCACGACCTTATTATTGAGGAGCCATGCCAGTGCCAGGTCCGCGGGCTTCTCGCCCAACTGGCGGCACAGGTTCTCCCAGGCTTCCAGCTTCGTGCGGTTCTTCTCAAGGCTCTTCTGGATGTTTTCCGAGGCACGCCGGCCTTCACTGATCTTCTGAAGGACTCCACCCAGCAGCCCGCCGCCCAGCGGGCTCCACGGAATTACACCCAACCCATAGTGCTCGCACGCGGGAAGCACTTCGAGTTCCACGTGTCGCGCGTTCAGGTTGTACAAGCTCTGCTCAGACACCAGCCCCATGAAGTGCCGCGCCTTTGCGGCCTCGCTCGCCGCCGCGATGTGCCAACCGCCGAAGTTGGAGGAGCCGACATAGATCACCTTGCCCTGCTGCACCAGCAATTCCATCGCTTGCCAGATTTCGTCCCACGGAGCTTCGCGCCAGACGTGGTGCATTTGGTAAAGGTCGATGTAGTCGGTCTTTAGCCGCCGTAGACTGTCTTCGCAGGCGCGGCGAATATGCAGCGCCGAGAGCCGCGAGGTGTTCGGCCAATCGCCCATGTCTGCGTAAACTTTGGTGGCGATGATCGTCTTTTCGCGCCGCCCGCCGCCTTGAGCGAACCAGCGCCCGACGATCTGCTCTGTGACACCCTCGCCCTTCTTCCACCCATAAACGTTGGCGGTGTCGAAAAAGTTGATCCCCAATTCCAGTGCGCGATCCATGATCGCAAAGCTGTCCGGCTCCGTCGTCTGCGGTCCGAAGTTCATCGTCCCCAGGCAAAGCCGGCTGACCTTCAGCGCTGTGCGCCCCAAACGTGTGTATTGCATGCAAGTTTTCCCCATGAAATAAGCAGCCCGTCACTTTACCTGAATATATCGATCGAAGAGGCGAGCGCAGCATAAATCTGGACTGCAGCATCGCGTCGGCGCAGTGAGAGAAATCTTGACCGCGAGAAGGCCTGGACGTATGTTACAGCCTTGAGGAGTATGCGCTGATGAGCTCTTTTCTGAAAAACAGGCTGGGAATCTTCACAGAACGGACGTCCGCCCTGCGGATGTGTTGTTGTTGTCGCTCTTAAATTGGCCAACCACGACACAACAAAGGGGCAATCAACATGGAATTTGACAGAATCATTCATATCGTGCTGCTGTTCGTCCTCGGCATTCCGTTGGCGCTGCTGGCGCTGTTCATCCTGATCGCAGCGTTCCGGGTGCTCACCGCGCCGTCTACCGCCGCGGCGATTTTCGCCGATTTGCGCGCCATTCGTGAACGCGACCCAGCCGCTGAAGGCTGGATCGCCTGCATGTGCTATCCCGGCTGGTGGGCGCTTTCGATCCACCGTCTGGCCTCTCATCCGCTCTACGAATGGCGCTTGCGCACGCTTGCGCGCCTGTTCAACTTCGCGGCGCGCTTCATGACCGGCACCGATATCCATCCCGGCGCGCAGTTCGGACGCGGCATCTTCATCGACCATGCTCACGGCGTCGTGATCGGCGAGACTGCCATCGTCGGCAACAACGTCACGATGCTTCATCAGGTCACCCTCGGCGGCACGGGCAAGCAGACTGGCAAGCGCCACCCGACCATCGAAGACGGCGTGCTGCTCGGCGCCGGCTGCAAAATCCTCGGCAATTTTACTGTCGGGAAGAACTCCAAGATCGGCGCAGGCTCCGTCGTCGTTCATCCGGTGCCACCCGGATCGACGGTTGTCGGCGTGCCGGGCAAAGTCGTCGCGTCCGGCGGTGAACGCGCCCCTTCCCAGATGCTCGATCAGACCAGCCTGCCCGACCCGCTGGTCGAAAAACTGCTGGAATTCCAGGAGGAACTGCGCCGCGTGAAGGAAAAGGGCGGCGACAGCCGCAGGCTGCCGGTCGCCGATGTCCTCGTGCAGATCGTTGGCGACAAACACGAAGAAGTCTCCGCCAGCAAGACCGCAGTGCCACTGGAACGCCTGCGCGAAAAGCCCTCCTGCCGCGCACACGAACGCGGCTTTTACGCCGCTCTGGCCAAGCCGGGGCTGTCGTTGATCGCCGAAATCAAGAAGGCCAGTCCGTCCGGCGGCGTTCTGCGTTCAGACTTCGACCCGGCGGCGATTGCCAAGGTCTACGAACAGTCCGGCGCCGCCGCGCTTTCGGTGCTGACGAACGCGAAGTACTTCCAGGGCAGCCTGAACTACCTGAATGAGGCGCGCTCAGCCACGAAACTGCCGATTTTGCGCAAAGACTTCATCGTCGATGAATACCAGATCGTCGAAGCCGAGCGCTTCGGCGCCGATGCCGTGCTGCTGATCGTCGCGTGCCTGGACTACTCGCAACTGCGCGACTTCCACGAAGCCGCCGAAGGCGAGGGGTTGGACGCGCTGGTCGAAGTTCACGACGAGGAAGAACTCGATACCGCCTTAAAGAGCGGCGCGCGTATCATTGGTGTCAATAACCGCAACCTGAAGACGCTGGAAGTGGACCTCGAAACCACCTTCCGCATCGCCGCCAAGCTTCCGCCCGCGCAGCGCCAAGGCATCCTGCTGGTCAGCGAATCCGGCATCAGCAAGCCCGAAGACATCCAGCGCCTGCGCGAAGCTGGCGTCAACGCCGTCCTGATCGGCGAAGCCTTCATGCGCGCCGAAGACATCGGTCAAAAAGTGCGGGACGTGATGGGGTAACTTCGAGTCTGGAGTCTAGAGTCTGGAGTCCAGAGTCTGGAGTCCGCGCCTCACTTCCTACCGCGGAGGACGCAGAGGACGCAGAGGGCGCAGAGGTTCTCTTTCTAAAAGTCTTTCCTCCGTGTCCTCTGCGTCCTCTGTAGTGAGCTTTGCTGTTGACTCCCAGACTCCAGACTGCCAGACTCCAGACTCCTGAACAAACAACCAAGCTGAGGAGCCTCCAAAATGTCATCTGATGTCATCGCGGTCGATCTGGGCGGTACCAACATTCGTGCGGCGCGGGTGGATTCGCGCGGGCACATCATTGACCGCGATAAAGTCCCCACTCTCGCGCACGAAGGCATGGATTACGTCGCCGGCCGCATCGCGCGCCTCGTCCAAAAGATGAAAGCCCCGACGACAGTCGCCGTTGGCGTTGGCACCCCCGGCGTGCCCGATCCCGTCAGCGGCCAGATGCGCCTGCCGGCCGTGAATATCCCCAAGAGCGCCGCCTATCCGCTCACCGGAGCCCTCATGCGCGCTCTGCGCATGCCCGTTTACGCCGACAACGACGGCAACCTGGCCGCTCTGGGCGAGAGCTGGAAAGGCGCCGGCGCAGGCGAACACGTGGTGCTGATCTTCACGCTGGGAACGGGAATCGGCGGCGGGTGCGTCATCGACGGACAGGTCTACCACGGCCACCACAACATGGGCACGGAGTTCGGCCACGTCTCCATCGAAGTCAAAGGCCGCCCCTGCCCCTGCGGCGGACACGGCTGCGTCGAACAGTACGCTTCCGCTGCTGCACTCGGCCGCGACGCTCGCGCGGCTCTTCGTGAGTCCCTTACTGGCCACACAAGTCTGCTGATGAAACTTTGCGGTGGGCAGCTCGGCATCGACAACGTAGACGCCAAGATGGTCTGCGAAGCCGCTCGCAATGGCGATGCCCTCGCCACGTTCCTGCTCGATCAATGCTGCATCTACCTGGCGTGCGGAATGGGCGCCGTCATCAACTGCTTCAATCCAAGCTGCGTGCTGGTCGGCGGCGGACTGGCGCTGGCCGGCGACATGGTGATCTCGCGCGTCAGCCGCGCGCTCGACAGCGGCCGGGCTTTCGGCCCGATCTGGAAAGACTGCAACTTGCGCCTGGCCGTCCTCGGCGACGACGCCGGCCTCCTCGGCGCCGCCCGCATGGCCCTGCTTAAGTCGGGATTGCAGTAGTCGTGCAGGATGTGCCACGGGCGGCCTCTGTTAGCCGTTGGCTGCCCGTGCCGCTTAATTGCAGATTGCAGATTGCAGATTGCGGATTGAACAGCACCGCAGCCTGCAGCTTCTCGCCTCCTCCTCTGCTCCTCTTTTCCCCTTCTCCCGTATTGCCGTCTTACCGTTTTGCCTACTGCCGACTGCCACTGCCTACTGTTTTCGCGGGTCGAGTGCGTCGCGAAGTCCATCGCCAAACAAGTTGAACGAGAGAACCGTGAGGACGATCGCCAGGCCCGGGAACACGCCGAGCCACCAGTAATCCTGATAGTGCTGGCGAGCGCCGGCAAGCATCGCGCCCCAGCTTGGATATGGTTCCTGCACGCCAAGGCCGAGGAACGAAAGCCCGGCTTCGCCTAAAATATTTCCGCCGACGGCCAGAGTCGAAACGACGACGATCGGTCCAAAACAGTTCGGCAGCACATGGCGGAACACAATGCGCAGATCGCTCACGCCGAGCGCTCGCGCTGCCGCGACGTAATCGAGCGTTTTGATGCTGAGCACCTGCGAGCGGACCAGGCGCGCCATGCCGGTCCAGCCAACTAACCCGAGCGCCAGAAAAACGACCCAAAGGCTCGGTTTATCGAAGACGGCGGTGATCGCGACGGCCAGCAGGATACTCGGGAACGCGAAGACGGTGTCCGTAAAACGCATCAGCAGCGCGTCAATCCAGCCGCCATAGAAGCCGCTCAACAATCCGATCACCACGCCCGCCGTCAGACTGACCAGCGTTGCGAGCACGCCGACCGCAAGGCTGACGCGCGCGCCGTATATCAAACGCGAGAGCACATCGCGCGCGTTCATGTCGGTGCCGAAGGTAAAGCTGCGCGTTTGCGCCGTCGGTTCTTCCGGCTTCTGCGTTACTCCGCGCCAACCCGGCGGCTGATGCTCGGCTCCGCGGTACTGGCCGTCGTAACTGTACGGCGCCACTGCCGGCGCGAGGAAGGCAGTGGCCAGCAGCAAAACGATCACGCTCAAGCCGGCGAGCGAGGCGCGGTTCTTCTTCAGCCGCAAAAAGAAGGTGCTGAGTGCTGAGTGCTGAGTGCTGAGTTGTTCGGCTTCGATATCAGTGCTCATTTTTGACTCAACTCCGACTGCGCGCTCTTTGCTCTTGTTCATGGCTCATGCAATTTCTCGCGCTGAAAGCGCCGTACAAGTCAGCCCAGGGCAAGAGACGCGGAGCGGCTCGCCGCCCTGGGTTTGAGCGTTCTACGAAGTTCGGCGCCCTAAAAGGGCAAGACAAGGTTCTGCATGTCCTGCCCTTTCAGGGCGAGAATTTCGGATGGCACCGTCCCCCAGGGCGGCGCTCGCGTTGCTCGCTTGCCCTGGGCTGACTTGTACGGCCCCTTCGGGGCGATTCACGACGGTCATGCTTTCCGCTCACCACTCCACCACTCGTCACTCGCCACTCGACCACTCGACCACTCCACCAATCACGAATGATGTCTGATTCTCGGATCTAGAAATCCGTACAGCAAATCGACCACGAAATTCACGATGACGAAAACCAGCGCAAAGAACAAACAGCCGCCCATGATCACCGGGTGGTCCTGCTGCTTGATCGCGTTGTTGATCGCTGTGCCCAGACCCGGCAGCGAACAGGTTGTTTCAGTCAGAACAGCGCCGGTCAGCAGCGCGGCAAGGTTCGTCCCGATGACCGTCAGGATCGGCACGAGCGCGTTGGGGAACGCGTGGCCCAGCAGCGCCATCCACGAGCGGATGCCTTTCGCTCGCGCCGTGCGGACATAATCCTGCGAATAGGCTTCAAGCAGGCAACTGCGCGTCAGGCGCGCGATAAGCGCGGTGCTGATCAGGCCGAGCGTGACGACCGGGATGATCAGGTACTTCAGCTTTCCGGGTTCAGGCGCGGGCAGCGGAAGCCATTCGAGTTTCACGCTGAAGACCAGGATCAAAATCATCGCCAGCCAAAACGCGGGAATGGAAACCCCGATGCTCGCCCCCGCCGCCGATGCGTAGTCCCAGAACGAGTGCGGCTTCGCGGCACACAGGATTCCCGAGAACAGTCCGAGGCCCACGGCGATGATGATCGCGCCGAGCGTCAGCCGCGAAGTGACCGCTGCGCCTTCAAAAATGATCTCGCTCACCGGCCGGTCCTGCTTGTAGCTGACGCCGAGGTCCAGACGCAGGTAACGCCCAAGCTGCACGTACCACGGCTTGTCGAGTCCGTAACGCGCGCGAACCAGATCGCGCTGCTGCACGGACGCCCCGGGCTTGACGAGCTGATTGGTCGGGTCGCCGGTCAGTTTCAGGAGAATGAAGCAAATCAAAACGATCCCGACGAAGACGGGCAACGTTTGAAGCAAGCGACGGAAGACGTAGTTCAACATTAGTCCAGAAGTCCAGTAGTCCAGAGGTCGAGAAGTCGAATGATACCAGGAGCCCGAGAGTCGCTTCGTCGCAAACCGCAGACTTCTCGACTTCTGGACTCCTCGACTTCTTGACTCATTCCATTTCCACTTTCGAAAAATCCACCTGATTCAATCCCGCGCCGACGTCCAGGGGATTCAACTGCTCGCGCACGGCCTTCACGTACGGCTGCAACAAGATCACGTTCGTGCGCCACTCCAGCAAGATCCACGGACAATCGCCGACAATGATCTTCTCGGCTTCGTTGTACAGCTTCAATCGCTCGGGTTGATCCATCAGCAGCCGGGCTTTGGTGGTCAGTTCATCCACGCGCGGGTTGCTGTAATGCGTTTCGTTTCCGGGCTCGCCCCACTGGCTGGTGTGAAAGAGCCAGTAAAGGAAATTATCCGGGTCCGGAAAATCGGCGACCCAGCCGAGATAGAAAAGCTTGGGCGGGTCGCCGCCGTACATCTTTTGCAGGAACGTTCCCCACTCCAGGCTGCGCAACTCGATGGGAATGCCCGCGGCTTTCAGATCGTTCTGAATCGCGACCACAACGCGTTCAATATCGTCGTCCTTGCGGTAGTAAAGATCGATCGGTTCGAGACCGTTGCCGTCGGGATAACCAGCTTCGGCCAGCAGTGCCCGCGCCTTCGGAACATCGTACGTCCAGCCTTTAAGCTGCGGATCGTGGCCGTGCATGCCGGGCGGCAGAATGCTATTGGCGGGCTGGCCGCGGCCTTCGAGGATTACTTTTGTCAGGTGCTCGCGATTGATGGCGCAGTTGATCGCCTGGCGCAGCTTCGGATTGCTGCCGAGCGGTTCGACCGGGACGATCTTGCCGTTTGTATCTTTCCGGTTCATCAGGATTCCCAGATAGTTCGTGCGCAACGCCGGATTGCTGTTCGTCAGCTCCTTGTGCTGCTCCGAAATCTTCTTGTACTGGCCGAAAGGAATATCGGACACCTCGAACTCCCGCTTGAGGAAACGATCGAGCCGCACCTGAGCGGAAGGAATGACCTGATAGAGCAACCCGTCGAGTTTCGGCCGGCCTTTGAAGTACTGCTCATGCGCGACGAACACCAGCTTGCGGTTGTGAATCCATTCCACGAGTTTGAACGGCCCGGTGCCGACCGGGCGGTTGCTGAAACTGTGGCCGGATTTTTCCGCCGCTTCGACGCCTTCATGCGGAATGACCGCCGCGCAGATCATCGCGATCTGGTAGAGGAACGTCGGGTTGGGCCCGGTGAGCAAAACCTTCAGCGTGAACTCATCGAGAACCTGAATTCCCGGCGTTGTCTTTGTCTTCCCGTCGATTTTTTCCTGCGCTCCCAAAACGGGCGCGAGGATTTCAGTGCGTTTGGAAACGTCCGGATCGAGGAGTCGCTCCCAGGAGTACTTCACGTCGGCGGCAGTCATGCGGCGGCCGTTATGGAACGTGACGTTCGTGCGCAGCTTAAAGGTGTAGCTGTTGTCCTTGGCGTCCCAGATGGGCATTTCGCTCGCCAGTTCTGGAATCAGATTCAGTTCGCGATCGAAGCGCAGCAGAGTGTTGTACATCCGCTGCCCAACGCCATCGGAGGTGACGTCGGTGATCATGGCCGGATCGAGCGACGGCGGGTTGCTGTCGAGCGGGAAGCGAAAGACTTTCGTGCCGGGCGCAAAGTCCGGCTCCTCGCCCCAACTCGCAAAGAGAAATACCAGCAGCGCCAAAAACAGCGCGATGGCTACGCCGTAAATGCGATTCATGAGGGTGAATTAAAAAGTAAAAATTCAAAATTAAAAATCAAAAACGAAAAACAGGCGGCCGGCGGAGGCGAAATTTTTAATTTTTACTTTTTAATTTTTACTTTGAGTTCTCCGGCACGGCCTCCAATTTTCCAAGCGTGATCGTGATTTCGCGCGTGCCGCCTTCGCCGGTCAGCACCGTCAGCTTCACATCTTCGCCGGGCTTGCGCATCGTCACCATGCGCAGAAACTGCTCCTTCAGGCGCACGGGCTGGCCTTCGGAGGCGATGAGCACCTCGCCGACTTTAAGGCCTGCTTTCGCGGCGGGTCCCCCAGCCTGGACCACATCCGCGACCAGGCCTTCGGTATGCGGCGGAAACTTACGCAGGAAGGTGTGGGACTTTTCCCAAAGTTCGACGACAGCGGCGCCGAGCGTGGGTGTTTCGGCGGATTGCTTGTGTTCGATCAAGGAACGGATCGCGACGAGCGGTGAGCCATTCACGATGCCGACGGCATGCTGGCCGTCCGTGACGAATCCAGACTGCACGGCGCAGACTTTTCCGTCGCCGTCCACCCACGGTCCACCCGAAACGCCGACCGGACCGATCCCGGCCGCGTGAACCAGTTCGACATAACATTTCTGGTCCGAGTAATACTCGAAGGATGTCCCGTTGCGAGCCATGGTCGCTCGCAGCAAAAACCCGTGCCGGTAGATCGGCGCACCGAAAATGTAAATCGGCTGTCCGGCTTTGGGAGTTCGCTTCGCCAGCGGTAACGTCGCGTAGCCGCCCGTGCGGGCCGGCACGCGCAGCAGCGCCAGATCGTGCCCGCGGTCGATGGCCACCAACGCCGCCGTCATGCGTCCGTAGGTGGGAGAGACGACCTCCAGGCCTTTGGCGGAAGCGGCGACGTGAGCGGCCGTCACAACAAGGCCATCGGATGACGCAAACCATCCCGAGCCGTGCAAGTGGTCCTCAAGCAGGATCTCAACCGCGGCGCGTTTCACCTGGTCATAGAGGTCGGACGATGGATCAGAATCCGCTGCGTTAAGAAGCGTGGCAACGACCGGCAGTAGCAGAAAAGCGAACCGCACCACGATCTCCCGTTAGATATGTGCCACAGGGAAGATACAAGCGCGGCGCTCTGCGCGCCAGTTCCAACCGGTTTATGGTTCCGAGTTTACGGCTCAGGCGATTTCAGATCTTCTCTGGCGGAATCCAGACGACGCGGCCGTTCTTCAAGGTGCAGATGGGATTGCCCGCGCGTTTGTGATCCAGAATGGCGGCGCGGACGGCGCGCTTCATGGCGCGGTCGATCAAGCGTCCGTCGGCGAAAAGCCGGTCAATATCCTTATCCTTCGACCGTGCTCGCGCTTTGGTGGAGGATTTTCTGCCATTGGTCTTCATCGGTCACCCGAGTAACTCGCATTCCTCTGCCTGATGCTATCAAAGCCAGAACATTTTCATTATCGTACACGCGCCACGTCGTCGCAAGCGGCTGGTAAAGAGAAAAGAAGTTGCGCAGACCGGCCACATATCGGCGCCGAATCGTTTCCTCTGGCACATTGTGCCCGCCGCGTCGGACCCGTTCGGCAACGCGTGCCACCGAAAGATCAGGAGTTGGCAGCCAAAGATACACCAAGTGAAAACTGCACCCGGTTTTCAGCAGTTCTTGAATCCATGGTGCAAATGAACGGCTCGCCAGCGTCGTCTCAAACGCGAAGCGCTCCCGCGCGGCGGCCAGTTCTTTGATCCTTGCGAGCATGATTCTGCCGGCGGCCAGCGCGACACCCTCAGGCTCGAACGCCGACAGGCCGCGCGCAATCGTGTCGGCGTTGACGAATTCAGTGACGCCCAACGCCCCGTGGAGCAGCTCGGGCGCGGTCGTGGATTTGCCCGAGCCATTGGGGCCGGCGATGACGATCACGGCGGGCTTGCGTTTAGCCATTCGCGCCTCGTCCTGCCTCCTGCATTCTGCATCCTGCCTACCGCCGTTCAGTCCCCCAGGCACACGCCCAGGTCGCGAGCGGCCAGGACGGTGTCGTGGTCGAGGGGCACATCCTTCATCTTGGAGATGGCCTCCTTGATCGGGACGGCGACCATCGACGGCGGCTGCCAGGCCACCATGTGGCCCCAGCGCCCCTGTTCCACCAAGCGTGCCGCGGCGCAGCCGAAACGCAGCGCCAGCAGCCGATCGAAGGTCGTCGGGCCGCCGCCGCGCTGCAGATGTCCAAGCACCAGCGAGCGCGTCTCGAAGCCCGTGCGCTCCCCGATCTGCGCCGCAAGCTGTTCGGCAATTCCGCCCAGGCGGACTTCGCGGCCGAGTTCGGTGCCCTTGATGGCCATCTGGCCGCCCTTGGGCTTGGCGCCTTCAGCGGCGACTACGATCGCGAAGCATCGGCCGGTCTCGTAGCGGCGCTTGATCGACGCGCAGACTTTCTCGATATCAAATTCGATCTCAGGAATCAGCACCACGTTCGCTCCGCCGCTGACGCCGGCATTGAGGGCGATCCAACCCGCATAGCGGCCCATCACTTCCACCACCATCACGCGCTGGTGCGATTCCGCCGTGGAATGCAGCCGGTCGATGGCATCGGTGGCGACAGAAACGGCTGAATCAAAGCCGAAGGTCACCTGTGTGGCGCTCAGGTCATTGTCGATTGTTTTTGGAACGCCGATGACCTTCATGCCTTTGTCGATGAACTTCTGGGCAATCCGCAGTGAGCCATCGCCGCCAATGGCGATCAGCCCGTCTGCGTTGACCTCACGCATGCGGGCAAGGACCAGGTCGGAGACATCCTTCAGCACCACTTTGCCGTTTTCTTTGACGGGGTACTCGAATGGGTTGCCCTTGTTGACTGTGCCCAGGATCGTCCCGCCGACGTGCGCGATTCCGCGAACGTGCTCGCGCCCCAGTTTGATGACTCCATGCGGCCATTCCTCCAGCAGGCCGTTGTAGCCGCGCCGGATTCCGCTGACATGCCAGCCGCGCCGAATCGCGCTGAGCACCACGCCGCGAATCACTGCGTTCAGTCCTGGAGCATCGCCGCCGCCGGTATTCACCAACAGATGCATGGGATCCCCTCCTTTACGGTTGATGTCGAATATCGGACATGTTCTAGCGCAGTCCGCATTCCAGAGAAACTGAAAAGCGGCGGGTTCTGACGCTTGCGGCGCGGCCGACAGCGAACCTTGACAGGAGAGCTCGCACGTCGCTATACTCCTTCGTCTAGCTTACCACACAAAAAGGAGCGCCTATGCGCCGCTCGATGATCTGTCGTGCAGCACTCCTATTATGCGCGGTCGCCGTTCAAGCTGCAGATGCAGACAAGTTGAAGCCCGGCCTGCACGAGGCCGTATCGACGTCGGACGGCTTCGACGTCGGGCTGTTCATCCCCAACGCGTATGCCAAAGAGCCCGCGCGCAAATTCCCCATCATTTTCATGCACGCGCCCGACGGCAAGCCGCAGCCCAAGGAGTTCCAAGATTGGGCCAACCGCAACAGCGTTGTCCTGATCGGCATCAACGGCGCGCAGAACGGGCCGAATGAGCCGATCGTCTCGCGTCAGGAAGCTGCGCTCAAGTTTGTGGAGAAGGAACTGCGCGTCAGCGACTGCCTGCGTTTCAGCATGGGCATGAGCGGCGGCGGGCAGATGAGCTGGATGTTCTGCAACAATCACGAAGAGAAACACGCCGGCATTTTGATGATGGGACAAGCTGGGTTTTCGAAGCTGCCGCCCAAGCACGTCGCCGTCGCCTTCATCCATGGCGACCAGGAGCCCAACCTTCCCTATATCAACAGCGCCATGGCGCGCCTGAAGAAAGCCGGCAATCCTGTGCGCGAGATCGTCCGGCCGGGCGGGCACATTCCGGGGGAGCATTCCGACCAGGAGCAGATGCTCACCTGGATGTTCAACCTCGAACGCTTCACGCACCCCAAGCGTTCGCCAGACGAGATTCAGGACGCCAAGAAAGAGGCGCTCAAACGGATCGAGGGCCTGGGCGCGATCACCAATGCCGCGGCGCGTTTCAGCGAAGCCGAACAGTTGCTGGCCATTCCCGACGTCGGAAAGTGGCCCGAGGCCAAAGCTCTGCCCGCAAACTGGTGCAAGGCAGCTATAGACAAAGCCGCGGCGATGGATAACGCGATCGACAAGCACGAGCTCCTCACCGACGTGTCGCAAAGCCCGTTCTTCAAACTCGCCCCGCCCGCCGACAGCAAGCCGGTCTCCACGCTTTTGACCGATTTGCGCAAGGACCCCGCAGTCAAGAAGGAGTACGAGGCCGGGATGATGCTGCAACAAATCGCGGCCGCGGAGGCGGTGGCAAAAAACAAGGGCGCATGGCAACAGGTGTTGAGCGGCTACGAGGCTCTAAAGGTTCGCTACGCCGACACGCGCGTCGCAAAAAAGGCCGAGGAAGGCATCAAGCGCGCCAACGCGGCGATCACGCCGCCAAAGCAAGGAAAATAACGACTCCCGAGGAGCTACAACTGTGACCAAACGCGAAATCGTCCGCATGGCTCTTGAAGGCAAACGGCCGCCGTACGTGCCGTGGGCCTTCAGTTTTACCTATGAGGCTCACGAGAAACTGGCGCATCATTACGGCACGACCAATCTGGAGCCGATCTTTGACAACCACCTGCTGCGGCTGGAACGCGAGGCGGGCTGGACGGACGTGGGCGCGGGCTGCATGCGCGACCGCTTCGGCGTGGTCTGGGATCGCAGCGTGGACAAGGACATCGGTGTCGTGAAAGGCTGCGTCCTGCCCGAGCCGACGCTGAAGGGCTACACACTTCCCAACCCCACCTCCAAGGATTATTTCGATCGCATTGCGGCTCAGTTGGAGCGCGGCGACGATGGCTTGCGCGTTTTCGGCATCGGCTTCTCGCTCTTTGAACGCGCCTGGACTTTGCGCGGCATGGAAAACCTGATGGGCGACTTCATCGAGAATCCCGAGTTTGTGCACGAACTACTCGGAGCCATCGCGGACTGGTGCGTTACGCAGGCGCGGCACGCGCTGAAGTACGACATCGACGCGGTTTATTTCGGCGACGACTGGGGCCAGCAACGCGGACTGCTCATGGGCCCGAAGCTGTGGCGGCAATTCATCGCACCGCAGCTTAAACGCATGTACAGCGAAGTGCGGAATGCGGGCAAGTTCGTGATGATTCATTCGTGCGGCGACGTCGATGAGCTCTTCGACGACCTGATCGCGATGGGTCTCAATTGCTTTAACCCATTCCAACCGGAAGTCATGGACGTGTACGAATTGCTGCCGCGCTATCGCGGGCGGCTGGCGTTCCACGGCGGAATGTCCACGCAGCGCACACTGCCGTTCGGCACGGTGGCGGATGTTCGCGCGGAGACGCGCCGGCTGCTCGAATTGGGCCGTGACGGCAGCTATATTTTCGCGCCAGCTCACGCGGTGGAAGGCGATGTGCCGCTGGAGAACATGCTGGCGTTCATCGACGAAGTGCAGAGCCAGACGGGGTACAAACGGAAGTAGGCAGTGGGCAGCGGCAGTAGGCAGTCAACGGCAAGTGTTGAGTGCTAAGTCGCAAAGCGGAAAACAACCAATTGGGAGATTCCAGATGGACGTCATGGAAGCCATCTACAAACGGCGAGCGGTGCGCGCGTACACGTCGCGGAAGGTGGACCGGGAGACGATCGACAAGCTGATCAAGGCGGCCACCATGGCGCCGAGCGCGATGAACACGCAGCCGTGGGCGTTCGCGGTGATTCAGGATTCGCAGCGCCTGAATTCCATTTCTGAACGGGCTTTGAAGATGGTGCTGGCAGCGATTGCTGACAAACCGGAACTGGCGAAGCTGCGCGAGAAGATTTCCACGCCAGGGTTCAATTGCTTCTATGGCGCGAGCACGCTGATCGTCATCTGCGCCGACAGTGCCGGCATGAACCCGCTCGAAGACTGCAGCCTGGCCGGAGAGAACCTGATGCTCGCCGCGACGGCCATGGGGCTGGCCTCCTGCCCGATCGGCCTGGCTCGCGGGCTGCTCAACACGCCGGAAGTGAAGGCGGAACTGGGCATCGGCGCTGAATTCACGCCGGTGCTGCCCATCATTGTTGGCTATGCCGACGGAGCTCTTCCGGAAGCGCCGCCACGAAATCCCACGCGCGTCCTCTGCTGGAAGTAGGCTGTTTCTCACCGCAGAGACGCAGAGGCGCGGAGAACAGCGCAGAGCGGGAGTTTTTACAGAGGATTTACATTCATCGCTGCGGCTGAATGTAGAATGGGGCGCCTCTGGAGGGCACCACAAATGCAGCATAGACTTGCCACACTCATCGCATGGGCTTTCTGTAGCGCCGCTGTGCTGGCGGGGGATGCCGCAGCGCCGAAGCGGCTCTCGGTGGCGCAGGCGGAGCACATCGTCAACCAGGCGCCGCTGAAGGAAATCAGCCCGGACGACGTTTTCGAGAAACTGCACTGCCAGGTTTTCAAGGTGACCGAAGGCCATGACATGTTCGCGACGTTTGTGGTGCGCGACGGCCAGGCTAGGCCGCTCGGCCAGTCCTTTGGGGGATCGGGAGTGATGTCGATGTGCGTCACCGAGCTGAAGGACTCGGGGCCGGTGCTGGTGTACACGTATTCCTGGGGTTCGGGGCTGCATCGCTCGCACGTCGCGGTTTGCCGTATCAATGGCGAGAAGTTCGAAGACGCGGTCGTTCCGTTTGCCATGCGCAACGTGGACATGCGCGTGAAGAAAGGCGAGGACGGCAAGGTTCTTGTTTATGTGGGCGAAACGCTGCTTGGGCCGGTGGAGATCACGCAGAATGAGGGGAAGCTTGAAGCCGACGTGAAACTTGTCGAGCCCCTGCCGGAGGATATGAAGAAGAATATCTGGCGCCAGAACGCCAGTAAGTAATGCCGCGTGTGGCACGGGCAGGCCGCTGGAGCGTCTTTTTGCTCCAGCGGATTGCCCGTGCAGAGGCGCGCTGGATTCACGGGCAATCCGAGCCGCGAGAAGCAGCGGCTCGGCCTGCCCGTGCCACACATGCCCGCCTTACACGCCCAGATTCTGCCGTGAGAAATTCATCAGATCATTGCCAGTCAGGCTGCCGAAGCGTTCGATAAAGGCGTCGGTGCCTTTGTCGAGCGTGAGCTGCATCTCCTCGCGGTAGACCGGGATGACCTGGAAGAAGTGGATGATTTTTCCGGGCGCGGCTTCGAGCGTGTAGATCTGTTCTGCAAGGAGCAGCGGATGCAGCAGCAACATGCAGCACATCTGGGTCTCGGGCGAGAGGGGCTCCGGCGGGTCGCCGTTGGGGACGGTGTGGCCCCATGACAGCCAGGTGTCGTATTCGTGCGGCAGACGCGCGAGACGCTTGAGCCACTCGACCGGCCAGTAATGGCGATCGTCGGAGAAGGCCTCGTCGTTCACGGGCCAGTCGGCGGGCAAGTGCATGAGCAACTCGGCATATTGCCAGTCTTCGTTGCCTTCAGGCGCTTTCATGGGGCGGTCGCTCATGCCGCTGGTGACCAGCAGCCAGGACGGATCGGGCTTCGTCTGGTCGGGTGGAACGAAGTTGACGTCGATATGCACGACATCCGAGACGATCTCGTGCAACACGCCATCGATGGGACCGGCGTGAGCTTCGATGTGTTCAGAAATCTTCTTGCGCGCGGCGAGATCCACCGGCGCCGCCTTCCCGCTCTTGCTTTCGGTGTAGCGATAGATGGGACGGCCGGCCAGCGAACGCTCGTTGTCTGCCATGCGCTGTTCTCCATGAAGGAATTGCGTACCGAATGAAGGCTAGCGTTGGGAACAGCGGGCGTCAACGGCGAAGAAAGGAACGATCCGACGCTGCCAGACCCGGCGGCAGAGGTGCTTGCTTCGACATCCTTAAGGAATGATAATCCCACTACGAAAGGTCCATGGCCATGAGATCGACGAAGCCCCGATTGACGCGCCCACAGCCCGACGACAACAAACTGCGCGAGCTGATCCTGTACATCGCCGAACGCAGCGCGGACGATGCAGCGTTTGGCGCGCTCAAACTGAATACGCTACTTTTCTTCTCTGATTTCGGCGCGTACCGCAAATGGGGCAGGTCGATCACGGGTCAGGAATATCGGGCGCTGGAGCAAGGCCCTGGTCCTCGCCGGCTGTTGCCAGTCCGCCGCCAGATGATCAAAGACCGTGAACTGGCAATTCAACGGCGCGAATTCTACGGAAAACCGCAACAACGGCCTGTCCACCTGCGGACAGCCAGTCTCGCGGCTTTCTCCGGGGACGAAATTGACCTCGTTGACCGCCTCATTCAGCGCTGGTGGGGAAAGACCGCGACCGAGATGAGCGCGGGATCCCATGAGTTTCCTGACTGGAGTTTGGCGAAGACAGGCGAGACGATTCCCTACTCCGTCGCGTTGATTTCGTCCCGTGAACTGAGCCGCAAGGAAATCGAAGCCGGCCTGGCCCTAGCCGCACAAGCCCAACGGTGCGTGGCTCGCCATGGCTAGCAAGCATCGCACAGTTATCCATGACGAGGCATTCGCGAGAGAGCTGGCTGATTGCGTCCCAGATGAAGAAACGAGGGAGAGCATCTGCGAAGGTCTTGAGTGGGTGCTTTCGCGCAGGCCCGGCATCGGCCGCCGCATAGAGACATCGCAGGTATTCGCCCTCAATTACGAATTGCCGGAATCGCCGCTCGTCGTGTTCTACACCTTCACGACTACCGAGGTCCATCTGCTCTCTGTTCAACAGAGCAGCCCGCCTGATGTTTGAAACTGAGGCCCCCTTATCGATTCTACGTATTGCAGACCACATTCCGCAACCGCTGCTGAAACCCGTTTTCGCTCAGCGACCCAGTCACGCGTATGCTCCACGCTCCATCGTGCTTATGGAAGTCCACAGTTCCGCTGCCGTCAGGCTTCAGTTCCAGCACAATACTCTCCAGCCGTTCCGGCGGAATCCCCGTCGTCCGCCCCAACGTTCCCGCGACCGTCTTTCCCCCACTCTGCCAAACACGCACCCGCACCCCGCCATTGAACGCGAGAAAGGTTCGGTCGATGAAGTTGTGGAAAAACGATGGAGAAGGCATACCTTCGCTCGCCCTTCTTTGCGTCTTCGAGTCTTTGCCGTTAGCTCAGATCCCTGAACCCTGGACCCCGAACCCTGAACCCTACGTTTCGTCGTCCCGTTTCGCTCGCTTCTTCGCTTTCAGCAGCGCACGCGTATAGTCGCTGGCGGCGTCGTCGGCCTGGCTGATTTTTGTCCCGCCGACCGCCGGAGCCGACTTGCCCTCCGCCTCGGCTTTCGGCTTCAGGTCGAAGTCCTTCCCCTCCGCTCCGCCCATCTGCTCGTAGCGGCTCTGCGCTTCGCGGCTTTGAGCTCCCGTCGGCACGATGTCCGGCGGCGGTGGCGGCGGGACAGGCTTGCCGGTGATCGCCTCCTTCGCTGCATCGGTCAGTTGCTGCTGCTTAGAACGCAGGCGTCCCACGAGCGGCTCCAGCAAAGCCCATATGGCCAGCGCGGCTTTCTCGGGATCAAGAGCCAGCCGGCGAATCGCCACGTCAAACGGGAACAGGCACAGCGCCAGGACCAGCAGCGGCCAGAACAGATCCTGCGGCTGAGCGGTTAGCGGCAGGTCGTGCGTAAACACGCCGCACTTCAGCGGATCGAGCTTGTCCAGGTTCTTCAGCCGGCTGACCGGCGAATTGCGCGTCGCCATCTCGCCCATCTTCGAGAGCAGTGCGTCATCGCCTTCCAGATAGAGGAACTCGGGGCTGTAGCTGTTGGCCAGGCCCGTGATGATGGCGTTCGGCCGCTGCGCATTGGATTGATCGACGATCGTAATCGCATACGCGCCCGGCTTCTCGACCGGGAAGGTCGCCTCGTAGCGCCCCGGCGCCGTCATCGAAAAATTCAAATCAAACGTCTTTCCATCCGGGCCGTTGCGCGCCAATTCGGGATCCACCGCGTTCCCCGTCAACTTCGCGAAGTTCAGGTAGTTGCCATGCTCGTCCAGGCTTTCGAGCGTGACGTGCGCAACGCCGCCTTCAATGCGCGTGGTCACCGTGTGATTCGACGGCATGCGCTGCCGGCTGACCCACGTGAGTATATTCGTCCAGAATTTCTTATAGCCCGACCACGCAACCCAATCGGGACTCCAGCGGTTCGTGCTGTCGGAGGTGAACGCGACGGCTTTGCCCAGTCCGTAATGCCAGCTCATCAGGATCGGCAGCTTCTCGCCTTCCACCGTCGTGTAGAGCTGCATCTCCGCGCGATCTTTGGGCGTCGTCACGACGAAGGCGGTGGTCTTGGGGAAGTTGCTGCCAAACTCTTTCAGCGTTGCGCCGGCGGCCGAGAGCGCCACCGGGATACCGTGTTCCGCATCCTGCCGGATCAGGCTCTTGCGGACGACGGCCGCTTCCTTGATGAAGATCTGCGGCAGTTTGCGCGGATCGTCGGGCGAGTAATAGCTGCCGTTCGTCTCGGCAGCCAGCTTCTTCAGCGTGTCGATCTCCGCTCCGCCATGCGGGAAAATCGAAATCGTCGAGATCGTGATCTTGGCTTTCTTCGCCGCGGCAACGGTCATGCCGGTCGGCGGCGAAGGATCGCCATCGCTGATGATGATACAATGCTTCAGACTGACGTTCGGCAGATTCGCCAGGCTGTTGACGGCCATCGAAACGATCGTGTCCAACGACGGCATGTCTCCAGGCTCGCAATTGTCGATCATCCCGAAGAGCTGGTTGATGCGATTGGCGATCAGCGTCGGTTTGAAGCACCAGGTCTCGCCCGTGCCCATGTGGCTGAAGTAGATCAGCCCGGCGTAGTCTTGCGGCGAAAGCGTCTTGATCGCCGCTTTCGAGATCTTCTTGCCCCACGCGTTGCCGTCGCCGAACTCGCAGGTATGCAGCACGATGCACAGCGCTCCGCTGGGCATCACTTTCTGATTCTTCAAATCCATCTGCACCGGCAGCGCGTCTTCAATGGGCGTATTTAGGTATCCGCCCGCGCCAAAGCTCTGGTCCCCGCCGATCATCACCAGTCCCGCGCCCTGGTCTTTGACGCAGCTCTCGATCACCTTCATCTGCTGTTCGCTGAGGAAACCGCGCGCGAGATTCGCCAACACGATGCAATCGTACGCTCGGTAGGTTTCCGGATTGTCCGGCAGCGACGCGCCGGAGCGCACGTCCAAGGTCATCTTCTGGTCTTCGAGCGCGGCCAGCAGATGCTTCACCTCGGCCACATCGCTGGTCATGATCAGCACGCGATTTTCAGTCTGCACATCCGTGAACGCATACGCTTCGTTGTTCTCCGATAGCGTGTCGTCTGCGCGAGACAGCGGCTCCAGCACCGCGCGGACTTCCTTCGCGCCGCCCGAATGCATGCGCATGCCTCGGAAAGTCACGCGATTCTTGCCCGGCGTCAACGCAACATCCTGCGGCGGCGGATTGCCGGAGGCCTTGTCTCCCAGGTACAGATGAACGCGCGCATTAGCCGTGATGTTGGAATAGACGAACACGTGAACGTCGAACGGCTGCTCCCAGAGCAACTCTCGGGGCAGTTCGAGCTTCTCGATCAGCATCTCCGCGTCGGTGCCACGTTTCAGCGGCACGATCCAGACGTCCACGCCCAGGCTCACCACGCGCTTGAGCTCTTCGAGAGCATCGCCGATCGTCTGGCGGCCATCGGTGAAGAGCACCAGACGGCGCTGTGTGTCTTCGTCGGATCGAGACAGCGCACGCTTCAAAGCCAGCTCGATATTCGTGGCATCCGGCGCGGCCAGAGCCTTGATTTGCCGAACGTCGGGGGCTTTGAACATCGTCGTCGGCGCGCACTCCCATTCAGCTCGCCCGCCGAAGACCAGCAGCCCCGCCTTGTCGTCCGCCTTCTTTGCTGGAATCGTCTTGTTGATGAAGCTCAGCGCCCGCTGCCGCTCGCTTTCCGGAACGCTCTTGGATACGTCCAAGGCGTATAGAACCGTCAGCACGTCCTGCTGCACGACCATCTGCAAACCTGAGAGCGCCAGCAGCAGCAAGATCAGGATCGAGCAACGCAGGAAGAACGCGCCCCATTTCCGTCCGCGCGAAATGCCGCTCTGCGTGTAGTGCTGCAGCAGCAGAATGATCGCAAAGAGAGGGATGGAGAGCAGCAGCCACTGCGGCCGCTGCATGTGCACGTGAGCGCTCAGGCCTTTGGCCGACCGGCTCGTGTAAATAACCCACGCGACGGGAATCGCAACCAAGGCGAGCACAAGCAGCGTGTCGCGAAACGCTTTTCGCGACGGCGCTGTGCGCCAACGATACACCAGCCACGCGCCGAACATCACGAGCAGCGGTGAACTTGCGACAAAGAAAAACAGCAGCCGGTCTCTCATTTCTTCAATGACCAATGACTAATGACTAATGACTAATGACTAATGACTAATGACTAATGACCTACTTTCGCGCGTTCACCTGCGGCTCCTTTAGAGACAGTATTTGCACCCGGTGGTTCCCCGTATCCGACACCAGCAATCGCCCGCGTCCGTCCAAGGTCAAGCTCCAGGGGCAAGCGAACTCGCCGTCGCGGTCGCCTGCCGCGCCCAGACAGCGTACAAACGTCCCGTCGCGCAAGAAAACGCTCACGCGATGGTTATTGAATTCGGCGACATAGACCTGCCCGCCCGGAGAACAGGCGATGTCATAGGGATAACGCAACTCACCCGGAACCGTGCCCATTTTGCCGAACGCCAGCAGCAGTTTTCCGTCCGGATCGAACTTCTGAATGCGGTGATTGCATGAGTCGGCCACGTAAACGTTGCCGTCTGAATCCACGGCCACTCCGATCGGCCGCTGAAACTGCCCCGGCCCGTCGCCGAAACTGCCCCACGCTTTGATGAAGCTTCCATCCAGGCTGAATTTCTGAACGCGGTCGTTTTCCGCACCGCATTCGACAATGTACACAGCTTTACGCACTGGATCGACTGCAGCGGAGTACGGCCGCGTGAATTGACCCGGCTCTTTGCCGGGCTCGCCCCACTGCTTCAGAATCGTTCCATCGACGGTCATTTTCAGCAGCCGGCCATAGTGCGTGTCGCAGACCAGCAGATTGCCGTCCGGCAGCGCACAAAGTCCTTTCGGATTGCCTGATTTGTGGTCCTTCATCTCCCACAGCTTCAACGGCTGCCCGTCAGCCGAAAAATGCTGTACTCGTGCCAACCGATCCACCACCACGAACGAACCGTCCGCCAGCGCCGTGATTCCGCGCGGCGCCTGGAACTGGCCCAACTCGGTTCCGTGCGTCCCCACGGCGAGCCACGGCGAAGCCGCCGCGGCCGGCTTCCCACTCCCAAAACCAAACAACAGCAGCCACGATGCCGCACACAAGCTCAGCGACAACGCCGCCAGCGTGATCAGCGGCTTGCTGACGCGCGGGCGAGGGGGATTTTTTGTGGTGTGCTCCGCCATAGATTCTGTCGCCCCTCACGGGGCTCGGCTCAACTCTATCACGCTCTCCCACGGCTTACGCCGTGGGCTAAGTTCTTTCGCCGCTACGCGGCTGAGTTTCTTCCCAACATCCGCATCAGCGCGCTTGCCACCCATCCCGCCAGCAGCAGGCACGCGGCGCTCAACGCTCCCAGCAACAAACTCAGTCCAAAGACTGCCTCATCATACCCCATGTGCTGCTGTTGGAACAACCACACAGTTGCCGGGACCGCTCCCGGCGCCGCCAAGCGGTCGGCCATCGCCACCTCACCCAACCCCAGCACCAGCACCAGCGCCGCACCAGCGGCCAGGTGCGGCCCCAGCAGCGGCAACGCCACGCTGACGGCTCGCGATAGCCGCCCGTGTCCGGCGACGGCCGCCGCGTTCATCAGATCGGGGTCCAGCGCCGCCAAGCCTTCATCGACCAGCCGCAGCGGTATATATGAAAACCGCGCCACGTACCCCACGGTCAATATCGCCGCCGGCAACGCCGATGCTAGCGTGCTCTCCCCGCCGGGCATCAACCATTTTGTCAGATTCAATTGAATGGACAGAAATGCCGCTGCCAGAAACGAACCCGGCACCGTCAGCAGAATCAGGCACGCCGCGTTGATTGGCCGAGCCCGGCTTTGCGGCCAGAACACCAGTCGCAGAATCCCCAGCACAATGCTGAGCAGCGCCGCCGCGCCGGCCATTCGCACGGAGACTTGCAGCGCATCGGTGCCCGCGCCGAAAACCGCCGACATCGGTCGTCCTCCGCGCAACACCTGAACAAGGCAAACCAGCAGCGGCAGCGCGAACCCGAGACTAATGCCGGCCAGCACGAATAAGTCCGCGATTCGCCCCGGTCGTACAGCCGACGTGTCGGCGGCCGTCCGAGCTCCAGGCAGCGCCGGCGAATGCAGGCGCGCGCTCAGGACCGCGAGTGCAACGACCATCAGCAGCAGCGGCAGAGAGGCCCAGGCGGCGCTCGCGGTTTTTCCGAGCGTCAGCGCGTCGTGAATCTCGACGGGCAGCGTGCGCACCAGCAGCAGCGAACACACGCTGAAATCGCTGCTGGCCAGTAGAAAGACGAGCAGCGCGCCAGCCGCTACTTCTCCCTTTGCCTGCGGAAGAACCACGCGAAAAAAGCTGCGTGTGCGCGAACCGTACAGCAGCGCCGCTTCATACGCCCCGTTGCGAGCGCGCTGAAACCCCGGCCAGAACTCCAGCGCCACTAGGGGCCAAAGGCAGCCCGCCAGCACCGCTGAAACGCCGATCACGCTGAACAGCCAGCCGCGCGTCGCTTCTTGGAAGCCCATGTTGAATGCTGATGCCACGCCCGACGGCGCCAGCAGCCCGATCCATCCGCTGACGCTCACCGACGGCGGCAGCGCGAGCGGCAAGGCAACCAGCACCAGCAGCCACAGCGGCCGCCTCCGCTGCGCCAACGCCCAACCGGCGGGAATTCCCAACACCAGCGCCCCGGCCATCGCCAGCATGCCGATGAGCAAGCTGCGTCCGCACGCAGCGGCCAGCGTCCAACGCCGTGCGCTGAGCGCCCCGCTGCCGTCGTCCGCGCTATACGCGTCAGCCAGTCCGCCCTGTCCCAGAAATGCGGCCAGCAGCGGCAGCAAGATCAACGCCGCGACGGCGGTTTGAGCGAGGTGTTCAGCGCGGAATCTTCGGGACATACCGAAAGCCTAATTCAAAACGGGAGCCCGCAAAATGCCAGAATTGTCCGCGTTCATCGCCAACCGCTTTGCAGCGTGTCGATTTTAAGCTACTCTGCAGCGAGAAAGATGAGGCTGAGGTAAATCCCATGAAGAAAGCGCTTCTGCTTCTGCCGACGTTGTTCTCTCTTCAGTTCTGTCTCGCCGCCGAACCCCGCACCCATACCGTCAGCGGCTTTGATTCCGCGGCGCTCAACCGCGCCATCGCCGCCGCGCAGGCTGGCGACACGGTCCAGTTGCCGGAAGGCACCTATGCGCTCACTGAAGCCATCGCGCCGCGCTCCGGCACGCATTTGATCGGTGCAGGCCAGGACAAGACGATCATCCACTACGCCGGCGCGAAGCAGTCGGTGATGATCGCGCTGAACGACTGCGAGGACTGCGAGATCGCCAACCTGACGCTGGACGCTCAGGGCAACGAGAACGTCTCGCAAGGCATAGCAGGCGGAAATTCGCGGCGGCTGAAGCTGCATCACCTGACGATCCGCAATCTGGTCAAAAGCAAAGCCTTCGGCCCGCACGCGGTGCTCTTCAATGGAAACAAGCAGTATGAGCGCGGCGTGACCGACAGCGAGGTCACCGACTGTTTGATCGAGAACATTGCGCTGGACGCAAAATTCGGCTGCGCGATTCGTTTCTCGTGGGGCTCCTCGCGCAACAAGATTCTGCGAAACACGATCCGCAACACCGGGCGCGGGGGCATTTTCGGCGACAACAAGTCCGCCGATTTGATCATTCAGAACAACACCGTCACCGGTTCGGGCGGCGAAGGGCTCGGCATCGAAGTCTGGGAAGGTTGCGATCGCTCAGTCATTGAAGACAACAAGATCGACCACTGGCTGAGCATTGGCGGCGCCGATTACTGCGCGGTGCGCCGCAACGTCGTCAGCGACAAGTCCGGAACCGTAAAGTTCATCGGCATCGAAGGCATTGGCGCGCACTGCGTGTACACGGACAACGTTGTCGATGACGGCCAGCAGATCGGCCTCTCGGTCTCCAACATCTATGTCAAAGACGACTGCTACTGGGCGAACAACACCGTCGGCCGCTGCATTCAGTGGGGCGCTCAATTCCAGGGCGAAAAACCGGGCATCGCGCGGCACTACTTCTACCGCTGCAAGTTCACGCACAACACGGCGGGCCGCGGAAAGCCGATCTATCCCAACGATGCCGGCCACGCCTTCCGCTTCAACGGTGAGACCCGCAAGTGCGTCTTCGAAGAATGCGAGTTTTCCGATAACGATGGCTATGGCATTCAGTTCGGCGGCGGCAGCCTGGATGGATTCACGTTCCAGAAATGCATGATTCGCCAGAACAAACGTGAGGCGATGGTTGGGCTGAAAGACTACTCCGCGTTGGAGTGGATCGACTGCAAGATTGAAGGCAACAAGTCCGACGAAGTTCGCCCCGCCAAGCCCTTCCCACACGCCGCGCCCGTCGCCGCGTTTGACGCGCCCGCGAAAGCTCGTGCCGGTGAAGCCATCCAGTTCGCCAGCAGCAGCCGCGCCGCGGAGGGAAAGATCGTCTCCGTGCTCTGGGATTTCGGCGACGGCGCGCCGTCCTCAGATGCAACCGCAACGCATACCTACGCGCAACCCGGCGAGTACCGCGTGACGCTTATCGCCTGGGACGAAGCCGGCCGCGGGGCGCGCGCGGAGAAGACGGTAAGGGTAGAGAAATAAGCCGCGCAGAACGCAATCCAGGAGGATTGCGCTACTACGATCCAAAGCGCAGAAAGCTCTTCCACGCGATGCTCGCGGCCAGCCGCATCTTTTCGGCAGTGCTCAGTGATACGCGCGAACTGAACACGTCGTAATCGCGGCGCTCGATTTCTTCGAGCAACCGCTGATAGATCGCCACCAGGCTGCCCAGGCCATCGCGGCTTTCGGGCAGGATGAGGGGAAGCAGTTCGCGTCCGGCGGCGTAGTATTCTCTCGCTCGCAGGGTTTCAAAACGGACAAGTTCTCGCAACGCGGGCGTCAGTTTTCCGGCCAGCAATTCGGCTTCGCTGACGTTGTGTTTGCTCAGGTCTTCGAGTGGCAGGTAGATCCGGTCGCGTCCGGCGTCCTCAACGATATCGCGCAGGATGTTCGTCATCTGAAAGGCAATGCCGGTGTGTTCGGCAAGCTGAACCGCGCGCGGGTCGCTGAAGCCGAAGACATGGATCGTCATCATGCCGATCACCGACGCCACGCGGTAACAGTACAGATACGTGTCCTGCCATTTTTCGTAACGGCTCTGGCGAGCGTCCATCTCGGTGCCTGTGATCAGTTCGTGCATGTAGACGGGCGGGATTTTGTATCGCGCGAAGGTGTCCGCGATGGCCGGCATGATTACATGCCCAGACGTATCGCCGGCCAGAGCGCGGTCGAAGGCCTCGCGCCATGCTTTCGAATTCGCCAGCGCCTTCACCGGATCGGGTTCGTCGTCGGAGAGATCGTCGGCCGTGCGCGTGAACGCGTACAGCGCGCAAATGCCCTTGTAGCGCTCCGGCGGCAAGTTCCTGAACGCGAAATGGAAATTGCGCGCGCGCTCCTTGGTGATTTCGATGCAGGCGTCGTAAGACAGCTTCAGCGCGCTGGCAGTGGTGTTGGTCTGTTCGGTCACTTCCCGCTCCTGTGGCTCTTAGCTCTTGGCTCTTGGCTCTTGGGTTCCTGCGCCGAATGCGTCAGCCAAAAGCGAAGAGCTAAGAGCCAAGAGCAAGTGTTTAGGCCAGCCCCTGCTCCGTCAGATACCGCTCGGCTTCCAGCGCGGCGCGGCAGCCCATTCCGGCGGCCGTGACGGCCTGGCGATAGTGCCGGTCGTAGCAGTCTCCCGCGGCGAAGATGCCCGCCACACTGGTGCGCTGATGATCGTCGGCGATCAGGTAACCTTCTTCGTCCAGATTCACCTGGCCCTTGACGAGCTCGGTGGAAGGAATGTGCCCGATGGCGAGGAACAACGCTGCGACTTCAATGTTCTTCGTCTGGCCCGTCTGCACGTGCTTCAGCTTCAGGCCGGTCACGAATGCCCGTTTGCCGGAAGTATCGCCAAGGATCTCTGCGATGACCTGGTTGACTTCCCACTTGATCACTGGATTCGCGCGCGCACGGTCCTGCATGATCTTCGACGCGCGGAAGCCTTCGCGACGGTGAATGACGGTGACCGAGGAGCACAGCTTGGCCAGATAGTTCGCCTCTTCCATCGCGCTGTCGCCGCCGCCGACGACGGCCACCGGGCGCTTGCGGTAGAAGCTGCCGTCGCAGACCGCGCAGGACGTCACGCCGCTGCCTTTAGGTGGCCAGAAGGTGACTTCGCCCGGGAGGCCCAGCATGCGGGGCTTGGCGCCTGTCGCGAAGATCAGCGTGTGCGTGCGGAGTTTGTTTCCGCCGCCGTAGGTGATCGTGATCGGCTTGCTTTTGGCATCGATCGCCTCGGCCTTCTCATAGAGGAGTTCCGCGCCGCAATACTTGGCCTGTTCGATCATCTCCATCATCAAGTCAGGGCCTTGAATGCCCTTGCGGAAGCCCGGATAGTTTTCGACTTCGGACGTGCGCGTGAGCTGCCCGCCGGGCGTGTCGCCGGCCAGCAGAATGGGTTTCAGGTTGGCTCTGGCCGCGTAAATGGCAGCCGTCAGGCCCGCCGGTCCCGAACCAACGATCACAGTCTTGAGAATGTCTTCTGCCATATGCTCCTCTGACTCTTGGAAATGTTTAACTGGTATTTAGTTTAGGCGGGATTGCGGGAAGTTGAAACGGAAAACTGGTGTCTGGTGTCTGGTTGCCTGGTGTCTGGTGTCTGGTGGTATCAGCGCCACACCAGACTACCAGGCCACCAGACTACCAAGACAAAAGGGGCCGCATCCATTCGGATACGGCCCCTTGTGCGGATTGCGGCTTCCGAACGGCAATATGAACAGCTCGTCCAGATACGTACGCCGTGTTCTAACCGACAGCTTGCGCTCGGATAGCTCTCCTTTTGCCCTTT
Source organism: Planctomycetota bacterium (assembly GCA_036504595.1). Lineage (GTDB taxonomy): Bacteria > Planctomycetota > SZUA-567 > H5-PLA8 > H5-PLA8 > DASXUX01. The sequence goes on along the minus strand of DASXUX010000012.1, from coordinate 9,842 downwards.
GCCGCTCGCCCCCGAGTCCGCACTGCCCAGCAATTGAGCACTGCCTCAGCGATTCCCGTAAAGAGCAACGCACAAACCAAACGGAAAAATGTTTTTGTGGGTCCGCCGCAATTGATGTTATGCGATTCCGTAATTGTGGTGTCCGGAGATTGCGCAGAATCTCGGCGCGCTCGTGCCGAATTTATTCAGACGACATGGCGAAGGCTTGCACAACGTGCGGCAAATGTTTTCGTGAACGCCAATAAGAAAAACGCAAAAGCACCTTCGCGTCTTTGCGCCTTTGCGGTTGAAGATCCGTTGCGCCCTCATCCCTTCACTGCTCCTTCTGTCATGCCGCGAATGAACAAGCGCATTGTGAAAACAAACAGGATGATCACCGGGATGCTCGAGATCGCGTAGCCCGCCATCAACGGGCCCCAATATTTCAGATACTCGCCATCCAGACGCAGCAGGCATACGCTTACAGTGTAGAGTTCCTGGTCGCGAACAACGATCAGCGGCATGATGAAATCATTCCACGCTGCCAGAAAGCTGGTCACGGCGATCGTGCCGGTGATAGGCCCGCTCAGCGGCACGACGATATTCCAGAACTGCTGAAAGTGTGAGGCACCATCGATCTCAGCGGCTTCGAACAAGTCGTTGGGAATTTGTTCCACGAACGAACGCAAGATGAAAATGTTGAAGGCTTGCGTCGCGGCTGCGCCCACCAGGATCAGCGCCCAGAGCGTGTTGAGCAGCGAGAGATTCTTGAGCAGCACGAACAGTGGAACCAAATTGGCGATGGTGGGCATCATCAAGAGAAGCACGAGGAGACTCCAGAGCAGATTCGAGCAGGGCATTTGGTAGCGCGCAAAAAAGTACGCTCCGCACAAGGCGCCCGCCACGCCAAGGAACGTCGCAGAAATGGAAACGACCAGCGTGTTGCTCAAGGATTCTTTGACGACATCCCACGCGCCCGGGAAACGTCCCGGCTGGCCGCCGACCCAGTTCTCGACATGCAGCGGCGTCTCAATGCCAAGGGGATTTGAATAGAACTGCGCGTTCGATTTGAAACTGATGCTCAACATCATAAAGAACGGCACAAGCGCAAAGAGGAGCACGCCAATGACAATCGCGTGCTTGGAGAGGCGCAGCGTCCGCGGCCACAAGCGGTCTTCGGGTCGTTCGCCTTCAAAGGCCATATCTCACCTTCCTGCCCGGCTCATCACAATCCTTCGACTTCTCGACTTCTGACCTCTCGACTCCTCGACTGCTGTTCACTCCGCACCCGGCTTTACGAGCCAGTCGTTCAGCTTCGTCATGATCACGATGATCGTGAACATCACCAGCCCGATGCCGCACGCATAGCCCATCATCTGTGAACAAAACGCTTCGCGGAACATGAAGAGCGCCGGCACCTGCACGACGCCGCCGGGACCGCCCTCGATGCCAAAGAGCAACATCACCTGGCCGGCATCGTTGATCGATCCCATGATCACCAGGATCATCATCACGCGCACTTGTTTTAGAATCAGTGGCATTTCGATGTGCCGGAATTTGTGGAACCAGTCGGCGCCGTCCACTTCAGCGGCCTCGTAAATCTCGCGTCCGATCTGTTGAAGGCACGCCAAATAAACCAGAACGCTGAAGCTGCCGACCCATGGAAAGCCCCACAAAATCAGCGCCAGCATGCACAGCTTCGGCGAACCGAGCCAGGCCGGGTTTTCGCCTTTGGGGAACAGCGGCGTCAGGTAACCGGTGACTCCTGAGGCCACGTGGACGATCAATCCCAGGCCAAACGCGCCGACGACGAAAGCCATGGCCCATGCGTACAGGCGATCGCGGCGCGGAAGGTCACGGCCGGCGTCGTTCGCGAACTTCCAAGCGACTCCACCCAGTACCGCTCCGCCCAGAACCGCGCCGACCACCGAAGCAGCCGCCGCGTTGGGAGCGCCACCGCCGCCCATGGCGACGCAGCCCAGCACGCGCCCGCTCAGGACGCCCAGGCCACCCACGTAACCGGCCAGACTGGTCCAGGCCAACTCACGGCCGACGACCATGCGAGCGATCACGAAGACCAGCGCCGCGCCAATTAACGCGCATACGGCATACGAGCTGATTCCGCCGGCCTCGAAGACATTCGTCACCAGCAGTTCGTTGAGCGTTCCCGCCGTGCTGCTTGTCCACGTTAGCAGACCGATCAGGCCCGACTTGCGGAGCAGCACGTTGATCACGCCGTTTGTCGGCTCGTAAAACGCTTTCCACAGCAGCACCGTCACCGCAAACGGGACGACCATCGGCACGACGAAGCACGCGCGATAGATGTACTGCAGCCGCTCGCTTTTTACGCGATGCAGACACACGGCGGCGAGGATCGCGGGCGCCATCTTGAGGATGTTCGCCAGACCCAGAATCAGCGCGTTCTGAAAAGACAGCCAAAACGCCGGCGGCTCCGCCGTGAAAAGCTGATAGAAGTTACGCAGCCCATAGAAGCGTTCGACATCGCCGCCATTCCAATAGTAAAGGCTGTGGAACACGCCGTTGATCACCGGATAGTACATGAACAGCCCGACGAACAGCAGGCAGGGCAGGATGAACGCGTAAAGCTGCCAGTGATGCCGCGCGCGGCGCAAAGAAAGTTGCTCGCCTCTCATTTGACGAGCCCCTTCTGCCGCGCCTCGGCCAGTTGCAGTTGCCAGCGCGCGATCACGCGCGGCGCGTCCACCACCATCACGACATAATCCGCATACATTGACTGGTAGCATTCGCTGGCGCTCAGTGTGCCACGGGCAGCCTCTGTTAGTTGTTGGCTGCCCGTGCCGGTTTCCGCTGGCTTCTGCGACGCTTTGCACATGATCAGTTTGGCTCTGAGGATCGCGGCGAGAGCCTCCTTCGATTTCAGCGCGTCGCGTTCGGTTTCATCGCGCTGCTCAAAGTCGGACATCGCCGCCGGAATCCACTCCGCTCGCATGCGTTTGGCCCAGTCCTGCACGCTGAAGGGCTGCCCTTTCTCGTCCTGGTTCAGTAGCAGCAACGCTTGAACTTGCTGGTACACAATGTCCGAGCGCCCGCCCATGATGGGCTCAAGGCCTTTGCGCGGCCCGTCAAAGTTGGGCGTGAACGCGGCCAGGTACGGACTCGGCTTGGCGCCCTTGATCGCCGGAATCCATCCGATCTCCGCGTTCATCTCCTCGTTGACCTTCTGCGAGGTCGCGAACCGCAGGAAGTCCAGCGCGAGTTCCGGGTGCTTGCTGACTTTGGTCAGCCCGAACGAGAAGCCCATCGTGGGCTTGTCGTACACGCGGCCAAACGCAATATCGCCCCATTCCGGATCATTCGGGAATAGCATTGGGAATGGCGCGATGAACACCTCAAAGCGTTTGGGCGCCGATTCCGCCTGCGCCTTCAGCGTCATGCCGTCCCAGGAGCCGCTGGCGATAAAAACGCAGCGCTGTTGAATGAACAGCCCCACGGCGTCGTCACGGTTCAGGCCGCGCCAGCCCGGCTGGAAACGCTTCGTTATTTCGCGCTGCAGGCCCATGATCTTGAGCATGGTCGGGTCTTCGAACTTCAGACGGCTTAACAGGAACCCGAGGAACGTTTCGTCGTTGGTGGGCGTGCCGTCGATGTTGTCATCGATCTTTTCCATCATCGCCCCAGTCAGGGGCTCGACCATATTCGTGACCAAGATGTTGGATTGATAGGCGCTGCCGGCCAGCGGCATGTACGGCTGGCCTTGGTCGTCCTTCAGTTCGCTCATCGCATCGCACAATTTCAGGAACTCGCGCAGGTCTTCGGGCGGCTCTTCGATCTGGCGCGGCCATTTGCCGGATGCAGCCAGCCTGCCGGTGAGCTTCTTCAGCAGCTCGCGATTGTAGAACATGCGGCAACTGAACGTGGACAGGCCGACGTCGTAGTATTCCTGCAATTCGCGAACGGGGACGCCCATGGAATCGACATACGTTTCTTTCCACGGCGCGCTCTCGCCCGCGACCCTCTTTCCGCCGACTTCAAACTGGAATCCCTTGTTGTACGGATTGGGCTTCAGAATTTCCTGCGTCACCGGGACGAAGTAGCGCGCACGGTAGGTGATCCATACCGGTATCGAAAGGCCCATGCCCATTTCGATCAAATCGGGCGCGGTGCCGCCCATCAACTGCGTCGTGACCCACTGCGGGTAGCCTCTTTCGGCGATGGGAAGCTGCTTGAAGACAATCTCGGGGAGGCCTTTCTGGCGGCGCATCTCATTGTACTTCTTGGCCGCCAGTTCCAGACCGCTGCGCACACCGGGCTCCAACTGCCAGTGCGCCAGCGTCAGGATCTCCTGTCCTTGCCCGCTGGCTTTCTTCGTCCGCAATAGCACGTCGCCGAACGAGAGGACAAACGTTCCCAGCAGCAGCACCATCGCGAAGCGGTTCGCACGCTTCTCCCAAATGCTGCGCTTCTCGGTGTCGCTTAGCCGCCGGCGAGTGTTGTAGCGCCCGCTGACGCGGTCGCTCAGCCGGTTCCACGCGCGGCTGACACCGGCACGGAGGCCGGCGCTACCACGGAGGCCGGTGCTACCGCGCACACTCCCGCGCCGCCGCTCCGACTCGCTCATCGCGCAGCCTCCTTCGCTGTCGGAACACTGGCTGGAAGGACGCCCATGCGTTTGAGGCCCTGCTTGCACGAGAACAGATGAAAATCAGTGGGATACTTCTCGATAAGCAGTTTGTAGTACTTTTCAGCGGTCGTTTTCTCGCCGACCTTCTCCGCGACGAAGCCAATGCGGTAGTACGCGATCGATCGATCGCCGATCGGGTCACGGTTCGTCTCGTCGGCCTTTAGCAGCGCGGCAAGCTGCTCCCGGGGCTGCTGGAGCAACTCGTATGCGACGGCCAGTTGCGCATAGGCTGGGCTGGCGTAGTTGCTGCCCGGGTGCTGCTCGATCCACCGCGTCAGATACGCCACGCCCTCTTTGGCGCGCGATTCGGACAACGTTTCAATCATCGTCTGCCCGAAGAAAACGGCGGCTTCCTCAGCGGCTTGCGCCTTCGGGAACTGCTCGATCACGCGCTGATACAGCACGCGCACGGCGGCGAGCTCCGCTTCACTGGGCAGATTCGTCGTTTGTTTCGGCTTCTGAGCCGCCGCGGCCGCAGTGCCGGCGCCAAACGGATAGGCGCGGACCCAGTTGGCTGCTTTCAAACCGACGACCATGATCACGATCAGCAGTGCGAACGCCGTCAGCCGGTAGTTCTCCTTTAGGAGATAGGCGCTGCCGATCGCCAGCAGCGCCGAGAGCAGGAGGGCCACGATGAAAAGCTGTTCGCCGGTGGTTGTTTCCGAAGCCCCGCCGGTGCGCTGCACGTCATAGAGCTTCAGATGCTCGATTCGCGCCAACGCCAGGCAGCTCCAGCCGCCGATCTCGCCGGCTTTGTCGGCCTCGACCAGTTCGGCGTACGCCTTTTTGGCTTCTTCGAGCTTCGCCGTCGGCGTGCGGTGCTGGTACGCATTGGCCAGCCCGAATCGCGCGAACAGATTGTCTTGCGAGCCCGCCGGCGCTGCGGCAACGGCTTTGTTGAACGCCGCTTCCGCGCGATCGAACTCCGAGACCGCGAAGAACGTCCAACCGGCTTCGATGCTCTTCTTCGGATCCTCCGCAACGCCTACCTCTTTGCGGCAACCCGACAGCGAGAGGAGCGCGGCAAGGAGAATCCAGACAGACGGGGGGACGGGGCGACGGGGGGACGGGGCGAAACGACTGACGCGGAGACACGGTGACGCGGTGATGCGGAGATCAGAACTACGAGCGAACGGGAGCGGAGTTCGAGCGTCCGTCAATCCGCAATCCGCAGTCTGCAATCCGCGATCACAACGTTTTGCGCACGGCGTCGGCATGCGGGCCTCAAGCGAATTGTCAGCGGCTTCCACTTCTAAAGTACACTCGACGACTCGTTTTTGCTGAATCTCTACCGTAGATGAACGGGAATTAACCCAAATAAACCGAGCCAGCCGCATATTTGCCTCTGAGCATCTCAAGCGGTCCTTGACTTCGTTTGGCGTTCATGGTTTCTGGTCGTTCGGTCAGACGCAGGAGCATCCATGCCGCTCGATGGCGAAACGTCTCTACTCAAGAAGCGTTGGGCGCCGGCGCTTCTGCTGTCGCTGGGCGGCGCGGCGCTGCTGCTGGGCTGCTGGTGGGCGCCCTTCACAGCCTACGACGACCCCGCGCATATCGGCGCGGCCATGGACGCCAAGACCTGGCGCGAACTGGTCACGCCACAAAGCGGCACATGGTTCCCGCTGACGCTGCTCAGCTATCAAATCGATCACGCCATTTTCGCGCGCGTGCTCGGAATGGAGAACTGGGCGATTGGCGTACGCCTGATGAGTTGCGTGTATCACGTGCTCGCCGCCATTCTCCTCTGGCGGGTGATCCTAAAGCTCGGCCCCCTCACCCCTAACTCCTCTCCCGCCGGCACGGAGGCCGGCGCCACCGGGAGAGGGGAGCCGGAGCGCACGGGCGGCGCATTGTTCATCGCGTTGGCCTTTGTGGTTCATCCGATGGCCTGCGAGACCGTCTGCTGGGCGTCCGAACGCAAGAACACCCTCGCCGCGCTTTTCGGTTTTCTCTCGCTGCTCGTCTGGCTGAAGTACGAGGGACGCCGCTGGCGCGCCCCGCTTTCTGCGCTGCTGTTCTTCATTGCCTGCGTCGGAAAGCCGTCTGCTCTGGGCCTGATCCCCGTCTTCTGCGCGCTGGAGTTGCTTTCGTTGCCATACGGTGCCGCTGGCCAAGAGCCAAGAGCGAAGAGCCACGAGCGAAGAGCTCTTCGCGTTCTCGCGGAATTGTCCCTTCTCATCGCCGTGGCCGTCGCGGTCGTCTGGGTCAACGTCCACAGCCATTCCAACGAACTCGTCACGCCGCCGGGCGGTTCGGCCTTCACGGCGCTGCTGACGGACCTGGAGATCCTCTCGCGCTACCTGCTCAACCTGTTCATCCCGCTATGGCTGAGCGCCGTCTACTTCGTGGACCCGGTCACATCGATCGCCGACCCGCGCGTGATCGGCTACGGCGCGTTGCTGGCGTTCATTGTCGGCGGAACGCTTTACCTGGCGCAAAATCGCCGCCGCGCACTCTTCGCGTGGCTGTGGTTTTTCGGCGCGCTCGGTCCGAATTTGAATCTCATCGCGCTCGCCCATTTCATGCAAGACCGCTACGTTTACTTGAGCACCCCCGCATTCTTCATGGTCCTTGTAGAAGTCGCCGCCGGCCTGCGCGAACGATTCTCTCGTCTGCCCGAAAAAACATGGACCCTCGTGCCGGCCGGCTTCGTTCTTGTGCTCGCGTCGCTCGGGATAATCCGCAGCGCCGTGTTCCAGAACGCCTACACGATCTTTTCTGACGCGGTGAGAAAGCAGCCGCAGTCCTCCTACGCGCGATTCGGGCTCGGATCGGCGTATGCGGAAAAGGCGTACGACTTTCGCCGCGTCGGAAATCACACCGCCGGATTGGAATGCTGGAAGCGCGCGATCGCCGAATGGAAATACGCCGTCGATCAATCGCCCGACGCCCTGCGCTTCGCCGATTACTCCGTCATGGCGCTGCAAATCGCCGACTGGTGCAAGACGCAAGGCGACGCTGCCGGCGTGGAACACTATCTGAACCTCGCCGCATTTCCGCCGAACGGCGTGGAAGTCCGCGCGAACGCTCGCGCCGCCGCTCTGGGCTGGCTTTCGGCCATTCGCTTGGAGCAGAAGCGTCCGGAGGAGGCGTACAAACTCGCCGACGCCGCCGCAAACGCCGAGCAAAATTACGACTGGCTGCTGGCTCGCGCGAAAGCCGGCCTGGCCCTGGCCTCGGCGAAACTAGACGCCGGCTCGCCCGAAGAGGCTCGCGCCCTGATCGCGCAAATTCGCAAAGACGTGCTTATACTAAAGGAGGCCGCAGTCCTCGGCACCGAAGTCCAGCGCCTGCTCTCTGATCCGAAGCTATCCCAGCCGCGCCCTGAACCCTGAAGCCAGCAGTGCTAACTTCGCGTGACGAGTGACACGAAAGAGTCTGGAGTCTGGCAGTCTGGAGTCTGGAGTCTCAAAACGCAACGGCACTGGACTCCAGACTCTAGACTCCAGACCGCAGACTCGTATGTTACTGGCATGGCTGGCGATGACGGGAAGCGGCGGTGGTGGCGCGTGCGGTTTTCGCTGCGGACGCTGATGATTTTTGTGGTGCTGGTGGGGAGTTCAGGAGGGTTGTGGTGGAGGTGGGAGGCGTGGGAATTGGAGCGCGTCACGGTGGCACCGAAGCCGGGCGGCAACCCTTTTCATCCGGACGATTACCTCGTAAGTGCAAGCTTCAAAGGCGGCGATGTGTTGGTTTGGGACTCGCGAACCGGCAACACACAGCTCGCGCTGAGTGGCCATTCAAACGACGTGACTTGGCATAACTTCTCTCCCGACGGTAAGTACGTGGCGACCGCCAGCGCAGACAAGACCGCACGTCTTTGGGACGCCAAATCTGGTGCGCCGCTCCATGCGTTTTCTGGATACGACAGTCGTGGTCGCGAGTGTTGGGTGGGCTGCGTGGAATTCTCGCCGGACAGCCAACGCCTGCTTTTGTCCACGAGCGACGTCATCCAAGTCCGGCACGTCGCTACAGGCCAAAAGCTGCTCTCGTTGACTGCGCCCGCACGAATCGCACGCGCGGCCTTCTCGCCTAGCGGGAAGGCCGTCCTGTTGTCTACCCTCGATATGAAGGAACGTGGGCACTGGGAATGTGAGCTACTTTTCTTCAACAGCCAGACGGGCGCCAAGCTGGATTACCCAGAAATGAAAACTGGGCGAAATTGGCCCCACCGAATATTTTGCGGTGGCCAATACGTCTTTGTGTACGACAGGATTTTGGATGCGGAAACTGGCGCAACTTGGTGCACTTTGGGAGCACAGCCCGCCATAGTCTCCGGCTCTGTGTCTCCCAACAAGCAACGCGTGGTCACCATTAACGAAGATGGACAAGCCCGCCTCTGGCGGGTTCCGTCAGGCGCCCTGCTAACCGTTCTGCTTGGACACAAGGGCCTTCCTATTCAGGGCGCGATCTTCTCGCCGGACAGCCGCTACGTCCTGACGGCATGTAGCGGCGACCATACGGCGCGCCTTTGGAGCGCCGAAACCGGCGCACCGCTCGCCGTGCTCCGCCACACCTCCGGTCCTATACTCGCCCGATTCGCGGGACAAGGCCGCCACATTCTGTCGATGGGTGATTCCAATGATGCTCATCTCTGGTGCCGTCGCCGTCCCGAGCAGTGGTGGGGCGTGGCGTGGTTGCCGGAGTTTTGGTTGGCGGTGGTGTTCTCTTTTGGGCTAGTTTGGAGTGTGCGGCGGGATAGGCGGGAAGACCGCGTGCGGGTTGTGGCGCGGTCTTAAATACTGCAAATAAACCCCGAAAATCATTGCAACATTTTCGAGTCTGAAACGTCATATATTTAGGATTAAGAGCAGGGATACTCTGTCCCTGAGTAGCGGCGTTCTTTGACAACTCATTTTGGTGCTATCGAAGATGACGTTGGGAAGGGCTGCACATGTGCACTTTGGGACAAGACATCGGCGTGATCCGCCGACGCTGGTCCTCTCCGATTATAGCGAAGAGTGGCTGTGAAAGTTACCACCAGAACTCGCTGCGAAGCGATCGCAGCAGCCGGCCGAACAACACCATTCCCGCTGAACGCCGGCCGTTGGAGATTCGAGCAAAGCCGCTCATGCCCGGCCGCAGATCGCGCATGCTCTGCGGCAGTTTGCAGTAAACACAGAGCGTTCCTTGCGCCTGGCCGGCGACGACGCGCGGGGAAATGCGTTCAACGTTCGTCTCGAAGCGTTCTAGCGGCAAT